>NZ_JAHTKI010000030.1 GCF_019145475.1 Pseudomonas botevensis
CCGTAAGGGCGAAACCATAAGCCGCCGTTACCGAAGAAACGGATATACACCCAAACCAATCAAGAACCTGGTCGGCCCAAAAGCCGCCAAGGTCAAAAAAAGCTCAAAGCCGAAAATGCCCGACCATCCCCCGCAACTCCCCACCCAACTGCGCCAGCTCAACACTCGACGCCGCATTCCCCTGCATCGCAATCGAAGACTGATCCGCACTCGCCCGAATACTGGTCACACTGCGATTGATCTCCTCGGCCACCGAACTCTGCTCCTCGGCCGCCGCCGCAATCTGCTGATTCATCTGCTGAATCAACGACACCGCCGCCGCAATACTCCCCAACGCACTCTCGGTCTGCAACGCATCACTCACCGCCAGCTTCACCAACTCGCCGCTGCTCTGAATCTGCTGCACCGACGAATGCGCCGCCGTGCGCAGGGCACTGACCAGACGCTCGATCTCTTCGGTCGATTGCTGCGTACGACGGGCCAGCGCCCGCACCTCATCGGCCACCACCGCAAACCCCCTGCCCTGCTCTCCCGCCCGCGCCGCCTCGATGGCGGCGTTGAGCGCGAGCAGGTTGGTCTGCTCGGCGACACTCTTGATCACCCCCAGCACCGTGCCGATGTTCTGGATTTCCGCGCTGAGGCTTTCGATGCTGGAGCTGGCCGACGTGGCTGAATCCGCCAGTTGCTCGATCCGCGCCATGCTCTGACGCACCACCTGCTGACCGCTCTCGACCTTATCGTCCGCCGTCTGCGCCGCCAGCGCCGCTTCTTCGGCATTGCGCGCCACGTCATGAACGGTGGCAGTCATCTGGTTCATGGCCGTGGCGACCTGTTCGGTTTCCTCTTTCTGGCTGCTGACCTCAAGGTTGGTCTGCTCAGTCACCGCCGACAGTGATTGCGCCGAACTGGCCAACTGCTCGATACCGGCCTGCAACCCGCTGACAATCGTGCTCAGCCCTTCGCCCATCTGCTGCATGGCCTGCATCAATTGGCCGATTTCGTCGCGGCGGGTCACCTGGACGGTAGCGCTCAAGTCACCGGCGGCGATCCGCTGCGCCACCTCGATCACGCTGCGCAACGGCGCAACGATCAAGCGGGTGATGACCCACGCGGCAATCAACCCCACCAGCAGCGCCAGCGCCGAAGAACCAATAATCAGCACCGAGTTCTTCTTCAGCTCGCCCTGCATCGCGGCATCTTGCGCGACATAAGCCTGATCGACCCGCTCCACCACTTCGGCGGCGCGCTGATGCAGTTGCTCGTAAACGATTTTTTCCTGCGCCAGCAACCCGGTGTATTCGGCGAGTTTGTCGCTGAACCCGGCAATATGCCCGGACACCTCGTTGAGCACGGTCAGGTAGCCCTCATCCTTGATCGAGGACTTCAACTGCTCGGCCTGAGCCTGGGCCTGGGCGGCTTCCTCGATGTTGCCTTTGCCGGCACTGTCGGCATCACCCTTGCGACTTTGATCCAGACGGACCCGCGCCTCGTTCAGGGCCTGGAGCATCAGCCGGGAAACCTGGCTGACCTGACCGGCCTGTTCGATGAACTGCGCGCCATCCTTGCCCTCGGTGTCCTTCAGGGTATACGCGCCGTCATCGGCGAGCCCCGACTGCAACACATCAAGGTTGTTGGCGACGCTGGACACCGACCAGCTGGCCATTTCCAGCGCAAGGTCCTTGGCCTGGGTCAGCGAGACAAACTCGTCGAACGCCTTGCGGTAGGCCGCCAGCGACTGTTCGACATCGTTCATCACCGGCACGTTCGCGGGCGACAGGGCCTTGAGCTGATCGGCCAGGGCGATCAGTCCGTCCACTCCCTCATGGAGCGCATCGACGGTTTTCGGATTACTGTGCAGCGCATAGTCCTGCTCCAGCAGACGCACCTTGAGCAGGCCGCTGTTGAGCGACGACATCTGCTTGAGACCATCGAAGCGCTGGCTGATGGTTTGCAGGGACCAGACACCAATGGCCGCTACCAGTGCGGTCAGCAACAACACCAGGACAAACCCGATACCCATTTTTTTCGCCATACCGAGGTTGGCAAAACGTCCTTGCACGGCCGAAATCATTGCGCGTAGTCCCCTGCCATTGTCTGTTGACGAAGAGTCGCAACGGCCATGAAACAGCACAAGTCTCTGGCGTCGGAATAATGGCCAAAAGCTACGCCCGCGTCGTTTTCAGAACACTTGAGGTCGATCCGAAGTGCTGTTGCGGAAAAACCGTCGCGCCCTGGGATCGCAGGCATACGCCACGTTGATCCGCTGCCAGTCACTGGTCTCGCCACTGGGACTGAATGTCGTCGAACATGACAATAAAACCCCGCAACACCGGGCCTGCCGCCGCAGGCACGGGTTATCGCCGGTCGGTGAGCGCGCCCAGATGAACAGCCCTCCGGTCGGTTTGCCGAAAACTTCCCAGTCGGCATCCTCAAGAGCCTGCAACGCTGCCGCCCGATCGATATTCAAGCGCTGGCGCTGGCGCTGAACCAGCTTGCGATAAGCGCCACTGGCCAGCAGATTCGCCAGCACCGCTTCGCAGAACCGGGAGGTGCCCAGGCTGCTGACCCTCTTCACTTCCGCCAGACGCGCAACGAGGGCACTGTCTGCCTTCACAAACCCCACCCGCAACGAACTGCTCAGGGTCTTGGAAAAACTGCCGAGGTAGATCACTCGCTCATCGTCGTCCAGGGCAGCCAGGCGAACTCCGCTGCCATTGTGCATGTCAGCGTAGACATCATCTTCGATCACGCGCAAATCATGGATCTGACTCAGTTGCAGGATCCGTCGAGCCACGGCGGGCGACAGACAACTGCCGGTGGGATTGTGATGGTGGCTGTTGATGAACAGGGCAACAGGGTGAAACTGGCGCAGCAACGCCTCAAGCGCCTCGGTATCCGGCCCGCTCGGCGTGCGTCGCACTTCAAGCATGCGGATCCCGTGCAGCCGCAGCAGATCGAACAACGGGGCGTAACCGGGAGTTTCGACCACCACGCAATCCCCGGCCCGGAACAGGGTACGCACGATCAGGTCCAGCCCATGGCTGGCACCGGCGGTGGTCAGCAGTTGTTCGTCGCAGGTCTGGATATCGAGTGATTTCAGGCGTCTGGCGATCTGCGTCCGCAGCAACGGCAATCCCAGCGGCGTGCTGTAGCCGAACAGGCTGGCCATGTCGGTGCGCGCGACCTGGCGAATCGCATAACTGAGGTCATCGGGTTCGCGCCAGCTTTCGGGCAGGCTGCCCCAGCCCAGCGGCAATCCCCCGTCCGGCTCGCCCGCCGGATCATTCCAGGCCTGTCCGCCACCAAACGCCAGCGGATCGGAGTCCCTGGCCGGTTTCCCCGCCGCCGCCACGACAAACCCCGCACCTTGGCGCGAGGCGAGAATGCCCTGCGCCACCAGTCGTTCGCAGGCCTCGACCACCGCCGACTGGCTGAGCAGATTGCTTCGCGCGATGTGCCGGACAGAGGGCAGGCGCGTGGTCGGGGGCACGTCACCCTGCTGAATCCATTCGGTCAGTCCGTCAACAATCTGCTGTACGACCGGCACCATTGCCTGTCGATCAATTCTCAATTCCATGAGCAAGCAAACTCCTGTTCGTTTTGCTGGCGGCAGTAAATCACAGCCAGCCCGATCAGGCTGTGCGACAAAGCCGTCAAAACTGCGCGTTCTAAAGATTTGAAACACAATGCCCGGCCAATCCGGGGAACCTGCGCCCGGGCAAAGAAAAACCCGCACATTGGCGGGTTTTCCATGAGCGCGACAGCCGTCGATTCAGAACGCGGTCACGCCTCCGTCCACCGCCAGCGAATGGCCGGTGGTGAATGCGGCACCGTCGCTGCACAGGTAAAGCACAGCGCTGGCAATTTCCTCGACCTTGCCGATCCGCCCGACCGGGTGCATGGCATTGGCGAACTCGCCTTTCTTCGGATCGGCTTCATAAGCGCGACGGAACATGTCGGTATCGATGACCGCCGGGCACACGGCATTCACGCGAATTTTCTTCTTCGCGTACTCGATCGCCGCCGACTTGGTCAGGCCGATCACCGCATGCTTGGAGGCCGCATAGATGCTCATCTTCGGTGCTGCACCAAGGCCCGCCACCGAGGCGGTGTTGACGATCGCCCCGCCGCCCTGGGCCAGCAGCAGCGGCAATTGATACTTCATGCACAACCAGACGCCTTTGACGTTGACGCCCATGATCGCGTCGAACTCGTCCATCGTGCCTTCGGCCAGCTTGCCCTTTTCGATTTCGATCCCGGCATTGTTGAAGGCGTAGTCGAGACGGCCGTAGGTGTTGATCACCTCATCCATCAGATTTTTCACTTCACTCTCGACGGTAACGTTGCAGCGCACGAAGGTCGCTTCGCCGCCTGCTGTACGAATCAGCGCCACAGTGCCTTCGCCCCCGGCCGCATCCAGATCGGCCACCACCACTTTCAGGCCTTCGGCGGCGAAGGCCTGGGCGGTCGCGCGGCCGATGCCGTTGGCGGCGCCCGTAACGACGGCGACCTGGCCGGAAAACGTCATGCTCATTGTTATGTCCTCGAACGGATATCTGCGGGGGATTCAGTCTGCAGAATAGCCACACCACCCGCCACCACGTCAGCACTATCAGATGACCGTTTAGGTGCCCATGAATCGTAGTGATGAAACCCGCCACCGGACTATCACTGCACTGGATCAACGCGCATTCGCGACATCGGCCAACCTTGCGGCATCGTCGGCGAAGGTCTATCAACAACACTTCATTTCGTTGAGTGCCTGCCATGACTAACCAGACCAATCGCCAGTTCCTGCTCGCCAAACGCCCGGTGGGGGCCGCAACCCGCGAAACCTTCACCTATCAGCAAGTGCCGGTCGGCGAGCCGGCGGCGGGACAGATCCTGGTCAAGAACGAATACCTGTCTCTGGACCCGGCCATGCGTGGCTGGATGAACGAGGGCAAGTCCTACATCCCGCCGGTCGGCCTCGGAGAGGTCATGCGCGCCCTGGGCGTAGGCAAAGTCATCGCCTCGAACCATCCAGGGTTCGCAGTCGGGGACTACGTCAACGGTGCCCTGGGTGTGCAGGATTACTTCCTGGGCGAGCCCAGAGGTTTCTATAAAGTCGATCCGAAACTGGCGCCACTGCCGCGCTACCTCTCGGCGCTGGGCATGACCGGCATGACCGCCTACTTCGCCCTGCTGGACGTCGGCGCGCCGAAGGAAGGCGAGACCGTGGTGCTGTCCGGCGCGGCCGGTGCGGTGGGCAGCATTGCCGGGCAAATCGCCAAGCTCAAAGGCTGCCGGGTAGTCGGGATCGCCGGCGGCGCGGACAAGTGCAAATTCCTCATCGATGAACTGGGTTTCGACGGCGCCATCGACTACAAGAGCGAAGACGTGCTGGCCGGCCTCAAGCGCGAATGCCCGAAAGGCGTGGACGTGTATTTCGATAACGTCGGCGGCGACATCCTCGATGCGGTGCTCAGCCGCCTGAACTTCAAGGCGCGGGTAGTGATCTGCGGCGCAATCAGCCAGTACAACAACAAGGAAGCGGTCAAGGGACCGGCCAACTACCTGTCGTTGCTGGTCAATCGGGCGCGAATGGAAGGTTTCGTGGTGATGGATTACGCCGCGCAGTTCGCCGCCGCCGGCCAGGAAATGGCCGGATGGATGGCCAAGGGGCAGCTCAAGAGCAAGGAAGACATCGTCGACGGGCTGGAGACATTCCCCGAAACGCTGATGAAACTGTTCAGCGGCGAGAACTTCGGCAAGTTGGTGCTGAAGGTCTGAATCGATCGTTCAACAAGGCCTGAAAACAATGTGGGAGCTCTTCAGCTCCCACATTTGTTTTCAGTGTTTGATCAGGCCAGCTCGGCAACCACCGAAGCCAGAGCCTTGGCCGGATCGGCGGCCTGGCTGATCGGGCGGCCGATCACCAGATAGTCGGAGCCGGCATCCAGCGCCTGACGCGGGGTCAGAATGCGTCGCTGATCGTCCTGGGCACTGCCCGCCGGACGAATCCCCGGGGTCACCAGTTGCAGCGACGGGTGCGCGGTTTTCAGCGCCTGGGCTTCCAGTGCCGAACACACCAGACCGTCCATCCCGGCCTTCTCGGCCAGTGCCGCCAGACGCAGCACCTGCTCCTGCGGCTCGATGTCCAGACCGATACCGGCCAGGTCCTCCCGCTCCATGCTGGTCAGCACGGTCACGCCGATCAGCAACGGTTGCGGACCGCTGCGCTTGTCCAGCTCTTCACGGCAGGCCGCCATCATGCGCAGGCCGCCGGAGCAATGCACGTTGACCATCCACACGCCCATTTCCGCCGCCGCCTTGACCGCCATCGCGGTGGTGTTGGGAATGTCGTGGAATTTCAGGTCGAGGAACACCTCGAAACCCTTGTCACGCAGGGTGCCGACGATTTCCGACGCACAACTGGTGAACAGTTCCTTGCCCACTTTGACCCGGCACAGTTTCGGGTCCAACTGGTCGGCCAGCTTCAGCGCGGCGTCACGGGTAGGGAAATCCAGGGCGACGATGATAGGAGTCTGGCAGGCGGACATGGATGGGCTCTCAGGCAAGTCGAAATCGGCGCGCATTGTAGCGGAACCGCGCACGACGCGGCACCCGATGATCGGTAAATCGTGACAACGGCCGTGATCAGCATAGCGTTCGGCGCTATTGTGTCGACTCCGATACACAACCGACACGCCGGCAACATGCGCCCGCGCTAGCCTCGCCAGCCGCAACATGTCCTTACAGCAGCCCTTCCCGCCTCGCGGCCGGACGCCTATGCTGAAACCACAACCTCGCAGCCTATCTTTGTGGTTGGCGCCTACTGGCAGATGAACAGCCCCATGCACAACACCCAAGTCTCCGTGAACGACGAGCAAAAAGATGACAAGCGCTGGAGCGTCCGTGCGCTGATCGTCGACGATGACGTACCGATCCGTGAACTGATGATCGACTATCTGGCGCGCTTCAACATCCACGCCAGCGGTGTCACCGACGGCGCGGCGATGCGCCAGGCGCTGCAGGCCGAACATTTCGACGTGGTGGTGCTCGACCTGATGCTGCCGGGCGAAGACGGCCTGTCGCTGTGTCGCTGGCTGCGCGCCGAATCGGACATCCCGATCCTGATGCTCACCGCCCGCTGCGAACCCACCGATCGCATCATCGGCCTGGAACTGGGCGCCGATGACTACATGGCCAAGCCGTTCGAACCTCGGGAGCTGGTGGCGCGGATTCAGACAATTCTGCGGCGGGTGCGCGACGACCGTACCGAGCAGCGTGCGAATATTCGCTTCGACAACTGGCGCCTGAACAGCGTGCTGCGCCAGCTCATCGCCGACGACGGCCTGGTGGTGCCGCTATCCAATGCCGAATTCCGCCTGCTCTGGGTGTTCATCGAACGTCCGCGTCGAGTGCTCAGTCGCGAACAGTTGCTGGACGCCGCCCGTGGCCGCTCGATCGAGGCTTTCGACCGCAGCATCGACCTGCTGGTCTCGCGCCTGCGGCAGAAACTCGGCGACGACCCGAAAGCGCCCCAACTGATCAAGACCGTGCGCGGTGAAGGCTACCTGTTCGACGCCAGGGACATCGGCTGATGCGAGCGCGCTTCGACACGCTGTTCGGCCGCCTGTTCGGCGTGCTGTTGGTGGCGATTGTCCTGGCGCACCTGCTGGCCTTTGCCTGGTTCCGGCTCTACGGACCACCGCCTCCGCCCCCACCGCCGCCGTTCGCCGAAAACTTCGACGGGCAACGCCCCCCTCCGGATTCGCGCTTCCCGCCCCGTGCGCCGCGACCATGGTTCGGTGGGCCGCTGGTGCCGCTGACCTTTCAGTTCATCTCGCTGATCATCGCCGCATGGTACGGCGCCAAACTGCTGACCCGACCGATCCAGCGCCTGAGCGACGCCGCCGAACGCCTGAGCGAAGACCTCGACAGCCCGCCGCTGGACGAGTCCGGCCCGCGCGAAGCCAGGCAGGCGGCGCACACCTTCAACCTGATGCAGCAACGGATTCGTGGCCAGGTGCAGCAACGTGCGCGGATGCTCGGCGCCGTGTCCCACGACCTGCGCACACCGTTGTCCCGACTGAAACTGCGTCTGGAAAAGATCGACGACGAAAAGCTGCAAGGGCAGATGCGCCAGGACCTGGACGACATGATCGGCATGCTCGACGCCACCCTCACCTACCTGCACGAACAGCGCACCAGCGAGGCCCTGCAATTGATGGATGTGCAGGCGCTGGTCGAATCGCTGTGCGAAAACGCTCAGGATCAAGGCGCCGATGTCGAAGTCGGCGGCCACTGCGCACCGCTGCAAGTACAGCCGATGGCCCTGCGCTCGTGCATCAACAACCTGCTCGACAACGCCCTGCGCTATGCCGGGCAGGCGCGCATCGAATTGCAGGATCATCGCGAGCAACTGCTGATCTTTGTCATCGACCATGGCCCGGGCATCGCAGCGGACAAACGCGAGGCGGTGTTCGAACCGTTCTATCGCCTGGAAGGTTCACGCAACCGCAACTCCGGCGGCGTCGGCCTGGGCATGACCATCGCCCGGGAAGCGGCACAACGCCTGGGCGGCGAGTTGAACCTGGAAGAGACACGCGGCGGCGGCCTCACCGCCATCATTCGCCTGCCGCGTACCTGACCGGCAGAGCAAGCCAGTTCCTACTGCCGGAAACTGTGTACCAGGCGGTACAAATCCCACATACCCACGACACCTTGCGCCTTGAGGCTGCACAAGCCGGTACACCCACCGGTTTTCCAGTCCAAGGAGTGAGCCCATGATCGGTAGCGTCAGCAACTACACGAGCTATACCAGCACCAGCAGCACCACCACGCAAAACGCCCGCAGCCAGCAACTGCAAAAAGAACTGTTCGCCAAGCTCGACAGCAATGGCGACGGCGCGGTGGATCAGGACGAACTGAGCAGCGCCCTGTCGCAGAAGTCCGATGACGGCTTGCTGGTGAGCCTGAGCAAACAATTCGGCGATCTGGACAGCGACGGCAGCGGCAACCTCAGCGCCGAAGAAATGACCGCCATGGCGCCCCCTCCGCCACCACCTCACGATCAGGCCCCGAACACCGACCTCGCCGACGCCCTGATCAGCGCCCTGGACACCGACGGTGACGGCGCCATCAGCGGCGACGAACTGAGCACCGGCCTGACCAGCGCCGGCAGCACCGCCGACAGCAGCGAAGTCTTCTCGGCCCTGGATAAAAACAAGGACGGCGTCGTCAGCCAGGACGAACTCACCGCCAGCCTCACCCCTCCTCCACCACCGCCACCCCAAATCTCCAGTGACGAACTGTTCAGCCAACTCGACGCCGATGGCGACGGCAGCGTCAGCGCCACCGAACTGAGCAGCGCCCTGCAAACCAGCGACAGCACCTCTTCAACCACCAGCGATACCAGCGCTGCACTGCTCAAGGTCCTGGACAGCGACAGCAGCGGCGGTGTCAGCAGCGACGAACTCAAAGCCGCCCTGCAGGCCGGCCGCGAACGACCCAACGACGAACAAACCGCCAGCGCCCAAACCAGCACTGAAGCACTCAACCGCATGATCGCCAGCCTGAGCAAACAGTACTCGCTCGATAACGCGACCTCCGTCGGCAAATACCTGAATGTCGCGACCTGAGTGATGGCTTGAGAGCGATCGTTTCCATGCTGGGTTGAGTGTGGGAACGATCGGTTGAGGGGGGATGTGCGTCTTACGGATTTTGCGGGGACAAACTGTGTAGTGATCACAAACAGAATCAAAAGCCCCTCACCCTAACCCTCTCCCAAAGGGAGAGGGGACTGATCGAAGTGGCAGTGAAGAAGCCGTACACCCGCCAGAACCAGGTCGGCTCAAAGGCCGCCTTCGTGGGCAAGCCCACTCCCACAAAAGCAAGAGCAAGAGCAAGAGCAAGAGCAAGAGCAAGAGCAAGAGCAGCCTACGAAGCCCGCACCCGCTTCCCACCACTCAACACAATGAGCGTTAGCTCGAGTACCGCTTTTGATCTTGCCGTGCCGGCCCCTTCGGCAGGCTGAGTGGAGGGATTTATCCGGGGGTGGGAGCGCAGCGACCGTTTGGCGAAGCCAAACACATCGAGAGGAGGTGCAGCGAAGCAAACCGTAGGCGATGCCCCCCGGATGAATCCCGCAACGAAGGAACCCCGAGCCCCAGCGAGGGGCCGTACGCCGGGGCAAGACTTTTTGGTTCCTTTTGGGGCGTTTGCCAAAAGGGACTCGACCGTCAGGGCGAAACCGCCAGCAGCAACACCCCAAAAAAGGATATTCACACAGAACAAAACCCAGGAGCCTGGTCGGCCCAGAGGCCGCCAAGGCCAAAGCCGAACCAATCAAACCCGAGCCTGACTCTTACTCCAATCCGTCAACAAACTATAAGCCACCGCCAACAAAGTAGGCCCGATAAACAACCCGATAAACCCAAACGCAATCAACCCGCCAAACACCCCAAGCAACACAATCACCAACGGCAAATTCCCCCCACGGCTGATGAGATACGGCTTGAGCACGTTATCCACGCCACTGATGATGAACGTCCCCCAGATCCCGAGAAACACCGCCATCCCGTACTCACCCTTCCACGCCAGCCACGCCGTAGCAGGAATCCACACCAGCGGTGGCCCCATGGGAATCAGACTCAGCAGGAACGTCACAATCCCCAGCACCAACGCCCCCGGCACCCCGGCAATCAGGAACCCTATCAGCGCCAGGATCGCCTGCGCCGCTGCCGTACCGATGACCCCGTTGACCACCCGCTGCACGGTGCCCGCCACCAGTTCGATGTAATACCCGGCGCGGTCGCCGACCAGCCGCTCCAGCAGACTGTGGACAAACGCCGCCAGACGCGGCCCGTCACGGTAGAAAAAGAACACGAAGACAATGCTCAGGGTCAGTTCGAGGATCCCGCCGCCAATCTGCGCGCTGCGCGCCAGCAGCCAGTTGCCGACCTGCCCCAGATAGGGTTTGACCGCCACCAGCATCGCCGCGCCCTGCTGATCGATGCTGTTCCAGATCCCCACCAGACGCTCGCCCACCAGCGGCACACCGCCCAGCCAGGTGGGCGCCTCCGGCAGGCCGTCGACCTGCACGTCCTTGATAAAAGCCGTGGCATCGCGCACATGATCGGCGAGGTTGAGCCCCAGCCACACCAACGGTGCAGCCACCAGCACCATCCAGCCCAGGGTCAGCAGCAATGCCGCCAAGGATTCACGACCATTGAGCCAACGGGTCAGCAGGCGCATCAGCGGCCAGCTGGCGAACGCCAGCACGGCCCCCCAGAACAGCGCTGACCAGAACGGCGCCATCACCCAAAGACTGGCACCGAACAGCACCAGCAGGAGGATTTGCACCAGCAGTCGATCGTTATTGAGCATGTAAAGTCTCGAAAAAGTCAGTCAGGCAAAGCGTAGGCGAACACGCGGCATATGCTCGCCCAATACAACTAGCGTAATAGATCGATGCGCAGGCCAGCGCCGTCGGTGCTGCCGGTTTCCATCCGCGCCGCGCGCACGCCCTGACCGATCAGGGCCTGGCGCCAGGCCTCCGCCTTGATTCCGGACACCGTGACCCGCAGCGTGGTATCGAGATTCAGACCCCGGGAGAGCAGGCGAAGCCAGGTGTCATCCGGATCGCCGGTGAGCTTCGGAAAGTCCAGCTCTCCGGTGCTTTTCAGCTGTCGCAACAGGGTTGCCGAGGTCGGCAGCAGATCCCCCAGCGGAGCGCCGGCCTCAAACTGCTCGACATGCAGATAGGCCTTGCGATTGCCACGGGTGATGCCATACAGCGCCACCAGGGTGTTATCGCGAGGCGCCGCCAGCCGCAGCAGCAGATACGCCTGTTGTTCGTCGGCGCCATACAGCTTGGCATTGCCGAACACTTCGTTGGCCCACAGGCTGCTCTCGCCGCAGTCACGCGCCTGGCACCAGAACAGCAGCTCGGCGTCCTGTTTCTGCAAGGCTTCGCGGGCAACGGTGAAGGCTTCGTTGGAAGAATGTTCCGGCGGCAGTTCGTAGGTGATCGAGGTGGTTTGCCCACGGGCACTGACCTGACCGTCGAAACGCAACTGGCCACTGATCTTGCGGATCGAGCCCAACGGATAGATCCGTTCCAGCTCAACGGGCGGGCGATAGTCGACGATCTGCGCATCGGTCAGGCGCGGCACGATCGGCAGATCCTGACTGCCCGGCAGATCGGCAGCGAGTGACAGGGAACTGAAGAAGCCCAGCGCCAGCAGACTGAGTAACCGCATCGGCAGGCTCATCGGGCGGGCATGATCGGGGCGCCGGATCGGCGGTTCGGGGTCGCAGCGGTATCGAAATCCATTGTGGTCGTCTCCCA
Organism: Pseudomonas botevensis; assembly: GCF_019145475.1. Classification (GTDB taxonomy): domain Bacteria; phylum Pseudomonadota; class Gammaproteobacteria; order Pseudomonadales; family Pseudomonadaceae; genus Aquipseudomonas; species Aquipseudomonas botevensis. Next base: position 12,338 of record NZ_JAHTKI010000030.1, read on the forward strand.
TTTCAACCCGCCCAGCCTCGACAGTTGCCCGGTGCAAGTCAAGGAATGGCGAAGAACCGATTGAAACAGTCTGCGACAAGGTCGGCACCGGACTCGTCGTTCAGGTGCAGATGATGCCCACCCGGCAACTGTTCCCGGCTAAAGGGTAGCCGCTCCAGCAACTCGGGATGTTTGGCCAGCATGCCGTCGGCAGCGATCACCAGTTGCGCAGGACAACCGATCCGCTGGACGAAGGCCATCGCCTGTTCCTGTGTCAGACGCAGCGGCGACGGCAAGGTCAGGCGATTGTCGGTGCGCCAGGTGTAACCGCCGGGCACCGGCATCAGCCCGCGTTGCGCCAACAGCTCGGCGGCTTCGCGACTGACCGCCACCAACCCTTTCATCCGGGCTTCGATGGCGCGGTCGAGGGTGTTGTAGACCGGTTTGCGTTTTTCCCGCAGATCCAGTTGCGCTTGCAGGGCCATGCCCATGCGTTCGGCCGCATTTTCGCCCTTGTCCGTAGGAGGAATCACCCCGTCGATCAACGCCAGATGGCTGATGCGCTCCGGCAGCGAACCGGCCAGCACCAGCGAAACGATCGCGCCCATGGAATGCCCGAGCAGGCCGAAACGCTTCCAGCCCAGTTGCTCGGCGACTTGCAGCACGTCATGGGCGTAGTCCCACAGCGCGTACCCGGCACCGTTCGGACGATGCCCGGAGTGACCGTGACCGGCCATGTCCAGGGCGATGATGCGCAAGCCTTTGAGCTTGGGCGCCAGCCGGGCGAAGCTGTTGGCGTTGTCCAGCCAGCCATGCAGGGCGATCACCGGCAATCCGTCCTCGGGGCCGAACAGGTGCGCCGCCAGTTCGATATGCGGCAGGCTCAGGCGCACTTCTTCGAAGGCGTGGTTCATGCGCAATCCCTGGCGAGCCGGTTGTCCCAGCGCTGGAACAGGTTTTTCAGCAGCAACGCCGTGTCTTGCGGCCGCTCCAGAGGAAACATGTGGCCGCCGGGCATGGTCAGCGACTCGCCCTGGGGCAGACGCCCGACAAAACTGGTGTGATGGCGCATCACCACGCGGCTCTTGTGTCCGCGCACTACGGCCAGCGGCACCTTCAACTGACGGGTGCGACCAGGGCTGGTGTGCGGCACGCCGCGATAGATGCTGATTTCAGTGGCCGGATCGAAGCGCAGGCGCAGCTTGTCGCCGACCTTGTGCAATCCATGTTGAAGGTAGGCGTCGAAACACTCGGGATCAAAACCACGGAACAGGGTCTTGCCGGCAAAGTAGCTGCGGGCACTGTCGAGGTCGGCAAACTCTTCCCGACGACCGAGGGTGCGCCCGGCCGGCGTCAGTCGGTCAATGAAGCCGAAGCGCTTGGCGGCGCGGATCACCCATTGGTCCGTGCGGGTCAGCACCGGCGAATCGAGCATCACCACGCCCCGGTACAGCTCCGGGCAGCGCAGCGCGGCATGCAGATGCAATACGCCACCGAAGGAGTGGCCGACGCCCCACACCGGTTCATCCTGCTGTTGCAGGTGATGGATCAATTCATCAACGAGGTTGTACCAGTTGTCATCCGCCGGAAAGCGCGGGTCATGGGCATGCTGTTGCAGATGCGCGACCCGGTACTCGGGCGCCAGCGCCGAGAACAGCTTGCCGTAGGTGCCCGACGGGAAACCATTGGCGTGGGCGAAAAAGATCGGTTGCGACATACCGGCAAATCCATGAGCGGGAAACATGGCGTTGATTGTCCGCAAGACCACGGCGCCGGGCAATGACCGTAACTGCCAGGAATGATGACAGTCCGGTCAGGATGATGGTGCCTGGGAGATCACCGCCCCGGCGGTTGCTCACCCAGCGGCACCACCGCCATGGTCAGCCGCGACACGCAACTGGCCTTGCCCTCATCGCTGGTCAGGCGAATGTCCCAGACGTGGGTGGTGCGGCCGATGTGAATCGGTTTGGCCACCGCCGTCACCCGCCCGCTGCGCAGGCCTCGCAGGTGGTTGGCATTGATTTCCAGACCCACGCAATAGAATTTGCTGGCGTCGATGCACAGGTAACTGGCCATCGAACCCACGGACTCCGCCAGCACCACCGAAGCACCACCATGCAACAAGCCGTAAGGCTGGTGGGTGCGATGGTCGACGACCATGCTGGCAGTCAGGGACTCGTCGTCGAACGACTCGAAGCGGATATCCAGCACTTCGCCGATGGTGTTTTTCTGGATCGCGTTCAACTGCTCGATATTGGGAGTGGTACGCCACAAGGTCATCGCAGGCTTCCTTTGTTGTTTGGGTCGTCGCTCAATCCTGCCACAGCACCGCCTCGCTGCGCTCGCTCCATTCTTCGAAGCGTGCGCCGTAGGTGTCTTCGATGATGTTGCGTTTGATTTTCAGGGTCGGGGTGAGGAAACCGTTCTCCACCGCCCAGCTGTCCTTGACCACCACCAGCCGGCGCAGACGTTCGTGTTTATCGAGCACCGCGTTGACCTCTTCCAGGAGTTTTTCCAGGCTCGAATGCAGGCTCGCCCGGCCCTCGTCGCGCCCGGCGAGCGACAGCACGCACAAACCCAGCGGCGCGCTCAGGCCGTCGCCGACCACACAGACCTGCTCGATCCGTGAATGCACCGCCAGTCGGTTTTCGATCGGGGCCGGAGCGACGTATTTGCCCTTGCTGGTCTTGAAGATTTCCTTGAGTCGCCCGGTCAGGCGCAAGCGTCCTTCGACGTCCTGTTCCCCTTTGTCGCCGGTACGCAGAAAGCCGTCCGGTGTCAGGGTTTCTGCGGTTTTCTGCGGTTCTTTGTAGTAGCCGAGCATGTTCGCCTGGCTGCGCACCTGCACTTCACCGCTCTCGTCGATGCGCACCTCGACATCCGGGCACGGCTTGCCGATCCAGCCCTGTTTGTACTGGCCCGGCAGGCAAATGTGCGAATAACCGCTGCTCTCGGTCATGCCGTACACCTCAAGCACCTCCAGCCCGAGTTTCTGATACCAGTCGAGCAAGGCCTGGGGCACCGGCGCCGCGCCGGACAGGGCTACGCGCAAGGCATCCAGCCCCAGCCCCGCCAGGACCTTGTGCCCGACCCGTTTGCCGATAAAGGGCAGACCCAGCAGAAAATCCAGGCGCCTGGCCGGGATCTTGCCGTAGACGCCCATCTGGAACTTCGTCCAGATTCGCGGCACGCCAAACAGCGCCGTGGGCCGCGCCCGTTGCAGATCGGTGATGAAGGTGTCGAGGCTCTCGGCAAAGAACACGGTCTGCCCGGTATAGATCGACGCCAGTTCGACGAACATCCGTTCGGCAACATGGCACAGCGGCAAGTAGGACAGCAGCCGGTCGTTTTCATTGAGGCCGAACAACTGCGTGCCGCGCGTCGTGGCGAAACCGAGGTTGGCGAAGCTGTGCATCACGCCCTTCGGCAGGCCCGTGGTGCCGGAGGTGTAGATGATGGTCGCCAGTTGCTCGGCGGCAGGTCGCGGGTCGTCCTGGATCGGCGAGCTGCGTTGCAGGTCTTCCCAACTGAAATCGAACGTGCCCGGCGGGTGCAGCGGCAGGCTGATGGTCGGCAGGTTTTCCGGCACGCCGAGGGACATCCCCGGCCAGTCATCGAGCTTGCCGATGAACGCCAGCACGCTGTCGGAGTGCCTGAGCACCTGGCCCACGGAGTCGGCGGTGAGATTGGGATACAGCGGCACCGAGACATGCCCGGCCATCCAGATCGCCAGGTCGGCGATGATCCAGTGCGCGCAGTTTTTCGAGATCAGCGCAATGTGGCTGCCCTGGGGCAACTCCCGGGCACGCAGCCAGTGCGCTGCGCAGCGAGCCTGATGGCCGACATCAGCCCAGGTCAGGGTCTCGACCTGCCCGCCACCGATGGGTTGCACCAGAAAGCGTTGGCGCGGATGCCGGGCTTCACGCTCGTAGAACACGTCCAGCGGCAAACGGGATGCGACAGACATGCGACTCGCTCCTCTTTTTGGGTCTGGAGCAAGCGTAGCCAACCAAGCAAGTGCTTGGTTGGAAATTTCAAACAAATAATTTCAGGGGTGTTTGAGGCTGTTGAGCGTCATCGAGCCGATCAGCAGTTCGCCATGCTCAAGCTCCGCCAGGCCCGCCGTGCTGACTTTTTCCGGCGGATGCCCGGCGCCGTGTTGCAGGTAGCTCAGCAGGTGCCCTACCAGCGGATTGTGGCTGACCAGCAGCACGTTGCTCACCGACACCAGTTGATCGGTCACCCGGTCCGGATCGGTTTCCGGCGTCAGCCACTCGACCGTGCGGATCTCCGGTTCGAAACCCAGTGCCTCACGCACCAATTGCGCCGTTTGCTGCGCACGCAGGTAAGGGCTGGCGTAGATAGCGGTCAACGGCTGGCCGATCAGCCGCGCCGCGCTGCTCAAGACTTCCTTGCGACCGTGTTCGGTCAGCGCTCGCTCGGAGTCGGCGCGCGAACCGTAGGGCTCGGCCTCGCCATGACGCAATACCCAGAGTTTCATAGCTTGGGTTCCTCATCTCGGACCGGATGGGCGGCCGGTGGCACCGCATGCGGCGCTTCGCCTTCCGGGGCTCGTGACGTCGGCCAGTCGGCGAACGGCCAAGGCTTCTGGTCGCTGTGGAAACTGCCAAAACGGCCGATCTGCGCCAGGAACTGGCTCAGGCTGTCGCCGAAATTCATCAGGCCGGCGCTCGGGGCGCCGTAGATCAAACGATAGATCAATTGCACCAGCACCACCGCGCCGAGGATGAACTGCGCGACCTGCCAGACCAGCACGTAGACAATCATCCACAGCACGCGCAGCAGGATGGACTCGTATTTGGCTTCGATTTTCGGATCGTTCATGTTGGCTCCCTGCTACTTCAGTTGAAACCGCTGGTGGAAATAAAGTCGACGTCGGTTTTCGGCTCGGCCCGCATCAGCAGCCCGATCACCTGCTCCAGCGTGCGCCCTTCGAACAGAATCGCATGCAGCCCGGCGACCAGCGGCATGTACACGCCAATCTCCTGGGATTTGGCCTTGAGCACTTTCAGGGTGTTGACCCCTTCGGCGACCTCCCCCAGCCGCGACACCGCTTCGTCGAGACTCAGGCCCTGACCGAGGGCGAAACCGACCTGATAGTTGCGGCTCTTGGGCGACGAGCAGGTGACGATCAGATCGCCGACGCCGGCCAGGCCCAGGAACGTCATCGGGTTGGCGCCCTGACTCACCGCAAACCGGGTCATCTCGGCCAGGGCGCGGGTGATCAGCATGCTCTTGGTGTTCTCGCCCATTTCCAGCGCCACCGCCATGCCGGCGATGATCGCGTAAACGTTTTTCAACGCACCGCCCAGTTCCACGCCAAAGCGATCGGCGCTGGCATACACACGGAACGTACGGCCATGCAACGCAGCCTGCACTTCTTTGCAGAGGTCTTCGTCTTCGCTGGCGACCACCGTGGCAGTCAGTGCGTGTTCGGCGATTTCCCGCGCCAGGTTCGGCCCGGACAGCACGCCGATGCGCGCCTGCGGGGCGATCTCTTCGAGAATCTGGCTCATCAGTTTGAAGGTGTGGGCTTCGATGCCCTTGGTCAGGCTGACCAGCATCTTGCCGCTCAAGCGCTCGGCATGGGCGGCCAGCACCGTGCGCAACGCGCTGGACGGCAGCGCGACAAAGCACAAGTCACAGGCGTCGAGGGTTTCTTGCAGGTCGGTGACGGCGGTCACCTGCGGCAGAATCTTGATGCCCTTGAGGTAACGCGGGTTCTCGCGATTGACCCGGATGGCCTCGGCCTGCTCCGGATCACGCATCCACTGCCGGACTTGATGGCCGTTCTCGGCCAACAGATTGGCCACGGCGGTACCGAAACTTCCGCCTCCCAGGACCGCAATCGGGCGCTGTTCAGTCATATGTAATCCGTTAATCCATACCAGTGGCGATGCGGGCATTATACGGAGCGGCCCCCGCTCGGACAGCCCCGAGATCAATTACCGGCACTTGTAGGAAGAAGACCAACAAAAGCGAGGAAAATGCCTGCAACGTGACTGGAAAAGTCACTGCCGTCGGTTAACATGCGCGCCAATTCTTCACTATCAAGGCTGTGTCGTGTCTCTTGGCCCCTCCTCCACTCGTTCGTCGCTGCTGCTGGCGCTGCTGTTCAGCCCGGCATTGCTGGCGGACGACCTGTTTCTCGAGAGCGAGAGCCTGCCGCAAGTATTGACCGCCACCCGGCTGAAACAGACACCGGCGGAAGTACCGGGGAGCATGACCGTTCTGGACAGCGAACTGATCAACGCCAGCGGCGCCCGGGACATCAGCGAACTGCTGCGCCTGGTGCCGGGGATGATGGTCGGCAACATCAGCGGCAATCAGGCGGCGGTCAACTACCACGGCACCAACGCCAGCGAAGCACGGCGCATGCAGGTGCTGATCGACGGCCGCTCGGTGTACCGCGCGGGCCTGGCCACGGTGGACTGGAGCGACATTCCGGTGGCCATGGAGGACATCGAGCGCATTGAGGTGTTTCGCGGGCCGAACACTGTCAGCTACGGCGCCAACGCGCTGATGGCGGTGGTCAACATCATCACCCGCCATCCGGCGGACAGTCACGGCACCCGCCTGAAGATCACCCGTGGCGAGCGCGGCATCAACGATTTCTATGCCAGCCAGGGCCTCGGCTGGAACGGCGGTGATCTGCGTCTGTCGCTGTCCGGCCAGGAAGACGATGGTTTCGACAGCGATCGCAATGGCGCCGACTACCGTGACAGCCGCCGCTTGAACCGCTTCAGCCTCGCGGTCAGCCAGGCCCTGAGCGACAACCAGAGTCTCGACTGGCAGATCGACGCGAAGGACGGCACCAACCAGCGGCCCTACACCTACCACCCGGTGTTCTCCGGGATTACCGCCGCCGGGAACAATTCCGACGTAATCGCCAAGGATTACGCCGGTTCGGTGCGCTGGAACCTCGACGTCAATCCAGATCACAGCCTTTATATACAAGGCTCGGCCCAGCACTGGGATCGCCAGCAAGTCTGGCGCGCCTGCGACGCCGAAGTATCGTTCAGCCCGCAACTCACGCAGCTATGGCAGCTCAACCCGAACTACACCGAGCGACTGGCGCGTAACATGCCGCGCTTCGCCGGTCCCGGCGCGCCGCCCGGCACTGCGGCGGAAATGGCCCTGGCCAATCAGGTGCTGGATCAATGGCGCAACGGCGCCAGCCAGACCCTTTGCGGCGACATCGACCAGAGCACCCGGGAATCGCGCTACGACCTCGAATTGCAGGACACCCTCAGCCTGTCCGACAGCCTGCGACTGGTCAGCGGCATGAACTATCGTTACGACCGGGCCGATTCCGAGACGTACTTCAACGGCACTCTGGACGACACCACCTGGCGTGCCTTCGGCCAACTGGAGTGGCGTGCCAGCGAGCACTGGCTGTTGCAGGGCGGTGCGATGTACGAGGACACCCGGCTGATCGGCAGCTCGCTGACGCCCAGGTTCGCCGTCAATTATCTGATCAACCCGCGCCACAGCCTGCGTGCGGTGTACTCGGAGGCGATCCGTTCGCCGGACATGTTCGAGAACAACGTCAACTGGAGTTATCAGGTGACCAACCTGCAGCCCGCAGCCTTTGGCCAGTCTTCGGCGCGCTACTTCGTCAAGACCCGTGGCCCCGGCGATCTCGACCAGGAGCACATACGCTCGCGGGAGCTGGGCTACAACGGTTATTTTGCCGAGCTTGGCCTGGCGCTGGACGTGAAGCTGTTCTACGACGAAATCAGCGGCATGATCAGCGAACCGCTGCGCAACAATCAGTACATCGCCAGCAACGCCAACAACTCGCGCTTTCGCGGTACGGAAAGTCAACTGGACTGGCGCCTGAGCCAGATCGACCGCTTGCGCCTGACCTACGCGTTCGTTGACGCCGAAGCGAGCAATCCTCTCGACCAGCAATTCTCCGCCCGCAACAGCGGCTCGGCCGGCTGGCTGCGCGACTGGGGCCACGGCTGGAACAGTGCCCTCTTCTACTATGGCGACAATGCGCTCAACGGCTACCGCTTCGAACGGGTCGATACCCGCATCGCCAAACGCATCCCCCTGGGCAAGGCCCACCTGCAACTGGCCGGCGTGCTGCAACAGCGCCTCGATCACCAGCCGACCACATTCGTCGACAATAATTATGACGAACGCCGGGTGATGTACTTCAGCGCCGAGCTGGAGTTCTGACATGCGCTACGGCACGTCACGGAAGACGCCAACGGTCGGTCAATGGCTGATCGGCCTCTGCCTGTTCCTCACCGCCTGGCTGCATGGGGTGGCGGTTCAGGCGGCGGACATTCTGCTGATCGGCAGCGAGGAAAGCCCCGGCGTGCAGTCGTTCGTGCAGGCCCTGAGCGAATTGCGCCCGACCGACCGCGTGCGTTTCCAGCCGCTGGCCAGCCTGCCGGCGCCGGGCAAGCTGCCGGCCAGCCTGCGCCTGATCCTGCTGGACCTGCCGAGCCTGGACTGGCGCCTGAAAGAGTCCCAAGGCCCGGCGACGCTGGTCTTGCGCATCAGTCGCCTGCAAGCGCAGCAGCGTTTAGCCGGCGCGCAGCCCGCGCATTTGAGCCTGCTGTGGAGCGATCCGCCACTGAGCCGGCAGTTGCAACTGATCCGGCGGATTCTGCCCCAGGCCCGGCGGGTCGGTGTGCTGTTCGATCAACACAGCGAGTTCATGCTCAAGGAACTGCATCTGGCGGCCAGCCCGTTCCATCTGGAAATCGTCGGCCAGCGCTGGGACAACACCCAGGACAGCCGCCCGTTGCAAGCGGTGCTGAAAAACAGCGATGTGTTGCTGGGCCTCGACGATCCCGATCTGTACAACCCGAAAACCGCGAAAAACCTGCTGCTCAGCAGCTACTCGCGGCAACTGGCGCTGGTTGGCCCGAACGCCGCATTCGTGCGGGCCGGCAGCCTCGCCAGCACCTACAGCGACCAGCGCGACTGGCTGGCAATCCTCGACGACTTGCTCGACCGCCCACCCGCCAGTTGGCCGCGCTCGCTCTATCCCGGACGTTTTAAAGTCTTAAGCAATGCGCAAGTGGCTCGTTCCCTGAGTATCGAACCGATTGATGAAGTCTCCGTTGCTACGGAATTGGCCGAAGGAGAGCGCCACCCATGATTTTTCGTCGCCGATGGGACATCAACACCCGCACCCAGCTCATCAGCCTGGGGCCTGCGCTGTTGCTGACCTTGCTGCTGATCAGTTTTTTCACCTTCGTGCGCATCCAGGATTTGCGCCAGGAGCTCAATCACACCGGGCAACTGATCGCCAATCAACTGGCCCCCGCCACTGAGTACGGGGTGATTTCCGGCAATAACGAAGTGTTGGAAAGTCTGCTCAAGGCCACGCTGGCGACACCCAACGTACGTTTTCTGGAAATTCAGGACAGTGCCAACCGGATTCTGGTCTACGTCGAACAACCGGCGGACAGCCACCGGCGCCCGCATCAGGTCGAAGTGTTCCAGGCTCCGGTGCGCCTGCAACGCATTGCCCTGCACAACGATTTCTTTCAGGACGGCAAAAGCGCCAACGGCACGGCCGGCGAGGACTATCTGGGGCGGGTGATTGTCGGCCTGTCCAACGATGCGTTCAGTCAGCGCCAGCAGGAAATCCTGTTCAAGGCCGGGGTTCTGGCGCTGTTCGCCCTGCTTTTCACTTTTGTTCTGGCGCGACGTCTGGCCGGGAGCCTGGCGCAGCCGATCCGGGATATCGGCCTGGCGGTCAAGGCGATTCAGGACGGCGACTACAAGACACCGCTGCCGATCGTCGATGACACCGAACTCGGTGCCCTGTCGCAACACATCAACAACCTGGCCCAGGCTCTGGAGCAGGCCAGCCGCGAACAGCACCAGGCCATGGCGCAACTGATCCAGACCCGCGAAGAGGCGGAAAAGGCCAACAACGCCAAGTCGGATTTCCTGGCGATGATGAGCCATGAACTGCGCACACCCATGAATGGCGTGCTCGGCATGCTGCAATTGCTGGAAACCACCGAAATGACCGAGGAGCAGATCGAATACGCGGCCCTGGCCTCGGAATCCACCGAGCACCTGCTCAAGGTGATCAACGATATTCTCGATTTCTCGCGCATCGAGCGCTCGGAACTGGAACTGGAGCACATCGCGTTCAACCTTGCCGACCTGATCGGCGCCTGCGCCCAGTCGTTCCAGCACAGCGCGGTGCAGCGTGGCCTGAGCCTGCAACTGCGCATCCCGGACGATATGCGCGGTTTGCAGGTTCAGGGCGATCCAACGCGGATCCGGCAGATTCTGGTGAACCTGCTGGGCAACGCGCTGAAGTTCACCGAACAGGGGCGCGTCAGCATCGAGGCGCAGTGGCAATCGCTGGATCACGAGCTGCTGTGGTTCACCTGTTCGGTACGCGACAGCGGCATCGGCATTCCTCCGGAGAGCCTGGAGCTGATGTTCAATGCGTTCCAGCAGGCCGACAGCTCAATTTCCCGGCGCTACGGCGGCACGGGCCTCGGTTTGCCGATTGCCCGTACCCTCGCCGAACGGATGGGCGGCACCTTGCGCGCGCAGAGTGAGGAAGGTCGCGGCTCGGTGTTCACCCTGGAAATTCCGCTGGCGCTATATAAGCAGGCACTGCCGGCACTGACCGCGCCGCGTGCGGTGAACGGCACCGGTCACGGCGAGGGGCGCAATGTGCTGCTGGTCGAGGACAACCCGGTCAACCAGACCGTGATCGAATCCATGCTGCGCAGCCTGGGCTTTGCCGTCAGCGTCGCCACCGATGGCGCGCAAGCGGTGCGCAGTGCCGGCGACGGCAGCTTCGAGGCGATTCTGATGGACTGCCGCTTGCCGGTCATCGACGGCTACGAGGCGACCCGGCAGATCCGCCGCCTGCCCGGCTGCAGTCAGGTGCCGATCATCGCCCTGACCGCCAACGCCTTGCAGGGCGACCGCGAGAACTGCCTGTCGGCAGGAATGAACGACTACCTGGCCAAGCCATTCAAACGCAATGACCTGCAGCAGATTCTGCAACGCTGGGTGCAGTAGTAACGGCCTTTCGACCATCTGCGACTGGCGTGAAAAGCGAAAGTGCGGCAGTCTTAGGCACCGAAACGAGCCTCAAAAGGGGCTTGAATAAAAATTTCAGTGCACAAGTGTACATTCATGTCCTTGGTGCTGTGACTTTCACTACAACGCAATAGTCTATGAGTAGGCTGCCGGATCGAGGCATGAACGCTTCGATCGGCCGGGAAGATTTGCCCCACCTGCCGCATGGGACTATTGAGGAGCTCGCATGACCAAACAAAACGCCTTTACCCGGGAAGACCTGCTGCGCTGCAGTCGCGGTGAGCTGTTCGGCCCAGGTAACGCGCAACTGCCCGCCCCGAACATGCTGATGGTGGATCGCATCACCCTGATCAGCGAAGAAGGCGGCAAGTACGGCAAAGGTGAATTGGTCGCCGAGCTGGATATCAACCCTGACCTGTGGTTCTTCGCCTGCCACTTCGAGGGCGATCCGGTGATGCCGGGCTGCCTGGGTCTGGATGCCATGTGGCAACTGGTCGGCTTCTTCCTGGGCTGGCAAGGCCTGCCGGGCCGTGGCCGTGCGCTGGGTTCGGGCGAAGTGAAGTTCTTCGGTCAGGTCCTGCCGACCGCCAAGAAAGTCACCTACAACATTCATATCAAGCGCGTCCTCAAGGGCAAGCTGAACCTGGCCATCGCCGACGGTTCGGTCACTGTCGACGGTCGCGAAATCTACACCGCCGAAGGCCTCCGGGTCGGCGTGTTCACCTCCACTGACAACTTCTAAGGGTTATTCGCATGCGCCGCGTCGTTATCACTGGTCTGGGCATTGTTTCGTGCCTGGGCAATGACAAAGAGACCGTCTCCGCTAACCTGCGTGCAAGCCGCCCGGGCATCCGGTTCAACCCGGAATATGCCGAAATGGGTCTGCGTAGCCAGGTTTCCGGCTCCATCGACCTCAACCTTGAAGAGCTGATCGATCGCAAGATCTATCGCTTCGTCGGCCACGCGGCGGCTTACGCCTACCTGGCCATGAAAGACGCCATCACCGACTCCGGCCTGACCGAAGAGCAAGTGTCGAACCCGCGTACCGGCCTGATCGCCGGCTCCGGCGGTGCTTCCACTCTGAACCAGATGGAAGCGCTGGACATCCTGCGCGAGAAAGGCGTCAAGCGCGTCGGCCCATACCGCGTAACGCGGACCATGAGCAGCACCGTTTCGGCCTGCCTGGCCACGCCGTTCAAGATCAAGGGCCTGAACTACTCCATCGCTTCTGCCTGCGCCACCAGTGCTCACTGCATCGGTACTGCCATGGAACAGATCCAGATGGGCAAGCAGGACATCGTTTTCGCCGGCGGCGGTGAAGAGGAGCACTGGAGCCAGTCGTTCCTGTTCGATGCCATGGGTGCCCTGTCCAGCAAGCGCAACGACACCCCGGAACAAGCCTCCCGCGCCTACGACGCCGACCGTGACGGTTTCGTCATCGCTGGCGGTGGCGGCATGGTCGTGGTCGAGGAGCTGGAGCACGCTCTGGCCCGTGGCGCGAAGATCTACGCGGAAATCGTCGGCTACGGCGCGACTTCCGACGGCTACGACATGGTTGCCCCGAGTGGCGAAGGCGCGATCCGCTGCATGCAGCAGGCGCTGTCCACCGTCGACACCCCGATCGACTACCTGAACACCCACGGCACCTCGACTCCAGTCGGCGACGTCGCGGAAATGAAAGGTGTACGCGAAGTGTTCGGCGACAAGGCACCGGCCATCAGCTCCACCAAGAGCCTGTCGGGTCACTCCCTGGGCGCCGCCGGCGTTCACGAAGCGATCTACTGCATGCTGATGATGGAAGGCAACTTCATCGCCGGTTCCGCCAACATCGACGAACTGGACCCTGAAGTGGCCGATCTGCCGGTGCTGACCAAGACCCGCGAAAACGCCACCATCAACACCGTGATGAGCAACAGCTTCGGCTTCGGTGGCACCAACGCCACCCTCGTGCTGAAGCGCTGGGAAGGCAAGTAATGCCCTTCTGTTGAGCCGCACATGAAAACGCCCCGACTGGTTCGGGGCGTTTTTTTTCGCCTGCGCAAAACCTCACGTCCTCTTTTCCAAGCAGCTGAAATCACTCTCAAAGATGAAACATCTGTCATGCAACCAACCGCCCTGCGACTGAATGTCGCGGATTTGGCGGGCTGCAGCACTGTTGCGAATTTCGCAAGAATACATTGCACAAATAGAGCGTTTACTTAGCCGGCTAACAAAATCTATAAAAGAGTCCTGCACACGCCTTGCTGCAGATAACAGAGATTGGAGCTAGCAGATGACTGTAAAAGTAACTGAACGCGACGATTCACACATGTCCCATGAAGGCGTAGCCGCCGGTATACGGATCTGGGATGTGCATCAACAAGATTTGCTGGTCGGGATGTTCCATAACGAAATCGACGCCCACAACTACAAGGCCGAACTGGAACTGCAAGAACGGCAGCGGGATCTGAAATCCGCCTGAGCCAATCACAGCATTGAAAACGACAAACCCCGCCATGAGCGGGGTTCGTCGTTTCTGGACGCTGTCAGCACCGCCTGGCGGCGTGACGCGGCAGGCTTACCACATCAGATCGTCAGGGATCTGGTAGGCCGCGTACGGATCGTCCTCGGCATTGACCTCTTCGACCTTCTCGTTCATCTGCACGATGCGCTGCGGATCGCGCTTCTGGATCTTCAGGGCCGCTTCACGAGGGATCACTTCATAACCGCCGGCATGGTGCACGATCGCCAGCGAGCCGCCGCTGAGCTTGTTGCGCATCAGCGTGTTGACGGAGATACGCTTGACCTTTTTGTCGTCAACGAAGTTGTAGTAGTCCTCGGTGGTCAGCTTCGGCAAGCGCGAGACTTCGATCAACTGCTTGATCTGCGCCGCGCGGGCCTTGGCCTCGACCTTCTCCTGCTGCTGACGGTTCAGCTCCTGGTCGCGCTTGACCTTCTCGGCCTGGGCTTCCTGGGCGGCGCGTTGCTGCGAATCATCCAGCTCGATCTGGCCTTTGTGGGCCAGGCGCTGTTGCTTCTGCTTGTCCTTGGTGACCTGCTTGGCCTGCTTCTGGTTGACCAACCCTGCTTTGAGCAACTGGTCGCGAAGGGAAATACTCATGGTGCTTACTCACTTGGGCAGCTGCTCAGCCGCAGCCGGGCAAATTCTTTTCCTGACGCTTGGCTTCGCCCCACAGGGCGTCCAACTCTTCGAGGGTGCAATCTTCCATGGGACGGTGGGTGTCGCGCAATGCCTGTTCGATAAAACGGAAACGCCGCTCGAACTTGCCATTGGCGGCACGCAATGCGCTTTCCGGATCGACCTTCAGGTGCCGGGCCAGGTTGACCACGGAAAACAGCAGGTCGCCGATTTCCTCGGTCACCGCCTCCGAATCGTTTTCGGACATGGCTTCGAGCACTTCATCGAGTTCTTCACGCACCTTGTCCAGTACCGGCAAGGCATCGGGCCAGTCGAAACCGACCTGTCCGGCGCGCTTCTGCAACTTGGCCGAGCGCGACAACGCCGGCAACGCGGCAGGCACATCGTCGAGCAGTGACAATTGTTGCGGCTCGGCGGATTTCTCGGCGCGCTCTTCGGCCTTGATCTCTTCCCAGCGATGCTTGACCTGTTCTTCATCGAGTCGCGGCACGTCCAGCGGTGCGTACAGATCGCCGGTCGGGAACACGTGCGGATGACGGCGGATCAATTTGCGGGTGATGCTGTCGACCACACCGGCAAATTCGAAGCGCCCTTCTTCCCGGGCCAACTGGCTGTAATACACCACCTGGAACAACAGATCACCCAACTCGCCCTGCAAGTGATCGAAGTCGCCCCGTTCGATGGCGTCGGCCACTTCGTAGGCTTCTTCGAGGGTGTGCGGAACGATGGTCGCGTAGGTCTGCTTGATGTCCCACGGGCAACCGTATTGCGGATCGCGCAGGCGGTTCATCAGGTGCAGCAGGTCTTCAAGACTATGCATCATTTATCTCTCACCACAAAACCCGTGCGGGAGCGGGCTTGTTCGCGAATACGGAGTGTCCGGCAACAAATAGGTCGACTGACACATCCTCTTCGCAAGCAAGCCGGCTCCCACAGTTGATCGGCGTTGATCTTCAAGGGGTACGGTTACGTCGGGTTTCGATGATGTTCGGCAACTGGGAAATCCGCCCGAGCAACCGCCCCAGCGCATCGAGACCAGGGATCTCGATGGTCAGGGACATCAACGCGGTGTTGTCTTCCTTGTTCGAGCGGGTGTTGACCGCCAGCACGTTGATGCGCTCGTTGAGCAGCACCTGGGAGACGTCACGCAGCAGGCCGGAACGGTCGTAGGCACGGATGATGATGTCCACCGGGTAGGTGAGCACCGGCACCGGTCCCCAACTGACCTGGATGATCCGTTCCGGCTCGCGTCCGGCCAGTTGCAGCACCGAGGCGCAGTCCTGACGGTGAATGCTCACGCCACGGCCCTGGGTGATGTAGCCGACGATGGCGTCGCCCGGCAATGGCTGGCAGCAGCCGGCCATCTGGGTCATCAGGTTGCCGACGCCCTGGATCTGGATGTCGCCACGCTTGCCCGGTTTGTAGCCGGAGGCCTTGCGCGGAATCAGCTCCAGTTGCTCGTTGCCGCGTTCCGGCTCGACCAGTTGCTGGGCCAGGTTGACCAGTTGCGCCAGACGCAGGTCGCCGGCACCGAGGGCGGCGAACATGTCCTCGGCGGTTTTCATGTTGGCCTTGTCGGCCAGCTTGTCGAAATCCACCGCCGGCAGGCCGAGGCGATTGAGCTCGCGCTCAAGCAGGGTCTTGCCGGCCGCAACGTTCTGGTCGCGCGCCTGCAACTTGAACCAGTGAACGATCTTCGCCCGTGCCCGCGAGGTGGTGACGTAACCGAGGTTGGAGTTCAGCCAGTCGCGGCTCGGCGTGCCGTGCTTGCTGGTGATGATCTCGACCTGCTCACCGGTCTGCAGGCTGTAGTTGAGCGGTACGATCCGCCCGTTGATCTTCGCGCCACGGCAGTTGTGACCGATTTCGGTGTGTACGCGGTAGGCGAAGTCCAGCGGCGTCGCGCCTTTCGGCAAGTCGATGGCGTGACCGTCGGGGGTGAAGATGTAGACCCGGTCCGGCTCGATATCGACCCGCAACTGTTCGGCAAGGCCGCCGATATCGCCCAGTTCTTCGTGCCACTCGAGCACCTGACGCAGCCAGGAGATTTTCTCTTCGTAGTGGTTCGAGCCGGACTTGACGTCGGTGCCCTTGTAGCGCCAGTGCGCGCAGACGCCGAGCTCGGCTTCTTCGTGCATCGAATGGGTACGGATCTGCACTTCCAGCACCTTGCCTTCAGGACCGATCACCGCCGTGTGCAACGAGCGATAACCGTTTTCCTTGGGGTTGGCGATGTAGTCGTCGAACTCTTTCGGGATGTGTCGCCACAGGGTATGGACAATGCCGAGCGCGGTGTAGCAGTCGCGCATTTCCGGCACCAGCACCCGCACCGCGCGCACGTCGTAGATCTGGCTGAATTCCAGGCCCTTGCGCTGCATTTTGCGCCAGATCGAATAGATGTGCTTGGCCCGGCCGCTGATGTCGGCCTCGACGCCGGTGGCCTGCAATTCGTTCTTCAACTGGCTCATCACGTCGCTGATGAAACGCTCGCGATCCAGTCGCCGCTCGTGCAGCAGCTTGGCGATCTGCTTGTACTGATCGGGCTCCAGGTAACGGAAGGACAAGTCCTCCAGTTCCCATTTGATATGACCGATGCCGAGCCGGTGCGCGAGTGGCGCATAGATGTCGAAGACTTCCCGGGCGACGCGGTTGCGCTTTTCGTCGTCAGCGGTTTTCACCGCACGGATCGCGCAGGTGCGTTCGGCCAGTTTGATCAGCGCGACGCGCACATCGTCGACCATCGCCACGAGCATCTTGCGCAGGTTTTCCACCTGGCCCTGAGTGCCCATCACCATGGACTGGCGCGGGCTGAGGCTGGCACTGATCGCCGCCATGCGCTGCACGCCGTCGATCAGCTTGGCCACCACCGGGCCGAAGCGCTGACTGACCGCCGCGAGTTCGATCTGGCCTTCGCGCACGCCACGGTAAAGCACCGCGGCGACCAGCGAATCCTGATCGAGTTTGAGGTCGGCGAGAATCTCGGCGATCTCAAGGCCGGTGCTGAAACTGCCACTGCCTTCGGACCACAGATTCTTCGCTGCATTGGATTGCTGCTCGGCCTGTCGAGCGTACTCGCAGGCCTCTTTCAAGGCTTCGCGATCCAGTGCCAGATCGACACTGACCGCATGATCGAGCCAAGCCTCGAGATTGATACTGCCGTCAGTATTGATCGGCTGGTGTGCTCTCACCTGTACCATCTTGCTTTACCTTCCCTACGACGCAGATTCAATGCGTCAAATCACTGACCTTCATTGCCCGTTTGCGCTCGCGGGGCTAAGACGAGCGCTGCACGGGCGGACCAGTCGGATCAGACGAGCCATCCTAGCTCGCTTCAAATAACGCCATGGCCTCGACATGCGCCGTCTGAGGAAACATATCGAGAATCCCGGCACGTTTTAACCGGTAGCCCTGCTTGATCAATTCGACCGTATCGCGCGCCAGAGTTGCAGGGTTGCACGACACATAGACCAACCGCTCGGCACCCAGGGTCGCGAGCTTGCGCACCACCTCGAAAGCACCGTCACGCGGTGGGTCCAAGAGTACCGCAGAAAAGCCTGTTCCGATCCACTCGGCATCAGTCAAAGGCTGGGATAAATCGGCCTGAAAAAACTTTGTGTTATGCAAATTGTTGCTGGCCGCATTGCTGGCTGCGCGCTCGACCATGGTCTGCACGCCCTCGACCGCCACCACCTCGCGCACGGCCCTGGCCAGCGGCAGGGCAAAGTTGCCCAGACCGCAGAACAGGTCCAGCACGCGCTCGTCGCGCGTCGGTTTCAACCAGTCGAGGGCCTGGGTGACCATCGCCTCGTTGACCCCGGCGTTGACCTGAATGAAATCCCCCGGCCGATAGGCCAGTTGCAGATCCCATTGCTCCAGGCGATACCCCAACGATTGCGTGGCATCCACCGGTTGCGGCTCGCCTTCGCCATGCAGCCATAATTGCGCTTCATGGAACGCGCAGAAATCCTTGAGGATCGTCAGGTCGGCCTCGGACAGCGGCGCCATGTGCCGCAGCAACAGCGCCAGCGACGAACCGCTGAACAACTCGACATGTCCCAGTGCCTGAGGTTTGCTCAGACGCCGGAGCATCTCCGGCAAGCGGGTCATGATCGGCTGCAAGGGCTGTACCAGCACCGGGCATTCGCTGATCGCAACGATGTCCTGACTGCCGGCGGCACGGAAACCGACTTCGAGATTTTTTGCCTTCATGTCCCAGCGCACGGCGATCCGGGCGCGGCGGCGATAACCGAATTCGGGACCGGTCAACGGCGCAGCCCACTCATCAGGCTCGACACCGGCGACCCGTGACAACTGCTCGGCGAGCATGCGCTGTTTCAGGGCAAGCTGTTCATCGTGGGGCAGATGCTGGACGCTGCAACCGCCACAGCGGCCAGCGTGCTGGCACGGCGCCGGACGGCGCAATTCACTGGCATTGAACACCCGTTCGGTGCGCGCCTCGACCACTTTGCCGTGCGCGCCCAGCACCCGTGCCTCGACCTCTTCACCGGCCAGGGCACCGAGCACGAACCAGGTACGCCCTTCGAAAAACGCGATCCCCCGACCGTCGTTGGCCAGGCGCTCGATATTCAAGCGCTGCTTTTTACCGGTCGGGACTTGCGGGGCCTTGCTGCCGCCAGTGGGCTGGAAGCGCAGGCCTCTCTCATGCTTGGCCATCAGTTGGGCGCGTCGAAAATGCCGGTCGACAGGTAACGGTCGCCACGGTCACAGATGATCGCGACGATCACCGCGTTTTCAAGTTCTTTGGACAGGCGCAGCATCGCTGCCACCGCACCGCCCGAAGAGACGCCACAGAAGATGCCTTCTTCACGGGCCAGACGCCGGGTGATGTCCTCGGCTTCGCTCTGCGCCATATCGACGATGCGGTCGACACGATCGGCCTGATAAATCTTCGGCAGGTATTCCTGCGGCCAGCGGCGGATGCCGGGAATGGCCGCGCCTTCCATCGGTTGCAGGCCGACGATCTGCACGCTTTCGCTCTGCTCTTTCAGGTAACGCGACACACCCATGATGGTGCCGGTGGTGCCCATCGAACTGACGAAGTGGGTGATGCTGCCTTGGGTCTGACGCCAGATTTCCGGGCCGGTGGTGGTGTAGTGCGCTTCGGGGTTGTCACCGTTGGCGAACTGGTCCAGCACCTTGCCACGGCCTTCGGCTTCCATTCGCTGAGCGAGGTCGCGGGCGCCTTCCATGCCTTCTTCCTGGCTGACCAGAATCAGTTCGGCACCGTAGGCGGTCATCGCTGCCTTGCGTTCGGCGCTGGAGTTGTCCGGCATGATCAGGATCATCTTGTAACCCTTGATCGCGGCGGCCATCGCCAGGGCGATCCCGGTGTTGCCCGAGGTCGCCTCGATCAGCGTATCGCCGACATGAATCTGCCCACGCAACTCGGCACGGGTGATCATCGACAGCGCCGGACGATCCTTGACCGAACCCGCCGGATTGTTCCCTTCCAGCTTGAGCAATAAGGTGTTGCTGGTTTCGCCAGGCAGGCGCTGCAAACGAACCAGCGGGGTGTTGCCGACGCAATCGGCGATGGTTGGGTACTGCAAAGTCATGGCGTATTCGCAATCCGGACGTGCGGGGGCGCCTATCATACCGGCAAACCCGCGCAGGCCATATCACGCAAAGTGCGGTGCTTATGGTTTATGGGAATAAGCAGCTGACTCGGCACTTTGCGCCTCGGCAACGTTCAATGCATAGAACTCGTGCAGCTTGGCTTGCAGCAACTGCTTGTCGGGCAGCTGTACCTGGTATTCCGCGATCAACGCGGGAGAGAGGCTGCGATTGAGCGCGTACTCAACCACCTCGTCTTCTTTGCTGGCGCACAGCAGGACGCCAATGGCGGGGTTCTCGTGATGCTTGCGCTCATCGCGATCCAGCGCCTCCAGGTAGAAATTCAGCTTGCCCAGATATTCCGGTTCGAAACGACCGACCTTGAGTTCAATGGCGACCAGGCAGTTGAGTCCACGGTGGAAAAGCAACAGATCCAGGGCAAAATCCCGACTGCCGACCTGGAGCGGGTATTGGGAGCCGACAAAACAGAAATCGCGGCCGAGTTCGGTGAGGAATTCCTTGAGACGCCCCAGCAAGCCTTGATGTAAATCGGTTTCAGCATGTACGCCGGGCAGATCGAGGAATTCGACCATGTAGGCATCGCGGAATATTTCGAGGGCCGAGGGGTGGGATTGTTTCAGAGAGGCTGTAGCGCTGATCGGCTGGGTGACCGCTCGTTCGAACAGCGCAGCTTTGAACTGACGCTCCAATTCCCGTGTCGACCATTTTTCCTGAATGGCTAGCCGCAGATAGAACTCTCGTTCCTGCGGGAGTTTGCTCTGAGTAAGGATGAGCAAATTTTGGGTCCACGGTAATTGTGTCAGCAGCGCTGACACTTTTTCATTACCGCGATAAGCCTCGTAAAACTGGCGCATCCTGAACAGGTTGCGTCGAGTAAAGCCACGCAATCCTGGTTGTGTGATTGCTAGATGCTCAGCCAATTGGCTTACCACCGAATCTCCCCATTCAGCCATTTCTATCTTGCGGCTGATATACCCGCCCACCTGCCAATACAACTCGATCAACTGGGTATTCACCGCCTGCATGGCTTTCTGTTTGGCGCCGTGAATCAGCGAAAGCACTTCATTGAAGCGCTCATCAGGCGTGCTGCTGGTAACGTTCGGTGCGGTCATGCGCGGTTCCTTGAGGGTGATTGGAAACCCGAGCTTAAACCGCCAGAAACGCTGCAAATGACCGCTGATACTGCTTGGGAAATGCCCTACAGAAAGACGAGAAGGGTCAGGCAAAGCCGCCGTGGCAGCGCCGGAAGACCTGCATTAACTGCGGGTCGAATCCTACAAATGACCCACATCTTTCATACAACTTGCGGGGTCCATGTATTCGCCACGGGAGCAGGCTTGCCCGCGAAGGCATCAACGGACGCGCCACCCTCATCCGCCATCAGTCGGAAATTCAGCCGCAACCCTTCCGCGCCATTCTCCGCCCACAACTGCCCCCCCTGACGCTGCACGGCGTTGCGGGCGATGCTCAGCCCCAACCCGAATCCGCCATCTCCCGGCCGCGACCCGTCGAGGCGGGTGAATGGCGAGAAGATCCGTTCCAGATCCTCCTCGGCCACCCCGCCGCCCTGATCCTCCAGCCACAGGTGCCAGTAATCGCCGTCGCGTCGCCCATCGAGCCGCACGATGCCGTCCTCGGGAGAATGCCGGATAGCGTTGCGCAGAATGTTTTCCAGCGCCTGGGCCAGGGTGTTGAGATTGCCACGCACCCAGCAAGACGACTCAACCGCGCATTGCAGTTGCAGGCTCGGCCAGCCGCTTTCATAACAGGCGTTGTCGGTGAGCATTTCCCACAGCGCCTGGATCTGGATCGCTTCGTCCGGCAGTGGCGTGCGCTCGGTGTCGAGCCAGGCCAGTTGCAGGGTGTCGTCCACCAGCCGCTGCATGACATCGACTTCACGACCGATGCGCTCACGCAGCGGCAGCAAGCCTTGTTCGCTTTCACTGGCGACCCGCAAGCGGCTCAGCGGTGTGCGCAACTCATGAGAAAGGTCGCGCAGCAACTGCTGTTGCAGGGCCACGGTGGATTGCAGGCGTTCGGACATCGAATCGAAAGCCCGGGCCAGTTCGCCAAGTTCGTCCGGGCGGCGGGTGATACCACTGGAGAGCCGCACATGCAATTGATCGGCACGCCAAGCGTTGGCCTGCTCACGCAGATTGTTCAGCGGCACCACCAACAGGCGATACAGGCCGACACACAACAGCAAGGTGAACAGCCCGGGAATCACGCCGTTGGTGATGACCCGCCAGAACACCTTGTATTTGCCCGGCACGAAACGCTCGGGCAACTCGATGACCAGAATGCCCGCCGCCGGATTGCCCGGAAACGGCACGCGCAGCCATGGCCGGCCTTTCTTGTGGATCGGCCAGTCGAGCCCCCGCAGAAAGGTCAGGTGCTGGATTTCCTGTTCGGTCAGGGGATCGCTGCCCAGCGACTGCAAGTCAGCGCCGATCACCCCGACCCATCCGGCCTCACGCAACTCCATGCTCTGCAGCCAGCTGTCGACACCATCGCGCTCGGCACGCAACCAGGCCCGCTCGGCCTCGGCGGCATAACGCGTGAGCGTGCCGCGGGCTTCGTCCGAGAGGAACTGATTGCGCTGCTCCATATAGCGGCCCCACGACCAGCTCAGCCAGATCATCAGCAGACAGAACGCCACCAGCAGACAGGCGAGTTTCCAGAACAGTGAATGCCGGCCCGGCAGGTCAGACACTTTCATCAACGGCGCTCAACACGTAACCCTTGCCCCACACCGTGCGCACTTCACGCTCGGTATAACCGATGGCCTTGAGTTTGCGGCGGATCTGGCTGATGTGCATGTCGAGGCTGCGATCATGGGCCGCGTAACCGCGCTGCAGGACATGCTGATAAAGGAAGGCCTTGCTCAGCACCTCCTCATCATTGCGGTGCAGGGTTTCGAGCAAGCGGTATTCGCTGCGGGTCAGCCCGGCGGGATGTTCGCGGTAAAACACCTCGCACTGTTCATCGTCGAACCGCAATCCGCCCGCTGCCACCGGAACGGCGACAGCAGGCGGACGCCGATCAAGGGCCACCCGGCGCAGGATCGCTTCGATCCGCACATGCAGCTCGGCCATGCTGAACGGTTTAGGCAGATAATCGTCGGCGCCCAGGCGAAAACCGCTGATGCGATCGGCCTCGGCCCCGAGCGCCGACATCAGCAGCACCGGCGTCGAATGGCTCTGACGCAACTGGGTCAACAGGTTCAGGCCGTCCAGCCCCGGCAGCAGAATATCCATCAGTACCACGTCGAACGGCTGGTGCCTGGCAATGTTCAGACCATCCTTGCCGTTCTGGCACCACGTCACCTGGAAACCACTGCGGCCCAGATGTTCATGGACATAGGCACCGAGCACCGGATCGTCTTCGATGGAAAGAATGCGTGGCTGGCCGACAGGAACAGGAGTCATGACTATCTGCAAATAATTCTCAGTTGTCCGATTATTCAAGATTGCCGGAGATCGGGCAACCCGAGGTTCACTTGCTGAGCGAACGAACAGCCTCGGGCCGACGAATGACGACATCATTTTTCCGAAGAACGCCCGCCTGCAAATCGCTACACTGCGCCAATGTCGCGTGCCGGAAGCACGTGTGAGTCAATGGGCGGGATGCGGGAGACAGGTGTGCTCAAGAAACTGGGAATCAAAGGTCGCGTGTTATTGCTGACCCTGTTGCCGACGAGCCTGATGGCGTTGGTGCTGGGCGGTTATTTCACATGGATGCAGCAGTCCGATCTGCAAAACCAGTTGATGCAGCGCGGGGAAATGATCGCCGAGCAACTGGCCCCGCTGGTGGCGCCCGCCATGGCTCACGGCGACAGCGAACTGCTCGAACGCATCGCCACCCAGTCCCTCGAACAACCGGATATGCGGGCGGTGACCTTCCTCGCGCCCGACCGTTCGCCACTGGCCCACGCCGGCCCGACCATGCTCAACCAGGCCCCCAGCGGCGATAGCAACCAATTGCTGCGCCGCAGCGGCAACGATGCCACCCGCTACCTGATGCCGGTGTTCGGCAAGCACCGCAACCTCGCCGGTGAACTGATTCCCGAAGAGTCCGACCGATTGCTCGGCTGGGTCGAACTGGAGCTGTCGCACAACGGCATGCTGCTGCGCGGTTATCGCAGCCTGTTCGCCAGCCTGCTGCTGATCGGTTTCGGTCTGGCCGGGGCGGCGTTGCTGGCAGTGCGCATGGGCCGCACGATCAACCGGCCGCTGAGCCAGATCAAACAGGCCGTGGCGCAACTCAAGGACGGTCATCTGGAAACCCGCCTGCCGCCACTCGGCAGTCAGGAACTGGACGAACTGGCCTCCGGCATCAACCGCATGGCCGGCACCCTGCAGAACGCCCGCGAAGAGTTGCAACACAGCGTCGACCAGGCCACCGAAGACGTGCGGCAAAACCTCGAGACCATCGAAATCCAGAACATCGAGCTGGATCTGGCTCGCAAGGAAGCGCTGGAAGCCAGCCGGATCAAGTCCGAATTCCTCGCCAACATGAGCCATGAGATCCGCACCCCGCTCAACGGCATCCTCGGTTTCACTCATCTATTGCAGAAAAGCGAACTGACCCCGCGTCAGCTCGACTACCTGGGCACCATCGAAAAGTCCGCCGACAGCCTGCTCGGGATCATCAACGAGATTCTCGACTTCTCGAAGATCGAGGCCGGCAAACTGGTGCTCGACCACATCCCGTTCAACCTGCGCGACCTGCTGCAAGACACCCTGACCATCCTCGCCCCGGCCGCCCACGCCAAACAGCTTGAGCTGGTGAGTCTGGTGTATCGCGACACGCCGCTGTCGCTGGTCGGCGACCCGCTGCGGCTCAAGCAGATCCTGACCAATCTGGTCAGCAACGCCATCAAGTTCACCCGCGAAGGCACCATCGTCGCCCGGGCGATGCTCGAGGACGAACACGAAGACAGCGTGCAATTGCGCATCAGCATCCAGGACACCGGGATCGGCCTGTCGAGCCAGGACGTACGGGCGCTGTTTCAGGCCTTCAGTCAGGCCGACAACTCACTGTCGCGCCAACCTGGCGGCACCGGTCTGGGGCTGGTGATCTCCAAGCGCCTGATCGAGCAGATGGGCGGCGAAATCGGCGTCGACAGCACGCCGGGCGAAGGCTCGGATTTCTGGATCAGCCTGAGCCTGCCCAAGACCCGCGACGACACCGAAGACCTGCCCGCCGCGCCGCTGCTCGGACGCCGGGTCGCGGTACTGGAAAATCATGAACTGGCCCGTCAGGCGTTGCAGCATCAACTGGAAGATTGCGGCCTCGACGTCACCACGTTCAATACCCTGGAAAATCTCGCCAACGGCGTCACCGGTGCGCACCAGACCGAGCAGGCCATCGACCTGGCGGTGCTCGGCATCACCAGCAACGACATGCCGCCGGAGCGCCTGAACCAGCACATCTGGGACCTCGAACATTTGGGCTGCAAAGTCCTGGTGCTATGCCCGACCACCGAACAGACGCTGTTCCATCTGTCGGTGCCCAATCCGCACAGCCAGTTGCAAGCCAAACCGTCCTGCACACGCAAGCTGCGGCGGGCGCTGTCGGATCTGGTCAACCCGCGCCCGTTGCGCAGCGAGCCCGGCGAACCGCTGTCGAGCCGCGCACCGAAAGTGCTGTGCGTCGACGACAACCCGGCCAACCTCTTGCTGGTGCAAACCCTGCTCGAAGACATGGGCGCCAAGGTACTCGCGGTGGAAAGCGGTTATGCCGCCGTCAAGGCCGTGCAGACCGAGACCTTCGATCTGGTATTGATGGACGTGCAGATGCCAGGCATGGACGGGCGCCAGACCACCGAAACCATCCGCCAGTGGGAAAGCGAACGGCACTGCACGCCGCTGCCTATCGTGGCCCTCACCGCCCACGCCATGGCCAACGAAAAACGCGCGCTGCTGCACAGCGGCATGGATGACTACCTGACCAAACCGATCAGCGAGCGGCAACTGGCGCAAGTGGTGCTGAAGTGGACCGGCCTGGCCCTGCGCAATCAGGCGCCGGACCGGATCAGCGAAACCCCGGTGGGCGCCCAGGAACTGCCGGTGCTCGATCACGAAGAAGGTTTGCGCCTGGCAGCGGGCAAGGCGGATCTGGCCGCCGACATGCTGGCGATGTTGCTGGCCTCGCTGGAAGCCGACCGTGAAGCGATCCGCGTCGCCCGTGACAGCCAGGACCCCAACGCGTTGCTCGAACGGGTCCATCGCCTGCACGGCGCCACTCGCTACTGCGGCGTGCCGCAATTGCGCGCGGCCTGCCAGCGCAGTGAAACCCTGCTGAAAAAGGAAGACCCGAAAGCACCGATGGCCCTGGATGAGCTGGAACGGGCGATCAATCGTCTGGCCGCACAGGCGAAGATCGGCGCCTGATCCACGGCAATGCCGGGGATGGCAGAGCCAGCTAAAGTTGTCGCGGGTGTTTTTGCCCCGCGACGATATTCCAGGAGGGCAGCATGCGCACAATCGTTTTCAGCAGCCAGACATACGACCGCGAGAGCTTCCTTGTCGCCGACTGTCCGGCCGGTATCGAACTGCACTTTCAACCGGCGCGGCTCAGTCTCGATACGGCCGCGCTGGCCGACCGCCATGAAGTGGTCTGCGCCTTTATCAATGATGACCTTGGCGCACCGGTGCTGGAACGCCTGGCCCAGGGCGGCACGCGACTGATCGCCCTGCGCTCGGCCGGTTACAACCATGTCGACCTGGTGGCCGCCAGACGCCTGGGACTTGCCGTGGTGCGGGTGCCCGCCTACTCGCCGCATGCGGTGGCCGAGCATGCCGTGGCCCTGATCCTCGCGCTCAACCGGCGCCTGCATCGGGCCTACAACCGCACCCGTGAAGGAGATTTCAGCCTGCACGGGCTGACCGGATTCGATCTGGTGGGCAAGACCGTCGGCATCGTCGGCACCGGGCAGATCGGCGCCACCTTCGCGAAAATCATGCACGGTTTCGGTTGTGAATTGCTGGCGTTCGACCCGTATCCAAACCCCGCTGTCGAAGCCTTGGGCGCCCGCTATCTGGACCTGCCGGAGCTGCTCGCGCAGTCACAGATCATCAGCCTGCATTGCCCGCTCAATGAGCAGAGCAAGCACCTGATCAACCGCGATTCGCTGGCGCACATGCAACCGGGGGCGATGCTGATCAACACCGGCCGTGGCGGTCTGGTGGACACTCCGGCACTGATCGACGCGCTCAAGGAGGGTCAGTTGGGTTATCTGGGACTGGACGTCTATGAAGAAGAAGCGCAGCTGTTTTTCGAAGACCGCTCCGACCTGCCGCTACAGGACGACGTGCTGGCGCGGCTGCTGACGTTCCCGAACGTGATCGTCACCGCGCATCAGGCATTCCTGACCCGCGAAGCCCTGGGCGCGATCGCCGCGACGACGTTGCACAACATCGCGACCTGGGCGGCGGGATCGCCACAGAACCAGGTTGAGGGTTGAGGCTTTTATTTGGGCGACAGCGAGGACGCCAGGATCAACAACGCCAGCCAGCCGAAACCGAACAGACGCTGCTTGGCCGAGTGGCCGCCGCGTAGCAGGAACCAGACAAAAATCATCGGCATCAGAAACACCATGATCTTCAGCCAGCCTTCCACCGGACGGGAACCGTCGACGTTCACCTGAGGCTCGACCGTTTGCTCGGCTGGCTGCCGGCGTCGACGCCCGGCAGCGGCCGGCATCACTTTCGGTAACGGCGCCGGTGCCAGAGTGGCCGCGACCGCTTCGGGCACCGCGCTGTTGCGAGGCAGGCTGCCAAAGGAAATCGTCGAGCTCTTCGCAGCGACGGGTGCAGCCTGGGCCTGCGGCTCTGCCATCGGAGCCCCGCAATGAATGCACGCACTGGCTTCAGAGCTGATGCTCCGCTTGCATTCATAACATTCGATCAGCGCCATGTTCCGTTCCTTCAGATTGAATGGCGGGCAGTTTGCCATGACTGCAGTGTCGATTTGAACCGGATCGAAGGTCGCAAGCGCGCATCATTCTGCAATCGAGCCCGTGCTAGCATGTCGCGCATATTTGGAGGACCCATGGTCGAACACGATTTCCGCTACACCCTGATGAACCCGCAACACACCCTCACTGAATGCCGCGCTGTCGTCCCGGGCCGCTATCAGGTCACCGGCAACGGTGGCTCGATTCGCACCGGTGATGTGTTGCTGGTGACGCTCAAAGGCGCCAAAGACTTGTCCATGCGCCTGACCGTCGAAAGCGTTCGCCACCTGATCAACCCGCCCGGCCAGTGGACTGCAATGACCTGCGGCCCGGTGTTCGGCGAACTGGCGATCCACACCTGGCAGGTCAACTGCGACAGCTGCGCCAAGGAGCTGAGTTTCGAGTTCGCGGTAGATGCCAAGCTCGGCAAACCGGCAGAAAAATCCGCCGCCACCGCGCGCATTGCCGAACTGGGCTGGAAAGCCGTCGGTGACAAGCACCTGTGCCCGAACTGCCAGGAGCCAGCGTGATGAAACAGCTCGCCATGACCGTCGCGGTCGGCGCCGGCCTGATGGGCTGCGCGGCGGAGCCTGTGCAACTGGAACAGAACCGCAGCTACATTCTGGAGTGGATCGGCGAGCGCCCGTTGATGGACTACAGCCACCTCACCGTGACCCTCGGCGACGATGGCCGGGCGTATGGCAATGGCGGCTGCAACCACTGGTTCGCCCCGTACACCCTCGATGGCGACAAGCTGAGCTTCGGCAAGATCGGCAAGACCCGCAAACAGTGCGCGCCGGCGCTCATGGAACAGGAACAACGCTTCCTGCAGGCGCTGGAACACGTCGAGCGCTGGGACATTTCGCCGATCGAGCAGATGCGCTTCTGGCCGGCGGAAGGCAAGCCTTTGCGCTGGTGGCTGGAAGAGGGCTGAGCCTCTAGGTCGCCCGGCCTCTCCCGGAGGGAGAGGCCGGGGTGAGGGGCAATTCCTGAGGCCGGCTCCTCAATCAGCAACGGCACTCAGTTAGTCGCCTGCAACGCCTCCAGCTTCGCCATCACCCCCGCCGCCGTCTGTTCGCCCATCAACTGCTCACGCACCTTGCCCTTGTTGTCGATGATGTAGGTCACCGGCAAGGCCTCGCTGCGCGGCAGCTCGAACAGGTCCGCCGGGTCCTGCGCCAGCACGGTGAACTTGATGCCCAGTTTCTCGCTGGCGCTCTTGAGTTCTTCACCCTGCACATTGTCGAAGTTGACCCCGAACACCCCGACCTTCTTGCCCTTGAGCTCATCGGCCAAATGGTTGAGCTCGGGGATTTCCGTGCGGCACGGCCCACACCATTCCGCCCAGTAATTGAGCACCACCCACTGTTTGTCCAGACGCTCGGAGGCGACCTTCTGGCCGTTCTGGTCGATGCCATAGTCGTTACCGCAGCCCCCCAGCATCAACGCCCCGAGTATCGTCAATGCCGCTGCCAATCGCCGTGTCATGTCGTGTTCCTTGTGAAAAATTGAATGCGCCTGCGACCCATCGCCTCCCAAGGTTCAGGATTGCGCGCTGCACAGTTAGAATAGCCGCCACTTTACGCCATAAGCGACCCGCCATGACCGATCTGACGCTCTATCACAACCCGCGCTGCTCGAAATCCCGTGGCGCGCTGGAACTGCTCGAAGCCCGAGGCCTGACGCCCAACGTGGTGCGCTACCTCGAAACCCCGCTGGACGCCGCGCAGATCAAGACGCTGCTGGGCAAGCTCGGGATCAGCGCGCGGCAACTGCTGCGCACCGGGGAAGATGAATACAAAATGCTTCAGCTGGCCGACGACAGCCTCAGCGAAGACCAATTGATCGCCGCCATCGCCGCGCATCCCAAACTGATGGAGCGGCCGATTCTCGAAGTCGGCAGCAAAGCCGTGATCGGCCGGCCACCGGAGCAGATCCTGGAGCTGCTGCCGTGAGCGCGCCGTACATTCTGGTTCTGTATTACAGCCGCAGCGGCTCGACCAACGAGATGGCCCGGCAGATTGCCCGGGGTGTCGAACAGGCCGGCCTCGAGGCGCGCCTGCGCACCGTGCCGGCGATCTCCACCGAATGCGAAGCCGTCTCCCCGGACATCCCCGACGAAGGCGCGCTCTACGCCACGCTGGATGATCTGAAGAACTGCGCCGGCCTGGCGCTGGGCAGTCCTACCCGTTTCGGCAACATGGCCGCGCCGCTCAAGTATTTCCTCGATGGCACCAGCAACCTGTGGCTGACCGGCGCGCTGGTGGGCAAACCGGCCGGGGTGTTCACCTCCACCGCCAGCCTGCACGGGGGCCAGGAAACCACCCTGCTGTCGATGATGCTGCCGTTGTTGCATCACGGCATGTTGATCACCGGCCTGCCCTACAGCGAATCGGCGCTGCTGGAAACCCAGGGTGGCGGCACGCCTTACGGCGCCAGCCATCACGCCGGGGCCGATGGCAAAAGCGGTCTCGATCAGCACGAAGTGGCGCTGTGCCGCGCACTCGGCGCCCGTCTGGCGAAAACCGCGCTGAAGCTGGGGAACTGAGATGGCCAGAAAGCCGAAAGTCCTGCCCGCCATCGAGTGGCTGGAGCCACGGGTGCGGGCCATGCGGGTGATCAGTCTGCTGTGCTTTTTCGGCCTGGCCGGACTGCTCGCCGCCTACTACCTGATCTTCGCCGACCTGCACGGCGCGCGGCCATGGGTGATTCTGCTGATCGAGCTGATCCCGTGGCTGGTGCTGGCACCGGGCATGATCATGGGCAGCGCGCGCGGGCATTCGTGGATGTGTTTTGTGGTGAACCTGTATTTCATCAAGGGCGCACTGGCCGCGTACGACCCGAGCCGACAGCTGTTTGGCGTGCTGGAAATGATCGCCAGTCTGGCGGTGTTCTGCTCGGCGCTGCTGTATGTGCGCTGGCGGTATCAGTTGAACCGCAAACTGGCGGGGGAAGGCGAAATCAGCGTCGCCTGACCTGACGCCTTCGCGGGCAAACCCGCTCCCACACTGGATCGGCTGTGGGAGCGGGCTGGCCCGTGAAAGCTGCCCTGCGGTCTCAATGATTGACGGTATACGCCAGCATCATCGAAATCTGGCTCATCGGCCGACCGCCGCTTTCTTCATGCCACTGGTTGAATGCATTCTGCACCGTCGCCAGATCGCGCAGACTGCTCGGCACCTTGTCGACGATCTTCTGCGCGTTCAGTGCCGCGACCACGTCGTAGCTCGGCACGAAAGTGTCCTTGCCGACCATCCGCAAAAACCGT
Source organism: Pseudomonas botevensis (assembly GCF_019145475.1). GTDB lineage: Bacteria > Pseudomonadota > Gammaproteobacteria > Pseudomonadales > Pseudomonadaceae > Aquipseudomonas > Aquipseudomonas botevensis. The sequence goes on from NZ_JAHTKI010000030.1 coordinate 43,343, forward strand.
GGCGCCGACAACCCGCCCAACTGATGGCCGTGCTTTTTCAGGTACGTCCACAGACCGACGATGTCGGTCACCGGCCAGTCGGCGAGCAACGCGCCGAAACTGCCCTTCTCCTTCTCGACGTCGAGGATGAACTGCGCATTGCGCGGCACGCTCTTGAGCTTGCCCAGGTGGCGGATGATCCGCGCGTCCTGCATCAGGCGCTCAAGGTGTTCGGCGCTCATCAGCACGACTTTTTCCGGATCGAACTTGAAGAACACTTCCTCGAAGGCCGGCCACTTGGCGTCCACCAGGCTGTGCTTGAGCCCGGCGCGAAACACCCGCAGGGCCATGGTCGAGAGGTAGCGGTCGTCGCTGATCTTGCGTAATTGCGCGGGAGTCTTGGGAACGGGCAGATGGGCTTCCAGTTCAGCCGCCGAACCGAAACGGTTCAGACAGTATTCGTGCAGCCATTTGTAATCGCGCATGCCCTCTCCTGAGGATTGAAATGAAGACCTCGTGGGAGCGGGTTTGCCCGCTCCCGGAAAAACCGGTCAGAGATTGACCACATTGACGAAGCGCGAGGCAGCGGTTTCGTCGATCTTGAGGCTGGTGAAGTCGAACAGGTTGCGGTCGGCCAGTTGCGACGGCACCACGTTCTGCAGGCTGCGGAAGATGCTTTCGGTGCGGCCCGGGGTCTTGCGGTCCCAGTCCTGGAGCATTTCCTTGACCACCTGGCGCTGCAGGTTTTCCTGCGAACCGCAGAGGTTGCACGGGATGATCGGGAAGGCCTTGAAGTCCGAATAGGCCTGGATGTCCTTCTCGTTGCAGTACGCCAGCGGACGGATCACCACGTTGCGACCGTCGTCGGCGCGCAGCTTCGGCGGCATGGCTTTGAGGGTGCCGTTGAAGAACATGTTGAGGAAAAACGTCTCGACGATGTCGTCGCGGTGATGACCGAGGGCCATTTTGGTCGCGCCGATTTCGTCGGCGAAGGTGTACAGCGTGCCGCGACGCAGGCGCGAGCACAGCGAGCAGGTGGTCTTGCCTTCAGGAATCAGCTCCTTGACCACCGAGTACGTGTCTTTCTCGACGATGTGGTACTCGATGCCCAGCTCTTTCAGATAGGCCGGCAGCACATGCTCGGGGAAGCCCGGCTGTTTCTGGTCCATGTTCACGGCGACGATCTCGAACTTGATCGGCGCAACCTTCTGCAGGTGCATCAGCACATCGAGCATGGTGTAGCTGTCCTTGCCGCCGGACAGGCAGACCATGACCTTGTCGCCGTCTTCGATCATGTTGAAGTCAGCGACCGCTTCGCCGGCCAGGCGACGCAAGCGTTTCTGCAGTTTGTTCTGGTTGACCGTGAGAGTGCCCATGACGCGAAATCCGTGAGGTGTGACGAAAGGCGGGCATTTTACGCAAAAACCCCAGCCTTGTGGCCACAGGTTGTCGTCGGCGAAAAATCCGTTTCGTACAGACCCCGAGGCGATTACGCGCCGTGTTTACAGCGCGATTTGCTCTAAGCCCCTATCACCTGTACGGGTAAGACCTTTCTATACTGCGACTTAAGGTCGCACACATCTGAAGACCTGTATTTGCTCGGCCACCTTGGCCCGTAGGCGCTCCGCTGGGGGGCGATGGCAATAACAAGAGGAGTGACTGGCATGATCCATCACGTAGTGGGACTTTTCACCCACCCCGACCAGGAATGGAAAGAAATCCGTGGCGACCAAGAGGAAAGCATCAGCCACATGTACCTGACGCACACGCTGATTCTGGCGGCGATTCCGGCGGTTTCGGCGTTCATCGGCACGACCCAGGTCGGCTGGGTGATCGGCAGTCGCGCCCCGGTGATGCTGACCGTGGAAAGCGCGATCTGGATGACCGTCATGTCGTATCTGGCGATGCTCGGCGGGGTCGCGGTCATGGGGGCCTTCGTCCACTGGATGGCCCGCACCTATGATGCCAACCCGAGCCTGGCCCGTTGCGTCGCGTTTGCCACCTACACCGCGACACCGCTGTTCGTCGGTGGGCTGGCAGCGCTGTATCCGCATATGTGGCTGGGGATGATCGTCGGCACGGCGGCCATCTGCTACACGGTGTACCTGCTGTACGTGGGGCTGCCGACCTTCATGAACATTCCGTCGGACGAGGGCTTCCTGTTCTCCAGCTCGGTGCTGGCGGTGGGCCTGGTGGTGCTGGTGGCCATCATGGCGTTCACCGTGATTGTCTGGGGGCTGGGCGTTGGCCCGGTATATACCAATTGAACTGATTCCCCCGCGAGAACTATAAGATCTGCCAATACAGGCCGCCGCGAGGCGGCCTTCTCGTATCACAACGACTGTCGACGACCATTCGGCAGTTCAGCGATTCGCAAGCCCCCAGGGTTGCGGCATACTCGACGCCTCTGGAGATCCATCAAGCATGCCCGAGCAACTCAATACCCGCGTCGAAGATTGTTACCAACTCGCTGAATCCTTTTTCAAACGTCCTTTCAAACGCCCTGTCGTGAGCCTCAAGCTGCGTGGGCAAAAAGCCGGGGTCGCGCATCTGCACGAGAACCTGCTGCGCTTCAACCCGCAGCTGTACCGGGAAAACACCGAACACTTCCTCAAACAGACCGTGGCCCACGAAGTCGCGCATCTGATCGCCCATCAGCTGTTCGGCGACCGTATCCAGCCCCATGGCGAGGAATGGCAACTGATCATGCGCGGTGTCTATGAGCTGCCGCCGGATCGCTGCCACACCTATGAAGTCAAACGCCGCAGCGTGACCCGCTATATCTATAAATGCCCGTGCACCGACAGTGATTTTCCGTTTTCGGCGCAGCGGCACAGCCTGGTGCGACAGGGACGACGGTATTTGTGCCGGCGCTGTCGCCATACGCTGGTGTTCAGCGGGGAGATGCGGGTCGAGTAGCCGGAGACGGCACTAAACAATCACCCTGCCCTCCCGCAACTGCGCAATCCGCTCGGCACTGAACCCCAACTCCCCCAACACCTGATCCGTATGCTGCCCCAGCGCCGCCCCGACATGCCGGGGCGCCGGCAATGCTTCAGAGAATTTCAGCGGACACGCGATCTGCGCCTGTGTCGATCCATCCCCGCGCGGCACCTGGGCCACCAGTTCCCGCGCCTGCAACTGGGGATGGCGCACCGCCTCGCCCAGACTCAGCACCGGCTCGACACACGCGTCGACCCCGGCGAACAGCTCGCACAGTTCGGTAAAGTCGTGTTTCTCGAACTCGACCTTCAAGGCCTCCTTCAGCGCCCGTTGCTGCTCAGGCCTGGGTGACAGCCCCTGCGCCGCCAGCTCCGGGCGGCCCAGCGCCGCGCACAGTTGCTGCATGAAGCCCGGTTCCAGGCTGCCCACCGACATCCAGCGCCCGTCACGGGAGCGGTAATAGTCGTAGAAGCTGCCACCGTTGAGTATCTGTTCCTCCCGGCCCGGCTCCTCGCCGCAGGCCAGATACCCGGCGCCCGCCATGGCATTCAGGCTGAACGCACAATCAGTCATGCTCACGTCCAGATGGCTGCCCTGCCCGCTCTGCTGGCGGGCGATCACCGCCGCCAGCAGACCAATGACCCCGTGCAGCGAACCTCCGGCGACATCCGCCACCTGCACGCCCAGCGGCACCGGTCCGCTGTCGGCGCGACCGGTGTGACTGGCGAGCCCGGCCAGCGCCAGATAGTTGAGGTCATGCCCAGCGCGATCCTTGTACGGCCCGGTCTGGCCGTACCCGGTGATCGACACATAGATCAGTTTCGGATTGATCGCCTTCAGTGCCTCATACCCCAGCCCCAGCCGTTCCATCACGCCGGGGCGGAACTGTTCCAGGACGATGTCGTAGTCCGCCAGCAACAGCTTGACCACCTCCAGCGCTTCGGGCCGCTTGAGGTCCAGCGCCAGGCTGCGCTTGTTGCGGTTCAGCCAGGCGTGGCTGGCCGACACGCCCCGGTCGTGGGGCGGCAGCACCCGCAACAGATCGAGGCGGGTCGGCGATTCGATGCGCAACACCTCGGCGCCCATGTCCGCCAGCAACAACGAGGCGAACGGCCCCGGCAGCAGGGTCGAGAAATCCAGAATCTTCAGTGAGGCCAGCGGTGCGGACATGGGCGATCTCCGTGAACGATGCTTGCAGCCTAGGCAGCGCCGGCCCATGCAGCAATCACCGGATGTGTCAGCGGCAGTGACCGTTGCGCTCAAATCGCGGGCAAGAAAAAACCCGCCGAAGCGGGTTTTTCCAGGCAAGCGAGGCTTACTTGACGTTGCTCGGGGTTGCGCCTTCGGCCACACCCAGATCGTCTTCAGGACGGGTATCGATGATACCGCGACCACCCGAGGCCAGCTCGGTGTTCAGCACGTCGGTGTCCAGCTCCTTGACCCACTTGGCAACTACGATGGTCGCAACGGCGTTGCCGACCAGGTTGGTCAGGGCACGGGCTTCGGACATGAAACGGTCGATACCCAGGATCAGCGCCAGACCGGCCACCGGCAGGTGACCGACGGCCGACAGCGTGGCCGCCAGCACGATGAAGCCCGAACCGGTCACACCGGCAGCGCCTTTGGAGGACAGCAGCAACACCACCAGCAGCGTGATCTGATGGGTGATGTCCATGTGGGTGTCGGTTGCCTGGGCAATGAACACGGCCGCCATGGTCAGGTAGATCGCAGTACCGTCGAGGTTGAACGAGTAACCGGTCGGGATCACCAGACCCACTACCGATTTCTTCGCGCCCAGACGCTCCATCTTGATCAGCATGCGCGGCAGTACCGATTCCGACGAGGACGTGCCGAGTACGATCAGCAGCTCTTCACGGATGTAGCGAATCATCTTCAGTACGCTGAAGCCGTGCATGCGAGCGATACCGCCGAGCACGATCAGGATGAACGCCAGGCAAGTGATGTAGAAGCAGATCATCAGTTGACCCAGCTGCACCAGCGAGCCGACGCCGTAGGCACCGATGGTGAACGCCATCGCACCGAAGGCACCGATTGGCGCGAGCTTCATGATCATGTTGATGATGTTGAACATCACGTGGGCGAAGCGATCGATGAAGTCCAGGATCGGCTTGCCGTAGGCACCCAGGCGATGCAGGGCGAAACCGAAGATCACCGAGAACATCAGCACTTGCAGGATGTCACCGGTGGCGAACGCACCGACGATGGTGGTCGGGATCACGTTGAGCAGGAAGCCGACAACGCTCTGGTCAGCGCCCTGTGCCACGTAGGTGGCGACTTTCGAGGCGTCCAGAGTGCTGACGTCGATGTGCATGCCGTTGCCCGGCTGCACGATGTTGACCACGATCAGGCCGACCAGCAGGGCGATGGTCGAAACGATTTCAAAGTACAGAAGTGCATAACCGCCGGTCTTGCCGACCGACTTCATGTTCTGCATGCCGGCGATGCCGCTGACTACAGTACAGAAGATGATCGGAGCGATGATCATTTTGATCAGTTTGATGAACCCGTCACCCAGTGGCTTTACGGCCACACCGAACTGCGGGTAGTAGTGGCCGAGCGCAATACCGATACAGATTGCGACGATCACCTGGAAATACAGGGATTTGTACAGTGGCTGACGAGTCGTCATTGCAAGTTTCCTCAAGAGTCTCGCGGGCAACATCCATCTGTTGAACACGACACTTGAATTGCGAACCCTCCTGCACTGGAGGGATTTGTTGTGTCGAGCGACGCTTTCCGGACCGGCTCGGCGCACGCTTCTGTCACTTGTATCGCAAACCGCGTGCCAGTTTGGCGCATTTCGCTGCAAGCCTTTTGATATCAGGGATGAGAGGTTTTTCGGTGTCACCCTCCAGTCATTCAAGTGTGGCGGATTTCCGCCAACCCGCTCTCTCTCGTCCTACAATTTGGCGGAAATCCGCCTTGTTGCATTCTTCAGCAGCCAGCTACCATCCGCCGCCAGAGGAAGGATTTGCCGCTTATGCGCGAACGCACCATTGCCAGTCATTTCGCCCGTGCCGCCCTCGGTGGCGCCCGGCGCAAAGGTTTCGATCATTCGGGCCTGCTGTCGCAACTGGGTATCAGCCCGGAATTGCTCGACGAACCGCGCGCACGGATCACCCCGGAACAGTTCACCCAACTGATCCAGGGCCTGTGGCTGGCGCTGGACGACGAGTACCTGGGCTTCGGCGACGCGCCGAGCAAACCCGGCTGCTTTGCCATGATGTGCCACGCCATCATTCACTGCCGCAATCTGGAAAAGGCTCTGCAACGCGGCTTATTGTTTTATAGCCTATTCCCCGAGGCCCCGCGCCTGACCCTCAGCCGCGAAGACGAATGGGTGCGCCTGAGCCTCGATGATTCGCAATTGTGGGACCCGGATCACTTTCTTACCGAGAGCCTGCTGGTGATCTGGCACCGCCTGGGCAGTTGGCTGATCGGTCAGCGGATTCGCCTGGAGCAGGCGACCTTCAGTTACCCGCGCCCGGAGCACGGTGCCGAATACGATCTGTTGTTCCCCTGTCCGCTGGCGTTTTCCACCGCTCAGAGCAGCCTGCTGTTCCACAGTCGCTACCTGTCGATGCCGCTGTTGCAGGACGAACGCACCCTCAAGCATTTCCTCGAACGCTCCCCGGCCGACCTGCTGTCGCGTCCGGACGATGGCGACAGCCTGAGCAGCCGCCTGCGCCGTTTGCTCAGTCGCGACAGCGCGCGCTGGCCGGACCTGGAATCAGTGGCGGCGCACCTGCACATCAGCCCGCAAACGCTGCGCCGGCATCTGCGGGAGGAAGGCACCAGTTTTCAGGAATTGAAGGATCAGTTGCGGCGCGATATCGCGATTTATCACCTGGGGCGGGCGGATCTGTCGTTGCAACAGATTGCCGAGCAACTGGGGTTTTCCGAACCCTCGGCGTTTCACCGGGCGTTCAAGAAATGGACGGGGCTGACACCGGGGGCTTATCGGGCGCAGGAGATGTGAGGCTGATCAAGATCAAAGGCCCCTCACCCTGGCCCTCCCGAAACGTCGGATCGCCCTGAGGGAGAGGGCTGAGGTGAGGGCCGTTTTTCACACCGCCGGAAAATGAATCCTGAACGCTGCCCCGCCCATCGGCGAATCCCCCAGCGTCAATTTCGCGCTGTAGCTCTCGATGATGTCCTTGACCACCGCCAAGCCAATCCCCTGCCCCGGATGCTGGCGATCCAGACGCTCACCCCGCTCGAGAATCCGCGCACGCTGATCCGGTGGCACGCCCGGCCCGTCATCCTCGACGCACAACTCGACCCCGGCGAGACTTTCGCGCACGCTGATGCGCACTTCGCCAAGGCACAGGCGATAGGCGTTTTCCAGCAGGTTGCCCATCATCTCCAGCAAGGCCCCCTGCTCGATCGGCACATAACAATGCTCCGGCAGGTCGAATGCCACGCGCACATGCTTGTCGCGGTAGACCTTGTCCAGGGTGTCGCACAGGCTTTTCAACACCGGTTGCAGACGCACCTGATGGCGGACCAGACCGCTTTTGCGCAGGCTGGCACGCTGTAGCTGGTAGCTGATCTGCTGGCTCATGCGTTCGATCTGGGTTTGCAGCACCCAGGCCTGATCGCGGTCCTCGGGACGCTGGGCCATGTCTTCGCTGACCCCTTGCAGCACCGCCAGCGGGGTCTTCAGGCTGTGAGCCAGATCGTCGAGAGAGTCGCGGTAGCGACTGCGCTGCTGACGTTCGCTTTGCAGCAGGCGGTTGAGCGAGCCGGTCAGGCGCAACAGTTCGCGCGGGTGCTGCTCACTGAGGCTTTCGAGGGTGCCGCTTTCGATTTCGTCGAGTTCCTGACTGAGCCGGCGCAGCGCCTTGAGGCCCCAGGTCAGGCCGATCCACAACAACGCGAGCAGCACCAGCAGCGCGGCGCCGAAGCCCAGGTAGAGGTTTTCCCGCAGGCCTTCGAGGGTGGTTTCGTACTCGCGCACCGGTTGCAAGGCGACGATGCTGAACGCCGCACTCTTGCCGCCGAGCAGCTTGACCTCGACGTCATAGACGAAGAATTCCTGGCCGCTGGCCTCGCGGATCCGCGCGAACTCGTTGCCCATCCCGTCGTAACGCGGCTTGTAGTTGATCTGCTCTTCCTGGGTCGCTTTCGAGCGCCAGACCAGGTGACCTTCGCGGTCATAGATGTAGCCGAGCAGGCGGAAGTCGGCGAGGTTGAAGCGCTCGTCCGGCAACTGCGTCGGCATTACCAGCCGACCGTTATCGATGCGCGCGGCAGAGATCAGCGTGGTGACGTCCGAGGCCAGCCGCTGCTCGATCGAATCCTGCAACGCCAGACTGAACGCACCCTGCATCGCCGGAAGCAAGGCGAGCATGAACAACACCGCCAACGTGGTGGCGGCGAGCATCAGACGGACGCGAAGGGAGCGGATCAAGTGCAGCGCTCATTGAACAGGTAGCCGAGGCCGCGCACGGTGTCGATCGGCTTGAACCCGGCCGGGCCTTCGAGCTTGCGGCGCAGGCGGCCGACCAGCACTTCGATCACGTTCGGATCGCGCTCGTCGTCATCCGGATACAGCTGCTCCATCAGACGATCCTTGGGCACCACCTGCTGATGGTGGCGCATCAGGTATTCGAGGATCCGGTATTCGTAGGCGGTCAGCGCCAGCGGCTGTTCATCGAGGGTCGCCTGCTTGCGGTTGAGGTCGAGCAACAAGGGGCCGGCCACGATGGTCGACTGGGTGAAACCGCTGGAGCGGCGCAGCAAGGCATTGAGCCGCGCTTCGAGTTCTTCGAACTGGAACGGCTTGACCACGTAATCGTCAGCACCGGCGGCCAGGCCTTCGACCTTGTCCTGCCAGTTGCCGCGCGCGGTGAGGATCAGGATCGGGAACGTCTTGCCGCCCGAGCGCAACTGACGAATCAGGTCGAGCCCGCCCATGCCCGGCAGACCGAGGTCGATCACCGCCAGGTCAAAGTTGAACTGCCCGGTCTGGTACAGCGCTTCTTCGGCATTGGCCACGGACTCGACCACATGGCCGCTCTCCGTCAGGCGGGTTTGCAGGTGATGGCGCAACAACGCTTCGTCTTCGACGACCAACAGCTTCATGACACTCTCCCGGATCAATCAAAATCCTCAACAACACATCCGTGGAAACGGACTTGCCCGCGAAGGCGCTGACCAGTCGATGACGTTGTCGACTGATCGATCGCTTTCACGAGCAAGCCCGCTCCCGCAGGTCTTACGCGGCCCACACTTGCTTCGCTTAGAAACTGTAGTTGGCCGACAGGTACGTCTGGGCGCTGCTGTCCAGATCCAGCGAGCCCTGCTTGCTGCCGCCGCGCTCGCTCATCTCGGTGCTGGCGTTGCTGCGCAGGTAACGGTAACCCAGTTCCACCGAGGTGTTCTGCGAGACTTGCTGCAACACACCGAACTGGCCGCCGATCGCGTAACCGATGTCGCTGTCATGGCTGAAGCCCGGCGAAGTCTGGCTCAGCTTGGTCAGACCGGCCGTGGCGCCACCGAACAATTTAGTGCTGCCGCCCACCGGGTAGAACAGATCGTAGCTGCCCAGCAGGTTTTCCTGGCGCAGTTTAATGCCATTGTGCGAGCCGGACACATTGTCGTAGGTAGCGTAGTAGCGACCCTGGCTGTTTTGCTGACCGACGCGCACGCCGTAGGTGTTGTTGCCGTCGATCACCGCACCGGCGTCAGGGTGGCCCAGATTATCGTTCAGCGGATTGGATTTTTTCACCTTGTCACTGGTCTGGCCGAAACTCAATCCGGCGAAGTTGGACGAGGTGTCGGCGTGGGCGGCGAGGCTTGCGCCCATCATGGTGAAAGCCAGCAGCAGTTTGTTCAAACGAGTCATTGAGTCTTCCTCAGTTGTGCTCTTCGGGTATGGCGCAAGGTTACTGAGCCCCCCCTGTACCTCCCCTGAACGTTCTCTGAACCTGAGCTGAATCAAATGAACTAGGCTGTTTTGACTATTTATCGTCAGGAGAACCGATCATGCGCCTGTTCCTCGCCCTCACCCTGTTGCTCGCCGGCAGCCTCGCCCAGGCGGCGATCAAGACCCAGGAAATCCCTTACCAGAGCGCCGACGGCACCCGGCTCATCGGCTACTACGCCTACGACGATGCGATCAAAGGCGCGCGCCCCGGCATTGTGGTGGTCCACGAATGGTGGGGGTTGAACGATTACGCCAAGCGTCGCGCCCGCGATCTCGCCGCACTCGGCTACAGCGCCCTGGCCATCGATATGTACGGCGAAGGCAAGAACACCGAGCACCCGCAGGATGCGATGGCGTTCATGCAAGCGGCCACCCAAAATGCGGACGCCGCCAGCAAGCGCTTTCAGGCCGGACTGGACCTGCTGAAGAAACAACCGCAGACCGACACCGGCAAACTGGCCGCCATCGGTTATTGCTTTGGCGGTGGCGTGGTGCTGAACGCGGCGCGTCAGGGTGAGCCGCTGGCCGGCGTGGTGAGTTTCCATGGCGCGCTGGCGACCAAGACGCCTGCGACGCCTGGCAGCGTGAAGGCAAAAATCCTCGTCGAGCACGGCGCCCTGGACAGCATGGTCACCCCGGACAACGTCGCCGCATTCAAGGCAGAAATGGACAAGGCTGGCGCTGACTACACGTTCGTCAGTCTCGACGGCGCCAAGCACGGCTTCAGCAATCCTGACGCCGACCGCCTGAGCCACGGCGAACATGGCGGGCCGGACATCGGCTACAACAAGGCCGCCGATGAAAAGTCCTGGGCGGACATGCAGGCGTTCTTCAAGAAGCTCTTTGGCTGAGCCTCGACGCTGATTGCTCCCACCGGCGCGTGGGAGCAATCAGTGTTTGCGCACTATTCAGCCTGACGGCAACCCGGCAAAATGCCCGACATGAACGCCAGCCCTCTCCTCCCCGCCTGCTGCACCCCACTCGATGCCCACTGGCCCTTGCCGACGGTATTGCCCGACACGGTGTTGCTGAGCACCCACTTCGATCCGTCGCAACTGCTGGGCGATGACTTTCGCCGCAGCGCCATCGAGCCGCCGCCGAGCATCCAGCGCTCGGTGGCCAAGCGGCAGGCGGAGTTTCTCGCCGGACGCCTCTGCGCCAGAGCCGCGCTGCAACAACTGGACGGCTCCTTCGTGGTGCCGGCGATCGGTGAGGATCGCGCGCCGATCTGGCCGGCGCACATCAGCGGTTCGATCACCCACAGCACCGGGCGCGCGGCGGCGATTGTCGCTCACAAGCAACACTGGCGCGGCCTGGGCATGGATCTGGAAAACCTGCTCAACCCGGAACGGGCCGAGCGCCTGGCCGGGGAAATTCTGACCCCGCCGGAAATGCAGCGCATGGCGGCCGGCTCGCGGGATCAACTGGCGTTGCTGGTGACCCTGACGTTTTCGGTGAAGGAAAGCCTGTTCAAGGCGCTGTATCCGATCGTGCAGCAGCGCTTCTACTTCGAGCATGCCGAAGTGCTGGAGTGGAATGAACAAGGTGAAGTGCGGCTGCGGCTGCTGATGGACCTGTCCAGCGAGTGGCGCAACGGCACGGAGCTGGAGGCGCAGTTCGGGGTGCAGGATGGGCAGTTGTTGAGTCTGGTCAGCATCAGGGCCTGAAGCTCAGCGCCGCTCCTGATTCCTCGGCCAGCTCAGACTGAAACACGCCCCGCCCAGGCTTTTGCTCTTGCCGATCAGTGCGCGGCCGTCGTGCCAATAGATGATCCGCCGCACGATCGACAAGCCCAACCCGTGCCCCCCGGAGGCCCGTGTCCGGCTGTCATCCAGGCGCAGGAACGGCGTGAAGATCTTCTCCCATGCCGACTCCGGCACACCGGGGCCGTCGTCCTCGACATCGACCCGACAGCGCATCTGCCCGACCTGATAACTGACCGTGACCTTCGACGCCGCGTGACGCATGGCGTTGCTCACCAGATTCTGCAAGGCGCGGTGCAGGTAGCGCGGCTCGGCCTCGACCCAGGCGTCATCGCAATCGGCCGCCGACAGACACAGGCCGCGCTGCACGGTAATCCCCGCCCGCAACGGCGCCAGTTCCTCGATCACCTGATTGATCAGCGCATCGAGGTCGATGCGCTGGAACGTCAGCGCCGGCGAGCCCTGCTCCAGCCGCGCATAGGTGAGCATTTCGTCCACCAGCTTATCGAGGTCCTCGATGTCGTGATCCATGCCTTCGCGGTACTTCTCCAGCGCTTGCGGGGTAGTGGCCGAGCCGATCATTTCCAGACCGAAACGCAGACGCGCCACCGGCGTGCGCAACTCGTGGGACACCGCGCGCACCAGTTCGCGCTGGATCGCCAGCAATTGCTGCAAGTGCTCGGCCATGCGATTGAACGCCGCCGCCAGCTTGCCCACCGAGTCGGCGCCCCGGGCCGGCACGCGGGTTTCCAGACTGCCTCGGGCAATCCGGGTGGCGGCCGCTTCGAGGCCACGCAAGCGCCGTTCGAGCTGACGCACCAACAGGTAAACGATCAGGCCGATCAGCGTCAGCCCCAATGCGGCGATCAGCACCAGCCATTCCGGCGGATACGGATTCATCTGATACAACGGGCCGATTTCCAGCACCCAGGGCGTGCCGACCATCCCGGCGAACACGCGGATCGAATCGCCGCCCTTGCCCAGCGCCATCACCGTATCGCCTTCAGAGACACGCCGGCTCTGGTCTTCGTCCATATCGGCTTCGTTGACCGTGACCAGGCGTAAATCGAAACCGAACCCCTTCTCTTCCTTCAGTTGCGCCAGACGCCTGGGTTGCTCGCTCACAGGAACGCGCACCAGTTCATCGGCCAACAGATAAATCGTCGCCCGGGCCAGTTGCTCGCTGATCTGCTGCACCTCGCCGGTCAGCACCAGTTGTTCCTTGTCACTGACCAGTCGATAGACCCTGGCCGCATGCGGGCCGGTCTGCTCAACCAGCGCTTGTCCGCGCTGCACGCGAGTACGCTGAGTGAGGTCGAGGTCGGTTTCGGCGAAGGTCTTCAGCGCCAGCGGAATGCCGAGCAGACGTTCCCACACCAGCAAGGCGCGATGACGCTCGGTTTCGTTGAGGCCTTGCAGATTGTCGGCCATCAGCGAGAACGTGCCGTGGGCCAGGCGTTCGCGGTATTGCTCGCTGCGCACCTGATTGAGCAGGTTCAGCGCCAGTGCGCCGAGCAACGCCACCAGAATCAGCGCGGCGCACATGCCGCCGTAGATACGCAGGAAAATCGAGTTCACAACGGCAGAACCACGCAGGCTTCAGGGACGAACAGATAGCCTTTGCTGCGGATGGTCTTGATCAGGCGTGGATGGTCGGGGTCATCGCCAATCTTGGGGCGGATGCGCGAGATGCGCACGTCGATCGAACGATCCTGGCCGTCGTAGCCGATGCCGCGCAACGCGGTGAAGATTTCTTCCCGGGACAGGATGCGCCCGGCATTGGACACCAATAGCCACAGCAGATCGAATTCGGCGCTGGTCAGCTCGATGCCGTTGTCGCTCAGCCAGGCCTCGCGCAGGGCGTTGTCCACCACCAGTGGGCCGAACTGCAGGCGACGCGGATTGCCGGGGGCCGGCTCGCTGGCATCGCTGCGCCGCAACAACGCCTGGATGCGCGCCAGCAACAGGCGTGGACGCACCGGCTTGCACACGTAGTCATCGGCACCAAGGTCGAGGCCGAGAATCTGGTCAGCGTCGTCAGTGCGTGCGGTGAGCATCAGGATCGGCCCGTCGTAGCGGTCGCGGACCTTGCGGCAGATGCTCAGGCCATCTTCGCCGGGGAGCATCAGGTCGAGGATCACCAGATCGGGTTGTTCCTTGATGATCCGCGCCGCCGCCAGCGCGCCGTTGCCTTCGATCTCCACGCGCAATCCATTGGCTTGCAGGTATTCGCGGGTCAGATCGGCCAGACGCTGGTCGTCCTCGACTATCAATACCTGCCAGGCTTCTTGCTCCACGGATGACCTCTGCTTGCCGATGTTACGAATATAGGAAGGATCCTCCCGTCTTTTTGTCATGTTTGAGGAGGATAAAGATGCCTGCGCATGGGCCGATTGTATAAACGGCGTACCGCGAGAACACAAGTCGGTAAATGCGTCTGGACAAGGTGGTTTTATGTGATAGGGTTCGCGCCCTTGAAAAACCGCTGAAGCGTTTTTCCGAACGAAAAAACAGTGACAAACGGTCTAGCTCAGCAGGTTCGCGGCCTACACGCGAATTCGCCATTTCGCACACAATTTACGCACAGGGTTATCCACAGGTAGTACGTTGCAATCCCTCCCCAAAACGCATTATCTTGTAGCCCGCGTCAAAAAAAACCCTACATGTAGGGGTCGACGTTAAAAAACCAAACACAAACCGGACAGTGAATTCAAGGCTTTTTATTGCCATTGTCGGGTTGAACCAAACGTATTTTACGAAGCCCAAACCGCGCCTGCGGATGGCTACCGTTTTTCAGTCGACCACGACGAAAACGGTACGGGTGTTGCAGTCCGGAACTGCCCCCGAACGGAATGCGGTTTCGCGCGTATCGCGCGAACCGAAGACTTCGGCATGGAAGCGGCGCCCACAAGGCCCCCTTCCTGAACTGTCCCGAAGTCGTTACCCGGCCCCGTGCCGGTCGTAGTGCTTCAGGACGGAACGGTGGGCACCTTCATGGTGCCCAAACAAACATAGAGAACGTGGAGACACCCATGCAAACCGACACAACTCGCGAGAACCCGCAGGGCACCTTGCCGCAGGCCGCCGATTCGAATTCGGATCTGGCCGCTACCGCGCCTGGCCAACTGCGTGTGATCAAGCGTAATGGCACTGTCGTTCCTTACACCGATGACAAGATCACCGTCGCTATCACCAAAGCGTTTCTCGCAGTTGAGGGCGGCACCGCTGCCGCTTCGTCGCGAATCCACGACACCGTTGCCCGTCTGACCGAACAGGTCACCGCGACCTTCAAGCGTCGCATGCCTTCGGGCGGCACCATCCACATCGAAGAAATCCAGGACCAGGTCGAACTGGCCCTGATGCGTGCCGGCGAGCAGAAAGTGGCGCGTGACTACGTGATCTACCGCGACGCCCGCTCCAAGGAACGCGCCACCCGCACCACCACCGATGCACCGGTTCAGGCGCACCCGTCGATCCGCATCACCCGTGCCGACGGTAGCCTGGCGCCGCTGGACATGGGCCGCCTGAACACCATCGTCACCGAGGCCTGCGAAGGTCTGGAAGAAGTCGACGGCGACCTGATCCAGCGCGAAACCCTGAAGAACCTGTACGACGGCGTGGCCCTGAACGACGTCAACACCGCCCTGGTAATGACCGCCCGTACTCTGGTCGAGCGTGAGCCGAACTACTCGTTCGTCACCGCCCGCCTGCTGATGGACACCCTGCGTGCCGAAGGCCTGGGCTTCCTCGGCGTGGCCGAAAGCGCCACTCACCACGAGATGGCCGACCTGTACGCCAAGGCTCTGCCGGCCTACATCGCCAAAGGTATCGAGTTCGAACTGCTGAACCCTGTGCTGGCCGACTTCGACCTGGAAAAACTGGGCAAGGCGATCAACCACGAGCGCGACCAGCAGTTCACCTACCTGGGCCTGCAAACCCTGTACGACCGTTACTTCATCCACAAGGATGGCGTGCGTTTCGAACTGCCGCAGATCTTCTTCATGCGCGTGGCCATGGGCCTGGCGATCGAAGAGAAGCAGAAAGAAGAACGCGCGATCGAGTTCTACAACCTGCTGTCGTCCTTCGACTACATGGCCTCGACCCCGACCCTGTTCAACGCCGGTACTCTGCGTCCACAGCTGTCGAGCTGCTACCTGACCACCGTGCCGGATGACCTGTCGGGCATCTACCACGCGATCCACGACAACGCCATGCTGTCGAAATTCGCCGGCGGCCTGGGCAACGACTGGACCCCGGTACGTGCGCTGGGCTCCTACATCAAGGGCACCAACGGCAAGTCGCAAGGCGTGGTTCCGTTCCTGAAAGTGGTGAACGACACCGCCGTCGCCGTCAACCAGGGTGGCAAGCGCAAAGGCGCTGTGTGTGCCTACCTGGAAACCTGGCACATGGACATCGAAGAGTTCATCGAGCTGCGCAAGAACACCGGTGATGACCGTCGTCGTACCCACGACATGAACACCGCCAACTGGATCCCTGACCTGTTCATGAAGCGTGTCTTCGATGACGGCAAGTGGACCCTGTTCTCGCCGTCCGAAGTACCGGACCTGCACGACCTGACCGGCAAGGCCTTCGAAGAGCGCTACGAGTACTACGAAGCCCTGACCGAGTACCCAGGCAAGGTCAAGCTGTTCAAGACCATCCAGGCCAAAGACCTGTGGCGCAAGATGCTGTCCATGCTGTTCGAAACCGGCCACCCATGGCTGACGTTCAAAGACCCGTGCAACCTGCGCAGCCCGCAGCAGCACGTCGGCGTGGTTCACAGCTCGAACCTGTGCACCGAGATCACCCTGAACACCAACAAGGACGAGATCGCGGTCTGCAACCTGGGCTCGATCAACCTGCCGAACCACATCGTCGACGGCAAGCTGGACACCGCCAAGCTGCAACGCACCGTGAACACCGCCGTGCGCATGCTCGACAACGTGATCGACATCAACTACTACTCGGTGCCGCAAGCGAAGAACTCCAACTTCAAGCACCGTCCGGTCGGCCTGGGCATCATGGGCTTCCAGGACGCGCTGTACCTGCAGCACATCCCTTACGGTTCCGACGCTGCCGTCGAGTTCGCCGACAAGTCGATGGAAGCGGTCAGCTTCTACGCGATCCAGGCGTCCTGCGACCTGGCCGACGAGCGTGGCGCATACGACACGTTCCAGGGTTCGCTGTGGTCCAAGGGCATCCTGCCACTGGATTCGCAACAGATCCTGATCGAGGCTCGCGGCGCCAAGTACATCGACGTGAACCTGGAAGAAACCCTGGACTGGGCACCGGTTCGCGCCCGTGTGCAGAAAGGCATTCGTAACTCCAACATCATGGCCATCGCACCGACCGCGACCATCGCCAACATCACCGGCGTATCGCAGTCGATCGAACCGACCTACCAGAACCTGTACGTGAAATCGAACCTGTCGGGCGAATTCACCGTGATCAACCCGTACCTGGTTCGCGACCTCAAGGCTCGCGGTCTGTGGGACTCGGTCATGATCAACGACCTGAAGTACTACGACGGTTCGGTTCAGCAGATCGAGCGCATCCCGCAAGAACTCAAAGAGCTCTACGCGACTGCATTCGAAGTGGACACCAAGTGGATCGTTGACGCGGCCAGCCGTCGTCAGAAGTGGATCGACCAGGCCCAGTCGCTGAACCTGTACATCGCTGGCGCATCGGGCAAGAAACTCGACGTGACCTACCGCATGGCCTGGTACCGTGGCCTGAAAACCACTTACTACCTCCGTGCCCTGGCCGCGACCAGCACCGAGAAATCGACCATCAACACCGGCAAGCTGAACGCTGTTTCCGCTGGCGGCAACCATGGCGACGACTCCGTACTGGCCGCCCCTGCAGGCCCGGCTCCAGTGCCAAAGGCTTGCGCGATCGACGAGCCGGATTGCGAAGCTTGCCAATAAGCTGAGCGACCTCAGGCGTTGCGAAACGCCTGAATGAAAAACCCCCGACAGACTCCTGGTTTGTCGGGGGTTTTCTTTTGCCGGGGGAAAACCACAACTGAAAAGCCCCTCACCCCAGCCCTCTCCCAGAGAGAGGGCCTGATCGAAGTGGCGGTGAAGAAGCCGTACACCCACCAAAACCAGGCCGGCCCGAAGGCCGCCTCCGCGGGCAAGCCCACTCCCACAAAAGCAAAAGCAGAAGCAAAAGCAAAAGCCGTCCACCTCCGCCCTTCACCACTCAACACAATGAGCGTTAGCTCGAGTACCGCTCTTGATCTTGCCGTGCCGGCCCCTTCGGCAGGCTGAGTGGAGGGATTTATCCGGGGGGTAGGCGCGCAGCGCCGTTTGGCGAAGCCAAACACATCGAGAGGAGGTGCAGCGCAGCAAACCGTAGG
>NZ_JAHTKI010000031.1 GCF_019145475.1 Pseudomonas botevensis
CCCATGGTTCCGTCCATCGTTTTGCTGTAGGGCTGTCACGATAGCACGGAGCTATATACCCGCCACCGAGCGGGCTTTTTTATTCCTTACTCCCTTGCGGGGAGGAACCGAGATGCCAAACATGCCAGACAAACCAGACACATGGGCGATAGCGCTTGCGTGGTTGAGTCAGCATTCGCCGATCCTCTATGCGGCTGCTCTGTCGTGCGCCATGGCTGTATTGCGGATCACCTACGGAGGCGGCACCCGTCGCCAGATGTTGGTGGAAGGTGCGATCTGCGGCGGGTTCACCTTGACCATCATCAGTGGACTGGACTTCTTCGGCCTGCCCCAAAGCATGGCCACTTTCGCCGGTGGTTGGGTTGGCTTCCTGGGAGTGGAGAAGATCCGCAACATTGCCGATCGGGTGACTGAATTCAAGCTGCCGACCCGCAAGACCGAGTAAGTCGCGACACGTTTCGCGAATCAGCAAATTGTGTCGCGCGATGTTTTAATCGTGTCTTGCGAGGTCAGAAAAGCCTGGCTTCGAGGTTCTTTATGAGCTTCTGTTTTGCTCCGGTAAAGGTCGATTCTCGAATGCGCTGTGAGATATCCCCACCCAAGGTGCTTGGCCCATAAAGAAATTTGCACACTGTGTTATTGATCTCGTCATTTATTCCCCCAGCGCCGAGATTATTCCAGAGTTGAGAGTTGCGATTACGTTCAGCGACGACCTCAAATATCAGCAATGCAACGTCTGCTGGAGCCATGGTCGAAAAGCTGTCCCCACCGCTCAATGACTCGTTCGCAACTTGGCTTGAGGTTATCGGTTGCTTTGTTGCTTCGATCACAAACAGCTTTGCGACATGGGCACAGACAATCTCTAAACGGTCCCTCACTACATTTTCATGTTTCCATGCGGAGTCGAGCGCAATAACTTCTGGCCGGCTGGCGACTTCTTTCGCCTTTCCAAACAGTTCCATTTTTTTTCCTTGAGAGATTGGTGGGACAGCAGTACTCATACCGGCATTGGGCCATCAACTCAATTGCTGCTTTAGTCCAACTTGAGACAATTTATGACGACCAAGAAACCCGACTGGGAGGCGATCGAACGAGCCTACCGGGCCGGTTCGCTTTCCATCAGAACCATCGCTGAGCGCCAAGGCGTGAGCGACACCGCGATCAGGAAGAAGGCCAAAGCCCTTGGATGGGCGAGAGACCTTTCTGACCAGGTGAGGAAAGAGGTTCGCAGCAAGCTGGTTCGCGGAGAGGTTCGCAACGACCAAGGCGCGAACTGCGAACTTGACGCCGAGATCATCGAAGAGGCGGCAGAGGAAGGCGCCCGAGTGGTTCGCAGCCACCGCCGCGACATTCGCAAGGCGACGATCCTTGTGAACCTGCTGATGGATGATCTGATGACCACCATCCAGCGCCGCGAAGAGATCGAAGACGCGATCGAGGATGAAACTTCCGAAGACAACAACGGCATGCGCCGGGCCTCGATGCTCGCCGCCGTGGCGCTGCCCAGCAATTCCAAAACACTGTTCCAGCTTTCCTCTGCAATGAAGAACCTGCAGGTCCTGGAGCGTCAGGCATTTGGCCTGGACGAGAAGGAGAAGGCGGACGACGCCGACGAACTCTCGAAGATGATGGACGAATTATCGAAGGACGCCTGACATGAAGCCCGAGCACATGAAGCTGCTCCAGGATAAGCGTTGGCGGTTGAACAATCTCTACTTCATCACCGACAAGCAGGGCAAGAAAGTCCGCTTCCGGATGACGGACGAGCAGATCGAATACTTCGAAGGGATGCACACCCGGAACATCATCCTGAAGGCTCGGCAGCTCGGTTTCACTACCGAGTGCTGCATCACCCAACTGGACGCCGCTCTTTTCGAGTCGGCCAAGTGCGCGCTGATCGCCCACACCCTGAATGACGCCAAGCGCCTGTTCCGGGAGAAGGTGAAGTACGCCTACGACAACCTGCCGAAAGAGATCCGTGCCGCAAACCCAGCGAGCAACGACGCCGCCGGCGAACTGGTGTTCAGCAAAGGTGGTTCGCTCTACGTCAGTACCTCGTTCCGTGGCGGCACGTTGCGTTACCTGCACGTTTCCGAGTTCGGGAAGATCTGCGCCAAGTTTCCGCACAAGGCCCGTGAGATCGTCACCGGCGCCTTCGAGGCGGTGGCTACTGACTGTTTCGTCACCATCGAATCCACGGCGGAAGGCCGGGCCGGTTACTTCTTCGACTATTCACAGAGCGCCGAGAAGCAACTGCTGTCCGGTACGCCGCTCGGCAAGCTGGATTGGAAGTTCTTCTTCAGCTGGTGGAAGAATCAGGCCTATTGGCTCGACCCGGCACAAGCGGTTATCCCGGAGCGCCTGACCAAATACTTCAACGAGTTGTTCGCCAAGCACGGCATCGACACGAATCCGGGCCAGCGCGCCTGGTACGCCGCCAAGGAGAAGACACTCGGCGATGACATGAAGCGGGAATACCCGTCGATCCCAGCCGAAGCCTTCCAACAGTCGATCGAGGGCGCCTACTACGCCCAGCAGTTCACCAAGCTGCATGCCGCTCAGCGCATAGGCGCAATACCGAACAACAGCCACCTGCCGGTGATGACCTTCTGGGACATCGGCGTCAGCGACTCCACGGCCATCTGGTTCGTGCGCCAGGTTGGCGAAGAGTTTCACGTCATCGATTACTACGAGAACTCAGGCGAAGGCCTGCGGCACTACATGAAGGTGCTCAAGGACAAGGGTTACACCTACTCCGAGCACTGGGGGCCGCACGACATCGACAACCGAGAATTCGGCAGCGATGCCAAGACCCGCCGAGAGTTGGCGCGTGAGGGTTATGAGATCGACGGCGAGAAGTACAGCATGACCTTCGAGATTGTCCCCAAGATCGGCGTCAACGACGGTATCGAACAGGTTCGCGAGATCCTGCCGAAGTGCGTGTTCGATGAGGCTAAGTGCGAAGAGGGGATTGGATGCCTCGAAAACTACAAAAAAGAATGGGACGACAAGCGCGGCTGCTGGAAAAACAACCCGCTCCGTGACTGGACCTCTCACGGCTCCGACGGATTCCGGTACTTCGCTGTCGCGAAGAGCGCCAGGAAGCCGGCCACCAAAATCAGAATGGGATTTGCACGCTGATGAGCGACGTCACTTTCACTCGCCCCGAGTACGACGCGGCGAAAAACCGCTGGCGCTTGGTGCGCGACGTCTGCAAAGGCTCGGAGACCATCAAGGCGGCCGGCGACCGTTACCTGCCAAGGCCGAATGCAGCCGACACCAGCGAGGACAACACAGAACGCTACTAGGCGTACAAGAAGCGGGCGGTGTTCTACAACGCCACCGGCAGAACGAAGCACAGCCTCGTCGGCGCGGTGTTTCGCACCTGGCCAACCCTCACGGTTCCGGCAGCACTCGATTACGTGGCTAGGGACATCGACGGGCAAGGCGTCAGCGTCTACCAACAATCCCAATCGGTGATCGGGCATCTGCTCGAAGTAGGCCGTCACGGGCTGCTGGTCGATTACGCAGCAGTCGAGGCCGGAACGGTCAGTAAGGCAGACGAGCTTTGCGGCCGCGCTCGAGCGAACATCGCCAGCTACACCGCTGAGTCGATCATCAACTGGAAGACTCGCCAGATCGGCGGTCGGCATCTGCTCAGCCTTGTCGTGCTGCGCGAGACGATTGATGTTGATACCGATGATGGATTCGGTAGCGAGCAGGTCATCCAGTACCGGGTGCTACGCCTGGATCCGGCCGGACAGTACACGCAGGAAGTCTGGGAAGAGGGCTCAAGCGAGACAACCCAGAAGGTCGCACCGTTTACGCCGCTGAATGGCCTCGGTCGTCCATGGCAGGTAATCCCGTTCCAATTCGTCGGCAGCGAAAACAACGACACCAGTATCGACGATTCGCCGCTGTACGACATGGCGGAGATCAACGTCGGCCATTACCGCAACAGTGCGGACTATGAAGAGGCGGCCTACCTGGTAGGGCAACCTCAGCCATGGATGTCTGGCCTGAGCGATCAGTGGCGCGACCATCTGGAAGAAGAGGGCATCTACCTCGGATCCCGAGCGCCTTGGTTGCTGCCTCAGGGTGGAGCCTGCGGAATGTTGCAGGCCCAACCGAACACAGTCGCGAAAGAAGCTATGGACGCGAAGAAGCAGGATATGGTTTCGCTCGGCGCCCGACTGATTGAGAGGGCAGCGCGGTGAAGACCGCCACCCAAGCTGACAACGATAGCGCCGCCGAACACAGCGTCCTGTCGCTGGTGGTCAGCAACGTGAGCGAAGCATACAGCCAGTGCCTGGAAGGGATGGCTGAGTTCGTCAACGCTACCGGCGAGGTGGTCTACAAGCTCAATCAGGACTTCAGCCAGATCACTCTGGACGCAGCCATTCTGGTGGCGCTGTTCAACGCGGTGCAGGGGGGCAAGCTTCCAGAGGGTGACCTCTGGCAGTACCTGCGTGATCGCGGGGTGATCAACCCGGAAAAGACGGACGACGAAATCCGGGACGAACTGGAGGCGCAAAGCTCCGGACCGGACTTGGATGACACAGAGGTAATCACGAATGGCGGCCAACCAAGCAATCCTTGACGCCACAATCCGGCACACCGTCTTCCTCGAGCAGTTGAAGTCGGGAGAGGTGGAGAAGTTCGCTCCCTTCCTCAAGGAGATCGACCGCTCGATCCGCGAGCGGCTGACCCGGGCCGATCTGACGGATTACACCGTCGCCCGTCTGGAACGGCTGCTTAGCGAGGTCGACAGCCTGCTGCTGGGCATCTTCGACCGGTACAGCGAGAAGCTGAACCTCGACTTGGTGGATATCGCCAACTACGAGGCCGAGTTTGAGGCGACCAGCTTGACCCGGGCGGCGCCGGTGGGCGTTTCGTTTGATGCGGCGGTGCCAGGTGCTGCGGCAATCAGGGCGGCAATCCTAACCAATCCGCTCAGCGTGCGCGGCGCCGACGGAGGAAAGCTGCTCAAGTCGTTCATTGAGGGCTTCACCAGCACCGAGCGGCAACGCCTAACTGGCGCGATCAGGCAGGGCTTCTTCGAAGGCCAGACGAACTTCCAGATCATCAAGAATATTCGCGGTACCAAGGCGCTCCAGTACAACGACGGCATCCTGGCTACAACGAACCGTAATGCCGGCGCCATAGTCAGGACGGCGGTGCAGCATGTCGCCACCCAGGCGCGCATGGAGACGCTGAAGGAAAACAGTGACGTCGTACAGTCGGTGGAGTGGGTCAGCACCTTGGATTCGAAGACCACCAGCCAGTGCCGGACGCTCGACAAGCAACGATTCAAGCTGACTGAGGGGCCCAGGCCACCTATCCACATCAACTGCCGCTCGACGGTGGTGGCGGTGACCCGGTTTAGCACTCTGTTTGCTAAGGACGCCATTCGGGCATCCATCGGCGACGGCGGTGCGCAGCAGGTGAGGGCTGACCTCAGCTATTACGACTGGCTCCAGCAGCAGCCGTCGGCGTTTCAGGACAAGGCCATAGGCCCGGTCCGAGCCAAGCTGTTTCGTGAAGGCGGCCTGAGTGTTGAACGCTTCGCCGAACTGCAGCTTGATCGTAACTTTGCGCCGCTGACTCTACTGGAAATGAAAAGGCTCAAGCCGTTTGCTTTCAACAACGCTGGTCTCTGAAAAAATGAGCGGCGGGGTTGCTCAGCAACACCCGCCTCAAGGAATCAAGGGCGGTCTCGATTAAACCACTGGGAGTCGATTTTCTTTTCTTTTGGAATCGGATGCTGCTTACAGAACTCGGCTGCTTCTTCGTAAACAATTTCGAGACAGTTGACAGTTCGCGAGTATGGCTGGATCTGGGCCTGCGAGATTGCTCGCTCACGATCAAAGATTTGACCGGGGAGCAACTGCGCTTGGTTGAAACGGATCTCGCGAAACAGACCGGTTTTGACCAATTGGTCGGTCACTTCGTTGACGGCCTGCATAGTGTTCCGATACGGCTCGCTGATGAAGCAGATCCGAATCAAAGCTTCGAGCGAGAAGCGCTCCCGGCCTTCGAAGTCACGAAGCGGTTTGGCGCGCTTGTTGATCGGAAGGCTTTGGATTCCACAACGCACCCAGTATTCGACGAATCGTGGAAGGTCAAGCGTTGCGCCGGCCCCAGCGTTTGGCAGGGTGATCGCCAGCGGGATTTCGTAGGTGGTGCTCATCGAGCCCCGCGATGGCTCAATTCCGAATGCACGCTTGTACTCATCGTCGTACGGGATGACGACGAAAAGTGGTTTTTTGTTTGCATCATAGATGATCTGATGGTTTTGCATTTGGACCTCCTTGGGTCGCATAAGGAGCGAATTATTTCGCTCCGTGAGCAAAAATATACTGCTCCCTGAGCGCTCCTTCAAGCATTTATTTGCTCCTCCTGTCTGTGGCCGTCCACAACATCACTTATTAATCCCTAAAAACAGTAGGCCGAGCCTGCATCTAAGTCTCTGGGAGACACCCAATGCTGAAATTCCAAATGGATACCCTGGAAGGGGTAGATGAAGCCGTGCGCGCTCTTTACATCGAGAAGGACGGCAAGTTCGTACTCGGCATTGAAGGTCTGCCGCAGCAAGAAGATGTATCCGGCCTGAAGGCCAAGGTGGATGAACTGCTCGGCGAGAAGAAGCTGGCCGAGAAGAAGGCGCGGGAGGCGGAAGAAGCCGCGCGCCTGGAGCGTGAAGAAGCCGCTCGCAAATCTGGCAACGTCGAAGAACTCGAGCGTTCCTGGACTGAAAAATTCAACCGCCGCGAAGCTGAGCTGAACGGCATGCTGGAACAGGAGCGTGGAACGCTGAGCGGACAGATCCGGGATCTGACTGTCGGCCGTACCGCTACTGATATCGCGTCTGCCCTGGCGGTTCAAGGCAGCGTCAAAGCCCTGTTGCCACACATCGAACGCCGTCTGAGCGTCGAGCAGCGCGACGGGAAGCCTGTTGTGGTCGTCCTCGACGCACAGGGCAAGCTCTCGGCGGCAACGCTGGACGAGCTGAAAGCAGAAATCGCGAATGACGCGGCTTTCGCGCCGCTGATCGCGGGTAGTAAGGCATCGGGCGTCGGGGCTGCGGGTGCTGGAGGTGGCGGCGGGGCCGCGAAAGGAAACATCGGCGGCACCAAAACTGAACGTACTGCGGCGATCGCCAGCAAGTACCCAGATCTCCCACAATCGTAAGGAAATAGTCCGTGTCCCTGTCTCAAATGCAGGTTTTCAACCAGTACATCATGCCGGCGACTCTCGAAACGCTGGATCAGCTGACTGCTGCCTTCAACGCTGCCAGCAATGGCGCAATCATCATCTCGTCGGAAGGCTTCACTGGCGACTTCCTCCAAGAGTCGTTCTTTCAAACCCTGGGCGCCGCACAGCGTCGTGTCGACCGCTACGCTGCGAACGGAGCCGCGCCGATCACCGACCTGACCGAGCTGAAGAACTCGTCGGTCAAGATCGCCGGCGGCTTCGGCCCTATCCGCTACGAGCCGTCTCAAGACAGGCTTCAGAGGCAATCGGATTTGCCTATCTGAAACTCGACTATCGGTGAGGCGGTTGAATCTTTGTAAAGGAGGTCAATGGAAAGACCCGATTTCACGAATTGTCCTAAACCTTTTTCATTACAGAATGCAGAAGCCGCAAGCGCTCTTGCGTCCTTGGTGAATTCATCAGAATCGATTTCGTTTTTCGTAACTTTAGTGAGTGTGTAAGAGATACGCATGACCTCATCGCTGTAGGTCACAGAATCGATGCGAGTTGAATCGTCAGATGCTTTTCCGGACTGAACACTCATGATGAGCGCGAGACCCTTGAGCTGGCGTTCCCGCTCCTGCTTTTTCTCTTCCGGAGCAGATTGTGCGTGCCATACCTGTACCAAAATAAAGAGCAAAATCATTGCCGAAAAAAAAATGATTATTCCGCGATTCTGTTTCAATTGAGATCACCGTAGCAAAAGGCCATCACTTATTTGACCATGCCGGTAACATCATCTCAAGTTAGTGGATATGCCGGTTACATCTCCGGCGCCGAGTTCCACGGCCAATCGTGAAATCTCCGGCCTCGCTACTGGCGCCAGGCTGATTTTTGGGTTGTTTTTATCGACTCAATAGCAGGTCTGATTGGCTCATTGTGCCTAAACGTTGGCACTGGTGAGGTAGCTTCTGTTTTTGGCCCAGCATGTTGGGGCTTTTTTTTGCCTCAAATCAACCTGTAGCCAAGACAGCCTTCGGGAAGGCCTGGACGTCGATAGCTGGATAGTGCGTTGAGCCAGTATTCGTCGATCCTCTATGCGGCTGCGCATGCCTGTATATCACCTACGGAGGCGGCACCCGTCGCCAGATGCTGGTGGAGGGCGCAATTTGCGGCGGGCTGACCTTAACCATCATCAGTGGCCTGGACTTCTTCGACCTGCCACAGAGCATGGCAACCTTCCGGCGGTAGGGCTGGTTTCCTGGGCGTGGAGAAGATCCGCAACATCGTGGACCGGGTGACTGACTTCAAGCTCCCAAGTCGGAAGCCTGAATAGGTCGTCCTGACGGGTGCTTCTACGCTTCAATTTGTTCAGGGCAGTTGAGTTGCTTATTCAGCTCGTGGCAATGAGTTTCTGCCTGCACAGCCTGAAGGAAATTTTGATTGATCGCCTGGCCTGTGCGGACATCGACGATTCGATAGTAGAAACCGTTCAAAACGCCGTTAGCGGGTTTCTTTTGCACGATGAATACTTCTTCCATGGCGACCCCCTTTTAAGTCAATTCCTACACCGTAGTAGCTGGATTTTCATTTTCCAGTGAAACGGATGAATGGGGCTTCGACTGACTGATCGCCGCTTACGGATTTGTCGCAACACGTTTCGCGAATCAGCAAATTGTGTCGCGGCATGCGACGTGATTGGTGTGCTGCCGGGCGCCCCAAAACGAATAAGCGATTGATATTGCGAGTAGGCCTTCTCAGGCTCGGACTCGTTTTTGGGTAATTGCGAGCATGATCGATGAAACTATCCCAGGCATCAGGAATATACATGTGGCTTGTGGGATTTCGCAGGTGTAGTAAGCGATGATCAAGCCCCAGGACATGGTAACCACTGCACTGAACGCAAGTAGGCGACTGTTTCGAAGATTGGGTGAGGCTGCCATCGCAAGTGAGTAGATTTTCCAGGCAGAGCCGATGCCGAAAATCGAGATGATGCAGATACCAATGGATCCTGCTACCACGAAGGGCGTTGTGGGAGGAATAAACATGGCAGGAATGAAGATGCCAATCAGCCCCGCTGTGAAAAGCAGAGTGATAGGCAGAAAGCCGACAATTGCTCCAATTGTCAGGCCAATGCGCAGTTTTGTCAGGTTCTCCATGTTTCTTGCCTTGGGTTCCATAGCGCCATTCGCGGGGGGGTATTACCGGCATCCAGCCACTATTTCAAGCCCTGGGTGATCCCCGTTCACGTGCCGGGCCGCGACCAAGGGCTCACCGACGGCGATGCCGGCCGGTCCGTGCCTGTCGTTTGTCGGCTGCAAGCCACTTCATCCATGTATTAATCCTCCACGGCGCAAGCTCGTCGGCCGTTGTGCAAGGTGGCGGTTGGCAGAGCGGTGGGTCTTGCTACAGCAAAAATGCAAAGCGACGAACTGCAGGATTTCGAATGGAGAAAATTGGAAAGGGTCCTGAATCTGTGCTTTAAAAGACAGGCCGCGAGTCAGGATTCCGCGGCATGTGCGCCTGGAAGGCGCCGGCCCGTGAGAGGCGGATTGTCTCCAGGTGTTTCCTGAATAATAAAAGGACTTAACGATGACTCTTTCTCTGCAAGACATCAAACCTGACCAGGTCGAAGCGTTCAGCAAGCAGTCGCGAGCTGCCTTTGATGCGGAAATCAAAAGCCGGCAAGCGGTTCTCAGTGCAAAGCCCGCACTGCAGGAAGTTCTCAACCAAAACGTTCATCCGCAATCGTTGTGCGGCTGCGGATGTCAGCAAAACGTCTGTGGCTATTTCTGTTTTGAAGGTTGTGGTTGTGGCTGCGCGCCGCATCCCGAAACGATCCAGATCAGTTCGTCGCTCGCCATTATCGGGCCTGAAGCGCCACAGCAAGGCACCAAGGTTCGCTTTATCGGTCAAGCCTCGGGCTCCGGCAGCAACATCGACATTTCCAATGCCTACTTGCAGGGAACCGTGCCGGATGCGGAGAACCTCGTCAACGTTCCGCTGACGCTGCAACTGGCGATCAACGGAGGCACGTTGTCGCTGTCCTTGTATGAAGGCAACCGTTTGCTGACAGTGCTGACTCATCCAACGCAATATGGCACGATCAGTGGGCAGTTTTTCGGCGGTGGGACTGGCAAGTTCGTTCCAGCGTGATGTGACTGGCGACTAAGTCATTTCATGCGACACAAAAAGCCCTGACAGTCATTGTCAGGGCTTTTCAGTTTCTGGCTGTTTTCACACCGATTAGCTGTCGAACACCTGCGAAGGCCGGCGCAATGTCGGATCAAACGGATTGATCTTCGGCCCGATCCCCGCCGCTTCGCGCTTGAGCAATTCCACCACCATCGGCAACCGGCTCGGCCCGAGTCGATCGCTGATGGTCGCCACACTCAACGCCGCTACCGCGTGGCCGTTGCGATCCAGAATCGGCACCGCCAGACCTGCCATACCCTCCAGAACTCCGGTGTTACGTGCGGCGTAGCCCTGGCGGCGAACGTTCTCGACTTCCGAGCGCAGGAACACTTCGTCGTACAGATGAAAGTCCTTGAGCCGTGGCAGGTTGTAGCGGATCACGGTTTCGCGTTCTTCTTCCGGCAGGAATGCGAGGATCGCCAGGCTGCCTTGCCCCACGCCCAGCGCCACGCGTCCGCCGATATCGCCGGTAAAGGTGCGGATCGGGTAGGGGCCTTCGCTGCGGTCCAGGCAGATTGCATCGAAGCCGCTGCGCGCCAGCAGGAACAATGAGTCTCCCAGCGATGCGCTGAGGCGCAGCATGCTCGGTCGTACCAGGTCGCGCAGGTTGCCGGTATTGCCCGCGTTGGCCGCGAGGGCGAAGAACTCCAGGCTCAGTCGATAGCGTTTGGTGCGCACGTCCTGCTCGACCATGCCTTCGTCCATCAGGCTGCGCAGCAGGCGGTGGGTGGTGGGTTGCGAGAGGCCCACCTGTTGCGCGAGTTGGGTCACGCGCTCACCGCCTTCAGGCACCGTTCCCAGGATGCGCAGCAGCGCGAACAGTCTGGACACCGCGCCAGCACCCACTTCTTTCGCACTTTCATTCCGCTCAGTGGAATCCATTGGCGATCTATCCGATACAAATTTTGTTGAATGAATAAAACTGAAAAAACTGCTTCATTCAGTGAAATTCCATCTTCCGTCCATCCTAGTCTTCGTCCTAATCTGCGTCCACAGGGGCGAAATGAACAACAAACGGCAGCCGGTTCCAATCGAGCGCCACCGCACCCGCTAGACCCTTTTCGCATCTGCCCAAAACAAAAAAGCGCGTTTCGACGCGACTCAAAAAGGTGGAACGCAGATATGGCATTTCTCCAGCTCAACGCCTTGAGCAAACGCTACGGCGCCGTCGATGCGGTGGTTGCCACCGACCTTGCAGTTGAGAAGGGCGAATTCGTGTCCCTGCTCGGTCCTTCGGGCTGCGGCAAGACCACCACGCTGCAAATGATCGCCGGATTCGTGGATGTCAGCGGCGGGCAGATCCTGCTCGACGGTCGCGATATCACTCACGCCAAGCCTGCCAGTCGTGGCCTGGGCGTGGTGTTCCAGAGTTACGCGCTGTTCCCGCACATGACCGTGCGCGACAACGTTGCTTTCGGCCTGAAGATGCGCAAAGTGCCGGCCACCGAGATCGCCGGCAAGGTCAAGACCGTGCTGGAACTGGTGCGCCTGAGCCAGCACGCCGAGCGCTACCCGCGCGAGTTGTCCGGCGGCCAGCGTCAGCGGGTGGCCCTCGCGCGAGCCCTGGTGATCGAACCGCCGGTGTTGCTGCTCGACGAACCGCTTTCCAACCTCGACGCCAACCTGCGCGAAGAGATGCAGTTCGAAATCCGCCGCATTCAGTGCGCCGTCGGCATCACCACATTGATGGTCACCCACGACCAGGCCGAAGCACTGTCCATCAGCGATCGTGTGGTGGTGATGCAGGCCGGGCGGGTGACCCAGATCGACGCGCCGTACAAGTTGTATGAACATCCGCGCACGCGCTTCATTTCCGACTTTGTCGGCAAGGCCAATCTTCTGGCCGGTGACTACGACGAGTCGGGAATCCCGCAGGTGCGTCATACCGGCGGCGAAGGCGCACTGACCCTCAGCCTGCGTCCGGAAAAAATCAGTCTGGTGGACGCCGGTTCCGGACGCCTGCAAGGCGAGGTCATCAACCGCTACTTCTTCGGCAGCCAGTGGCTGTATCACGTCAACACCGCGCTCGGCGAAATCACCGTGGTGCGCAGCAACGACGGCAATGCGCCGCTGCGTTGCGGCACGGCGGTGGGGCTGGACTGGCAGGCGAGTCTGCTGCGGGTGCTGGCGGCCGATGAGGTGCGCGCATGAGTCGGGGCTATCTGCTGTCGCTGCCGGCTCTGGCATTGTTTACCGGGCTGTTGATTCTGCCGCTGGGCCTGACGCTGGTGCTGTCGTTCAACGTGTTCGACTATCAGGTGGGCGTGAAGGCCGATGAATGGACCCTGGCGCACTACCTGTCGCTGTTCAGCGATTCGTACTTCTACGAAATTTTCTGGCGCACCTTTTGGATCAGTGCGCTGGTGACGCTGCTGTGCGTGGTGATCGGTGTGCCGGAGGCTTACATCCTCAGCCGCATGGGCACGCCGTGGCGCTCGGTTTTTCTGATTCTGATCCTCACGCCATTGCTGATTTCAGTGGTGGTGCGGGCGTTCGGCTGGAGCCTGCTGCTGGGCGCCGACGGCCTGATCAATCAAATGATCCAGGCCTTGGGCGGACGTCCGGTGAAGCTGTTGTACACGCCGTTCGCCGTGGTCATCGCGCTGGTGCACGTGATGCTGCCGTTCATGATTATTCCGGTGTGGACCTCGTTGCAAAAGCTCGACCCGTCGGCAGAGCAGGCGGCGCTCTCGCTGGGAGCCAGCCAGACCACGGTGATGCGCAAGATCGTCTTGCCTCAAGTCATGCCGGGCGTGCTGTCCGGCACCCTGATCGTGTTCGGTCTGGCGGCCAGCTCCTTTGCGATCCCGGGCCTGCTGGGCGGACGTCGGCTGAAAATGGTCGCCACGGTGGTGTACGACCAGTACCTCTCGGAACTCAACTGGCCCATGGGCGCGACCATTGCGGTGGTGCTGCTGCTGGTCAATCTGCTGATCATGCTGAGCTGGAACCGCATGCTCGAAAGCCGCTACAAAAAGTCCTTGGGGGGTTAAGCGCATGTCCAGAAACGGTCCTTTGGCCCTCGGGTTTCATAGCCTGGTGGTGCTGTTCATGATGGCGCCGCTGATGGTGGTGTGCCTGGTGGCGTTCACCCCGGAAAACACTCTGAGCCTGCCCACTTCGGGCTTCTCCCTGCGCTGGTTTCGCGCGGTGTTCGAGCGCGCCGATTTTATCCATGCGTTCTATAACAGCCTGATCCTGGCGTTCACCGCTGCGACCCTGGCGACCTTGATTGCGGTGCCGGCTGCCCTGGCGATCAGCCGTTATCAGTTTGTGGGGCGCAACTTTTTCAGTGCGCTGTTTCTGTCGCCGATCATCATTCCGCATCTGGTCCTGGGCGTGGCGATGTTGCGGCTGTTCGCGTTGATGGGTGTCAACGGCAGCTTCACCTGGTTGATGCTGGCGCATGTCGTAATCATCACCCCCTACGTGTTGCGGCTGGTGCTGGCCGCTGCCATCGGTATCGATCGCAGCGCCGAACAGGCCGCCGAATCCCTGGGTGCCAGCCGTTTCACGCTGTTCCGGCAGATCACTTTGCCGATGATCCTGCCCGGCGTTGCCGGTGGCTGGTTGCTCGCGTTCATCAACAGTTTCGATGAAGTCACGCTGTCGATCTTTGTCAGTTCGCCGGCCACGCAAACCCTGCCGGTGCGCATGTATGTGTACGCCACCGAGTCCATCGACCCGATGATGGCGGCGGTCTCGGCGCTGGTGATCGCACTGACGGCGGCAACCATGATTCTGCTCGACCGGGTCTATGGCCTGGACCGGGTGCTGGTGGGGAAACATTGATGGCGCTGTTCAAACGACTGGCAGAAAACGAGCGCCCGACGCTGGCTTTCACCCTCGACGGGCAACCGGCCACGGGACTGCTCGGCGACACCCTGCTGACCGCCGTGCTGACTTGCGCCGAACACCTGCGCGGCAGTGATTTCAGCGCCGAGCGGCGTGCCGGATTCTGCCTGATGGGCGCGTGCCAGGACTGCTGGGTACGGCTGGCGGATGGTCGGCGGGTGAGGGCTTGTTCGACGTTGCTGGAAGACGGCCAGGCCATCAGCCGCGACCCGGGGCGTCAGTCATGAAGCCGGTGGTGATTGTCGGTGCCGGCCCGGCAGGCATCCGTGCTGCACAGACCCTGCTGCACCATGGCGTAATACCGTGCATGGTGGACGAAAGCCTGCGCGGGGGCGGGCAGATCTACCGGCGTCAGCCCGCCAACTTCCGGCGCTCGGCCAGGCAACTTTATGGTTTCGAGGCGCACAAGGCCGAGGCTGTGCATCGCACGATGGATGAGTTGGCGCCGCTGATCGACTACCGCCCGGAGACGCTGGTGTGGAACGCCGAGGACGGTCGTCTGGATATGCTCAGCGACGGCCGCGCCGACAGTCTCGAGTATTCGAAAGTCATCGTCGCCACGGGGGCCACCGACCGCATTCTGCCGGTGCCAGGCTGGACCTTGCCTGGTGTCTACAGTCTGGGCGCGGCGCAAATCGCTTTGAAGTATCAGGGCTGTGCTATCGGCGAGCGAGTGGCGTTTTGCGGCAGCGGGCCGTTGCTGTATCTGGTGGCTTATCAATACGCCAAGGCCGGGGCCAACGTGGTCGCGGTGCTTGATAGTGCGCCGTTCAGCGCCCAGTGCCGGGCGTTGCCGGCGTTGCTCGGGCAACCGACGACGTTGGCCAAAGGTGTGTATTACCGCGCCTGGCTGGCAGCCCATGGCATCCCCGTGCATCAGGGCGCAACGCTGACGCAGATCGACGGTGAACAGCGGGTCAGCGCTATTCGTTGGGGGGAGAGCGCCCTGGAGTGCGACGCTGTGGCCTTCGCCCATGCCCTGCGCAGCGAAACCCAATTGGCGGATTTGCTCGGTTGTGAATTTGTCTGGAATGCCCTGAACCGTGCCTGGCTGCCGCAACGGGACGCCGCCGGGCGCAGCAGCATCGACAGCGTTTATCTGGCGGGCGACGGAGCCGGGATCATGGGCGCCGACGCCGCGCAAATGGCCGGTGAGCGTGCGGCGCTGGCGGTGCTGGAGGATCTGGGCATTGCCATCGATCAGCGTCGTTCGGTCGTTCTGGAACAACAACTGGCTGGCATCCAGCGCTTTCGCCATGGCCTGGAAACCGCGTTTCCCTTTCCTGAACAGTGGGCGAGGCAGGCTCCCGATGAGTTGATCCTGTGCCGTTGCGAAGAGGTCAGCGTCGGCGAAGTGCGCGCGGTGGTCGATCAGGGCCACTGGGAACTGAATCGGGTCAAGGCCCATTGCCGCGTCGGCATGGGGCGCTGTCAGGGCCGGATGTGCGGACTGGCGGCAGCGGAAATCGTCGCCGAACGCAGTGGGCGCGGGATTGAAAACGTCGGACGGCTGCGCGGCCAGGCACCGATCAAACCGCTGCCGTTTGGTGTGGAGCTGGAGCCATGATCGAAGCTGAAGTCATCGTGCTGGGCGGCGGGATTGTCGGTGCGTCGGCGGCCCTGATGCTTGCCCGCAAAGGCAAGCGTGTGGTGCTGGTGGAGCGGGATTTCTGCGGTTCGCATTCCAGCGGTGTGAACTACGGTGGTGTGCGGCGTCAGGGCCGGCCGTTGCATCAGTTGCCGCTGTCGCAGCGTGCTCATCAGCTGTGGGCGGACTTGCCGGCGCTGATCGGTATCGATGGCGAATATGTGCGCTCCGGGCATTTGAAGCTGGCGCGCAGTCAGGCCGACCTGGAGGCTTTGCACCGCTACGCCGATTCGGTGCGGGGTTTTGGTCTGGGTCTGCAACTGCTGGATTACGCCGAGTTGCGTGCGCGGTTTGCGTGGGTCGGCGATGTGGCGGTGGGGGCCTCGTTATGTCCCGAGGACGGCCATGCCAACCCGAGGCTGGTGTCGCCCGCTTTCGCCCGCGCCGCAAAACAGTCCGGCGCGCAGGTGTTCGAACAGGCTGAAGTGACCTGGATCGAGCATGACGGTCGACTGTTCCAGGTGCATTGCGCCAACGGCCTGCGTTTGCAGGCGCCCTGGCTGCTCAATTGCGCCGGTGCCTGGGCCGGCACGGTGGCGGCGCAGTTCGGCGAGTCGGTGCCGATCACCTCGGCGCACCCGGCGATGCTGGTCACCGAGCCGTTGCCTGTGGTGATGAACGTCAGCACCGGGGTCGAGGGTGGCGGAATTTATGCGCGGCAGGTGGCCCGGGGCAATTGCATTCTCGGCGGCGGTCGCGGCTTCGCCCTTGGCCCTCGACAGGCACGCCCGGGGCAAGCGGCGGTGCTGGAAATCCTGCGCAACGCCGGGGAGTTGTACCCATTTCTCAAGGGCGCCCAGGCGATCCGCACCTGGAGCGGCACCGAAGGTTATCTACCCGATCACGAACCGGTGATCGGCCCCAGCAGTACCACACCTGGCCTGCTCCACGGTTTCGGCTTTGCCGGCGCCGGGTTCCAGCTCGGTCCCGCCGTCGGTGAAGCCTTGGCAGAGATTGTCTGCAACGGGGCCAGCCGCCAGCCCATCGAAGCGTTTTCCATCTGTCGTTTCCAAGCCTGAGAGGAAAAACATCCATGAACACACGTATTGCGCTGTCCTGCCTGTCCCTCGCTCTGTTCGCTTCCACCGCCCACGCCGTGCCGACGCTGTACCTGGGCATGAACGGCGGCACCATGGAGCGGGTCTATGCCGACAAGGTGCTGCCCGCGTTCGAAAAGGCCAACAACGTCAAAGTGGTGATCGTGCCGGGCACCTCGTCGGATATCCTGGCCAAGGTCCAGGCCAACAAAGACAATCCGCAGATGCACGTGATGTTCCTCGACGACGGCATCATGTACCGCGCCATTTCCATGGACCTGTGTGACAAGCTCGCGCCCAGTGCGCCCCTCGAGCAAATCCCGGCCAAGGCCCGAATCAAGGATCAGGCCGTGGCGGTGACCCTGGGCGTCACCGGCCTTGGCTACAACGCCAAGATGTTCAAGGAAAAAGGCTGGGCCGCACCGACCTCGTGGATGGACCTGGCGGACCCGCGCTTCAAGGAGAAAGTGGTGTTCCAGTCTCTGGCCTCATCGACCTTCGGTTTGCATGGTTTCCTGATGTTCAACCGCATTCAGGGCGGCGATGAGAGCAATGTCGAGCCGGGCTTCAAGGCCTGGCCGAAAACCGTCGGCCCCAATGTGCTGGAGTACATCGCCAGCTCGGCAAAAATCTCCGAGATGGTGCAGACCGACGAAGCCGCGATTTTCCCGCTGACGCCGACTCAGGTTGCCACCCAGAAACTGCTCGGTGTGCCGATGGAATATGCGCAGCCCAAGGAAGGCGCGGTGGTGCTGAACGTGGCCGAATGCGTGATCGCCCGCAACGACCAGCCGGAACTGGCGCAGAAACTGGCCGCGTTCCTGCTGACCGCCGAAGCCCAGGCCCCGGCGCTGGAGGAGGGTGACCAGATTCCGTCGAACCCGACCACCCCGACCACCGACAAGACCCGCGCGCGGGTGGATGCTATGCAGGGGTATTTGCAGACGGCGATCTCGATTGATTGGGACCAGGTGAACCTGGCGCGGCCCGAGTGGAATGCGCGCTGGAGCCGGTCGATCGAGCGGTAGGGATTAGCGCCTGTTTCTCGACCGCAGGGGAGGCTAATCACACCTCCCTGACATCGACCCAACGCTGCTCCCGCGCCGCCTGGCGAATCGCCGTCGCCAGGCGTTCCACTGCCAGCGCCTGTTCGAAATCCGTACCGGCGGCTCCCTGGCCGGCCACGGCCATGATCAGCTCATGCACTTCCAGGGTCTTCAATTCGTTGTAACCCAACTGATGCCCCGGCGCCGGGCTGAATGCCGCATACCCGGGCAGGTCCGGCCCGGCCAGCAAGCGCTGGAAGCCGTCCTGCCCGACCCGGTACAGGCGCAATTCATTCAAGCGCTCCTGATCGAACGCCAGAGTGCCCATGGTGCCGCTGATCTCGAAACTCAGATGATTCTTGTAGCCGTGCTTGAGCCAACTGCTGCTGAAGGTGCCGCGTGCGCCACTGGCGAAGCGCAGCAATGCATGGACCTGATCGTCGACGGCAATGCGGCGTTGTTCCTCGCTACCGGCAGTCGCAGGGCGCTGGCGGTGTACGGTCTGGGTATCCGCGCAGACCGCCTCGATATCACCGAGCAGATAACGCGCCATGCCCAGCAAGTGGCTGCCCAGATCGGCCAGTGCGCCGCCGGCATGCACGGCCTCGCAGCGCCATGACCAAGGGGAGGCCGGGTCGGCCATGAAGTCTTCGCTGAATTCGCCTTGAAAACTGATGATCTCGCCAAGCCCACCGCTGTGAATCAGCGCTCGCGCCAGGCCGATGATCGGGTTGTGCTGGTAGTTGTAGCCGACGCGGGTGACCACGCCGGCATCCTTGGCCGCCCGGTGCATGGCCGTGGCCTGCTGCAGATTCACCGCCAAGGGTTTTTCGCAATACACCGGTTTGCCGGCGGCGATGGCGGCCATGGCCATCGGATAGTGCAAGTGATTGGGGGTGGTGATGGCGATCAGGTTGACCTTCGGATCGTCGATCAATCGCTGCCAGTCGCCATAGGCTTGCTCGAACCCCCACGCCGTGGCACAGGTTTGCGCGCGGATGGAATCGGCATCCGCCAGCGCGGCAAGGCGAAGGGTGAAGGGCAGCTCGAATGCCGCACTGACGTTACGAAAAGCCAAAGCGTGGGCACGGCCCATGAAGCCTGTGCCGATCAGTCCGATTCCGAGTTCGCGCATGACGAGAGCCTTTTGAAGGGTTGTTTTCAGAAGGCCTATTTGTAGAATAAATATTCTCTCTAATCAATTTTTAGAAAAAATATTTACGAATTGTCGACGCAGTCCGCTCAGTCCTCGAACCCGACCTGCTCGTGAATCTCGTCGACCTTCAACTCCAGTCGATAAGCCACGGCGATAAACAGCGCCTGGCACAGGCACAGCGTCGCGCTCAACGAGCGGAAGGCAAACGAACTGCCTTCGTTGACCAGCAGAACAGTGTTGGCGCGTTTGGCCAGGGGCGAGAGATTGCTGTCGGTGATGATCAGGGTTTTCGCCTGATGGTGCTGGGCGATGCGCAGGCAGTGCTGGGTTTCCTTGCCGTAGGGCGTGAAGCTGATGGCGATCACCAGATCATTGGCGCGCACGCTGCGCATCTGTTCGCGGTAGCTGCCGCCCAGGCCCGAGACCAGATGGATGCGCTTGTTGGTGTGTTGCAGGTTGTAGACCAGGTAATCGGCCACCGCGAACGAGCGGCGCACACCGACCACGTAGATGTTGTCGGCATTCACCACCAGGTCCACGGCCTTGTCGAAGGCCTGGTCATCGAGTTCCAGCCCCAGTCGTTCGATGCCCGACAGGGTCGCGTTGATGCACTCGCGCGCCAGGTCGCCGCCGCTGGCTTTCTGCGACTTGTTGGCGATCATGCTGCGGATGCGCTGCTGGTAGTTCTGCACCGGCGTGGTCTTGTGGGTATACGCCTCACGGAACAGCGCCTGCATTTCGCTGAAGCCGCTGAACCCGAAACGCTGGGAAAACCGCACGATCGCCGATGGATGCACTTCGCACTCGCGGGCGATGTCGCTGATGCGGTCGACCATGATCCGGTCGCTTTGCTGGCTCATGTAGCTGGCGATTCGTTTGAGCTGGCGCGGCAGGCTTTCGTATTCCTGGGTAATCAGTTGCAGCAGACGCTCGGCATTGATCGGGGGGCTGACAAGATCGCTCTCGGGCGTGCTCTCGGTCGTGGCCGGCTGATCGGTGCGGGACATTGGGGAATCCTTCTGGCTTGTTCTTATAGGGACGGTGCTTCACCTCGTCCCCTGACAATAGGTTGGCTGTGCGCAGTCTACAGGGTAGCCCCGAAGAAAATCTTGAGCTTGCGCGGCGGTGAGGCTTGCTGAAACGATTGCTCTGGGCCTGGAACGGTTGTCCCAAAGTTTATTGGAAAAAATATTCCACGTAAAAATTAATTGGAATATTTATTGATTGTTCGATCCCGGTCGTTTTAGTCTGCATCCACCAAGCGTGTCCGGCGCGGTCGTCGTCCGGAACACGGGCTGATAAAAATAACAGGAGCCAGCATGGGCCAGACTCGTTTTGCCAGTGGACGTCGATTGGATCTGATTTGCCTGGGGCGCCTTGGCGTCGACCTCTATGCGCAGCAGGTCGGGGCGCGGCTCGAGGACGTGAGCAGCTTCGCCAAGTACCTCGGCGGGTCGTCCGCCAACATCGCCTTCGGCACCGCGCGGCTGGGACTGAAGTCGGCAATGC
This sequence comes from Pseudomonas botevensis, assembly GCF_019145475.1. Taxonomy (GTDB): domain Bacteria; phylum Pseudomonadota; class Gammaproteobacteria; order Pseudomonadales; family Pseudomonadaceae; genus Aquipseudomonas; species Aquipseudomonas botevensis. Next base: position 20,641 of record NZ_JAHTKI010000031.1, read on the forward strand.
TGAGCCGGGTAGGGGACGACCACATGGGCCGCTTCCTGGTGGAATCCCTGACTCGCGAAGGCTGTGATGTCAGCGCCATCAAGGTCGATTCGGAGCGTCTGACCGCCATGGTCCTGCTGGGCCTCAAGGATCGCGAAACCTTTCCTCTGGTGTTCTACCGCGAGAATTGCGCGGACATGGCGCTGCGCGCCGAAGACATCAGCGAAACCTTCATTGCCGCCAGCAAGGCCCTGCTGATCACCGGCACCCATTTCTCCACCGACGGCGTTTACAAGGCGAGCATCCAGGCGCTGGACTACGCCGAGAAACACAACGTCAAACGGGTGCTGGACATCGATTATCGGCCGGTGCTCTGGGGCCTGACCGGCAAGGCGGACGGCGAAACCCGTTTCGTCGCCGATCGCAACGTCAGCCAGCACGTACAAAAAATCCTCCCGCGTTTTGACCTGATCGTCGGCACTGAAGAAGAGTTTCTGATTGCCGGCGGCGCCGAAGATTTGCTCACGGCGTTACGCAATGTCCGCCGGCTCAGCGCCGCGACGCTGGTGGTCAAGCTCGGCCCGCAAGGTTGCACAGTGATTCACGGTGAGATCCCGGCACGGCTCGAGGACGGCGCCATTCATGCCGGTGTGCGCGTGGAAGTGCTCAATGTGCTGGGGGCCGGCGATGCCTTCATGTCGGGTTTCCTCAGCGGTTGGCTGGAGGACGCCAGCGACGAACGCTGCTGCCAGTTGGCCAATGCCTGTGGCGGGCTGGTGGTGTCGCGCCATGCCTGCGCTCCGGCGATGCCGACCCGCGCCGAACTCGATTACCTGTTCAACAGCCCGGTGCCGATTACCCGGCCGGATCAGGACGCGGTGTTGCAGCGCCTGCATCAGGTCAGCGTGCCGCGCAAACAGTGGAAGCAACTGTTCATCTTCGCCTTCGACCATCGCGGGCAACTGGTGGAACTGGCGCAACGCGGCGGGCGCGACTTGAGCAGCATCGGCGCACTCAAGCAACTGTTCATCCAGGCGGTGGAGCGGGTCGAAGCCGATCTGCGCGAGCAGGGCGTCGAGGCCGATGTCGGGCTGCTGGCCGACCAGCGTTTCGGCCAGGACGCATTGAATGCCGCCACCGGCCGTGGCTGGTGGGTGGCGCGGCCGGTGGAAGTGCAGGGTTCGCGGCCCTTGGCGTTCGAGCACGGTCGCTCGATCGGCAGCAACCTGATCGCCTGGCCGCAGGAGCAGATCATCAAGTGCCTGGTGCAGTTTCATCCCGACGACGAGCCGCTGCTGCGCCTGGAACAGGAAGCGCAGATCAAGGGGCTGTATCAGGCGTCCCAGGTCAGCGGGCATGAACTGCTGCTGGAAATCATCCCGCCCAAGGATCATCCATCAGCCCATCCGGATGTTTTGTATCGCGCGCTCAAACGCCTCTACAACCTTGGCATCTACCCGGCGTGGTGGAAGATCGAAGCGCAAAGCGCCGAGCAATGGCAGCAACTCGACGAACTGATCCAGGAACGCGACCCGTACTGCCGTGGCGTGGTGCTGCTGGGCCTGAACGCACCGGCCTCGGCGTTGGCCGAAGGTTTTGAGCAGGCGCGCCAGAGCCGGACCTGTCGCGGGTTTGCCGTCGGGCGGACGATCTTCCAGGAACCGAGCCGCGCGTGGATGGCCGGGGAAATCGACGACGAGACGCTGATTCGCCAGGTGCAGGGCATCTTTGTCGAGTTGATCGATGCCTGGCGCAAGGCCCGCGCCTGACACACCGCATTCGCGAGCAAGCCCGCTCCCACAGGGCTCCATGTACAACAATAAAAGGTGCAGTCATGCCCGCTATTCGAATTGGCATCAACCCGATCTCCTGGAGCAACGATGACCTGCCGGCCCTCGGCGGTGAGACGCCGCTGAGCACCGCCCTCAGTGAAGGCAAGGAGATCGGCTACGAAGGTTTTGAGCTCAACGGCAAATTTCCCAAGGATGCCAAAGGCGTCGGCGACGTGCTGCGGCCCTATGACCTGGCGCTGGTGTCCGGTTGGTACTCCAGCCGACTGGCACGGCGTTCCGTGGCCGAGGAAATCGACGCCATCGGTAGCCACGTCGAACTGCTGGCGAAGAACGGCGCCAAGGTGCTGGTTTACGGCGAAGTCGCCGATTCGATCCAGGGGCAATACATTCCACTGGTGGAACGCCCGCGTTTTCACACTGAGCAGGCCTGGCAGGCGTACGCCGACAAGCTCACCGAACTGGCGCGTTTCACCCTGTCCCAAGGCGTGCGCCTGGCCTATCACCACCACATGGGCGCGTACGTCGAATCCCCGGCCGACATCGACAAGCTGATGGCCCTGACCGGCAGCGAAGTCGGCCTGTTGTTCGATTCGGGGCATTGCTACATGGGCGGCGGCGAGCCGTTGCAGGTGCTGCAAAAGCACCTTTCGCGGATCTGCCATGTGCATTTCAAGGATGTGCGCAAACCGGTGGTGCAACTGGCGCGCAACAATCTGTGGAGTTTTCCGGACTGCATCATCAACGGCACGTTCACCGTGCCGGGCGATGGCGACATCGACTTCGCCGAACTGCTGGACGTGTTGCTGGCGGCCGATTACCACGGCTGGCTGGTGGTCGAGGCCGAGCAGGACCCAGCGGTGGCGCCGAGTTATGTCTACGCGAAAAAGGGCTACGACACCTTGCGTGGGTTGCTCGACGCGAGGATTGCATCATGAGCCTGCTGGTCAAAAGCAATCCACGCGGCCGGACTCTGGTCGAGTTGGCCGAGGGTGAACTGGAATACGTCGGCTTCGCCGCCTATCGCTTGAGTCTGGGCGAAACACTGCCGGTCCGTGCCAATGAAAAGGAGTTGTGCCTGGTGCTGCTCAGCGGCCGGGTCAGCATCAAGGGCGAGGCGCCGGGGCAGGGCGCATTCGACTGGGACAACATCGGCGATCGCCAGTCGGTGTTCGAAGACAAATCGCCGTTCGCCGCCTACTTGCCGCCGGGCAGCCAGGCGCAAGTGGTGGCGTTGAGTGATGTGCAACTGGCGGTTTGCGCGGCACCGGGTTCGACCGCCGAGCACTTCGGCCCGCGCCTGATCAAACCGCAAACCATGAAGCGCAGTGTGCGCGGCAAGGGCGCGAACACTCGTTACGTCTGCGACATCCTGCCGGATACCGAGCCCGCCCATTCGCTGCTGGTGGTCGAAGTGCGCACGCCCTCGGGGCACTCGTCGAGCTACCCGCCGCACAAGCACGACACCGATGACCTGCCGCACCAGAGCTTTCTCGAAGAAACCTATTACCACCAGATCAATCCGCCCCAGGGCTTCGTGTTCCAGCGGGTCTACACCGACGATCGCAGCATCGATCAAGCCATGGCCGTGGAAAACAGTGACCTGGTGATCGTGCCCAAGGGCTATCACCCGGTCAGTGTGCCGTACGGCTACGAGTCGTATTACCTGAACGTGATGGCCGGGCCGAAGCGCGTCTGGCAGTTCCATAACGATCCCCAGCACAGCTGGTTGCTGGATCTCTGAATTCCAACCTTCGAATGTCAACCTCTGCACGGAGAACAATAACGATGAGCGACGTCCAGGTCGTAGGCCATTACATCCACGGTCAGGTGCAAGACAGCGGCAGCGAGCGCTTCAGCGACGTCTTCAATCCGGCCACCGGCAGCGTTCAGGCCCGCGTCGGGCTGGCCAGCCAGGAGACCGTGGAGCAAGCCGTCGCTTCGGCGCTGAAAGCCTTTCCGGCCTGGTCCGAGCAATCGTCCCTGCGGCGTTCGCGGGTGATGTTCAAGTTCAAGGAATTGCTCGATCAGCATCACGATGAACTGGCGGAAATCATCAGTCGCGAACACGGCAAAGTCTTCGCGGACGCCAAGGGTGAGGTCACCCGTGGCATCGAAATCGTCGAGTACGCCTGCGGTGCGCCGAACCTGTTGAAAACCGAATTCAGCGACAACATTGGCGGTGGCATCGACAACTGGAACCTGCGTCAGCCACTCGGCGTTTGCGCCGGGATCACGCCGTTCAACTTCCCGGTGATGGTGCCGCTGTGGATGATCCCGCTGGCGCTGGTCACCGGTAACTGTTTCATCCTCAAACCGTCCGAGCGCGATCCGTCCGCCAGTTTGCTGATGGCGCGTCTGCTGAGCGAAGCCGGGTTGCCGGACGGTGTGTTCAACGTGGTTCAGGGCGACAAAACGGCGGTCGACGCGCTGTTGCAACACGCGGATGTCGAGGCGATTTCGTTTGTCGGCTCGACACCGATTGCCGAGTACATCCATCAGCAGGCGACCGCACGCGGCAAGCGGGTGCAGGCGCTGGGCGGTGCGAAGAATCACATGATCGTGATGCCCGACGCCGACCTGGATCAAGCGGCGGATGCGTTGATCGGCGCCGCCTACGGCTCGGCGGGCGAACGTTGCATGGCGATCTCGATTGCGGTGGCGGTCGGTGATGTCGGCGACCGCTTGATCGCCCGCCTGCTGCCGCGCATCGACCAGTTGAAGGTCGGCAATGGCCTCAAGGGTGACACCGACATGGGGCCGCTGGTCACCGCCGAACACAAGGCCAGGGTTGAAGGGTTCATCGACCAGGGCGTGACCCAGGGCGCGCGGCTGATTGTCGACGGCCGCCACTTCAAGGTGCCGGGGGCCGAGAGCGGCTTCTTCGTCGGGGCGACACTGTTCGATCACGTCACCACCGAGATGAGCATTTACCAGCAGGAGATTTTCGGCCCGGTGCTGGGCATCGTGCGCGTGCCGGACTTCGCCAGCGCGGTGGCGCTGATCAACGCCCATGAGTTCGGTAACGGCGTGTCGTGCTTTACCAGCGATGGCGGGATTGCCCGCGCGTTCGCCCGCACCATCAAGGTCGGCATGGTCGGCATCAACGTGCCGATTCCGGTGCCCATGGCCTGGCACTCGTTCGGTGGCTGGAAGCGCTCGTTGTTCGGCGACCACCATGCCTACGGCGAAGAAGGCATCCGGTTCTACAGCCGCTACAAAAGTGTCATGCAGCGCTGGCCCGACAGCATTGCCAAAGGTCCCGAGTTCAGCATGCCGACGGCTAAATAATTGACCTGCGCGGAGAACAACAAGAATGAGCAAGCCCCTGCGTTTCGCCTTGAATCGTATGGTCGCACCCCGTTTGTCCCTGCCGGCGTTCGTCGAGCTGGCGCACACCCTCAAGGCTGATGCCATCGAGATCCGCAATGACCTCCAGGGCGTCGAGATCGAAGACGGTACTGCGCCGGAACGCGTGCGTGAATTGTGCGCGGCCACGGGCATCAGCGTGCTGTCGATCAACGCGCTGTATCCGTTTGATGTGTGGAATGACGAGCGCCGTGCACAGGCCTTGAAACTCGCCGCTTACGCCCGTGATTGTGGCGCTCGGGGGGTGGTCATGTGCCCACTCAACGAGCGCGGCGACTTGCGCAGTGAAGCCGAGCGCGCGGCCGGTTTGCGCACCGCGCTGACGCAACTGGCGCCAATCCTGCGTGAGCACGCCATCCTCGGCTTCATCGAACCGCTGGGTTTCGAAGAATGTTCGCTGCGGCGCAAACGTACGGCGGTGGAGGCGATCAAAAGTGTCGGCGGGCTGGATGTGTTCCGCCTGGTGCATGACACCTTTCATCATCACCTGGCCGGTGAACAGGAATTTTTTCCCGAGCTGACCGGGCTGGTTCATATCTCCGGTGTCGAGCAGACCGACGCGCCGCTGGCGACCATTCGCGATGGTCATCGGGTGCTGGTGGGTGAGAGCGACATGCTCGGTAACGCAGCGCAGATCGAGCGGTTGCTCGGCGAAGGCTATGACGGCTATCTGTCGTTCGAACCATTCGCCGACAGCGTCCATGGTCTGGTGGATATCCGGACGGCGCTCGGCGCCAGCATGGATCACCTGCAGAAGTCCCTGAGCTGACTTTCCCGTAGAGAACGGATATGCATTTGAAAGGTGCGGTTATGACCACAACAAGACTGACCATGGCCCAGGCACTGGTGAAATTCCTCGACAACCAGTACATCGAAGTCGATGGCGTCCAGAGCAAATTCGTCGCCGGGGTCTTTACCATTTTCGGCCACGGCAACGTGCTGGGCCTGGGGCAGGCGCTGGAGCAGGACAGCGGTGACCTGATCGTCCATCAGGGCCGCAACGAGCAGGGCATGGCCCACGCGGCGATCGGTTTCGCCAAGCAGCATCTGCGGCGCAAGATCTACGCCTGCACGTCATCCGTCGGGCCTGGCGCGGCGAACATGCTGACCGCTGCCGCCACCGCGACGGCCAACCGCATTCCGTTGCTGCTGTTGCCCGGTGACGTCTACGCCTGTCGGCAACCGGACCCGGTGTTGCAGCAGATCGAGCAGTTCCACGACTTGAGCATCAGCACCAACGATGCGTTCAAGGCGGTGAGCAAATACTGGGACCGGATCAACCGTCCCGAGCAACTGATGACGGCGGCGATCCACGCCATGCGCGTACTCACCGATCCTGCCGAAACCGGCGCGGTCACTCTGGCCTTGCCTCAGGACGTGCAGGCGGAAGCGTATGACTATCCCGATTACTTTCTGCAAAAGCGCGTCCATCGCATCGAGCGCCGGCCGGCCACCGAAGCGATGCTGGGCGACGCGCTGGCGCTGTTCAAAGGCAAACGCAAACCGCTGATCATTTGCGGCGGCGGGGTCAAGTACTCGGGCGCCAACGCCGCCTTGCAGGCATTCGCCGAGCGCTTCGACATTCCCTTCGCCGAAACCCAGGCCGGCAAGAGTGCCGTGCTGTCCAGCCATCCGCTGAATGTTGGCGGGATCGGCGAGACCGGTTGCCTGGCGGCGAATCTGCTGGCCAGGGACGCGGATCTGGTCATCGGCATCGGCACCCGTTACAGCGATTTCACCACCGCGTCGAAATCGTTGTTCCAGCATCCTGAGGTGCAATTTCTCAACCTCAACATCAGCCCGTGCGATGCGCTGAAGCTCGACGGCGTGCAATTGCTGGCGGACGCCCGAAGCGGTTTGCTGGCGCTGACCGAAGCACTGGGCGACTACCGTTCCGGCTGGGGCGATCAGCCCCGCGAAGCCCGGGCGCGACTGGATGAAGAGGTGGACCGGGTTTTTCAGATCGAGTACCAGACCCAGGATTTCGTCCCGGAAATCAACGACCACCTGGACCCGGCGGTGCTGCGCGAATTCATCGAGCTGACCGGCTCCTGCCTGACCCAGAGCCGCGTCCTCGGCGTGCTCAATGAAACGCTTGCCGATGACGCGGTGATCGTTGCCGCCGCCGGCAGCCTGCCCGGCGATTTGCAACGCAGTTGGCGCAGCAAGGGCGTGAACACCTATCACGTCGAGTACGGCTATTCGTGCATGGGTTATGAGGTCAACGCCGCGCTGGGGGTGAAGCTCGCCGAGCCTGAGCGTGAGGTCTACGCGCTGGTGGGCGACGGCTCCTACATGATGCTGCACTCGGAGCTGGCGACCTCGATTCAGGAGCGGCGCAAGATCAACGTGGTGTTGTTCGACAACATGACGTTCGGCTGCATCAACAACTTGCAGATGGGTAACGGCATGGACAGCTTCGGCACCGAATTCCGTTTCCGCGACCCGCAATCCGGCAAGCTCGACGGTGCTTTCGTGCCGGTGGATTTCGCCATGAGCGCGGCGGCCTATGGCTGCAAGACCTACAAAGTGAACACCGTTGAAGAGCTGCGCGCCGCGTTGGCGGATGCGCGTCTGCAATCGGTGTCGACCCTGATCGACATCAAGGTCCTGCCCAAGACCATGATCCACGGCTACCTGTCGTGGTGGCGGGTCGGCGTGGCGCAAGTCTCCACCAGCGCCCGCACCGACGCGGTGGCCCAGACCCTTAATGAACGACTGGCGAAGGCCCGTCAGTACTGATTGCCCTAAAACCAACAAAAAAATTCACAGGAGAATCTTTATGTCATTGAAGTTAGGCGTCATCGGCACCGGCGCCATCGGCCAGGACCACATCCGGCGTTGCAGCCAGACCTTGCTCAACAGCCAGGTGGTGGCGGTCACCGACATCAATTTGCAGCAGGCGGCCAGGGTCGTCGCCGATCTGAAACTGACCGCCGAGGTTTATCCCGACGGCCATGCGCTGATCAAGGCGCCGGAAGTCGAGGCGATCCTCGTCACCTCCTGGGGGCCGAGCCACGAAGCGTTCGTGCTGGCGGCGATTGCCGCCGGCAAACCGGTGTTCTGCGAGAAGCCGCTGGCGGTCACCGCCGAAGGCTGCCGCAAGATCGTCGAGGCCGAAGTGGCCCACGGCAAGCGTCTGGTGCAGGTCGGTTTCATGCGTCCGTACGATGACGGTTATCGCGCGTTGAAAGCGGTGATCGACAGCGGCCAGATCGGCGAACCGTTGATGCTGCATTGCGCTCACCGCAACCCGACCGTGGGCGAAAACTACAAGACTGACATGGCGATCACCGACACGCTGATCCACGAACTCGACGTGCTGCGCTGGTTGCTCGACGACGATTATGTTTCGGTGCAAGTGGTGTTCCCGCGCAAGAGCAGCAAGGCCCTTGCACATCTGAAAGACCCGCAGATCGTTCTGCTGGAAACCGCCAAGGGCACGCGCATCGATGTCGAAGTCTTCGTCAATTGCCAGTACGGCTACGACATCCAGTGCGAAGTGGTGGGGGAGACCGGTATCGCCAAGCTGCCGGAGCCATCGCAGGTGCAATTGCGCAGCGGGGCGAAGCTGTCCAACGCGATTCTGATGGACTGGAAGGATCGCTTCATCGCGGCGTATGACGTTGAGTTGCAGGCGTTCATCGATGGCGTGCGCGCCGGCCAGGTTGGCGGCCCTTCGGCGTGGGACGGCTTTGCCGCCGCTGTCGCTGCCGATGCATGCATCGAGGCGCAAGGCAGCGGGGCCATCGTCAGGGTTGCACTCCCTGATCGGCCGCGTTTCTACGGCTGAGGCCATCAGTGTCTGAATAGAGGAGTCAGGTATGCGTATCGGACTTGTCGGTTACGGCCATGGTGGCCGGTTTTTCCATGCTCCGCTGATCAGCAGTTTGCCGGCGGCGACCTTCGTTGGGGTGGTCACCCGTTCCGCGCAGCGTCGGCAGTTGCTCGCGGCGGAACATCCGGGGGTGCCGGCCTTCGACAGCATCGGCCAGTTGGTGGAGGCCGGAATTGATGTACTGGTGGTGTCGACCCCGCTCAAGGGGCGTCCGGCACTGGTGCTCGACGGCATTGAGCATGGTGTGGCGGTGGTCAGCGACAAGCCGTTCGCCGCCGATGCGCAACAGGCGCAAACCCTGATCACCATGGCCGAGCGTCAGGGAGTGCGGCTGAGTGTCTATCAGAACCGACGCTGGGACTCGGACTTCCTGACGGTGCGCAAGCTCATCGAGGCGGGTGTGCTGGGTCATGTCAGCCGTTTTGAATCGCGGATCGAGCGCTACTCGCCGCAGTCGGTGAACAACGCCAGCGGTGGTGGTTTCCTGCGCGATCTGGGCAGTCATCTGGTGGATCAGGCGTTGCTGCTGTTCGGTCCGGTGACGCAGGTCTACGCCGAACTGGATTACCTGGAACAGGGCCAGGCCCTCGATAACGGCTTCTTCATGTCCCTGACCCACGCCAGCGGGGTGATTTCACACCTGGGCGGCAGTTGCCTGCAAAACACCCCAGGCTCGCGCTTTCGGGTGACCGGCACGCGAGGCTGTTACAGCGTTGATGGTCTGGACGGGCAAGAGGCGTCAGCGCTCGCCGGGCTCTCGCCGAAAACCTGTGGCGAACGCTGGGGCGTGGAGGAGCATCGGCGCTGGGGCTGGTTCGAGCAGGGCGAGGAGCGTGAGAAGGTGCCTTCGGAGCGCGGTTGCTGGAACCAGTTCTATTTACAGCTGCAAACCGCATTGCAGAGCGGTGGACCATTGCCTGTGGAGGCCCGTGACGCATTGGCCACCACCCGTGTGCTAGACGCTGCGCTGCTGAGTTTCAAGCGGCGTCAGGTGGTGGAATTGAGCCCGTTCGCCAGTCACGGAATAAAACCATAATAAAATTCTAAAATGAGTTGATATGGAAAATATTTTCCAATAAAGTCGTTTTCAGACAGACCTGCCCTACATCCTGTTTCAACGTTTCCCTGCTTGTCCGCTTACTGAAAATCGTCATGCCTCATCCATAAAACCAACAAGAATGTGGAGAAAGACTTTTCATGAAGACCAAGATCCGTTTTGCCTCACTGGCCTTGTCACTGATGTTTGCCAGCGGCGCTGCACTCGCTGACATGAAGATCGGCGTGAGCATGTCCCAGTTCGATGACACCTGGCTGACCTACCTGCGTGAATCCATGGACAAGAAAGCCAAGTCCTATCCCGACGGTGTCCAGTTGCAGTTCGAAGACGCGCGCAGCGACGTGGTCAAGCAACTGAGCCAGGTCGAAAGTTTCATCAGCCAGAAAGTCGATGCCATCGTGGTCAACCCGGTGGATACCGCCGCCACCAAGAAAATCACTGAAGCGGCCGTCAAGGCCGGCATTCCGCTGGTCTACGTCAACCGTCGTCCCGATGATCTGAACCTGCCCAAAGGCGTGGTGACGGTGGCGTCCAACGATCTGGAGGCCGGTGAAATGCAGATGCAGTACCTGGCCGACAAGATGGGCGGCAAGGGCGACATCGTGATTTTGCTCGGCGACCTGGCGAACAACTCCACCACCAACCGCACCAAAGGCGTCAAAGAGGTGCTGGCCAAATACCCGAACATCAAGATCGAGCAGGAGCAGAGCGGCACCTGGCTGCGGGATAAAGGCATGACCCTGGTCAACGACTGGCTGACCCAGGGCCGCAAGTTCGACGCGGTCGTCTCCAACAACGACGAAATGGCCATCGGCGCCGCAATGGCCCTGCAACAGGCTGGCGTCGAAAAGGGCAGCGTGCTGATTGCCGGGGTCGACGGCACGCCGGACGGCTTGAGTGCAGTGAAGCGCGGCTCGCTGGCGGCTTCGGTGTTCCAGGACGCCAAGGGCCAGGCTGACGGCTCCATCGACACCGCCGTGAAAATGGCCAGAAACGAACCGGTCGAGCCAGCCGTCTGGGTGCCGTTTCGCCTGATCACGCCGCAAAACGTCGACCAGTTCAAATAGTCCGTCCGTTCAATAACAACAATAAGCACGCAAGGTGGCCCCGGCGACCTTGCTGATGGAGTACCTGATCATGTTCGCTTCAGCGACTGCTTCGAGCACCCCTCTGGCGGGTGTCCAGCCAGCTGCAACACCTGCCGATGAGCCGTATCTGCTGGAGATCATCAACGTCAGCAAGGGGTTCCCCGGTGTGGTGGCGTTGTCCGATGTGCAGTTGCGGGTGCGTCCCGGCTCCGTGCTGGCGCTGATGGGCGAAAACGGCGCCGGCAAGTCCACCCTGATGAAAATCATCGCCGGCATCTACCAGCCGGACGCTGGCGAAATACGTCTGCGGGGCAAGCCGATCGTGATCGAGACGCCGTTGGCAGCGCTTCAGGCCGGGATCGCGATGATTCACCAGGAACTCAACCTGATGCCGCACATGAGCATCGCCGAAAATATCTGGATCGGCCGTGAGCAGCTCAACGGTTTGCACATGATCGACCACCGGGAAATGCACCGCTGCACCGAAAAACTGCTGCAACGCCTGCGCATCAACCTCGACCCGGAAGAGCAGGTCGGCAACCTGAGCATCGCCGAGCGACAGATGGTCGAGATCGCCAAAGCGGTGTCCTACGATTCCGACATCCTGATCATGGACGAACCGACGTCGGCCATCACCGACAAGGAAGTCGCCCACCTGTTTTCGATCATTGCCGACCTGAAAAGCCAGGGCAAAGGCATCATCTACATCACCCACAAAATGAACGAAGTGTTCGCCATCGCCGATGAAGTGGCGGTGTTTCGCGATGGCGCCTACATCGGCCTGCAACGGGCCGAAAACATGGACAGCGACAGCCTGATTTCGATGATGGTCGGTCGCGAACTGAGCCAGTTGTATCCGCTGCGCGAACAGCCGATCGGCGACCTGCTGCTGTCGGTACGCGACCTCCGGCTCGATGGCGTTTTCAAAGGGGTGTCTTTCGATCTGCACGCCGGGGAAATCCTGGGCATTGCCGGGCTGATGGGCTCCGGACGCACCAATGTCGCCGAAGCGATTTTCGGCATTACCCCAAGCGATGGCGGCGAAGTGCGCCTCGATGGTCAGGTGGTGCACATCAGCGATCCGCACATGGCGATCGAGAAGGGCTTTGCGTTGCTGACCGAAGATCGCAAGTTAAGTGGCCTGTTCCCGTGTTTGTCGGTGCTGGAAAACATGGAGATGGCGGTGCTGCCGCACTACGCCGGCCACGGTTTCATTCAGCAAAAGGCCTTGCGGGTGCTGTGTGAAGACATGTGCAAGAAACTGCGGGTGAAAACTCCTTCCCTGGAACAGTGCATCGACACCTTGTCCGGCGGCAACCAGCAGAAAGCCTTGCTGGCGCGCTGGCTGATGACCAACCCGCGCATCCTGATTCTCGACGAGCCGACCCGAGGCATCGATGTCGGCGCCAAGGCCGAGATCTACCGGCTCATCGCCTGCCTCGCCGGCGAAGGCATGGCGGTGATCATGATTTCCTCGGAACTGCCGGAAGTGCTCGGCATGAGCGACCGGGTGATGGTCATGCACGAGGGCGACCTGATGGGCACCCTCGACCGCAGCGAAGCGACTCAGGAGCGGGTCATGCAACTGGCCTCCGGCATGACGGCGATCCACTAGGTTTTCAACGAACTTTGAGGCTGGCGGCGGTTTTTGCCGCGTCCGGCACCGCACAAGAAGGGTGAGTGGTTATGAACGCGATACTGGAAAACAAGCCTGGAACGGCCCCGGTCAGAAGTCGTCGGCGCTTGCCGACCGAACTGAGCATTTTCCTGGTGCTGATCGGCATCGGCCTGGTCTTCGAAATGTTCGGCTGGATCGTGCGTGACCAGAGTTTTCTGCTGAACTCCCAGCGTCTGGTCCTGATGATCCTGCAAGTGTCGATCATTGGTCTGCTGGCGATTGGCGTGACCCAGGTCATCATCACCACGGGCATCGATTTGTCGTCGGGCTCGGTGCTGGCCTTGTCGGCGATGATTGCCGCGAGCCTGGCGCAGACCTCTGATTTCGCCCGGGCGGTATTCCCCTCGCTGACGGACCTGCCGGTGTGGATTCCGGTGATTGCGGGGCTCGGTGTCGGGCTGCTGGCGGGCGCCATCAACGGCAGCATCATTGCCATCACCGGAATTCCGCCGTTCATTGCCACCCTCGGCATGATGGTTTCGGCCCGTGGCCTGGCGCGTTACTACACCGAAGGCCAGCCGGTGAGCATGCTCTCGGACTCCTACACGGCGATCGGTCACGGCGCGATGCCGGTGATCATTTTCCTGGTGGTGGCGGTGATCTTCCATATCGCGCTGCGCTACACCAAGTACGGTAAATACACCTACGCCATCGGCGGCAACATGCAGGCGGCGCGCACGTCCGGGATCAACGTCAAGCGTCATCTGGTCATCGTCTACAGCATCGCCGGCTTGCTGGCGGGACTGGCCGGCGTGGTCGCTTCGGCGCGTGCCGCGACCGGCCAGGCCGGGATGGGCATGTCCTATGAACTGGATGCGATTGCGGCGGCGGTCATCGGCGGCACCAGCCTGGCGGGCGGGGTAGGGCGCATCACCGGCACGGTCATCGGTGCGTTGATCCTCGGGGTGATGGCCAGCGGGTTCACGTTCGTCGGGGTCGATGCCTACATTCAGGACATCATCAAAGGCCTGATCATCGTGGTGGCGGTGGTCATCGACCAGTACCGCAACAAGCGCAAGGTCAAGCGTTGAGGCCGAGGGCAAAAAGACCATCGACAGGCGGCAAAGTGCTGGCCCCCGGATTCTGCTTCCACCGGCAAACTCGCCCTTTTTCAAAAGGTTAGGTTTGCCTATGCGGACGATCGTCATCACCGTTGCAACGCTTTCCCTGGCTCTCCTCGCGCTGGACGTCCAGGCCAGGGAACTGAGCAAGAGCCATCGTTTTGCTTGTACCTGGGGTTCGGATATCGCCGCCGGCGCGCAGCAATCGAAGCTGTCGGGGATGTCCCTGTATGGCGCCCGCAAGCGCTTGCAGGTGCGCAAGTTCCAGCAGCCATGGATGCGCATGACGGCGATGGGGATCACCGAGCAGACCTACAACAGCACCTCGCGGCTCAAGCCTGCGGATGTCAAGCAGACTTACTACGAGCAGTGCGTGCGGCATGAGCTGGCGCAGCGATAAATAAAGAAGCCCGACCTGAACAGGTCGGGCTTTTTCATGGGCGCCGCGAACGCAGTATCACTTGTCACTTTCGCAATTGACCATCCACGACACGCCAAAACGATCCACCAGCATGCCGAAGCGTGCGGCCCAGAAAGTCGCTTCCAGGGGCATGTCGACCCGACCATCCTTGGCCAGTGCGTTGAACACCTGCTCGGCTTGCGCAATGGTGTCGACGTTGAGAGAAATCGAGCAGCCGCTCATGCCTTGGGTTGGCCGGTCGGGCGTGGTGTCGGAGGCCATCAACATCTGGTCGCCGACTTTCAGGCAGGTGTGGATGATCAGGTTGTGGTGTTCTTTCGGCACGTGCTCGGCGGCGGGTGTTTCGCCGAAGGTCATCATCGCTTCGAGCTTGCCGTGCAGCGCTTGCTCGTAAAAGGTGAAGGCGGCACGGCAGTCGCCGTTGAAGATCAGGTACGGGTTGATTTTCATGGTGGTACTCCCGAACAGGCAGTGAAACGCAGCACGGCCGGGTGTGCCGAAGCTGCATCATGGATGGACTCCATCCAGCAAAGCGTTAGAGCGCTGAATTGCCAGCCGATACTGCAAATTTTTTCTGTGGAATGACCGACGGTGTGTCGTCAGGTGGATGGCCTCATGATTCCCGCGCGCTGTGAACCGCCGCAGAGCCGGCTACGTGCGTCGCAGGTTTGTTCTGCATCAACGCATCGATGGCCTTGCGGTAGTTTTGCCCACCCAGCGCCATGCTGTTGTTGTGGGTCGCACCGGGCACCAGCAACAGGCGTTTGGGTTGGCGGGCAGCGGCAAACAACTGCTCGCTGAAGCGTGGCGGGACGAAGGCGTCGGCCAGACCATGCACCACCAGCAGGGGCATATGGATGTCGGCGATCTTGTCGATGGAGTCGAATTTTTGCGACAGCAACCAGCGTACCGGCAGCGAGGTGTTCGCGACGGCGGCGGCGACATCCGCCAGAGAGGTAAAGGTGGATTCGATGACCAGGCCCCGCACCGGCAGCGGCGTATGGTTTCTGGCGGCGTTCTGGCCCAGTTCGGCGGCCAGGTCGATGGCAACCGCACCGCCCAGGGAGTGCCCGTAGATCAGGCGTTTGCTCGGGTCAGGTTGCAGCAACCGGAAACGCTCCCACGCCACCCGCGCATCTTCGTAGACGGTGCTTTCCGAAGGCAGATCGCCGTGGCTCTGGCCGAAGCCGCGATAATCGATAGCCAGTACCGAGTAACCCGCCGCGCGCAGTTGTTCGATACGAAACAGTTGCCCGGTGAGGTTCCAGCGCACGCCGTGCAGGTAAAGAATGGCCGGGGCGTTCGCACGCTCCGCCGGCCACCACCAGGCATGAATGTTCTGTCCGGCCTTGAAGCTCTTGGGCCGCAGCTCGAGTTCCTGAACGCTGTCGGGCAAGCCGTGATACCAGCCTGCCGTCCCCGGTTCGATGCGAAACAGCAGTTTGCGCTCCGTGTGTTCGAGTACCGCGCAACTCGCCGGCAGGCCGATGATCAGCGCGGCCATGCAGGCAAACGCCAGACGGCGGCGTCGAAGTCGGGTCATGAAGGCGAGGAACATTAAACGTTTCACCGGTGCGCGGACAAAGAACGCTTTTTACCAGAAGCGTTGGCCCACGCGGGACATTTTCGACCACCGTGAGCCCGCAACGATTACAAAATGCTGCAACGGCTCAACCGATCTCCAGCACGATCTTGCCGATGTGGTCGCCAGTCTCCATATGGGCATGGGCCAGGTTCGCATCGGTGAGCGGATAAACCTTGTCGATCATCGGCAGGCAACGCCCGCTCGCCAGCACCGGCCATACATGTTCGTGCAGTTGCGCGGCGATGGTGGCTTTCTCCGCAGTGGTGCGGGGGCGCAACAGCGAACCGGTAACCACCGCGCGCTTGGCGAGAATGGCCAGCAGGTTGATGTCGTTGGCCCGGGCACCGCCCAGAAAGCCCAGCATCACCAATCGACCGTCCATCGCCAGGGCACTGACGTTCCCGTTCAGATAAGAGCCGCCCATGATGTCGAGGATCACATCGACACCTTGGCCGGCGGTTTTTTCAGCAATGACTGTGGCGAAATCTTCTTCACGGTAATTGATCGCCCGACCGCCCAGGTTCTCGATTGCCGCACATTTTTCGGCACTGCCGGCGGTGGCGAAGGCTTCGATGCCGAACTCGCGGCAGAGCATCAACGCGGTGGTGCCGATGCCGCTGGTGCCGCCATGGATCAATACGCGCTGGCCCGCACGGGCACCGCCGAGGCCGAACAGGTTGGCCCAGACCGTGAAGAAGGTTTCCGGTATCGCGGCGGCCTGCACCCAGTCCAGCCCCTCTGGGATCGGCAGGGCCTGACCGGCCGGAACGGTGCAGTATTCGGCGTAACCGCCACCGTTGGTCAGCGCACAGACCCGGTCACCCACCGCGAAGGTGCTGACACCCACGCCGACTGCCACCACTTCACCGGCCACTTCCAGCCCCGGTATCGGGTTCATGCCGGGCCTCATCGGATACTGGCCGGCGCGCTGCAAGGCATCCGGACGATTGATGCCGGCGGCGTGAACGCGAATCAGCACTTCGCCTTCAGCGGCGGTTGGCAGCGGCACTCGGCGCGGTTGCAGAACGTCCGGGCCACCGGGCTGGGTGATTTCGATACGGGTCATTTCATTGGGCAGCGTCATTTTGGTTTCCTGGCAGGCAAAAGGTCTGTAAATGGGAGCGCGGCCGGGAGGCAATGATTCCCGCCAACGATCCTTTCAATGTTTATGGCGCCCAGCATATCGGCTATCGTTGCTGCGTTTATGCAGCGATTTCGCTGCTTGATGATGCGAAATTGCAGCGGTGGAATAAACGATGAATTGGGATGATGCGCGGGTGTTTCTCGCTGTCTGTCGCGAGTCGACGTTGCGTGGCGCCGCGCGGGTGTTGGGTGTGGATCAGGCCACGGTGGGGCGGCGCATCAACGCGCTGGAAAGGTCCTTGAGCGCCACGCTGTTCCTGCGTACCTCTGAGGGCTATGCGCTGACGGCAGTGGGTGAAGCGGCATTCAAATCTGCGGAAAAAATGGAACATTCGGCGCTGGAACTGGAGCGACAGATCCAGGGTCTGGACGATCGTCTGACCGGAACTGTCCGCGTCAGTACCACCGATTCGCTGGCGATCGACTTCCTGATCCCGGCGATGGCGCGATTGCACGAGCGGCACCCGGATGTGCGCGTGCAATTGGACGCCACCACGCAGATGCTCAGTCTGGCCAAGCGCGAAGCCGACATCGCCGTGCGCAATGCACGCCCGGACAACCCCGACCTGATCGCCCGACGCATCGCCCGCTGGCCGGTGGGGCTGTTTGCATCGCAGGCGTATATCGATGCCCACGGCGTACCGACACCCGGTACGGCGTTCGAGGGGCATGATCTGGTTGTCTATCAGCCGTATCTGGAGCGCAGCCAGGAGATGACGCTGGTCAACGAACCCGTGAGTCGCGGGCGCATTGTCGCGAGTCTGGGTTCCAGTCTGCTGGGCCGCCGCTCGATCGCTGCTGGCCTTGGTGTAGGAGAATTCCCGGTTTACATGGGGAATCGTGACGGGCTGGTTCGACTCTGGCCGGAGCGAACACGGTCGTTGCCCTACGAGGTCTGGCTGGTGACCCACGCCGACTTGCGCCATACGGCGAGGGTCAAGGCGGTCATCACGCAGATTGTCGAAGCGTTTGCAGCCGAAAATGAGTAGTGCGGGCGCGCCGTTTGAGTGGTTTTAGCCAACTACATTACTTGGCGATTTTACCTACAACTGCACCGGAATCCGCTGGCTTGTGAGTCATGTGGACTCGGCCTTATCGTTTCTGAAACCTCTTGCGGGGCGGATGGCTCGCCTGGGAGGGGATCAATCAGGGACGTATTGATAAGCAGCAGAGGTGTGGAATTGCTTGCAAGGGAATTCAGCCAATTTCAAGAATGTGACATGGCCCGTGAATCTGACGGTATCGACTCCATGAACGACAAGACAAGTGATGTATTCAACGCCAGGATCGAAGCGATCGAGGTGAAAACGGACGCTCGAGTCGATGCCCTGCGCGCGAGCCTTGATGCGTTCGTTGCGGCTCAAGCAGAGCGGGGCAAAGCCCAACAGGAACACCAGCAGTATTGGCTGAAAGTGCAGGAACGGCTGATGTTACGGCAGAAACGTGCTCAGGAGCGTGCCCGGCTGGAATGGGAGAAAACTCAGGAGGCTGCCCGGCAGGAGTCCCAGAAGTCACAGGAGGCCGCCCGGCAGGAGTCCCAGAGATCACAAGAGGCTGCCCGGCAGGAATCCCAGAGATTACAGGAGGCTGCTCGCCAGGAATTCCAGAGATCGCAGGAAGCCGCTCGGCAGGAATGGCAGCATTCTCAGCAGAAGGCTCGGGAGGAATGGCAAAAAGCGCATGAAAAAGAACGACGGGAGCGCGAAAAAAACGAGGTTATTGCTCGACAGGAACGCGAGAAGGCGCGTAAGGCCTACGACATCGCTCAACGGGAGCGCGACAAGCGTCTCGAACTGATGTTCGAACGGGTCGTCAAGGCTGAAGAGCGTGCGGAAGACTATACGAGGCAAATTGTAAGTTTCAAACGCAGTCACTACGCGGGTGCTGTCGTGCAGTTGTTTGCTGCCGTGGCGATACTGGTGGGCGCCATGTATGCCAACCAGGCCAACGTCATGGTCGCGATGCAGACCACGTTGTCGGTGATCCAGGCAGTCAAGGATGCGAATACGTCGCCATTGGTGATGCCGGCGTCAGCCACGACAGAATGAAAAACGGCCTTCAATGAAGGCCGTTTTTTGTGGGTGATGAAGTCATGCCTCATGGCATTTCCGGCAACTCCTGAGGCCGCAGATCAAACACCAGTACTTCGGCATCGGTGCCGTTGCTCAGGGTGAGTGCCTGTTCTTCGCGAACCCGCACGCCGTCACCTTCCTGCAATTGCACGCCGTTGAGTTCAACACTGCCGCGAGCCACATGCACGTAGGCATAGCGGTTGGCAGCCAATTTCAGGGTTGCGCTTTCCGCTCCGTCGAACAGGCCGGCATACACACGGGCATCCTGGCGTACTTTCAGCGAGCCATCGGTGCCTTCCGGAGAAATGATGAGCTTGAGGCGACCCCGTTTGGTTTGCGAGCTGAAGTGCTCTTGCTGGTAGCGCGGTTTGGCGCCCCCGACATCCGGCACGATCCAGATTTGCAGGAAGTGCACAGGCTTGCTCGCCGAGTGGTTGAACTCGCTGTGGGCCACACCGCTGCCGGCGCTCATCAGTTGCACATCGCCGGGACGAATGACCGAGCCGGTGCCGAGTGTATCCTTGTGTTCCAGCGCACCTTCGAGCACGTAGGAGAAGATTTCCATGTCGCGGTGCGGGTGTTGGCCGAAGCCTTTGCCAGCGGCGACGCGGTCATCATTGATCACCAGCAGGTCGGAAAAACCCTGCTCGCGAGGGTTACGGTAGCTCGCGAAGGAAAAGGTGTGGAACGACTTCAACCAGCCATGATTGGCGAGGCCACGATCGGAGGCTTTGCGAAGGGTCAGCATGATGAAATCTCCTTTCAGGACGTGAATTCGTCCGAGTGAGGAGAAGGTTACTGTTAACCGATCTGTGCAATAAGTAGATGAAAATTGAAATACTGTCTCCTTGCAGTTGACAGTTTTGCGCGGTTTTACCTGAGCGTTTTACTCGCCATAATGCGGCGACTTATAACTGTTCATTGATTTCAGTGATGTCATTCCATGAAAACTGTAGCGATGGTGCTGTTTCCCGAGTTTCTCCTGCTGGACATGGCCGGGCCGCTGGAAGTGTTTTCGGTGGCGAACCGCTACTTGAAAGCACAAGACCACTATCAATTGGTCACCCTCGGCACCGAGCGCGGGCCGTTGCGCGCATCCAACGGTGTTCTGATGCATGCCGACCGGCATATCGATGAGGTCGACGACAGTTTTGATCTGTTGCTGGTGCCGGGTGGTCCGGGGGCCTATAACGAAAAACATCCGCCGCTGCTCGCCTGGTTACCGGGTGCGGTCAAGCGCAGTCAGCGCTACGGGTCGATCTGCACCGGGGCTTTCGTGCTCGGTCATGCCGGCCTGTTGAACGGCTTTCGCGCGACCACCCACTGGAACTACACCGAGCGTTTGATCAAGAGTTTTCCCCAGACCATCGTCGAGACCGATCAGATCTACGTTGAGGATCGCAATCTCATCACTTCGGGCGGTGTTACCGCCGGCATTGATATGGCGCTGGCGGTGGTCGCCCATGACCATGGCAAGAAACTCGCCCAGGATGTGGCCAAAGTGCTGCTGGTGGTGATGAAGCGTCAGGGCGGGCAGGCGCAGTTCAGCCCGTTGATGGCAGCGGTGGCGCCTCAGGAAACCCCGATCACCCGCGTGCAGAACCATGTTCTGGAGCATCTCGACGAAACGTTCAGCGTCGAGCGCATGGCCGGTCTGGCGAACATGAGCGCGCGGCATTTTGCCCGGGTGTTCGCCCGCGAGGTGAACATGACACCCATGGAGTTCCTGCAGAACGCGCGTATCGATTGCGCGCGAAACTTGTTGGAAACCAGTGACCTGCCATTGAAAACCGTGGCGTACAAGAGTGGTTTCGGCAGTGTGCGCCACATGCGTTTTCTGTTCGGCGAAAAGCTCGGACTGACACCGACGCAGTACCGCGAACAGTTCAGCTAGAGCGGTTCTGTCCGTCTGGCGCACCCGGATGTCCGTGTTGCGCCCTGCGTGAGACTTGTTCCGTCACCGAGGGCTGCGAAGATAGCGGTCATGAACAGCCTCAACGATTTGAGTTCGGCATCGGTCCTGCGTTTTGGCCCGTATGCATTTCACCTGCGCCAACGGCTGATCCTCGAAGGGGATCGGCAACTGCGCATGGGGGGGCGTGCGCTGGACATTCTGCAAGTGTTGGTCGAGCGTGCCGGCCGGGTGGTCAGCAAGGAGCGATTGATCGCTTTGGTGTGGCCGACTTCCGTGGTGGAAGAGATCAACCTGCGCGTACACATCGCCGCGCTGCGTCGAGCTTTGGGCGATGGCGAAAACGGTCAGCGCTACATCATCAATGTGCCACAGTGCGGCTACAGTTTTGTCGCCCCGGTGCAAGGCGACAGTGTCCCGCAGGTGGCCTTCGAAACTCTGCAGGCGCCTCAGCACAATCTGCCGGCACGTTTGACGCCGGTCACCGGCCGCGACTCGCTGATTGGCGGTCTGGTGCGGCAATTGCCGTTGTCGCGACTGATGACGATCATCGGACCGGCCGGGGTCGGCAAGACCACCGTAGCCCTGCGTGCGGCCGAGTTGCTGCTGCAACATTTTGCCGATGGCGTCTGGCTGGTGGACTTCTCGCAGATCGATAGCTCCACGCCGTTGCTCGAACATGTGCTGCGCACCCTCGATACCGATTTCACCACACTCACCGCGTGCCATGCCTTGCTGGTGCTGGACAATTGCGAGCATTTGCGCGAGGCCTGCCGGGGGCTGCTGGAAAAACTGCTGGGTGCGGCACCACGCCTGTCGGTCCTTGCCACCAGTCGCCAGGCGTTGCAGGTCGGGCTGGAAACCGTGCAGCAATTACCGCCCCTGGCCATTCCCAAATCCACTGCGCTGAACAGTGTCGAGGAAGTGATGAGTCACTCGGCGGTGCAGTTGTTCGTCAGTCGTGCCCGGGCGCGGCAACAGGGTTTCAGTTTGCGCGAGCAGGATCTGAAGGCTGTGCGCGATATCTGCCGGCGGCTGGATGGGCTACCACTGGCGATCGAACTGGCGGCTGCGCAAATCGATGCGCTGGCAATCGTCGGTGTGCAGGCGCAACTGGATAATTGCCTGCAACTGCTGAGTCATGGGCGGCGCACTGCAGTATCCCGTCATCAGTCGATGAAAGCCGCACTGGACTGGAGTTATGGACGCTTGAGCGACGCCGAGCGGCAAGTGCTGCAACGGCTGTCGGTATTCAGAATGGCGTTCACGCTGGATGCGGCGATTGGCGTGATCAGTTGTGCCCGGTTGCCTGCTTCGACGCTGGTGGCGCTGGTCGAGCAACTGGCGGACAAGTCACTGCTGAGCGTGGAGCGGGGCGGCGCGGTGCTGCGTTACCGGATGCTCAACACCACGCGCCGCTATGCCTGCGAACAGCTGGCGCACAGTGGCGAGCTGAATGACTTCGAGGGTCGGCACGCCCGCTACATTGACCGTACCCGCTGGGCTTCAGGCGTGCAGTTGGCGGTGTAACTCGTCAAGCAGCGCGCGGACCTTGCGCAAGTCCGGGGTCGCATAGCCCTCGGTGAAGCGCTGGTAGATCGGCGTCAGCAGTTGCAGCGCTTCGTGGTGGCGCGACTGGCGTTGCCATAATTGAGCCAGTGACGTGGCACTGCGCAGTTCCCAGGCCAGGGCGCCCTGGCGGCGGGCAATGGACAGCGCTTGCTGCAGCACGGTTTCGGCAAGCTCCGAGTTGCTGGCCGCTGCTCCTGCGCTTTCGCGGGCAAGCCCGCCAAGAGGTTCGTCCAGACACCTCGACTCCTCGGCCAACAACCCCTCGGCCCGCACCCGCAGAATCTCCGCTGTACTCCAGCCCGCCGCGCCACTGTTCGCCCGCGCAAGCAAGTCGTCATCAATGAACGCGCTGTCGAGGGTGACCATGATTTCCTTGATCAACCCGCTGTTACTCGGCGGCGCCAACGTCTCGGCACCGGCATTGATGACCTGCGCGTAGTGCCGGCCCCAGGTGTGGAACAGCAATACCGAATGTTTCTGCGCCTGTTCCAGCAGCAGTTGCAGCAAGGCGCGCGCGTTCTGTTGGTCGCCGTTGTAATGGGCGATCAGGCAACTGGCGAGGGCCAGGGTGTAGCAAATCGAGGTGCCGTGATCGATTTGCACGGCGATATCCAGTGCCTGCCGCGCGGTGCGCCAGGCCTGTTCGGGCAAGCCTTGCAGCCACAGCACCCGGGCGAGGACGGTCAGTGAGGCAACGCTCTGGTCGTATTGCACGCCGAAACCGTGGGTGAAACGGTTGAGGTGACCGCTGTGGGCCATGCGCTGAATCACCTGCTCGGCGTGAATCCGTGCCTGGAGCTGGTCGCCGGCGTAATGCAGGGCCAGCACCCGCAGGCGGTGGGTGCTCAGTAACAGTTGCGGATCGCCGTCCAGTCCCAGGCGATCGAACTGTTCACTTTGCTCCAGCGCCATCTGGTAGTGACCGCAACTGAGGTTGACCGCCATATGCCCGGACACCGCGCGTAACTGGCCGGCCATGTCATCGTGTTGTTGCGCCAGCAGACGCGCGCTGACAAACGCGGCAATGGTTTCCGGAGTACCACCCCAGGTGTGATAGCAGGCGCTGCCGAGGGCCAGTTTCAGGGCGATTTCCAGTCGCGGGCAGGGTTCGCTCGAGGACTCCAGTTCCGCCAGCGCCTGACGCACGTAACCGCCGTATTCCTTGAGCAAGGACAATTCCTGCCACAGCGGGGCAGACGTGGCGGCCAGCCGCACACCCAGATCCCGCGAGCCCTCGCTGTGCAAGGCCCAGTCCAGGGCGGCACGCAAATCTTCCAGGCCACGGCTGTAGCGCTCGATCCACACCCCGGTCGGGGTGTTTTCCCAATCGTTTTGCGCCTGATGCATCAATGTCAGGCAGCGTTCGGCGTGGCGCTCGCGGGTTGTGCCGAGTTCGGCGGCCCGCTCAAGCATTTCCAGCGCATAACGGCGAGTGGTGTCGAGCAAGCGATAAAACACTTCTTCATCGCCCACTTCGACGCTGAGCAGCGACTTGCCCACCAGTTGCGTGATCGAAGCAAACACCTCACCGGGTTCGACCTGTTGGCCGACGATCACCGCAGCGGCGGACTCCAGGGTGAAACCACCCCGAAATACGCCCAGCCGGCGCAGGCAGATCTGCTCGCAGGGGTTGAGCAGGTTGAAGCTCCAGTCCAGCGTGGCGCGCAGGGTTTCATGCCGGCCCAGACTGGTCTGATTACCCGCCGGCAAACGGCCTTGCAGTTGTGTGAGCAAACCGTCCAGCCCGAGGCTGGCGACCTGCGCCGCCGCCAGTTCCAGGGCCAGCGGAATGCCGTCCAGCCGTCGACAGATTTCGCTCGCCAGTGGCAGCTCGGCGTCGCTCAACTCAAAGTTTTCGTGGGCGGCCATCGCGCGTTCGACGAACAACTGCAACGCGGAAAACCCCATCGCCTGTTCGCGGTCGAGTACGGCAATCGGCGGTGGGCAGTCGAGGGACTCCAGACGCTGCACGAACTCGCCTTCGGCGCGCAGGCTCTCGCGACTGGTGGCCAGAATGTGTACCTGCGGCGCGCCACGCAAAATGCTCTCGCCGAGCAGGGCCACGGCATCGATCAGGTGTTCGCAGTTGTCGATCACCAGCAGCATCTGCCGGTCGCGCAGACTGTTGATCAGGCAGGCCAGCGGCTCGCTGTCATGCAGCGACAAATCCAGCAGGCCGGCCAGGTGCGAGCAGATCAGCCGTGCATCGTTGAGCGGCGCCAGGTCGAGCAGGCGAATGCCGTCGCGATAGCGTCCGATCAGTTGTTCGGCCACTCGCAGGGCGACAGTGGTCTTGCCGATTCCGCCGGGGCCGACCAGGGTGATGCAGCGCTGGCGGGGCAATTGCGTCATCAGACTGTCGACCAGCGGCTGGCGGCCGATCATCCGCGTGCGGCGCAGCGGCAGGTTGTGCCGACCGGGTTTGGCGGGAGGCGGGCTGTCGAGAGATTGCAGGGCGATCGGCGCGACGAAGCTGTAGCCACGCTGCGCCACGGTCACGATGTAACGCTGCCCGGCCTGACCATCGCCGAGGGCCTTGCGCAGCGCTGCCATGTGGACTCGCAGGTTGATGTCTTCCACCACGCTGTCCGGCCACACCCCGGCGATCAACTGCTGCTTGCTCACCACCTCTCCGGGGTGGGCCAGCAGGATCAGCAGGATGTCCATGGCACGCCGGCCCAGGCGCAACGGCTGGTCGCCTTCGAGCACCAGGCGTTGTCCGGGATGAATCCGATAGGGGCCGAAACCGATGGCCTGATTCGGGGAAAGACTCAACAGCTCACTCCTGCGATGCTTTTTTTATGATCCTGCTCCCGTTCGGCGACGATTCGGTGACGGGCAGGGCGGATCGGCGCTTGAAGTGGCGCAAACCGTCTGATCCGCGATATCCGAGCATATTCCTCAGGATCTGGCGTCAGTGCAATGCGCAGGCGCCGGGGCATTTTTGCCCCGGCATCGGCGTCGGGCGCCGCAACCACTGTATTTAAAGGTCGAAGCCTGTGTCGGGGCACCCGACGACCGGGAAAAATTAACAACGATTAACTCGTCCTGCAGCAGCACTACGTCCAAAACTTCGGGTAATGGAATGCATACGTCCCGGAGGACGCTGCAAATGAGCAAGGTAGTGGTGGTCTATCACAGTGGCTACGGGCATACCCGGGTCATGGCCGAGGCTGTGGCTCAAGGGGTGGAGCGCCACTTGGGCAGCGCCTGCCGGCTGATTGCGGTAGAGGATGTCGAAGCGCACTGGGACGAGTTGCACCGCGCCGACGCAATTATCTTCGGCGCGCCGACCTACATGGGCAGCGCGTCGGCGGCGTTCAAGCAATTCATGGAAGCGTCGGCGGCGTTCTACCTCGCCAGGCCCTGGCGCGACAAGATCGCCGCAGGGTTCACCAACTCCGGCAGCCTGTGCGGCGACAAGCTCAACACCCTGTTGCAGATGGCGGTGTTCGCCGCGCAGCATTCGATGATCTGGGTGGGCCTGGATCTGCTCCCGGCGCGTTCTGCCGCCGGTCTCTTCGACGGCCAGTTGAACCGTCTCGGCAGCTCTCTCGGGGCGATGTCGCAATCCTGTGTCGAGCAGCCGCCGGAGCACGCCCCGCCGCTGGAAGATCGCCGCACCGCCGCGCACCTGGGCGAGCGCGTGGCGCGCCTGGCGCAACGCATGAGTCAGCAATAAATCCTAGAGGAAGGCCCGTTGCAGCGTTGTCGAGGATCGCGACGTTTTGCTTTTCGGATTGCGCACCTCTCGACAGCGCCAGGCAAACGGATTGATCCCTTCACTGCGGGTGAAGATGTGACAGAAGTGCGCCTGATCGCAGAAGCCGCATTCCAGGCTGATTTGCGTCAGGCTCAGGTCGGTGTGCTGGATCATCAGCTTGGCCCGGGCGATGCGTTGGGTGCGAATCCAGTCCTGTGGCGACAGCCCGGTGCTGCATTTGAAAGCCCGCGAGAAGTGACTGCGCGACAGGCAGCAGGCACGGGCCAGTTCGGTGACTTCAAGGCTGTCGCCGAGGCGGTCGAGGATCAGTTGTTTCACCAGGCGTTCGCGCTGCGGGCTGAGACCGCCAGTGCTGCTCTTGAGCGGTTCGCTGGCGACGGTTGGTTGTAAGTGAGCCATGGCCAAAGTCCGTGTCGGGGGGAACGCACGGTCAGCGCTTTCCCTCGGGTCAATAAAACAACGCTGCGCAGAGCAATTCATTGTTGGGCGGTGACCGGAGGCTGACGAGTTAAACGTTGTTAATTGCGCCGTCGAGCAGGCGCGGGATCGAGTAAAGTGCGCAGCACTTGCGTCCGGCATAAAAGGAAAAATACCCATGAACCGTAACGATCTGCGTCGTGTCGACATGAACCTGCTGGTGATTTTCGAAGCGTTGATGTTCGAGAAGAACCTGACCCGCGTTGCCGAAAAGCTGTTCATGGGGCAACCGGCGGTCAGTGCGGCCCTGGGGCGCCTGCGCGATCTGTTCGATGATCCGCTGCTGCTGCGCAACGGGCGCGGCATGGAGCCGACGGCACGGGCACTGTCCATTCTCGAAGAACTGCAACCGGCCATGGACGTGATCTCTGGCGCGGTCAGCCGGGCCAAGGAATTCGACCCGGCCACCAGTTGTGACCTGTTCCGTATCGGCCTGTCGGACGATGCCGAATTCGGCCTGTTTCCGCCGTTGCTGCGTCAGTTGCAGGAAGAGGCGCCGGGGATTGTGGTCGTGGTGCGTCGTGCCAACTACCTGCTGATGCCGGCACTGCTGGCCTCCGGGGAAATCTCCGTGGGCGTGAGCTACACCACGGATCTGCCAGCCAACGCCAAACGCAAGAAGCTGCGCGACATTCCCTGCAAAGTCCTGCGCGGCGACGACCGTCCGGGGCCGCTGAGCCTTGACGAATACTGCGCCCGGCCCCATGCGATGGTGTCGTTCTCCGGCGATCTGAGCGGCAACATCGATCTGGACCTGGCCAAGGTCGGACGGACGCGCCGGGTGGTTCTCGGCGTGCCGCAATTCAGCGGTCTGCGCGCGTTGCTGGCGGGCACTGAAATGATCGCCACCGTGCCGGATTACGCGGCCTGCGCGCTGGTGGAGGGCGGCAAGCTGCGCGCCGAGGATCCGCCGTTCCCGATCGATGCTGCGCAGTTGTCGATGGCGTGGAGCGGGGTGCATGACAACGATCCCGCCGAGAAGTGGCTGCGCTCGCGGATCAATCAGTTCATGTCGGTGGCGCTGGACATCAAAAGCCCCTGATCCTCTCCGGAGGGAAAGGGGACCCCGACCACTTGTCGTAAAACCGCCGCCCCCTGTCAGATCTGACAGGTGCCAATTTCGCCCTTTTGACGCTCAATCACTCCGTCATCCTTGATCGGAGTTTCCGTCATGAACACCCCGGCGCCCACCGGCAACACCCCGCTGCTGCTCAAGGAACTCGACATCCCCGGTCGCAGCCCCCAACCGATATCGACCAACCCCATTGTCTGGGGCATCAACTGGGCCGCCGCGCTGGGTAACTTTCCGCTGCTGGGGTTACTGTGCCGCGCCGGCCCCTGGTCCACCATGAACGTCGGTGACCGCTTGGTGGTGAACTGGGGCCCCGGCCAACAGGTGGTGAACAAGACCATCGACAAGGATGAGGTCGATAAAACGCTGACGCTGTTCGTGCCGCCGGGGCGTCTTCTGGATGGCCCGTTCAAGGTGTCCTACGTGGTCACCCGCCTGGGTCAGGTGGCCGAGCCTTCGGAAGTGATGGACGTGCTGGTCAAGCTGACGATTCCCGGTGGTCAAGACACTGACCCGGGACCGGGCCACTCCAACTTCTTCATGTTTCTCCCCAAGGGCACGGTGGAAAACGGCATCGACAAGGACAACGTCGCCGACGGGGTCGATATCACCATCGGTCCGGACCCCGCCTCGGGGCGGCCTTATCTGAATGCGGCAGCGGGCGACGTGGTTCTGGTGAGCTGGGGCGGCGTGTTCGTGCCCGGCCCGCCGCTGACCCAGGATCAGGCGGACGGCAAGGCAACGATCATCATTCATGTCGATGAGGCGACCATTCGCGAAGCCGGCGACTCGGACGGGGTAGCCGTGGCGTTCGAAGTCCATGACAAGGTGTTCAACCGCTCCGAAGACTGGAGTCATGAGCAGCGGGTGCCCGTGGCGATCGACACGACCCGGCCGGCGGCGCCGCTGCTCAAACAAGCGATCAGCAACGTGCTGGACCTCGACAAGCTCGGCAATGCCGACGGCATCGCTCAGGTCATGATTCTGGACAACCGGATCGCCGTCGGCGACATCATCACGGTCAGGGTCAAGGGCGCGACGACGGAGGGGGTGCCGATCGATGAGAAGATGCCCGCCGAGCCGGTGGTCAGTGTGCCGAGCATTCTGGAGATCGATATTCCCAACGCCCTGCTGCGGCGCATGGCCAAGTCGCAACTGATCCTGTCCTACGCCGTGCAGAAGCGCGATGGCGCCCCCGACTTGCAGGCCAGGTCCCAGTTCATCAGTGTCATCGGCGAAGCCCGGCGGCTGCTGGCGCCGAAA
>NZ_JAHTKI010000032.1 GCF_019145475.1 Pseudomonas botevensis
GGACTTCATGCTCGTGCAATGGCGCCACGACCACCAACCCCTCCACCTCTGCCCCACCCTGCGACTCTTCGTTCACCGCCAGCCACGCCTGCAACTGCATCGGCTCGTCAAACAACCCCGGCAACGCCACCAGGCCACGATCAAACTGGCTCATGTACATCGGCAATAACCCGATGCAGGCGCTGCAGCGGATCATTTCCAGCATCAATTCGTAGGACTGCATCTGCACCACCCCGGCCAGGCGTTGGGCGACGAGGTCGTTCCAGGGGCGGAAGCTGTCGATCTGGTGGTCGTGGCGCCATTGCACGAGCATGAAGTCCGCGAGGTCGTCGGTGCTGTCGGGGCGTGCGGTGACGCGGGAGTAGCGTTTGGCGATGTGGGGCAGATAGTCGATTCGGGCCAGGCGTTGCGGTTCGCTGGTGGCGAAGGTCGGGCCGGGGTTGGGGCTGTCGCCGTGGGCCAGCCACAGGACGATGTCGGCGCTGACGGCGCGCAGGGCCAGTTCGCTGTCGAGGGCGATGATTTCCAGGCGCACGCTGGCGTTGCGCCGCAGCAGTGCGATGAGGTCGCGGCCGAGGATGTCGTGGAGGATCGATTCGGCGACGGCGAGGCGCACCAGCGGTTGTTCGATCACCGGCAGTTTGCGTTCGTGGGCCAGGGCGATCAGTTGCGCCTGGAGTTGCTGGCCTTCGCGGGTCAGGCTCAGGGCGCTGCCCTGGAAGCTGAACAGAGTGTGCTTCAGTTGCTGTTCGAGTTGCGCCAGTTGTTTGCGCAACAGGGTCGATCGCACATTGAGGCTGCGCGCCGCCTGCATGAAACAGCCGCACCGGGCGCTGACCAGGAAGTATTGGGCCACTTCGCTGTCGAGGGTCGCGGCCTGGGCCAGCCAGGGTTGGCTTTTGTCCTCGGGGGCGCGGTAGTCGGGGCTGCTCTGTCGGCCTGCGGGTTCGGTGAATGACATCGATGACTCCCTGTCGATCTTTGTTGTTTGGCGGCTTCCGGTGCTTGGAGCATTTTCAGTCTGTTGGCGCTTTCCTGTGGGAGTCGGGCTTGCCCGCGAAGGCGCCGGCACTTTCAGCCTTTTCGGTGCCTGACACGCCGCTTTCGCGGGCAAGCCCGGCTCCCACAAGTGCCGGGGCATTTCATCACTCCGGATTACTGCTTGCTCTCCAGCACTTTGTTGAGTTCAGCGCCGTCGATGCTCAGGGTCGCCGTGTTGAGCATGCCGTCGAGGTAGGCCTGGGCGATTTGTTCCTGGCGTTGATTGCGCAAGGCCTGGGTCAGTTGGTCGCGCAGTTCGTCGAGGGTCGCGGCGCGCGCCGGTTGTTGTTCGGTGAGTTTGATCACATGGAAGCCGGCGGCGCTTTGCACCGGGTCGGAGACGGCGCCGACTTTCAGCCGCGCCACCGCGCCCCGGACTTCCGGCACCAGTTGCTGCAACGGTTGCAGACCGGTATCGCCACCGCGTTCGGCAGTCACACGATCCTGAGAATACTGGGTTGCCAGTGCGGCAAACTCCCCCGGCGCGGCCTGGGCTTTTTTACTCAGTTCCGTCGCCTGTTTGCGCACCGACTCCAGACTCTGGGCATCCGCCACGCCAAGGAAAATCTGGCTGACGCGGTACAGCGCCGGGGTCTGCCAATTGGCTTTGCCGGCGTCGTAGGCCTGCTGCAATTCAGCGGCGCTCGGGTAGTCCGCCGGCACCTGGCTGACCGAGCGCAGGTAGTCGCGGAACACGATTTGCTCGGTGGCCGCGCGGGTCTGCCGGGCGACGTCGGGGCGCTGCGCCCAACCCTGGGCGTCGGCCTGTTCCAGCACGGCTTTCTCCGCCAAGCGCGCGCGAATCCAGCGCTCCAGCGCCTCACGATTGCCGCGCAGTTGCTCGCGGCTCGCCTCGGGCAGCGTCGCGAGCAAGGTCTGCAATTCTTCCGGCGACACCTGCTGATTGCCCAACCGCGCCACCGCAGGCCCGGCACTGGCGCCTACCACCGGCGCCGGTTGCTGAGCGGCGACCGGGTCGCTGCCCGGTCGCAACACCAGCGCCGCGGCCACCACCAACAGCGCCACCGCAGCGGCGCTGATCACCATGGCAGGCTTTTTCACAGCGCGACTTCCTCTTCCTCGGCCACGGCGACTTTGGCGTTCTGCGCCTGATTGGCCTGAGTGAAGTCACGCAGGTAAACGATGAACTCCTGAAGCAGGCGATCCCACAACTCCAGGTTGCCACGCAGGTGATCGGCGCTGACCCCGGCGGCCACCACCACGTCCATTTCCATCACCAGAAACTCGCCCTGCAACGACAGCCGCGCGAAGCGTCGGGTCGCGTTCCACTGCTCGGCCACGCCGCCCGGCAACTCACCCTGCACCCGCAGCGCGCAACTGAACGTGAAGTCGACGTAGCTGCCCTGCTCCGCCACCGCCGGGTTGCCGAACCGCACGGCGTAGCCGATGCCCTGGCTGGCGCTGAGCAACTGGACGATGCCGTTCTGTTCGGTCTGGTTGACGCGATAACCGGCGGCTTGCAGGACATCGGTCAGGGATTGCGCGGATACGTGGCTGATCAATTGAGTCATGGTGTCTTCCTTGTCAAATCAGTGAGCGAGCGCCGCTCGTGGCGCATCGAATTGAGTCTTGTACAGGTCATCGCCGAAGCCCTGAGCCAGTTCTTCGAACTTGACCCGGGCGCTGCCCGCGAAGGGCTGGCGGATCTTCATCACCTCGGCCACGTCGATGTTTTCGTAGGCAGTGAGGATCTGCTTGGCGACGCCGTACATTTGCTGATTCTTGACTGAACATTGCTGCACTTGTGTGTCACGTTCAGCCAATTGCGCCTGAAGCTTAGACCGTTCTGCCTCTTTGGCACGGGCCATGACCAGCAGATCGTCATAGGCCTTCTTGAACTTGCCGGTCTGCTCGTTGCTGGCCGCCACTTGCGCCTGGGCCTGGCTGTGCAGGCTCTGTTGCTGGCCGGCCAGTTGCTCGGCGAGGCCTTTGGCCTTGGCAAGTTCAGCGGTCAATTGCCTGATCTGCGCCTGCGCGGCCTTGGCCTCGTTCTGCGCCGCCAGTTGCGCGGCGCTGGCCTGGGCCTGCTGGCTTTGCAAGGCCTGCAACTGCTGGGTGGTGCTGCGCAACTGGGTGCGCAGACGCTCTTCCATGCCCTCGGCGCTGGCCCCGGCGGCGATCAGCATTCCCAGCCCGAGCAAGAACAATCGCGTATTCATCAGACTCTCCCGGCGCCTCAGAAGCGCGTGTTGATCTCAAGCTGCAAGACGTCGATGTCGAACGGCGCGCCGTACACCGCTTCCGAACTCAGCCAGCGACCGGTGGCGTAGACGTTCTTCGCCAGACCGTAGTTGCCGCCGAGGAAGTAGCCCTTGGCGTTGGTGCCGCCGAGGTGGAACGAGGAGTCGTTGAAGCCGTCCGGCAAGGCATCCGGCTGGATGTACTTGTAGCCGGCGAACAGGTTCCAGTCGCCCTGCTTCTTCAGATCCAGCGCATTGCCGAGGGTGAATTGCACCATCCACGCGTTGGCGCCGCTTTCGATGTCGCCGCTGCTGTCGAGGTTGTTGACCAGTTGCCCGGCCGAACGCTTGCGCATGTCGCCTTCGTCGTAGCCGAGGTTGTGGATGTAGTTGCCCTGGCTACGCAATTTGAAGTCGTGCGGCAGATCGGCGTCCCACACCAGGTTCAGGTCCAACAGGTTGAACTCCGAGGCCAGGCCAACGAATTGCGGCTGCGGCGTGGTGGTCGGGTTAAGCGGGTTCGGCGTGATGTCACGCAGCAGGAATACGCTGTTGCCCTTCTGCATGAACGAGGCACGGGTGCCGTCGCTGTCGCAACCCGGCGCACCGGCCCAGGGTTCGCAAGGGCTGGAGCGCTGGCCTTCGATGTCGTCGAAGCGGTAATACGCCAGGGCGCCCTTCACGCGGTTGTTGCTGTTGATTGCCCATTTGGCGCCGATCTGCGCGCCGTACAGCCACTTGTTGTCGCTGTCTTCCTTGTCGAAGCCGTTGCTGGTGGTGGTGTCGTTGGTGTACTCCACCGGGAATGCGCCGACGGTGCCGAACACGCCCCAATCGTGACTGAGTTTGTGGTCGAAAATCGCGGCCACACCGTCGAAGTTGAGGTCGTTGGAATACAGCATGTCGGTGGACATGAACGGGTTGGCGAAACGCCCGCCGGTGAGGGTCAGTTCATCCGACGGCTTCCAGGTCAGGTAACCCTGATCGAGCCAGATGTCTTTCTTGGCGAAGCCGCCGCCGAGGGTCTGGGTGGTCGACACCGGGTTGTTGTCGGAACCGGTGCCGATGCGGATGCCGGCGGTCCATTCCGGCGAGATCACAGCTTTCATGCCCAGGCGCGCGCGCAGGCGGAACAGGTTTTCGCGGTCTTCGCGGGTGTTGAGCAACGGCGGCAGATTGGTGCTGCTGTTGGGGTTCACGTCGTACGGGCCGTTGTTGTTGAGCTTGGCGAAGTCGACGATTTCGTTGCTGTTGTTGCCCGAGTAGTAGCGCGATTCGTCACGCAGACGGATGTCGCCATCGAAGCTGATGCGCGAGGCCCAGTCCGGGAAGGTGTTGGGCGCGGCCCAGTTTTCCTGCTTGGCGGTGGCCATGACTTCAGCCTTGACCTGATCGCGGATCTGGTCGCGTACCGCCGCCGGTACGTACTGCACGCGCACATCGCCCGGTGCCGCGACCGGCCCGGCCGCCACGGCGGTGGACGCCGCTGCCTGTTTGGCCTGGGCGGCTTCGTTCTGGGCCTGGGCGATCAGCGCGTCGGCCTTGTCCTGTTTCAGAATGCCCTGCTCGACCAGCAAGCGGATCAGATTGATCGTGGCGTTTTCCGAGGGCGCAGGCGCTGCCACGGCCTGACCGACCAGGGTCGCGATGACCATGCCGACCGCCAGGGACAATCGATTCACATTGGAAATCATCTGCACACAACTCCTTTTGGCAACTCTCTAAAAATGGGGTTAACCCGGACGCCGCCCTTGCAGGGACAGGCGCACGGGCAAGGTCATGGAGGCCGGTGGCCGTTCGCTCAGATGCGGCGCGTTGCGCAGCGCTGCGATGACGTTTGAATCGATCTCGGGGTTGCCGCTGGACTTGACCAGCTCGACCCGGGTGATCTCGCCCACGCTGCTCAGCCACACATCGGCTTGCAGGGCAAACGCGAGGTTGCGCAGGTCCGGGTTCTCGCGCAGCAGCTTCTGGAACGTGAACGCGAGGAACTGGCTGTAGGTGCCATTGCCCACGCGCCCGCCACCGGAACCGGCCATGCCGCCGCCCTTGCCCGCACCGATGTTGAAGGCGTCGCTGCCGCTCTGGGCGTCGCCGTCCATTTGCATCGGGTTGGCCAGATCGTCAGCCGGCGATGGCGGTGCTTCTTCCTCGGGCTTGACCTCTTGCGGTTCGGGCGTCGGTTCCGGCTCGACGATTTTTTCTTCCACCGGGGTTTCCGGCTCCGGCGGTTTTTCCGGCGGCGGAGGTGGCGGTGGTGGCAACGGAATGATCGTCGGCACTTTCGGCGCTTCACGGCGCACGCCGCTCATGTCGTTGGCCCACTGCCACAGCAGGTAAGCGGCGAGCGCGCCGAGCAGCAGCCCGGCGCCCCACTTCACAAAGCGCAGGGGCGACTTCTTCACCGGCAGTGGCTCGATCGGCAGTTGTGCGGTCATGGTTCAGCCCTGGGTCGGTTTGCCGGTGACGAGACCGACCTGGGACAGTTCGAGCCGGCGCAGCAGATCCAGCACTTCGATGACTTTCTGGTATTGCACCGTGGCGTCGCCGCGCACGATCACCGGGAAGTCCGGGTTTTGCGCCTTCTCGATGCGCAGGCGCTCTTCCAGCTCCGCCAGGGTCACCGGGTAGGCATCAAGGAACACCTGGCCGCCATCGTTGACCGAAATCGCCTTGGTCTTGGCCTCCGACAGCGACACGGCGGCGCTGGCCTTGGGCAGGTTGATCTGAATCCCGGAGACCTGCGCGGTGGCGGTGAGGATGAACATCACCAGCACCACCATCAGTACGTCCACTAGTGGCGTGATGTTGATGCTGTCCACCGCTGCATCTTCATCATCGTCGTGGGAGGCATTTACGGACGCCATGTCGATGCTCCTCAGGCCGGTACGGAGTGGTTGGCGTGATGCCCGCGCGGATGCGCCGCTTCACTCGATTGGCCTTCGCCGTGCATCTCCGCCAGACGGGTGATGAACTCGTCGACGAACACGCGCATGTCGGCGCTGACCTCTTTGTTGCGGGTAATCAGCCGGTTGTAGCCAAACAGCGCCGGGATCGCGACGAACAGGCCCATGGCGGTGGCGAGCAGCGCGGCGGCCATGCCGGGGGCGATGGCGTTGATGTTGACGTCGCCGGCCATGGCGGTGCCGAGGAACACCACCATGATCCCCAGCACGGTGCCGAGCAGGCCGATGTACGGGCCGCCGGCGATGGCGTTGGACAGGGTCGAGAGTTTCGAGCTGAGGGCCTGGTTTTCCCGGGTGCGCACGCCGTCCATGGAGCAACGGATGGCCTCGATGGTCGCCGCCGACACCGACGAAGTGTCGGCGCCCTGCTCGCGACGGGTGCGGATCTCCTTGACCGCCACCTGGTACAGGCGCCACAGCGGCGAATGCTGCAAGCGCTGGGCGAGTTGCGCGTCGTCGGCGAACATCTCCAGGCGGGTGCCGACCTTGGCGAACTGCGTGCGGAAATCTTCGTTGGCGGCGCTGACGCGGCTGAGGGTGCGGTTCTTGCGCAGCATGATGATCCACGACTGGAACATCATCAGCACCAGCACCGCAATGATGACCCAGGCGTCCACCGGCACCGCGTTGAGCAGGAAACCAAGGCTGCCGAAACCGAAGCCCGACTGTTCTTCATCGACGCCGTAAGTGACCAGTTTCGACTCGGCACCCTGGGAGGTGGCGTCGGCCAGCAACAACGCGGCCGGACGCGCGACTTTCGACAGGCGCAGTTCATCGATCGCGCCCACGAATGGCTGGTAAGGGCCGGCGGCCAGGTCACCGCCGATCGCCAGCACCGAATTGAACGCCGGCATCGCCTGTGCCAGCGCCACGCTTTCGCGGCCGTTGAGGTACAGCGTGACCTTCGCGCCTTCGGCGGTCAGCGCCAGGTGTTGCCATTGGCCGGGGTTCAGCGCCTGGGTGGCGACCGCACGCTGGCCGTCGATTTCCACGAAGGGCACGCCTTGGTTGAGGCCGACCAGCAAGCTGTTGGCGCCTTCGCGGCGGGCCAGGATCAGTTGCTCGCCGTTGGCCTGATCCAGTCGCAGCCAGGCACTGAAGGTGAAGGCGCTGCCGGCGTTGTGCTGCAGCGACGGACTGGCCGGCAACAGCAGCGGCTGGCCGCTGAACTGCAAGGCGCGACCGATCACGCCGTCAATCGCCGCGCCGGTGGCGCTTTGTGCGGTGTTGCCGTAAGCGGTGGTGTCTTTGGCCGGGGTGCCGGTGGCGCCGTCGAAGTGGTAGAGCGCGGTGTAATTCGGATCGAACGCCAGTTGCCCGTTGCCGGTGGCCGGGGCTTTCTGGTTGCCGTAGTACATCCAGATATCCTGGCGCTGACCGCCCTCGACATTCGGCACGTCGACCCAGATCAGCGCCATGCCCATCAGCGCATCGAAGCTTTCGATCTGGTGATTGAGCACGGTCTTGTCATCGGCGGCGACGAAGCGCAGGTCCGAGCCGTCCTCCTTCACCCCGTCGAAGGTGAAATTGCCGGTGTGCAGACGCACCAGCAGCGCGGTGCGGCCAAGGGCCTGATTGATCCCGGCGCCTTGTGGCGTGGTGTCGACGGTGATCTGTTTGCGGTAATGCCAGTCGTCCTGCCACCAGGCCTGGGCCGTGGCCGGGAGCACGAAGCCCAGGCAGATCAACAACGAAAGGAAGAGGCGCTGCATGAAACGTGCTCCTTTAGAAAGTGGCTTGAAGGTTGAAGTGCAGGCGCGATTCCTGTTTCGAGGTGTTCGGCCCTTCGAGCAGCGGGTAGCCCCAATCGAGGCTGCCGGACAGCCATTTGCTCAGGCTCGCGCGGGTGCCGAGGCCGACGCTGGCGAGGGCGTAATCGGCGTCCTGATCCGGCAGTTCGTCGCGCAGGTACAGTTGCGCGCCTTCGGCGAAGGCATAGAAGCGCCACTCCTGCATCCAGCCGCCGACGTACTTGGCCAGTGACGGGGTGCGCAGCTCCTGGCTCAACAGGTAGCCGTCATCGCCGGTGCGCTCGGCGGCCAGATAGCCGCGCACCGAGGTCGCGCCGCCGGCAGAAAATTGCTCGTTGGACACCAGCGGCCCGGAGGCCAGCTGGAACGCGGCTTTACTCGCGCTCTGCCAGTCGTTGTCGAAGGTCCAGGTGAAACTGGTGTCGCCCTTGACCACGGCAAAGCTCGGGTTGGCGCGGTAGCGCTTGTAGTCGAAATCTTCGTCGGAGCTGCCGTAGCCGAAGATGCTGCGGGTGGCGGCGACCAGGCTCAGGCCGAGGCCGAGCTGGCTCTTTTCGGTGTAGCGATAGCCGTTGTAGGCGAAGGTGAACGGCGCGTACTTGAGCGGCACCTTGTCGCTCTCCCCGGCCAGGGTCAGGCGTTCGTCGAAGTCCTTGAAGTCGATGCCCGCCGACAGCGAGTTCGACCAACTGCCGCTGGACGGCAAGGTGTAGATCGCCGACACGCCGTAGGAATGGCCCTTGCCCAGCACGTTGCTGCCGCCGATGGTGGCGACGTTGCTGTCGGACTGGTAACCGGAGAATTGCAGGCTCCAGCGATCGGTCAGCGGCGCGGTGTAGGAGCCCGACCAGACCTTGGCGTTGTCGGTGTCCTGGGGCGCGGTGAAGTAGGTCAGGTTGATGCTGTGGCCGAGCTGCCAGAGGTTGTTGTAGCCGAGGCTGGTGACGGCACGCAGTTTCTCGGTGTCGGCGCTGTAGTCGTTGTTGAGGCCGACGCTGGCGGTCCACGGGTTCTGGTCTTCGACCTGCAGATCGACGTCCATGGTGCCGGGGCGCTGACCTTCGCGCACCAGCGGCATGACCTGGCGACCGGGGGTCTTGTTGAGTTGCGCCAGTTCGCCCTGGACCTTGGCGAAATCCGGCACCTCGCCTTCCTTCAGGGCCGGCACGTTGTCGCGGATGTCCAGCGGCGAATAGTGTTTGGCGCCGACCACGCGCACCCGGCCGACCTCGGTTTCGCTGACTTGCAGGTAGACGATGCCGTCGGCCACGGCCTGTTCCGGGAGTTCGACGAACACCGACTGGTAGCCGCGTTCCTGATAGGCCTTCTGCAACGCATCCCGCGCGCCTTCGATGTCGCTCAGGGCTTTTTGCGGGCCGAGAAACGGGTACACCGCCTCTTCGATGGCCCGCGCGTCGAGCACGGTGTTGCCGCGCACGAAGTATTCGTTGACGTCCACCAGACGCGGCGGCACGGCGGCCTCAACCGCTTCTTCGGCAATCGCAGGCTGCACGCCGGCCGTCACCAGCAGCCAGCCCCACAGCGCCAGCCGTGACGTGAAAATCTGATCCACACTACCCCCTGAATTCGCGATGACCTGATGGCGCTCGAACGCCTTGTGTGTTCGTCGATGACGGCGGTTAGTTGCCGGTTGCCGCCGGGCCTGCGTGCTTGCCCAGCCACGTGTGCAGCAGCGCGAAGTTCAAGGAGAACTCGGGCATTTGCAGCAAGGCGCCGCAGAACACTTCGCCGATGATTTTCTGGATGAGCTGCACCGCACGCGGGTTGTTGAGCAGCGTGGCGATGTCTCGACTGAGGACGTTGAAGCTCCAGACTTTCTGGTTCAGGCCCAGGCCGACGAACCAGCGGAACAGCAGGTTGTAATTGAGCTGTTCGTAGAGCTGCTGCTCGCTGGGCACCGAATACAAAAGTTGCAGGAGCAGGATGTGCATGACCGTCTGCGGGGCGATCAGCATGCCGGGCTGGGCGTCGAGGTCGTGCAGGATGTCGCGGTGGGCGTCGAGCAAATCGTCGATCTGCGGACGCAGCAGCACCAGCGAGTGGCCCGGTGGGATGTAGCTGGACACTTCTTTCAAGGCGCCCTGCCAGTCATCCTGCGACACGATCCACACCCACGGCGCGCCGTAGCGATACACCGAAACCGGCTTCTTGCGCGCGGCCTCGACGATCTTCGACAGGCGTTGATCGAGTTCCTGCATGCCCACTTTCGAGTAGCGTTCCATAGTCCCCATTGCCTCACTCCCGGCGTCCCGCCTCGGCTTGTAAAAAGCGGCCCCAAGGCCCCTCAAGCGCGTTACATAGGCATGACCGGCGCGGCGATGTGCTACCGAACTTTTGTCATAAAAGCTTCATTACCGAAGGGGTGAAGGTGAGCGTTCGTATTTCAGATCGCAGCCCCCTCACCCTAGCCCTCTCCCGGAGGGAGAGGGAACCGATTGGGGGATATTGGCGAAATCCGCCGACCTGAAAAGTCATCTTTGAATCCATAAGCGAGCCGCTCGCTCAGGTCGATATACATCGCCAGACACCTCGGTCGGCCCCCTCTCCCTCCGGAGAGCCAATGGAGGAAAATCCAGAAAATTCGTCGCCCTGAAACCGCTTTGCTGAATCCATAATCGACACGGTCGCTCAGGTCGATGTACATCGCCAGACGCCTCGGTCGGCCCCCTCTCCCTCCGGAGAGGGCTGGGGTGAGGGGTAGTGATTTCAGGGTCAGGCATAGACCGGCCAGGTATCAACGATCCTGCCGCCCCGTACCGCCAGCAAATCGCCGAACTGCAACAGCACGGCTTCGGTCTGGGTCGGCCGCAAAAACACCTGGTCTTCCACACTCAGCCCCACGGCACTGGAGCCATTGACCATCTCCTGATTCGAACTGCGCCCGTAAACGCCATTGCTTTGAAGCCCCGGCGGCGATTCAAACTCAGCCATCCAGTTGCCGCCATAGATGAAAAAAGTCTGGCGCTGGTTGGCGTCCCACCACGAAAACAGTTTCGATTTGTCATCCAGCGCCGGAATGTTCACCGCCCCCGTGCTCTTCAGCACCGGGGTCGCGATGTAAGCGGCAGGCTCGTGCTCGACCAGTGACGGCAAGTCGTAATGGGTCGGTTTGAGCATCGCCGTGCCCACCGAAACCTCCGTACTCAGGCGCTCGTTTTCATGCATGCGATAGCTCGGACTGCCTGCGGTGTTCAGGCACAAGTCTTCGCGCCACAACGCCGGAAACTGCTGGCGGGTGAAGTCGACGCAGCGCTGATAAATCACCATCACCTTGGCGAACAATTCTTCAGGCGAGCCGAGAATCCCCGGCACGCCCATGCCCACGAACGGGTCGTAGCCCATGAACCCGGCGAACTCCAGATGCTGCGGGTTGGCGCCGATCAGCGTGAGCATCTGCCCCAGCACATTCAGGTCGCTGACCCCACCGCGATGCAGGCCGACATCCAGTTCGATGTTGATCCGCATCCGCGTGCCCAAGCCCTGCGCGAGCGCCAGGTATTGCTGCAAACGTTCAGGACCATCGAGCAGCCATTGCAGTTGCTTCGACGGATCGAACGGGCCTGTGTGGGTTTGATAAAACAGCTGCGCCGAACGCACCGGCAGCGGTTTGCCGAGCAGGATGTCGGACTGCGGAAACGTCAGCGCATCGTGGTTGAGAAACGGCTGATGAAACGACATCAAGCGCTGCGTCCCGGCGCGTTGGGCGATGTAGCTCAGCAACCCCGGTGCCGGCAGCGACTTCTCCACCAGACGCAGCTGCTTGCCGGTTTTCTTGATCGAGCGCACCACCACGGCGATGTTGTGATCGAGGCGATCCAGATCGATCAGCAACACCGGGCGCATCGGCCCCTTGTCCTTGAGTTCGCGATTCAGCCCACGGAAGTAATCGCTGTACGGCCCGCCGCGATCCCCCGGCCGCAACCATGCGCCAACCCCGAACAACAGCGCGCCGACACCCAATGTCCCGAACAGAAAATTGCGTCGATTGACCGCCATCAGCTCACCCCCAGAATCGATGACAGATGCGCATTGAGAAACTTGCCGCTCGGGTCGAGGGCCTGGCGCACCTGAATGAACTCCTGCCAACGCGGGTACAGGGTCTGCAGGGTTCTCGCGTTGAGCGTGTGCAACTTGCCCCAGTGCGGACGACCGTTATATTTCCAGAAGATCGGTTCGATGGCGGCGAAAAAGTTGTGGTGATCCATCTGGTAATGCTGGTGGACCGAAATCGAACAGCTGTCGCGACCCTCGAACATGCTCAGGGGAATGTCGTCGGCCTTGACGTAGCGGTACTCGATGGGAAACCAGGTGCGCAGGTCCTTGTCCTGAATCAGCTTGAGAATCTCCCGCAGGCAGGCCGGGCCGTATTCTGCCGGGACTGAATACTCCATCTCGTTGAAGCGCACGGTGCGCACGTTGGCGTAGACATCGAACGAGTCGCCGACCCGATCCTCGAAGCTCGCCAGCAGCCGCAGACTGTTGAGCAGGTGGCGGCGCAGATCGGGGAAATCACTGCCGTACTTGTCGATCTTTTCGATCAGGGTCACGAACTCGTTGCCGCCCTCCTCTTCAGGGCTGATCGGCGGCGTGGCCGGGTCGTCGGTTTCGTTGAGGGCGATGGACAAGGCGTAGTCGGAATGGGTGACGACAAGCATTTCCCAGTGCTGGTTTTCCGAAGTGTTCTTGTCCAGGTCTTCGAGCAGCTCTTCGGTTTTGGCGATCCACTGACGCTCGCGCAGACGATAAGCCGGGCGGTTTTGCAGGCGGATTTTGCTGGCGACTCCGAGCGCCCCGAGGGACACCCGCGCGGCATTGAACACGTCGGGATGGCGCTGGCTGTCGCAGTCGAGCACGTCACCGTTGGCGGTCACCAGTTGCAGACCGCAGACGTGCGCCGAGTAGGACTGGAAGGTCTTGCCGGTGCCGTGGGTCGAGGTGGAAATCGCGCCGGCGAGGGTCTGGTAGTCGATGTCGGCCATGTTCTGCAAGGCCTGGCCGATGTCCTTGAGCGGCACGCCCATGCGCGACATCGGGGTGCCGGCGGCGAATTCCGCTTGCAGGGTTTTCGGATCGTGATCGAGCAGCCCGCTGAAGTAACTGAGGGACAGCAACGTACCATCGGTGGGCACCAGGGCGCTGAAGGAATGCGCCGAGCCGACCGGGCGCACCTTGCCCGGTGCCTGGCGGATCACGCTGGTCAACTCGTCAAGATTTTTCGGCGCGAGCCGTGCGGCGGGCTGGCAACTCTGCCCGCCCGACCAGTTGCGCCACGGAATCAGCCGGGGCGCGCGTAGCAACTGGCCCAACGCCGGAGTCGCCGCCAGCGCGCTGAACGCCCCGACAATGCTTGCCCGCTGCAACAGCTGCCGGCGTGTCAGATCTATCGGCATGCCAGGCTCCTTATTGTGGGAGGGGCTGGTCGGCCATGAAGCCGATCAACTGGAGGAACTGTTCTTCCGAGCACTCCACGCACTGGCCCATCGGCGGCATGCCGTTGTAGCCGTTGATGGCGTGGTCGAGCAGCGTGTCGGTGCCCTGCCGCACCCGTGGCTCCCAGGCCTTGCGGTCACCGGTGAGCGGCGCGTTCGCGGCGGGGTTGGCGTGGCAGAGCTGGCAACTGTTGGCGTAGATCTGCGCCAGGGCCGGGTCGGAGGGTGTGGCGCTGCTGGCGACGCCGTTGGCGGCTGGGGATTTGGCCTCATCGCCGCAGCCGGGCAGCGCCATCGACAGCGCCAGCAGTAAGGTGAACGGGAATGCCCGCATAACGATCCTCGCGTGGGATACCGCTTATTGTTGTGATCACACCTTAAGGCAGGCGCGCCAGCGGGTTGAGGGCAATGCGGGACAGTGAGGGGGGCTTCGGGGGCCAGTGGAGGTCCTTCGAACGGCCACCATGGTTTTCATCCGCCCCTCAGCGCTCTGTTCCGCGCCTCCGGGTGACATTCGCGTGACATTTGCCGGGTTAAATTCCAGCGCATTCAGGCGTATAACCTGTACAGACTTTCCAATCTGCACGCCGACATCACACACGGGGTAGCGACATGACCACAGCAAACATCCTTGGCAACCTGTTCCCTTCTGTCAGCGACATCCCGGAAAAATACCGCCTCGACGGCCAGATCGAACAACGCGACTACCTGGTCGACGGCCAGTTGCGCCGCTGGGACGGCCCGCTCGCCACGGTGCGCAGCCCGGTCTACCTTCAGGGTGAAAACGGCGAAGAACAGGTCATCCTCGGCAGCACCCCGCTGCTGGATGCCGACACCGCCCTCACCGCGCTCGACGCCGCCGTGCGCGCCTACGACCGCGGTCAGGGTCTGTGGCCGACCATGCGCGTGGCCGAGCGCATTCAACACGTCG
This sequence comes from Pseudomonas botevensis, assembly GCF_019145475.1. GTDB lineage: Bacteria > Pseudomonadota > Gammaproteobacteria > Pseudomonadales > Pseudomonadaceae > Aquipseudomonas > Aquipseudomonas botevensis. Next base: position 14,341 of record NZ_JAHTKI010000032.1, read on the forward strand.
AAGCGTTCCTCGGACGCATGCGCCAGCAGCGCGACGCCGTGGTGAAACTGCTGATGTGGGAAATCGGCAAGAACCTCAAGGACTCGGAAAAAGAGTTCGACCGCACCTGCGACTACATCGTCGACACCATCAATGCCCTGAAAGAACTCGACCGCCGCTCCAGCCGCTTCGAGCTGGAACAGGACACCCTCGGGCAGATCCGCCGCGTTCCCCTCGGCGTGGCGCTGTGCATGGGGCCTTACAACTACCCGCTGAACGAAACCTTCACCACGCTGATCCCGGCGCTGATCATGGGCAACACCGTGGTGTTCAAACCGGCCAAGCTCGGGGTGTTGCTGATTCGCCCGTTGCTCGAAGCCTTCCGCGACAGCTTCCCCACCGGCGTGATCAACGTGATCTACGGCAGCGGCCGCGAAACCGTGAGCGCGCTGATGGCCAGCGGCAAGATCGACATCTTCGCCTTCATCGGCACCAACAAGGCCGCCAGCGACCTGAAGAAACTGCACCCGAAACCGCACCGCCTGCGCGCCGCCCTCGGGCTGGACGCGAAGAACCCCGGCATCGTCCTGCCCGAGGTGGACCTGGACAACGCGGTCAGCGAAGCGGTGACCGGCTCGCTGTCGTTCAACGGCCAGCGCTGCACGGCGCTGAAAATCCTCTTCGTGCATGAGGATGTGGTCGACAGTTTCATCGAGAAATTCAACGCCAGACTGGCCGCGCTCAAACCCGGCATGCCGTGGGACAGCGGCGTGGCGCTGACGCCGCTGCCGGAGTCGGGCAAGGTCGACTACCTGCACGGCCTGGTCGATGACGCCGTGAGCAAAGGCGCGGAAGTGGTCAACCCGAATGGCGGCGAATCCCGCGCCTCGTTCTTCTACCCGGCGCTGCTGTACCCGGTCACGCCGCAGATGCGCGTGTACCAGGAAGAGCAGTTCGGCCCGGTGGTGCCGATCGTGCCGTACCGTCACCTCGATACCGTGATCGATTACGTGCTGGAGTCGGATTTCGGCCAGCAACTGAGCATCTTCGGCACCAATCCGGTGGCGGTCGGCCGGCTGGTCGACACCTTTGCCAACCAGGTCGGGCGGATCAACCTCAACGCCCAGTGCCAGCGCGGCCCGGACACCTACCCGTTCAACGGCCGCAAGAACTCCGCCGAAGGTACGCTGTCGGTACACGATGCGTTGCGGGTGTTTTCGATCCGCACCCTGGTGGCGACCAAGTTCCAGGACAGCAACAAGGATCTGATCAGCGAGATCATTCGCGGCCGGGACTCGAACTTCATCGCCACCGACTACATCTTCTGAGGAGAAACCGCCCCTGAGTACCTTCAGCCCCCACCGCTGGCCACCACTGTTGCGGCGGATTTTGCGCCCGCTGCTGGACCCGTACCGCCGCTACCGGCATGCCCGGCTGATCCACGCGGTGCGGGTGGCGCTGGGGTTGCTGGCGACGATCCTGCTGACCACCGGCATCAACCTGCCCCATGGTGAATGGGCCTCGGTGACCATGCTGGTGGTGATCGGCGGTCTGCAACACCACGGCAACATCGGCAAGAAGGCTGCCGAACGCGCTATCGGCACCTTGATCGGCGCCGGTGTCGGACTGCTTCTGGTGGCGCAGCAGGCATGGCTCGGCCTGCCATGGCTGACCTATTTCGCGATGGCGGTGGTCTGCGGATTTTTCTCGTACCACGCCATCGGCAAGGGCGGCTACACCGCCCTGCTTTCGGCGATCACCGTGTTCATCGTCGCCGGCCATGGCGACAACCCGATCACCGACGGTTTGTGGCGCGGGGTCGACATCCTGATCGGCATCGCCCTGGCCTTGGCCTTCTCTTTCGCCCTACCGCTGTACGCGGTGTATTCGTGGCGCTACAACCTGGCCGATGCGCTACGCGACTGCGCCACGTTGTATGGACGAATCATCAGCGGCCAAGCGGTTGCCGCCGATGAACACCTGAAACTGATGGGCCGCTTGAACGCCATGCTGGTGCAATTGCGCTCGCTGATGCCGTCGGTGTCCAAGGAAGTGAAGGTGTCGATGACCGAACTCGACGCGATCCAGCGCAACTTGCGGATGTGCGTCAGCACCCTGGAAATCCTCGGCAACACCCGCCCGGACGCCAACGATCCCGAAGCCATGGCCCACCTGCAATCGGCGCTGAACGCCGAGCACCGGCAGATCCGCGTGCAACTGATCGGCATGGCCCGCGCCTTGAAATCCGGAGCGACCCAACGTCTGGGACGCCCCATGGAATTGCCGGATGCCGGTCTCGATGCACCGGTCTACAGCGCCCTCGACGGTTATCGTTTGCTGACCCGGCAACTGGCGGCGAACATCGGCGAGATGCGCCAGCGCCTGGCAAAAACCGCGCCGCGCTGGAACATCTGAGGTTTACGAAGTCGCCAGCCGCCGCGACTTCACCCCCCACCCCTGCTGCATGCCGGCGGCCGCCAGCAGAATCGCCGCCACCCCGACCCATTGCAGGGTTTGCAGTTGATGGCCGAAGGCGAACCAGTCGACGAAAATCGCTGCAATCGGGTAAATGAACGACAGCGCGCCGGTCAATGCAGTCGGCAGTTTCTGGATCGCACCGTACAGCAACACGTACATCAGACCGGTGTGAATGATGCCCAGCGTCACCAGACTGGCCCAGGCACTCGGCGCTTGCGGCAGCGCGGAAAAGTGCGCGAACGGCGCGAGCATCAACACCCCGGTGCAGACCTGGATCAGCGCAATCAGGTGCGGCGGCGTGCCGGTCAGGCGCTTGATAATCAGCGCGGCAATGGCATACAAAAACGCCGCGCCGAGGGCCAATGCGATGCCTGTCAGATAATCATTGCCAGCCTCGCCCTGCCCGCCATGGGCGCTGACAATCGCCAGCATGCCGAGGAAGGAAACTGCCAGCCAGAACAGTTTCTGCACGGTGATTTTCTCGCCGAGAAACAGCGCCGCCAATCCGACCAGCATAAACGGCTGCACGTTGTACACCGCCGTGCCGATGGCAATCGAGGCCCGGGAATAGGAGGCGAACAGCAGCACCCAGTTGCCGACAATCGCCATGCCGCTGAGCACCGCGAGCAGGAACGTGGTGCGGGTCAGAATGCCCGGACGCAGAAAGCCGAACGCAGCGCAGATCAGCAGCAACGTGCCGGCGCCGAATACGCAGCGCCAGAACACCACGTCGAGCACCGGTTGCCCGGACACCAGCACGAACCAGCCGATCGTCCCGGATATCAGCATGGCGGCGGTCATTTCCAATGAACCGCGACGGATGGGGTTGTCCATGATCGATCTCCTCTGGCTGTGGCAAAACTGTGGCAAAAGTATGCCAAGTGGGTGCCAGCCTTCTCCAGCGCAAAAAGCAGGCTAAACTCGCCATCTGCCTTTTTTATCGAGGGTGGTTTCGATCAATTGCCTAATACGGGAGTTGCAACATGACCGACGACATCGACCAGATCCTCATCAGCGCCCTGATGGAAGACTCCCGGCGCTCGCTCAAGGCCCTGGCGCAGATCAGCGGCTTGTCCTCACCGAGCGTGGCCGAACGCCTGCGCCGCCTGGAAGAACGCGGCGTGCTCAAGGGCTACACCGTGGAGATCGATCCGAAATGTTTCGGTTATCAATTGCAGGCCATCGTCCGGGTGCGGCCGCTACCGGGGCAATTGCAGGAAGTGGAACGGCAGATCATGTCGATCCCGGAGTTTACCGAGTGCGACAAGGTCACCGGCGAAGACTGCTTCATCGCCCGCCTGCACGTGCGCTCGATGGAGCAACTGGACACCCTGCTCGATCGCCTCAACACTCTCGCCGAGACCAATACCGCGATCGTCAAGAAAACCCCGGTCAAGCGCCGCCTGCCGCCGATGGCGTGAGTGCTTTTCCGGCAGGTTCGGCGTAGATTGAGGTTTTTCCGGCGAAGGATTGGCGGTATGAAAACTCAGGCAATGATGCTGGCGGCGTTGATGCTCGCCGGCTGCGGGACGGTGCAGACGGTTGCGTTGAGCGACAAGAAGGCTTCCGAGCAGTTGAAGGCGAAGAAAACCTACTGCGGCGCCGTACCGCGCATCTATAGCGGCGTGACCTTCGACTTCTGCATGTTGCATGCGGAACGGCCGGACGACGTCGATGCCTACACCTATAACAATGCACCGCTGGGCATTGCCATCGATGCCGTCGCCTCAGGCGCCCTCGACACCTTGCTCCTGCCCTACACGATCTACAAACAACACGCCGATGGCAGCATTGAGATCAATTGATCGATTGCCGGCATCCGCCCCGCTTGCCATTTTGCAGGCAACAAAAAACCCGCCTAAGCGGGTTTTTTGTTGCTATCGATAATACGATCAGTCGTCGCGGCCCATGATGCCGAACAGTTGCAGCAGGCTGACGAACAGGTTGTAGATCGATACATACAGGCTGATGGTCGCCATGATGTAGTTGCGCTCGCCGCCGTGGATGATCGCGCTGGTCTGGAACAGAATGCAGACCGACGAGAACAGTACGAAACCAGCACTGATCGCCAGTTGCAGGCCGCTGATCTGGAAGAAGAAGCTCGCCAGCGTCGCGCCCAGCAGCACGAAGAAACCAGCGGTGATGAAGCCACCGAGGAAGCTCATGTCCTTGCGGGTGATCAGCACATAGGCCGACAGACCACCGAACACCAGCGCGGTCATCGCGAATGCCGAGCTGACCACTTCAGCGCCGCCCTGCATGCCCAGGTAACGGTTGAGGATCGGGCCGAGCAGGAAACCCATGAAACCGGTCAGCGCAAACGCCGACACCAGGCCCCACGCGGAATCACGGAGTTTGTTGGTGAGGAAGAAAAGACCGTAGAAGCCGATCAGCACCACGAAAATGTTCGGGTAGCCAACACGCATCTGCTGCGCCACGAAAGCCATGACGCCGCTGAATGCAAGGGTCAGCGCCAGTAGGCCGTAAGTGTTGCGCAGGACGCGGCTAACCTCTAGCTGCTCAGCCTGCACGCTGTTATTAACTGCGTAATCCTGTTCGCGCATGGCGACACTCCTGTTGGTTTGAAACGTTCAGTGGCAAAGATCATAACAGACGCTCTGTAACAAGCCATGCAGAGAGTTTGACAGTGTGTTTCATTCAGGTATTATGGCGCCCGCAACGCAAACGGAGGTGTGGCCGAGTGGTTTAAGGCAACGGTCTTGAAAACCGTCGACTGTAACAGGTCCATGAGTTCGAATCCCATCGCCTCCGCCATATTTGATACGACAAAGCCCTGATTATTCAGGGCTTTGTCGTTTCTGGCGCTCCAGAAATTCTGCTGATATCAGGATGCGTTCCATAACTATTATGGACGCGTTCCATAACTGACTGATTTCATACCCTCCCCCGGCGCTCTGCCGACGTACACAGACCCATCTACCGCTACACTGGTTTCGTCTTCTGGAGGAAACCAAATGCCCAATTCTGACCTACTCCCCTCCCTGCTCTTCAAGCTCAACGAAAATCAGCTCGCCCTCGAAGCCGCCATCATGGAATTGACGAACTGGGTTGAACAGCAAGGATCGTCCGAAGTCGCCGACAATGTGCGCGGCGCGCTATGGGCCATCGACAACAATGAGGAATTCATCAAGATGACCCTGGCCGTGTTGATGGCGCCGGAGTAACAGCTCGTCGCCTCACCCTCGCCCACTTGGCGCGCCTCGATTACTGTATATCCAAACAGTACACAGTAAGGCGCCTTCCGTGGACATCCCCGAAATCGAAAACACCGACGACTGGCTCGGTTGCCCGACCCCGCTCGAAACCTGCCAGCACCAGCTCAGGCTCTACGAAAACGAGTTCGAGGAATTGAACCTGCAGTTGCGCCAGGCGCGTGAGCGGATATTCAAATTGGTTGAGATGCATGCCGAAGCCTCGAAGGAGTGCGAAACGCTCCGGACAAAACTGGCTGAGGCTGACAAGCGGGCCGCCAAGGAAAGTCGAAGGGCCACTGAGATCGAAACCCGAAGCAACTGGGAGCTGATGGCCAAGGGCAAACACATCTGCGAACTGAACACTCAGATCATGGCCATGCAAGGCAAGAAACCTTTTCCAGACTCTCTTCCGCCCAGGCCCTATTCGGATTGAATAGCTAAGCACATGATGCTGACTCTGAAGCCGCGCGCTTGCGCTGGCCTACTGGATACTGACTTGCGCAATATCCTTCACCAACAGGTCTACGCTGAAAGCTCAATGCGAGGATCTGGCAATGTGCGGACGTCTCTCCCAATACAGCGGCATCCACGACTTCGTCGCAGCGCTGAGCATGCCAAATGCTCTGGTCAACTCTACCGGTGAGCAGCCCTTCCAGCGCTACAACGCAGCGCCGACCACACAGCTTGCCCTCTTTCACCAGGAAAACGAGTACCTGCACGCCGACATGGTCAGGTGGGGATGGCGACCGCATTGGGCGAAGGATCGGGCGGCGCCGATCAATTCCAGGGTTGAGAAAGTCGCCCATGGCCCGTTCTTCCGGGCGATCTGGCCGAACCGGGCAATCATCGCGATCAACAACTGGTTCGAGTGGGTCGACGAAGGAGGCCCGAAGAAGCAGCCCTACCTCATACGGCACCGTGACCAGTCACCCATCCTGTGCGCCGCGATAGGCCAGTACCCGAATGCTGACCATGAGCCGAGCGAACACGACGGATTCGTGATCATCACCGCCGACAGCGCGGGTGGCATGGTTGATATTCACGACCGCCGGCCGGTGGCATTGTCAGCCGACTTCGCCAGGGAGTGGCTGAACCCGGCTACGCCGAAAGAGCGCGCCGAGCAAATGGTGATGCATCAAGGAGAGCCGACGGAAACCTTCGAGTGGTTCAAGGTCGACCCAGCCATAGGCAACGTCCGGAACAGCGGGCCAGAACTGATTCAACCGAAAGGGAAAATCACAGGCGGGGATTACAAGGGAAACGGCTGATTACATTCACTTCGACATCCAATGCATCACCAATAAGACGACCGATACCCAAACGAGAGTCATCAAAAACGAAAGCCCAGCGAGTCGCTTGTCCATGCAGATGACGCCAATCAAACAAGAATGATGGTTCACTACCGACGACCCCGCAAGCGTGGCTCACGGCCATCAGTGCTGTAGGCTCTGCACATAGGCCTGGCACGCCTGCAACGCGATCAGCCCCCGGTCGCCGGTGTCGGTGATGGCGACAATTCTTTGAGCATGCGCTGGGTCAAGTCTGGCTCGTACGGCTGCATGATCCACGCCGCCGGTGCCGGCGGTGGCTGGCACACCGCAGCCTTTGGCAGCGTCGGTTGCGTCGAGGAGGACTGACAGCCGCAAATCAGAAGTGGCAAGGCGATCGCGCAGGCGATCTTGGTCACGTTGGACATCGGTCATTTTCCTGAAGTGGGTTTGCTCGCTGGCCGTCAGCTTCTGCTCGAGCGCCAGGCGCTTGTCCTGCTCGGCCTGCTGGGCGGCAGCAGCGGCCTGGGTCAGTTGGTTGAGGGTTTCGGCGTGCAGCCGGGCCTGCTCAGCCAACTGTTGCCCGTAACGCCAGTCCTGAAACTGCCAGGCGCTGCCGGCGCCGATCAGCACCAGCACCACCGCCCAGATGGTTTTCCACGGCACCACCATCACGGCACATCCTTGAAGAAGACATGCCCACCCAGCACCAGAGTCTGCTTCGCCTTCGCCGCCCACCCGGGCGCCGTCTTCATGCTGAGCGCGTAATAGTGCGTGGCGCCTTCGGTGGGATCCGGCACCTTGCCGTCGATCACCTGGTCAGCAACGCCCCGGCACCGCGCCAGTTCGCGGAACGGGATCTGCCGGGCGCCGGACAGGAACGGCTGATTCGGATCACCTTTGTTCCAGCAACTGAACTGGTAAGGCTTCTGGCACACGCCGGCATAGCCTTCGCCCCACCACGAATTGGTCTTGCCGTCGAACACGCGATTGCGAATGGTCCAGGCCACGGCAATCAGTCCAGCCAGGCTTTCGCCGCGTGCCTCGCCCCACAGGGTTCTGGCGAGGACATCGCGGTCTTTTTCGGTAACGGTCATGCTTTTCTCCAGGCGTAAAAAAACCGCCTCACGGGCGGTCGGATGTTCTTCGTTGCGTCAGGCCGGATCGGCATCTGGCAGCGGATACCGCGCTTTGATGGCGGCGACGGATGTCACCCAGGGCGAAAAGTCGGGTTCAAGGCCCTGACTCAGCGCGTCGTACGCGATTTCGAGGCGCAAAGGGTCTGACTCTTCCTGATAGGCCGCCCGACGCTGGGCATAGACGGCATCACGCTGGGCCTTGAATTGCTCCGCGCGGCGCTGCTCGGCGGTGATCATTTTGCTGAAGTCGATATTCATCGCGGCAGGCTCACTTCGCCGTCGGGCGGGTTGGCGATATCGGCGGGAAAGCACGCGGCTTCGCTGGCATCCACGGTGATGGGCAACTGAAGCGTGATGATCAGTTGACCTCCGACGCGCTCCACTGGCTGGACCACCCGGGAGCAGCCGACAGCCTCGGCCGGCAGTTGCGCGCCGTCGGGCAGTGCCGTGAAGTCGAAGGTTTCACCATCAATCGTGAGCGCATCACCCAACTTGGAAAGGGTCATTACTCCCTCCATGCGCGCGGGGGAAAGTTTGATAATCATGCAGTTCTCCTTAGAACCAGCGGCCGACAGCCATGAGACGCGAAGCCCGGCCGGTTGAGTCGCTGTAAAAGGCTACGCGGATCCAAGAGACAGCAGTGACAGTCGGCGCCGCTGCTAACCCGATGACTCCACCGCCTGTGTTCACCGCGCCGGTAACAACCGGATCAGTTCCTGGCGCAAAGGCGGCAGGATAAGTCCACGTCGACGGAGCACTGTTCCAACCGCTACCTGTTGCCGTAGTGGCTGTGGTGGCACCAGTTACATACCAGCAAATTTGCGTGCCATCAGCAAACCTCACCCAGGTGCCGTTGACGTTCGACCCGCTCTCGACCACGTTGCGCCCGGCCAATTGCAGGCCGACGGGCACGTTCAACACCCCAGCATAGGAATAGGTCATGAAGGGGCCGCCGGCGGTGTTGGCCTGGTTGACCGACCTCCAACTGAAGCCGCCAGTCCCGCCGCCCTGGTTGCAGGTGAACGACACCGCGCCAGACATCCCACTGCCGTTACCGGTTTCATTCCAGGCAAAGAACCCACCGCCACCGGAAGGCACGGCGCCGGTGATCACTCGCAGAGAATTCAAGATCGGTGCGTAAGCGCCGCCAGCCGTCGGCATAATGCCGAGCGCCGCCATCAGTTCGGTATTGGAGTTGACCGCTACGCCGGTGCCGCCCTTACTGAGCGGTAGAATGTCGTAGTTGCCGGTTGTGCCGAGCGCTGACATCTTCGGGCCGTAGTTGCTCACCCATTCCCGGACCTGGTCAGCCAGACCCTTCTGGTATCCCTGAATTGGTGCGACCGCATAGCTCGCTCCCGATGCCGTTGGTCCAAGATACGGCGGGATGATCGAGATCACCGTATCGCTCGCGACGTTCGCCAGCTCGTACTGGCGACCGTCCGGCCCAATAAATGCGTCACCGTTGCGCGTGTTTGCCGCGAACGCCGTATTTACGCCGGTCACGGTGTTTGAATTTTGGGTGACAGAAACCGTCCCCTGTCTGTGCCAAGGCATGGCGAATCCTATTTTTGGCAAAAAAAAGCCCGCACTGAGCGGGCACCATAATTCGACGCTGATTCATTGATACGGAAATGGCAGGCCAGCAGTACGTATCACCAACGCAGTGGGAGCAACATCCGGGATTCCCCAGAAATTATCTCCCGCCGGAACCCCAGGACCTTGAGTGGTAAACCCAATCGTCGTGGCTCCGGCGGCACCGAACATGAAGCTGATACCTCCAGTTCGACCATAGGCACCCTCTGACGCAGACACTGTGTAACCTGGTCCGGCACTGCTATTCATGCATACCGCTGCACGGGACCAAGGTAGATGGGCCGCGTACTCCTCTCCGCCCAGCGCAATATCCACCCTGCAATCCATTGCCGGCGCATTACCGTTTCGCCGCTGGATGTTGTAACCGCCAGCGTATGTCGTGCGATACCAACCGCTTAAGTTGCCCGGCCAAGGCTCTGGTTTCGCTGGAGCAGGCACAGCCGCGATGACGTTCAGCGGAGGCTGGAGCGAATTGAAGGACAGTCGACCGTCTTCCAAGAACGTCTTCAGATATGGGCTCCCGGCAATGTTGTTCGCCATCAGGTCAAAGCAGTAATATTTGGTGTTCTCGTCAGCGTTGATGTAGATAAACGTCATGCTGTTGCCGCTTCGGGACACGCCATTCAAGCAGCCGGAACCGGTGATGAAAACAATCGGCGAGATCGCGTTCACCACAGTGAATCCGTGGGCTGGATCGACCCGCACGGGATCCGGCGACCAACTGGCCCCGTTCCCTGGATCCGCCGCAGACCTCAAGTAGTATCGCGACCAGTTCTCAATGAACGTAAAGTTTCCACTCTTCACCAAGCCGTAGCAGATCTTGGTGGTATCAAAAAGAAGCTCGCCGCTTTCTTTCGTCACTACGATTCTTGCGGCCATCAGTAATATCCAAAGTAGATCTGGCAGTTGGCAGAGAAGTAGCCCCACCCGTTAGTGTTGTAGGAATAACCCCACGACAAGGTCGTTCCAGACAGCGTTACGGCTGGTCTTTTGCCTTTCTCCCGCTGCAGATCGACCAAAGGCACAACGATAAAGAACATCGTCTTACCAGGCGGTGGAGACGGAATCGAGGTAGAACCGTCGGCACCAGCCGTCACTACGCTACCCACCATCTGGCTGATCTTCATCGTCATATCCACCAGTGTCACGCCAGCAGAAGTCTTCAACGTCATTCCGGTCATGTCATAGGCTCATGTCGATGCCCACCACACCGTTAGGGTGATAGAACTTGATTGACGTGTTGGATATCTGCAGGCGCCCGGCACCGTTGGTTCCGTTCATTTCCCAAGCTCCGGTCTTTGGCAGCATCCAGCCTTGATAGCCCGGGATGTAGTCGGTGGACTGGAGAGATCCGCCGATTTTCGCGTTGGTGATAGTGCCGTCCTGGATGAATGCCGAGTTCATGAACACCTGCCCGCCCTGCACCGCAAACGGCACCGAGATGGCTCCGCCCGCAATGGTGTTGACTATCGCGAACCGATCAGCCGCAACCAGGAACTGGCTCTGCACGCCGGCACCGTTATTCTCAATGCCCAGCCCAATACCAGCAGCGACGTACTGCCCCCCTGCCGTAATCTGCATTTTCACCGACCACATCGTCGTCAGCTTGCCAGCAGTATCCGCGTAAGCCGAGGAAGTCTGCTGAATAGCGGCCGAGTTCTGGCCTACCGAAACGTTGAGCTGGTCGATCTGTGTCGCCGTTGCTGAAGCGTTGGTTGCCACCACCTGTTCCAACTGGGTGATGTTCGCTTCGTTTGCGGCAATTTTTGCGTCGAAGGTAGTGATACGTCGGGCTGTTGCTTCGTTTTCCGAGGCTCGAACCTTGGTTTCAGTAGCCATCGCGGCCACGCTGGTGAATCCTTCCACCGCATCCGCAAGATCGCCTCTGCCATCGTCGCCCCGATACGAAGCGCGCAGCGCCTGGAACGCTGTCGCCTGTGCAGTGACCACTCCGTCAAGCTCAGTGATTTCGGCTGTGTTCGTTGCGACCTGCTGAGCCAGTCCATTGGCGGTTTGCACCGTCTGGCCGACATCGAGCCAATAGGCCGGGTTCGGCGGCGGTGTGTTGACCGGAACATCTCCAGTGGCCTGATAGATCCGCTTGCCGACCACCACAAGGTCATACTCGATGTACGTGGCATCGGGGTCATAGGACTTTAGGCTGTCCAAAGCATCGATCTGCGCCTGAAGGCCTGGGATTTTGTCGATCTCGTCGAGAATGTCCTGACCCAACTCCGTGCGACCGATCTGGCCGGCGATCATGTCGAGGATGTCGGCAGCGTTCGAACTAGCCTGACCCTGGACGCCGATGCCCGCCGGATACCACGGCCCGATGTTGCCGATGCGGTCGACGATGCGCGCCCAGAAGTAGAACGTAGCGCCAGCCCGCAGGCCCTGCATCGAAAAGTCACTCTGCGGGTAGGCCAGATCGGTCAGCTTGGTGGCGACCTCCAAGCTGGTGGTCGGGCCGTACCAGATTTCCGTACGCTGGCTGTCCTCGGCACCAGCAGGGAAACCCCATTTCAGGTAAATGCCGAAGATCAGCGGCGTGGCCGTCAGGTAACTCACCGCCGGCGGCAAGCCCTCCTTGCCTTTCAGGTGAGTCAGGATCGAGTTACGCCATGACGACGTGATGTCGAAAGCGCTCACCGCGCGAACACGGGCCACGTAATCACCGGCGTAAATCCCCACCACGTCCACGTTGGTCATGCCGGTGCGCTGGACCTTGATCCAGTTGCCGCTGTCCTTGCGCCATTCCACGTCATAGCCGACCGCGCCGTCCACGGCGGGCCAACTGATCGTCATAGTGGCCACGGCCAAGCCCTGGACAACCGACGATGTCGACGCCAGGCTGACGCTTGCCGGCGCCGGCACCACGGTGATCGGAATCACGCTGATCGGCCGCTCCTCCAGGCGCGCGCCGGTGTCGATATGCGCGAACTTGCTTGGGTCGAACTGCAAGGCGCTGATCTCGAAGTCGCCTTCGACCGTGCGCCGGGTCCGCAACACGCGATACAGTGGAATCGCCAGGTCATCCGCGTCGAGCGCCCACTGCAACTGCGCCACCGGCGGCTCGCTGTAGGCGACCGTGACAGTCACGGCGCGGCCGTTGACGCTTTGCACGGTGCGCCCTTCCGCGCGGCCGCCTGGCAAATTGATGATCAACCGGTCGCCGGCCTTGGCCTGGGTGTCGCGATCGAGAGTCACCACCCGACCAGCCACTGCCGAAATGCGCCCGCCGACCTCCCGGCCGGCCAGCAGCGAGTCGGCCACCGGGATGATGTGGCCCGGTAGCGGTATCACGCCCTCCATGCCGGTCTTGAACGACACGGTCCGGTCCTGATTGTTGCTAAGGATCGCCCACTTGCCCCGGCGCTGAGCTTCAGAGGCCCGGGTGCAGCCAATGGCGCTCAGCTCAGTCGGGCGGTCGCCATAGCGCCGTTGCAGATCCAGATCGGCGAACGGAATAACGTCGGTGTCGTAGTTGTTGGCCGGGTTGTCGTAGCTGACCAGAGCGCGGGTGAACCGGGTCTTCGCCGAGGCGCTGCCATACGAGAACTTGCCATTGATTACGTTGGACCGTGTGAAGACGTAGTCGATGTCCTGGGCGCGCGGCATGTCCGCCTGCATCACCAATTGGCCCTGAGCCCAATAGGTCATACCTCGGTAAATCGCCGAGATATCCCGCAGCAACGACCACGCATCGGCCTTGCCCTGCAGGTTCAGGTCACAGAGAAAGCGCGGCTCCTGCCCATTCAGGCCATCCGGCACCAACTGATCACAGTATTGGGCAATCCGGTACAGCTCCCATTTGTCGACCATGAACGGCTTGATGCGCTTGCCCAGGCCGAACATGTCGTTCGTGCAGATGCCGTAGGTGATCCATGCCGGGTTGTTGGTCCAGGCCGACTTCATCGAGCCGTCCCATGTCCCCGTGTAGGTGCGCAGGATCGGGTCGTAGTTGCTCGGCACCATCCAGCGGCGGGCATTGCACTCCACGGTCACGGCCGGGATGTTGGTGAACTGCTCGGCGTCGAACTCGATGTAGAGCAGCGCGGTGTTCGGGTAACGCAGCTTGGCATCGATCACCTCCGTGATGCCTGCGATCAGCATGGTGTCGGCGATCTTGTTGCTGTTCTGGTTGGGCGTCAGGCGCCGGACGCGGATCTGCCAGCCGGTGGTAGCGTTTGGCAAGTCAACCCGGACCGAGCGCTCGTAGCGTGTGGTGGTTTTGCCGTCAACGGCGCCAGGGTACACCTGTTGGTAAGCGCCGCCGTCCGTGGCGATGTCGATCGCGTATTCGATGCGGTAACCGCCGACATTGCCCTGGTCGTCCGAACGCTGAAGTGCCGGCCAAGCGAAGCGCATACGGACGGCCGACAACTGAGTGTTGGTGATCGAGCGCACCCACGGCGCATCGCTGCGCAGCTCGACGTTCAACGACGTCTCGTTCTCCACGGACGGAATGCCCGGGATATAGGTCTGATCGACCGAACCGGGCCGCCAGTCCCACTTCACGTTCGGGAAGTTGTAATTGCCACTGGCATCGCGGATCGGGGTGTTGTCCAAGTAGATGTCGTAATCAGTCGGTACGCCATCAAACTCGCCCTCGCCCACGGCAATCAGGATTTTCGCGAGGTTGGTCGAGCGCAGGCTATCGCTGGCTTCGACCGGCGATTTCGGCTTGCTGCTGCCGCCCTTCTCGCCGTGGATCTCGATGTTTTCCGCTGCGCCCATGCTTTCCTCCAGGCATAAAAAAACCGCCTCGCGGGCGGTCGGTGTGCTGCTGTCCTGATTACATTTTGTCTTCAGCCAGGATCGAGGCCGAGATGATCATCCCGCCCCACCGGCGCCGACCGATGCAGATCGGCACCGGGTTGCCACTGGCTGTGGTGTTCTTGGCGCTGCCGAAGGCATATGACGGGGAGTTTTCGGGGGATGCGCTCTGCTTCAGGCCTGACGCCTGCGGGCTGAGCATTTGGATGACGCCGCCGGCAGTCATTGCAATGCCAGCAGAAAATAGGGATGGTCCGGCGCCGCCAGCGAAGAAAGATGCTGCAATCAGCACCACGCCAATAATCGTTTGGAGTACGCCAGCTCGCTTGCTCCCGGAGATCACTGGAACAATGCGAATTTCACGCGCTCCTCCCAGTGCAAAATCTGTCTCGCCGACATTCTTGCGATTACGAAAAATGGCGAATCGCATGCCTTTTCGATCCAAATCTTTGATCGCGGACTCAAACCCGTCGATTGTGTATTTCAATGCTTTGAATGCCTCGCCAACTGACTTACTGCCGAGCTCCCGGTAATGCACGCGCCCGAAAAGCCGAGCCAGCGGACCGGAAAGTAGAATGGTTGTCATTGCTGAACCCGAGGGTGTTGCCGTAATCACAGGTTTTCTCCTGACGAAAAAAAACCGCCATTTGGCGGTTTTGATTAAATTTATCGACTCACAAGCACTCGCGCACAGCAGCTTCAAGCGCTCCTCTGCCCCACATCTTTGACCAAGGCATTCGCTGATACAGCGCAACTCTACTACCCGTGCCAGCGCTCGAAACTTCAAGAACCTCATCGGTTGTCATGTCCGTTGCGACGACCAGTCGATATCCGTTCTCTGTTTCAGACATAGTCGAAGTCGAGCGCTGCTCTTGCCATCTCGGGAATACGCAAAGAGCGTACTTCTTGGCCGATTTGGTACTGGATGCACTGATGGTTGGATCGTTCTTTTTCACGTCTCCCGGTGAGGCGCACCCCGCCAACAGCGCTACCGCCAGCGCTCCTACGATCAATTTCATGCAGGTCACTCCTGTGGGAAAGGGTGGACGATATCACTGGGGCGTTTGGAACTGAAAAAGCCTGCACTGGGCCGGGGGTTCACTCTGATGATCATCCCAGTTGGCTGAACCCAGACGCAACAAGCCCAGCATGGGGTTGCGCCTGATAAAAACATCACGTCAGAGCACAACGCTATGACCCCGTACGCACGCTCAGAGACACCCGCGTATTGCGTCAGCTCTCCGATCGCGCCGCGACTCGAAGATCGTAGACATGAAGTAAACCTCGATCTCAGTGCCAGTTGCAGTAGGAATGAAATCAGCAAACTCGACTTCACCAGCACTCACCACAGTTTTGCCACCACCCTGACGCGGCTGAAGGGACACCTCATGAATCGCCCCTCCCCACTTCTGGCTCTGCCAGGCAAACAACGTACATTCGGCAACAGTGGATGCGTCCTTTTGGCTTGTGAGGCTACGCGAAGGCCCTCCCGCGCGTTTTTCATCCATCGTCGAGCACCCAGTCAAAACCAGTACGCCCATTACTCCTATCAAAAATCGCATGTGATCCCTCCATTGAAATGGGTGACTGTAGCGCGGACCTGGCCGGGCATCCAGCGTGGATGAAATGACAGTACCAAGATTGGATCCACTCATAGTAGCGTTGCGCCAACATCAACTGAGCGATGAGGAATCAGCGTGGCCAATAACACGGATTTGGATGAGGCCGTTTTCCAATATTTACTGATCAAGAATCAAACTGGTAAAGCGGGTTTTTACACTGATGTAGAGGTGCTACGAAAAGATCTCGAGAAGCAATTGGATAAACCAATCTCAGCAACCCAGATAAAAACCGCCATAGAAAGTACCCGATACACACAGCGCGATTTCTTGGGCAATGTCACTGGAATTTCGCCTTACCAAACTGTGTACCAAGACAAGGAATTGTTTCAGGTTTTAATGCCCACGTTTGTATCTGACTCTCCTTCTACGTGGGGCTGGTGAAGGATTCCTCAGTCCTTTGCCTGCAAGCCCAAGGACTGGGATTGCGCCAATTTCGGCGCGGATAACGCAAGGAAAGTTAAAATGAGTAACGACGTCCAGGACGTATTGAATTACACCGGTTCTACACTGGCTACTCTGCACTGCATGATCTGTGGCTTGACAAAGCAGCTTAGCGAAGCGGGCGGCCCGGCAGCCGTTGAAGCCGCGAAGCAGCATGCGGTCAAGGCCGCAAAATCGTACCCACCAAATCCTGATGTAGCGCCGGATATTCCCGGTATTGAGGCGTTTTTCAATAGCTATAAATAACGTTTATCAGCCTGCTCAATCGAAATCACGCGTTCTTCGAGCAGACTAAGTCTCTCATTTACACTGGCATCCGACTCCAGAGTGAATTTGCCAGCATCAATGATGAACTGTCCCTTTGTAAGCCGCCAGACCGGCTCTCCGCTGGCGGTTTTTGCTGCTGATTCGATCACACTTTTCATTTCTTCTCCAACGGCTGCGCCGCATCTCATGTTTTTGGTCGTGCGTCTTTGTGCCTGAGGATTAGGCGCGTGCGATCATGCCACGGGCCACCGAAAACGATGACTTCAGAAGGCCTGCCGTACAGGTGGTGCAGCAGGAACGGTCCGGGACCGAAGGTCGCGGCATCCTCGCCAGGCAGCGCCGGATCGGCGCCGAGGAAGATCCCGGCGTGGTTCGGATAAACCGTCCGCCCCACCTCCATCACGATCATGTCGCCGCGTTGCGGCTGGTCGACCCGATAGAAGCCGGCAGCCTCGTAGTTCGCCTCGTACAAGCTGGTGTTGTCCTTGCTCTCCCACCAGCCGTCTGCGCGCTTGAAGGCTTCGAACTCCAGCCCCCACTCGCGCTTGTACCAGTCGGCACAGACCTGCCAGCAGTCCCAGGCGCCATGGACGAATGGGCGCTTGAGCAGCGGCACTTCGCCGGAAGGCATGACCGTCCGCAAATCGCCCTCGGGCCAGCTCAGGATATGCCACGGCAGCGCGGTGGCCTCACACATGGCCAGGTCGCGCGGTGACGGGCGACTGGTGGCGTCTGGATGCGAATGCACCACGCCGATCACCTCGCCGACGTCTTCGGCCTGGGCGTATTCCTCCGGGTCGATACGAAACTCCTCATTCGGCTCGGTGGAGACGTTGCGGCATGGGTAATACTGCTGCTTTCGCCCCACGGCCAGCAGCAGGCCGCAGCACTCTTTCGGG
This sequence comes from Pseudomonas botevensis, assembly GCF_019145475.1. Lineage (GTDB taxonomy): Bacteria > Pseudomonadota > Gammaproteobacteria > Pseudomonadales > Pseudomonadaceae > Aquipseudomonas > Aquipseudomonas botevensis. The sequence continues at coordinate 32,021 of NZ_JAHTKI010000032.1, forward strand.
TACTCGGCCGCCGCGTGCGCCTGGATCGCGTTGAGAATGTGCTTGCGCATGGTCAGCTCCTGGCGATCAGTGAAACGGCCGGGAAGCCACCGAACGGCAGCGCGTTACCCTCGCCGAAACGGGGGATGCATCCCTTGCCCAGGGTTCCATCGCAGAAATCCAGTTCGGGGTTATCAGTGAGATTTCCGTCCTTGTCCCGATACGGACCGGTGTAGCCGCAGTTCGCCCCGCGATATCCACCGGTCAGCGCCCAGTGACAAAGCGTCGTCGCCTGACGCCCAATGGACTCGCCGCCAACGTCGCCCGGACTGGCCAATTCCCAACTGACGTTCTCACCGTCTTCGTTCGTCTTCTGGTCGATGTACCAGACCTCGATCGTTTCCTGGGTTGGATCGGCTGTCGGGTTACCGGCCGGGAAGTTCGCCGCGTCCAGGTACGTGCCCAGCGTGTGACGCATGGTCAACTTGAACTCGAGCAGATCCTGGAACGCCAAACAGAGCGCAGTGATGCGTCCGTTGACGTTGCCGGCCGAGAATGTCGGGCGTACCGCCGTACCGTCGCCATTGGCCTCGATCCCGTCGATCTGCACCGGCCACGCGCTGTACTCGTTGCCCTGCCAGTAGATCGCCTTCGCCGGCAGTTGGTCCGCGTCGTCGCCGGCGGCGATCAGCTCGGCCGACGTGTGCGGAATTGCGTGCCCGTGGAAGCGCAGAACGTCCGCGCCGTAGTCCGTGCCGTCCAATTCAAAGAGCAGCACTTCACTGCCAGGCTCAAGCACCTGGATGTCACTGATCAGCGGCATGATTGCCCCTTATGGTTGGAATGCCCGCTCGAAAGTGGCAGTGAGTTTGAAGACGCCGCCGCCCATTGATGTGGGAGCGGGATTTTTGCAGGTGAACAGGCCGAGTTCGCCGAGTGGCGTTGTCCAGAGAAACGCCTTTGCCCCGGCGTGCCGGTCGAGGAAGGCCATGACCTCCAGCACCTTGGCCTTTTGGCCGGCAAAGGTGATTGGATAGGAGTCCTCTTTGTTGTTCGGGCCGTCGCCGACGTTCTGTGCATAGCCATTGCCGAACTTCGAGGTGCGCACCCGATAGTTGATATCGGGTGTTTCCCCGCGCTCGGTTGGCCAAGTGAATTTCTCGATGGCCATCAGGCCCTCCCATTTGCATTTCGGAAGCTGGTGCCGCCAGCGCGCCAAGAATCAGCAACGGCTTTTTCGGCCACGGCCTGCATCTGCGATTGAAGGCTTTTTGACAGGGCCTGCTGATCGATCTGCATACCCTCTGAGCCTCTATCCTCGGTCACCACCGTCACCGGGGCGCTGATACTGATCGAGGTGCCAGAACCACCGCCGGCGGCAATAACGCCGAGCTTGCCGCTGGACGTCCTGGTCAGCGGCATGATCGCCTCCGGCCCCGCTTCACCCATGACTCCCGCCCGACCACCGGACATCCCGAAGGCAGTCGGCGTGCTCACGATGTTGTTGGTGAAGGCGCCACCATTGGCGAACATCTGCACGCCTGATGACCAGGCGCCGCCGAGCGCCTGCGGGAAGTAGCTGCCGGAATAGCCGGCCGAAGACGCGCCGAGATTCGACGACGTTGCGCCAGCAGATCCAGCCGCCAGCCCATTACCGCCGCCACCGCCAGTGAAGTAGCTGGTTGCGGCACCGACCAAACTGCTCAGTAATGCCGAGCTGGCTTGCCGGGTCGCAATCCTCGCCATGTCCGCCAGAATCGACTTGGTGAAGTCGGCAAACGACAGTTTCCCGGTCATGGCGAAGTTGACGATCGCGTCCTCCATCGAACTGAAGGCGTTCCCAAACAGGGTTTTCGTCTGCCCGGCAATGTTGCTTGCTGAATCCAGGTAATTGGCCCAGGCCGACGTCGCGCCCTTGGTCCAGTCGCCTTGCGCTTTTTCCACATCCGCGTAGTTCTGTCGAATCTGGTCAGTAGCGGCCTTGTTCGCGTCGGCGAGCGCCTGCGACTTACGGGCGAACTCCTCTTCCGACATATTCCGCGATGGATCGGACTTCTGGTTTGCGAGCTCCAGCGACTGCTGAGCAAACCGGTCTTGCTGGCTGTTCAACTCGTTGTTGAGCGCGTTCTGCCGATCACCTTGGCCAACTCCGAGAACGGCGCGCTGGCCGGCCAGTTCGAGAGCACGCTGCTGCTGAGCCAGTGCCTGAACGTAGGTCGTGATCGACCGTTCTTGTCGAGCAAGGCGACCAGTCTCATTCGTAGCCAGAACCTCGAGCTGGCTGTCAGCCTCCTTCTGCGCCTTGACCATCCCAGCTCGCGCATCGGCGATCTTCTGGTCGAGCTGAATGCTTTGCGCAGCAGAAGTGGTTTTCTTTGCCTTGGCGGCTTCCAGCGCGGTGATTTCAGCCTCGTAGGCTGCGGTCACTTCATCGCGCTCGTTACCGATCAGCGCTTCGCGTTTCAGGGCATAGTCAGCCTGAGAAACGAGCCCGGCCTTCTGCGCCGCGTCCAGTTCCTTCTGGGCGTTTTTGTACTCCTCGCTGATGGCAGCCAGATTGTTTTTGGCGTTGTTGAAACTGGTCAGATCGACTTGGGTGCCAGCCGCTTTCGGGTCCTTGAACTGGTCGTTGATGTTCGCCAAGTTCTTGTCGATCACCGCCTGATTCAAGCGTGGATCGTTGGGCGCCACCTTGCGGATGTCTTCGAGCTGTCGCTTATACTCCTTGATCGCCTCGGTCCGCTTCTGCTCGTTCGTCCATGCAGATTTGGTCAGGGAGTCGACCTTCCCCATGGCGGTAACGGCATCCTGTTGGGCCTTCGCCTGCTCGCCTTCCCACTTTGCGATATCGGCCTCTGCGGCCTTTTGGTCCTCCAGCATGTTCAGGCGGTTGCGCCGGAATTCAATGAGCGCATCCTTCGACTTTTGGCTTTGAAACAAGCCGTCCATGGATTCAGCTTCACGGAGATCGTTCTGTGCGGTCTCGATCTCTGCATTGATGTCTCGACGGCCGATGTTCTTCAGTCCATCAGCGGCGCGGGCTACGGCGTTGTAACCTTTTTCCCAAAAGCTCAGGTTCTCCAAGATCTTCGGCGTGCGTTGATTGATTGCGTCGGCGTACTGCTCAGTCGCCAGCTTGACCGCGCCAGCATGGTCGCCCTGCTTCTCCAGCGCGGCGATCTGCGAGTAAACCGATGCGGTCAGGTAATGGTACTGCTCATTCAGCGCGGCAGACGCCTTGACCGGGTCGTCTGCGAGCTTGGAGAACTCGGCCACCGTCTCGCTCACGGCCTTGCCAGTTGCTTCCTGCATCGACACCGCAGCCTGGGTGATGCTGGTGAAGCTCTCACCGGCGATCTTGCCGTTGTCGGCCAGTAGCGCCAGCACGGCTGCGGCCTGGCCGGTGGTGCCAACGGTTGCGCTGACCTGGCGAGCCATGTCGCCCAATTGCCCGGCACTTACCCCGGCATAGTTGCCAGTCAGGATAAGCGATTTGTTGTAGCTGTCCTGCTCCTCGCTGCCCTTGTAGAAGGCGTACGCCAGGCCGCCAATGGCCGCCGTAGCGAGCGCGATTGGCGCAAGCATTGCGAGTAACCCCGCAGCACCAGCGCCTGCACCGGCACCCAACTGCGCAACTGCTCGAACACCGCTACCCCAATCACCCGAAGACAGCGCATTCCCCAACTGCACGACGTTTTCCTGCGCCTGACGGGTGCCGAGGCGCAGCTTGTCGAAGCCGGTGGTGGTTTTGTTGAGCTTGTCATAGTCCTTGTCGATCTTGCTCAGCGCGGCGTTGTACTGCTCCTGGCTGATACGGCCGACATCCAAGTGCTTGCCGAGCTGCTCGACCTGAGTGTCCAACTTCGCCAGCGCTGCGCGTGCCGGGTCAATGGCGCCCAAAAGACTGTTCAGCGCCTTCTGCTCATCCATGGCCGACTTGGCCAGGGCCACCTGCTGCTTGTCGAGCTGCGCAGAGATTTTCGCGGCTTCGGCTTCGCCATAGGCGCCGGTCTTCGTCAGCTTGGCCAGCGCGTCACGCTGTTTAGCCAGGTCCTGCGTGGTCTTGGCGTTGGTAGAGAGCGACTTCTCCAGCGCCTGCATTTCATTCATCAGCGAAACGGCGGATTGCTCGGCCCGGCCGCCAGCCTTCGCCATATCATCAAGGCTTGCTTTTGCCTCGATTGCATCGGCCGAGTCGATCTTGATGCCGAGTTCGGAAATGTTCATCGACTCACCTTGAATAAGTGCCCGTGCTTACGGGCTGTTTTCCCTTTCCTCCGCCATGACGCGCAGGGCTTCGCCTTCCAGCACCTGAAGGTCAGGAAAGATTTCAGCGAGTTTCTTTTTCTTGATGCCGAGAAATCCGGCGACGTCGCGGATGCAGTTGTAATCCAGGCCGATGGCGCCCCCGGCGCCGACCCGCCACTGCGTGGACATTCGGTTGAACAGAAGGAACGACGGCCAATTGCATGGCCAGACCTCAACATCGTCATCTGACAAATCGGCAGCCGTCAGCCCGAGGATGGCCAACTGCTCAGCAGATGGCCCTGTTTCGTAAAGTGCTTTGGCTGCCGCCGTCAGTTTCCCAGGCGAGCCTGATTGAATGCGCTCTGATAGGCGTTCACCACCGCTTCGGCGGTACCCTGACAGGACTTCACGAGGGCAATGATGCTCTTGTCATCGAACTTGTCATCGAACGCCCAGCCAGCGACCAGATCCTTGATCTGCTGCACCTGATACTCGGTCTCGGCAGCGACGACATCCGACAGCGTGGTGGCTTCACCAAATCCCGCGCGCATTTCTTTCGCCTTCAAATTCCACTCGTCGAACAGAGCGGCGAGCGCCGGGCGATCGCGATACTTGAAGGTGAATTCGATTGCCTCGGGTTCACACCCGACAATGGGTATGTGTACGAGAGTCTTGAACGTAGGGTTCTGAGCGATCCTGATCTTTGCCATGGGAACTCCTTATGCGCCAGCCAGATAGCGGAGCGAGCGGGCAGAAAGCCCGATGCTGATGGTTCGCGTCATGACGTTGTTGCGCTCCATCGTCGGATCTGGAGTGATGCTCACATAACCCGGGTAGAGGATCTGATCGCCATTGCGCAACTTCATGCGCACGACGGCAAGCTCCTTGGTGTCGTCAAAGCCCTCAACGGTCTCGACGTATTGAGCGGTTGGCTGATCCTCGACCACGATGGTAATCGTGGTTGGGTTGCGGTTCGTTGGAAACTGCTTGTCATCGTCATCTTCCAGGTAGCCGACAGTTTGGTACTGCTGCTCACCGCCGGAAGAGGTGAAAGAGGTGACTTTCGAGATTTGCGTCCAGCCAGACACCGGAATAACGGATCCGACCCCTGCTCCGACGGTGTACTTGTCGGTATTGGTGGTATTAAGGCCTGCCAACGAAAAAGCATCAGCGGTAACGCCGGACGCCTTTACGGCGCGATCATTGATGAGCGCCCAGCCGGAGTCGATCAGCAAAACATCGCCGTTTTCGATGTCGTGGCCAACGGAGGACGCTACCGGCGGCTTCGCATTGGTCAAAGCAGTGAAAGGGACGGCGGATCCCATGATGCTGGCGATCTCCAGCACAGCGCCGTTCGGCAGCGGAAAGCGTGCGGCCATGGTGTGTTTCCTCTTGAATGCCCGCCTGACGGCGGTAGGTTATGCCCCAGCGGGCGGTTGGTCTGCGACACCTGCGTAGGTGAAGCTGGCCGGGACCGTATAGGTCGCCGACTCTGTGATAGTTGGCCCCTGATCCACTGGTTCAGTGATGAGGCCGTCGAACCCGTTGCGATCCAGTGGCGTGTCTACGCGAAAGAGCCGTGTCAGCTCTTCAACGAGCGCCTCTGCCGTAGCCATGGCTTGGCCAGCCGGGCAAACGATGCTGATTTGATAGATGCCGGTGTACTCGTAGGCCTCTCCGCCGAGATATCGACAGGTCGTGCTGGCAGGAAGTTGAAAGGCACGAAGGTAGGTTTCAGAAGGATTCGGTGTGAATGGTTGATTCGGAAAGGCCACTCGTATCGGGCGCGCAGCCGACCATGTGGCCAGCTTCGTTTCGATGGCCTGACGGGCGCGTGCGTGACTCATACCTGATTGTTCCTGATGGCCTCCTGCACGATCTGCTGGAAGCGAGCCACAGTTACCCGAACCATGCCGTTCGGAGCCTGGGTCGAGTGTCCGAACTCCAGCGGAATCGCATAGGGCAAGTTGTTGATGAGGTAGACCATCTGGCCGGCGGTGAAGTCGCTGATGGCGGTAACCAATGCCGCGATAGTCTCGGCTCCGCTCGGGTCCACCTCGTCGAATGTGACGTTTTCGACAACGCCGATGGACAGATGCCAGTTCGCCCGGAATCGACCGCCGACGTAGTCCTTGCCAGCAACCAAACCGTTCACATTGAAGTTCTGGTCTCGCTCAGCCTTGGTCAGGGGCTTGGCATACTTCACGCCCCGCTTCAGCTTCCCGGCCTTGTTGAAATTGCTTTCGTCCAAGTTGATGAGCGTGTTCCGCACAGCCACCTTGAAGTCGTAATCGTCGGCCGCCCGGGTGTTCGCCTGCCGGTGAGCGACGTTCGCTGCCCAGATCTCAGGGTTGCCCACGGGCGACATGCGAATCAGGCTACTGCCCAGCTCGATGATGATCTCGCGCACACTGGCGTCGATTGCTTCGCTGGTCTGGGCGGCGAACTTGGCGAGGCTCAGGGCGAAACTGCCGGATTGGCCGGCACCTGCCCGACTCATGACCGCACCTGCAGCTCATACAGGATCGGCGTACCGGCCGGACTGACCTCTTTCAACGGCGGCACGATGGACCAGGTGCGCCCCTGAATGATCACCTTGTTCAGAAGATCCGGCACCCACTCCAGCCCCTGCGCGGCGATCTTCAGCTTCTTGTCGCCCTGCTTGATGAGGCTGTTGTTCTGAAATTCCTGACCGGTGAAGTCGAGCAGGATGCCTTGGGCAGTCTGCTCTTTGGTGCTGTCGGGAGGTGCCGAACCGGCTTCTGGGTCGTACTCGCCGACGGTTGTGGCGCGGATGATTACCGGCTGGCCTAACTCTGTAATCATCTCCAGAGCCATCACGGCCATTTCGTCGTAGAAGGCCATGGTGGCTCCTGTTCAGCTATGCGCGGACGGCGAACAGCCCTCGCTTTTGCAGATAGTCCGCGAACTGCGTCGCACTCGGTCGATCCGGGGCTGCTGGCAACAGTCGCCCACTGGTGTTGGGGATCGTTGCGTACTCGCGTGTCACCGCGCCTTCGACTCGTTCCAGCGTCACCGCGCCTTTGCGTTTCTCGATAGGGTCGACGTCGTCGGTGTGGATCTCGGCAGCCAGCGCCATCTGGCCGTACTGGATCCGCGCTGGCAGGTAGTTGTCAGGCTTGATCTCGCGATCCAGTTCAACGCCCCTGCGCGGCCAGGACAAGGCCTGCTCGCTGCTGGTCTTCCGCCCTTTCCACGTCATGCCATCCATCGCCAGTGCGGCACGACGCAGCAGCGCTTCCTGTGCTGGCACTTCCGCCGGGATGACCACACCGAATTTCACGGCGTACATGGCCAGGTCTTCGGCGGATGCATAGCTTTCGGCGTCAGGCTTTCCAGTGCCATCCTCGATGATGAGAGTCATGAATCAGCTCGCTGTGGTGTTCTGGGTCGGGCGCCGCGTTACCGGGCACCCGGATTATTACGCCTTCGGAAGCTCAGCGACCGCTTTTTCCAGCGACTCTACCGAAGCGTTCGCCCGGTAAGGCACGCCGGCAGTGTCGAGTTGCGCTTTCAGGCCTGCGATCTTCTCCGCACTGTCGCCCGGTCCTGCTGCCGCCTTGAGCTGTACGATTTCAACGCGCAGCGATTCGGCCTCTCGTGCCAGGGTGTCGCATTCGCCCGTGAGGTTTTCGAATCCATCATGAATGGCTTTCAGCGCACCGAACAAGCGGATCGGCAATTCGCCAGCGCCAGGATGCTCCAGATCCGATTGCCCCTCGACGGCGTCGATCAGTCGCAAAATGCCGTCGCGCTCAGCGCGCAGCGCGGCGTTGTCCTGTTCCAGACCGACAATGGCGTCAGCACTACCCGAATCAATCGGTTGGCTGATCATAGGCTGCAGTACCGAAACCTCGACGCCTAACGCCTCATATGCGTCGACCACCTTCGGCCAGTCGCCAATCACGACCGCGTGGCTCACACCGGACTCTGGCCGATCAAAGTGAGCCGGATTGCGGTACCGCTTTTCCGGATCGAAATCCGAATTCTGAGTGGAGTAAACCAGTTCCATAAAAGTCTCCGTAGCGGCCATCGCTGGCCGCTGTCAGGGCCAGAATCAGCCGCCGGCTGGTGGCGTAGTGGTCAGGGTGATCATCACGCCGGCGGTGACTTTGTTGCTTTCGGCGTGCTTGACCCAGTTGGCGGCGGATCCGACCGCAGCCAACGTCGGGTTCGAACCACCGGTGGCGTCCTTCCAGCTGTAGCCCAACACGTCGATGTTCACGGTCCCTTCGGCGCGGTAACCGATACCGAGGTTTTCTTCGTCGTCGACCGTGTAGGAGCGGAAGCCCGGGGCCTGGGACTCGGTGATCACCACTGCATTCGGCAGCAGACCGAAAATCACATCGGCCGGCGCACTGTCGGTTACCAGCACCGGCTTGCCGAGAGTGCCAGGCAGGCCGCCATAGATGACGACGCCTGCTTCTTCGTAGATCTTGTTGGTGATCGCCTCGTCGACAATGTCGAAGTAGGCGCTGGAGTGCATGACCCACAGAGCAATACGGCCGAACTTGTCGCCGAACTTGCGCATGCCCCGGGTCAGGGTCTTCTTGCCGTCGGTCTCGATGTTGGCGGTGACCACCATGCCGGCGTTGGAGCCGATTGCAGCGCGCAGCGCAGCAGTGGCGTACTGGATGAAGCCTTCCAAAGTCGCATCAGCGACGTCGGCGCCGATGATCTGGGAGAATTCGTCAACCGGACGGCCACGACGCTTGAACGCCTCTTCGGTGGTCTGGTACGGGCCGTATTTCCACGGCGCTTTCACGCCAACGGCCTCACCGGCACCGATCTTCTTCGCGGTCACCTTGCCGGTGGAGTTGACGTCGCGATGCTCCAGCGAGCCGCCGATCTTGTAGAACGAGCGCTTGCGGAAGTCGCCTTCAATCAACTCGTTGTCCAGCACGATCGCGCCATTGGACGATGCGTTGAACACATCCAGGTTATCCTGGACACGCTCCAGGTATGCGGTTTGCGCCTCATCGTTGTAGATGATCAGGTCGCTGTTCACAGTCGTTGCCATGGGTGAATCCCCTTACTTGGGCAATTGCAGGTATGCGGTTTGGCCGTGCTTGCGCTGGTAGTCGCGCTTCTGCTCGGCATTCATTTCGGAGCGCTTCAATGCAGCCTGGCCGCCACCCCCGCCCGGGGCATTTGTTCCTGTAGCCCTTGGCCACAGATGAGGTGCGCTTTCGCGCAAGGATTCCGCCCATTCGAGCGGGGTCAGAGGGGTCTTGCCGTCTTTACCGAGGATGACCTGGCCGGATTCATCAACGGCGACCGCTTCACCCTCTTCGTTCAAGGTGAACACGCCCTTGGCGCGCAGGATGATGTCGTCGGTTGCTTCCGGCAGTGCGCCGGCTTTGAGTGCCGCACCACGTACCGAATCGCCCAGAACTTTGCCCTGGAACTTGGTGGCGAATGCTTCGGCCTTCTCGGCGCGCGCTGTGACGGTCTTCAACTGCTTGTCATAGTCGCCACGCAGGCGCTCGGTGCGGCGGTTGAATACCTCGTCCACTTTGCCCTCTGTCAGCAGCTTGGTTTCTTCGTCTTGGCCGGCCCGGCTGAGCAAGCCTTTGACGGCGTCGATGTCGATGCCTTCGAATTGAGTTTCGAACTGCGACAGCTTGGTAGTGGTGTCCTTCAGCTTGCCCAGAAGTTCGGAGTTTTTGGTTTTCAGACCAGAAACGGAGGCCTCAACGGCAGTCGCGATAGCGGCCTTGATTGCCGGATTCTCCAGGTCGATTTCGTTTTCTTCTGCCACGTTGATGCACCCCTTGGGTATGTGTTGCCCGCTTTGCAGGCATAAAAAAACCCCAGCAAGCACCGGGGTTCATTGAATTCGTGAATTTGTAGTTAGTTATTGCTTAATTTATCTCGAAGCTTTTTCAGCTCTAGCAACGTATCTGATACGTCCACTTCCCAGTGACCGAGCGTGGAGAAGACTCTAGCTCGGGCGTTGGATAGGTTTCCGTTGTGCTGACTATTGAAGTGCTCGAGTACGTCACTCACATCACGGAACGAAAGCCGTATTTCTTCGTGCTCACCATAGTTAAGGGTGAATGGAAATCCCTTCCCTGTAGGGCCCGCCATATGCGCCGTCCATCCGCCCTCCTTACCTTTTGCACCGATTTGCGCTCCGCTCACCCTCACTGGCCTGTTACCTGATGAAATCAACTCCACGACGAGATCTTTACCTCCAAAAATCATAGAGGCATCGCTGACCGGCTTTACTGCGCACTTCAGATTCAGCTTTTCCGCGTTATCTTTTCGCTGGGTGTCCGCCAGCCATATAGCGACTACGACCGCTAACAGTGCTCCCACTCCAGAGACCCAATCGCCGACGCTTCCCCAATTCGGCACAAACCGGACTGTCGCATCTGGATTTAGATTTATTCCTGCTGTCAAACCGAATAGGCCACCGAGGACGAATGCAATGATCACTCCCAAAACTGTTAAATATTTCATGCCACCTCCTTTTGAATGAAGGCGTTATAACAATCCTGCTCGCTCGAAGGCTAGCGGCTCCAACCCCTTCATCTGCAATAGGGTCAACGGCGCGAAATTGCGATCGAGTTGTAGCTCTGTGAAGCGCTCAACACTCAATCCACCCTCACGAAACAACTTGGCCCGCACAGGGCCGATTGCCACGTCTTGGAAAGACGTAGGCTGCTGCTGAAGCCAGTGGTAATAATCGAGGCTGGCACTCACCTGCCCCGCACCATTGGCGCCCACCGACGCTCGGGTAGCGCCCTTGGCGAAGATCTCGCTGATCTTGGTCAGCAGCACGAACGTTGTACGGCAATTGGGGTGAAAAGGCGGACGCGGCCCTGAATCGACCGGAAACCTTCGCTTATCCATCGACCGACATTGCTGGCTGGTCTTACTGTCCAGCGTGGCAACCATCTCAACCTCGGACACGATGTCAGTGTTGGCCTTGGCCACCTCCATGCGCGCCTGTGACGACACATGCTGAATAGCCGTGTGCACGACCGTGCTGGCATTGCGGTTGGTGGTGGCGAGAACGCCGTCCTTGTATCCGGCAGCCTTGGTGCCACGAATGTTGCGGATAATCTGGAAGTTCGTTTGGCCTTCGAAGAAGCCCTGTCGGATCGTGCCGGTCACTCGATCGCGCTCAGCACTGGTCCATCCCTTGATGAACGATTTCAGCAGCTTGCCGCCGCCGGTGCCGCGTACGCTGAGAGGATTGGTCAGCACTGCGGTACGGATAGCCGCTGCCGTTGGCGCTACCACATCCAGCGAAACACCGACCGGCGCAGAGCGAGCCAGGCTCGACGCCTCGAACTCAGCCTCGTAGTTAGCGATATCAATCAGGTCGAGGTTCAGCAGCGCGCTATATCGGTCGAAGATGCCCAGCAGCAGACTGTCGACCTCCTTCAGCAGCGCCTCCAGTCGCTTCACGTTGTACTCAGTCAGATCCGACTGTGTGAGCCGATCACGGATCGAGCGGTCGATCTCCTTCAAGAAGGGGGCGAACTTGCCAACCTCCCCGGCCTTGAGCTTTTCGAGAAAGACCGCGTGCCGGATTGTGGCATCAAGTACCGCTTGATTGACCGCCATTTAGTGGATCCTCATCGTCCAGGCCCAGGCCGTCGCCCTGTTCTGCCAGCTCGCCATCGATCTGCTTGTCAGTGCGCTCCGGCGCGATCAGACCCAGTTTGCGCAGGTACGCCCGCAGATCTGCCTTGGCGAAGCCGCCGTTCTGCCAAAGGCCGACCAGTGCAGTGATCATTTGCGGATCAGCCGTCAGCTCCACAAACTCCTGATTGATTTGATAGGCGACCTTCGCGTCGTCGACACCCATGTAGTTGCAGCACCACATGATCGCGCGGGTGTACGCCTCGCTGACGTTGGCCACGCAGCCTGCGAGCACCGACGTCGATGCAGACTGATCACCACGAGCTTCGGTCGCCGTCTTGGACGAGAGAGAAGCCACAACCATCCGGGCGCCCAGCTCGATCATCATCTGGTTCTTGTCTGCCATGGCCTCCTTCACCAGCGTGTTCGGCAGAGGCTGGGCGTAACCGAACTGACCACCGGCAGGCAGCATCATCGGTGCGCGGGAACCGACGTAAACGCCGTTCTTCTCCATCCAGTCGCGCCACTGCTCATCCAGGCCGGAAATCCATGGCTGGGCCTGGCCGCACCAAAAGACACTGTCTTCATAGTCGGCACTGTTTCGGTAGTGGCCCAGGTTGATCATGGCGATGTCGTAGAGCGGCGACTCATCGATGCTCGGATCGTTGTTCTGCGCACCGACGAAGGTGAACGGGATTTCCTTCAAGCGCCCGGCGGTACCGATGGGCTTGAACTCTTCAACCACCGCCAGCGGCCCACCACCTTTCGGCCCGGACCGGCGCCAAACTCGACAAACAAAGCCGTCAGCCTCAAGTGCCAGCTCCCGGTACTGCTCAACCACTTTGAAACCGAAGCCGTCTTCGATCTCCGGCGATTCGCGCAGGACCACCAGAGTCAGCACGCTGTGACCGTTCACCATGCCCGTACGCCAGTTGATGATGTCTTCGGCGCAGTAGGACAGGATCACGGAATGGCCACCGGTTCCGTCGTCTTGGTGATAGTCGACGTACAGACCATGCCGCCCGGCCTCAAGCACCTTTTCCAGCGTGCCTTGCGAGTGCTGGTAGACACTCACGCCGGATCCGTTGGCGTTGTCTTGCAGGTACTCCAGCTTCTTTCCAACAGCCAGCGTCGGGTCCTTGTGGAAGGCCAGGCCGAGCAGTCCGTTTCGGGTGTGACCGGTGGCGTTCTTGAACACCGCTCGCTCACGGTAAGCCTTGTTGCGATCCTTATTTTCAGGCGAAGCATCATGAGCGTTGATGTAAGGCAGTCGGTCGACAACTCGGTGCTGGCCGGCGCATACGTCGCGAACGGTCGACCAGCGCTCCAGCGCTTCGATGTAATCCGCCCGCTTGAAGGAGACGTCGTTGCTCATCGGGCGTATCCCATTTTGATGGCGGTGACCGGTTTGATGATCGGGTACTCGCGGTGAATGAAGTAACCGCCGCCGTCGTTGGCGTGGTCGTTGCCTTGGCTCTTGTCCGGCTCGCCGTTGGGCGCCCAGATCTGTTGCTCCAGGCCGTCGGCGTATGTCGGGCAGGTGAACGGGTTGACCAGGTAACGACGCTCGCCCTGCGCATTGCAGAACATGGCGTTCATGGCGTTGATCCGATCTTTCACTGGCGGGTTGGCCGCCGGCGCGATGACCGTAAAGCCTGCCTGCTTGAGCATGGCGATATCGGTGACACTGGCATTGACCGATTTTCGCGAATCACCCGAGGCGTCCGGGTAGATCCGAATCTCACAGGTCTTCTCGAAGTCGTTGCCGTTGTGCCGCCAATATCGTTCCTTGATGCGTTTGATCATGTCCGGCGTGTCATAGCCATCCATCAGCTCATCCACGGCGCGCGGCAGACCCTGATCACGTTTGACGTGGGTGATCGCCGCCATCTTGCCGACGTTGAAGTCCATGCCGATGAACAGCGGCTCGCCCGGCTGCACACTGTCGAAGCACTGGTTCAGCTTGCGGTCGTAAGCGTGGTAGATCGATCCAGACGTCAGGTTGACGAACTGGCCGTTCAGGTAAGCGCGGATCAGTTGCTCGGGATACGACTCCATCAGCGATGGGATGTAGTCATCCGGCAAGTTCAGCTCGTTATCGAACGTGCTGGCTTGCACCAGACCGTACATGTCCTTGAGCGCCGGCTTTTCGCGGAGCTGCTTCACGAACTGCTGGAAGACGAACTTGAACCCTTCCGGGGTCGTCGTCACATCCACGCCGTTCTTCAGCCCAGGCACGTTGTAGCGCATCCGGGCGATGATCTTGCGCCAGGCGTGCTGAGCCTTCAGCGACGGGAGAACGTCGAGCTCATCCACCAGCGCGTGGCCGATCTTGAAACCGACAATGGTCTGCGGCTTCTCCATCGAGCGACAGATCGTCGTGCTGCGGTACTGCCGGCCGCTGTAGAAATCGACCTCTTTGTCACTCTCCTTCGTCTTGACCTTCAGCCCCCAGTCGTAGGCCACTTCCTCGATCGTCGGGAAGAAGATGTCGCGGATCTGCGGGTAGGTCGGTGCGAAGTAGCCGGAGTTGATGCCCGGCCATTCCCATACGTGCTTACACAGCGCCGCGCATCCAACCCACGTCTTGCCCGAGCCGAAGCCAGCAACGAAACCACGGAATTTATGCGGAAGCTGGAGGAAATCAGCCTGCGGAACATTCAGGCTCGGCATCCGGTTTCCTCGCATTGATCACTTGAACCGTCACAGCGGTCGGCACTGAGGGTTCACTCTCGTCGTCGGACTTTTTCTGCCGGTTCACGTAGACGTCGCCGACTTCCTTCGCGGCCTGCTCCAGAATCTGCATAGCCAGACCAATATTCTTCATCGACTCGGCCCTCTCGACGAACCGGTTCATGGCGCGGAGGCGGTAGGCACGGTTTGCAATCGGGATCTCGGCGGTTTCTTCGCGGAAACGCTGGCGGGTATCGTGAAACAGGGTCTGCCATTTGACGGCCAGGTTCGCCCCGGCACGCTTCGTTGGGTCGTGCTGCTCTACCTGCTGGCGGCTCACATCAACGCCGAACTCTTGCTTTACCGCTTGTGAGACTTGCGTCGGGGTGTCAAAGCACGCCAAAGCCTGAACGATGAAGGCTTTGACATCGTTTTTCAGGGCTGCCATAGATTGGATTCCGTCTCATGCCTGTCTCACATCAGGCCGACTTGAGCAGACAGGTTCCGCAGGCCCTCGCAATGTTCATTTGCCCTACCTCGGCAGGATTGTTTGCAGCATCCACCAGCTCTTGTACCGCAGGGCTTGCACCGTAGCGGCGGACAACACCGACGAACTCTTCGACGTCGTGTCCGCGCATTTCAAGCTTGGGCAGTCCTTCCTGGGTGAAAGCTGGTTGACCGTACTTATCGGTAGCCTGGGCTATGTGATACAGCTCGTGCTCAACCAGGGCGCAGAAGTCAGCGTCGGAGCACTGGGCGCAGTAGTCGGCTGCCAGTGTGATGATGTAGGCCGGCACATCGCCGAACCAATCTCGCATCTGTTGCTCCATCCGGGCTTTCTGCCAACCGCCGGCACGGAACGCTACCTGCTCGGCCTGGCCAACCACCGTGCGCCCCTTCTTCGTAAAGGCAGCAGACGCCCACATCACACGAATGTCCGCATCAATTAGATGGGCGTGTTCTTCGTTGTGGATACTGCCGGTGTCGGCGAGGATCTCGGCTTGGAGCCAGTCCCACACTTCGGGAGCTGGGATAACGCTAGACGGGGAGCTGTCGCTGTCACTCAACAGGCCAAGGCTCTTTGGTGGCATTGGCCTTTTCATGGTGATTACCTATCAGGGGAGGGTCTGGTCCTTGAGGAGTAAACGTTGTCATCAGACGAAATTGACGGTCGTCAGTTGAATACCGGATTCACCCAGTAGGTCCACGACCTCTTGGCCGGTCAGCATTTCACACGATACTTCAACGTTGATTGACATTATTTCGTCGTCAATTTTGTTCTTCAGTACGGTTAATCCGTAGGTCAGTGCCTCGTCCTTCGAGGTGAAGGTTTCAATCTGACCGGGTACAAACCAACCGTCCCGAATGAATTGGACAGTGGTTCGCTCGGACCAGATGGGACGAGACAAATAGATGGACGTGTTGTGCGATGCCGTCTTGAAACGGATGGATTGTGTTGTGATGTTCACTTTCATACCTTTTTGTTTAGCCAGGATTGGCATAGGTATTTAGTGGGCGACTACAACCAAAATCGCAAAAAACGGCCATTTCATTGAAAAATTAACGAGTTATTTGTAACAAATTAATTCACGGCGTTTTTTCGATATCTGTCCAGTTATCACGTATCGCGACACGATTTGATGACTCGCGAAACGTGTCGCAACTTACTCGGCTTTGCGAGTCGGCAATTTGAAGTCGGTCACCCGATCCGCGATGTTGCGGATCTTCTCCACGCCCAGGAAGCCAACCCAGCCGCCGGCGAAGGTGGCCATGCTCTGTGGTAGGCCGAAGAAGTCCAGGCCGCTGATGATGGTCAGGGTCAGCCCGCCGCAGATCGCGCCTTCCACCAACATCTGGCGACGGGTGCCGCCTCCGTAGGTGATCCGCAATACAGCCATGGCGCAGGACAGCGCAGCCGCATAGAGGATCGGCGAATGCTGGCTCAACCACGCAAGCGCTATCGCCCATGTGTCTGGTTTGTCTGGCATGTTTGGCATCTCGGTTCCTCCCCGTAAGGGAGTAAGGAATAAAAAAGCCCGCTCGGTGGCGGGTATATAGCTCCGTGCTATCGTCACAGCCCTACAGCAAAACGATGGACGGAACCATGGG
>NZ_JAHTKI010000033.1 GCF_019145475.1 Pseudomonas botevensis
TGATCAGCGGCTGCCTGTACCACAAGGAAAACACCGCCCCCTACGAGCTGCCGGCGAACAAGACCCGCAGCACCTTCAAGACCCTGAGTTCGATAGGCGGTGGCGGCTATAACGAGCTGCGCATCGAGGACAAGAAAGGTCAGGAGCAGATTTTCCTGCACGCCCAGCGCGACTGGGACGAGAACGTCGAGCACGACCAGAAGATCCGCGTCGGCAACGAACGCCACGACACCGTCGAAAAGAACAGCTACAGCGAGTTCAAGGCCGAGGAACACCACACCGTCTACGCCGACCGCAAGGTCGAGGCCCGCGCCAACGACCACCTGACCGTCGGCGTCAACCAGCACATCAAGATCGGCACCGGCCAGTTCATTGACGCCGGCCAGGAAATCCACCTGAGCAGCGGCATGAAAGTCGTGCTCGAAGCCGGCAGCGAACTGACCCTGATCGGCGGCGGCAGCTTCATCAAGATCGACGCCAGCGGCGTCACCCTGAGCGGCCCGGCGATCAAGATGAACTCCGGCGGCGGTCCCGGCAGCGGCACCCCCGCCGCTCCGCTGATGCCCGGCGTGCTGAAACAGGCCGACGCCGACAAGGCCGGCCAGGTCCTCACCCCGGCCCAGATCAACACCCTCAAACGCAACGCGCCGTTCTGCGAAGAATGCGAGAAATGCAAGGCAGGTGCCTGTGCCATCTGATCGACTGACACCCCAGCAATGGTTGGCACAACAGCCGCTGCAAAGCGGCGAGCGGTTGTATCTGGTCATCAGTGCGGCGAGTGATGCCGACGCCCTGAAAACCCTGTACATGACCGAACCCACCACCCAGCTCATCCCGATCTGGGGCGATACGCCCTACGCCACCTGGCAGCCGGTGATGCCCTACGTCACCGAGCTCACGCCGAACTCGGCCTTCCTGCCCTGGATCGCCGAAACCGACGCCCTCGACTGGGGCTGGCTCGCCGTCTCGCGCTCAGAGCCAAACGAGGTGTTCGAACACTTGCGCAGCCTGACCCAGGTGAAAATGCCGGACGGCACGGAGGTGTTCTTCCGCTTCTGGGACGGGCGGCATATTCATCCGATTCTTGAAGGCCTTGGGGAAAAGGCCGGAGAACTGTTACCGGTGTTTGATCGGTATCTGATCAATGGCCGCCGTCTGGACATCGGGCCGAGGGTTGTGCCGAAAGTGAAGGACTGGCCGTGGTGGGAGGTGCCGAAGACCTTGCTGGACGGTTTGATGGCGGAAAACCCGTCCACGGTGATCAGCAACATGATGCAGTGGTTGCAGGAGGAACATGCCGAACTGTACTTCGCGTTTCCCGAATCCAACCTGCAGCAAAAAGTGGCGCGTTTTGTAAAACGCACGCCACTCACGGAAGAAAATTTTACCGGGCTGTTGAAGGCCCATCTGGAGAGTGAGGTGGCGGTATGAGCATTTTGATGGGTGAGATTGTTGGCAACCTCACGGCAAAACAGCCTGATGCTCAGGCCATCATCAATGACTTCAAAAAGTGCCTGAAGGATTACCGTGAACATGCCGAAGCCTGGTATGGCGGCATATTGGATGCCGAACAGCAGTTCAAGGTCGGCGACGAAGTCGGTACGCAGGACAAGGACAGCAAGAAGGAAAACACCCTTTATGCCAACTGCCCGGCCAATGGCAAGCTCACGCTGATACACAGCTTCGAGTCCGCGCGCTTTGTTCCGATCGGCAATACGCCCGTGCGCCTGGTGCCCGTGGTGGATGGCCGGTTCATTGGCAAGAATGAAGTCGGTCCGGAAATCAACAAGACCATCGACTCGACCGGGATTCTGGAGGTCTCCGGGCTCAAGCCTAATCAGCAATACAAGATCACGTTCTTCCCGAACCCTACTCCCGCGCAGATCGACAGCTTGTTCAACTCCTATCAGGGTGTCATCGGCGAGCTGGGCGGCTGGCTGCAAACCGAGTGGAGCACCAGTTTTCTGCCACTCTGGCAGGCACATACTGACGCTTCGCTGGGCGGTCGCGCGCTGCAGGAGCTGGAGGCGGCGTGGGAAGGTTTTCTGAAAGCGATCATGGGGCTGTGGGGCGATATCAAGAGCCTCTACAACCTGGTTGCCCACCCTCGCGAAAACTACGAGAAGCTGAAAAAATTCTTCACCGAAGAGCAGATCAAGAAAATTTACGACGCCTCCGCCGAGGCCATTCACACCGCATTATTGATTGCCAGCGATGAACCACTGATGTGGATCTACGTGGCCGCGATCATGGCCTGGGTGAAGATGCTGCCACCGCAGACCTGCACCGAAGTCCTGGCCCAACTGACCACCGAATTCCTGCTGAACATTCTGGTGGGTATCGTCCTGACCGGCGGCCTCGGTCTGGCCGTGCGTATTGGCACGAAGGTCATCAAAGGTGTGCAAAGCAGCGGCAAAGTCGTGAAATTGATTGAAGACTTTACCGGTATGTTGATGAAGGTCAGCAAGACCAAGGCCACTCCACATACCGAGGCGGCAAGACCTTTGCTGCTCAATGGCAATTCGGGGTTCAATCCTGCCCGAAAAGCCAACGTCGAGATCGCCCCGCCGAAACCCGCCGAAACCGCTAGCGCACCGAAGACGAAACCCTCCACTTCCGGCGGAAAACTGGAAACTGACGCACAGGTTCAGGCGCGTGGAAAAACGGAAGCCGCTTCGCGGGTCGAACAGGTTGAACCGGTTGACAAGGCTCCCAAGCAATCGAAGAACCCGGCCGACGAACCCAGCGAATGCGCAGCCAACACCTGCAAGAACGGCGACCCGGTGTCCATGGTCACCGGCGAGGAACTGCTGACACTGACTGATGGCGAACTGGCCGGACTGCTGCCTTTCGAGTGGACACGCCTGTACCGCAGCAGTGCGGTAGAAATCGATGGTCGGCTCGGACACGGGTGGAGTCACTCCCTGTCCCATCACTTGCAACTCGACGATGAGGGCGTGCTGTGGACGGATAACGAAAACCGCCAGACCCGCTTCCCGATGCCGACCGAGCAACGTCCGGCCATCACCAACAGTCTGGCGCAAGCCGCGATTTTCCTGGGAGATGCACCGGGCGAGCTGATCCTCACCCAGGCTGGATCAAAGGCACGTTTCTATCATTTCCGTGCCGGACGCTTGATCACCATCAGCGACGCCTACGACAACCGGTTGCACATCAGCTACGACCTGGTTGATCGCATCCAGCGCATCGACAACGGTGCCGGTCGCTCCCTTCTACTGCGTTATGACAACCGGCACATCGTCGCGGTGGATTATCAGCAGCAACGCTCCGAGTACAACGACCGTGGCGAACGCCAGGATCCCTGGCTGACCATTCAGACACTCGTCACCTATTGCTACAACGCACAAAACCAGCTCGTCTCATCGACCAACGCCGTCGGCGAAACCGAGCATTACCGCTACAACCAACAGCACGTCATTCTGGAGCGGCAACTGGCCGGTGGCGCCAGCTTTTTCTGGGAATGGGGGCGTGAAGGCAAACATTCCCGCTGCGTACGCCATTGGGCGAGTTACTCAGAACTGGAGACGCGCTACGAGTGGGACGATAAAGGCTCGGTCACGGTCTTCAACCCCGACGGCAGCGAGCAGATCTATGTGCATGACGAAAATGCACGTCTGGTCAGCGAAACCGCGCCTGACGGTGGGGAAACGCAGAAAGCCTATGACGATGAGGGTCGACTGGTCGCAGTCAAGGATCCGATGGGCGCCATCACTGAGTACCAATACAGTGCAGCCGGCCGCTTGATGGCGGTGATTCCTCCTGAAGATGCACCGACTCGCTACAACTATTTCAATGGCCAGCTCATCGATGTCCAGCGGGGCAAGGCGCGCTGGCAGTACGACCGCAACCGTCAGGGCGACATCACACGGCAAACCGATCCTCAAGGCCACGAAACCCACTACAGCTACGACCGTCAGGGCCGCCTGCTGGAAATCCAGCACCCCGATGGCAGCCGCCATCAACTGGGCTGGAACAACCTCGGCCAGTTGCTGGAAGAACGTCTGCCCGACGGCGGCCAGCGCAAGTATCGCTACGACGCACTCGGCCGACAGATCACCCGTCAGGACGAAACCGGGGCTATCACTCAGTACCAATGGGATGCGGTCGATCGCCTGATCCAGATCACCTTGCCCGGCGGTGCCACCCGCGCGCTCACCTACAACCCGTATGGCCGCGTGACCGCTGAACGCGACGAACTCGGCCGTGTCACCCGCTACGAATACGCCGACAACCTGCACCTAGTCAGCCGCCGCATCAATCCCGACGGCAGCCAGTTGCGCTACCGCTATGACAACGCCGGGTTGCTACTCACCGACATCGAAAACGAACGCGGCGAGCACTACAAACTCGATTACTACTCCAACGGCCTGATCCAGCAGGAAACCGGCTTCGACGGACGCCGGACCGCTTACGAGTACGACCTCAACGGCCAATTGCTGAAGAAGACCGAATTCGGCGACGACGGCAGCGAGCTGGTGACCGAATACCAGCGCGATGCCTCTGGCCGTCTGCTGGTGAAGACCCTGGCTGACGGTGAAGAAATCCATTACAGCTACGACGCCCTGGGGCGACTGGTCAACGTCGACGACGGGCACTGGCCGCTGGCCTACGAATACGACGTACAGAACCGTCTGATCACCGAGCACCAAGGCTGGGGCACCACACGCTACGAATACGATAACGTCGGCCAACTGAGCCACTGCCGCCTCCCCGACGGCAGCAAGCTCGACTACCGCCACCAGTCCGGCGGTCGCTTGAGCAGCATCGATCTCAACGGCTCGCGCCTGACTACTCACCAGTTCAGCGCCGGTCGCGAGCACAAGCGCCAGCAGGGCCTGCTGCTCAGTCAATACGAGTACGACGAACAAGGACGTCTGCAAGCGCACAACGTGGATCAGCGTGACAAAAACCTGTTCCAGCGCCGCTACGCCTACGATGCCAACGGCAACCTTGCCGGAATCGACGACAGCCGCAAAGGCAACCGCAGCTACCACTACGACCCGCTTGATCGTCTGATCAGCGTCCGTGGTGCCACCCCGGAAAGCTTCGCCCACGACCCGGCCGGCAACCTGCTCGGCCAGAACGACCTGCCCGTCGCCAACCTCGCCAACGTCAAAGGCAACCGCCTGCTGATGCAAGGCGACCGCCACTACGACTACGACGCCTACGGCAACCTGACCAGCGAACGTCGCGGCGCCAGGCAGAAACTCGTCACCGAATACCGCTACGACTGCCAACACCGCCTGATCGGCGTCAGCCTGCCGGGCGGCAACAGCGCCAGCTACAAATACGACGCCTTCGGCCGCCGCGTCGAAAAAACCGTCGACGGCCACACCACGGAATTCTTGTGGCAAGGCGAACGCCTGATCGCCGAAAGCGCCGACAACCGTTATCGCAGCTACATCTACGAACCCGGCACCTTCCGCCCGTTAGCCATGCTCGACGGCCAAGGCCCACTGAAAGCCACGCCGTTCTACTACCAACTCGACCACCTCGGCACCCCGCAGGAACTCACCGACTACAGCGGCGAAATCATGTGGTCGGCCAAGTACCGAGCGTACGGCAACCTAGCTGCGCTGGATGTCAGCGAAATCGACAACCCGCTGCGCTTTCAAGGGCAGTATTTCGACACGGAGACAGGGTTACATTACAACCGACACCGCTACTACAATCCGGGGACTGGACGGTTCTTGACGCCGGACCCGATCAAGCTCGCGGGTGGGTTGAATAACTACCAGTATGTCTCGAACCCTACCGGGTGGGTGGATCCGCTGGGCTTGAGTGAATGTCCTGGAGCTAATGAAAAAGAATCTTCAGCAGCCTCCGAAAAAAAGCCAGAAGAAAAAACCAAAGTAAATGAAGGGAATCCTGATGCGCCATACACCGGGCCAATACCCAAAGCAATGCAGGACAAGATTTTGTATGGTACTCGTAGCCCCGGACATAACAAACCCGTCGGTGGACACTCTCCCCAGGTAATGAACTCTCCTAACTATCAATTCGACGTTGTCAGCACCAACAAAGATGGAACGACTAGCGTTAGAAATTTCAAAATGATTTTAGAACGCAAAGACGGGACTACTGGCTGGTCTGCGGCAAAATCCCCAAATAGGCATACCATTGCACCTAAGGACTGGAGCGACTCAAAAATCCTTAGAGTTACTGATGAGGTGGGGGCAGAACCTGGAAAAATCTTAAGGAACGAAAATGGAGTACTCGTCACGGAACACACAAAAATCATTGATGGTGTCGAATGGCAAGTAATTAAAGAAAATGATGTTATTACCTCTTCTTATCCTACAGGGGGAACCCCATGAACGATTCTGAAAAAGACGAAATCTATGAAACCCTCTGCTCTCGAATTGGTGATTCCGAAAGTTCAAACTGGACGGAGTACACTACAGAAATTGTTGCAAAAACCGTTCTTGCAGATTTCAAGGACGATCAATGGCATCGACTTGAGAAAGAAATACTCTCAAAACCTGAATTTTGGCAGCAACGTTGCGCAGCTGCGATGGGAGAGGATCGAACAGAACATTCAATAAGAATACTAAAACTTTTACTTTCCAACTCAAGTTATATTGACGTGAAGATCATATCAATATACGAGCTAGACTGGGCGGAGGTTAATATAGAAAAAAAATACGCTCCCTTTATAAGAGAGGTCATGGAAAAAATACCTTCTGACGAAATCGAACCAGAACTAACAAGATTGCTTGCCAAGGCAGAGTCCGCTTAAAAATGTACTTATTCACTACCATCCAAACACATGAACATATGAACATATGAACATATGAACATATGAACATATGAACATATGAACACAATCGAAAGCCAGACCAAAAAAAAACACAAACTCAACAAAAACATTCACCTACAAAAAACCAACCAACCCTAATACCAAATCTATAAAATGAATACGAAAATATAAAAAAAACCAGGTGGAAATATAGTCTTTGACGACATTTTTCATTTAGATCGCACCCTCTCCACCTCACTAATAGCAAATCAATTAAAGGAAGATCCACTCCAGGCAAGTCCCCCCAACAACCGAATTCTAGATATCGGCTGGCACCCGGAATTCGACGAAAAAATGCTGTTTTAGAGTTTCACTAATCTCAAACTTCGATTGGGAACATCCTCTATTCTCCGAAACAGCAAAAAACCGGATCGAACTCGACAACGTCCTGCAAAACGCTATGACGATACTTCAGAGCTCAGCGCCGTGATTGCAAGTCACACGAATAGCAACGACGCTACTCAACCACGCCCTCCAAAACCTCATACTTAACCACCACCCGATTCCGATAAAGCATCCCCCGCTCCACCACTTCCCCTACCTGCCCCTTGTTCCGCACCTCCCGCCAAATCTCGTTCTCCCGATACACCCGCTCCCCTTCCCGCACAAACCGGTGCTCCAACTGAAACACGTGATAGCGAAACTCCCGCTCCCGATCACACAGCAACTCTCCTTCCAACTGCTGTTCCCCGACCTTCAACTTCAACTGGAAACTCCGATCCGTCGGGTTGTGCAGTACCAGATCGACATAGTTGTAAAAGATCGCCGCGCCGGAGCCGAATGGCAGTACGCGGCCGTCATCCGGAAAGGGATCGAAGCTATGGTTCGAGCGTTCGACCACAACCAGGGGTGAGTGAATGGCCATCCAGTGAATCAGGTTGCTGAGTTGGCAGATTCCTCCGCCGATGCCTCGTCTGGCTTCGCCAAAGGACAGTTCCATGCCTTCGACGTAGCCGAGTTTGCGGCTGGGGCGGCCGACGAGGCGGCAGAAGGAGAAGTATTCGCCGGGGGCGATGGTGACGCCGTCGATGGCGGCGACGGCGAGTTTTAAGTTGATGACTTTGTTGTGCTGCAGCGTGAGGTCAGAATCGCCAAGTTTGCGGATGAGTTTCGAGGTGTGTTTGAGGTAGCGGAACGGCAGGCGTTCAGCCATGGCAACGGGTTGTGCGTAGCGCTTGCGAGTGCAGTGCCAGGCGAGTTGGCGGAACAGTCTTTTTTGCCACACGCGCATCCAGTAGAGGATCGGGTGATAGAGGGAAAGTGGTTTCATCCGTGATGAAACGGCGATGGCCGTTATCGTCCTTGCGTTGAAAAAGGGCGGCGCATCTTAACGTGTTACTGAAGGGAAGTGCTTGATGCACTCCGGAGATGGTGTCCGCCCAGTGTAATGGCCTGGCAATCCATGCACCGGTAAAGAGCCCTGACACTGGGCGAACGGGGTGGATTTTAATGGAAGTTGGCGGATATGTCCTCATTCACATGGATGAAAATTTATGTACGAAAAAGTTAACGGATATTCATCGACAAACTTTGTTAAAACTCACCGCTTCGGACATTTAATATGATTGTTCTCATACAACAAGCTGTACAAGAACAATCCCTTTGTAGAGTTAAAACTCCACCCTTAATGTGTGGTAGTCACTTTTAACGTATCGGTATAAGTGACGATGACGTTTTGCCCGACTTTCAGATTTTTCAGTTTCGCTTGAATTTCAGGCGTTTCGACGTCGAGTACTTTCGATTGACCGGAGGGGTTCTTCAAGGTGACCTGATTCTTCGCCAAATCAATTTTGGTGATCTCCAGTTGTACCTGAATCTGCCGGTAGGCTTCGCCGCCCGGATTGCTGCTGCCCGGCGCGTTGCGTAATTCCCCGGTTCGCTCGACGGTGCCGGGCAAACCTTTACTCACTTCGGTATCCAGAACAGAGACGAATGAGCGGGTGACTTCGATGTTTACCTGATCCCCGACCTTGAGGTTGGCCAGGTTTTTTGCCTTGTCCGTGAGCTGAACGTGGACTTGCTGGCCTTGCTGCCCCTCCAGAACCACTTGATGACTGGCCGGATCGACCGCCAGCACCTTGGCGCTGACCCGATTGGCCTCCAGAACACCCGACAGCGGAATTTCAGCAGCCAGCGCCGTGAGGCTGGTGGCAGACAGCAGGGTTGCGAGGGTGATGGCGTGCGTCAGTGCTTTGAGCTTCATAAGCGCTACTCTCCCTGAGATGAAATGACGCCCGGCACTTGATCGCTTCGGTGCCGGGGTGCCAAGGAGCATAGACGCAGATCAGCCCTGCTTCGCGGTTTCCTGCGCGGTGGACTCACCGCTGGGCGTGCCTTTGCCGCTGTCTTTGCGCCGGTTCGGGTCGGTGGGTCGCAGGGCGTCATTGTCACGCTCGGTCTCGCCCGGCGGACGGGGTTCGTCGGGGTGCTGCGTCGTATCGGCGGGATCATGGTTCATGGTGGCTGTCCTCAGGCTCCGGGGTCGTCGAGTTCCCGGGCGACGTTCGCGCCGGGTGCGTCCTTGTGCAGGTCGTCAGCCTTGGCCCGGAGGATCTGCCACTGCTCCAGATCAATGGCGCCCTGCCCCAGCATGTCATCGGCGATGCGTTGCAGGTCGAAGTAGTGAGCGTCGGGCGACTGCTGCCGGTAGGTTTCGTCATCGAACAGACGTTGCCAGGTGGTGAGGTCGGGAGGCTGGAGATCGTCGCTCATGATGGAATCCTCGACTGGGTTCTCCCGGTAGAGGTTCACAGGGCCGACAGAGTTCAGAAGGGATTCAGTACCCGGTCATTTCCAGGTAACCCTGCCCGCCCTGACTACCGCTGATGCGCACCGGGCCTTCCCAGTAAGGAATGCGCAGGTTCATCCAGGCCTGCGGGTTCAGCGCATCGATGCGGATGTCGAGGTGTTTTTCCGGGATGGCGATCGACCAGCGCACCGGCATCGAGCGACCGGCGACGCTGGCGGTGTCATGTGGGACGAGCTGGATTTGCCCGGCGTGCAGGGTCTGGGTCTGGCCGTCGGCGGCGATCCAGGTGCCGGTGAGGTACGGCGCACCGTCCTTCTGGCGCATGCGGTAGAGCATGACGTGCTCGCCGCTGTCCAGGTGCAGGGAGAACCAGTCCCAACCGGTCTGGTTGGCGGTCAGGGGTTGGCTGCTCCATTCGCGGTCGAGCCAGGCCGGGCCGCTGACGGTGTAGGTCTGGCCGTCGATCTGCAGGGTGCCGTTGGCCTGGAAAAACGGCTGGCTGTAGTAGTACGACGCCTGGCCCTGTTCGGATTTCTGGCTGAAGCCCTTGTCGCCTTGCAACACCAGCGGGCGGCTGGAGGTCAGGCGCAGTTGGTAGCTGAAGTTCTTGTCACGGGCGCTGAGTTGCAGATCGCTCAGCGGATCGCTGGCCTGACTGACGAAGCGCCAATCGTCGATCCACGCGTCGAAGGGCGTGAGTTGCACGTCGGCCTGACCCACACCACCGCGAGCATAGCGTTCGGCGGCGTGATGGACGCTGGCTGAAGTCACTGCCGCATGGCCGAGCCAGACGGTCTGGTTGGCCCAGCCGGGTTGCTGTGGATTGGAGTTCAGGGCGCTGCGAAACAGCGTCCATTGCACGCCGAAGTCGTTGCCGTTCTGATCCTTGAGATTGGCCGTGACGTACCACCACTCGATGCGAAAACCGTCATGGGCGCCGTGATCCGCCGGGAAACTGAACACCCGCCCCGGCACCACCGGGGTAAAGGCCTGCGCCTGATTGCCCATGCCGGCGAACCCCTTCTGCTCCGGTGCCGGTGGTTGGTCGCAGCCCGCCAGCAGCAACGCGAACAGCAGCGCAATCGCGTTAATCCTCATGGGCAAACGTCCTCAAAAGATCCGCCGGTTGCGTGCGGTACAACGAATACAGCGGCCACGCCGACGCCAGCAAGGTCGCCAGCAACGCCAGTCCCAGCAATTGCAGCAACTGCCACGGGAACACCCGCAACGGCAGGCGCCAACCGAACGCCTGAACGTTGATCACTGCATCCAGGCACCACGCCAGGGCAATCCCCAACGGCAGCGCCAACATCAGAGTCAGTACCGCCAGCAACCAGGTCTGGCCGAGGTTGAGCAGCATCAATTGGCGGCGCGTCACGCCCAGCGCCCACAGCGGCGCGAGTTGGCCGAGACGACTCTGGCTCTGGGTCAGCAGGCTGATGAACAGCGCCACGCCCGCGACCGCCAGGGTCAGGCTGTTGAGCGCAGCCGTCGCGGCAAAGGTGCGCTCGAAGACCTGAACCGACCAGCCCTTGAGTTGCGCCTGCTCGACAATGCGGCTGTCATCGAGCTGAAAGCGCGCCTGCAAGGCACTGAGCAACGGCGGGATGTTCGCCGGATCGATACGCAGATTGAAGCGGTTCGGCGTCAGTTGCGGCCAGACCCGCAACAGATGAGTGCTGTTGACCAGCACATGACCCCGGGGGTTGCCGTAATCGGCGTAGACCCCGACGATACGCGGCGACCACGGCCCGCTTGGGGTCGGAATCGTCAGGTGATCGCCCGGCCCCACCTTCAGGCGGCGGGCCAGTTGTTCGCTGAGCATCACCGCATCATCCGCAGCCAGCGACGCCCATGGGTTTTCACCCCGCGCGTCGAGCAACGGCCAGTGCTGGCGATAATGCGGATGATCGATCACTCCGAACACGTCCGCCGGCCAGCCTTGCAGGGTCACCGACACCTGCCAGTTGGGCAGCACCGCCGCCACGTTCGGCTGCTGCTTGAGCCAGCTGTACATCTCGCGGGACTGCGCCGGGTTGCTCGGGTTGAGGTACAGCTCGGCGGTCAGGCGTTGTTCGAGCCAGTCGTTGAAAGTCTGGCGAAAACCGGACGTCATGCTGCCGGCGCCGATGTTCGCCGCCATCGCCAGGAGCAACGCCATCAGCGCCAGACTCAATGCCGGCAACTGTTGTCGGCAATCGGCGAGAAACCATTGCCCGAGCACCGAGCGACTGCGCCCGAGCAACCCGTTCAGGCCGACGCTGAGCAACACCGGCAACGCCAGCGCGGCGCCGAGCAACAGCCCGGCCATCAGCACAAAGCCACTGCCCAGGCTGTCGCCCCAAAGCAATGCCACCAGGGCGATCGCGACGAACACGCCGGCCACCCAGCCCTGACGTCGCAACCAGCGTGCATGTTGCTGATGCCAGGCCTGGGGATCGGCCACCGCCAGCAACGGCAGACGCGCCGCCCGTACCAGGCTGTTGGCGCCCGCAAACAACGCACCGAGCAAGCTCAAACCGATGCCGCTGAACCACCACCAGGGACTCAGGCGCAATTGCCCCGCCACTTCTGCGCCGTACAGACCACGCAGGCTGGCGGCGACGTCCGGCAATAACACGCTCGCCAGCCAATAGCCGCTGATGACGCCAAGCATTCCTCCGAGCAACGCCAGCACGCCGAGTTCGAGGATCAGGCAAGCGATCAGCATCCGCGCGCTGACGCCACAGGCTCTCAGGGTGCGCAGCAACCCTCGACGTTGTTCCAGCGCCAGGCCGATCGCCGCGTGGACGATGAACAGGCCGACGATGAATGAGAGAAATCCCAGGGCATCGAGGTTGAGGTGAAAACTTTCGGTCAGCCGCGCCAGGTTGTTTTCTTCACCACTGCTCTTGAGCTGTAGCAAGCCTTTGAACGCCGCCGGCAACTCATCGTGAAAGTCCTTGGGCAGCAACAGCCGCGACAGTTGCCCGGGCTGATCGAGTACGCGCTGGGCAACGCCGATGTCCACCAGCAACACACCGGGGGCCATGTCCTGTTGTGCCAGCAAGGGCGGTAACGGTTGGCCGCTTTCAGTCTGTGGCGTGGCACCTTCGGAGAGATTCAGCGCGTGCAGGGTTTCCGGGGAAATCCAGGTGCTGCCCGACCCACTGAAGAACTCGACGACGCGCTCGATCGGCATCGCCTGCCCGGCCACCGCGCTGTCGCCGGGCAACGACACCGGTTCAATGCCCATCAGTTGCAGACGCTGGTTGTCATGACCCTTGAGAATCAGCCGACCTTGCAGCACCGGCGACACCGGCCAGCCCTGGCGGCGCAGGTCGATAAACCATTGCTGGGTGAAGGTTGCGCCATTCGGCGTGCTCAGGCTCGCCTGGGGCTGGCCGCCGATCAACTGGCTGGCCCGGGCATAGCTGTCCCGCGCCTGACTGTTCAGCGCTTCGACCCCGGTCAGCAGACTGGTGGCCAGCCACAGCCCGGTCAGCACACTGAAGAATTGCACCGGATGCCGGCGCCAATGGCTGAGCAGCGCGATCAGGGTCTGACGCAGGACGTTCACGTCAAGCGCCCGCTGGACAGCACCGCGCGTTCCGCCAGCCGCGCCGCTACCCGTTGACTATGGGTCACCATCAGCAGAGTGGTCGGGGTGTCGTCGAGCAGTTCCAGCAACAGGCGCAGCACCTCATCACTGGTGGCCTCGTCGAGGCTGCCGGTGGGTTCGTCGGCCAACAGCAGTTTCGGCTGCGACGCCAGCGCCCGGCCGAGCGCCACCCGTTGCTGCTGGCCCCCGGACAATTGCTCGGGATAGCGTTTGAGCAACTCGCCCAGACCGAGGCGCTGCACCAGATGATTCTGCCAGCGCGGATCGTGACGTCCGGCCAGACGCGCCTGAAACGCCAGATTGTCCTCGACACGCAGACTGCCGATCAGGTTGAACTGCTGGAACACCAGGCCGATTTCCGTGCGGCGCCAGTTCGCCAGTTGGGTTTCGTTCATGGCATCGAGGCGATGTTCAGCGCTGTGAATGCTGCCGCTGTCAACCTTGTCGAGCCCGGCGATCAGGTGCAACAAGGTGCTTTTGCCACTGCCGGACTCGCCCATCAGCGCCAGGCTGCTGCCGGGTTTGAGCGTCAGGTCG
Organism: Pseudomonas botevensis; assembly: GCF_019145475.1. Taxonomy (GTDB): domain Bacteria; phylum Pseudomonadota; class Gammaproteobacteria; order Pseudomonadales; family Pseudomonadaceae; genus Aquipseudomonas; species Aquipseudomonas botevensis. The sequence continues at coordinate 13,708 of NZ_JAHTKI010000033.1, forward strand.
ACCCCTTGCAGCACGGGCAACGGGCCTTGGGGGGTGAGGTAACTCTTGAAGACGTTTTCAACGCGAAGCATGCCGCCACCTGATCGGTCAGTGTCGGGCAAGGATAGCGGATGAGTGGGGTGAAATGCGTTTTGTAATCGGGTCTGGATTGTGTCTGGCTGGGGATCTTACCCCCTCATCCCGGCCCTCGCCCTCCGGACAGGGCTAGGGTGAGGGTTGAGCTTGTCCAATCGCCACATTGGTCGCGGACTCACCCGGCGTCACAACACTCCCCAAATCAATATGCTTCCATTCAGGCTTGGCCCCCAGCCGCGCATTGAACCGATAGTTGAAGGTGAAGTCATCCGCCGTCGGCACCGTCAGCGGCTTGCCATACACCGCTTCGATCCCCGCCAGGTCATAGCCCATCAACTGCAGCAGCGTCGGGAAAATGTTGTAGTGGCTGGAGCGATCCTTGTTGCCGGCCAGTTGCGCCGACCAGTCCAGCGTGTGCAGTTGATCGCCCTGAATCACCACCAGCGGCACCAGCCCTTCCTCCTCCACCGGGTCCCCGCCGCAATGGGTGTTGAGCCCCGGATTGCCGCGTTCATGCAAATCCTGCCCGTGATCGGAGGTGTAGATCAGCAGCGCATTGTTCAGATTGGCCTGGGCAAACACCCGGGCGAAAAACTCGCCGACGTTCCACAGCACGGTGTTCTTGTAGGCGTTGCGGTACAGCACCCAGTCATCCGGTTGCCCGTTGAAGCCGTCGCGTTTGCCGGTGTCGGCCACTTCGGTGAACTGCCCGCGTGGCAGGGTCGGACGGTAGGCCATGAAGGCGTCCGGGTATTTGTCGTGGACCGGGAAATGCGCGCCGACCTTGTTGATCAGCACCAGCTCCGGCTTGTCGTTGTTGAGCAGTTCGATCAGCTTGGCGGCCGCTGCCATGTCGCGGTCGCGCACGCTGGTCTGGTCGAATTGCACGAACTCGTCGATGTCCTTTTTCTCGGCGTCGGTCATCAGGTTCTGCAGGTTGCCGCCGGTGCGCTGGGCGTCGATGTACACCGTGCGCATGCCGGCCTTTTTCGCGTACTGCCAGATCGACGGCAAGGTGCTGTTGATGCGCATGTAGTCGGCGCGGGTGCCGCCGTAGCGCAGGGTGACGTTGGTGTCGGCGCTGCAATTGGCGATGGAGGCGGCGTAGCCGTAATTGAAGATGTCGACGCCTTCGTGCGGCTGCTTGAGGTTGCTGCGTACGCCGAACGGCGCGTTGATGTCCAGGTAGTTGCCGGAAATGCTCTCGTCGATGATCAGCACGATGTCATGGCTGATCGCCTGACCGTTGCGCGCCAGGGTCACCGACTCGCGCGGCCCGACAGTGTTGTGCAACGCTTCGTAGCCGAACAGATTGAGATAGGCCAGCGGCGTGTACATGACCGGCAAGCCCCGCGCGCCCTCCCCGGCGCGCACGAACAGCACCGCACTGAGCAGCAGCACCGCGCAAACCGGTGCCGCCACCCGTAACGCATTCGGCACCGGCATCCCGTGCCGGGGCTTGAGAGCGATGCCAAACAGAAGCAGCAGCCCGTTGAGCACGGCGTGAAGGATCGCCTCGCGGTACTGATACGCCGCCTCCTGGATGAACCCGCCGGAGTACACCAGCGAGACGAAACTGCTGTAGGTCAGGTAATCGGCCGTGACTCTTGTATAAACATCGAAGAACACCGCCGATAAAAACATCGCCAATGCGAACAAGTGGCGAATGAAACTCTGCCTTATATAGGCGGTTAGTAATAATGCGAAAGTCAGCGCCAAAAACATCGCGCCAAAAAGCAGTACTGCAAAACCGCCCCCGATAGTATTTAACCGATCAAGGTAATAATCGGAATAAAGCAGCAGATAGATAATTAAAAGCAGTTCTTTCAGATATCGAAACATGGCGATTCCGGGCGTGACCGACGGCGGCTGGTCAACGATTTGTCGGTCAAAACCTGACACTAGCACCGAGCCATCAAAGCGCAAGAAGTGTCGGACTATTCCAAAAAGCGTCAAAAAAAAGTTGACTCAAATCTGACACACCCGACTCTCTGAAAGCCCCGTATTTCGAGGCCTACGACCGTTTATCGATTTCTTTTAAATGTGAAAAACATGTCAAGAACGGGACAAACCCAGCTACAGCAAGCACTTGATGGCCAATCGCCCCCAAAATTGGGGCTGTTATACACCTGCAACATGTCATTTTGCTGACACGCTTTTCAAACCCTGCGCTATACCCCTTTTGACAGTTCCAATTCGATCATCTTTCCAGAACCTTACGAGGCACGCCGATATGGACGTGAGCGTATTTGGTACGGGCTATGTTGGCCTTATACAAGCTGCAGCACTTGCCGATGTCGGACATCGAGTTATGTGCGTTGATATTGATCCGAACAAGATCAAGCAATTACAACAAGCAGTTCCGCCAATTAGTGAGCCTGGTTTATCGGCAACTTTGGAAGAGAACATCAAGGCCGGCCGTCTGCTGTTCAGCACCCAGGCCAGCGATGCCGTTGAACATGCCGAAATGATCTTCATCGCCGTCGGTACGCCGGCCGATGAGGACGGCTCCGCCGACCTCAGCCACGTACTCAACGTCGCCCGCCAGATCGCCAGTTTCATGGAGGCCGACCGCACGCTGATCATCAAGTCCACGGTGCCGGTGGGCACGGCGGACCAGGTGTTGAGCACCGCCCGCAACGAGTTGCAGCGGCGCGGCAAAAGCGAGCTCACCGTGCGGGTGGTCTCCAATCCTGAGTTTCTCAAGGAAGGCAGCGCCCTCGCCGACTGCATGCGCCCGGACCGGATCATCGTCGGCACCCGCGATGACGAAGCGCGCGAGCAGATGAGCCAGCTCTACGCGCCGTTCTGCCGCAACCACGAAAAACTGATGTTCATGGACAACCGCAGCGCCGAGCTGACCAAGTACGCAGCCAACGCGATGCTCGCCACCCGCATCAGCTTCATGAACGAATTGGCCAACCTCACCGAACTGCTCGGCGCCGACATCGAAGCGGTGCGCAAGGGCATCGGCTCCGACCCGCGCATCGGCTACCACTTCATCTACCCCGGTTGCGGCTTTGGCGGTTCGTGCTTCCCCAAGGATCTGCGCGCCCTGCTGCACACCGCCGAACACAACGGCATGCCGCTGAAACTGCTGCGCAGTGTCACCGACGTCAATGACAGCCAGCGGCACATCCTGTTCAACAAGCTCAAGGCCCAGTTCCCCCAGGGACTCGCCGGAAAATCCATCGCGATCTGGGGCCTGGCGTTCAAGCCGAACACCGATGACATGCGCGAAGCCCCCAGCCGTTACCTGATGGACGCGTTGTGGGCCGAAGGGGCCAGCGTGCAGGCCTACGATCCGGAAGCGATGTCCGAATGCCGGCGCCTCTACGGCTACCGCGACGACCTGCACCTGTGCGCCACCCGCGACGACACCCTGGAAGACGCCGACGCGCTGGTGATCTGCACCGAATGGAAAAACTTTCGCGTGGTGGATTTCGAGTTGCTGGCCGACAAGCTGCGCTCGAAGGTGATCGTCGACGGCCGCAACCTCTACAACCCGGAACAAGTGGCCGCCGCCGGCCTGCACTACAGCGGCATCGGCCTGCGCCACATCGTCCCCGAAGGACTGCGGCCATGAAGGTTCTCGTCACCGGCGCCGCCGGGTTCATTGGCGCTCATTGCGTGCTGCGGCTGTTGCGCGACGGCCATCAAGTGCTGGGCCTGGACAATTTCAACGGCTACTACGACCCGCAGCTCAAGCATGATCGGGTGCGCTGGGTACGCGGACAGGCCGGGGATTTCCAGCTCGACACGGTGGACCTGGCCGACGCACCGGCAATCAAGGCGCTGTTCGTCCGCGAACGGCCGCAAGTGGTGGTCCACCTCGCGGCGCAGGCCGGGGTGCGTTATTCGCTGGAAAATCCCCGGGCGTATCTGGACAGCAACCTCAACGGTTTCCTCAACATCCTCGAAGGCTGCCGCCATCACCCGGTCGAGCATTTGATCTACGCCTCGTCGAGTTCGGTATACGGCGCCAACCAGCACACGCCGTACTCGGTGAAGGATGGGGTCAACCACCCGCTGTCGCTGTACGCCGCCACCAAAAAAGCCAATGAGCTGATGGCCCACAGCTACAGCCACCTGTTCGGCATTCCCAGCACCGGTCTGCGTTTTTTCACGGTGTACGGGCCTTGGGGCCGGCCGGATATGTCGCCGATCCAGTTCGCCCGGGCGATCAGTGAGGGGCAACCGCTGAAGTTGTTCAACTACGGCGAGCACCAGCGTGATTTCACTTACATCGACGACATCGTCGAAAGCATCGCGCGGCTGGTGCAACTGCCGCCGCTGGCCCACCCGGAATGGGACCGCGAACAGCCCGATCCGGCCAGCAGCATGGCGCCGTGGCGGCTGTTCAACATCGGCGGGCAACACCCCGTCGCACTGAAAACCTACCTGGCCCTGATGGAAAAACACCTCGGCCAGAAAGCCATTGTCGAGCTGCTGCCCCTGCAACCGGGCGACGTGCTCAACACCTGCGCCGAAGCGGCCGATCTGGCCCAGGCCACCGGGTTCCAGCCCCGGGTAGAGCTGGATGAAGGGCTGGGGCGTTTCATCGCCTGGTTCCGCGATTACTACCCCACTGCCTGTCGCCCACGAGCCGTTCACGGCTGATTTCAGCAGAGGACTTTATGACTGGACATGAAAAAGGTGTGCCGCTCCAGCAGTTGCAGCGTGACAAGCGTATGGATCCCGAGCAACGAATGCGCCTCGATGCCGCGATCCACCGTCAGGGTCGCGGCTGGGTTACCGGGCGCGATGGCGGCCGGCCCTGGACGCTGTCGCGTACCAACCGGGTCATGGCGTGTCTCGGCGCACTGATGATTCTGCTGCTGATTTCCCCGCTGCTGCTGGGCCTGGCGCTGGCCATCAAGTTCACCAGTTCGGGGCCGGTGATGTTCGTGCAGAAACGCACCGGTTATCGCGGGCGCAAGTTCGGCATGTTCAAGTTCCGCACCATGGTCGCCAATGCCGAAGAGTTGAAAGAGTCGCTGCGCCACCTGAACAAGCACGGTGTCGACGCCATCGACTTCAAGATCGACAAGGACCCGCGAATCACCGGCATCGGCAGTTTTCTGCGGCGCACCAGCCTCGACGAACTGCCCAACCTGATCAACGTGGTGACCGGTGACATGCGCCTGGTCGGCCCTCGCCCGACCTCGTTCAATGCCTACCGCTACAAGGACAGTCACCTCGCCCGCCTGGCGATCTACCCCGGCATGACCGGCCTGTGGCAGATCTCCGGACGCAGCAACATCGACTTCGACCAGCGCGTTGAGTTGGACCTCAGCTACATCGCCGAGCAGAGCCTTTTGCTTGATCTGAAGATCCTGTTGAAAACCCCCTTCAAAGTATTCAGCGGCCACGGAGCAAGCTAATGGACGGTTCAACCAACAAAAGCCTGAGCATTGCCAGCCCCAGCGAGTCGAACCTGACCTCGACCGTGCTGGATCTGGATCTGCGGATCCTGTTCCTGACCGCCGCCAACCCCGGCGCCGGCACCACCACCAGCGCCCTGGCGCTGGCCAGCCAACTGGCGCAGATGAGCAGCGGCCTGGTGCTGCTGGTCGACGCCAGCCAGTCGGCGAACAACCTCACCCAGCAACTGAACCTGAGCAAGGAGCGCGGCCTGCGCGACCTGCTGTTCAACCCGGACAACCCGCCGCTGTTGCAGGACTGCGTGGTGCAGGTCTCGAGCCTGCCGTTCCATGTGCTGCCCAACGGCCGGCCGATCCGCACCATGGAACACCTGACCGCCGAGCGCCTGAGCCCGCTGCTCGACCAGTTGGGCAGCCAGTACCGCTTTGTGGTGATCGACGGCGACGCGGTGTACTCCGCCGCCGACACGCTGGTCATCAGCACCCAGGTGGACGGCGTGGTGTTCGTGGTACGCGCCGAGGACACCCGTTGGGAAGTCGCACAAGCGGCCGTGCAACGGTTGACCCAGGCCGGGGCGAAAGTCGTCGGCAGCGTGTTCAACCGGCGCAAGTACTACATGCCCAAATGGCTCTACAAAAACCTGTAAGCGAACGCGAAGGATGACGCCATGAACGCCAAAATGCTTGTCCTGCTGTTGCTGCCGCTCGCAGGTTGCTCCAGCACTTCCGAAACCCAGACCATGCCGGTGAATATCCTCACCGCCGCCCCGGCCAACGCCCAGGCCACCGACATGCCGATGGTCGAGCAGACCCTGCGCCCGCAGGATGTGCTGGACGTGATCTTTCACATCAGCACCAGCGGTTCGGACGCCTACCGCGTGCAGTCGGGTGACCAGATCGGCCTGAACTTCACCGCCGCCAGCCAGCTCAACGGCAATCAACTGGTGCTGCCCGACGGCACCATCGAACTGCCGGGCGCCAACACCTCAGTGAAAATCGCCGGGCTGACCAGCGATGAAGCGCGCCAGGAAATCCAGCGCGCCTACCAGCGCAAGCAACTGTTCCAGCCCAACCGCAACCAGTTGACGGTGCAGATCATCAGCCCGCTGACCAACGAGCAGAATCTGAAAAGCGCCCTCAACCACCCGGCCACCGGCATGAGCCGGGAGATCACCGTGGGCACCGACGGCTACGCGAGCTTCCCGGAAATCGGTTCGGTGCCGCTGCAAGGCATGACCATCAATCAACTGGAAACCTTCCTCAACCAGAAGTACGCGCAACTGCCGGGACGGATGAGCGTGGACGTGCTGCTCAAGTCCACCGCCGGCAACGAGATCTATGTGCTGGGTGAAGTCGGCCAGCCCGGTTCCTACCCGATCCGCCGGCCGGTCTCGGTGCTTGAAGCGCTGACCCTGGCGCGCGGCACCAACGTCAAGGCGCGGCTCGATTCGGTGGTGATCATGCGCCGCAACGGCAATCAGGTGCAGGCGGTGCATTACGACGTCGAGAAGGCCCTGTCCGGCGAAGCGCCGCAAATCGCCTACCTGCAACCGAACGACATGCTCTACGTGCCGAAAACCAAACTGGCCAGCGCCGGCGATCTTGCCCGGCAACTGGCCGACGTAGTGCTGTTCCAGGGCGTGGGCTTCAGCTTCGGCTATCGCGTTGACAACAAAGGCAGTAACAACAACTGACTCTCAGGTGACCGATCATGAATCCAAAGGAAAACTACCTGCATGAGTTCTTCAGGATCTTTTTCGCCAACAAACAACTGGTGAAACGGGTCTTCCTGATCTTTGCAGTGATCGCGCTGGTGCTGCCGCTGGTGCTCAAACAAAGCTTCGATATCACCGCTCAGGTGATCGTGCAGTCGAAAAAACTCTCCCAGGGCGATGCGACCACCTCCCTGACGGTGGACAACGCCACGTTCATTCCGCCGTCGCTGGCGGACATGGAAACCGAAAGCAACATCCTGCGTTCGCCGGCATTGATCCGCCAGACCATCAGCGAACTGCGCGACAAGGGCGAATACACCCCCTCGCCGGGCATGTTCAGCAAACTGGTGGGCGAACCGTTCAAGCGCTACGTCACCTCGCCGCTGCGTCAGCATGTGATCAACCCGCTGCGCAATGCCCTGGGGCTGGAAACCGATCCGGTGCGTGACACCGCGCTCGACGCCCTGACCCAGCAAGCCGTCGACAGCCTGAAGATCGAAACCCTGCCGGGTTCCAACGTGATCTCCATCGACTACAGCTTCAACGATCCGAAACAAGGCACCGCGTTCGTCGCCGCGCTGTTGCAGAACTATCTGGTGAGCCGTCAGGCGCTGCAATCGATCGACCTGCCGCAGTCCTTCTACGAAACCAAGAAGCATCTGTATCAGGTGCGCCTCGATGGCCTGGAAGGCAACCGGCAAGCGCTGCTGGAAAGTGTCGGCTCGTCCGATCCGAAAGAGGAAATCACCTTCCGCCTCAACGCGATCAACACCGAAGAGCAAGCGCTCAGCCTGTATCAGGATCGTCTGCTGCAAAGCCAGCGCTGGCTCGAATACCTGAAAACCGCCCTGGCCGCCGCCAGCAACAACAAGCTCAACGACTACACCTTCCCCTTCACCTTCACCACCACCGTGGACAACGTCGCGTTCGAAGACCGTGAGGTGAAACAGCTCGGCGAGCAACTCACCACCCAGGTCAGCCGTTACATGAACGATCTGGCGGTGTTCCAGCCCGGCAGTGAGCCGATGCTGCTGACCCGCGAGCAGATCGCCCGCACCCGCCAGCAGTTCCTCAAAGTGGTGAGCAACCGCATCCAGGAACGCACCACCGATCTGACAGTGGTACAGCAGGTGATCGATCAGAAGACCGCGCGCATCGCCGAGTTCAAGAACCGTATCCATCAGTTGCAGCAGACCCAGAGCAAGCTGCGGCAGATGGACACCGAGATCGATGCCCTGCACGCCGCATTCTCGACCTACGCCCAGCGCTTTGCCGAGAGCAGCACCAACGGCTTGCTCAACGACGACCTGTCCAACGCCCGGGTGTTGAGCCCGCCGTACGAACCGACCGAAGCGGCGTTCCCCAAACCGATGCTGATCATTCCGTTCGGCCTGTTCACCGGTCTGCTGCTGGCGATGGCCCTGGTGTATGTGCGTGAGTTCTTCGATCACCGCTTCAAACACCCGGCGCAAATCAGCCACGAACTCGGCTTGCCGGTGCTGCTGGTGCTCAACGACGAGAACACTCAGCCGGGCAATCCGCACAAGAACTGGACCGTGCCAAGCTTTGTCCACTGGGTGCGCAATTGAATACGCCAGCCACTCCGACCGCCGCCCTGCCGATCATTCATTTGCTCAGCAGCGGCGGCTTCTACGGGGCCGAGCGGATGTTGCTGGATCATTGCCTGGCGACGCCGGGACAGCATCAGGTGCTGTTCCTCGACGCGCCACCCGCGTTGATCGAGCGCTTCCGCCAGGCCGGAGTCGCCGCGCAGGGTTGCACGGGGCTCGGTGGCTTGTTGCGGCACCTGCGCCAGCGCCGGGCCGAGCGTCCGCTGATCAACACCCACAACTTCAAAGGGCTGTTGTTCGGCTGGGTCGGCGCCAGCCTGTTGCGCCTGCCGCTGGTGATTACCCAGCACGGTTTCACCCCGCGCAGCCGCAAACAGAAGTTCTACACCTGGCTGAGCCTGCAACTGTGCCGCACCGCTTCGGTGGACCGGGTGGTGTGCGTGGCCGAAAGCATCGCAAGGCTGCACCGCCAGGCCAGCGTGCGCGCGGACAAGCTGCAAGTGATCCCCAATGGTTTGCCGGCCGGCGTCGCGCTGACGCCGGACGCCAACCGCCAGCGCTGGCTCGCCGGATACGTCGGGCGGCTGAGCAGCGAAAAAGGCCCGGATCTGTTTCTCGACGCGTTGATCCCGCTGTGCCTGCAACACCCGTCGCTGGATGCGGTGATGCTCGGCGACGGCCCGGAACGCGAGACATTGCAGGCGCGGATCGACAGCGCCGGACTGGCGCAACGCATCCACCTGCCGGGTTATCAGACCGATATGCAAGCCTGGTGGCAACGCCTCGATGCGCTGGTCATCAGCTCGCGCACCGAAGGCACGCCGATGATTCTGCTGGAGGCGATGCAGGCTGGCGTGCCAGTGGTGGCGTTCGCTGTCGGCGGAATTCCCGATGTGCTGGAGGATCGGCATAACGGTCTGCTGGCAACACCCACTGACACCCGCGCCCTCGCCCGCCAGCTTGACGCGCTGCTGAGCGAGCCCGGTCTGGCCCGCCACCTGCGGGACAACGCACGACGCACGCAACAGGATCGCTACGACCTCAAGGCCCTGGCCGAACGCTGGTCGCAGCTGTACATCCGCACGGCACGGGAGGCACGCGCATGATTTTCCCGCTCTCGATCATCAGTCTGCTGGGCCTGGCCTGCATCGCTCTGCTGGCCAGTCCTTATCCGTATCTGGCGCCGGGTGCGGTGCTGGGTCTGGTGGGCTTCGCGGTGCTGTTCCGCAAGCCGACCTGGGGCCTGCTCGGCATCGCCGCGCTGGTGCCGTTCGAGGGCTTCTTCAAGGACAACGCGCTGTCGGGCAGCAAACTGCTCGGCGCTTCGCTGGCGGTGATCCTGATGCTGCAACTGGCGCTGCACCAGATCCCCGCCGAACGCCTGCGCAGCAACATCTGGCGCTACCTGCTGGCGTTCATGGCGCTGTACTTTCTGAGCACCCTGACCACCGATGACCTGGGCATGTCCCTGGGGCACCTGCGCGAGCTCAGCGTCGGTCTGATTCTGTTCGTCATCACCTTGCTGATCGGTCGTGAATTGAACCTCGACCTGTTCGCCCGACTGGTGACCCTGGCCGTCAGCGCCACCTGCGCCATGGCGATGTTCTCCAGCAAGTTCCAGGATCAGGGCCGCGCCGCCGGCCTGCTCGAAGACCCCAACGCGTTTGCCCTGTTGATCGCGTTTGCCGTGCCGCTGGCGCTGCTGCTGGTGATTCGCGCGCCGAACTGGCTGCAGCGTCTGGTCTGGGGCGGTTGCTTCCTGCTGCTGCTCGGCGGCATGACCAAGACCGAATCCCGCTCCGGGCTGGTGGTACTGGCGCTGAGCCTGATCATCGGTTGCTGGCACTACCGCACCCAACTGGCACGCATCCGCCCCCGGCACCTGGGTTTCGCCATGCTTGGCGCGGTCATCCTCATTCCTCTGGCGATCGCCGTGATGCCCGCCGGTTACATCGCTCGCATCCAGTCGTTGAGCGTATTGAGCGCTGGCGCCAGCGGTCACCACGACGAATCCCTCGGCCGGCGCGCCTCGTACATCGTGGTCGGCAGCCAGATCATCCGCGAGAATCCGCTGCTCGGCTCCGGCCCCGGCACCTTCCCGCTGCACTATGCGACCACCGGTTACGCCAAGGCGTTTTCCGCCAACCGCAAGATCGGCGACCTGTACCGCCGGGCGCACAACACCTACCTGGAAATCTTCAGCGAGCTGGGGATTCCCGCCGGCCTGCTGTTCGTCGGCATGCTCGGCCTGGGCCTGTACAACCTGCTGCGGGCGCGCAAGGCGTGGATGCAGCGACGCAACGCCGAGCAGGCAGACATGATGACGCACCTGGGCATGAGTTTCCTGTCGCTGACGCTGTTCCTGATGTTCCTCAGCGCGCCGAACCAGAAATACCTGTGGATCATGCTCGCGCTGACCAGCGTCCTGCGCCTGAAAGCCGAGCAGGCACCGTTGGCGGAGGCCAGGACATGAGCCGGATCAGCATCGTCATCCCGATGTTCAACGAGGCGCGGCACATCGGCCGCACACTGCTGGCCGCGCAAAAAGCCGCACACGCGGCGAATGTCGAGTGCGAGCTGATCGTGGTCGACAACGGCTCCAGCGATGACGGGCCGCAGATCGCCCGGCAGTTCGGCGCCCGAGTGCTGAGCATGCCGGGACTGACCATCGGCGCCCTGCGCAATCGCGGCACGGCCATCGCCAGCGGTGAATGGCTGGCGTTCATCGACGCCGACATCGAGATGCCCGAAGACTGGCTGACCTCGCTGTTCAAGCTGGAGGGCGATGGCATGGCCAACGTGTTCAGCCTGGATCTGCACACCCCTGCCGCCGCCCCGTGGTACGCCACCGCCTGGCAACGCCGCACCCTGCGTCCGGTGACCCAGGCCACTCACATTGTCGGCTGGCTGCCCAGCGCCAACTTGTTGATGCGCCGGCGCTGGTTCGACAAGGTCGGCGGTTTCAACGAAACCCTGCGCACCGGCGAAGACAAGGAGTTCACCCTGCGTCTGCGCGAGCACGGCGCACGCTTGCTCTCGGCCAACAAGAGCGTGGCCCTGCACTGGGGTTACGAAATGAACTGGCGCGAATGGATGGGCAAGGAAATGTGGCGCCAGGGCAGTCATCTGCAACTGCTGCGCAGCCACGGTTTCAGTCTGCGGTTACTGCGTTTTCCACTGTTGTCGCTGGCGGCGTGGGTGCTGGATCTGCTGGCGATATCCGCGCTGCTCAACGGTTTTCCCCATCACGCGGCGATCATGGTCGCAATGACGCTGCTGCCAGCCCTGGTATTGAGCGTGCGTCAGAGCCGCCGGCAACACAGTCTCGGCCTGACCCTGCAACTGTGGGGCCTGCATTGGGTGCGCCTGCACCTGGCCGGCGCCGCGTTCATTCTCAGTCTGTGTCATCGCAACGCCAGGAGGCCTGCCCGTGGCTGAATTCATTTTTTGGCTGTGCCTGCTGCTGCCGGTCTACGCCTACCTCGGTTACCCACTGCTGCTGAGCCTGCTGGCGCCGCTGTTCCCAGCCTCGCGCCACACCCAGGCCGCGCCGCTGAACATCAGCATCGTGATCGCCGCGCACAACGAGGCGCGGCATATCGAGCTCAAGCTGCGCACGTTGCTGGCCCAGGATTACCAACCCGCCAGCCTGCAAATCATTCTGGCCAGCGACGGCAGCACCGACGACACCGTGGCCTGTGCCCGCACAGTCGTCGACCCACGAATCACCGTGCTCGACCTGCCGCGCCAGGGCAAGGCCGCCACCCTGAACGCCGGCGTGGCGCTCAGCAGCGGCGACATCCTGGTGTTCACCGATGCCGACAACCAATGGTCGCGCGACACCCTCGGCCACTTGCTCGCGCCGCTGAGCGATCCACGGGTCGGCGCCTGCGCCGGGCATATGGTGATTCCGGTCACCGGCGGCGGCTTGAGCGTCGGCGACAGCCTGTATCGGCATTACGAAGGCTGGTTGCGCCGGGTCGAGAATCGCACCGGCTGCATGGTGTCCGCCGATGGCGCGTTGCTCGCCCTGCGCCGCGAGCTGTTCGAGAACGTGCCGGCAGAGGTCAACGACGACTTCTTCATCAGTACCTGCGCACCGGCGAAGTTCAAACGGATCGTCTACGTGCCCGATGCCCAAGTGATTGATCACGGCGTCGATGACGCGGACAAGCAATTCCGTCGTCGTCAGCGGGTCACCGTCGGCGGCCTGCAAAGCCTGGCCCAGCGCCGCGAGCTGCTCAATCCGCTGAAGCATGGTCTGTATTCCATCGCCCTGATCAGCCACAAACTGATCCGCCGCCTCGCGCCGGTGCTGCTGCTGCCGCTGTTGCTGAGCAACTTCTGGCTGTGGGACGACCACGGTTTTTATCGCCTGAGCCTGATCGCGCAACTGCTCGGTTACGCCATCGCGATTGTCGGTCTGCTGGATTCGCAACACCGCTTACCCAAACCGTTCCGCCTCGCGGCATTCCTGCTGGTGACCCTGGCAGGCATGAGCATCGGCCTGTGGCAATTCCTGCGCGGCCAGCGTTACGCCCAGTGGAACCCTGAACAGAACCGTTGAGAGAGGGACAGCGCCATGGCGATCAAACAACTGATAAAACGCACCAGTGGCTGGCTCTATCTCAACTCGTCCGTGGGGCGAAACCAGTTGCACGGCGCCGGGGTGATCCTGATGCTCCACCGCGTGTTGTCCAACGACCGCGCCGCCGACCTGCCGCACCGCAACGAACTGTGCGTCGGGCCGAAAGCCTTCGAGCATCTGCTGGTGTGGCTGCGTCGGCATTTCGATTGCGTGCCGCTGATGGAAATCCTCCAGCCCAACGCCCTGCGCACCGAACGCCCGCAAGTGGCGCTGACCTTCGACGATGGCTGGCGCGACAACGCGGTCAACGCCTTCCCGCTGCTGCAAAAGCATCAGGTGCCGGCGAGCATTTTTCTCTCCACCGATTTCATCGGCAGCCGCCAGCGCTTCTGGTGGGAAAGCCTGGGGGAAACCCTGTGGGGCAGCCATGGCGAAAAACCGCGCATGCACCTGATCGAGTGCCTGCACGCGATCCACCATCCGCTGCCGGTGCTGCTCGACGACATCGATGTCGACCGGCGCAGCCTGGCCCTGCTGCATTACCTGCAAAGCCTGAAAAGTCTCGAACCGCAGATGCTCGAACGCCTGACCGATGAATGCCCGCAAGATTCGCTGCCACAGGCGCTGGACTGGCATCAGGTGCGGGCGATGGAAGCTTCGGGACTGGTGCGTTTCGGGCCGCATGGCGCCAGCCACGCGATCCTCACCGGCCTCGATGACGTGCGCCTGAACGAAGAAATCAGCCGCAGTCGCGATGCCCTGCACAACAGCTGCAACCGGCCGCTGCCGGTGTACTGCTACCCCAACGGCGACAACGACGCGCGGGTGCGCGAGCAGGTCGCCAATCATGATTATCCGTTCGCACTCGGCACCGGCAGCGGCATCTATCGCGGCGGCGGCGATCCGTTGAACCTGCCGCGTTTCGGTGTCAGCCAGTACGCCGCACGTACACCGGAACTGCTGTCCTGGCGGATCTTTCGCGGGGCGCGGCCATGAGTCAGGGCAGCTACCTCAGGCACCTGGCTCTGAGCATGGGCACCAAACTGGCGATGATCGCCCTGCGTTTGCTGCGCAACGTGTTGCTGGCGAGGATCCTCGGCCCCAGCGAACGCGGTCTGTTTGCCCTGCTCAGCACCTTGCCGGACCTGATCAGCGCCGCCACCAGTGGCGGCCTGAACACGGCCGTCGGTTATCAGGCCGCCAAGCAGCGGCCGATGGGGCTGCTGCTCAGTCAGGTGCTGGTGTTCGGTTGCCTGCTGGCGGGGTTGTTGACGTTGCTGGTGGTGGCCCTGGTGCGCGAGTTCGGCACGGACCTGGACGTGACGATGCAACTCGGTCTGCTCGCCTGGCTGCTATTGCTGGCAGTGCCGCTGACCGTGCTCAAGAGCGGTCTGCTGACCTTGCACAACGCCTCCGGTGGCGTGGTCGCCTTCAATGCCTTGCGCCTGGTGGAATCCCTGGCGCCGCTGCTGCTGTTTCTGGCGTTGTTCTGGATGTGGAAAGAGGCCGCGCTGGAAGCCGCACTCATCAGTTGGCTGGCCGGCATCAGCCTGGTGGTGCTTGCCGGTTGGGTATGGCTCAAGCGGGCGCAGCCGTTGCAACTGCAATGGGATCGCGCCAGCCAGAAAGAATTGCTGCGCTACAGCGCCCGCAGCCATCCGGATCTGCTGTTCCAGCAAGTGATTCTGCGCTCCGATTACCTGTTCATCGGCGCCCTGCTCGGCAGCACCGCCCTGGGTCACTACGCGATGGCCAGCGCCGCCGCCGAACTGCTGCTGATCGTCCCGGAAGCGGTGACCACGCCGCTGATGAAACGCCTGCTGCAACAGGACGCCGGCATGGACAAACTCACGCCGCTGGCCCTGCGCCTGACCGCCACGGTGATGCTCGGCGCCTGCCTGGGCATGGCGCTGATCGGCGAATGGCTGATCGTCACCCTGTTCGGCGTCGCCTACCAACCGGCCTATCCGGCCTTGCTTGCGCTGCTGCCGGGACTCTTGGGCCTGTGCTACGCGAGCATCCTGCGCCTGGACTTGCTGGGCAAGAATCGCCCCGGCACGGTGTCGCTGTTGATGGGCCTCTCGGCCCTGCTCAACCTCGCCCTGAATGTTGTGCTGATCCCGACCTACGGCATCGTCGGCGCGGCGGCGGCCTCGTCGATTGCCTACCTGGCGGTGACCCTGGCGATGCTGGTGCTGTATTGCCGGTTGAGCGGCGTGCCGTTCTGGCAGACCCTGATCATCCTGCCCAGTGACATCGCGCCGATGTGGCTGATGCTGCAACGCCGGAAGGCCGCATGAAACGCCTGGCCCTGCTGTTCGGTCTCGGCCTGACGCTGGACGCCTTCGCGGCGTCGATGCGCTGGGGCGACATCCGTGACGGCAGCCTGTACCTGCAAGCCGATCGCCCCGACACCGTGACCGTACGCTGGGCGCCGGCGTGGCAGGCCGATGCCAACGAAGAGCATCTGTACCTGCTTGACGGCCAGGGCAAGTTGCAGGGCGAGCGGTTGATCAAAGCCAGCGAAACCCGTGGCAGCCAGAGCTGGCCGCTGACGCCGGGCGCGGCGAGCTATCGGCTGGAGATTCCCGGCTACAGCTTTCGCAATTACCGCATCGAACACGACGCTGACACCGTCGCGCTGTTCGCCCCGGCCAAGGTGCATTTCAGCGCCGAAACCCGTAACGGCGACGAGTTGTATTTCAAGATAGCGGCGGGAGAACACGCGGTACTGGCGGGCAAGTTCCACGGCGGCGTCAGCGCCTTGCAAGCGCAGCGGGTCGGTGATGGACAACAACTGTCACTGGCGCTGAACCCCTATCGTGCCTATTGGCAGTTCGATCGGCTGGCCTTGCCGGTCAGCGAGAAAGAACAAATCTGGCGCCTGCGCCTGCAAGGCAGCGGCAAGGCTGCGTTCTGGCTCGACGGCACGGCCAACCTGTTCGCGCAGACCGCGCAGCAGCTCAAACCGCTGCGCGAAGACGACGGCCAGACCCAGCTGACCCTGCACAAGGACATCCTCGGCCCGACGCCGAACCTCGGCGTCGCCCTGCCCTATGTGATGCCGCCGCCCTCAAGCTTTGCGGTACTGGATGCACTCAAGGCACGGGCGGCCAGTTACTACAGTTTCGTCGACATCACCCAGCGCAAACCGCATTACGAAGACGCGTTCCGGCAGCTCTATCAGGAGCGCTTCGGCATCACCCAGGACATCACGCTACTGGCCGGCAGTCAGCGCCAGGCCGACTTGCGCGCCGACAGCACCAGCAACAGCGGCCTCGACGCCTGGCTCGCCAGCACCCGCGCCCTGGGAGGCAAAGGCATTCACTACATCGGTTTCGCCGACGAACCGAATCTCAACTACCCCGACTATGCCAATTACCAAAGCCTGTTCACCAGCATGGCCCGTCAGGTGCGCAGCGATCCGGCCAATGCCAGGGCCGGCGTACGCATCGCCATGCCCGCCAGTTCACGGCTGATCAACGGCCCGTTCGCCAGCAACGCGGCGGACAAGCGCGGCATCGATTGGGCCAGGCGCCTGCTGGCGGAATCCGGCGAACAGATCGACGCCCTGGCGTGGCACGAATGGATGATTCGCGATCTGTTGGCAACCCGGGTCTACCGCGACAGCGTGCAGCGCGCCGCCAATCTCGTCGGGCTGGACGCCAACGGCCGCCCACGCAAGGCGTTGCTGCTGGACCAGACCAACATGTCCAGCGGCTCGAGCCTGAGCCCTTACGATCAGGAAACCCATTTCGCCTCGTTGTGGTGGGCCTCGGTAGCGATCAATGCGGCCCAGGACGGCTTGCTGGACATGCTCAACTGGTTCCAGGCAGCGGACGAACCGAATTACCCCAAGGGCATGTTCAAAGTGCTCGACGACGAGCATTTCGAGCTGAAACCAGTGGGCATGGCCCAACAGTTCATCCAGCAACATTGGCTGCACAGCGTCATGCGCCTGGAGAACGATGCGTTCGAAGTCGACGTCCTGGCCATGGCCACCGACGAGCAACGCGGCTTGCTGGGTGTCAACAAAGGCACACGCCTGCAACGGGTCGACCTGAGCGGAGCCCACTGCCCGTTGCTCAAGGGTTCGTTGCGCTACTTCGGCGCCGACAACCGCAGTCGCGACGCACCGTTCACATGCCAGGACGGTCGCGTCAGCTTCGATTTGCCAGGGGAAACCCTGTTCGCCCTGAGCTGGATCGCCTCATGACCGTCCGCCCCATGCAGTGCCGCGCCGGCATGTCGCCGCGCGTTGCATCACTCCACTCACGGCCAATGCCGTCAGGAGTCACCGACATGAGCGTCTTGAGCAAACTCAGCGAACACATTCATCAAAAAGGCCTGCGCGCCACCCTCGGCAAGGTGTGGCGGCATTACGTGTATTCCCACGAAGAATTGCTGTGGATGGAACGCGACCTGGTCAGCCCGGTGCCACCGCACAAACTGCGGCCCTACGAGCCGCTGCGGATGGAAACCATCACCGCGCAGAACGCCGTGGCCTTCAGCAAACACTTCGGTGACCGGGTCGGGACCATGGCTGAACTGGCCAACGAAGGTCATACCGGACACATGTACCTGAACGAGGATGGCGACGCGGTGGCCTTCATCTGGGGCAGCAAGCGCGACTACCACGACCGTCATTACTACGGCTGCTGGTTCCCGGTGAAACCCGGCGAGTTCTTCGAGTTCGGCGGCGAACAGATACGCGCCTACTGGGGTTCCACGTTGTCCGTCGACTTCCAGCTGAACCTGTGGAAAGCCATGGCGGACCAGGGTTGCAACAAGGTGGTGGACGTCTGCGAGTTCCACAACATTGCGGCGCTGAAGCTGCATATCCGTATGGGTTACCACGAGCAGGGGCGGATCATGAACGTCTACCATCTGTTCGGGCACTGGCGCTTCTATCGCGAAACCCGCTACAGCGGCTCGCGCCTGGACGCGCTGCGCAAACCCTCCCCTGCACCTGTCACGGCAACGGCGGCCTGAGCCTATGGCGCGATTCGAATGGCGCACGTCCCTGTGCGCACCCGACTTCCCGGCAGCGGCCTTTGAAGCGCTGCGCCTGCGGGTGACGGACCACACGCCGTTCAACAGCCTCGGCTGGTTGCACGCGGCAGAGCAGGCGCTGGACAGCCATCAGCGCCTGCACATCCTGCTGGGCTGGGAAGCGGACGAATTGCGCCTGTGCCTACCCCTTGTCGCGAGCCGCGAACCGTTTTTCGGGATCCGCTTCAGCGTGGTCCGTCACCTGGGCTACCCTCTCGCCGATCGGCTGGCGCTGCTGTCGCAATTGAATGCGCGCGACCTGCGCCAGGCATTGGTGTTTATCCGCCAGCGGATACCCCACGCCCTGCTGCAACTCAACGAACTCTGCGAGCCTGCCAACGAACACGGCGGCCTCAACGAGTGGATGCTTCTCAGCTCGACCGGCGAGCGGCGTCTGAGTTGTCGGGCACCGGTACACCTGCTCAGCGAGGACGACCGTCAGGAAGTGTCCGGTGATCCGCGCTACAAGCTGCGGCGCGCGCGCAAACGGATCGCCGCGTGTGGCGCTCAGGTACGACGGATCATTCCCGACGCGCACAGCATGGGGCCGTTGCTGCAGGCCATCAGCGAAGTCGAAGCGGTGAGCTGGAAAGGTGACGAAGGGGTCGGCATTTTTGCCACGCCGCGCAGCCGCCAATGGATCGAAAACGCCTTCACCGCCCTCGCCGCCCATGGCCTGGTGCGCGTAGTCACACTGGAACTCGACGGCCGGTGCATCAGCTACCGGCTCGGCCTGCTCGAACAGGGTCGCCTCTACGATTACAACCTGGCGTTCCTGCCGCAATACGCCGATCTGGGCAGCGGCCGGGTGTTGCTCGAAGAATGGATTCGCTGGGGCCTGGACGATCGCTGGCGCTGGATCGATGCCTCACGGGTCAGCCTGGAAAACTCCAGCCATCAACTGCACGAACGCATGACCGGCCAACTCGAACACTGGCGCTGGAGCTTCTACTCCTGGCGCCCGAGCGGCCTGCTGCTGGGGCTGGCGTTGCGCCTCTGGCAGCGTCTGAAACCGACTTTGCAGCAATGGCGGGCCAAACGTGTGGCCGCTCCCACGGCGGCTATTGCCAAACCGCTTCCCGGCACCATCACCACGGAGGGCGAACATGCCTCGCCAAGTCATAGTCAACGCTGACGATTTCGGCCTCAGCCCGAGTGAAAACGCGGTGATCTTCAGCGCGTTCCAGGCCGGGGTCATCAGTTCCGCCACCGCCATGGCCAACATGCCGGCCTTCGAAGCGGCCTGCGCCATGGCCCGTCATCCGCTGCTCGAAGGGCGGATCGGCCTGCACTTCAACCTGACGTATGGTCGCCCCCTGAGCCAGGCGATTCTCGCTCGCCGCACCTTCTGCGACAGCCACGGCGTGTTCGACCTCAACCTGCCGCGCCACAGCCTGTGGCTCGGCCGCGAGGATCGCGAGGCGGTGCAGCAGGAATTGCAGGCGCAGTGGCAGCGTTGCGTCGATCATGGCGTGCGCCCCAGCCATCTGGATTCGCACCAGCATGTCCACAACATCTGGCCGATCGGCGAGATCGTCGCACGCTTCGCCGCCCATCAAGGCGTACCGGTGCGCCTGGCGCGCAATCTGGGGCAAAACCTCAGTCTGCCCAAGCGCGTGTTCAAGGGCTTGCTCAATCAGCGTCTGCAAGGATTGGCGGGGGCGACGGCGGATTACGTCTGCACCCCGGTCGACCTGCGCAACGCCCCTGCGCCGACCGACGGCGTACTGGAAATCGTTGCTCATCCAAACCAGCTCGGGGCTGATTTCGGTGATGCCTACCTCGAACCCGGAGAGTCCCTGAGCCGCGTGCTAGAGCAGCGGCTGCCGGGGGTTCCACGGGTTTCCTATGCCGATCTGAACAGGGAATTTCTGCGCGGTGCTGCCGCACTCGAGTGAGTTACACAACTTGCAATACTTTCAAAGCTGGCGCTTTGACATGAACTTGCAGGCTTGATCTATACCCACAAAAGCGTCATCCACAACACCGGGCTTCGGCCACGGAGGGCATCATGAGCATCATTGAAAAGTTGAGCGAGCGCATCAGACAAAAAGGCCTCGGGCGCACCTTCGGCACGTTGTGGAAACGTTATGTGTTCTTCCATTGGGAGCTGTTGTGGATGGAGCGCGACCTGATCACCCCGGTCCCGCCGCACACGCTGCGCCCCTACGATGGCCTGCGCAAAGTCGACATCACGCCGCAGAACGCCGAGGCCTTCGGCAAGCACTTCGGCGACCGGGTCGGAACCATGGCGGAACTGGCCGTCGAAGGCCACACCGGGCACATGTACCTGGATGCCGACGGCCACGCGGTGGCGTTCATCTGGGGCAGTCTGCGCGACTACCACGACCGCCACTATTACGGCTGCACGTTCCCGGTCAAACCCGGCGAGTTCTTCGAGTTCGGCGGCGAAATGACCCGCGCCTACTTCGGCAGCAGTCTGTCGGTGGATGTCCAGGTCGCCCTCTGGCAAGCCATGGCCGCCCAGGGCTGCCACAAAGTGGTGGACGTCTGCGAAACCCACAACATTCCCGCGCTGAAACTGCACATCCGCATGGGCTACCACGAACAGGGCCGCGTCACCCACGTCTACGGCCTGTTCGGCCGCTGGCGCTTCTTCCGCGAAACCCGCTACGACGGTTCACGCCTGGAACCACTGCGCAAACCGGGGCGGGCGGGGGTTACGGCGGCTGCGCGGGCCTGACAGCCTATATCCAACTGTAGGAGCAGCCTTCGGCAGCTCCTACAAAACCAACGACCTTTGCCTACAGACTCCGACGACACATCCAAAGTTGATGAGCGAAGTGGCTGACTGCCTGGCTGTATCCATACAGATACAGTTTCCGGATGAATTATCTCATCCAACAAACAGCAGTTTTCGCAGCATGGCACTCGTCTGTCAGGGATATACGCGCCAAGGTAGCTATTGCCCGTCGCATTGATCGCGCGTCAGCAGGTAATCTAGGCGACATCAAACCAGTCGGTGATGGTGTGTCCGAGATGCGCGTGGATGTTGGTGCGGGGTATCGGGTCTACTTCACGATGCGTAACGGTGCAATCGTTGTTCTGCTGGCCGGAGGTGATAAATCCTCCCAAAGTGCAGATATCCGACGCGCAAAAAAAATGGCAAAGGAGGTTTAACAGTGAGCCAGACTTTGACAACTTTTGACATGGCGACACTGCTGGACAGTGACGAGGCCATTAGCGAGTACCTCTCCCAGGTATTGGCAGACGGCGACAACGAAGAGTTTCTTCGGGCAATCGGTTATGTGGTAAAGGCCCGTGGGATGACTCAAATAGCCAAGGATTCGGGTATGGGCCGCGAAAGCCTGTACAAGGCTTTCGCGCCGGGTGCAAAACCCCGTTTTGATACGGTTCTAAAAGTCATTCACGCCCTTGGCATTGACCTTTGTGCTCAGCCAGGACATTCAATCAATCACTCGACGCGCTGATTTTCTGCACGACGAGGGTAAAACACATCGGCAGCTGCGCCTCCTGATTCAGGTAGCAGTCATACGCCTCCTCCCGGTTCGAGTGCGGGTATTCCTTGAAATGCGCGATGTTCAGCCCGGCGTCGATGGCCGCGCTGAAGATGGCGCCGAGGGTGTGTACGAACCAGTAGGACGCGGAGGCCGGTTGCTCGACCTTGCCGACGTAGACGATCGGTTCCTCCTGCACAAACGGCTCCTGGCGGAAATACGACGTCGCCAGGCGGAAGGGATCTGACGCCGCAGGATCGACCATCTCCAGAAACGGGTGGGTTTCGTAGATCACCAGGCGTCCGCCGGGCTTGAGGGTCGAGGCGACGTGACGGAAGAACTCGGCGATATCGGGCATCCAGTTGAGGACGCCGATGGTGATCAGGGCAACATCGAACCGCGCCAGCAGCGACGGCGGCAGATGATGGATGTCGGCTTCGATGAATTGGGCATTGTGCGGGGATCGGACGTTCAGCTCACGGGCCTGTTCGAGAAACGCCGTCGACTGATCGACACCCACTACCTGCCGTGCGCCGAGGGCGAACAGCGAGAGGCTTTCACGGCCGTTGTTGCAACCCAGTTGCACGACGTCCTTGCCCTCGATACCGACCTGTTCCAGCACGCCGCGCAAGGTGTCGTCGAGGCAGGAAAAGCCAAGGTGCGTGACCTCGCCGAGCAAGGCCTGCCAGTCGGGCGAGTCCTGGTGATGGCGGGCAGAATCGTTCCACGCCTGACGATTGCTCTCGATCGCGGCTTTATTGTTTGGCACTTCCATGGCGCACTCCGGGCGATGCTCTGTATTGAGCGGCCCGAGTCTAGATCAGCCCGGCGTTGCCGGTTGTTATGAACTTGTAAGCCGACATCCCGGGCAACAGTGAATCCTGCACACGCAGCTATAGTTAATAGCCTTGGGGAAACACGCACTCGCAGGTGCCGCCATGCAAACGCGCAACCGGCTGTTGTTGACTGGCTGTCTGCTCATCGCCACCCAGGCGCAAGCGCTGGACAGCAATTTCAATTATTACGGGCCGGACCAGCCCTTCGCCCACCCTGCTCCGCCGTCGCTCAATGCGCCACCGCCGCGCGACTATGAAGACGAGGCGCCGCAAGACTTCATCGTCATCCCTGATCGCCACGTGTTCCACGACTCGCAACTGCCGACCGTAGCCGATGCCACCGTGCGGGTGTTCGTGCGTAGCTACGATCCTGAGCGCGGGATCTACGTCAATGACGAAGTGCTCGATCCGACGTGCCTGCTGGAGTGTCTGAGCCGCCAGCAGCAACACTGAGCCTGGCAAACCAACGCCGACCCTGTGGGAGCGGGCTTGCTCGCGAATGCGTCGGATCAGTCAACGCTTCGCTGAACGACACTCCGCTTTCGCGGGCAAGCCCGCTCCCACAAGTTTTTTGAACACACTGCCGGCCTCACCACTGGCGCTTGTCCGGCCGGGCCAGGCCGAGTTTTTCGATGCGATAGCGCAACATGTCGCGGCTCAGGCCCAGCAGACGGGCCGACTTGGTGACATTCCAGTCGGTCTTGTCGAGCATCTTGCGCACCATGTCGCGCTCGACTTCCGGCAGGTTCATCGATTCGTTGTTGCTGGCCGGGCGTGGTTCGAAGTGAGGGACTTCATGCTGGTGCAGCGGCGGCTCGTCGACCAGGCTCATGCACACGTTCAACTGATGCGCGGCGATGGTGTCGCTCGGTGCCAGCAACACGGTCTGTTCAAGCATGTTGCGCAGTTCACGCACGTTGCCCGGCCAGGTGTAACTGAGCAGCAGTTCTTCGGCCTGCTGGCTGAAATGCAGGTTCGGCTTGCCGTAGCGCTTGCCGTGGCTGGCGAGAAAATGCCGGGCCAGCAGCAGGATGTCGTCGCCCCGGGCATACAGGCGCGGCACTTTGATCGAGATGATGCGCAGCCGGAAAAACAGGTCGCGGCGGAACTTGCCCTGCTGGACCATCTGCTCGAGGTTGCAATTGGTGGCGCTGATCACCCGCAGGTTGACCTTGCGCTCCTTCACCGAGCCGACCCGGCGAATCGTGCGGTCTTCCAGCAGCTTGAGCAGCTTGGCCTGCAACAGCAGGTCCATTTCGCCGATCTCATCGAGAAACAGCGTACCGCCGTCCGCCGCCTCGACCAGCCCGACCCGGCGATCCTTGGCGTCGGTGAACGCGCCCTTCTCATGGCCGAACAGTTCCGATTCCACCAGATTGGACGGAATCGATGCGCAGTTGAATTCGATGAACGGGCCTTTGCTGCGCGCGCCGTCGAAATGCAGGGCGCGCGCCACCAGTTCCTTGCCGGTGCCGGTCTCGCCTTCGACCAGCACCGGCGGCAGATCGGAATTGGCCATGCGCCGCTCGGCGTCGAGCAATTGGCCGATCGTATTTTTCAGGTATTGCATCGGCGACGACTCGCCGATCAGCGCCTGGACCCCGGATTTCTGCGCCTCGCGCTCCTGATAGAACGACAGCGTGCGCTCCATCCGCTCGGTGGCCAGGGCCTTGTCCAGCAGCAGCTTCAGTTCCGGCAGCGCCACCGGTTTGGTGACGTAATGAAAGGCGCCCTCCTTCATGGCCACCACCGCGTCTTCGACGTTGCCGTAACCGGTCATCATGATCACTTTCAGATCCGGCGCGCTGACGCGCAGCTTCTGGATCAGGTCGTGCCCGCTCATGCCCGGCAGCGAGTTGTCGGTCAGCACCACGTCCGGCATGAAGCGGCCCAATTGCTCCAGCGCGTCCTCGGCGCTATGGCAGACAGTCACCTCGAAGTCCTTGCGCTCCAGGTAGGTCTGAATATTTTCCGCCAACAGCTCGTCATCCTCGACCAGCAGAATGCTGTGTTCCATATTCCCCTCCCGATGCCACTTTAAAGTTAAGGCTGACTCGAGTTCCTTCCTGTTCGCGGCTGGTCAATACGACCGAGCCCTGAAACCGCTCCATGATTCTTTTGACCAACGCCAGGCCGACCCCGAGGCCGCCCTGCTTGGTGGTGAAAAACGGCTTGAACACCAGTTGCAGTTGCTGCGCGCTCATGCCTTTACCGGTGTCGCCCAGCGTCAGGCGCACCTGGCCGGCATGCGGTGTTTCAATCTCGACAGTCAGCACACCGCCCTTGGGCATCGCCTCCAGGGCATTGGCAAACAGGCTATTGAGAATTTGCGTCAACAGCACCTTTTGGCTGACGACCGGCGAGCAATGCTGCGGGGTGAATCGCACTTCGACGCCGTTACGCCGGATCAACGCATCAAAGGCACCCAGGGTGTCCTCGACGGCCGGCAGCAGGTCCACCGCTTCACCGTCATCGCTCATGGGCCGCAACGACACCAGCAGTTCGCGGACCCAGCGCGACATGCGGTCGACCTGACTGATGATGTCGCCAATGTTGCGCTGAGCGCTCTGGCTCGCCACTTCCTGGGCAAGTTCGGCGCTGGAACGGATGGTTGCCAACGGGTTGCGCAAACTGTGCGCCACCGCCGAGGACATCTCGCCGAGGGCGACAAAGGTTTCGTTGCTGATCAGTTGCTGTTGCTGGCTTTGCAGCAGGCTCGAGGCGCGCCGCACGATCCAGAACAGCCCCAGATAAATCGCCGCGCCACCGAGGATCGTCGCCGCCCAGATCGACGCGAAGCCGCGATCAATGCGCTCCACCAGATCCTCCGGCTCCTTGTAGATCTCGACCATCGCAACCACTTTGCTCCGGTCGGCGTTGAACATCGGAATGTAGTTTTCGATGAACAGGTATTTGGGCTCGCGGGACAACTGCTGCTCGGGTTTTTCTTCGTCGATCTGGTGGTAGCTGGAAGACACCGGCACCTTCATCTCGAACGACTCATCCAGTTCGTCATCGTCCTCGAAGCGCACGCCGATCAGTTCGGGGTTGGTCGACCAGATCACCGTGCGGTCCAGGGCATACACCGTCGCCAGCAAAATGTCCGGCAAGTGCTCGACGTGATCGAGAAACTCGCTGCGCGCCGCGTTATGCGCCGCCGGATCAACATCGGGATAGTGCGAGTCTTCGCGCGGATCGAGCATTTCGCCCATGGTGCGTTGCGGGTTGATACCGGCGTGACGGATTTCCGCCTCACCGATGGACTGCACGAATTGCGCCGTGAGCAATGAGTCGCGTTCGACGCTTTCGGTGACCACAAACCGGGTGGAGATGTAACCCAGGCCCAACGCCACCGCCGCGATGATGAAAAAGCTGGCCAGCGAGAACCAGCGCAGCAGATTGAACTGCCCGCCCCAGACCTTGATGGCCGCCAATGCTGCGTTCGGCGCAGCCGCTTTTTGTTCTTCCAGTCGTTGCATGGGGGTGCCCTGGCGTTTTTTGTGTCGGGTCGGTTACCGCCGCCGTCACGAATGAGTGTAGGTGGCAATAACCGTCACACACGGTTCACTGATGCTATTTCGCCGCTATTGCATACGACTCACCGTTTCGCTCGCCGTACTGGCTGTTTCTGGCGTCAACGCCCCGTCGGCCAAGGGTTGCACGGACGGATGCTGGCGCTCGGTTTCGTTGTTCAGAAACTCGATGATCGACTGCGCCGACTGCTCGTCCAGACGCAGATTGGGCATCGGGATGCGCTCGTACTTCTCGAACAGTTGCAGTGCAATCGGGTCTTTTTCCGCCAGCACTTTGTCCGGTTCGCGAATCCAGCGATTGAGCCAGGCCGGATCGCGCTGGCGGGTCACGCCGATCAGGTCAGGGCCGATGTTGCGCATGCCGATGCCTTCGCCGTCCTGCGGGCCGAGGCTGTGGCAGGAGGCGCAGCGGGTGCGGAACAGTTCCTCACCGTTGCTGGGCGGGCGGATCTGCGGGGCGTCGGCGTAGTTCTGTTCGGCGCTCGGCTGTTTCCAGTTCTGCAAGGTATTGGCCAGTTGATCGGCGAGGATCCACGGATTCTCGAACGGCGAAGCCTTCATCCAGCGCCCGGTGCTCTGGTTGCCGACGATCAGGCTCAAGTTGTGATCCTTGCTGCGGCCGTTGTCGACGCCTTCGATGAACAGCCCGAGTTTCTTGCGCAGGTCGGTGACGTCTTCGAATTCACCGGTGAGGAATTTCCAGCCGGGGCCGACCTTGAAACGCTGCGAGTACGCCTTGAGCACTGCCGGCGTGTCACTCAACGGATCAATGCTGATCGAGTAGAAGAAGATGTCCTGCCCGACCCGGTCCCCCAGCAGTTTCTGCACCTGGCGCAAGCGCGCGGTTTCCAGCGGGCAGGAGTCGCTGCAGGAGGTGAAGATGAAATTGATCACCACCACCTTGTCTTTGATCAGGTCGTCGAAAAACCGCACCTGCCGACCGTCCTGGTCGGTCAGCAGGGTGTTGGGGAAATAGTCGCCACCCCAGGGGGTGGCGGATTCGGTCGCAGCGGCAGGCGCCGGTGCGCTGGCCTCGGGTTGCATCTGGTGCGCCACCAGCGCCCGGCTGCCAAGCAGACAGGTCACCAGTACCAGCACCAGATGCATGCCCAGGGCCTGGGAGCGCGGCGAACGTTGTGGCATGACGGCTCCCTCCCTTTTCATTTCTTCACGTTCACTTGCGGGCCGAAGCCATCGCCAGTGCGGAAGGTTGGCAGCGCGGCGGAGTTGACGTAGCGCACGCCATCCCAGCTCGGCAGCGGTGTCGGCATCAACTGCAGTTGCCCGGGTTTCTCCAGGTCCCAACGCAGCAGCATCGAGTTGTCCTCATGCTGAGTGTTGTGGCAGTGCTCCATGTAGGTCCCGGCAAACTCGCGGAAGTTGATTGCCATCTCGACGCTGTCCAGACCATCGTTCTCCGAACCGATCCGATAGACGTCCTTGCGCGCCCATTTTTCCCACTCTGGCGGAGCCTTGCCGCCCCGACTGAGGATGATCCCCTCCTCGAAGTGGACGTGTACCGGATGGCTCCAGCCCTTGCCGCCCAACTTGATGTTCCACACCTCGAGGGTGCCGAACCCGGCGACGCCGGCATCGGTCGGACCACTGGCCAGTTTGGTCGCCGTATTCAGGCGACGCGGGTCCATGTGGAAGCCAAACCCGCCATCGGTCTTGACCGTCCACGGCGCCTCATCGGTGCCGTCGGAACGGCCGAAGGTGAAGGTGCGGTGACGGGCGTTGGCCAGCAGCGCCTTGTCGGCAGCATTGTCGCGGTGGATCTTCAGCGGGATCATCACCATGCCTTCAGCCTTGCCCGGTTTGGCCGGTTCGTAGGCTGCCGGATCCATCGCCAGATCCTGACCGGTGTAAGCCTTGACGTTGAGCTGCAGGACCTTGCCCACCGCCGGATCGCCCTTGTCCCACTGCGGGCCTTTGCTGGTCTGCTTGATCACTGCCAGGTATTTCTCGGAGAGCACATCGGCCAGCGAAATCACGTCTTTGGGGCCTTTGCCGTCGTCATGGGACTGCAGGTTGACGAAGAACAGCTTGTCGCCGGGTTTGATGCCGTTCTTGGCGAAGTTGACGATGATGTCGAAGCGCTCGGCGATGCCCTGGGTCGGCAGAATCGCATTGTGGTTCTGTTTATCGCCATCGGCGTCCAGGTCCATGCTGCCGTCGAACGGTACGCTGTGCTCCATGATGTTGCCGTCGTTGGCAATCATGTGGAACGGCACGCGGCTGTACGACACGCCGGAGTTTTTCGGCCCCTGGAACTCACCGCTGGTGCCTTTGACTTCCCGCACCAGCGCGAGCTTGAAGTAGCGCGACACCGAACCATTGAGAATGCGGAAGCGATAACTGCGTGCCCGCACATCGAGGGTCGGTTTCCACTGCCAGTTGACCAGCACCTGATCGCCGAGAAAGCCGTCGGTGTTGAACGGGTTGAACCACAACTGCCCTTGCTGATCCCAGGCCTTGTCGGCGAACAGCAGGTTGACGTCATAGTCGCGGTTACCCCACGGCAAGGCGCTGCCGCTGGGCAAGCGCAGGTTGACACCGTCGTTCACCGACTCGTTGCCACGATCCAGCGCGCTGTAGTAGTTCATCATCGCCGCGTTGCCCTTGTAGACGTTCTGCGCGGTGAAATCGAGCATGTGGTCGTGGAACCAGTGAGTGCTCATGGTTTCGCGCCAGTCGCCACGAATCTTGATCGTGCCGTGGTCGCAGGTTTTCTTGCTCGGTTGCAGGTCGTTGACCCACAGGGTCTCGCCCGACGCGCAAGGGAATGCGGCGCGCGGATCTTCGGCCTTGGTGTTGATGCTGTCGTAACCGGCGAGCTGGATCGGCCAGCGATAGTCGTAATACTGGCCGGGGAAGAAAAACGCGTTGGCATAACCGTCGCTTTCCGCCGGCGCGTGGCCGTTGTGCTCGTGGGTGGTGATGGTGTGCAGGCCGAAGCCCCGGTTGGCCGCCGGATCGATCGGCAAGCCGTTGTAGTGACGCATCATCACCGGCTGACCGTAGCGCACCATCAACAGTTTGGGCGGCAACGTGCCGTCGAAGGTCCACACCGAGTTGTGATCCTGCACCGGCATGTTCGGATGGAAACGCGGATCGACGCCCTTGGCGGTGCCATCGGTCAGCGGTACACCGGCGGTGTTGTGATACAGGCCACCGGGGCCGAACTCGCCGACCGCGTAGCCGTGCATCTGCCGACTGTCACGCAGGCCACCGTTGACCCGCGCGCCGGTCTGCACGGTTTTGTACGCCGCTTGCGGGTAGAACTCGTTCCAGCGCTGGTGCGCCCAGCCCTTTCCTGGCGGACGTCCTTCGGCGGACGAGCCGATGTGGCGGTTGAGGAACAGTTCGATCTGCGATTGCCATGGGTTGCGGTCGACCACGTTGGAGAACTGGCTCGGGAACGGCGTCAGCCCCGGTTGCCGCAGGAACGCATCCAGTGCGGTGCCGGGTGGCGCGCTGCGAGCGACGTTGTTGGGGTCCTGCGCCGGTGCCGGGCCAATCGCGGCAGGCGGAAAGCCCAGCGGCGCGGCCGGGGTGGTCGGGTCGAGTTTTTCCGGGCCGAACTCTTCGAACAACACCAGTTGCTGGGTAAACGGCAGGGCTCCGTACAGCGGGCTCGGCTTGCCGTTGGTGGGGTAATTGAAACTGGTCTGCACCGACGGCGGCAGAACGTTTTCCGCGCGGGTCGTGTTGCGGGTGCCTTTGACGCCATCAGGCAGATCGAAGGAGTCTTCGTTGGCCTCCGGCATCGTCAGGATGGCGTTGAGTGCCGTTGCTTCATCGGCCGGCTCGTCGTAGTACGCCGAAGGGTCGGACGTCTCCGGCTGCCCTTCATCGTCAATCGGGCTCGCTCGGACCACGGTCATGGTGCCCAGGGTCAATGCCAGAAAGACACTCAAGGGTGTCAGCAGGAACAGCTTGTTGGGGTAACGCGTTGCTCTGTCCATCACCAGCCGCCTCATCTAAGGAAGGGGTGATGGTGTTTTGCAATTACCTCGCCAATAAATTATTTCCAGTTGTAACAAGGGTTTGGCCGCGCTGTTGAATTCCCCACTCCCCGGTGACCGGGGCCTGACACCCACTGCTGGGGGAAGTTCAGATTATTTTCGGGCATTCATTGAATCAGTTGAAACGCCAGACGAACGGTCGTGCCCTCGCCTTCGCGGCTGTCCAGCGTCACGCCACCGCCGAAGCGTTCCATGATCCGTTTGACCAGCACCAGCCCGACCCCCAGACCACCCTGCTTGGTGGTGAAAAACGGCCGGAACGCCATGCTGCGCTGTTCTTCACTCATGCCTTTGCCGGTGTCGCTGAGCATCACGCTGACGCCACGGCTGTCGGTCGGCTCCAGGCTGATGGTCAACGTACCGCCCTTGTCCATGGCCTCCAGGGCATTGGCCAGCAGGCTGTTGAGAATCTGCGTGAGCTGCACCGGCTGGCTCAGCACCATCGGCGTGTCCTGCGGATGAAACACCACCTGCACCCCGGCCCTGGCGATCTGCTGCTCGAACGCAACCAGACTTTCATGCAGCGCCGCCACCAGATTCACCGGCTCCGGCTCGTCGTTGAGCGGACGCAAGGACTGCAGCAACTCGCGCACCCACTTCGACATGCGGTCGACCTGGCCGATGATGTCCTTGATGTTTTTCTGCGCCGGCCCGGCATCGAACTCCAGCGCCAGCTCGGCGCTGGAACGAATGGTCGCCAGCGGATTGCGCAGACTGTGGGCCACCGCCGAGGACATCTCGCCCAAGGCGACAAAGGTTTCATTGGCGATCAGCTGCTTCTGCTGCACCGCCAGCAAAATCGCCGCCCGCCGCACGATCCAGTACAACCCCAGATAAATCAGCCCGCCGCCGAGCGCGGTGGCCACCCAGATCAGAACCAGTCCACGCTCCATCCGCGTGATCAGGTCCTTGGGCTCCTTGTAGATCTCGACCATCGCCGTGACGCTCTTGCCCTCGGCGTCGAACAGCGGGATGTAGTTCTCCAGAAAGATGTACTCCGGCGGCACCACGAACTTCTGTTCTTCGCGCGCCTTGTCCACGTCGTGATAACTGGCGGACACCGGAATTTTTTCACTGAAGGCCCGATCCAGATCCTCGTCGGCATGAATCCGCGTACCGATCAGCGCCGGGTTGGTCGACCAGACCACCTGTCGATCAGGGGCATAGATATTGGCGAGAATCACGTCGGGCAAGTGCTCGATGTGATCGAGAAACTCCGACCGCGCATTGGCCCTCGCCGCCGGATCGACATCGGGAAAGTCGTTGTCCTGACGCGGGTCGATCAACTCGCCCATGGTACGGATATTGGGAATCGACACATGACGCACCTCCGCCGACGCAATGGCCTGAATGAACTGCGCGGTCAGCAACGCATCACGCTGCACACTCTCCTCCACCACAAACCGCGTCGACACCGTCCCCAGCGCCACCGCCACCGTGCCGATCACCGCCATGCTGATCAACGAAAACCAGCGCAACAGATTGAACGGCTGCTTGCGCGAACCCAGGCGCAGACTGCCCTCCTCGACCGGTAGCGATTTTGACTGCATGTTCATGGCGGCGACTTCCCGATACGTCCCTATAGGGTTATAGCCCACGGTTGGGGGTTTGCCCGGTTGCGGGGGGTGAACGGCCCCATGGTTGTGGTTGTGGGCGTGAGATGTTTTTTGGGCAAGCTTGAGATCGCAGCCCTCACCCTAGCCCTCCCGAAACGTC
>NZ_JAHTKI010000034.1:0-2500 GCF_019145475.1 Pseudomonas botevensis
AGGTGGTTCCAACGCTCTATGGTCGTCAAGAAATTCGGGTACTGACTCGTGACCAGATGGCCTCGCTTCAGCAAATTGGGTACGTGACAGTCGGTGTTTTGTGAGTTGCAAACTTTCGGTTCACTTCGTCTTCACACACCGCAATCTGGTTGCTCTGGGTTACAGAGCCGACGCAAATTGCTTGGGTGTTATATGGTCAAGCCTCACGGGCAATTAGTATTGGTTAGCTCAACGCCTCACAGCGCTTACACACCCAACCTATCAACGTCGTAGTCTTCGACGGCCCTTCAGGGAACTCAAGGTTCCAGTGAGATCTCATCTTGAGGCAAGTTTCCCGCTTAGATGCTTTCAGCGGTTATCTTTCCCGAACATAGCTACCCGGCAATGCCACTGGCGTGACAACCGGAACACCAGAGGTTCGTCCACTCCGGTCCTCTCGTACTAGGAGCAGCCCCTCTCAAATCTCAAACGTCCACGGCAGATAGGGACCGAACTGTCTCACGACGTTCTAAACCCAGCTCGCGTACCACTTTAAATGGCGAACAGCCATACCCTTGGGACCGGCTTCAGCCCCAGGATGTGATGAGCCGACATCGAGGTGCCAAACACCGCCGTCGATATGAACTCTTGGGCGGTATCAGCCTGTTATCCCCGGAGTACCTTTTATCCGTTGAGCGATGGCCCTTCCATACAGAACCACCGGATCACTAAGACCTACTTTCGTACCTGCTCGACGTGTCTGTCTCGCAGTCAAGCGCGCTTTTGCCTTTATACTCTACGACCGATTTCCGACCGGTCTGAGCGCACCTTCGTACTCCTCCGTTACTCTTTAGGAGGAGACCGCCCCAGTCAAACTACCCACCATACACTGTCCTCGATCCGGATAACGGACCTGAGTTAGAACCTCAAAGTTGCCAGGGTGGTATTTCAAGGATGGCTCCACGCGAACTGGCGTCCACGCTTCAAAGCCTCCCACCTATCCTACACAAGCAAATTCAAAGTCCAGTGCAAAGCTATAGTAAAGGTTCACGGGGTCTTTCCGTCTAGCCGCGGATACACTGCATCTTCACAGCGATTTCAATTTCACTGAGTCTCGGGTGGAGACAGCGCCGCCATCGTTACGCCATTCGTGCAGGTCGGAACTTACCCGACAAGGAATTTCGCTACCTTAGGACCGTTATAGTTACGGCCGCCGTTTACCGGGGCTTCGATCAAGAGCTTCGCGTTAGCTAACCCCATCAATTAACCTTCCGGCACCGGGCAGGCGTCACACCCTATACGTCCACTTTCGTGTTTGCAGAGTGCTGTGTTTTTAATAAACAGTCGCAGCGGCCTGGTATCTTCGACCGGCATGGGCTTACGGAGCAAGTCCTTCACCCTCACCGGCGCACCTTCTCCCGAAGTTACGGTGCCATTTTGCCTAGTTCCTTCACCCGAGTTCTCTCAAGCGCCTTGGTATTCTCTACCCAACCACCTGTGTCGGTTTGGGGTACGGTTCCTGGTTATCTGAAGCTTAGAAGCTTTTCTTGGAAGCATGGCATCAACCACTTCGCGTCCTAAAGGACACTCGTCATCAGCTCTCGGCCTTAAGATCCCGGATTTACCTAAGATCTCAGCCTACCACCTTAAACTTGGACAACCAACGCCAAGCTGGCCTAGCCTTCTCCGTCCCTCCATCGCAATAACCAGAAGTACAGGAATATTAACCTGTTTTCCATCGACTACGCTTTTCAGCCTCGCCTTAGGGACCGACTAACCCTGCGTCGATTAACGTTGCGCAGGAAACCTTGGTCTTTCGGCGTGGGTGTTTTTCACACCCATTGTCGTTACTCATGTCAGCATTCGCACTTCTGATACCTCCAGCAAGCTTCTCAACTCACCTTCACAGGCTTACAGAACGCTCCTCTACCGCATCACCTAAGTGATACCCGTAGCTTCGGTGTATGGTTTGAGCCCCGTTACATCTTCCGCGCAGGCCGACTCGACTAGTGAGCTATTACGCTTTCTTTAAAGGGTGGCTGCTTCTAAGCCAACCTCCTAGCTGTCTAAGCCTTCCCACATCGTTTCCCACTTAACCATAACTTTGGGACCTTAGCTGACGGTCTGGGTTGTTTCCCTTTTCACGACGGACGTTAGCACCCGCCGTGTGTCTCCCATGCTCGGCACTTGTAGGTATTCGGAGTTTGCATCGGTTTGGTAAGTCGGGATGACCCCCTAGCCGAAACAGTGCTCTACCCCCTACAGTGATACATGAGGCGCTACCTAAATAGCTTTCGAGGAGAACCAGCTATCTCCGAGCTTGATTAGCCTTTCACTCCGATCCACAGGTCATCCGCTAACTTTTCAACGGTAGTCGGTTCGGTCCTCCAGTCAGTGTTACCTAACCTTCAACCTGCCCATGGATAGATCGCCCGGTTTCGGGTCTATACCCAGCGACTAAACGCCCTATTAAGACTCGCTTTCGCTACGCCTCCCCTATTCGGTTAAGCTCGCCACTGAA
>NZ_JAHTKI010000034.1:7500-90221 GCF_019145475.1 Pseudomonas botevensis
GTCACGGCCGGCGATCTGGATTGCACCGGCCAGGCCGTAGTTGCGAATGTCGATGACATTCTTCGAACCTTTCAGGCCGTGCAGCGCGTTTTCGAAATGCGGTGCGACTTCGGCGACGCTCTGTACCAGGTTTTCCTTTTGCAGCAGATCGAGTGCCGCCAGGCCAGCAGCGCAGGCCACCGGGTGCGCCGAGTAGGTGTAACCGTGCGGGAATTCCACGGCGTACTCCGGAGTCGGCTGGTTCATGAAGGTCTGATAGATCTCGGAACTGGCAATCACCGCGCCCATCGGGATCGCGCCGTTGGTGACTTGCTTGGCGATGCACATCAGGTCCGGGGTCACGTCGAACGTGGTGGCGCCGAACATGGTGCCGGTACGGCCGAAACCGGTGATCACTTCGTCGAACACCAGCAGGATGTTGTGCTGGTCGCAGATTTCGCGCAGACGCTTGAG
This sequence comes from Pseudomonas botevensis, assembly GCF_019145475.1. GTDB lineage: Bacteria > Pseudomonadota > Gammaproteobacteria > Pseudomonadales > Pseudomonadaceae > Aquipseudomonas > Aquipseudomonas botevensis. The sequence goes on from NZ_JAHTKI010000034.1 coordinate 7,954, forward strand.
GTAACCCTGCGGCGGAACCAGTACGCCAGCGGAACCGGCCAGCGGCTCAACGAAGACAGCAGCGATGTTCGAAGCGTCGTGCAGCTCGATCAGCTTCAGCAGCTCGTCGGCCAGGGCAATGCCGCCCTGCTCCGGCATGCCACGGGAGAATGCATTGCTCGCCAGCAGGGTGTGCGGCAGATGATCGACATCCATCATGGCCTGACCGAACACCTTGCGGTTGCCGTTGACGCCACCGAGGCTGGTGCCGGCAATGTTCACACCGTGATAGCCACGGGCGCGACCGATCATTTTGGTCTTGGTCGACTGGCCTTTCAGGCGCCAGTAGGCACGCACCATTTTCACCGCCGTGTCGGCACATTCGGAGCCGGAGTCGGTGAAGAACACGTGATTCAGGTTGCCCGGGGTCAGCTCGGTGATTTTCTCCGCCAGCTGGAAAGACAGCGGGTGGCCGTACTGGAAGCCTGGCGAGTAATCGAGGGTGCCCAGTTGTTTGGCGACCGCTTCCTGGATTTCCTTGCGGGTGTGACCGGCGCCGCAGGTCCACAGACCGGACAGCGAGTCGTACACCTTGCGGCCCTTATCGTCGATCAGCCAGCTGCCTTCGGCACCGACGATCAGACGCGGATCGCGCTGGAAGTTGCGGTTGGCGGTGTACGGCATCCAGTGCGCGTCCAGCTTCAGTTGGCTGGCCAGTGGCGACGACGCGTTTTCAGGCATGTTCATCGGGAAAAACCTCGCAGGGCATAAGCAGCAGGGAGATAGAAAGCGTTGTTGCAGCTAAATTGCCACGGCGATAAAGTCGGTGAAATTCAACTCTTCTAACCTTCAGTTAGCCCACTACTAAACTATTGGACATTCCCGATGAGTACTCGCCGCCCCGATCCGCTGGCCCAGGTCAGCGACTTCGATATTCGCCTGCTGAGGATTTTTCGCAGCGTGGTGGAATGCGGCGGCTTCTCGGCGGCGGAAACCGTGCTCGGCATCGGACGCTCGGCGATCAGCCAGCAAATGAGCGACCTGGAACAACGTCTCGGCCTGCGCCTGTGTCAGCGCGGACGCGCCGGTTTTTCCCTGACCGAAGAAGGTCGCGAGGTCTATCAATCGGCGTTGCAGCTGTTGAGTGCCCTGGAAAGTTTCCGCACCGAGGTCAACGGTCTGCACCAGCACTTGCGCGGCGAGCTGATCATTGGCCTGACCGATAATCTGGTCACCCTGCCCCACATGCGCATCACCCACGCTCTCGCCCAGTTGAAGGAGCGCGGGCCGGATGTGCAGATCCAGATCCGCATGATCGCGCCCAACGAAGTCGAACAAGGCGTACTCGACGGACGTCTGCATGTCGGCGTGGTGCCGCAGGCCAGTGCCTTGTCCGGGCTGGAGTACCAGCCGTTGTACAGCGAGCGTTCGTTGCTTTATTGCGCGGTCGGCCATCCGCTGTTTTATGTCGATGACAAGCAACTGGACGACGAACGCCTCAACAGTCAGGACGCCATCGCCCCGACCTTCCGCTTGCCGGCGGAAATCCAGGCGCACTATCAGGCGCTCAATTGCACCGCCAGTGCCTCCGACCGCGAGGGCATGGCCTTTCTGATCCTCACCGGGCGCTATATCGGTTATCTGCCGGATCACTACGCCAGCCTTTGGGTGCAGCAGGGACGCCTGCGTGCGCTGAAATCGACAACGCGGTTCTACGACCTGAGTCTCGCCTCGGTCACCCGCAAGGGCCGACGTCCGCATCTGGTGCTGGAGAGTTTTCTCGAAAGTCTGGCAGCCACTCGCTGAACAAGATCGAACAGGCACAACGATTTTGTCGTGTCAGGACTTGTCGGATGCTGGCAGGTGCGCTATCAACGCAAATGGTTGCACCCACCGACAAACCCGGAAACGCCCATGACCTTTGAAGTCCCTGCCCATGGCGGCAAACCCGCCGGCCGCATTCGTCAGAAAAACGAAGAGACCATCATCAAAGCCGCCGAAGACGAGTTCGCCCGTCACGGGTATCAAGGCACCAGCATGAACACCATCGCCGTGAAGGCCGGGTTGCCCAAGGCGAACCTGCATTACTACTTCACCAATAAGCTCGGTTTGTATGTGGCGGTGCTGAGCAACATCCTCGAATTGTGGGACAGCACCTTCAACACCCTCACCGCCGAAGACGATCCGGCCGAAGCGCTGACCCGTTATATCCGCGCGAAAATGGAGTTTTCCCGACGCCAGCCGCAGGCCTCGCGAATCTTTGCGATGGAAGTGATCAGCGGCGGTGAATGCCTCAGCGAATATTTCAATCAGGATTATCGCGCCTGGTTCCAGAGCCGGGCGGCGGTGTTCCAGGCATGGATCGACGCTGGCAAGATGGATCCGGTGGACCCGGTACACCTGATTTTCCTGCTGTGGGGCAGCACTCAGCACTACGCCGACTTCGCCACGCAGATCTGCCGTGTCACCGGGCGCAGCAAGTTGACCAAGCAAGACATGGAAGATGCCGGCAACAACCTGATCCGCATCATTCTCAAAGGCTGCGGCCTCACTTCTTCTCTATAAGACGTCTATGCCATTCACCCTCAGCGGCTTTTGCGAATACCGCGAAGAGATTCGCAAAAGCCGCTTCATCACCTTCGCCGCCCCGATCAACAGCCCCGCCGAAGCGCAGGCGTTCATCGAGCAGCACAGCGACTTGAACGCCTCGCACAATTGCTGGGCGTGGAAACTCGGCGACCAATACCGCAGCAACGACGACGGCGAACCCGGCGGCACCGCCGGCCGGCCGATCCTGGCCGCCATCGAGGCACAGGACTGCGATCAGGTCGCGGTGCTGGTGATCCGCTGGTACGGCGGCATTCAACTGGGCACCGGCGGGCTGGCCCGGGCCTATGGCGGCGGCGCGAACAAGTGCCTGCAAGCGGCGGCCAAAGTCGAGTTGATCAGCCGCGTACCGTTGCACTGCTCCTGCGGTTTCGCCGAATTGGCACTGGTGAAATTGCGCGTGGCGGACCTCGGTGGCCTGGTGGTGGAGGAACACTTCACGGCCAATGGCGTCGACTTGCAACTGGCGCTGGGTGAAGCGCAGATCGCGCTGCTGCAGAGTCAACTGGCGGATCTGAGTCGAGGGCGGATTTTGCTCCAGCGCTAGACGATCGCTTATTCCATCGAGTTGCCCACATCTGCTGTGTACCCAACTGTGGATAACCTGAGCACATACCGCTGTAACCCTTCTGTAATGCGGCTTTGCGGCATTTGCTCACTTTTCGTTCAATTCTGTCGACGAACTGTAAATTTCAATTAGAAACAATCAGTTAGCTTCGTTTATCACCATTAGAAGAAAGCACCGCAGTGCTTATGCCCGGTCTCGCCGCTTGCGCACAAATACTGTGGAGCAACCTGTGGATAACCCGTTCATGGCTGGCGCAGTCGCAGGTTCCGCATAGCCCCTGAGCTTTTGCCTATTTTTTAACCAGCCCGCAGCGACTACAAACTGAAACGGATGCAACCCAAGGCTGGGCTAAGGTGTAACGAAACGTTAGTGCCGCCCCGCAGTCAGTAGCTCATCCGCCCCCTGCGCAAAAAGGCCCGCCATGCTCTCGATCCTCAAGCAAGAAACCTTTCTGCTGCTGGCCCTGATCGCCGCCATCGTCGCTTATCCACTGGAACACTGGTTGCTGCACAGCGGCCAGGTCGTCGCGCTGGTCGCCGGTCTGGTGCTGATCGCATTCATTGTCGCCGCCTCGATGCGCGTCGCCCATCAGGCCGAACTGCTCGCGGAAAAGGTTGGCGACCCCTACGGCACGATGATCCTGACGCTGGCCGCGGTGCTGGTGGAAGTGGTGATTCTGGCCATCATGATGAGCAACGAAGCCTCGGCGACCCTGGTGCGCGACACGATTTACTCGGCGGTGATGCTCGACATCAACGGCATCCTCGGTCTCGCCGCGCTGATGGGCGGGATCAAGCATGGCGAACAGTCCTACAACGACGATTCGGCGCGCAGTTACAGCGTGATGATTCTTACCGCCATGGGCGTATCGATGGTGGTCCCGGAGTTCATTCCCGAGGCCAACTGGAAGCTCTACTCGGCCTTCACCATTGGCGCGATGGTGGTGCTTTACGCCTTGTTCCTGCGGATGCAGGTCGGCCCGCACAGTTACTTTTTCAGCTACAGCTATCCGGACAAACGCCGCCGGAAAGAACCGGTGGAACAGGAGCCGAAACCGCTCAGCCTGGGTCTGTCGATCGGCATTCTGGTGTTCGGGGTGGTGGTGATCGGCGCATTGGCCGAGGTGATGTCCAAGACCCTCGATCTGGGCCTGGAAGGCAGCGGCGCACCGCCGGTGATCACGGCGATCCTGGTGGCCGCGATCTCGGCCGCGCCGGAAATTCTGACCGCACTGCGCGCTGCCCTGGCCAACCGCATGCAGTCGGTGGTCAACATCGCCATGGGCGCATCGTTGTCGACGGTGATCCTCACGGTGCCGGTGATGGAAGCGATGGCGCTCTACACCGGCCAGCCGTTCCAGATGGCGATGACGCCCGTGCAGACGGTGATGATTTTCCTGACGCTGATCGTCAGCGCGATCAACCTCAACGACGGGGAAACCAATGCCATCGAAGGCATGACGCATTTCGTGCTGTTTGCGACATTCATCATGTTGTCGCTGTTGGGCCTTTGAAAGCACCATGAAACCCCAAAATGTGGGAGCACGCCCGCTCCCACAATTTTTATCGGCGGGGAATCAGGAACCGGCGATCAACTGCCGCGCCGCCTGGCTGTGATCGGCAATCAGGCCTTTGAGATCCAGCCCTTCGACCTGGCCGTCGACCACTCGCCACTGGCCGCCGACCATCACCCGATCCGCCCGATCCGCGCCGCACAGCAGCAGCGCCGAGACTGGATCGTGACTGCCGGAGAAACGCAGTTCATCCAGCTTGAACAAGGCCAGGTCGGCCTGTTTGCCCACCGCCAGCTCACCGATGTCGGTACGCCCCAGCAGGCTCGCCGAGCCTTTGGTCGCCCAGCCCAGCACGCGCTCCGGCGTGATCTTCTCGGCGCCGTAACGCAGGCGCTGGATGTACAGGGCCTGACGTGCTTCGAGGATCATGTTCGAGGCATCGTTGGACGCCGAACCGTCCACGCCCAGGCCAAACAATGCGCCAGCATCCGTCAGTTCGATGCTCGGGCAGATGCCGGACGCCAGGCGCATGTTCGAGCTCGGGCAGTGGCAGATGCCGGTGCCCGCTGCGCCGAGACGAGCGATTTCGTCCGGGTTGAAGTGGATGCCGTGGGCCAGCCAGGTGCGCGGGCCGAGCCAGCCGACGCTGTCCAGATAATCCACGGTACGCAGGCCGAAGCGTTGCAGGCAGAAATCTTCCTCGTCGAGGGTTTCGGCAAGGTGGGTGTGCAGGCGCACATCAAGTTTGTTGGCGAGTTCGGCGCTGGCGGACATGATTTCCGGGGTCACCGAGAACGGCGAGCATGGCGCGAGGGCGATCTGGATCTGCGCGCCGTCACCGCGCTCGTGGTACTCGTGAATCAAGCGCTGACTGTCGTCGAGAATCACCTGGCCTTCCTGCACGGTCTGCTGCGGTGGCAGACCGCCGTCCTTTTCGCCGAGGCTCATAGAACCACGGGTGAGCATGGCGCGCATGCCCAGTTCACGCACGGTTTCGACTTGTACGTCGATGGCGTTTTCCAGACCGTCCGGGAACAGGTAATGGTGATCGGCTGCGGTGGTGCAACCCGACAGCAGCAGCTCGGCCAGTGCGACTTTGCTGGCGAGGGCCAGTTTTTCCGGGGTCAGGCGCGCCCACACCGGGTACAGGGTTTTCAGCCACGGGAACAACGGCTGATTGACCACCGGCGCCCAGGCGCGGGTGAGGGTCTGATAGAAATGATGATGGGTGTTGATCAGGCCCGGCAGGACCACATGTTCACGGGCGTCGAACACTTCGCTGCACGGTGCGGACGGTTGCTGGCCGGCGCCAAGCACTTCGCTGATCACACCGTCTTGCAGCACCAGGCCACCACGGGCATCGAGACCGTTGGCGGTGAAAATGGCGAGGGGATTTTTTAACCAGATACGGGTCGCAGGCATTGTGGCCGGCTCCTCTGAAAGTTGGGTTCAGGGTTGCCAGCTCAGTGTTGCCCTGTCTGCTGATCCAGGGTCGTCGCGAGGACGAGGTGCGGAGTTTCAAACAATTTGTTGCGGCGGGCAAGTCCAACCCGACAGGACAGCACCGGTCCTCTGTGAGAGCGAGCAAGCCCGCGCCCACAGAGGCACGATTTTCACTGCTTACCAGGGAATCGTTTCGCCCTTGTAGTTGATGAAGTAGTGCCCGCCCTTGCCGGTAAACGCATTGACCTGATCGACCAGACCGCGAGTGCTGGTTTCCACGTCGATGTCGGCACCGTCACCGCCCATGTCGGTTTTCACCCAGCCCGGATGCAGCGACAGCACGGTCAGTTTCTGCTCGCCCAATTGCGTGACGAAGCTGTTGGTCATCGAGTTCAGCGCCGCCTTGCTGGCCTTGTACAACGCCAGTTCCGGCGCGTCGGCCACGGTCACGCTGCCCAGCCCCGAACTCATGAACGCCAGCACACCGCTGCCGTCGCGAATCTGCCCGACAAAGCGCTGGGCGAGGTTGATCGGTGCCACGGCGTTGGTGAAAAACAACTGGCCGACCTCCGCCAGCGTCGCGCCACCCGGCGTCTGCACTTCCGGCCCCTTGACCCCGGCATTGACGAACAGCAGGTCGAACATTTCACCCTTGAGCTGCTGGCTCAGGGCGATGACCGCTTGCTGGTCGTCCATGTCGAGCTTCTCGATGCGCACCGGCCCCAGCGCTTGCAGGGCTTGGGCGTTCTGCGGGTTGCGCACGGTGGCGGTGACTTGCCAGCCGTCGGCCAGCAGCGTCTTCACCAGCCCGAGGCCCAGGCCACGGGAGGCGCCGATGATCAGTGCGTTTTTTGCCTTGGACATGTGGGTTTCCTTGATTGAAGGGGATCACGGATTCAATGGACAGCGTTGACCGAGCCGTTGCTGCAACTCGTGGCGCAAGGCGCCGAGTTCGCTCATGCGGGTTTCGATCAGTTGCAATTTGTCGCGCAGCAATTGGCTCACGGCATTGTCGGGATCGGGCGCATTCCATAACGCGGCAACGCTGTTGCCGATCTCGCCGAGGGTAAAGCCCAGTCGCTGCGCAGTCTTGATGTAGAGCACCAGTTGCACCATTTCCGGTGGGTAGTCGCGATAACCGTTGGCACTGCGCTGCGCCGCGATCAGCCCGCGCTGCTCGTAAAAGCGCAGGGTGTCACGGCTGACGGCGCTGGCCTGGGCTAACTCACCGATGCGCATGGCGGATGTCTCGAATGGGCTATTGACCCTGGAGCATACTCCAGGCTTTACCGTGGATGCTCCCTGAATTTCTGGAGCATGGATGATGTGGACTTCGACGCAGTATCGACAACTGGTGCGCGGCAGTGCCTGGTATGACCTGATTGTCACGGCCGCATTTGCCACACCGTGGACCTTTGCCGCACTGCATGGGGTTTTGACCACGCTCAGCCGGACGCTGGAGTTGCCCGGCGAACTGCCGGTCTTCGAGCCTGTGCATATGTTGATGGCGAATCTGCTGGGATCGGTGGTGTGCGTGTGGGCGGTGCTGCGGATTCGCGATCCGCAAATCATTTATGGGCGCTATGACGCGGTGGCGCGGTTCTTGTTCGCGGCCTGGCAGCTTTACGCGCTGTTGCATGGCGCCAGTTCGTTACTGGTGGGTTTCCTGTTCTTTGAATTGGCGTGGGGGGTTATTCAGGTGTTGCCGGTGCGGGCCTCTTCGCGGGCAAGCCCGCTCCCGCAGGGAATTCGCGTGAGCCCGGACTGATGTTCACCGCCTCGGCACCCGCCCGTCACTTGCCCCGACGGATCGACTGGTCAGGTTTTGCCAATTGTTTCGACGCGCACCTGTAGAATGGCGGCGATCTGCACCTGATGAGAAAAGAATATGTACGACTGGCTGAACGCCTTGCCCAAGGCCGAACTGCACCTGCACCTCGAAGGCTCGCTGGAGCCCGAGCTGCTGTTCACTCTGGCCGAACGCAACAAGATCGCCCTGCCGTGGAGCGACGTCGAAACCCTACGCAAGGCCTATGCCTTCAACAATCTGCAGGAATTCCTCGACCTGTATTACCAGGGCGCCGATGTGCTGCGCACCTCCCAGGATTTCTACGACCTGACCTGGGCGTACCTGCTGCGCTGCAAAGAACAGAACGTGATCCACACCGAACCGTTCTTCGATCCGCAGACCCACACCGATCGGGGCATTCCCTTCGAAGTGGTGCTCAACGGCATCGCCGCCGCGCTGAAGGATGGCGAGCAGCAACTGGGCATCACCAGCGGCTTGATCCTGAGCTTCCTGCGTCACCTGAGCGAAGAAGAAGCACAGAAAACCCTCGACCAGGCGCTGCCGTTCCGTGATGCGTTCGTCGCCGTGGGTCTGGACAGCTCCGAGATGGGTCACCCGCCGAGCAAGTTCCAGCGTGTGTTCGATCGCGCCCGCGCCGAAGGTTTCCTGACCGTCGCCCACGCCGGCGAGGAAGGCCCGCCGGAGTACATCTGGGAAGCCATCGACCTGCTGAAAATCCAGCGCATCGACCATGGCGTGCGCGCCATCGAAGACGAGCGCCTGATGCAGCGGATCATCGACGAGCAGATCCCGCTGACCGTGTGCCCGTTGTCGAACACCAAGCTCTGCGTGTTCGATCACATGTCGCAGCACAACATCCTCGACATGCTCGAGCGCGGTGTGAAGGTCACGGTGAACTCCGATGACCCGGCGTATTTCGGCGGCTACGTCACCGAAAACTTCCACGCCCTGCACACCCACCTGGGCATGACCCAGGATCAGGCCAAGCGCCTGGCGCAGAACAGCCTGGATGCCCGGTTGGTGAAACCGTAATCCGGTGTGGGAGTGGGCTTGCCCACTCCCACAGGTTTCAGTTCAACCGCTGACCTCAGTCAACTCCTCCAGTGTCTTCCCTCGCGTTTCCATCCCGAACAGCCACACCACCCCCGCCGCAATCGCAAAACACAACGCGCCCAACGCAAACACCCCGCCCTGCCCGGTGACCGGAAACACCAGCCCGGTGACCAGTGGCCCGAGCAGCGAACCGACACGGCCGATCGCCGAGGCGAAGCCCGAGCCCGTCGCCCGCGCGGATGTCGGGTACAACTCCGGCGTGTAGGTGTAGAGCACCGCCCACATGCCGAACAGGAAAAACTGCATCAGCAAGCCCGAGCCGACCAGCAGCGCCACATTGCCGCCGAACACCGCGCTCTGACCGTAGAGAAACGCCATCACCCCGCCGCCGAGCAAGGTGACGATGCACACCGGCTTGCGCCCCCAGCGCTCCACCAGCCACGCCGCCATGAGAAATCCGGGAATTCCGCCGAGGGAAATCAGCACGGTGTAGTAGACCGACTGAGTCACGGCGAACCCCGATTGTTGCAACAGCGCACTGAGCCAGGAGGTCAGGCCATAGAAACCCAGCAAGGCGAAGAACCACAGGCTCCAGATCATCGTCGTGCGCTGGCGATACAGCGGTGACCAGATCTGCCTGAGCGCCGAAAAGAAATTGCCCGGTGGCGTCACGATTCTCGGCAACCGCACCGGCTCCGGCAATGACGCGCCACCGAGGGATGAGCGCACCCGGTCTTCTATTGCGTTCAACACTTTGTCCGCTGCCGCATGACGTCCGGCCTGTTCCAGCCAGCGCGGCGACTCGGGAATGAAAAAGCGGATCGCCAGGACAAACACTGCCGGCACCGCCAACACCAGAAAGATGTCGCGCCAGCCAATCACCGGCAGGAGGAAATACGACAACACCCCGGCAGCGACGAAGCCCAGCGGCCAGAAACCGTCCATCAAGGCAATGTAGCGCCCGCGACGACTGGCCGGGATCAGCTCGGACAGCATCGATTGGGCAATCGGAAACTCCATGCCCATGCCGATCCCCAGCAGGATACGGAACAGAGTCAGCGTTTCGACGGTTTGCGCCGTGGAACACAGGTAGCTGGCCACGCCCCACAACACGATGCTCCACTGGAACACCGGTTTGCGCCCGAAGCGGTCGGCTAGCATGCCCGACAATGACGCCCCCAGGACCATGCCGAAAAAGCTCGAACTGGCGAGCAACCCGGCCTGGGCACTGCTCAGGCCGAACTCGGTTTTGATCGAGCCGAGCAGGAAAGTCATCATCGCCAGGTCCATGGAGTCGAAGAAAAACGCCAGGGCAATGATGATGAAAATGATCCGGTGATAACCGCTGAGCGGCAGCCGTTCCAGTCGTTCCGCCGCACTGAAGCCTTGTTTGTCCATGCCACATCCCCCCATCCGGAAAATCCCCGGATCGAGTGTGCGCGATAGGCCCGACGGCTCAGTGCTGGATGCGACCTGTTCGCAGTCGTGGACGACGCCGGCACTGACACCATGTTTGCGAAAGCGCTCTACAACGCCATTTCCAGTTCGGTTTCCTGGGCGAAGCGATGAATCTCCCGCTGCCCGGCCGCCGTGAGTTGCAGGGCGCGGGAATCATTGGGCAGGGTCAGCCAGCCAGACTGCATGAACAATTGCAGCAACGCTGCGCCGAGGGTGCCGCCCATGTGCGGACGACGCTCGCTCCAGTCCGGACAGGCACAGGCCACCTGCACGTTGCGATGGGCCAGGGCCTGGATGAACACGCCGCGCCGGGCCAATTGGGTCGAGCCCTTGTGCGTGACCACCACCCGATGTTCGATCTGTTCGATCCAGCCGGCATCGAGCAGACGCTGATAAAGATCGGCCGCCAGCGTACCGCCCAGATGGTCGTCGCAGAACCGCGCGCGCAACAGCGACGACGGCGCCGCCTGTGAGCGGGCGATGGGAGTGCTGCGTTTGAACGCTTCGGGAATGGGCTGCGGGGCACTGGCAATCGTGGCACTGGCCAGGGCTTCGATGGCGGCGCCGATTTCCGGAGCGGCCAGACGGAAATAGCGCTTGCGTCCACGGGACTCGACTTTCAACAGACCGCCAGCGGACAAACGCCCCAGGTGCGCACTGGCCGAGGATGGCGACAGCCCCGCCAGCAACGCCAGCTCCTCGGTCTGCCGGGCCGAGCCATCCATCAACGCCCACATCATCGCGCTGCGTTTGGGATCGGCCAGCAACGTGGCGATCTGGCTGATGCAAGGTGCATGTTCCATGTATTCACTCCCTGTTGAATCGTATCGTCTGCTGCTCACGGACATCTTGACCAGTAATGAGTCGTCGGCCAAGACGCGAAAATCGCCCTGAACCGGGGCAAGGCAGACCGCTGGCGCAGCAGGCTGCGGCGAAAACCCGCGCCCCTTGCGCGACCGCAGTCCGCGCCCGGGCGACTCAATGTAATCGTGCCCGGTCCGGCATGCCGGTACAGGCATGCGGCGGGCGCTAGTATAAGCCGGTTGCTCGCCGCTTCCTGCGTCGGAGCCGGCGCGGTTGGTGATTGTTCCTGACAGAAATTTCGCTATTTACCTGCGACTAATGAGCAGCCTTGGAGAAAGCGGGAAATCGGCTACTCAATTCGGTGCATCGGCTGGCGAGCATTTCCCTCAGCAGGTTCACTGGCTTACTCAATTGAGCGCGATGGGCGCACAGCAGATTCAGCGGTGCGCGTTCACACAACAGCTCCGGAAGCAGGACTTTCAGACGCCCGGCGAGCACATCGGCGGCCACGTCGAGCCACGACTTGTAGGCGATGCCGGCCCCCGCCAGCGCCCACAGGCGCACCACATCGGCATCGTCGCTGAAGCGGTCACCGCTGACCGTCAGGCCGACCTCTCGCTTGCCGTCATGGAAACTCCAGTAGTCATGCACCCGGCTGCCGAGCATGTACAACAGGCAATTGTGCTGCGCCAGTTGTTCGAGCTGTTGCGGTTCGCCGTGCCGTGCCAGATAACCCGGCGCGGCACAGAGTACCCGGCGGTTGTGCGGGGCGATGGGCAGCGCCACCAGACTGGAGTCTTCCGGCTCGCCATAGCGCAGGGCGATGTCCACCGGCTGGCGAAACAGATCGGCGATCCGGTCCCCCAGCAGCAGGCGCACGGTAAGTTTCGGGTGTTCGCGCTGAAACTCGTCGAGCCACGGCAACAGCAGGTTGCGGCCAAAATCCGAGGGCGCCGACAGCTGCAAGATTCCGCTGACCTGATCCTGCCCGCTCGCCAGCAGCCGTCGGCCTTCCTCAAGATTGCCCAGCGCCGCCCGGGCATACTCGAGAAACCCCTCGCCTTCCGCCGTCAGGCGCAGACTGCGGGTGGAGCGCGCCAACAGCCTCGCGCCCAGTTGCTGTTCGATACGTTTGAGGGCCGCGCTGGCAACCGCCGCCGACATGTCCATGACCCGCGCGGCAGCCGACAGACTGCCCAGGTCCGCCGCCCGGACAAACAACTGCAAGTCGTCGAAACGCAACATCTTCAGCCCCGATTATCAAAAAAATATTGAAAGAGACTGCTCTTTTAACGGGTTTTATCTTGCGGAGAAATGGCCAATCATCTGGTCCATCGTATTCATCCCGTTTCCGGAGCCGAGCATGTCCCAAGCATTCACCGCCATCGCCACCCTGATCGCCAGACCCGGCCAGCAAGACAGCCTCGAACACGCCTTGCGCGCACTGATCGAACCGACCCGCGCCGAGGCCGGTTGCAGCCAGTATGACCTGCATCAGGACCTGGCCAACCCGCTCGCCTTCTACATGATCGAACACTGGGCCAGTGAAGAAGCCCTGCAGGCCCACGATGCCAGCGCACATATCCAGAACTTCCGGGCCAGGGCTGGCGAGTTTCTCGAGCATTTCGAACTCAAGCGCCTGCGCGCCCTCGCCTGAATCCTTCTTCTATTACTGTTACGGAGCAAGCCATGAAAGCCATCGCCTATTACGCGTCGCTGCCGATCAGCGACGAAAAATCCCTGCAGGACATCGAGCTGCCGGAGCCGGTCGCCGGCCCGCGCGATCTGCTGGTGGAAGTCAAAGCCATCTCGGTCAACCCGGTGGATACCAAGGTGCGGCAGAACGTTGCGCCTGAAGGCGGCGCAGTGAAAGTGCTGGGTTGGGACGTGGCCGGGGTGGTCAAGGCTGTCGGCAGTGAGGTGACGCTGTTCAAGGCTGGCGACAAGGTGTTCTACGCCGGCTCGATCGCCCGTGCCGGCGGCAACAGCGAGCGGCATGTGGTCGATGAGCGCATCGTCGGTCATATGCCGAAAACCCTGGGTTTCGCCGACGCCGCCGCCCTGCCGCTGACCGCCATTACCGCTTGGGAACTGTTGTTCGAACGCCTGCAGATCCGCGAAGGCAAGACCGACGAAGGCCAGAGCCTGTTGATCGTTGGCGCCGCCGGAGGCGTGGGTTCGATCCTGACCCAACTGGCCCGTCAGTTGACCGGCCTCAAGGTGATCGGCACCGCTTCCCGTCCGCAGACCCGTGACTGGGTGACCGAGCTGGGTGCCGACCTGGTGATCGACCACAGCCAGCCGCTGAGTGAAGAACTGAAACGCGCCGGGGTCGCGAACGTCAGCCACGTCGCCAGCCTGACCCAGACCGATCATCACCTGGACCAACTGGTCGAGGCCCTGGCACCGCAAGGCAAACTGGCGCTGATCGACGATCCGAAGACCCTGGACGTGACCAGGCTCAAGCGCAAGAGCCTGTCGCTGCACTGGGAGTTCATGTACACCCGTTCGCTGTTTGAAACAGCCGACATGATCGAGCAGCACAAGCTGCTCAACCGGGTGGCCGCGTTGATTGATGCGGGGACGTTGAAGACCACGGTCGGTGAGCACTTCGGCAGCATCAACGCCGCCAACCTGCGCCGCGCCCATGAATTGCTCGAAAGCGGCAAGGCCAAGGGGAAAATTGTTTTAGAAGGTTTCTGAAACAGCGAAACACCGCCGTCCCCGCCAGTTGCAACGGGGATGGCGGTGTTTTTTGCCGTCAGTCCGACAATTGACCGTTGTCACAATTGCGATCGTATTCAGGACTACAATCGAAGCCTCTGCGGTACATCTTTTACGCACGGGAGGTCAGCAATGAAGATCCTGATAAAAGAAGTGGCAAAGTCCCAGTGGCAAGTCCGGCTCGATCAGCATGCCGTGACGTTCCGCAGTGAGGCCGAAGCTCGGGCCTTCACTCGCACCCTCGAAGCGCGCCTGTACGCGCCCCATCAGATTCCCGACCTGAGCCAGCACCGCGCTGCCGGCTGAGGCCAGTCGCTCACGCTCCGGCCTGGGCTTGCGCCAGTGCCCGGGCATTCTGCAAACGCCGGGTGAGCATCGCGACGCTCACTACCAGCACTCCGCACAGGCTGATGACCATGGCCATCGGCACGGCTGTGCCATCGTGCAAAACACCGACCAGCGCCGCCGCGCCGGACGCGACACTGAATTGCAGAAAACCGAGCAGCGCCGAGGCGCTGCCGGCCCGCGCCCCCTGGCCGTTCATTGCACAGGCCGAGGCATTGGGCAGGATGCAGCCGAGACTGGCGATGCACACAAACAACGGAATCAGCAGCGGCCATAGCGACGCGGTGTGCAAGGAGCTGACGGCCAGCAACGCCAGGCCCGCGCCCAGATAGACCCACACCGCCCGTGCCAGCAGAAACGCCGGACCACGTTTGGCCAGCAGCCGCGCATTGATCTGCGCCACGAGAATGAATCCCGCCGCGTTGGTGCCGAACAGCCAGCCGAAATGCTCGGCCGGGACACCGTAGAGTTTGATGAACACGAATGGCGAACCGGCGATGTAGGAAAACATCCCGGCAATGGCGATGCCGCCCGTCAGGGCATGGCCGAGGTACACCGGATCCTTGATCAGCCGACCATACTGGCGCAGCGCACCGGACAACGGCTGGCGCGGTACATGGGCCGGCAGACTTTCCGGCAGCCCGAGAGCCACGGCCAATCCGGCCAGGGCACTGAAACCGGTCAGTACGAGGAAGATCGACTGCCAGCCCGACGTATTGACCAGCAGCCCGCCCAGCATCGGCGCGAGAATCGGTGCCAGGCCCATCACCAGCATCAGTTGCGAGAAGACTTTCGCCGCTCCCACCGCATCGCATTTATCGCTGACCACCGCCCGGGAAATCACCATCCCCGCACAACCGCCCAGGGCCTGAACGAAGCGCGCGCCGATCAGCCATTCCAGATTCGGCGCATAGGCACAGGCCAGCGAGGCAAGGGTAAACAACCCGACGCCGCCCAGCAAAGGAACGCGCCGGCCAAAGCGGTCGGCCACCGGGCCATACAACAGCTGGCCGATCGACAGACCGAGGAAATACGCCGCCAGCGTCAGCTGGACATGTTTCTCATCGGTGCCGAACGCAAGCGCCATGGTCGGGAACGCCGGCAGGTAGAAGTCGATCGCCAACGGGCCGAAGGCGCTCAAGGCACCGAGAATCAAAATGATACGGAAGTTCATCAGGCGTCCTGGGTCAGACAATTGGGTGCAGGTATGCGACCCGACAGTCTAGCCCCGAGAGAACGCCTTGAACATTCCGGTAGCTCGCTAACTATTAAAATTCACACGAGCTTGATGCCATAACCTTCCTCGCTGATCGCGGCGATCACCTGTTCGGCGCTCAATGTGCTTTCCACGCCGACCTCCCTGGCTGCCAGATCGACCCGCACGCTGGCGCCAGGATCCTTGGTCTGCACGGCGTTGGTGATGGCTTTGACGCAATGACCGCAGGACATGCCTTCAACACTGAACACTTGCATGGAATGACTCCTTTTCGTGAGATTGCCGGCAGTTTCGAGCTTGCCATCATGGCAAGGTCAAGTTCTGCAAAAAACTGCCGGGCTGGCAATCGGCGCCGCGCTCGGCCAAGCTGCGTGCATCAATGATTCGAATTCAGGAGATTCAGCCATGCGCTGGTCAGCTTTCAGCCTGTTTGGCCTACTCAGCCTCTTTGCCGCAGTCCCTTCGGTGCAAGCCGCCGGGGAGGATTACGGGGTGCTGATCATTTCCCGCGAACGCCTGGAAGTGGCGACGTCCTGCGAGATCGGTGTGTACATCCAGGATCAACTGTCGGCACGGCTGTTCCAGGAACAGAGCACCTCGTTCAACCTGCCGGCGGGCAATGTCTCGCTGCGGCTGAAACTGCTGCCGGGGCAAATGCCGGGCTGCAATCCGGGAATGCTCGCGCCGGGCTCCCAGGAAATCAGACTGCATGCCGGGGATATCCTGAAGTTCCGGATCGCAATGAACGCCGAAGGCATGTACCTCAAGCCGGCGACCCTCGGCTACTGAGTGACCTGCCCTGAGCGGGGTCTGAAGATTGGCGCTTGACCTTGCCCGCATGGCAAGGTTGATCCTTGTAGACATCCACTACAGGGAGTACGACCGATGTCCGATTCCACCACCTTCGATCTGCCGATTGCCGGCATGACCTGCGCCAGCTGCGCCGGGCGTGTCGAGCGGGCGTTGAGCAAGGTCAGCGGCGCCAGCGCCGTGAGTGTCAACCTCGCCACCGAACAGGCCCGCGTGCAAGCGCCCGGCAACAGCCTGCCGGCGTTGATGGAGGCGGTGCAGCGTGCCGGTTACAGCGTGCCGCAGCAGACCCTGGAACTGAATATCGACGGCATGACCTGCGCGTCCTGCGTCGGTCGCGTCGAGCGTGCGCTGAATAAAGTGCCGGGGGTGAAAAGCGTCAGCGTCAACCTCGCCAACGAACGCGCGCACCTGGAATTGCTCGGCGCGGTCGATCCACAGAGCCTGATCAGCGTCGTCGGCAAGGCCGGTTATTCGGCCAGCGTGTTTGAACCCGAACAACCCCAAACCGACAACCGCGAACAACGCCTTCACCATGAACGCTGGGCGCTGATCTGCGCCATCGCCCTCGCCTTGCCGCTGGTGCTGCCGATGGTGCTGCAACCGTTCGGCATTCACTGGATGCTCCCGGCCTGGGTGCAATTCGTCCTCGCCACGCCGGTGCAATTCATCTTCGGCGCACGGTTTTACGTGGCGGCGTGGAAGGCTGTGCGCGCCGGGGCGGGCAACATGGACCTGCTGGTCGCCCTCGGCACCAGCGCCGGTTACGGCCTGAGTCTCTACGAATGGGCGACCTCGACCGACGGTATGCCGCACTTGTATTTCGAAGCGTCGGCGGTGGTCATCGCCCTGGTGCTGCTCGGCAAATACCTGGAGAGCCGCGCCAAGCGTCAGACCGCCAGCGCCATCCGGGCACTGGAAGCCCTGCGCCCGGAGCGAGCGCTGCAAGTCATCGATGGCCGCGAACAGGATGTCGCCATCAGCGCCCTGCGCCTCAATGACGTGGTGCTGGTCAAACCCGGCGAACGTTTCCCGGTGGACGGCGAAGTGCTGGAAGGCCAGAGCCACGCCGACGAAGCACTCATCAGCGGCGAGAGCCTGCCGGTGCCCAAGCAACCGGGAGACAACGTCACCGGCGGTGCGATCAACGGCGAAGGTCGCTTGCTGGTGCGCACCACGGCCCTCGGCGCGGAAAGCGTACTGGCGCGGATCATCCGTTTGGTCGAGGACGCCCAGGCGGCGAAAGCGCCGATTCAAAAGCTTGTGGATAAAGTCAGCCAGGTGTTCGTGCCGACCGTGCTGCTGCTGGCCCTGGCGACGCTGATCGGCTGGTGGCTGTACGGTGCGCCGCTGGAAACCGCGCTGATCAATGCGGTCGCGGTATTGGTGATCGCCTGCCCGTGTGCCCTCGGTCTGGCGACACCTACGGCGATCATGGCCGGCACCGGCGTGGCGGCGCGTCACGGGATTCTGATCAAGGATGCCGAAGCCCTGGAGCGCGCCCACGAAGTCAGCGCCGTGGTGTTCGACAAGACCGGTACGCTGACTTCCGGCACTCCGCGCATCGCGCATTTCAGTGCGCTCGACGGTGATGAAAATACCCTGCTGACACTGGCCGGCGCGTTGCAACGGGGCAGCGAACACCCGCTCGCCAAAGCGGTGCTGGACGCCTGCGCCGAACGCGATCTGAACGTGCCCGACGTCAGCGACAGCCAGTCCCTGACCGGTCGCGGCATCGCCGGTCATCTCGGCGGTCGGCGCCTGGCGCTGGGCAACCGTCGCCTGCTGGAAGAAAGCGGCCTGAATGCCGGCGCCCTGGCCGAATCCGCCAACGCCTGGGAAGCCGAAGGCCGGACATTGTCATGGCTGCTCGAACAAAGCCCCGAGCCGCGCGTCCTCGGCCTGTTCGCCTTCGGTGACACCTTGAAGCCCGGCGCCCTGCATGCCGTGCAACAACTGGCAACGCGAGATATCCACAGCCATCTGCTGACCGGTGACAACCGTGGCAGCGCCAGAGTGGTCGCCGAGGCGCTGGGCATCGCCAGTGTCCACGCCGAAGTACTGCCGGCGGATAAGGCCGCGACCGTTGCCGAGTTGAAAAAAACCGCAGTCGTGGCGATGGTCGGCGACGGCATCAACGACGCCCCGGCGCTGGCGGCGGCGGACATCGGCATCGCCATGGGCGGCGGCACCGATGTTGCCATGCACGCGGCCGGCATCACCCTGATGCGCGGCGATCCGCGCCTGGTGCCGGCGGCGCTGGAGATCAGTCGCAAGACCTACGCGAAGATCCGTCAGAACCTGTTCTGGGCCTTCGTCTACAACCTGATCGGCATTCCGCTGGCGGCGTTCGGTTTTCTCAACCCGGTGCTGGCGGGGGCGGCAATGGCGCTGTCGAGCGTCAGCGTGGTGAGCAATGCGCTACTGTTGAAAACCTGGAAACCCGAAGATCTGGAGGACAACCGATGAACATCGGCCAAGCGGCCCGCCACAGTGGCCTGAGTGCGAAGATGATTCGCTATTACGAGTCCATTGGCCTGCTCAAGGCGGCGCACCGCACCGACAGCGGCTATCGGGTCTACGGTGACGACGACCTGCATACCCTGGCGTTCATCAAGCGCTCGCGCGATCTCGGTTTCTCATTGGAAGAAGTCGGCAAGCTGCTGACCCTCTGGCAGGATCGCCAGCGGGCCAGCGCCGATGTGAAGGCCCTGGCCCGTCAGCACATCGACGAGTTGAACCAGAAGATCCGCGAACTCGGCGAGCTGCGCGACACCCTGCAGGATCTGGTCGAGCACTGCAACGGCGACCATCGCCCGGACTGCCCGATCCTCAAGGAACTGGCGTCGGGCTGCTGCGCGCAACCCGCCCGCGCCTGAGCGCCAGCCCTTTCACCGTCAGCAACGTGCCGAGGGGAATGCCGTGGAACAGCAGCACCACGGCCCCCGGCGTCCACCAGCCGTAAAACGGCGCGGCGATGAGCATGCCGATGCCGAATCCGGTCATCTGCAACAGGGTCAGGAAACTGAAGATCGGCAGGCGCAGATGATCGGGTTCGCGTTGCAGCCGGGACATCAGGCTGACCTCCGAGAAACCGTCGCCCAGCCCGGCGGGCAGAGAAAACAGCAGTAATCCGTAAAGGCTGTGCTGCTGGAACATCAGGATGAAACCGCAGGACATCAGCAACACCCCACCGAAGTATCGCCGCTCCAGATTGATGTTCTCCGAGCCTTTGAGTCGGCTGGCGATCCGCGCGCCCAGCAGTTTGCCGCACGCCCACACCGCCAGCATCAGCCCCAGTGTGGTGCTGGCCGAGTCCGGCGTGAGCAGCCTGGAAATGATCGGGAAGCCGACGTTGTGCGCGGCGCTGCCGAGGGTATCGGCCATGGTCACCGCCAGCATCGCCGCGACCACTGGAGCGCGGCGCAGGCCCTGTCGCAGCGCCGACCATTCGTTGCGCCCGGCGACTGATTCGGTGGCAGACTCGGGCGCCGTGAATCGCAGCGGCACGATCAACAGCGCCGCCAGCAAGTACGTTACGGCGTTCAGTGCGAACACCGTTTCGAAGCCGAATCCGGCCACCAGCAACCCGGACACCAGGCTACCGCTGACCATCGCGATGGACGAAGCCGAGGTGATCCAGGCGTTGGTCTTGAGCAGTTGAGAAGGTTCGATCAGGTGCGGCAACTGACTGTTGAGGCCAATGGCAAACATCGAGTTGCCGAATCCCAGGCCAAAGGCAATCAGCGGCAACAGCAACGCTTGCTGACTGACCGGAACGATCAGCAACAGCCCGAGTACGGCAGCACGCAGCAGATCGAACGCGATCAATGGCAGGCGTCCGCTGAATCGCCGATAGAACGCGGTGCCGATCAGACTGGCGAAGATCCCGCCACCGACGCGGCTGGCCAGAAAGATCCCGACGCTCATGGCGCTGTTGCTCAGCAGATAAACGTATGTCGCCAGCGCGACCATGTTGAGGAACGCGCCAAAGTCGGAGATCAGACGCGCGGTGATAATCAGGTAGGCATTGCGCGGGGTGGTCACATTCAATCCTTGAGTGTGGGTGGGGCGGTGGATAGCCCCTCACCCAGGGGGAGAGGGGACTGATCGGGGGATATGGCAGAGATACGCCGACCTGAGCGTTCTTCACCGAATCCACAATCGACTCGGTCATTCGGGTCAACGGATAACGACAGCCCCCCCCGGTCGGCGCCCTCTCCCTCCGGGAGAGGGCTGGGGTCAGGGCAGCGATTCGACTGGCAGACTGCGCCTGAGCCAGCACCCACAGAAACCCGGCGAAAAAGCCGGGTTTCTGTTCAGGCAATCACTGCATCCACGGTGGCGGAGGCGGTTCGTCGGACTTGCCTTTCGGCTCGTCGTCCGCCGCGCGGATCGCTTGCTTGCGCTCTTCGTCCAGCCGCGCCGCTTCGATTTCCCGCAGCACGCCGCCGACATCCGCCAGCTCCTCGGGATCGTCGAATTCACCGGTGAGCACACTGCCGGGGTGCAAGGTGCCGGCTTCGTACAACGCCCACATTTCCTTCGCGTAGCGGGTCTTCTTCAACTCCGGGGCAAACCGGCCGAAGTACGACGCCATGTTGCCCACGTCACGTTCGAGCATGCTGAACGCGTGGTTGTTGCCCGCCGCGTCCACCGCTTGCGGCAGGTCGATGATGACCGGTCCGTTCGGGGTCAACAGCACGTTGAACTCCGACAGGTCGCCATGCACCAGACCGGTACACAGCATCAGCACGATCTGCGTAATCAGGAAGGCGTGGTACTCGCGGGCCTGATCCGGCTCCAGCACCACGTCGTTCAGACGCGGCGCAGCATCGCCGTATTCGTCGGCCACCAGTTCCATCAGCAATACGCCTTCAAGGAAGTCGTACGGCTTGGGCACTCGCACACCGGCGTTGGCCAATCGGAACAGCGCCGCGACTTCAGCGTTCTGCCAGGCGTCCTCGGCCTCTTTGCGACCGAACTTGGAGCCCTTGGCCATCGCCCGGGCCTGCCGGCTGTTGCGAACCTTGCGACCTTCCTGATACTCGGCCGCCTGGCGGAAACTGCGTTTGTTCGCCTCCTTGTAGACTTTCGCGCAACGTAACTGATTACCGCAGCGCACCACATAAACAGCTGCTTCTTTGCCACTCATCAGTGGGCGCAGCACTTCGTCGACCAGACCGTCCTCGATCAGGGGTTCAATGCGTTTTGGAGTCTTCATCAGCTTTTATTGTGGGTCCTTTATTACCAAACACGCGAATGACAGTCGTTATACGGCAATCCTCGCACCACGGGGAGGGGTTGCCGACCTGTGAACCTGTGGATGCACACAGCATGCCGGATCCGTCGGCACAATCCGTCCTCATTTCGACCGCTGCGAATCATAGCCGAGCCTGCACAAGTTGTTGGCCACAGGACTTGAGGGCATTTGCGACAGAATCTGACATCCCGGTTTTCCTCGCCCGCAAGATTTTTCGCGGCAGGCCTCAATTTCCCTCAAGGGCAGCCGATTTCCTCAGTGACAGAGGGATTTGTCCGACAATCGTTCAAAAAATTGCCGCTCTCAAGGATTCGGGGGACGCATAACGTTTTCGGCTGCCAATAAACCGCGGGTCATCTGCACTTCGTGGGTCTACAAGAAAATCTGGAGCGCGGATGAACATCAAACAGAAGTTGACCTGGGCGTTTGCAATCATCGCCTGCTTGCCGGTGGTGCTGGTCGCCACACTGGTGGTACTGAACCTGCGCAGCGATGCCCGGGATGATTTTGTCGACGGCAGCGGACGCGAGATCCGCCAGGTCAGCAATGCCATGCAGCTGTTTTTTGACGGCATCAGCCAGAACGTCGATTACCTGGCGGCGCAACCGCTGGTGAAAAGCGCCGACGGCACCGTCAGAAGCCGCATGAGTGCGAACGCGTCCGACACCTCCGATGGCGAACTCGACAAGCAACTGTTCGCCCTGTTCGAAGGCCTGGCGAAGTCGCACCCGGCCTACTCCTACGTGTCCTACGGCTTGAGCAGCGGTGGCTATGCCTTCTGGCCGGGCGATCCGAAGATGTCCAACTACGATCCGCGCTCCCGTCCCTGGTACAAGACGGCCATGGCCAATCCGGGCAAGACCCTGCGCACCGAGGCCTATTACTGGGCCGGCGATGACGCCGTGCTGGTCAGCACCGTGCGGGCCGTCGCCAACCAGTTGGGCGCCCAGGGCGGCGTGATCAACATCGACGTCTCGCTCAAGCAACTCACCGAGATCGTCAAGCAGATCAAACTCGGCGACACCGGTTACCTGATGCTGCTGGAAAACACCGGCACGGTGCTGGTCGATCCGAAGCAGCCGGAACACAACTTCAAACGCCTCGACAGCCTCGGCGACGGCTACGCGCAACTGGCGAAAGCCGGCAAGGGCCTGGTCGAAGTCGAACTCAACGGCGAGCGCTACATGGCCAACGTCTGGCCGTCGGAGCAACTGGGCTGGACCTTCATCGGCCTGATCAAGCAAAACGAAGTGATGAGCTCGGCCACCCAACTGACCTGGCTGATCGCGATCATCGCCGCAGTGCTGGCAGTGTTGTTCGCCGTGGTCGGCGCCAGCTTCGCCAGTCTCATCGTGCGGCCGATCCGCAGCGTCGCCAGCGGTCTGGAAGGCATCGCCCAGGGCGAAGGTGACCTGACCAAGAATCTCGATATCCGGGGCAGCGACGAAACCGCGCAACTGGCCAACTGGTTCAACCAGTTCCTCACCGCGATCCGCAGCCTGATCCAGCACATCGGTGGCGCAGCGGGGAAAATTCTCGCCACGTCGCAGAGTTCGACCCGAGTCTCCGGCGACATGGCCGAAGCCGCCGGGCGCCAGCGTGAAGCGGTGGACATGGTATCGACCGCGTTCCACGAAATGGTCGCCACCGCCAACGAAGTCGCGCGTTCGTGCAGCCAGGCCGCCGAGTCGGCCGACAGCGGCCAGCGCCAGGCACGCCAGGGCCAGCAGCAGATCGATGCGGCGGTGAACAGCGTCGATCAACTGAGCCAGGAACTGGAGCAGTCGGCGCAGTCGATGCAGCAACTGGAACGCGACAGCAACGACATCCAGTCGATTCTCGGCACCATTCGCTCCATCGCCGAACAGACCAACCTGCTGGCGCTCAACGCCGCGATTGAAGCGGCGCGGGCCGGCGAGCAGGGCCGCGGTTTTGCGGTGGTGGCGGACGAGGTTCGCGCACTGGCCAAACGCACGGCGGATTCGACGGCGGAAATCGACGGGCTGCTGGGCAACCTCGCCAAGCGCACCAGCGCGGTGACGCAGCAGATGCGCGCCAGCCTCGATGTCTCGCAACAGTCGGTGGCACGCATTGGTGAGGCGCGGGAAAGTTTCGGGCAGATCCGCGAATCGGTGGACGTGATCCGCGACATGAACACCCAGATCGCCACGGCCGCCGAAGAGCAGCATCAGGTGGCTGAAGACATCAACCGGCACATCAGCCAGATCCATGGCGATGCGCAGTTGGTGGCGGAACTGGCGAACTCGGCGCGGCTGGACTCGCAGAGCCTGGCCGGGTTGTCGAATGAACTGGACGGGTTGGTGCGTCGGTTCAAGACTTGAGATCAAGGGGCTGAAAAGCCCCTCATCGGAACGCCCCCCTGACCCTCTCGCTCCGTGAGAGGGTCAGGGTGAGGGGGCTTTCAGCGCTCAACGATAGCCGTCACCCCCTGCCCGCCCGCCGCACAAATCGAAATCAACCCACGCCCCTGCCCCGCCGCATCCAGCAGCTTCGCCAGGTTGGCAACGATCCGCCCGCCCGTTGCCGCAAACGGATGCCCCGCCGCCAGCGAGCTGCCTTTCACATTCAGACGACTGCGATCAATCGAACCCAACGGCGCCTCAAGTCCCAGCCGGGTTCGGCAATATTCCGCATCCTCCCAGGCCTTCAAGGTACACAACACCTGCGCCGCGAATGCTTCGTGAATCTCGTAGTAATCGAAGTCCTGCAAGGTCAGGCCGTTGCGCGCCAGCAAGCGTGGCACCGCGTACACCGGCGCCATCAGCAAGCCTTCGGCGCCGTTGACGAAATCCACCGCCGCCGCTTCGCCATCGCGCAGGTACGCGAGAATCGGCAGCCCTCGCTCCTTCGCCCATTCCTCGCTGCCCAGCAGCACCACCGATGCACCGTCGGTGAGCGGTGTGGAGTTGCCGGCGGTCAGCGTGCCCCTGGCGCTTTTTTCGAAGGCCGGTTTGAGGCTCGCGAGTTTTTCCAGGGTCACGTCCGGGCGCAGATTGTTGTCGCGGGTCAGACCGGAGAACGGCGTCATCAGATCGTTGTGCCAGCCCTCGCTGTAGGACGCGGCCAGTTTCTGGTGGCTTTCCAGCGCCAATTGATCCTGCGCCTCGCGAGGGATATTCCAGGTCTGCGCCATCAGCTCGCAATGCTGCCCCATCGACAGCCCGGTGCGCGGCTCGCCGTTGCGCGGAAACTCCGGGATCAGGTGCCTGGGCCGCAGTTGCAGAAATGTCTTGAGTTTGTCGCCGGTGGTCTTGGCGCGGTTGGCTTGCAGGAGGATTTTGCGCAGGCCTTCACTGACGCTGATCGGCGCGTCGGACGTGGTGTCGACCCCGCCGGCAATCGCGCAATCGATCTGGCCGAGGGCGATTTTGTTTGCCACCAGCAACGCCGCTTCCAGACCGGTGCCGCAGGCTTGCTGGATGTCATAGGCGGGCGTGGTGGGTGAAAGGCGCGAGCCGAGCACGCATTCGCGGGTCAGGTTCATATCCCGAGACAGCTTCAGCACCGCCCCCGCCACCACCTCGCCGATGCGCTGACCGTGCAGGTTGTAGCGTTCGATCAATCCTTCCAGGGCGGCGGTGAGCATCGCCTGATTGCTCGCGGTGGCGTAGGGGCCGTTGGAGCGGGCAAAAGGGATGCGGTTGCCACCGATGATCGCGACGCGGCGCAGCTGGGTCATGAAAAGCTCCTTTTCAAAAAATATCGAATTCACCGCTGGCCCGCTCTCGCCGGGCCAGTCACTTCTTGAAATCCAATCCGCCCACAAAACCACCGGGGGCAAACTACTCTGCTGTTCTAGCGTAGGCCTTATTGCGTGGATCGAACGATTGATTGCCCGATGCAGTCCACACTTTGAACCCCATCTTCTGGAGAGCGTTCCATGTCTGACCGCTATATCGACTTCGCCAACTCGTCCATCGGCCACCGCCTGGTCGGGGCCTTGGGCCTGCCGTCGCCGGTGCGCCTGGAACGCTGGCAGGCCGGGCGCCTGCGGCCGGTGGACGGGCCGCTGCTGATCGGTGGCGGGCCGCTGGCCGAGCACGTCAGCGCTTTCGCCAATCGCCTGACCGACGCGATCTACCGTTACGGCGAGCAACCCACGGGCGCCACCCAATGGATTCCCGGCCATGGCCCGAAACTCAAGGCCGTGGTGTTCGACGCCAGCGACTTGCAGCACACCGACCAGCTCAAGCAACTGCGCGAATTCTTTCAACCGCTGATGAAAAACCTCGCCGGCAGCGCGCATCTGGTGATCCTCGGTCGCGCGCCGGAAACCCTGCGCGAGCCGTTTGCCGCCAGTGCGCAACGGGCACTCGAAGGTTTCTCCCGCTCGCTGGCCAAAGAGCTGCGCAACGGCGGCACGCTGCAACTGATCTATGTCGGTGACGGCGCCGAGGAACAACTTGAAGGGCCGCTGCGGTTTTTCCTGTCGCCGAAAAGCGCTTTCGTCTCCGGCCAGGTGATTCGCCTGAACGCCTGCGCCACCCAAGTCAGCGACTGGACGCGACCACTGGCCGGACGCAAGGCGCTGGTCACCGGGGCTGCGCGGGGCATTGGCGCGTCGATCGCCGAAACCCTGGCGCGCGATGGCGCCGAAGTGATCCTGCTTGACGTGCCACCGGCCAAAAACGATCTTGAAGCCCTGGCCGCGCGTCTCGGCGGACGCGCCATTACCCTCGACATCTGCGCCGAAGACGCCGCCGCGCAGTTGACCGAACAGTTGCCGGACGGCCTCGATATCCTCGTCCACAACGCCGGCATCACCCGCGACAAGACCCTTGCCAACATGACCCCGGAATTCTGGGATGCGGTGCTGGCGGTCAACCTCAATGCGCCGCAAGTGCTGACCAAGGCCCTGCTCTACAACGGCACCCTGCGCGACAACGCACGGGTGGTTTTGCTGGCTTCGATCAGCGGCATCGCCGGCAACCGTGGGCAGACCAACTACGCGGCGAGCAAGGCCGGGCTGATCGGCCTGGCCCAAGCCTGGGCACCGAGCCTGCTCGAACGTGGCATCAGCATCAACGCCGTGGCGCCCGGTTTCATCGAAACCCAGATGACCGCGCACATTCCGTTCGGCTTGCGCGAGGCCGGGCGGCGCATGAGTTCGCTGGGCCAGGGCGGCTTGCCCCAGGACGTCGCCGAAGCCGTGGCATGGCTGGCGCAACCGGGTACGGGCGCATTCACCGGACAGGCGTTGCGGGTCTGTGGACAAAGTGTTCTGGGGGCTTAGGCATGAGCATCGAATGGCAAGACCTGCCGCGCGAACCGAGCCTGCCAGGCCTCTACGCGCGGGCGGCGACGCGCCGCAAAATCACCGGCACCCACCTGCCCGACAGCGGTTTGCGCTGTTGGACCGACGTCGATGGCAAACGCCTGGCGGCCTATCGCAAGGTCTGCGGCTTTGTCGATGACGGTCTGCTGCCGCCGACTTATCCACACATCCTCGCGTTCGCCCTGCAAATGCAATTGCTCACCGCCAAAGACTTTCCGTTCCCGCTGCTGGGGCTGATTCACCTGAGCAACCGGATTCGCGTGCTGCGCCCGATGGGCGGGATCAGCCGGGCGCAGATCAGCGTCCGCGTGCATAACCTGCAAGCACACCCGAAAGGCGCGACGTTCGATCTGCTCACCACCCTCGACGATCAACTCGGGCCGCTGTGGGAAGCGGAAAGCCAGATGCTGTGTCGCGGCGTGAAACTGGAGGGGGAAGCCATCGAGCGCACCTGGGAGCCGACGCTGCCCCTGGTGCAAGTGGCGCAATGGCCGGCACCGGCGGACATCGGTCGCCAGTACGCCAGGGTGTCCGGGGACTACAACCCGATCCACCTTAGCGCCGTCAGCGCCCGGCTGTTCGGCTTCCCCACTGCAATCGCCCATGGCCTGTGGAACAAGGCCCGTACCCTGGCGGCGCTGGCCGATCACTTGCCCAGGGCCAATCTGGAAATTGCCGTGCATTTCCGCAAACCGGTTCGCCTGCCCAGCGAAGTGACCCTGCTGGCGAGCGCGGCCGGTTCCAGTGGCGAACTGCGGCTGATCGGAGCCGGGGATCTGGAACACATGGTCGGCAACTGGCAGCCGATTGCCTGAGTATCTTCGTGACAAAGGGGCCCGAGCGCCGGAGAGCATGTCAATTGTGTGTATATAACTTAAGTGTTTCCGGCGCTTGTGCGCGCTGACGAAAATCTTCCGGCCTTGATTCTCAAGGCTTTTTTTTGCCCGCCTATATCTTGTGGATTAGTCCTTGGGAAGTACCCTCGGCGCTGTATATAAAGGCGTTAATACCAACTTGAGAATGGCGTGGATCCAACCCCGGGATTGAGATGGGCACAACGGACGAAGGCATTGCCGGCAACAGAAACGGCGAGCCATCGAAGGCAACGAACGTTGTGACAGGTGCAAGGACTCTCAATCATGAAAACTCAAGTCTGGTACAAATCGGCAACAGCTTTGGCATTGATCCTCTCCCTCGGCCTCACCGGTTGCAGCAGCGGCGGTGGCGGTCATCACAGCAGCTCCGGCAGTTCATCGCCGGACAGCGCGGCAGCAGGCAGTGGCGGCACGGGTGGCAGCGGTGATTCGGCGGGTACAGGCGGTACGGGTGGCACTGGTGGCACTGGCGGAACCGATGGTACGACGGGCACGGGTGGAACCGGCGGTACGGGCGGTACGGGCACAGGAGGTACTGGCGGCACCGGCGGCACAGCGGGCACGGGAGGCACCGGCGGGACTGGTGGCACGGGCGGAACAGGAGGCACCGGCGGTACTGGCGGCACCGACCCGACCAACCCAACCAACCCTACCGATCCAACCAACCCGACTAACCCGACCACGCCTGCGCTGGTCACCACCACACTGGTTCAGGATGTCGGCAACACCGTCAGCGGCGTTGGCGATAGCGTCGGTCAGGTCGGGGATGCACTCAGCGGTGCTCCCTTGGTCGGCGGTGTGGTGCAGAGCGCAGCCAGAACCGCAGGCAATGTCGTCACCACGCTGGGCGACGGCGTGTCCAACGGCATCGGCAAACTGGCCAGCACGCCCAACGGTGTGGGCGTGACCGCCTCGTCGGTCGGTGGCGTGGTGCAGGATGTTGGCGACGGAGTCACCGATGTCAGCGGCAAACTGGCCACCGCCACCGGCAGTATTCCGGTCGTCGGTGGCGTGGTCACCCGGGTGGCGCCGGTACTCGGCGGCGTTGGCGAGCGAGTCACCATGCTCGGCGACACCCTCAGCACCGCCACGACCACAGGTCCTCTCGGCGGCCTCACCACTCAGGTCAGCCAGAAACTGGTGCCGGTGATCGCCATGGTTGAAAGCACCACCGACAAGATCGGCAGCACCACCGGCCTGGGCAGTCCGCTCAATGGCGTGATCCAGAAAGTCGGCGGCACCGTCGATGGCCTGGGCGACAAGGTCGCCGGAGCCGGCAATGGCAACGTACTGACCAACAGCGTCGGCGGCGCCCTGAACAACGTCGGCACCACCGTCGCCAAGTCTGGCGGGCTGACGTCCAACGGCACCGGAGGCGACACTGGCGGCCTCGGCGGCACCGGTCTGCTGCAAACCGTTGGCGGCGCAGTGGCCAACGTCGGCAGCGGTCTGAGCACCGGCAATGGCGCCCTGACACCGGCCGGCAACGTCCTCGCCTCGACCGGCGGCACCGTGGCCTCGCTCAACACCGCGCTGGGTGGCCCGGGCACCACCATCACACCGCCAACCACACCACTGGCGACCGCCACCAACAGCATTGGTGCGGGCCTGGCTCCAGTCACCACCGCCGTCACCAACCTGACCCAGAACGTCGGTGCCAGTACCGGCCTCGGCAGTCCGGTCTCGACCCTCACCGCACAAGTGGGCGGGGCCGTCAGCAACCTGGGAGGCACCCTCGCGGGCAGCACCAGCAACCCGATCGTCAACGCCGTGGGTGGCACCGTCGGGACTGTCGGCACGACCGTCACCGCTGTCGGCGGGGCGCTCAATGGAGGCACCGGCACAGGCGCCACTATTCCGGTGGTCAGCCCGGTCACCACGGTGGTCAGCAACACTGTCAACACCGTCACCAACACCGTCGGCGGAGTGCTCAACACCGGCGCCAGCGGCACAACCGGCGGTGGTCTGGGCGGTGTGCTCGGCGGCCTGACCGGCACCCTGGGCGGCAACAAACGCTGAATTGCACCTGGCCGATTCGACGGCCTTACCTACAGCGCCTACGCTTGGTTGGAGGCGGAAGATTCCCCCGAATCTTCCGCCTTTTTCTTGGAAGAAAACCCGCCAGGTGCTGCGGTTTGAACATGGAGTGTCCTATGCGCGTAATGGCATCCCTGCTGTTCCTCAGTCTCAGTTCTGCTGCCCTCGCCGACACGCTGCCCAGCTTTCTCAACAGCAACGAAACGATCCGCAACCTGCCGGTGCCCAACCTCCCGGCCGATGCCTTCCGTCCGGGCGCCACGCCCCTGCAAGTGCCGGAACCCGGCGCCGCAGCGGCGGAACCGTTGATGATGGGCACCCGGATAAACCTCAGAACGGTGCAGATCGAGGGCGGCACGATCTATCCGCTCAACGAACTGGCCGAGGTCTACAAACCCCTGATTGGCAAACAGAGCAGCCTCGCCGACCTGATCGAAGCCACCCGCACCATCACCCGCCGTTACCAGCAGGACGGCTATCTTTTGTCCTACGCCTTCCTGCCGCAGCAAACCTTCGACGACGGCGTGGCGCGAGTGGTGCTGGTGGAAGGCTACGTCAAGGATTACCAGTTGCAGGGCGACATCGGCCGGGTCAAGGGCCTGCTCGACAAACTGGTGGCGAAACTCCAGGCCGAACGCCCGCTGACGCGCAAGACCTTCGAGCGCTACACCACGCTCATGAGCCGCATCCCCGGCGTGACGATCCAGGCCCAGGTGCCACCGCCCGGCACCACCGACGGCGCCACGTCGCTGATCGCCCAGGCTAGCCGCAAACCGGTCACCACCAGCCTCAACATGACCGAAGACAACCGCAACGGCACCCAGGCCCTGTTCGGCATCACCAGCAACTCGCAGACCTCGATGGGCGAGCAACTGTCGCTCAGCGGCCTGTTCCCGCCGGGGGACGATCACGAACATTACTATCGCCTGGACTACAACCAGTTCATCGACGACGAAGGCACCCAACTGGCCCTCTCCGCCTCGCGCTACCGCGCCGACCCCAGCACCAATGTGTTGCTCGACAACGGCCTGCAACTCAAGCCCCACCGCGAAAACGACCGCTACTCACTCGGCTTCAGCCTGCCCCTGATCGCCGCCCCCAACGAACTGCTGACCGCCGGCTCACGCCTGTACGCGGTCAACGACAAGACCCGCTACAAAGTGATCGGCTATCCGCTGAGCGCCGAAGTGCGCACCGACATCCGCGCCCTCGCCTTCGAAAGCGACTGGCGAGTGGCCGACGCCCGCCAACTGCGCATCCTCAGCGGCGGCGTTTACCAGGGCTTCGACAGCATGGGCGCACACACCAACAACAGCGCCATCGACCTGGACTTCTTCCGGCTGCGACTGTCGGGGGTGCAGAGCGACAAGTTCTTCGACAACTGGCAAGGCGTGATCTCCGCCGCGCTGTACTGGAGCGCCGACACCCTGCCCGACAGCGAGCGCGCCGTCTTCGGCGGGCAGAACTTCGGTCGCGGCTACCCCGACGACCAGGCCTCCGGCGACAAGGGCTGGGGCGTGGCCTACGAGATCAACTACAGCTTCAACCGCGACGGCAACTGGGTGCGCATCCTGCAACCGTACTTCGTGCTCGACCGCTCGAAATCCTGGTTCAACCGACTGGCCGTCCAGGACAACGACCTGTCCTCGGCCGCCATCGGCCTGCGCTTCGGCGACGCCAAGTACTACAACATCGCCCTGGAAGCGGCAAAGCCGATGTCGGATGAAGCACTGGATACGTTCAACCGACGGGCGCGGTACAGCATCAGCTTCAGTTATCAGTTGTAGAGCGTTGTTTGTTGGAAACGGGTTGACTGAGACGCCGCCTTCGCGGGCATGCCCGCTCCCACAGAGGATTGCTCGCGAAGGACAATGACCCGTCTCCCGGAGAATCAGGTTCGCGGATCAACCCGATCCAGCGCCCGGTTCACCGCCAACTGCGCCAGCATCACAATCTGCTGAATCGCCAGCGCCGTACTGCGCTGCTCACCGCCCAGCTCATTGGCAAAGTTGCTCGACATGACATTGGCCGACGCCAGGGACTCACAAGCATGGGCCAGCAGACTTTCGGTATCGATGTTGGGACAGACCATGAACATCAGACTCGGCTTACTGGGCTTGCGGGAATCCGGAACGAGGTAAAAATCGAGGGCACGCTTGATGGCTTCGCGGTTACGGGCGAGCTCCTCTTCGCGCATGGCGTCGGCGAGGGGGGTTGATTCTTCGAGGGGTGGGTCGGGAATTAGTTTGTCCATTAAAACAATCCTCACATGTCTTGGAGTGCCATGTTTGCCGTTCTCACACGGCAAAAAGGTGGCAGCTATGTACGGGGTGAGAAACCGGTTATGGACACCCGGCCAGACCAAAGCCTGCCCGCACACAGCCGCCATTACGCATTTACAGACAGCGGATTTGCTGGCGGCGATTATGCGGGGACAGACTCTGTATGACCATAAGTAGCCGGGTTCTCACACCCGATCGCTGAGTGTTCAGCGACAGCAAAAAGACTAGAGAGCCGGCTTCCGACGGACAACCTGAAAACCTTGTGGGAAGGATCTGTGGATTCAGACAGTTCTTTAAACAGATCCAGAATCGCAGCCCTCACCCTAGCCCTCCCGAAACGTCGGACCGCCCGGAGGGAGAGAGAACTGATCGAGGTGGCAGAAAAAAAATATACACCCGCCAAAACCAGGTCGGCTCGAAGGCCGCCTTCGTGGGCAAGCCCACTCCCACAAAAAGCAAAGGCCATCCGCCTCTGCTTCTCACCACTCAACACAATGAGCGTTAGCTCGAGTACCGCTTTTGACGTGCCGGCCCCTTCGGCAGGCTGAGTGGAGGGATTTATCCGGGGGTGGGAGCGCAGCGACCGTTCGACGAAGTCGAACACATCGAGAGGAGGTGCAGCGAAGCAAACCGTAGGCGATGCCCCCGGATGAATTCCGTAACGAAGGAACCCCGAGCCTAAGCGAGGGGCCGTACGCCGGGGCACAGACTTTTGGTTACTTTGGGGCGTTTGCCAAAGTGACTCGCCGTCAGGGCGAAACCATAGGAAGCCGTTACCGCAGCAACGGATATGTACACCAAACACCCAAAGCCTGGTCGGCCCAGAGGCCGCCAAGTCACCGAAGCCGGGGAAACAGATTATCGAGCGTCTCGAGCAGACGAACATGATAGATAGGCTTGCGAAACAGATCCAAAACCTGCAACCGCAACATATCACTCACATCCTCCATATCCGCATGCCCCGACGTCACAATCACCGGCAAATGCTCCCGCGAAGTATGCTCACGCAAGCGCCGGATCAACGACATGCCACTCTCCTCCGGCATCCGCAGATCAGTAATCACCAGCGCAATATCCGGATGCCGGGTCAAATGGTGCAGCGCCAGCTTCACCGACGTCGCGGTATGACAGACAAACCCCTCCCCCTCCAGCAACTCCGCCAACTCCAGCAACGCGTCCTCCTCGTCATCGACCAGGAGCAATTGTTGGCGGGAGTTGGCGGTGGAGTTCATGGGCAATACCTGCAATGGACCGAGCCCTGACGTTAGAACCCCTTGGGCGCATTCGCAAGTTGCCGGCGCTGACCCATCGGTTATTGAAGTGCGGTAGAGATACGAGTGAACAAGTTGGTGATATCCGTTCCGATACCGGCACTAAGTCCTGCAATCACCAACGCCACCATGGCGGCGACAATCGCGTATTCGATACCCGAGGCACCTTCGGTGTCCTTGGCCAGCCCCTTATAAAACGCAATTTCGGATTGGATTTTCAGCAGCGCTTTTTTTGCAAAGGACATGACGACTTCTCCTTGAAAGGCACGGGCGTTGCGCGTTCGCAACATGATTCCCCTGTGCCAGCATCAGCATTGTCGGCATTCCCCGGCCCTACAACTGTAAGAACGAATTAACCCAAAAGTAGTAGTTCGCCAAATAACTGCAAAAAACCATGTTTGGCGCTTTAGCCCCCTACTTTTGCTCGATATTTCCGCCTCGGTAATGGCGTTTTGTTCACCCTGCGCTACCGTCAAATAGCGAAATAGTTACTTGTTCATAGCTGCCTGATTGCGAAGTTGTCTCGTCGGGATTCACGGGTCATTGCAAGAGACATAAAAGCGCAGCGGGAAAGGGAGAGCCGTCATGAACAGTCGCGTCACTCTGGGCCTGGCCAGCTTGTTATTGCTGGGTGCCATTCTCGCCGGTTACTGGGGCCTCACATTGAGCCGCCAGGCACCGGCCGCCGAACCCGTTGCCGCTGCTCCCGTCGACGTGACGCCGACGTCTGTCGCCCCTTCACCGGCAGACGATCCGACGCGCAAACCGGTGGTGGTACTGCTGCGCGACATTGCCCCATTCGTGAAAATCACTGCCGCCGATGTGGCCGTGGAGAAACTGCGGACCGCCCCCGTCGGCAGCTTCGGCGGTGTCGATCAAGTGATCGGCCGTACCCCCTGGCGTGCCCTGACCGCCGGCAGTTGGTTGAATGAAGAAAGCTTCGCGCCGGGCAGTCCGCTGGCGCGGATGATTCGCCCCGGTGAACGGGCGCTGGCGGTGTCGGTGGACGAGGTGGTCAACGCCGGAGGGCAACTGGCGCCCGGTGACTACGTGGATGTGCTGTTGTTTCTGCGCAAGGACGAGAGCAACCCGCAGCCCTCCGCGCAACTGGTGGTGCCGGCGGTGCGCGTGCTGAGTGTCGGCAGTCAGATGGGCCTGACCAACGACGGCCAGCCCGCCAGCCCGGCCCACACTGAAGAGGAAAAACTCAAGCAGGAACAGTTGCGCGCCGTCGCCCGCAGCGTGGTGCTGGCCGTGCCCGAAGCGCTGAGCAACCGCTTGATGCTCGCCTCCAGCGCCGGGGTGTTGCGGCTGGCCGTGCGCAGTGCCGACGAACAGCAACTGGCGAAGTACTGGGCCGGCGACGATGCGATTGCCGCCGCGCTCGACACCCCGCGCCGCGAGCTGATCGAGTTCAGCCAACTGTCGCAGGTGGCGCCGCCCAAACCCTTTGCAGTCGCCAGCCAACCGGCCCCGCGCAAACCCGCCGTGGAGGTCATCCGTGGCACCGAATCCGTCCAACCCACTCCCTGAAATCCGAGCAAGGACGCACTTACATGCGCAGACGCTTCACGCCCCTGTTCCACGGTTTGCTCCGGGTTTCGCTGCTGAGTGCCGCTTCGATCGGCAGCGCCGCTGCGGCGACGGGCACCGGCAGTTGCTCCGCGCTCGGACCGTTGCCGGCGGTGCTGGAAGTCGGTGAAGGCTTGCAGCAGGCATTGCAATCGCCGGTGGCTATCACTCGGGTCGCCGTCGGCGATCCGAAAATCGCCGATGTGCGCGTGACCGGTGACCGGGCCGTGCTGCTCACCGGCGTCGGTCCCGGTGCGACCACGCTGATGATCTGGAGCGCCTGCGCCAGTGCGCCACGCCAGAGCATGGTATTCGTCCAGGGCAAGGCCAGCGCGGCGATGACTGCGGTAACGTTGCCCGCTGGCGAAGACCCGACGCTGCCATCGCAAGTGCAGACCGACATCCGCTTCGTCGAAGTCAGCCGCACCAAACTGAAAGAAGCCAGCACCTCGATCTACGGCAAGGGCTCGAACAACTTCCTGTTCGGCGCACCGGGCACCGTGCCAAACACCTCCGTCACCCCCGGCGTGGTGCCGCTGCGCAACCTGCCCGACCCGCGCATCGCGGTGCCGAGCATTCCGCTCGCCAATGACATGTTCAACATCGTCTGGGGCGGCGGCAGCAGTAAATTCCTCGGCATCGTCAATGCGCTGGAAGGCAGCGGGTTCGCCTACACCCTGGCGCGGCCGAGCCTGGTGGCGTTGAGCGGACAGAGTGCGAGTTTCCTGGCCGGCGGCGAAATCCCGATCCCGGTGCCCAGCGCCAACAGCAACAGCTACTCGATCGAGTACAAGGAATTCGGCATCCGCCTGACCCTGACCCCGACCGTGGTCAGTCACGAGCGCATCGCCCTCAAGGTCGCCCCGGAAGTCAGCGAACTCGACTACAACAACGGCGTGACCATCGGCGGCACCACAGTGCCGGCGTTCACCATCCGCCGTACCGACACCAGCATCTCCCTGGCCGATGGCGAGAGCTTCGTCATCAGCGGTCTGATCAGCACCCACAACGCCTCCCAGGTCAACAAGTTCCCGGGGCTGGGCGACATCCCGGTGATCGGCGCGTTCTTCCGCGACACCTCGCTCAATCGCGAAGAACGCGAACTGCTGATGATCGTCACCCCGCATCTGGTGCAACCGCTGGCAGCCAACGCGCCATTGCCGGCGCTGCCCGGCGAGAAACTGCGCAACTACGATCCGAACTGGTATCGCCTGTACTTCCTGGAAAACGGCAACTTCGATAAACGCAGCGGGTTATCGCAATGAGCCAGAACCTGAGCCAGACCTTCCTCGCCATCACCCGTAACAACACTGATCTTGAGTGGCTGCAAGGTGCGCTCGCGCCGCTGGGCCAGGTGGTCAGCGCCGGGGGTGGCAGCCTCGACGAGTTGCTGGCGCTGGTCGACGTGACCTTTGCCAGCCTGGTGTTTGTCGGCCTCGATCGCGAACATCTGGTGGCCCAGAGCGCGCTGATCGAAGGGGTGCTGGAGGCCAAGCCGATGCTGGCGATCGTGGCCCTCGGCGATGGCATGGACAATCAGCTCGTGCTCAACGCGATGCGCGCCGGGGCGCGGGATTTCGTCGCCTACGGTTCGCGCTCCAGCGAAGTCGCCGGGCTGGTGCGCCGCCTGAGCAAACGCCTGCCCGCCGTGGCGCCGAGCACCCAGCTCGGCGGCTTGACCGTGCTGTACAGCCCACAGACCAACGCCGATGGCGCGCTGCTCGCCAACCACATGGCGCTGGTGGTGCAGAAAAGCGGTCAGCAGACGCTGCTGCTCGATCTCGGCCAGTCCCGGGGTGACAGTCTGGCGCTGCTCGGCCTGGAGAGTTCGTTTCATTTCGGCGACGCCCTGCGCCACTTGCGCCGGCTCGACACCACGCTGATCGACAGCGCCTTCACCAGCACCGAAGCGGGTCTGCGCATCCTCGCCTACGCCCCCGGCGACGAGCCGCTGGAACGTACCAGCGCCGCCGAGCTGTACATGTTGCTCAGCGCCCTGCGCCAACACTTCCAGCACATCGTCGTGAACCTCACCGGACAGTCCGACAGCGAGGCGCTGCGCACCTTCGTCAGCCATTGCGACAAGCTGCTGTGGTACACCGACCAGAACGTCCTCGACTGCCGACGCAATCTCGCCGTGCTCAATCTGTGGCGGGAAAAAGGCATGAAGCTCGATCACGGCCGGTTGCTGGTGGATCGCTACCTGCGCAACGTCGCCCCGGACTCGGACACCCTCGGCCGCACCTTCGGCCTGGACGTCATCGCCGTGCTCGCCTACAGCCCCGAGGTGCGACTGAACGCCAAGAACCAGGGCGTGAGCCTGTTCGAACTGGCCCCGCGCGAAAGCCTCAGCCAAAGCCTGCGCACCCTCGGCGAACGCCTGGCCAAACGCTCCGAAGGCCTGGCCAAACCCAAGTCCACCTGGTTCGAACGCTTGCGAGGTAGCTCATGAGCAGCGAACAACTCTTCGGCGGGCCGCAGCGCCCACCCGTCGGCAACGCCGATCACGACGGCCTGAAGCGGGTGCTGCACCGCTACATCATCGACGCCATCGAGGAGTCGGGGAAAAACCTGCTGGAAGGCTCACGACAGGTGCTGGCGCAATTCGTGATCGACAAGGTCGCCGAATACATTGCCCGTCTGCACCTGGCGATTTCCCGCTACGAGATGGAACGCCTGGCCGAAGAAATCGTCGATGAGCTGACCGGTTTCGGCCCTTTGGAAGTGCTGCTGCGCGACAGCGCGGTGACCGAAATCCTGGTCAACGGCCCGCATCGGGTGTTCATCGAACGCGAAGGCGTGCTGCACCTCAGCGACCTGCGTTTCATCGACGCGCATCACGTCGAACGGGTCATGCAACGCATCCTCGCCCCGCTCGGCCGGCGCCTCGACGAGTCGTCACCAATGGTTGACGCACGCCTGCCCGACGGCAGCCGGGTCAACGCGATCATCCCGCCGATTGCCCTCGACGGCCCGTGCCTGTCGATTCGAAAATTCCGCAAGGACATGCTCAAGAGCACCGACCTGATGGCGATGCAGACCATCGATCAGGCAATCTTCGACTTCATCGAAGAGGCGGTCGGCAAGCGCTGCAACGTCCTCATCAGCGGCGGCACCGGCACCGGCAAAACCACCCTGCTGAACATCCTCAGCCAGTTGATCAACCCGCACGAGCGTCTCGTCACCATCGAAGACGTCGCCGAACTGCAACTCGGCCATCCGCATGTGGTACGCCTGGAAACCCGTCCGCCGAACGCCGAGGGCCACGGCGAAGTGAAGGCCAGCGACCTGATCCGCAACGCCCTGCGGATGCGTCCGGACCGGATCATCCTCGGCGAGATTCGCGGGGTCGAAGTGCTCGACGTGCTCACCGCGATGAACACCGGCCATGACGGTTCGATGAGCACCGTCCACGCCAACAACGCCCAGGACGCGCTGTTGCGCCTGGAAACCCTGGTCGGCCTGACCGGCCGCAGCATCGCCGAACGTACCCTGCGGCAGATGATCTGCGCGGCGCTCGACGTGATCATCCAGTTGACGCGCATGCCCGACGGCCGTCGCTGCGTCAGCGAAGTGGTGGAAGTGGTCGGCATCCGCGACGACGTGTACGTGACCAACACCCTGTTCCGCCTCGACCGACGCGGCGGTTTCGGCTTCCTGCGCGAAGCGGTCAACCCGGCGGGCGACAAGCTGCGCCGCGACGCAGTGCTGGCGCACTGAGGGAGCCCGCCCATGCTCAAGCCGCTGCTGTTGATCCTCGTCTGCCTGACCTTGCTCGGCCTGTCGCTGCGCCTGTTCTACAACGGCTGGCGGCAGAACGGCACCGAGCGCGTGCTGCAACGCCTGAATCAGGGGCAACCGCAACTGAGCAGCGAAGCACCGCGCTGGGCCAGACTGGAACGGGCCTTCCTGCGGGCCGGCCTCGGTCGCCCAACCGAGCGTCTCGGCGTGTGGCTGTTGCTGTGGGCATTCGGCGTTTTGCTTGGGTTCGTCCTCGGCAAGTGGCTCGGGTTGCTGTTGTTCATGGTCTTGCCGCCGCTGGCACTGCGGCTGTATGTCAGTTGGCGTTACCAGCGACGGCTACGGCGGATGATCGAACAACTGCCGTCATTGCTCGACCATACCGTGCGCAGCCTGAAATCCGGTCGCACCCTCGCCGACGCGGTGCTCGGCGCCATCGAGGCCAGCGAAGATCCTCTGAAAAACGCCATGGGCCGGGTGCAGCGCAACGTGCAACTGGGGGTCAGCCTGGCGGATGCCGTGTCGGACCTGGCCGAACTCTATGAGAGGGACGAACTGCGCCTGTTCGCCCTTGGTCTACGGGTCAACCATCGTTATGGCGGCAACGCCAGCGAGCTGCTGGAGAACCTGATCAAGATGATTCGCGAACGCGACCAGGCTTCGCGCCAGTTGCGCGCCATGACCGGCGAAACCCGCGTCACGGCCTGGGTCCTCGGCGTGCTGCCGGTGAGCCTCGCCGGCTACTTTCTGATCTCCAATCCCAAATACCTGATCGCCATGTGGAACGACCACTCCGGCCAACTGATGCTCGCCACGGCGTTCGGCTTGCAGGTGTTC
Source organism: Pseudomonas botevensis (assembly GCF_019145475.1). GTDB lineage: Bacteria > Pseudomonadota > Gammaproteobacteria > Pseudomonadales > Pseudomonadaceae > Aquipseudomonas > Aquipseudomonas botevensis. The sequence continues at coordinate 47,458 of NZ_JAHTKI010000034.1, forward strand.
GGCTGTCTGTTGCTCTGGCGGATGTTGCGCAGCCTATGAACGCCCCCCTGATGCTTGGCGCCCTGCTGTTGCTGACAGCGGCGGTGTTGCTGCTCGGCCACCTTCTGGAGCAACGCCGACGCGCCCGCCAGATCAACCGCCGACTGGCAGGCACGCTGACCCGCGACAACCGCTTCGGTACGCTTTTGCAGGTGCTCGGCGAGAGCAGGGTCGGCCAGCACAGCGTCAGGCTCGACAACGAAACCCAGACCCTGCTCAACCGCCTCGGCTGGCGCAGCGCCCGGCAGCGTTCGCTGTTCGCCGCCAGCCAGATCGGCTCACCGTTGTTGCTGCTGGTCATGGTCGCACTGATCCAGGGCGTGCTTTTCCCACAGGTGGAGAAGCACTGGATCGCCCCGCTGTTTGCCATGGGTCTGGGTTACCTGTTGCCCAAACGCTTGCTCGCCATGGCGGCCAACCGCCGGCAAAAGCAACTGTCGACGGAGATTTCCACCTTCATCCCGCTGCTGCGCATCCTCTTCGAATCCGGCATGGCCGTGGAACAGGCCCTACGGGTGTTGAGCCATGAAGCGCGGGCGCTGCTGCCGATACTCACCCACGAATTGCGCCTGGTGCTGGCCCGGGTCGACTCCGGTCTGGAACTGGGCGAAGAACTGAACAAAGCCACGCGCCTGATGGCGGTGGACGAATTCACCGACACCTGCGTGATCCTCCAGCAGTTGCTGCACCAGGGTGGCGGCGCGATGAAATCGCTGCTCGCACTCAAGCAACTGCTTGACGACCGGCGCCTGACGCGCCTGCAGGAATACATCTCGAAAATGTCCGCAAAAATGTCCGTCGTGATGATGCTGTTTCTCTTCCCGGCGCTGTTGATCGTCCTGGCCGGCCCGGGCTTCACCGCCCTGGCACGGGCACTGGGTTCTTAGAGGGATCGTGATGAAAGCAATGATTGCCGGTATGACGCTGCTGATGCTCGGCGGCTGCGCGAACACCGGGCAGACCCCATGGGATGCCCTGACCAACCAGGCCAGTTGCGGCAAGCTGAGTTCGGAGCAGCAACTGTCGCTGAACCTGGCCGACGACATGGCCAACGACGGCAAACTCCACGCCAGCCTGGCCAACCTGCAAAGCCTGCCGGACAACCTCGCCGACGTGCGCCTGCGCAAGGCCAAGGTCTATCGCCTGCTCGGCCGTAGCGAGGCCGAACCGCTCTATCGCGGCCTGCTCGGCAGTTGTCTGGCCGCCGAAGCCGAACACGGCCTGGGCCAACTCGCCGCCGCCCGCGCCGACTACGGCCAGGCCCAGGCCCACCTGCAACGCGCCGCCCGCCTGGCCCCGACCGACGAAAAAATCCGCAACGACCTGGGCGTGGTGTACCTCAACCAACTGCGCCTGGAAGACGCCCGCTTCGAATTCCTCACCGCGATGGAGCTCAAGCAGAGCGATCAACTGGCCGCCCTGAACCTGGTCACGCTGCTGCTCTACCAGGACGACTGGACCCGCGCCGCCGAACTGGTCAGCCGCCTGAAACTGAGCCCGGAACAATTCAGCGAGGCCCAGGCCCGCGCCGAAAAACTCAAACTCCCCGCCCCCGCCAACCGCCTCGCCGCCGCGACGCTCCCGTAAGGAGGCCTGCCATGAAATCCACCCTGCTGTGCCTGACCCTGCTGACCCTGCCCCTCACCACCCACGCCATCGACGCCGGCCCCGCCTCGCCCCAACAACAGGAAACCGAAGGCTGGCTCCTGCTGCAAAGCCGCAACAAAGTCGCCTCGCCCACACCACAGACCAGCACGCCGACGGAACGCGAACTGAGCATGCAGCGCTGGCTGAAGAGCTACCAGCATGAGATTCCGGAGTTCTTCGATCAGGATCAGGGAGGGAAGGTTGATAGCGGGAACGGGAGTTGATTGCGTGGGATTTGCCAATTTGGAATGCCCGGATGAATTCGAACTTCAAAACCAAGATCAAAAGCCCCTCGCCCTAGCCCTCTCCCGGAGGGAGAGGGGACTGACCGGGATGGCAGTGACGAAGGCGTACACCCACCAGAACCAGGTCGGCTCGTAGGCCGCCTTCGTGGGCAAGCCCACTCCCACAAAAGCAAAGGCAAAGGCAAAGGCAAAGGCAAAGGCAAAAGAAGTCCACTTCCGCCCTTCACCACTCAACACAATGAGCGTTAGCTCGAGTACCGCTTTTGACGTGCCAGCCCCTTCGGCAGGCTGAGTGGAGGGATTTATCCGGGGGTGGGAGCGCAGCGACCGTTTGGCGAAGCCAAACACATCGAGAGGAGGTGCAGCGAAGCAAACCGTAGGCGATGCCCCCGGATGAATCCCGCAACGAAGGAACTCCGAGCCTCAGCGAGGAGCCGAACGCCGGGGCCAAGCCTTTTGGGTTACCTTTTTGGCGTCTGAAAAAGGTGACTCGCCGTAAGGGCGAAACCATAAGAAGCCGTTACCGCAGCAACGGATATGTACACCAAACACCCAAAACCTGGTCGGCCCAAAGGCCGCCAAGGACAAGACCAAGACCAAGACCAAGCTCAGTGCGCCGTAACCCGCTGCCGAACCGCAGAAGAACCCGGCGAAAGCGCCAACGCCAACTGCGTCCGATTATGCATATGCGTCAACCGCAAAACCTGCGAAACATAAAGCTTCACCGTGTTCTCGGTAATCCCCAACTCACAGGCAATCTGATAATTGGTCTGCCCCTTGCCCACCAGCCGTGCCACGTCCAGTTGCCGGGGCGACAACTGATTGAAAATCGCCGGCATCTCCAGACTGTCCGCCTCACCGCTCGGCTCATCGCTCACCGGCGCAGGCCCGCGCCGCACCTTGTCCAGATCCTGATAAAGATCATCGATCGACTCGGAAAGGAACTGCAGCTTCTGATTCAGGTGCCCCAGTTGCAGCGTCTTCTGCCGCTCCTGCAATGCCACTTCCTGGCGCTGCAACCCCTCGAGCAACTCATCCAGCTCGATCGGCTTCTGGTAGTAATCGGCAATCCCCGCGCGCAACGCCTTGATCACATCCTGCTTGTCGGCGCGACCGGTGAGCATGATGGCTTCAAACACCCGATGCTTGCCCGACAGACGCTGCAGCTCCTGCACCAGTTCAATACCGTTCATGTCCGGCATTTGCAGGTCACACAGCACCAGGCCGATATCCTGATCATCGATGAACTGCTCGATCGCCTGCTGGCTCGAATCGCATGGCACACACCGGTAACCACTGCTCTCGAGGAATTCGCACAGCTCTTCAACAATCAGCGGTTGATCGTCGACCACCAGCACTTTCACAGCAGACATAAGCTTGTTCACTTGCAACTCCATGCTCGATCAAGGCTGACAATTCCTGTACAGACAGCTTGTGAATGTAAAACCCATGAATTGAAAGTAGACGCACTTTCCGACTATGTACATAGCAGTAGTGGCATCTGGCGACTAATGGATCCAGAGCAAGGTAGCCAGCAGGCCAACCAGCACGAACGGTGCAAATGGCAGCTTTTTTGACGCTTCAGGCCGGAAAAGCTGCAAACGATCTCTAAGCCATTGACTCATATGCATCCAAATTCCCGGCGCCAGCAACGTCCAGAGGACCGTGGCAAATCCGGCGCCGATAAAGGTGCCGAGCAGGTGTGTGCCGTCCGTCGCAAGGGCCAAGGCTGTCATTAGTTTCACATCGCCGCCGCCCAGTCGGCGCAGTGCATAACCGGGCAACGTGAAGGCCAGTGCCAGCAGCACCGCCCAGGCGCCCTGTGCCGCGTCGGCACCGAGCCAGGTGCGGCCGGTTCCCAGCAGCCAGACCAGCGCGAGGCCGCCGACGCCCAGGGTCAGGCCATTGCCGATATGCCGCTGTCGGGCATCCTGCGCCGCACACAGCGTCAGCCAGATGAGTAGGACAAAGCTGTGCATCCGGTAAAAAACGTCCGTTTTGGCTGAATGATTCTATGCTGATATTACGTAGTGATTGTCAGGGTAGACGCACTCATGAAAACCGCCCTCCCCCGCAAACAAAAAGGTGCCGTCGCGATCGAGTTCGCGTTGGTGTTCGTGATTTTCTTCGCGGTGTTCTACGGGCTGGTCAGCTACAGCCTGCCGCTGTTGCTGATGCAGGCGTTCACCCAGTCCACCGCCGAAGCCGTGCGACGCAGCGTTGCCCTCGACCCGTCGACGGCCAATTACGCCACCGTCATCCAGAGCGTCGCCCGCAACGAATTGGCCCTGCGCCTGGCCTGGCTGCCCGCGGCCCTCAACTTCAACGCGACCACCGACACGACCATCACCTACGTCGGCGGACTCTTGACCGTGCGCATCAACTACCCCACCAGCAAACTCAATCAGGCCCTGCCGTTTCTGGTGTTGCCGGGCATCGGGACGGTGCCGAACCTGCCTGCCAACCTCACCGCCAGTTCGAGCCTGCAATTTTGAGTTCCGGGGACAAGCTGTTCGGTCGCCTGCTCAACCGCCCATCGTCCGCGCCGTCCGACAGTGTGGACAGCCCGAGCGCGCTGAGCGTCGGCCTGCAGTTGTACCTGGATGACGGCGGCCACGTTAATCACCTCACCGGGCCGTTGCGCCATCTGCTGGCGCAACAACAGTCAGGCAACCGCACGCCGCACCTGCTGGCCTACCTGTTGCCCCACAGCATCCTCGCAGTGGAAGGCAAACCGGCGGACTGGCAAGGGCAACTGCTCGATCTGGATTTTTTCAGCCTGGCCGGGCCGCCGCTGCATTTGCGTGGCTGGGTGCAGCCGCAGGGCGATGGCTGGCTCCTGCAATTGCTGGACATCGGCGATCTGCTGGCCGAACGGCGCCTGACCCGCAGCCGCGAACAAAGCCAATTGCTCGCCGCGCAGATCCGCGATCAATTGCGCCTGTGCGGTCTGGCGCGCCTGACGCCTGTGCTTGGCGAACAGCTTGAGCGCCTGAGCCAGCGTTTCAGCATTCCGTGCCTGGCGGTTGCCCTGCTCGATGAACACGAGCAGGCCTGGCTGATTCATCAGCACTACGCGGCGCACGACGCACCAGAGTTGTGGCATAACGGCCAGTCGCTGGGCACCGGTCTCGACAGCCTGAACGGTGCCGCACCGCAACGTTTGCTGGCGAACGAACAACCGCGCCTGACCGGAGTGTTCGGTCCGAGCGAAGGATTTGCCGTGCCTTACCGCGATGCCCAGGGCGTGGCCGCGTGGCTGCTGTGCGGTTGCTACCCAGTGCAGCAGCACGCAGCGGATCTCAGCGAGCATGACTGGCTGCAACTCGCCGCGGCCGTCGCCGCGCCGCTGCTCGAACGTTTGCGCGAGCATCGTCACCACCTGCAACTGGAGCGCCTGGAAACCCTGCAAGCCTTGCTCGGCAGCGGCTGGTGGGAGGTCCTCGGCGACAGCGCCGAGGTGTTGCTGGCGCCGCGACTGGCAGAAAATCTGGGCCTTGATCGCGCCCGGCTGCCGCTGACGGACTGGTTCAACCGGGTGCATCCCGCCGATCGCGAAGAACTGCGCGGTCGTCTGCAAGCCTTGCAGGATGAGGGTCAGCCGCTGGAGTTGTGCGTGCGCCTGCAGCCTGCCGGGCATTCGCCGCTGCCGCAGTGGTATCGCTTGCAGGGCCAGTCGCTGGGCATCGGCGCCGAGCGGCGGCTGGTGGGTTTCATGCTCGATATCAGCGACATCAAGGAGCAGCAGCAACAGGCCGCCGCTGCCCACGCGCGCCTGGACAATCTGATCGCCCGTTCGCCGGCGGTGATCTACGTACAGCGCTATGACGAGGGTGCGCTGCAGCCGGTATTTTTCAGCGCCAGCCTGCAATCGCTGCTGGGCTGGAGCCTGGCCGATTGCGTCGATAACGGACTGGTCAGGCATGTGCATCCGCAGGATCAGGCGCTCTATTTCGAACGCAGCCGCCAGTTGCTGCGCGAAGGCTCGGTGAGTACCCGCTACCGCGTACTCGACGCGCAAGGCAACGCCCACTGGATGCTGGATGAAGCCAGGCTGCTGCGCGATGACCTCGGACTGCCGGTGGAAGCCGTGGGCCTGTGGCTGGACGTGACCGAGGCGACCCTGGCCGCCGAACGAGTCAGGGCCAGCGAAGAGCGCTACCGGATTCTAGTGGAAGACTCGCCGGCGATGATCTGCCGCTATCGCCCCGACCTGACGCTGACCTTCGGCAACCGGCCGCTGGCGAACTACCTCGAATGCACCCCGGAACAACTGCCGGGGGTCAATCTCGGTGGCTGGATGTCGGAAGAACAGCTCGAGGCGTTCGTCCAGCGCCTCGCGCAACTGACCCCGGAACAACCGGTCAGCACCGCCGAAATCAATCTGCGCCTTCCGGGTCGCGAGCATGCGTGGTGGATCTGGTCGGATCGCGGGGTGTTCGACGAACACGGCCGCTTGCTCGAAGTGCAGGCCGTGGGCCGCGACAACACCGAAGTGCGCCGCTCGCAGCAGCAACTGACCCAGAGCGCAAAAATGGCCACCCTCGGCGAAATGGCCACTGGTCTGGCCCACGAGATCAACCAGCCGCTGAACGTGATGCGCATGGCCATCGTCAATGTGCTCAAACGCCTGGGCAACGGCGATGTGCAGGTCGACTACCTGACCGACAAGCTCAACCGCATCGACGCCCAGGTCCAGCGCGCCGCGCGAGTGGTGGATCATATGCGGGTGTTCGGGCGGCGTTCGGAGATCGAGCAGCATCCGTTCGATCCGCTGAAAGCAATCGAGGGCACCCTGTCGCTGCTCGCCGAAGGCTTGCGCGGCAAGGGCGTCGAGTTGCGAATCAGAGAAGCGACGTTCCAGCTACAGGTGCGCGGCTACGTCGATCAACTGGAACAGGTGCTGATCAACCTGATGGTCAACGCCCGGGATGCGCTGCTGAGCAAACGCGAGGCCGACCGCGACTTCCAGCCGTGGATTTCGGTGTACGCCGAACACGATGAACATGTGGTCCGGCTGTGGGTCGAGGACAACGGCGGCGGGATCGATCCGCGCTTGCTGGAGCGGATCTTCGAACCGTTCTTCACCACCAAACCGGTGGGGATCGGCACCGGTCTGGGGCTGTCGGTGAGCTACGGCATCGTCGAAAACATGGGCGGACGCCTGAGCGTGCGCAACGGCGATGAAGGCGCGCGGTTCTGCATCGAGCTGCCGATTGCCGAGGATGATCAGATCACCAGCGTCGCCCGCCCCGACTGACAACTGAGGTTGGCGCCGACATCGACCTGATTGAGGTTGATCCCCAGCGCGGCCAGCAGGGTGTTGACCAGCGTGTCGAGCAGCGGGCTGAGCACCGTATTGATTGCGGTGACCAGCAGGCCTTTCACCGTGCCCAGGCTCGCCCCCAGCGCACTCACCAGCGAACCCGACGGGCCGTACATGTTGAGATTGATGTTGGTCAGGGTGTCACTCAGGCTGCTGACGATATTGGTGGTGCTGTAGGTGTAGTAGAACGGCGGCTGGTTGATCTCCGGCAGGCTGCTGGCCGCCGGCGCCGAATAGACGTGAGACAGGTTGGCGTTCTGGCCGATGGTGGTGTCGGCGGAAATACTGATACCACCCCCGACTCCGGCGGTACGCGGGGTACAGTTGAACGGCAGGACGAGCAGCACGCGCGAGCAGGTTTTCACGCCGATGTCGATCAGCTTCAACGGTGTCACGACGGCAGTGGGAGGCGTGACGTTATTGCCGAACGCCGTGGCGGCATCGATGGTGCCCATTTTCAGGTTCACCACGGATGTCGTGGTATTGGTGGTCAGGGTTTTGTTGGTCGGCGTCAGGCAACTGTAGGCGGTGACGTAACTGTTGGCGCTGGCGGCATCGACCAGCACATCCAGACGAAAAGACCCCGGCAGCAATTGCACATCCGGGGTCTGGCAAGGAATACCCAGGGCACAGGTCAGCGAATCCAGCACTCCCTTGATATCCAGATGCAGCAGCGAACTGAGGATGCTGCCCAGCGGTGCCGCAAGATCGGCGACTCCGCTGACCAGCGACGCGATACCGTCGAGGATCGGCAGTTGCACCGACAGCAACGTGCGCACCTGGGCCGTCTTCACATAGATCCGGTTCGCGCCCAAGGGGTTGTTCGGCGCCATGATCTTGCGCGGGTCGCCGATGGCCGACAGCTGTGGCGGTTCCAGCACTTGCACCCGAGCGATGACCTGCGCCACGCCCAGATTGATCGTCTGGCTGGTGACCAGGCCGTTCTGCTTGTTGGCCAGTTGCAGGAACCCCTGGATCAGGTCGAACGCCCGCAGATTCGCGGCCAGTGCCGTGGCCTGGGTGCCGGCCTGCACATTCAGCAGATTGCCCAGCACCACCTGCGTAGCACCGACCGCCGTCTTGATCGCTTGCAGGCCGACGATGGTGGCAGTGGCGCCGAGGGTGCCGTTGGGGTCGAGGACGTTGATTGCGGTCTGTACCAATTGACTGACGGCGATGCTGTTGCCGAGGACTTGTTCGTAGCCGCCCGCGCTGAGGCCGATATCCACCTTCAAGCGATCCAGGTAGCCCAGCAGGCTGATGTTGCTGTTGACCAGGCCGTTCCAGCTGGCTGCGCTCAGGTTGAGATTGCCGCCCACCAGACCACCGTACAGCGCATTGAGAACGGCCGACCGGGAGGAATCGATCGTCACCGCGCTGCTGCGAATGGTCAGCGAAGCCAAAGGAGGCGGCAGCGCAGCAACAGCGGTGGCCGTGAGCGTGACGGTCGCGCCTTGGCCGGCCCCGCCGAACAAGGCCCCGACACCGCCGGCGACACTCTGGGTCACCGACTGGCTGACCACGACCCGGATCGCTTCGCTGCTGGCGGCATTGACGGTGAACACCCGCAGGTTGTTGGCATCCACGGTCAGCCCGCCACAGGCGACCGCCAGGGTGCGGCCGGCGCTGGGGATCGGGAAATCATTGCGCGCCACGCTGGCGCGGGCGTAGGCATCGGCGGTTGCCCCGGCGCCACAAGTGCCGCCCCGGGACGCGGCTTCGAGGGCGGCCATGTCGGCCACCCGTTGCAGATCGCGTTTTTCCAGGTATAAACGACCGCTGTCGACCACCAGCAGAATCAACACCAGCGCCAGCCCCAGGGTCAATGCCGCGATCAACCCGATGGCCCCGCGCTGTCGAGCCGGGCCGTTGAACGGCGAACGGGGAGACATGGCGCACTCCTTTGCCGGCGCACCGCCGGGCGCAACCTCCATTGGTGAATATCAGTGTAGACACGACCTGACGAGACTGCTGGCAACCCGCCAGCTCCCCCACAGAAACTGAGCCCCAAAAACCTGTGGAAGCGGACTTGCTCGCGAAGGCGGTCTGTCGGGCACATCCCAGTCGACTGTGCCGTCGTCTTCGCGGGCAAGCCCGCTCCCACAATGGGATAGCGTTAACGCGGTGGGTAGTTGGCCAGGATCCGCGTCACGGTTTCGCGGATGGCATTGCTGCGATCCGCCGGGTTCGGCGTGCTGCTGAGCATCTGCTCATCGCTGCCGCGCCACACCAGTTTGCCGTCCTTGCCGTCGAGCAGATCGACCTGGATCGTCGCGACCTTGTAGGTGATGTTGCGGGTTTCGTTGTACATCGGGGCGCCCCAATAGCCGTTCCACGGGTTGCCCCAACCGCCGCCGTAGTTGGTGGTCACCTGCTGCTGGCGATCCTCGACGATCAGGTAGGTCTGCACATTCAAATCACCCCGGCTGCCGCCCGCGGCCGGGCGCAGGCCGCGTTGATCGAGCTGATCGGCGACGGCCTGGCGGATGCGTTGTTCGGTCAGGTCGCTCTTGATCCGGGGATCGTCGGGACGGTATTGCAGGGCGGGTTCTTTCCAGCTCCAGCTGCGATAAGCGGCAAAGTCACGGCTGGCATCGAAGTCATGATTGACCTGATTGGCGGCGCAAGCACTGAGCAGCGCGGCCACAGCCAGTAGAGCGAGACGGCGGAACATGATTTTTCTCCGGTTGAAGACATGAACCTGTGAGAGCTTCTCATTTGCAGGAAGCTAACTGGGAGGATACGCCGACATTGCCTTTTCGACAGCCTCCCTGATCGCATCGCTGCGATCGCTCTGGTTGCCCTGGGTGCCGGTTTCGGCGCTGGCGCTCCAGACCGGCTGACCACTGCCGGCGTCGAACAGATCCACCCGCACCACCACGACCTGTTCCTGATAGGTGCGCACGATCGGCACCGTGTTGTACATGCCGTAGCCCCGGCCATAACGGTCGTAACCGCCATAGCCGCCGTAGTAACCGTAATCGTCCTGCACCTGGCGCAGGCGGGTTTCCAGGCTCAAATGGGCGCTGACGAAAAGATCCGCCGGACGATTGTCATGCAACGGGCGCAACCCGCGTTGATCCAGGGCATTGCTGACCGCTTCGGCCACTTGCGCCGAATCCGCCCAGGCCGTGCCCGGCGGCAGTTGCCCGTTGAGCCACGCCCAGCTGCGGTAGCGCCCATAGTCCCGAGGCGGCGCCGGGTAGGCGCTGCGGTCGAAGGTGGTGGCCGCTTGCGGCGGGGCCGGCGGCAATGGCCGCGACTGCGCCACATAAGGGTTGCTGCCCTGGCACGCGGCCAACCCGAGACAGATCAGCAGTAACCCTGAATGACCCTTCATTTCATGCTCCGATCAGATCGGCCGGCAGATCCAGTGCAGGTAACGCCCAAGCCCGGCGAAGCTTGGGTGACGACGGTGGGCGAGCTCCATCTCGAGTAAATCCAGCAACTCGGCGCGGGACTGGAATTCCACCGGCATGTAGTCGTGGAAAACCCTGACCCCGCTCTGGGTTTCGACCTGCCACAAGCCTTCGAGTTGCGTGGCCAGCTCTCGCGGATCGAGAGGTTGCTGCGGGGTCAGGCTCTGTTTTTCGCCGGCCATGTCGTTCTTGCGCATCTTCTTGAAATGGCCCTTGAGCAGGTTCCGGTAGATCAGCGCATCACGGTTGTAGAACGCCAGCGACAGCCAGCCACCGGGTTGGGTCAGCTGATGCAACACCGGCAGGATCGCATGGGGTTCGGCCAGCCATTCCAGCACGGCGTGGCACAGCACCAGATCATAGGGCTCGGTAAGCTGGCCGAGCAGATCCTGCCACGGCGCCTGAATGAACGTGGCCTGCTGGCCGGCCTCGGCGAAGCGCTGGCGGGCGCCTTCGAGCATCGGTTCGGCCGGCTCGGCCAGTGTCACCTGATGCCCGCGCTCGGCCAGCCACAACGACATGTGGCCCAGGCCCGCGCCGATGTCCAGCACCCGCAGCGGACGATCCGGAAGCGCTTCGGCGAGGTCGGCCTGCAACACCGCGAGGCGGATCGCGCCTTTGGCGCCACCGTAGATTTTTTCGGCGAAACGGGTCGCCAACTGATCGAAATGACGGTCGCTCATCAGCTGAACCGCCGTTCGCTGTCGGCGAGCTTGCTGCGCACCACTTCATTCATGTCCAGTCCCAGTTCGCTGCACAGCAGCAACAGATACAGGACGATATCGCCGACTTCCTGCCCGGCGTGGGCCAGCTTGTCCGCCGGCAGCTGGCGCGACTGGTCTTCAGTCAACCACTGGAAGATCTCCACCAGTTCGGACATTTCCACGCTGGCGGCCATCGCCAGGTTTTTCGGGCTGTGAAATTGCCGCCAGTCATTGCGGTCGCGAATGGCGTGCAGGCGTTCGGTCAGTTCAACAAGGTTCATCGGGTTCTCCTGAAGGCGTATAGCTTCGGGGGGATGCCGGGGGAAGGCAAGGGGCTGCCGGTCGCTTTTGTGGGCAAGCGCGCTTGCACGGCTTCAGCGCAAACCCTCTATGCTTGCAGGGAACTACGCCGACCTCGTCGCGGCCCAAGGCTCAGCTCTTTCATCAGGATGCACACATGCAGGTAGAAAGCTTTTTCGAATGGCTCGGCCAGGTGCTCGGCTCGATCATCCGCTTCATCGTCGACGGTCTCAGCGGTCTGTTCAATGTGCTGGGCAATGCCGGCGGCAACTTTATCGACGGACTCGCCAAGACCCTGGGAATGGACACGTCGATCATCAGCATCATTGCGCTGATCGTCGGGCTGATGCTGTTGTGGTCGGCGATTCGTGCGTTCATGAATGCGTCGATCGTTGCCGGGATCATCTGGTTGTTGCTGGGGTTGTGGTTGTTGAGCTGGATTATTCACTAGCGCTTTGCCGAATCCGTAATCGCCAAGATCTTTCAGGTCGATGGAGAACGCAAGATACCTCGGCAGGCCCCCTCTCCCTCTGGGAGAGGGCTGGGGTGAGGGGCGTCGGCAATCACAGCCACAGCAAATCCCGAATGAATCGCTACAATGCCAGCTCCCCCAAGGAGCCCGCATGTCCAAGCTGATCACCGACTGGCGCGACCGCGCGACCCACCGCAAGGTCTGGGCGCTCGCCGCTCCCATGATTCTCTCGAACATTTCCGTGCCGCTGGTGGCGCTGGTCGACAGCACCGTCATTGGCCATCTGCCCCACGCCCATCAACTGGGTGCCGTGGCGGTCGGCGCCAGCCTGTACACCTTCCTCGCCTGGGCCATGGGTTTTCTGCGCATGGGCACCACCGGTTTCGCGGCCCAAGCGGCCGGGCGCAGTGATGGCGCGGCGTTGCGGCAGATTCTGTTGCAGGGGTTGCTGCTGGCGATGGGGCTGGCGTTGCTGCTCGGCCTGTTGGGCGTACCGCTGAGCGGCATCGCATTGCACTTCATGCAACCCTCGGCGGAACTCGATCAACTGACCCGCGACTTCTTCCACACCCGCCTGTTCGGACTGCCGGCGGCGCTGGCCAGCTATGCGCTGGTCGGCTGGTTCCTCGGCACCCAGAACGCCCGGGCGCCGCTGGCGATTCTGTTGAGCACCAACCTGATCAACATCGCCCTCAACCTGTGGTTCGTGATCGGCCTGGACTGGGGCGTGGTCGGTTCGGCCCGGGCCTCGGTGATCGCCGAATGGAGCGGTGCCCTGCTCGGTCTGTGGATGACCCGCAAGGCTTTGCACGCCTATCCCGGGCACATCGTCTGGGCCGCGCTGAGGGTCTGGCAGAGCTGGCGGGCGCTGCTGGCGGTCAACCGCGACATTTTCATCCGCAGCCTGGCCCTGCAATCGGTGTTTTTCCTGATCACCGTGCAGGGTGCACGTCTCGGTGACGCCACGGTCGCGGCCAACGCGCTGCTGCTCAACGGCCTGTTGCTGACCGCCCACGCCCTCGACGGTCTAGCCCACGCCGTGGAAGCCCTGTGCGGACACGCAATCGGCGCCCGCGACCGGCTGGCCCTGCGCCGTTCGCTGGTGGTGGCCGGCGGCTGGTCGCTGCTGGCGAGTGTCGGTTTCGCCCTGCTGTTTCTGTGCGCCGGACATCTGTTCATCGAGATGCAGACCGACATCCAGAGCGTGCGCGACACCGCGTTCGTTTACCTGCCCTACCTCGCCATGCTGCCGCTGATCGCGGTCTGGAGCTACCTGCTCGACGGCCTGTTCATCGGCGCTACCCGTGCCCGGGAAATGCGCAACGGCATGCTGCTCACGGTGCTGCTGATGCTGCCGGTCGCCTGGGTGCTGCAGGGATTGGGCAACCATGGCCTGTGGATTTCGTTCCTGTTGTTCATGGTCTTGCGCAGCCTGACCCTCGGCACCCTGGCCCTGTGGCTGCGACGCAATGACGGCTGGTTCAGCGGCACCGCACACTGAAGCGACGTCTCAGGGTTGATCGCCCTGCCATTGCCGGCGCAGGTGTTCGAGCCGTTCCTGTGGCGTCAGCCCCGCCGGGGGCGGCGCCCATGTGGCGCGCGGATACTGCAGGCGCAGCCACAGCCAGCCATCGAGCATCGCCCGTTCGCCGAAACCCAGCGCCAGCCCCTGTTGGACATGGGCGGCGAGCACCGGAAAATCCGCCCCCACCGCCTGACACCAGCGCCAGATGTGCTGATCGAGCAGACAGGCTTGCAGGCGTTCACGCTGGCGTGACGTCAGGCTCTCATCGACCCGCAACGGCTCCACCGCCAGCCGTGGATTGCGCAGTTGCTGCCAGCCCTGGCTGCCCATTGCCAGATCGGCCCAGGTGCCACCGAACCAGCGCAGCTGCTGGATCGGCCCGAGCCAGCGGCTCAGTTCACCGGCATCGCAGGCATCGAAGAAATAGCTGGCCGTCTGGCGGTTGTACCAGGTGAGCAAGGCCCGGTGCTGCAAGCCGAACGACACCGTGAGCATGCGCCGCAGGTGTTCGAGCAAGACCGGCGCCGCAGACTCGCTGCCCAGCAACAAACCGCTCCAGGTCTGGGGATCACGCTGACACAACGCCGCCAGCGCCGCGTTGCCTTGCAGTTCAATCAGCAACGGCCCTTGCTCGCGCACCGGCTGAAACTCGGTGCCCTCGAACAGCCAGAAACGGCGCACGCCGGCAAAGCCCCGGTGGAGGGTCATCAGCGCCTGGGGTGCCTGTGGCACATCCAGCAACAGCCACTGCGCGACCGGCTCCGGAGTCGCGGCGCTCATCGTCCGGGGCCCGGGTCGACGGCCGCGAGCAACCGGCAACTGCAGGTCGCTGGTGGGCAATGACTGAAACTGCCGCCACCGGGGATCAGGCACAGCAACAGCAATGGCCCGGCCGATTGCAGGAACACCGGCATCCCTTCGCTGCTCAGCGTCTGCGGCATCGGAACCGGATCATCGTCGTCGACATCCTCCACCGGCACCGGCGTGCGCAAAACACCGCTGATCATCGGCTGGTCAGGATCGCCCTCAAGGAAACTCACGACCACCTCGACCCCGTCGCCCAGCGCGGACAGCGGTACGTCGGCCAGTGCCGGTGCCAGCGGCAGCCAGCAATGACTGGGCGCTGCGCCCTCGCCCTGATACAGCCAGTCGAATTGCACCGCCACCGGCCGCGAACGATCGGGCAAGGGTTCGTCCACCTCGACCACCCAGGCCCGTTGCAGGCTGTGCATCCGAGGACGGACGAGGGGCACGAACGGCACGTCGCCCTGCGTCCCGTCGACCCGGTTGGCGTAGACCGGCTCACGGCTGTGATCGCCCAGATGCTCGACCCGGGTCACCAGCCAGCCGCGATTGCACTCGCTGAGCGGGTGGCCGGTCAACGGCAGCCAATGACCGCTGCGCAGGGCCGGCAGATCGGTATCGCCCTCGGCGGTTTGCAGCACCCGCGAAGGTTCGCCCCGCAGACTGCTGCGCACTTCGCCCTGCACCTGCCAGCGACGTACACCCAGGGCCTCGCCGGCCTCAGCGAACCACACTTCGCCCGACCGAGGCAGACTGGCCGGGTCATCGCCGAACACCAGGCAATGGCCGGTACGCCCGTGTTCGAAGCGGTAGTGAATGCGCTCCTGCCCGCACAAGCGCTGGACGAATTGCAGGTCCGACTCGCGGTACTGGGTACAGAACGTCCGGGCGGGATAGTCGGCCAACAGCTCGAAGCGCAACTGCGGGCCGCTGATTCCGTGTTCTTTCAGCACCTGGGCGAGGATTTGCGGCACCGAGCGCCCACTGAACATCCGCTGGCTGAAGCGCAGGTCGAGGCAGCTCAGCCTCGGCCCCAGCCGCACCCGGCACAACCGGAAACACTGGCCATGTTCCTGCTGCACAAGACTCTGCAATTGCCCATGCACGCCGTTGCCCGGTGGTCCGAAGCGCAGAAATCCCGCGCGGTGCAACAGCCCGGCGAGGTCCAGGTGCGGGTCGTCGATCAATACATCGATCTCGAACGCAAAGGGTTCGTTGAGGGCTTCGCTACCGGTAAAGGCCAGGACTTCGAAGGGGGCGGACAGACCCGCTACATCGAGACTGAACGACGGCTCGTCGGCTGGTTCGAACATGGGCGTTTCTCTACAGGAGGGGCGGTCGGGGATTCTCGCCGAGAGCCATGGCCGAGTAGAGAGCCGAAGTACAACTTAGGAAATGACCTACGCGAAAAGCAGACGACATCACTATGCTGGTCAAGGCGTAGGCCGTTTCGCGAGTAAAAGAAGAGGTTTCGCACCAGGCCATCTGAAATGTCCGCGACGGCGGGAACAATTTCAGACAGCCCGGGGCTACAGGGGGATGGTGTCAGGAAGACAGGTAGGAAGAACGGGTCAGGCCCAGGCGCAACGCATCGAGGAACTGCGTGCGCTCATTGGCGCTGATGCGGGCACTGGCGCACTTGTCGCGGTAGTGAGTCATCAACTCTTCCGGCGACAGGTGCACGTAGCGCAGCATGTCTTCGATGGTGTCGTGGGTTTCAATTCCGGCGTGGTACACGCTGCCGTCGGCGTTCTGATAGATGTTCACCGAGTCGGTGTCACCGAACAGGTTGTGCATGTCGCCGAGGATTTCCTGATAGGCCCCGACCAGGAACACGCCCAGCAGGTAGTCTTCACCCTCGTTCAGGCCGTGTACCGGCAGGCTGGTTTCGATGCTCTGCTCGTCGACGTACTGGTTGATCTTGCCGTCGGAGTCGCAGGTCAGATCCTGCAGCACCGCGCGACGCAGCGGCTCTTCGTCGAGACGGTGCAGCGGGATGATCGGCAGGACCTGATCGATCGCCCAGGTGTCCGGCAGGCTCTGGAACACCGAGAAGTTGCAGATGTACTTGTCGGCCAGTTTGTCGTTGAGTTCGTCGAGCACCTGACGGTGCGAACGCTGGCGCGCCTTCAGCGAGTTGTGCAGGCGACGGCACACGGCGAAGTAGCACTGCTCGGCCAGGGCTTTTTCCGCCAAGGTCAGCTTGCCGTCGGCGTACTGCGCGGCGACGTCGCTCATGTAGTGGGTGGCGCGCCAGTAGGTTTCGGTGACCATTTCGATGTCGGTCGGGCCGAGCAGGTCAACCAGCCACTGCACGGTTTCCGGCAGCGATTCCTTGTTCTCGATCTGCGGCACGTCGTCGTTGTGTTTCTCGACGTCGGTCACCTGCACCACCAGCATCGCGTGGTGCGCGGTCAGCGAGCGGCCGCTTTCGGAGAAGATGTGCGGATGCGGCAGGCTCTGCGCGTCGCAGAACTCCTTGAGCATGCCGACCACGACACCGGCGTAATCGTCCATGTCGTAGTTGATCGAACTGGCGTTGCGCGAGTGGGTGCCGTCGTAGTCGACGCCCAGGCCGCCACCGACGTCGATGTGATCCACCGGCAGACCCAGGTTGCGCAGCTCGCCGTAGTAACGGATCGCTTCCTTGAAGCCGTGCTGGTAGTCGGCCAGGTTGGCGATCTGCGAACCCATGTGGAAGTGCAGCAGGCGGATGCCCTGATCCAGGCCGGCAGCGCGGAAGCGCTCGACCACCGACAGTAGTTGCGCCGCCGACAGACCGAACTTGGATTTCTCGCCACCGGTGTCCGCCCACTTCGACGACGCCAGCGACGACAGACGCACACGCAGACCGACTTGCGGCTTGACCTTGAGCGAAGCGGCCTCGTCGATCACCAGTCCGACCTCGGACTCCTTCTCGATCACGATGAACACGTTGTGGCCGAGCTTCTGGCCCATCAGCGCCAGACGGATGAACTCGCGGTCCTTGTAACCGTTGCAGACGATGGTGCCGCCCTTCGGCGCCAGCGCCAGCACTGCCAGCAGCTCAGGCTTGGAACCGGCTTCCAGACCGATGGAAACATTCTGGGTGGCGATGATGTTCTCGATCACCGCTTCTTGCTGGTTGACCTTGATCGGGTACAGCGCGGTGTACTTGCTCTGGTATTCCAGGCGTTCGATGTTGGCATCGAAAGCGCCGGTCAACTGACGGACGCGGTCTTGCAGGATGTCGGGAAAACGAACCAGCAACGGCAAGGACAAACCGCTTTTGCGCAGTTGGTCGACTTGCTCGAACAGGTCGATGGGTGAGCTGCTCGGGCCGTTCGGACGAACTTCGACGCGACCGGCGTCATTGATCGCGAAATACCCGGCCCCCCAATGGCGAATCCCGTAAACACTGCGGCTGTCCGCAACTGTCCATTGGCTGCCATCGTCTTTGCGTGTGCGTCGTACGGACATCGAAGTCCCCTATAAAGAAGTCATGGAGCGTCGCCTGACGTTCAGGCCGCCGCAGTCTAAAGAATGAAAATGACGGTTCGTCAGCGGGGCGGTAGACCGCGCTGACCGCGTTGAGTTTAGAAACCGGTCATGAACAGGCTCTGTGAAAACCATGGAGACGACACCGAATCTGACGGATTTCAGAACCGGGTCAAGCCATCGGTGGTTTTCACAGAGGCTGCTAGCCGCCGGACTTCTTCGCCTTGAAACCGTGCTTGATCAGTTCAGCCAAGAGTAGCTCGACATGATCGCCCTGGATTTCGATGACCCCGTCTTTCAACGCGCCGCCGGTGCCGCAACGTTTCTTCAACGTTGTCGCCAGCTCTTTGAGCGCGTCTTCGGCCAGGGGCACGCCGGTGATTGTGGTCACCGTCTTGCCGCCACGGCCCTTGCTCTCGCGACGCACGCGGGCAATGCCGTCACCGGCCGGGATCACGGTTTGTTTGCAGATACAGGCGTCCACCGGCTTGCTGCATTCCGGGCAATGACGACCTGCGTCGGTGGAAAATACCAGGCCGCCCAGGGCGGCGAAGGATGCGGCTTTTTTGGCCACCGGCAATCCTCTCGGGAGGACAAAGACTGATCGCGACCTTGGGCAAGGTCATCGACCGCGAAGCCCCACTCAGGCAGGGGCAGCGCTACTGCACCGTTTGCGCCTGTAAAGCACGCCGGTACAGCTTGAAAAGGTCGCGCAGTGTAACGGCAAAAGCGTCGATTGCTAAGTGCCAATCGGCGCCATTTTATGAGTTCTTTGCGACGTCGCTCTGTTGCGCCTTGAGATAGCGTTTCAAGGCCGCCAGAGAGTCCGGGCAATAAGGCTTCTGCTCGATTTCCAGCAGGACCTGATCGACTGGAATGAAGCGTGCCTCGAGCACTTCTTCCGGCTGCAGGATCAACGGCCCGTCCCACACCGCCGAAAACGCCGAACACCACAGGCGGTTGCCGGTGTCCTCGAAGAAGAAATGGTCATGGGCGGTCAGTTCCACGCCGCTCACGCCCAACTCTTCCTCCAGCTCGCGGGCCGCCGACTCGGCGTAGGTTTCG
Source organism: Pseudomonas botevensis (assembly GCF_019145475.1). Taxonomy (GTDB): domain Bacteria; phylum Pseudomonadota; class Gammaproteobacteria; order Pseudomonadales; family Pseudomonadaceae; genus Aquipseudomonas; species Aquipseudomonas botevensis. The sequence continues at coordinate 66,481 of NZ_JAHTKI010000034.1, forward strand.
CTGGCCTGCACCATGCCGCCCGCCGCCACGTCCCAATAACCGGGATAGATCGCCTTGCTCAGGGTGCGCCGGTGTACGCAGAGTTCACCGGCGGAGTTGAACAGCATGATGTAGGTGCCCCGCCCGATCAGCCCGCGCTCACGCAGGTCGGAGCGCACCAGGGCGCCGAGCAGGTTGTCCTGCTCGTCGACCCAGGCGATCTGTTCGGCATCCGAAGCGGCGCGGTGCGCCGCTTCCCTGGCGTTGTCGCTCATGGCTCAGCCCTGGTTGAGCAGTTGGCGCAGATCGATCACTGCGGCGTTGGCCCGGGAAATATAGTTGGCCATCACCAGCGAGTGGTTGGCCAGGACACCGAAACCGCTGCCGTTGAGGATCATCGGACTCCACACCGGCTCCTGCGAAGCCTCCAGCTCACGAATGATCTGGCGCACGCTGACCGTGGCGTTCTTCTTCGCCAGCACATCGGCGAAATCCACTTCGATGGCGCGCAACAGGTGCGACAGTGCCCAGGCCTGGCCGCGCGCTTCGTAGAACACGTTGTCGATCTGCATCCACGGGGTTTCGACGATTTCCTCGTCAACCTGTGGCACTTCACCGACTGCCGGGGTTTCCGTTTTCAGTGCGGTGTTGAGCTTGACCCGACCGACGCTGGCCGACAGCCGTTGCGACAGCGAACCCAGACGGGTGCCGACATCGCCCAGCCAGTTGTTGAGGTTGTCGGCGCGGGCGTAGAACAGTGCGTTTTTCTGCGACGGATCCGACAGACGCGCCTGATAGCGGCTCAGCGAGTTAATGCCTTCCTGATATTCCGATTCACTCGACGGCAGGATCCAGCTCTTGTTGTCGAAGTTGAAACGCGGCTCGGCCTTGGCCAGATCGGCGTCTTCGGCCGATTGCGATTGCGAACGGGCGAAATCCTTGCGCAAGGCACGGGTCAGGTCGCGCACCTGGACCAGCACGCCGTATTCCCAGCTCGGCATGTTGTCCATCCACAGGCCCGGCGGGAAGCGGTCGTTGGAAATGTAGCCGCCCGGCTTGTCGAGCAAGGTGCCGGCGACGGTCTTCAGGGTTTCGACGGTGGTGTAGCCGACCACCATCTGCTTGCCTTCCTTCTCGGCGGCCACCTGGGCGTTCTGCGCCACGGGGAACAGCGCAGGTTCCTGGCTCCAGTACCAGCCCAGGCCAATGGTCACCAACAGGTAGAGGCCGATCAATGTCGCCAGCGCGCGGCTGAACAGCAGACCGCCGACATAACTGCGGGTGGCCGACTTGGGCTCGGCGGCACGTTCAGGCGCGCTGCCCGCGCGGTTCTTCCAGTCCAGCATGGCGATATCCTTTCAAAACTTGGGTTCAACGGTTCGACCACAACCATACAACAACGTGCCTTGGCCCGGCACCCGCGATGATGGATAAGCCGCAAATCGTGCGGGCGAGTGACGCATTCGCCGACCCTAAGGGATTCCCCGATGCGCTCTGCCCTACCAACAGCGCTGCCCACCCTCTGAAAACATCGCCGGACTCATTCAGAGCACTTATGTTAATGCCACAAAACAATCACTTTCGCGAAGCTTCCAGCATGGCAAGCGCCCGGCTCACGGGGACTTGCCCGACGAGCAAGTCCAAAACAAAACCATCCGGTCAGAAACTGAATTGTGTCGCACCGCAGATTATTGACGTACGACACTCATATAGGGGAAAAGAGGTGCTAGCATAGAGCCACCAGTCGATCTCAGCATGCACCCTAACTAGTAGTCAGGATATGACCGAGCCAGAAGACCCCAGCCGCGAGCGCCTCAAGCACCACTTTGCCCAGCGGGTAATTCATCAGGCACGTCAGATTCTTGAGATATGGCAGCGCCTGCAACGCAGCGAGTGGTCCACCGCCGACCTCGCCGAACTGAGCGAGGCCAACCTGCGCCTGCTGCGCTTCGCCGAGCGCTTCGAACAGCCCGAACACACCCAGCTCGCGCATCACATCAGCCAGTCGCTGGAAGCGGTGGACGCCAATCGCGGACGCCTGAGCAGCGGCCTGATCACCGACCTCAATCGCCTGATGCAACGTCTGTCGCGCACCGGCCTGCGCCATGGCGACCAACTCGACCAGACATTCCTGCCGCCCCTGCGCAAACCAATCTACGTGATGCTGCAGGATCACGACCGCGCCGAGCGCCTGGCCAAGCAGCTGGAATTCTTCGGCCTCAGTGCCCAGGCGCTGGACAGTGTGTCGGCGTTTCGCTCCTCGATGGTCGAGCGTTTGCCGGCGGCCATCGTCATGGACGTCGACTTCAGCGGCCCGGGCATCGGCCTGAAACTCGCCGCCGAAGCCCAGCAAGGCCTGGAAGAACCATTGCCGCTGCTGTTTTTCAGTCTGCACGAAACCGACACCCCGACACGTCTGGCGGCGGTGCGTGCCGGCGGCCAGGAATTTCTCACCGGCACCCTCGAAGCCTCGAGCCTGCTGGAGAAGATCGAAGTCCTGACCTGCGTCGCCCAGTACGAACCTTATAAAGTGCTGATCATCGACGACTCCCGCGCCCAGGCGTTGCACACCGAGCGTCTGCTCAACAGTGCCGGGATCGTCACCCGCACCCTGATCGAACCGATCCAGGCCATGGCCGAGCTGGCGGATTTCCAGCCGGACCTGATCATCCTCGACATGTACATGCCGGCCTGCACCGGCACCGAACTGGCGAAGGTCATCCGCCACAATGATCGCTATGTCAGCGTGCCGATCATCTACCTGTCGGCCGAAGACGATCTGGACAAGCAGCTCGACGCCATGAGCGAAGGCGGCGACGACTTCCTGACCAAGCCGATCAAGCCGCGCCACCTGATCACCACCGTGCGCAACCGCGCCGCCCGCGCTCGCAACCTGAAAGCGCGGATGGTGCGCGACAGCCTCACCGGCCTGTACAACCACACGCACATTTTGCAGTTGCTCGAAGACTGCTCGTTCCGCGCCCGCCGCGAGAACAAACCGTTGAGTTTCGCCATGCTCGACATCGACCACTTCAAACGGGTCAACGACAGCCACGGCCACCCGATGGGTGACCGGGTGATCAAGAGCCTGGCGCTGTTTCTCAAGCAACGCTTGCGCAAGACCGATTTCATCGGCCGTTACGGCGGTGAAGAATTCGCCATCGTCATGCCCGACACCGATATCAACGCCGCACATAAGGTGCTCGACGAGATTCGCCAGCGCTTCGCCGAAATCCATTACCCGGCGCAACCGCAGGATCTGTGGTGTACGTTCAGCGCCGGTGTGGTGGAGATGCACGACGACTCCGACAGCCTGATGATGGCCAGCCAGGCCGACGAGGCGCTGTACCGCGCCAAAGGCGAAGGACGTAATCGGGTACAGACCGCGCGGGACTCAAAGCAAAGTGCCACTTTTTCATCGGAATCCACCGATTCGGTCATAACCCTGTAATAGAACCGCAATAAATTCAGGCGCTTACCATTTCTGTCGTTGGTAACCGTCATGCGCCTGAAGTTGCTCACCAATCTCAATACGCTGTTGCTGGTCGCCGTGTGCGTGGCCCTCGGCGCCACGCTGTGGTGGTCGCAGAAAGCCCTTGAACGCCCGTATCTGTTGATGGAGCGCTACCTCGGGCTGTCGCAGCAATTTCAGAATGAAGTGGCGCGCAACGTCGAGGACTACCTCGCAAGCGGCGACGCCCTGCGCCTGAGCAGCGCCACCCAGGCCATCGACGGCCTGCAGAAAGAACTCGGCGAACTGCCACCCGCGCTCGCCGACACCCTGCGCCCGAGCCTGTCGAGCCTCGACGATTTCAGCAAGACCGACCTGCTGGCGGCCGGCAAACTGGCCGGTGATCCGCAGGCGCTGCTGTTGCAGGCCGAGCGCGAACTGAGCGCCAGCCTCGATCAGCTCAGCACCTATGCTGGCGGCAATTCGACCTACCTGACACCGCTGCTCGCGGCCTCCCAACACCTGGGCAAACTGTCCCTGGCACGGGACAAACTGGTGAGCAGCGGCCGCAGCGAACTGGCCGTCGATGTCGAGCGGGAAGTCACCAGCATCCGCACCCAGGCGCAGGCGATCGATGCCCTGCCGCTGCTCGGCGTGGTCGCCAGCAACGAATCCGGCAGCGACGATTTCGCCGCGATGATGGGCATTGAAAACACCGAGAAAGCCACCGCCGAGGATGCCGGCGTCGGCCTCAAGCGCGAACTCAACAGCCTGCTCGGGCGCTACCCGGCAGAACTGGCGCGCACTCGCGAGCAGATCCAGAAACGCACCGACCTGAGCACCGCCACCCACTTGAAAATCGCCGCCGTGCAGCAAGCCATCGCCGGCCTCGAACCGGTGGTGCGCGCCCAGCACGGGCAGATCCAGGGCGAAGTGCGCCTGATGCAAGGCGTGATGATCGGCCTGATCCTGCTGATCGCCTTGCTGATCGATACCTTGCAGCGTCGCCTGGCGCGCACCCTGACCAACCTTGCGCCGGCCCTGTCGACCTGGGCCGAGGGCGATTTCAGCCAGGACATTCATCTGGGCAAGACCAACCGTGAACTGCACGACATCGAAGCCTCGCTCAATCGCCTGCGCGCCTACCTGGTGGATCTGGTGGGCACCATTCGCGGCAATGCCGAACAGGTCGCCGGCAGCAGCCGGACCCTCGCCGAACTGAGCAACGACTTGCACAGTGGCGCCGAACATCAGGCCGGCGATACCGCACTGATCCGTGACTCCCTCGGCGAACTGGAGGCGACCATCCAGCAAGTGGCCGGCGATGCGCGTCAGGCGGCAGATGCCAGTCGGCATGCGGGGCTGGCGGTCGAGCACGGACAGCAAGTCATCGGCCAGAGCCTCACCGGCTTGCATGCACTGGTCGGTGAAGTACAAGGTAATGCGCAGATGATCGAACACCTGGCCGAGGAGTCGGCGACCATCGGCGGCGTGCTGACGGTGATCCGTTCGATTGCCGACCAGACCAACCTGCTGGCCCTCAACGCGGCGATCGAAGCGGCGCGTGCCGGAGAGATGGGTCGCGGCTTCGCGGTGGTGGCTGAGGAAGTGCGCTCTCTGGCGCAGCGCACTGCCGGCGCCACGGCGGAGATCCAGACCTTGATCGCCGGCCTGCAAACCGCCGCCCGGCAATCGGTGGAAGGCATGCGCGCCCAAGTCGAACACGCCGAAGCCACGGCCAATCAGGCGCAGTCGGCAGACGGCGCGCTGGACAAGATTGTCGGGGCGATCCAGACCATTTCCGATACCGCAATCCGCATCGCCGACATCACCGCCCAGCAGAGCGGCGCGGTCAGCGAAATCCGTGATCACAGCGAGCGCATTCATCAGTTGGGTGGAGATAACCTGCTGCGCATCGGTGAAGGTCGCGAGCAAGGCGAAAACCTGCTCGTGTTGGGCGGACAATTACATACCGCCGTGCAGGCTTTCCGCGTCTGAATGACTGCATTCGCGGGCAGGCCCGCTCCCACACTGGAATAAGTTGCCCTTGTGGGAGCGGGCCTGCCCGCGAAGAGGACGGCGTATTCAGCCTCCTCATCAACGCAATGACCGCGCGCCTGCATACCTGCGCACCGTCCGCTATCATCCCCCCAATTCCGATACGCGAGATCGTCATGCGCCGCTTGCTCTGCCTGCTGCTTTTTGTCTTCACCCTGCCGGCCGGCGCCGCCGGGTTGTTCGACAGCAAACCCGGTTCCACCCTGGGCTCAGTCAATAACAGCGCAGACTTCCTGCCGGTGCGCGAAGCCTTTCAACTGAGTCTGGTCGAAAGCACGCCGCAGTCGATCAAACTGCGCTTCGTCGCCAGCGAGGGCTATTACCTCTATCGCCAGCGCTTCCAGTTCCGCACCGACCCGGCCGATGTGAAACTGGGCGCCGCGCAGCTGCCCAACGGCGAGCAGAAACACGATGAGTACTTCGGCGATGTCGAGGTCTATCACGGCATCCTCGATGTCGAGCTGCCACGCAACGACTCCCGGGCCTTCACTCTCGTCGTCACCTATCAGGGCTGCGCCGACAAAGGCCTGTGCTACCCGCCGGAAACCGAGCGCCTGAGCATCGACGGCAACGCAGCGGCAGGCAGCACGCCCACTCCAGCGACCGCCTGGGACTGGCGTGACCTGGCGCTGTTCTTCCTCGCCGGTCTGGGCCTGACGTTCACTCCGTGCGTGCTGCCAATGCTGCCGATCCTGTCCGGTGTGGTGCTGCGCGGGCAGGTCGGCGGGCTGCGCGGCTTCAATCTGTCACTGGCCTACGTCCTGCCGATGGCCGCCTGTTTTGCCCTGCTCGGGGCACTGATGGGGTTGTTCGGCGCGCAACTGAATCTGCAGGCGCGGTTGCAATCGGCGTGGGTGCTGGTGCCGTTCGCGATGTTCTTTGCGATCTTTGCCCTGGCGATGTTCGGCGTATTCGAACTGAAGCTGCCGCACGTCATCAGCAGCCGCCTCGACCGGATCGCCGGGCGCACCGAGGGCGGTTCGCTGTGGGGCGCGGCGGTACTCGGTGTGGTCTCGAGCCTGCTGGTTTCACCCTGCGTGTCGGCACCACTGGCCGGTGCGCTGCTTTATATAAGCGCCAGCGGCGATGCGCTGGGCGGTGGTCTGAAGCTGTTCATGCTCGGCCTCGGCATGGGCGCGCCACTGTTGCTGGTGGCGACTGGCGGCGCGGTGTGGCTGCCGAAGAGCGGGCCATGGATGATGTACGTGAAAAACGGTATCGGCGTGTTGCTGCTCGGACTGGCAATCGGCTTGCTCAGCCGGGTCTTGCCGGGACAAGTCACGTTGTTGCTGATCGGTCTGCTGGCCGGCGGCGTCGGCCTGTTCCTCGGCGCGCTGGAGTTCGTTTATAAACCGCCGCGCAAACGCCTTGGCCAACTGCTCGGGATGTTCCTGGTGTTTTATGCGCTGGCCTGCTGGTACGGCGCCTTCAGCGGCCAGACCGATCCGCTCAACCCGATTGCGCCGCGTGTCGTCCAGAGCGGCGCGCCGGCTCAGGACAGCGGCAAATGGCAGACCGTCAGCACCCCGGCGGATCTGGATCGCATGCTGCTGGAAGCTAAAAACGCCGGTGCCCCGCTGCTGCTCGACTGGTACGCCGACTGGTGCATCAGTTGCAAAGTCATCGAACACGACGTGCTCAATGACGCCACCGTCGTCGAACGGCTCAAGGGTTATCGGCTGATCCGTTTCGATATCACCGCGAGCAACGCCGAACAGCGCCGCCTGCTCGACCGCTACAACCTGTTCGGCCCACCGGCGCTGATGTTCTTCGGCAAGGACGGCAATGAACACCGCGATGTGCGGGTGATCGGCGAGATCAATGCCGCCGACTTCGCCGAACGTGTCGCCAGAGCGAATGACCGGATTTAATCACTCGGTCACACATTTCGCGCAAACATCGGACATCGTGCTGGCTATTGCAGAGAACTGGACAGTCACAAAGTCTTTGCGGCATAGTCGCCGGGTTCTGACGCAGGCTCACTCATAACAAGGAACACGCAGATGGCAACGCTACTGGTGCTGCACGGCCCCAACCTGAACCTGCTCGGCACCCGCGAGCCGGGCACCTATGGGTCGACGACCTTGGCACAGATCAACCAGGATCTGGAGCGCCGCGCCCGTGAAGCCGGCCACCATCTGCTGCATCTGCAAAGCAATGCCGAGTACGAGTTGATCGACCGTATCCACGCCGCACGCGGTGAAGGCGTCGATTTCATTTTGATCAATCCGGCGGCATTTACACATACAAGTGTTGCATTACGTGACGCGCTGCTGGGAGTGAGCATCCCATTCATCGAAGTGCATTTATCGAACGTGCACAAACGCGAACCTTTCCGCCATCACTCTTACTTCTCCGATGTAGCGGTGGGAGTGATCTGCGGCCTTGGCGCCAGCGGTTACCGACTGGCCCTGGAGGCCGCGCTAGAACAGCTTGAAAGAACGGCAACAGCTTGAACAACAAGCCTTAAACGCCCCTGACCGACCCTTGGGAGTTGACGATTCATGGATATCCGTAAAGTTAAGAAACTGATCGAACTGCTGGAAGAGTCCGGCATCGACGAACTTGAGATCAAGGAAGGCGAAGAGTCCGTACGCATCAGCCGTAACAGCAAGACTCCAGCTCAGCAGTACTACGCACCGGCTCCGATGCAGGCTCCGGCCGCCGCGCCAGTCGCCGCTGCCGCTCCAGCAGCAGCCGCTGCGCCGGCTGCCGCCGCTGCTCCAGCACTGAACGGCACCGTTGCCCGTTCGCCGATGGTAGGTACTTTCTACCGCAAGTCTTCGCCAACCTCGCCAGCCTTCGTTGAAGTCGGCCAGACCGTGAAGAAAGGCGACACCCTGTGCATCGTCGAAGCCATGAAGATGATGAACCACATCGAAGCGGAAACCAGCGGTGTGATCGAATCCATCCTCGTCGAAGACGGCCAGCCGGTTGAGTACGACCAACCGCTGTTCACCATCGTTTGAACTGCGGAGAGCCTTTGATGACTGCGAAGTTGGAAAAAGTTCTGATCGCTAACCGCGGTGAGATCGCCCTGCGGATTCTGCGTGCCTGCAAAGAGATGGGCATCAAGACCGTCGCCGTTTACTCCAAGGCCGACAAAGAGCTGATGCACCTGGGTCTGGCAGACGAATCCGTCTGCATCGGCCCGGCTTCCGCCGCGCACTCCTACCTGCACATCCCGGCAATCATCGCGGCCGCTGAAGTGACTGGCGCTACCGCCATTCACCCAGGCTACGGTTTCCTCGCGGAAAACGCCGACTTTGCCGAGCAGGTCGAGAACTCCGGTTTCGCCTTCATCGGCCCGAAAGCCGACACCATTCGCCTGATGGGCGACAAGGTATCGGCCAAGCACGCGATGATCGAAGCCGGCGTGCCAACCGTTCCAGGTTCCGACGGCCCGCTGCCGGAAGACGAGGAAACGGCACTGCGCATCGGTCGTGAAGTCGGCTATCCGGTGATCATCAAGGCCGCTGGCGGCGGCGGTGGTCGCGGCATGCGCGTGGTACACCAGGAAGAAGACCTGATCGCCTTCGCCAAACTGACCCGCACCGAAGCTGGCGCGGCGTTCGGCAACCCGATGGTCTATCTGGAAAAATTCCTGACCAACCCACGTCACGTCGAAGTCCAGGTACTGTCCGACGGCCAGGGTAACGCCATCCATCTGGGCGACCGCGATTGCTCGCTGCAACGTCGTCACCAGAAGGTTCTCGAAGAAGCGCCGGCACCGGGCATCGACGAGCAGGCCCGCAAGGAAGTCCTCGCGCGCTGCGTCCAGGCGTGCATCGACATCGGCTACCGTGGCGCCGGCACTTTCGAGTTCCTGTACGAAAACGGTCGTTTCTACTTCATCGAAATGAACACCCGTGTTCAGGTGGAGCACCCGGTTTCGGAAATGGTCACCGGTATCGACATCGTCAAGGAGATGCTCAGCATCGCCGCCGGCAACAAGCTGTCGTTCACCCAGGATGACGTGGTGATCCGCGGTCACTCGCTGGAGTGCCGGATCAACGCCGAAGACCCGAAAACCTTCATGCCGAGCCCGGGCACGGTCAAGCATTTCCACGCACCAGGCGGCAACGGCGTTCGCGTCGATTCGCACCTGTACAGCGGTTATGCGGTTCCGCCGAACTACGACTCGCTGATCGGCAAGCTGATCACTTACGGCGCCACCCGCGACGAAGCCATGGCACGCATGCGCAATGCCCTGGACGAAATCGTGGTTGACGGGATCAAGACCAACATCCCGCTGCACCGTGACCTGACCCGCGACGAAGGCTTCTGCAAAGGGGGCGTGAACATTCACTACCTCGAGCACAAGCTGGCTGGCGAGAAGCACTAAGCTTCGCCCGGCATATGACAAGGCCGCCTTCGGGCGGCTTTGTTGTTTCTGGAGGTTTCATGCTTGCCCTCACGGGAGCGGGCATCCGCTTCGCTCAACATCTGCGCTACAAATGCCGCTCCCACAAACCCCGCGCGCTCGCGTAAACTTGCGCGCTTCTCGCAGGCCGCTAGGCTGCAATCAATCTTTTTCAAAGGTGCCCGCCATGCCTTGGCTGCAAGTCCGTCTCGCCATCAGCCCAGAACAAGCCGAAACCTATGAAGACGCTTTCCTTGAAGTGGGCGCCGTCTCGGTCACCTTCATGGACGCCGAAGACCAGCCGATCTTCGAGCCGGAACTCAACACCACACCGCTCTGGTCGCACACTCACCTGCTGGCCCTGTTCGAGGGCGGCACCGAAGCCGAACTCGTCCTCGCCCACCTCGAACTGCTGACCGGCAGCCCGCTGCCCGAGCACCACAGCGAAGTGATCGAAGACCAGGACTGGGAGCGCAGCTGGATGGACGGGTTCCAGCCGATGCGCTTCGGCCAGCGCCTGTGGATCGTGCCGAGCTGGCACGCCGCACCGGAGCCAGGCGCCGTCAATCTGCTGCTGGACCCGGGCCTGGCATTCGGCACCGGCACCCACCCGACCACCGCGCTATGCCTGGAATGGCTCGACGGCCAGGACCTGAAGGACTGCAACGTGCTGGACTTCGGCTGCGGCTCGGGGATTCTGGCCATCGCCGCCCTGCTGCTGGGCGCGAAGGAAGCGGTCGGCACCGACATCGACGTGCAGGCGCTGGAAGCCTCGCGCGATAACGCCGGGCGCAACAACATCGCCGACGAGCTGTTCCCGTTGTACCTGCCGGAAGACCTGCCGCCGGTCAAAGCCGATGTCCTGGTGGCCAACATTCTCGCCGGGCCGCTGGTTTCCCTGGCGCCGCAATTGTCCGGTCTGGTCAAGTCCGGCGGACGCCTGGCACTGTCGGGGATTCTCGCCGAACAAGGCGACGAAGTGGCTGCCGCCTATGCGCAGGACTTCGATCTCGACCCGATCGCCAATCGCGATGGCTGGGTGCGCATCACCGGCCGTCGGCGCTAGAATGTCCGCCTGCTCAATCCGGATCGCCGCATGACCGACAGCTTCGTCACCCAGTGCCCGCATTGCCAAACCAGTTTCCGTGTCAGCCACGCTCAATTGAGCGTGGCCCGTGGAGTGGTTCGCTGCGGCTCCTGCCTGCAAGTGTTCAACGCGGCCAAACAGCTGCTCGAACAACGCGCCGGCAAGGACGCGCTGGCGCCGGTCGTGCCAGCCGTTCCGCAACCGTCCGTCGAAGCGCCGCCAAGCCTGGCGCCGCCCACGGCGGAGGAACCACCGGCCATCGTCGAACCGACGGTGCCGGCACCGCGCGCCATCAGCCAAAAGCAGTGGAGCGCCTCCGAGCTGGACCTGGACAGCCTGGACCTCGACCAGGAACTCGCCCGCCTCGAGCAACGGGAAATCCAGCCGACCACCGAATTCGGTCGCCCGCGCGAAGATTCCCTGAGCGCGCGCCGCGACAGTCCCGAGCCGGATGAAGCCGTCTGGCCGGACAGCCTGTTCAGCGAACCCGCCGACGAGCGCACGCCCGAGCCTGAAGCCGAGCCGGAAATCGTCGACATCGAGCCGATCAAACCGGAGCGCACCGAACCGTCGCTGTCGCTGGAACCGGTGGATCTGGATGACGAGCCGCCGATCCCGCAGCTGCGCCTGCACGATCCGATCGACCCGAACGCCCGCCGCGAACGCCTGTCTGCCAGTGACGACGCCGATGACGAGCTGTCGTCAATCGAGCCACCGCGCAAGAAACGCGAGCGCGCCGAACCCGGTGTCCGCGCCGAAGTCCTGCAGGACCTGACCGACGATCCGCTGCAACTGGACTGGCAGAAACGCCGTTCGCCGTGGGGTCGACGCTTTCTCTGGTTGCTGTTGATCCTGCTGGCCGCTGCCGGCCTGGCCGGCCAGTACGTCGCCTATCATTTCGACGAGTTGGCGCGCCAGGACCAATACCGCCCGTGGTTCCAGCAACTGTGTCCGCAAATCGGCTGCACGGTGCCGTCCAAGGTCGACATCGCCAAGATCAAGAGCAGCAACCTCGTGGTGCGCAGCCATCCGGAATTCAGCGGGGCGCTGGTGGTCGATGCGATCATTTACAACCGTGCCCCGTTCTCGCAACCGTTCCCGCTGCTGGAGCTGCGCTTCGCCGACCTCAACGGCCACTTGATTGCCAGCCGTCGCTTCAAACCCGGCGAATACCTCAACGGCGACCTGGAAGGCATGGCTGAAATGCCACCGCAGACGCCAATCCACATTGCCCTGGACATCCTCGATCCAGGCCCGAAAGCGGTGAACTACAGCCTGAGTTTCCACTCCCCCGAGTGAAACGCTTCACCGCTGCGTGATTGACGGCGGTTTTCTGACTTTGCCCCGGACAACCAAACCTCTGGCAATAACAGAATAACTGTTCAGATTTTGTTCAATTCAGCCTTTATCCAGTCATCGAGAGCGGGTATCATGCCAACCCTTTTTCGAACTCTAATGATCCGGCCCCACTTCAGGGAAGTCCTATGTCGGCGGTACGCATCGGCCCATACACATTGCAGAACGGCTTGATTCTCGCCCCCATGGCGGGCGTCACCGACCAGCCCTTTCGTCAGTTGTGCAAACGTCTGGGCGCAGGGCTTGTAGTCTCGGAAATGGTCACCAGTGACATGAGCCTGTGGAACACCCGCAAGTCGCGCATGCGCATGATCCACGAAGGCGATCCCGAGCCGCGCTCGGTGCAGATCGCCGGTGGCGACGCGCAGATGCTGGCGGATGCGGCCCGGGCCAACGTCGAACTGGGCGCACAGATTATTGATATCAACATGGGTTGCCCGGCAAAGAAGGTCTGCAACAAGGCTGCCGGCTCCGCGTTGCTGAAAGATGAAGCACTGGTGACCGAGATCCTGCAGGCCGTGGTGGCTGCGGTCGATGTGCCGGTCACCTTGAAGATCCGCACCGGCTGGGATCGCGACAACAAGAACGGCCTGACCGTGGCGAAGATCGCCGAGCAGGCCGGGATCACGGCGCTGGCGGTGCATGGCCGCACCCGTGCCGACCTGTACACCGGTGAAGCCGAGTACGACACGATTGCCGCGATCAAGCAGGCGGTGTCGATCCCGGTGTTCGCCAATGGCGATATCGATTCGCCGCAGAAGGCCCGCTACGTGCTCGACGCGACCGGTGCCGATGGCCTGCTGATAGGTCGGGCTGCCCAGGGGCGGCCATGGATTTTTCGTGAGATCGAGCACTTCCTGCGGACCGGCGAGATGTTGCCGGCGCCGGAGCTGATCGAGGTGGAACGCATTCTGCTTGAGCATCTGGCCGCCCTCCACGCTTTCTATGGGGACGTGATGGGCGTACGCATTGCTCGTAAGCATGTGGGCTGGTATCTCGCAACCTTGCCGGGCGCCAGGGAGTTTCGCGCCCGTTTCAATCGTTTGGATGGTACGGAAACACAATGCGCCAACGTTCGGGAGTTCTTCGCCGAGCGTTACAAGAGCCTGACAGGGGACGGAGAAGGGGTGGCCGCATGACGATGATGACCGAGACTTTAGTGAGTGGAACAACACCCGTGAGCGACAACGTGAATTTGAAACAGCACCTCAATACCCCGAGCGAAGAAGGCCAGACCCTTCGCGGGAGTGTCGAGAAGGCGCTGCACAATTATTTCGCCCACCTTGAGGGCGCTGCCGTCACGGATGTGTACAACCTGGTGCTCTCCGAAGTCGAGGCTCCCCTGCTCGAAAGCGTGATGAACTACGTCAAGGGCAACCAGACCAAGGCCAGCGAGCTGCTCGGACTCAACCGTGGCACGCTGCGCAAGAAACTCAAGCAGTACGATCTGCTGTAAGCATTCAATCAAACCAGAAAGGCGCCCGCGTAAAACCGGTCGCCTTTTTTGCTGACTTCCTTTGCTTTTGATGGAAATTGAGATGACCGACCAGACTACCCGCCTGCCGATCCGCCGCGCCTTGATCAGCGTTTCCGACAAGACCGGGATCCTCGAATTCGCCAGGGAGCTGGAAGCCCTAGGCGTGGAAATCCTCTCCACCGGCGGGACCTTCAAACTGCTGCAGGACAACGGCGTGGCCGCAGTGGAAGTCGCGGATTACACCGGTTTCGCGGAAATGATGGACGGTCGGGTGAAAACCCTGCACCCGAAAATCCACGGCGGGATCCTCGGTCGTCGCGGTATCGACGACGCGATCATGAACGAGCACGGCATCAAGCCGATCGATCTGGTGGCGGTCAACCTGTATCCGTTCGAAGCCACCATCAGCAAGCCAGGCTGCGACCTGCCGACCGCCATCGAGAACATCGACATCGGTGGCCCGACCATGGTCCGTTCGGCCGCGAAAAACCACAAAGACGTAGCGATCGTGGTGAATGCCAGCGATTACGCCGACGTCCTGCAAAACCTCAAGGCCGGTGGCCTGACCTACGCCCAGCGTTTCGACCTGATGCTCAAGGCGTTCGAACACACCGCCGCCTACGACGGCATGATCGCCAACTACATGGGCACTGTGAACCAGGCCGCTGAAACCCTGAGCACTGAAGGTCGCAGCGAATTCCCGCGCACCTTCAACAGCCAGTTCATCAAGGCCCAGGAAATGCGCTACGGCGAGAACCCGCACCAGAGCGCGGCGTTCTACGTGGAAGCGAAACCGGCCGAAGTCGGCATCTCCACCGCCACCCAGTTGCAAGGCAAGGAACTGTCGTACAACAACGTGGCCGACACCGACGCCGCGCTGGAATGCGTGAAGAGCTTCGTCAAACCGGCCTGCGTGATCGTCAAGCACGCCAACCCGTGCGGCGTGGCCGTGAGCCCGGACGCCGAAGGCGGCATCCGTCAGGCCTACGAACTGGCCTATGCCACCGACACCGAGTCGGCCTTCGGCGGCATCATCGCCTTCAACCGTGAACTGGATGCCGAAACCGCCAAGGCGATCGTCGAGCGTCAGTTCGTCGAAGTCATCATCGCCCCGAGCGTCAGCGCCGAAGCCCGCGCCGTCGTGGCCGCAAAAGCCAACGTGCGCCTGCTGGCCTGTGGCGAGTGGTCGGCCGACCGTGTTCCGGCCTGGGACTACAAGCGCGTCAACGGTGGCTTGCTGGTGCAGAGCCGCGACATCGGCATGATCGGTGCCGACGACCTGAAAGTGGTGACCAAGCGCGCACCGACCGAACAGGAAATCAACGACCTGATCTTCGCCTGGAAAGTGGCCAAGTTCGTCAAGTCCAACGCCATCGTCTACGCCAAGAACCGTCAGACCATCGGTGTCGGCGCCGGCCAGATGAGCCGCGTGAACTCCGCGCGCATCGCCGCGATCAAGGCTGAACACGCCGGCCTGCAAGTCGCGGGCTCGGTGATGGCATCGGACGCGTTCTTCCCGTTCCGCGACGGCCTGGACAACGCGGCCAAGGTCGGCATCACTGCGGTGATCCAGCCGGGCGGTTCGATGCGTGACAACGAAGTCATTGCCGCTGCCGATGAAGCCGGCATCGCGATGGTGTTCACCGGCATGCGCCACTTCCGTCACTAACTGGTCGACGGCCGCACTGAAGCCGGTATCTGCTGCGTTGGAGCCGACCTCAATGATGCTCATTGCCAAAAGGCAACTCCGCTCATCGAGGTCGACTCCGCCTTGCATCTACCGACTTCATTGCGACCTCCTATAGCGTGAAGCGCTTTAGGTTCTAAAACAGAATTAGCGTCATCCGAGGTTTTTGAAATGAATGTTTTGATCATTGGCAGCGGTGGCCGTGAACACGCCCTGGCCTGGAAAGTGGCTCAGGATCCGCGTGTGCAGAAGGTTTTCGTGGCTCCGGGCAACGCCGGCACCGCGATTGAAGCCAAGTGCGAAAACGTCGCCATCGACGTCCTGGCCCTCGAGCAACTGGCCGATTTCGCCGAGAAAAACGTCTCCCTGACCATCGTCGGCCCGGAAGTGCCGCTGGTGGCCGGCGTGGTCGATCTGTTCCGCTCCCGTGGCCTGGACTGCTTCGGCCCGACCGCCGGTGCCGCGCAGCTCGAAGGCTCGAAGGCCTTCACCAAGGATTTCCTGGCGCGCCACAAGATCCCGACCGCCGACTACCAGAACTTCACCGAAATCGAGCCGGCCCTGGCTTATCTGCGTGAAAAAGGCGCGCCGATCGTGATCAAGGCCGATGGCCTGGCCGCCGGTAAAGGCGTGATCGTCGCCATGACCCTGGCCGAAGCCGAAGACGCCGTGCGCGACATGCTCGCCGGCAACGCGTTCGGCGACGCCGGTTCGCGCGTGGTGATCGAAGAGTTCCTCGACGGCGAAGAAGCCAGCTTCATCGTCATGGTCGACGGCAAGAACGTTCTGCCGATGGCCACCAGCCAGGACCACAAACGCGTCGGCGACGGCGACAGCGGCCCGAACACCGGCGGCATGGGTGCCTACTCCCCGGCACCGGTGGTCACCGCCGACGTTCACCAGCGCGTGATGGACCAGGTGATCTGGCCGACCGTGCGCGGCATGGCCGAGGAAGGCAACGTCTACACCGGTTTCCTGTACGCCGGTCTGATGATCGACAAGGCCGGCAATCCGAAAGTCATCGAGTTCAACTGCCGTTTCGGCGACCCGGAAACCCAACCGGTGATGCTGCGCCTGCAATCGAGCCTGGTGCTGCTGGTCGAAGCCGCGCTGGCCCAGGCGCTGGACAAGGTCGAAGCGCAGTGGGATCCACGCCCGAGCGTCGGCATCGTGCTGGCCGCCGGCGGCTACCCTGGCGACTACGCCAAGGGCGCGCCGATCAACGGTCTGGATGCAGCGGCAGGCCTGGAAGGCAAAGTCTTCCACGCCGGCACCGCGCTCAAGGACGGCCAGGTCGTGACCGCCGGTGGCCGGGTGCTGTGCGCCACCGCCATGGGTGCCACCGTCGGTGCAGCCCAGCAGCAGGCCTACAAGCTGGCGGCGGCGATCGACTGGGAAGGCTGCTTCTACCGCAAGGACATTGGCTACCGCGCCATTGCCCGTGAACGTGGCGAAACCCAGGAATAAGCTGTTGATGAAGCCCGGCGCAGGATGCCCTCCTTCGCCGGGCTGTTCCGCCGCCGCGCATCGTTATATTCTGGCTCCAACCTACGATAGGGATTTCGCCGTGCGCTGGCTCAGGATTGCCATAGGACTCACCGTCACACTGCTGACCTTGCTCTGCATGCTTCCGGCCCAAGCCGCGCAAGGCAGTGGCTGGGCGGTTTTGCTCGACGATCAGGGCAATCTGCAACTGAGCGACATCCGTTCCGCCCGCTATACCAATCAATTCAGCCCCATCGACCTCGATCGCCTGACGGCGGCCGAGCCCGATGGCGCGCTCTGGCTGCGCTTCAGACTGGCGCCCGGCAAGCACGAACAAGTGCTGCGGATCTTCGCCCCCGACCTGTCGCACCTGAACCTGTACGTGCTGGACGGCGAAAAGCTGATCGAGCAACGGGAAACCGGCACCGCCCAGCCCCAGGTCGAACGGCCGCTGCCCAGCAGCGATTTCATGCTGCCGCTGCCGCAAAGCGACAAGCCCCTCGATGTCTATCTGCGACTGGTCTCCGATCACCAGTTGCGCCCCTATATCACCCTGCAATCGGCGGTGATGAGCGCGGCCAGTCAGAACCAGACACTGGTCTACGGCCTGCTGTTCGGCTGTCTCGGCATGCTGATCCTGCACAATCTGATCCGCTACGCCTACACCCGTTCGCGCAGCAGTCTGTGGCTGGCGGTGTGTGAAGGTCTGCTGAGCCTGAGCCTGTTGCTGCTGCTCAACCTCGCCGGGCCATGGCTGCCGAACTGGCACGCGATCCAGACTCCGGGCGCCTATCTGGCCCTGCTGCTGACCGCCCCCGCCGGGCTGATGTTCGCCTACCGCTTCTTCTCGCCGCTCGGTGCGCATCCGCTGAACAAGCTGTTGCTCGGCGACATCCTGTTCATCGTGATCTGCAGCCTGCTGCTGTTGTTCGTCAACACCCTGCCGCTGAATTTCATCACTTACGCCCTGGTCGCCCTGGCCGGCCTGAGCATGCTGCTGGTCGGTTTCTATCACTGGCAGAAGGGCTACCGCCCTGCCCGACTGTTCGTCGCCGCCATGGTGATATTCAACATCGGCACGCTGATCATCCTCCCGGCCCTGCTCGGTTTGACCCTGGTGGCGCCGCAAGGCCTGATCATGACCCTGATGGCGTTCATCTGCATCAGCGGCCTGTTGATGAGCATTGCCCTGGGCGAGCGCCAGCGCAGCATCACTGAAAGCCATTTCAGCATCAGCCGCGACCTTGCTGCCAGCAACGCCGAAATCAATGCCAAGGCCGAATTCCTGGCCAAGATCAGCCATGAGATCCGCACGCCAATGAACGGTGTGCTGGGCATGACCGAACTGCTCCTCGGCACGCCGCTGTCGGTCAAGCAGCGCGACTACGTGCAGACCATCCACAGCGCCGGCAACGAGCTGCTGACCCTGATCAACGAGATTCTCGACATCTCCAAACTGGAATCCGGGCAGATCGAACTGGACGATGTGCAGTTCGATCTCAACGCCCTGATCGACGATTGCCTGAGCATCTACCGGGCCAAGGCCGAACAGCAGAACGTCGAGCTGATCAGTTTCATTCAGCCCCAGGTGCCACGGGTCATCAGCGGCGACCCGACGCGTCTGCGCCAGACCCTGCTGAGCCTTCTGGAAAACGCCCTGAAGAAAACCGAAGAGGGCGAAGTGCTGGTGGTGGTCGCCCTCGACGAACGCAGCAGCAAGCCGCGCCTGCGCATCGCCGTGCAGGACAGCGGCCAGCCGATGGAACAGGACGAGCGCGAAGCGCTGATGCACGCCGAGCTGCACAGCAAGCATTTCCTGTCGGCCAATCGCCTGGGCGGCAACCTCGGCCTGGTGATCGCCCGGCAGCTGATCCGTCTGATGCAGGGCGAGTTCGGCATCAAGAGCGGCGGCAGCCAGGGCAGCACCTTATGGCTGACCCTGCCGCTGGACCCGGATCGCCTGGAACACCCGACGTCCGATCTCGACGGCCCGCTGCAAGGTGCGCGGGTGCTGGTGGTCGACGACAACGACACCTGCCGCAAGGTGCTGGTGCAGCAATGCAGCGCCTGGGGCCTGAACGTCAGCGCCGTGCCATCGGGCAAGGAAGCACTGGCCCTGCTGCGCACCAAAGCCCACTTGCGCGACTACTTCGACATTGTGCTGCTGGATCAGAACATGCCCGGCATGACCGGCATGCAACTGGCGGCCAAGATCAAGGAAGACCCGAGCCTGAACCACGACATCCTGCTGATCATGCTCACCGGCATCAGCAATGCGCCGAGCAAGATCATCGCGCGCAATTCGGGGATCAAGCGCATCCTGGCCAAACCGGTGGCCGGGTATACCCTCAAGACCACCCTCGCCGACGAGTTGAACCAGCGCAATCGCGGGCAAGTGGTGTTCCAGCCTCAGGTCGTCACAGCGGCCACGACGGTCAAGGTGCCAAGCGATTTCCGCATTCTGGTGGCCGAAGACAACACCATTTCCACCAAGGTTATTCGCGGCATGCTCGGCAAGCTCAACCTGCAACCGGACACCGCGAGCAACGGCGAAGAAGCCTTGCAGGCGATGAAGGCCCAGCGGTACGACCTGGTGCTGATGGACTGCGAGATGCCGATTCTCGATGGTTTCTCCGCCACCCAGCAGCTGCGTGCCTGGGAAGTCGGCAACCAGCGCACCCGCACGCCGATCGTGGCGCTGACCGCGCACATTCTTGCCGAGCACAAGGAGCGCGCGCGCCAGGCCGGGATGGACGGGCACATGGCCAAACCGGTGGAGCTGTCACAGTTGCGCGAGCTGATCGAACACTGGGTCGCCCAGCGTGACCAGCACAACCGCAGCACGGCACACACCTCGTAACTCAGAGAGCAACCGCTTCAGGCACTTCCCGGATCAGCTCGGCGAACGGTTCCAGGCGTTTGCCGAGCGCCGCCCGAACGGGCTTGTGCAACGCCGTGACCAGATCTGCCTGAAAGAATCGTTGTTCGATAACTCCGGCCACATTGTCAGCGTTGAAAACCCGGGCAAACGGATTGCCCGTATCGCCTGCCGAAGCGCTCAACATCAGATAAGCCGCATTCAGCCGAAGGCCGGGCTGCGCCACCACGACCAGAAAATGAAACTGATCGATGGCCGCGACCTCCTCGTCACCCGGTTCTTTCCGCCGCTGAACCCTTTCCCGCAGGAAACCCACAACCGGGTCGGTCGGCGGTAACCCGGCGATGTATTGCAGAATGGCCGAACATTCGGCGACCTCGTGACTCTGCAACCCGTTGCCCAACTGCTCCACCAGACAATCCACAGGCGCCACTGAGGCGCCGGGTTGCGGGGTGAACTTGTCCCACGTCACTGATTGCTGCAACCAGGTGTCTTTCAGCACTTGTTGCCAGATTGAGTACCATTCTCCGTATTCGGAAGTAAGCGGATATCTTTTAGTGGCTGCCAACTGTGCAAACAACAATGAATGTTGAACATCCTGCTTTTCCTGAATGGACATTTGCGCAGGTAGAACGACCAATGCACCCGCATTGATAAATACCGAATATTGTTTTTGCATCATCGCCTCCCTTACATGAGCAAATGGCGACATCACTGTCGCCATTTGTTTTTTATCCAATCAGATATCCCACTCACTGACTTGCTTGACCGCACGATCGCCCAGTTTCCCGGCAATAATGGCGCGCGTCTTTTCAATGATCGACGGCACCATGGTCATATGCGATTCACCGCGATACAGATCCACCGAACTGCTGTCCCAATTGACGAACAGAACTTTGGTCTGGTTAGTGCGATTGATGAAACGTACCGCGCCCAGCGTCAGGATGACTTCCCGGCCTTCGGTTTCGATGCACGAACCCACGGCAAAACCACCGGTGCCTTTCTCCTTGATGTTCTGATCGAACACCTTGAGCGGCTGCTCGCTTTTTTGCAGCGACGCCATGGCATCGGATGCGACCTTGAGCAGCAGCGCGGAAGTCGGGCCTGGCACGGCCGCCGCCGCGACGGCGGAGCTGAGGATGGTCAGTGCCAGTTGATCCATGGTGAAGGTTTTGCCGGAGGCGGCGGTGGAATCGTAATAGCGCTTGAGCACGACCCAGCCGCAGTCCTGGATGGCCGCGAGAAATGTCTGATACCACTCTTTGCCCTGATTATCCGCAGGGTACTTCTTGGTCGCCGCCAGCGAAGCAAACAGATAAGTGTTCAGTACATCGGTACGGTTCTGATCAGACATGCCCGAGACAAACGAGAGAACAGCGTCACCCACAATCGAAGCACGGCTTGGCTCTTCGACATTGAAGGCTGCCAGCCTCGGAAAACTGCGTGGCGCCAGTACCACTTCCTCTGGCGTTACATCATAGGCACTCAGACGTTCAAGACGCTCGGCGATAGTTACAACAGGGTTCTTTTTCATGTTTCATTTTCCTTCGCTTAGTTTAAGCAGACCCTTCCTGAGTCCGCGATAAAAACTTACGCAAGAAAAACAAAACCAACAAGCCGGCAAGTATTACCAATAAAGAACAATAGCAAGTTACAAACACCAAACTAACAACCGGAAACTTTCTTAGTTCTTGAAAACAGCAAAAAACAAAACCGCGATCAAGCCGACAGACCGTGCGGCGCCTGATAGACTCCGTTCAACTTTCGTCGGTGCAGGTTCCAGTCATGCTCCATGTGCTGTTCAGCGTTTACCTGAAGATGCTGGTGCTCTACAGCCCATTCTTCGTGTTGTCCTGCTTCATCAGCCTGACTCGCGGTTATTCGCGCAAGGAGCAACGGCGTCTGGCGTGGAAAGTGGCGATCGCCACATTGGTTTCCAGCGTATTGCTGTATCTGTTCGGGCGCGTGATCTTCGATGTGTTCGGCATCACCGTGGATGCGTTCCGCATCGGCGCCGGCAGCGTGCTGTTCATCTCGGCGCTGGGGATGGCGCAGGGCAAACCGGCAGTACAGGCCGACAACGTGCAGCAGGACGTGACCATCGTGCCGCTGACCATTCCGCTGACGGTGGGTCCCGGCACCATCGGCGCCCTGCTGGTCATGGGCGTCAGCCAGCCACATTGGGACGACAAGCTCACCGCCATCATGAGCATCGCCCTGGCGAGTTTCACCGTGGGCGTGGTGCTGTACCTGTCTAACCGCATCGAGCGGATTCTCGGCGATCAGGGGTTGCAGATCGTCAGCCGGCTGATGGGATTGTTTGTGTGCGCGCTGGCTGCGCAGATCATCTTCACCGGGGTCAAAGGCTATCTGGTGCCTTGATCCCGACCGGCGCCTCGCTCAATGGCAATCGACGCCCCGCCGCGCACCAGGCAACCCCGACACATAAAAAAAGGCCGCGAACCTCAAGTTCGCGGCTTTTTTTCATCGCCGTTCAACTGCAGCAGCCACACTGCGGCGCTCTATCAACCCAGCGGCTTTTCACCGTACCAGCGCGGGGTGTAGACCCACTCACCGCCGCCGCTGCGGGCAAAGGTGCAGGTAGTGGACGAGCCGATCAGCACCATGGTGCGCATGTCCACTTGCTCCGGCGTCAAGGCGCCGAGCGTCGTCACGCGCAAGGTCTGCCCCGGCCGGCCGATGTCGCGGCCCAGCACCACCGGCGTTTGCGCGGTCCGGTGCTGGCCGACGATTTCCAGCGCGCGCCCCAACTGCCACGGGCGCGCCTTGGAGATCGGGTTGTAGAAGGCCAGCGCCAGATCGGCCTCGGCGGCCAGATCCAGACGCTTCTCGATGATCGACCACGGTTTGAGGTTGTCCGACAGCGACATCACGCAGAAGTCATGACCCAGCGGCGCTCCGGCCTGGGCGGCGGTGGCGAGCGACGCGGAAACCCCCGGCAATATCTCCAGGTCGACGCTGTGCCAGGCCGGATCGGCCGATTCGTGCAGTGCTTCGAGCACCGCTGCCGCCATGGCGAACACGCCCGGATCGCCAGACGAGACGACGATCACCGAACGCCCTTCGGCCGCCAGCCGGAAGGCGTGGCGGGCACGCTGCATTTCTTCGCGGTTGTCGGTGCAATGCTGGATCTGGTCGTCGCGGAACGGGCCCGCCATGCGCACATAGGTTTCGTAACCCAGCACGTCGGTGGCCCGGGTCAGTTCGGCTTTCACCGCCGGCACCATCAGTTCGGCGGCACCCGGGCCGAGGCCGATCACCGCCAGGCGCCCGCGTGGACGACCGATCGCGCTGACATCCAGCGGCTGTTCGGCCACGGCGATGGCAAGATCATGGGCCGTCGCAATGACCTTCGCTGCAGGGACCGCGCCGCGCGCCAGTTCGCCGAGGTCGGTTGTGGACGCGACAAAGCGCAACGGCACGCCCAGCTCCAGCGCTGTTTCGCGCAGGATCGGGTCGGCCATTCGGTCATCCGCCGCCACAAGGCAGGCCAGCGATTGAATGGCCACATCAGCCGCGTGCAACGCGCCACGAATGGTGTTCGGCAGATCAACCCCCTCGGCACCGACCGCGACCGCCACGCTGCGCGGATAAATCCGCAGTTCGTTGGCGCTCGCGGCACGCGCATCACTGCCGACATGGATCGAACGCCGGGCCTGCGGATCTTCCGGCAGTTGCGCCTGAGCCAGCCATGGCGCCGCACCTTCGATGCGGACGCTGTGGCCGGCCAGCAGATCGGAGACAAAGCGCTTGCCCGACTCCAGATCGTCGAGCGTGTAACCGCTCGGTGGATTGAGCAGGCAGGTGCCGAAGCGCAGTTCGCCGCTGGTGGTGATCGCGGCGGCAACTTGCAGCCCGGCGGCGATGTCCCGCGCCATGCCGTTCACCCCGCCCAACCC
>NZ_JAHTKI010000035.1 GCF_019145475.1 Pseudomonas botevensis
CCAACTCGACCACCTCGGCACCCCGCTGGAGCTGACTGACTACAGCGGCGAAGTCGTCTGGTCAGCGAAGTACAACGCCTACGGCAAAATCGCCGCACTCGAACTGGCCGCCCACGACTACCTCGACCAGCCGCTGCGCTTCCAGGGCCAGTACTTCGACGCTGAAAGCGGACTGCACTACAACCGCCATCGCTACTACGACCCGGACACCGGACGCTACCTGACGCCAGATCCGGTGAAGCTGGCGGGTGGGTTGAATCAGTACCGGTACGTGCCGAATCCGACGGGGTGGGTGGATCCGTTGGGGTTGAACGCCAATTGCCCACCGCCGGGAAAAACCGGTTGTACGTTGCCGGATGGAGTGGGTGGCTCGGTCGTAAATGAGGGCGAGCCAACGCTGCCGAAGATGACGGCGCAGGAGCGGAGGGTTCGGATTGATGAGTTGGCGGAGGAGAATGCTAAGCGTCGGGTCGTTGCAATGGAGAAAAAATATAAAATGCATACTGTTAAAAAACATGGATCAGAAGTGCCAGACACCGCTCTCAATCAACGTGCTATCGACGGTACAGATCCTCATACAGGAAAAATTCCGAATCCACCAAGGGGTAATCCAAGTTCGCAATTTCATAACTGGCGTATGCATTTGGGGGCGCTTAATAAGGCGATGACTAAAGATAAGAATGGATTGATTATGCATACGGGTAGCGATCATAACGGTTATCCGATTGTAAGGTTGGAATTGCCCGGTGCAGGACGTGGATATAGGCCTAATAGAAGAGATTCTCAAAATCCAGTCTTGAATGAAAGTATGGATTGGTTTGAGGTTAAATTTGACAAAGTTAAAACTCAGAAACCATTTACAGGTTTTCCTGCGGAGGGTAAATGATGTTGAAAGATCCATATCTTAATGAGGATTTTGATCCGCGATTGATGTGGTTTGTGGGTGTTTTTGGCGTTTACGATCGTGAGGAGACTTTGGGGGTGGAACTCGAGGTTTACAATCCAGATGAATCTGCCGATAGAGAGATTTTGATCAGAAGGTATTGCCTAAATTTGCCATACCTTTCTTATCGTCATAAGTTTATTCTGATTGATAGTCTGTATTGTAAGCTCCAGTTGCCCGACTATGATTTTCAATCTGTGTTCGAGATCGATATATGGGAAGCAGCAAGTTGGCCGCGAGGAGAGTGGTATTGCTTACAAGACCCTCGTGGTTTTTTTAAAGAGGTCTATAGGTTGGCATGTGAGGTATGGGCGGGTGACCTTGCGAAAGCCGCAGAAGAAGATCCATCAACTTGGTGAATGGAATTTAATTAATGATATTAAAGGTTGTTTTGCTGGAGCCTATATAAGAACGGAGGATTAATTTGCTTCGAAAGCGAATGGAGGACTCTGAATGCGTTTTGAAAATTTGTAGTGGTGAAACCAAATGATTCTGGACCGCAAAGAAGAAGCAACGAGGCGAATTGAGCGGGTTCGTTCGCCAGCAAACCAAACCCCTCAGTGAGTGCGGTGATGGAAAGTTAACGTTGGCCGATGAGATGCGGTGAGCGGAGGTCAGGGGCAGTAAGGCTATCAATCACATGCACACTAAACCCCTGCACATTCTTCGCATGATGCTTCGCCTGCGAAGCCATCTCCGCCAACTGACTCGCGTCCAGTTCCGCACAAGCCTCGGGATGCAGATGCACCACGCCAATCGACAGTGACAACAACGGAAACTCCTGCCTCACGCCTTGGCGGTTTGGCGCAACAAAGCACCCGGCCTCCAGGTGTTCGGGTCGGTAGAAGCGGCGGCATTGGCTCTGGAAGTCGTCGAGTAGCTGGTTGAGGCGTTTGCGCCAGTCTTCCGGGCCGAGGACGAGGAGGAAGTCGTCGCCGCCGATGTGGCCGACGAAGTCGCGGGAGGGGTCGACGCGTTCGTTCAGGCATTGCGCCAGGCACAGCAGGACTTCGTCACCGCGACCGTAGCCGTAGATGTCGTTGAAGGGTTTGAAGCTGTCGATGTCGACGTAGCAGATGATCGATTCGCGGCCTTGTTGCAACAGACGGGTCAGGCATTGCTGGATCGGCACGTTGCCCGGCAGCAGGGTGAGCGGGTTGGCGTAGCGGGCCTGCTGGATTTTCAGTTCGGTGATCAGTTTGAGCACGTCGATCACCCGACCCAGGCCCAGGTAGCTGCCGTTAAGGGTGATGATGAAATCTTCCTCGATCCGTTGCCTGGCGCGGCTGGTGATCAGGCGGCTGACCTGTTGCAGCGACTGGCTCATTTCCACGGCAAGGAAGTCGTCGCTCATCAGGCGGCTGATCGGTTTACGGGCAAACAGGTCGGTGGCGAAGGGCTTGAGCAGCGCATCCGACAACGAGTGGCGATGAACGATGCCGCACGGCTGACCCTGCTCATCGAGCACCGCCAGCGAGTTGAGGTTGGCCTGGCGGCGAAAGGCTTCGAGCACGTTGGCGGTGGGTGTTTCACGGCCTACGGCCGGTTGGTCGTTGAGCAGGGCGCTGAGGTCGCTGCCTTCATCATTCAGGGCCACGGCGGCGCTGTCGTGCTTGGGCATCACGGCGCGGGCGTCGCGCGGCGGGTGTTCCTGAGGGCGCCCGAGCAAGTAGCCCTGAACCAGATCCACGCCCATCTCGGTCAACACCGCCAGTTCTTCCGGTAGCTCGATGCCTTCGGCAATCACCTGCGCGCGGGAGGCCTTGGCGATTTGCAGGATCGAGCCGACAAACTCACGCTTGAGCGCGTCCTGATGAATGCCGTCGATGAAGTGCCGGTCGATCTTCACGTAGTCCGGGCGCAACTCCGACCACAGGCGCAGGCTGGAATACCCGGCACCGAGATCGTCCAGCGCAATGGAAAAGCCCATGGCGCGATAGTGATGCAGTGCGGTTTGCAGCAACTGGAAGTCGTCGATCGGCGTCTGTTCGGTCAACTCGATCACCACCTGACTCGGTGGAATGCCGAAATCCTGAAGCAGTTGCAGGGTACGCCCCGGTTGGTGCGCGGCTTCGAGCAGGGATTCCGGCGAGACGTTGAGAAACAGCTTGCCCGGCAGTTGCTGTTCGTTGAAGCGGCGGCAAGCGCTCTGGCGGCAGGCGATTTCCAGCTCACTCAAACGACCGGCCTGGCGGGCGACCGCAAACAGCGCGATAGGCGAGTGCAGCGGGCTGTTGGAAGGGCCTCGGGTCAGGGCTTCGTAGCCGAGAATGCGCCGCTCGGAGAGGCAAATGATCGGTTGGAACAGGCTGTGTAAACCGCTTTGAGTCAGGATCGAGCTCAAGGCACTCAGCTGTTCGGTCGTCGTCATGGCAATCTCTGGCGATAAAAAAAGGACTGGGAGCGCTCTTGATGAAAAGAGCCGCTCCCAGTCCTTTATTGCACGACAGAATGATGACTGTTTGATGACGATCCGGGGATCGTCAGCATTAAATTGCCATCACCTTACTTCTTTGCCACCTGATTGCTCAGCTTCAGGTAGTCCAGCAGCACGCGCCCTGTCTCGCTCAGGTAGGCGTCGTCTTCCGGTTTGATCTTGTCCTGATCGGCTGCGGCGAGGGCATCCTCATCCTCTTTCTTCAGCTCTTTGAGCGGTTCTTCGCCTTTGGCCTTGCGACGGATGTTTTCCATCGCCAGTTGCTTGGCGTCGATGTCGGCGTGCTGGGCACGACGGTCGGCTTCATTGAGGCTGACGGTTTTTTCTTCGAGCAGCTTCTGCGCGAGAGCCAGTTTGTCGCGGATGAAGGTGAATTCCGCATCCTTGGCCGTGCGGGCATCATGCTCGGACTTGAGTTGCGCCAGGAACGGTTTGAACGGGTCGGTCGCCGGTTTGATCGCCGCGCGGATGGTGTCCCACGGCATGGCTTCCGGCAGGGCGCTCTCGCCGATTTCCTTGGTGTCGATGATCGACGGGTAGTCGATGTCCGGCAGTACGCCCTGATGCTGGGTGCTCTGGCCGGATACCCGGTAGAACTTGGCCAGGGTCAGTTTCAGTTCGCCGTGGTTCAGCGGCTGAATGGTCTGCACGGTGCCTTTGCCGAAGGTCTGGCCACCGATGATCAGCGCGCGGTGGTAGTCCTGCATGGCGCCGGCGAAGATCTCCGAAGCCGATGCGGAGAGGCGGTTGACCAGCAGCGCCATCGGGCCTTTGTAGAACGCGCCCGGGTTTTCGTCTTCCAGCACGTCGACCCGGCCATCGGCATTACGCACGAGGACGGTCGGGCCTTTGTCGATGAACAGGCTGGTCAGCTCGGTGGCCTCCTGCAGGGAGCCACCCCCGTTGTTGCGCAGGTCGATGACTACGCCGTCGACTTTCTCTTTCTGCAGTTCGGTCAGCAGTTTCTTGACGTCGCGGGTGGTGCTCTTGTAGTCCGGATCACCGGCACGGAACGCCTTGAAGTCGAGGTAGAAGGCCGGGATCTCGATCACGCCGAGCTTGTAGTCCTTGCCGTCCTGTTTCAGGTTCAGCACGGATTTCTTCACGGCCTGGTCTTCGAGCTTCACCGCTTCACGGGTGATCGGCACGATCTTGCTGGTCTGGTCGTTCGGTGCATTGCTCGCCGGGATGACTTCCAGGCGTACCACGGTGCCTTTCGGGCCACGAATCAGCTTGACCACTTCATCCAGGCGCCAGCCGACCACGTCGACCATCTCTTTGTTGCCCTGGGCAACGCCGATGATCTTGTCGGCCGGTGCGACCTGCTTGGTCTTGTCGGCAGGGCCGGCCGGCACCAGGCGCACGACTTTCACCTGGTCGTTGTCGCTCTGCAACACGGCGCCGATGCCTTCGAGGGACAGGCTCATGTTGATGTCGAAGTTTTCCGCGTTATCCGGCGACAGGTAATTGGTGTGCGGGTCGTAGGACATCGCGAAGGTGTTGATGTACGCCTGGAAGATGTCTTCCGCGCGGGTCTGGTCCAGGCGCGCCAACTGGTTCTTGTAGCGCTTGGTCAGGGTTTCCTGGATCTGCTTCGGCTCTTTGCCGGCGATCTTCATCCGCAGGACTTCGTCCTTGACGCGCTTGCGCCACAGGTCGTCGAGTTCTGCGGTGGATTTGAGCCAAGGGGCGTCCTTGCGATCGATCAGCAAGGTTTCCTTGGTGGTGAAGTCCATCTTGTCGACGCCTTTGTTCAGCTCGGCAAGGGCGAAGTCCAGGCGCGCCTTGACGCGATCCAGATAACGCTTGTAGATGGTGAACCCGGCGTTGAGGTCGCCGCTCTTGAGGAAGTCGTCGAACTGGGTCTTCCACTTGTCGAATTCGGCGATGTCGCTGGCCATGAAGTAGCTGCGCGACGGGTCGAGCAGCTTGATGTAGCTGTCGTAGATGATCACCGAGCGCGCATCATCGAGCGGCGGCTTGCTGTAGTGGTGGCGCTTGAGCAACTCGACGACGTTCAGACTGGCGATCACTTCGTCGCGATCAGGCTGCAACTTGTCCCAGCTGTTGGCTGCGAATGTGCTGCCCGATACCGGCAACAGGCCGATACCAATGAAAAGAGCGAGGGCGGTGCTGGGGAGCAAATGCTTCATGCTGATTCGACGCGGGGACAATTGATAACGCATATTAGGCCGTCTTTGAAGTCGCCGTACCTCCACGCTCTGTAGGAAAACTGCCGTTGAGTTTCCCGACAGACCCCAGGGCCGGTCGCATAATGCAAAAAGCCCGGCGCTACAGCTTCGGGCTCAGTCCAGACTCACTATGGAGGCAGTGTGAAGGCATTGCAAGGCGTTGAAGGTCAAGTGGCATGGGTTGAAGAGCCGAGTCCTACGTGCGATGTAGGACAAGTTCGCATTCGAGTGGCGGCAGCCGGCCTCAATCGCGCCGATTTATTACAGAAGGCAGGTCTTTATCCGCCGCCGCCAGGGGCCAGCCAGGTACTCGGTCTTGAGTGTTCCGGGGTGATCTGCGAGGTCGGCGCGGGCTCTTCCTGGCAGGTCGGGGACCGGGTTTGCGCCTTGCTGGCCGGGGGCGGGATGGCCGAAGAGGTGGTCGTCGACGGACGGCATGTGCTGCCGGTTCCGGAAGGCGTGTCGCTGATCGAGGCCGCCGCATTGCCCGAGGTGTATGCCACCGTCTGGCTGAATGTGTTTCAACTTGCGGCGCTCAAACCGGGTGAGAAAATTCTCTTGCACGCCGGGGCAAGTGGAATCGGTTCAGCCGCCATTCAGCTGTGCAAGGCCTTTGGCAACCCGTGCTGGGTCAGCGTCGGTTCCGCCGACCGATTGAGTTATTGCGAAGCACTGGGCGCCCAGGGCGGGGTGATACGCACCGATGATCTGGAAAGCCTGCGCGACCTCGGGCCGTTCGACGTGATTCTCGACCCGGTGGGTGGCAGCTACTCGGCACTCAATCTCAAGCTGCTGGCGCAGGACGGTCGTTGGGTGTTGATCGGTCTGATGGGGGGCCGCGAGGCGAAGCTGGATCTGGCCCAGGTGTTGTCCAAGCGTGTGCAGTTGCTGGGCTCGACCTTGCGCAGTCGTGACGATCAGTTCAAGGCTGATCTGTTCAGCGACCTGGGTCAGCATGTCTGGCCGCTGTTCGCCGAAGGTCGTTTGAAGCCGCAATTGGCCCGGACCTTCGCGATCAAGGATGCCGAGGCGGCATTTGCCGAGTTGGCGAGCAATACCGTGGCGGGGAAAGTGGTGCTGGTGATCGACGAAAGCCTGAGCTGAAACGCAAAAACGACGGGAGCGAGCAGGCTCGCTCCCGGATTAAATCTTTGTCACGTCCAGAGATGGATCGGCCAGTTGGATTGCTCGGCGTGTTCGCGCAGCACCGGATCCGGATTGACCACATGCGGGAAATCCACTTTCAACAGCAGCGGCAGGTCGTTGCGTGAGTCGGAATAAAAACTCGCCCCCTCAAGGTTTTCCTCTTCGGCGTCCAGCCACTCCAGCAGGCGGGTGATCTTGCCTTCGCGGTAGGTCAGGGTGCCTACGGTGTGGCCGCTGTACACGCCATGGGCAACTTCCAGTTCGATGCCCAGAATCTCGTCGATACCCAGACGTTCGGCAATCGGTTTCACCAGGTGCGTGCCCGACGCCGAGATCACCAGAATCCGGTCGCCGGCCTTGCGATGAGCGGCGATGGCTTTGGTGGCGTCACTGAAGATGATCGGTTCGATGAAGTCCTCGACCCACGGTCCGACCAGATGCTCGACTTCTTGCGGCGTGCGGCCGATCAAGGGTTCGAGGCTGAAGTCCATGTACTCTTCCATGCGCAATTTGCCGTGGCTGTAAGCGTCCATCAGTTCGTTGTTTCTGCGCATGAACGACTCGGGATCAACCCAGCCCAGCCGACCCATCTGCTCGCTCCAGAGGGTGGCGCAGTCGCCGTGGATCAGGGTTTCGTCCAGATCAAAAATTGCCAGAGCCATCAGTGCAGTTCTCTCTTCAACGTCAGCAAAGTCATCAGGCTACCTCACACAGGGCCGTCGGATCGATGGAAAGCGCCAGGCGCTGACCGTCGGGATGCAGGTCCGCCGCCGAACGGTTGAGCACATCCACCACCAGCTCCACGCCCCGAGCCTCGACGCGATAGCGGATCACGTTGCCCAGCAGGCTGTGGCTGCGAATCTGCGCATCGGGTTCGCCGTCCAGGCTCAGTTCGATGGCTTCCGGGCGGATCGCGATGCGATGGTTGACCGGGCGCTGCAACAGCTTCGAGGCGCTGTCGGCATCCAGCAGGTTGTAGTTGCCGATGAAGCCGGCAGCGAATACGTCCACGGGGGCGGTGTACAGGGTTTCGGCATCGCCGCTCTGGACGATTTTCCCCTGATTCATCAGGAAAATCCGGTCGGACATGGTCAGGGCTTCTTCCTGATCGTGGGTGACGAAAATCGTCGTCAGGCCAAGTTCGCGCTGGATCTGACGGATCTGTTCGCGCAGGTGTTTACGAATCCGCGCATCCAGCGCCGACAGCGGTTCGTCCAGCAACAACAGCCGTGGGCGGGTGACCAGCGAGCGGGCGAGGGCCACACGTTGGCACTGACCGCCGGAGAGCTGGTGCGGATAGCGGCTGGCGAAGTCGTGCAGTTCCACCAGTTTCAGTGCTTCGGTCACGCGTTTGTGGCTGTCGTCGGCGTTGACCTTTTGCATGCGCAGGCCGAAGGCGACGTTCTGCTCCACGGTCATGTTGGGAAACAGCGCGTAGCTCTGGAACACCATGCCGATCCCGCGTTTCTGCGGGCTCAGCGGCACGATGTCGACCCCGTCGAGCAGGATCTTGCCGCCATCCACCGGCGTCAGGCCGGCGATGCAGCGCAGCAGGGTCGACTTGCCGCAACCGGACGGGCCGAGCAGGGTGACGAATTCACCCTTCCGGATTTCGCAGTTGATGTCGCTGAACACCGTGGTGCCCGCGTAATGCTTCTGAAGGTGTTGGACGCTGACATAGCTCATTCGCTTTTGTCCTTGTTCAAAATGTTGGCGACCCAGGTCAGGACCAGCACGAAAAAGAAGTAGGAAATCACCAGCGCACTGGTGAAGTGGCCGCTGCTGTTACGCATGTTGTTGAGGTAGACCTGCAGGGTTTCGTAGCGGGTGCCGACCAGGATGTTGGCGAACACGAACTCGCCGAACAGGAACGAGAACGACAGCAGCAGCGCGACCATCAAGCCCTTGCGCAGGTTCGGCAGCACCACCAGCAACGCCGCTTGCCAGGTGCTGGCGCCGAGCAGTTGGGCGGCGTCCATCAGGTCGCGCAGGTTGATCGCTTGCAGGTTGTTGGTGATCGCCCGGTACATGAACGGCAGCGCCACGGTGAAGTAGCAACCGATCAGGATCCACGGCGTACCGACCATCGCCAGCGGCCCGGAACCATAGAGCTGCAACAGTCCCACCGACGACACCACCGGCGGCACCGCGAAGGGCAGCAGGATCAGGATGTTCATCAGCGCGTCGAGTTTCGGAAAGTGGTAATGCACCACGAACAGCAGCGGCAGGATCAGCACCACCGAGAGAATCAGCGCGCCGACGCACACCAGCAGCGACTGACCGAACGCGTGCAGAAAGCGCGGATCGCTCCACAACTGGATGTACCACTTGAGGGTAAAGCCGCTGGGCAGGATGGTGGCTGACCAGCTGCTGGCGATCGAGTAGATCAGGGTGCCCGCCAACGGCAGCAGCAGGATGGCGAACAGCAGGTACACCACGACGCGGTGGTAGACACCGGCCGGGCCGGATTCAGCGCGAGACATGGTAGCTCCTCTTCAGCAGCAGTTGATGCACGACGGTCACCACGGTCATCAGCGCCACCAGCACCACGGCCAGGGCGCTGGCCATGTTCGGATCCAGGGAAATATCGCCGGAGACCATCGCCGCGATGCGGATCGGCAATACGTTGAAGTTGCCGGTGGTCAGCGCGTAGACCGTGGCGTAGGCGCCGAGGGCGTTGGCGAGCAGGATCACGAAAGTGCCGAGCAGAGCGGGGGTCAGCACCGGCAGGCCGATGTGCCGCCAGAACTGCCAGCCGCTGGCACCGAGCAGCGCGGCCGATTCGCGCCAGTCTTCACGCAGGGCGTCGAAGGCCGGGTAGAGCAGCAGCACGCCAAGGGGAATCTGGAAATAGGTGTAGAGAATGATCAACCCGGTTTTCGAGTACAGGTTGAAGTCCTGAATGATTCCGGCCTGCTTCAGCATGATGGTGAAGCTGCCGTTGAACCCGAGCAGGATGATGAACGCGAAGGCCAGGGGCACGCCGGCGAAGTTGCTGGTCATGTTGGCGAACGCGTTGACGAAGTTGCGCAGCTTCGAATCGACCCGACGCAGCGAGTAGGCGCCCAGCACCGCGATGACGATGCCGAACACGCTCGACCAGAAGCTGATTTCGAGGCTGTACTGGATCGCCTGTAAATAGAACTTCGAACTGAAGATCTTGCTGAAGTTGGCCAGGCCCCAACCGAACTCTTCCGATTGCAGGCTGTTGATCATCACCCAGACCAGCGGGGCGATTTCGAACACGATAAAGAACAGGGCGAAGGGCACCAGGCACAGGGCGGCCAGCCATTTGCCACGCGTCATGGAATTCACTTGAGCAACTCCCGGCACACAGGTTTGTCGTGGGGCACGCCGAGCAGTTCGCAGACAGTGCCGCAAATGTCGGTCTGTTTTGGCGCGGCATCGGCGTTGAAGCTGAAGGCGTCGCCGAGGACGAACAGCGGCACCTGACGTTCTTCCGGCAGCAGGCCGTTGTGCGAGCGGTCGTTGTTCATGCCGTGGTCGGCGGTCACCAGCACCTGATAACCGGCGTCGAGCCAGGTCTGCAGGTAGTCCGCGAGAATGATGTCCGCCGAGCGGGCGCTGTTGCGGTATTGCGGGGTGTCGAGGCCGTGCTTGTGCCCGGCGTCGTCGATGTTCATCGGGTGGATCAGCAGGAAATCCGGCCGGTGGCGCAGGCGCAGGTTTTCTGCGTCGGCGAACAGGTGCGAATCCGGGTAGTGATCGTTCCAGTAGAAATGGCCGTGTTGGATCGGCAGGTCCGGGTCGTCGGTGTGACGGTCGCGGGCGTCCACGAACGGCGAGCGGTTATACAACTCACTGACCCAGTGATAGGCCGCCGCAGCGGTTTTCAGGCCGGCGTCACGCGCGTAGTGATAGATGCTGCGCTGGCTGGACAGGCGCGAAACGTTGTTGTGGACGATGCCGCTGTCGATTGGTGGCACGCCGGTGAGGATGCATTCGTAAAGCGGTCGGGACAGGGCCGGCAGCTCGCACTCCAACTGGTAGAGCGCGGCGCGTCCTGCGCCGACATAAGCCTGCAGATGCCCCATGGCGTGACGGGCGACCTCGTAGTTGAGGCCGTCGAGCACGACAAGGATGACGTTGTGCTTCATAGGGGCAAAAACTCCGCGAAATTCAAGGATTCCGAAATCAGCTCAATCCCCTGCGGGAGCGGGCTCGCTCGCGAATGCGTTGAGTCATTCAACAATGACGTTGTCTGACGCGGCGCCTTCGCGGGCAAGCCCGCTCCCACAGCAGGGGCTACAGCCCTTATTGCATGTTGATGATCACTTCTTCCTGCCACTTCTGCGGCAGCGCCTTGGAGGTCTTTTCCCACGCATCGGCGTCCTTGATCGGGGTGACCTTCTTGTACTGCTCGTTCGGCAGCAGCTTGGCCTTCACGTCTTCCGGCAGTTGCAGGTGCTCGGCGCGGATCGGACGTGCGTTGCCGCGTGCCAGGTTGGTCTGGCCGGCGTCGCTGAAGATGTATTCGCGGGTCAGCTTGGCGGCGTTCGGGTTTTTCGCGTACTTGTTGATGATGGTGGTGTAGCCGGAAATCACCGAGCCGTCGGACGGAATCAGCACCACGTAGTCATCCGGTTTGGCCATCTTGGCCTTGTAGCTCAGGCCGTTGAAATCCCAGACCACGCCGACTTCGACTTCGCCTTTTTCCATGGTGGCGATGGTCGGGTTGGCGAGCGACAGACGACCCTGCTTGGCGATGTCGGCGAACAGCAGCAGCGCAGGCTGCAGGTTCTTCTCGTCGCCACCGTTGGCCAGTGCAGCGGCGAGCACGCCGTTGGCGGCTTGCGCGGCAGTGCCTACGTCACCGATGGAAACCTTGTATTTGCCGCCCTTGAGGTCAGCCCATTTGGTCGGTATTTCGGAGCCGTGCAGCAGCGACTTGTTGACGATGAAGGCGATGGTGCCGGTGTAGGCCAGCGCCCAGTTGCCATCCTTGTCCTTGGCCCATGCCGGCACTTGATCCCAGGTGCTTGGCTTGTACGGTTGCGTGACGCCTTGCTTGACCGCGATCGGGCCGAAGGCCGCGCCGACGTCGCCGATGTCAGCGGTGGCGTTGTCTTTTTCGGCAGCGAACTTGGCGATTTCCTGGGCCGAACTCATGTCGGTGTCGACGTGTTTCAGACCGTAGTTTTTCGCCAGGTCTTCCCAGGTGCCTTTCCAGTTGGCCCAGTCATCGGGCATGCCGACGCTGTTGACGGCGCCTTCCGCTTTCGCAGCGGCTTCCAGGGTTTTCAGATCGGTGTCGGCCGCCATGGCGGCGGTACACATGGCAATGGTCGAGCCTAACAGTGATGCCAGGAAAAGCTGTTTCATTCCGAAGCTCCTTGGGTCGTGTTCAACGCTGCGATTGCGGTTTGTGTTGGTCTAGGTCAGCAATACCTGAGCCAATTTAAGGGGGCAGGATGACACTTTGATGTCGGTGATCGTCCCGAAGGCCTTTTATTTGCCCGGTATCGACGGCTGCCCGATAAGCGTAGACCAAGCGCAAAACCCCGCAGGGCAAGGGACTTGGCCGATGTATTGCAAGCCGTGAGAGTGACCGTTCGGTAGTTTTGTCATCTCTCGGTCATCTGCACTGCCTAGGCTTGCAGCACGACCAAGCGGCGCGACAGCTGTGCGGTTTTGCCCCGAAACAGTGCTGGTCTAGTCCAGATAGGTAACGTTGATGCGTGATGAGGCAACAAAAGCGGTGACAGCCATCGGCCAGATCCTGCAGGAGCAACTCGACCACGGCCTGCTGGCGCCCGGCAGCAAGTTGCCGGCCGAGCGCAAGCTCAGTGAGTTGTTCGGCACGACCCGGATCACGGTGCGTGAGGCGTTGTTGCAACTGGAGGCTCAGGGTCAGATTTATCGCGAGGAGCGCCGTGGCTGGTTCGTTTCGCCGCCGCGCCTGGCCTACAACCTGATGCAGCGCAGCCACTTCCACGCGATGGTCAGTGCCCAGGGGCGGGTGCCGTCGACCGAGGTGATTTCGGCGCGGCTGCAACCGGCGTCGGCGGCCATTTGTGCGTTGTTGCAGTTGCCGGCGTTGTCGAGCGTGATTCAGATCTGCCGGTCGCGGCGGATCGATGGGCGGTTGGTGTTGTATGTGGAGCATTATCTGAATCCGCAGTTTTTTCCGGGGATTCTGGCGTTCGATTTGAATCAGTCGATTACCGAGCTGTATGCGCGGCATTACGATTTGCACTACGGGCGGGTGCGGTTCGAGATTGTGCCGACGTCGCTGTCGGTGGATGCGGCGGCGGCTTTGCGGGTATCGGTGGGGAGTCCGGGGTTACGGATTGCTCGGGTCAATTATGATCAGCATCAGCGGTTGATTGATTGTGATCTGGAGTTTTGGCGGCATGATGCGATTCACGTTGGGGTCGATGTTGTTTGATCTGGGGTGATTGGTCTTGGCGGCCTCTGGGCCGACCAGGTTGTGGGGTAATTGAGTACATATCCGTTTCTTCGGTAACGGCTTCTTATGGTTTCGCCCTTACGGCGACTCACTTTTTTGACAAACGCCTCAAAAAAGTAAGCAAAAAAAGGCTTGCCCCTGCGTTCGGCCCTCGCAGGCTCGGGTTCCTTCGCTCCGGTGTCCATCCGGGGGCATCGCCTCCGGTTTGCTGCGCTGCACCTCCTCTCGATGTGTTCGACTTCGTCGAACGGCGCTGCGCGCCAACCCCCGGATAAACACCTCCACTCAGCCTGCCGAAGGGGCGGGTGGATCAAGATCAAAAGCTTTGTCGAGCTAACGCTCATCCTGGTGAGTGGTGAGTGGTGAGTGGTGAGAGGCGGTGGTGGGCTACCTGAGCTGTTTTTGCTTTCTTGTGGGAGTGGGCTTGTTCACGAAGGCGGCCTTCGGGCCGACCGGGTTCTGGCGGGTGTACGCCTTCTTCACTGCCACTTCGGTCAGTTCCCTCGCCCTCCGGGAGTGGGGCGCGATTTTGAGTTGATCCGGGATGAGGTAACGACGCTAATCGCTCACTCCTTCGCCTGCCCGCCACCCGCCGTCATCACCTGCACATTCATTCTCGGCGTCGCCAGATCCATCCCGGCCTCATCGAGGTGTCGTTTCAGCGACAGGTTGAATGCCCGTGACACTTCCCATTGTTTGATCGGCGCGGTCTTGAAGCGGGCGCGCAGGATGGCGTTGCCGGATTCGAAGCTTTCCACGCCCTGGATTTCCAGTGGCGACCAGATGTTGCGGCGTTGCAGTGGGTCGGTGCGCATTTTCTGGCCGACGTCGCGCATGAGTTTGATCGCGTCGTCGATTTCCATGTTGTACGGCACCGCCACCCGGAAGATCGCGTAGCCGAATTCCCGGGAGTAGTTTTTGATGCTTTTGATTTCGCTGAACGGGATGGTGTGGACGATGCCGTCGATGTCCCGCAGGCGCACGGTGCGGATGGTCAGGCCTTCGACGGTGCCGAGGTGGCCGCCGACGTCGACGTAGTCGTCGATGGCCAGTGAGTCTTCGATGATGATGAACAGACCGGTGATCAGGTCGGCCACCAGCGATTGTGCGCCGAAGCCGATAGCCAGGCCGATCACGCCGGCACCGGCCAGCAGGGGGGTGACGTTCATGCCCATGTTCGCCAGGGCGACGATCAGCGCGATGATGAAGATCGCCACGAACAACACGTTGCGGATCAGCGGCATCATCGTTTGTGCGCGGGCGTTGG
Organism: Pseudomonas botevensis; assembly: GCF_019145475.1. Lineage (GTDB taxonomy): Bacteria > Pseudomonadota > Gammaproteobacteria > Pseudomonadales > Pseudomonadaceae > Aquipseudomonas > Aquipseudomonas botevensis. Next base: position 14,416 of record NZ_JAHTKI010000035.1, read on the forward strand.
CCAGGCCTTTGCGGGAGCGGGTTAGGGCGTGGTGGACGGCGGTGTCACTGAGGATCCAGATCAGCCAGGCGAAGATCAGGGTGCCGATCAGGCTGAACAGTTTGACGCTGATGTCGTGGCCTTCGCCCTCCGCGAAGCCGATCAGTGATTGGCCCCACACGCGCAAGCCCAGTTCGATGAACGCCAGCCATACCAGCAGGTGAGCGAGGGTGTAGAAGAAGCTTTTCAGGCGTTCGGAATACAGCGCGTGGCGTTTGGCGCCGCGTTGCGGTTTGAGGGCGTGGCGGCGGACGAGGCCGTTGATGACCATGCACAACACCAGCAGCACGGTGCAGATCAGCGACTGGCGTAACGCGGTGCTGGTGTCGCCGGCGGAGACGAAGGTGGCGAACAGCGAGACGCCGACCAGCACCAGCGCCGGTACGTACCAGAAGCTGCCGAGGATTTCGATGGTGTCGCTGAGGGCGCGGCGGGTCAGGCGGCGGGACAGGGGCTGGTTGCGGATCAGGTGGGCGATCGGCCGGCGGAAGCGCAGGATGAACAGGCCGGTCGACAGCGCCGCGAGGACATTGGCGACAGTGGCGGCAGTGTGCGCCAGGTGTACGCCGAGACTGTCGATCAGGCGCGGGTCGCTCAAGGCTTCGCCGAATGCGGCAAAGCTGCCGATCAGCCACAGCGGCCGGAATGCCTGATGGCGCAGGATATACAGCGCCCGGTGACGGTGCGGGCCGTCGAGCAGGGAAAAGGCGATCACGCAGATCGCCGAGAAGCAGGTGCCGACCACCAATGCATAGGCCAGCACCATCGCCAGGCTTTTGCCCAGCGATGACGGCAGGGCGTAGCTCATGTAGACGGTCATCACCAGGGCGATCAGCCACGGCCCGAGCTTGCGCAGGGCGAAGCGCAGCATGTCGAGGGCCTTGGGGTGTTGCGGCAGTTCTTCGGTCAGGCCGAAGCGCATGCGCACCCGATGCCCGAGCCAGATCAGCGCGGCGGCGAGCAGGCTCCAGACCATCAGGATCACGGCGAAGCCGAAGATGATCGGCAGCCATTCGCTGGCCGGCAACATCAGCGCATACAGTTCGTCTTTGGCCTGGTCGAATTCGGCGGACCAGCGGGTGATCGGGCTGTCGGCGCCGGAGAACTGTTTCTCGAAACTGGCGAGGGTGCCGCCGATCAGGCCGAGCACGCCTTCTTCCGGAGTGGCCTGAGCCTTTTTGCTGGCATCGCGCAGTTTCTTCAGGTCGCTCAGCAATTGAGCGCGTTGCTTGTCGTTTTCCAGCGACTTGATGACTTCGTCGAGGGACTGGCCGAGCGGTGCCTGGGCCTCGGGCTGGGTGTTGCCCGAGTTATTGAGCAGTCCCGGCAACCCGACTGCCTGGGCGGGCGCCAGGGGCAGCAGCGTCATCAGGCAGATCAGCAATAGACAGGGCAGGGCAAAAAGACGAGCGAACACTAGGCGGTCAACCTCGCAAGGGGCGTGTCCGCCCGAGTGTACGAGGCCGTCCGGTGCAATGCGAGCCGGGCACGGATTATTCGTTGAGTTTGGCGAGGATCTTGTAAACCACGGTGGCCAGGATCAACAGCATGCCGATCCACATGGCGAACACTCCGGCGTTCTTGTCCCGGAAGTTGAAGCCGATCGCCAGCAGGATCATCCCGCAGAGAATGGGGATGAGCATGGAGTGGAACGCGGACATCGAGATCATGGCGACAGCCTTGTCGAAGGGGATGATTCAAGTCTAGGTGGGTTTTTGACGAGCGGTGGTGATGTGTATCAGAACTGAGTCAGTACAAGGGTGAAATGTGTCGTGACTGAGCCGGCGCGTTCGCGAGCAAGTCCGCTCCCACGGGATCCTGTGTGGGAGCGGGCTCGCCCTCGAAGCTTTTCAGGTTACGGCAATTCGCGACTGGCGTAGAACGCGCTCAGCACTTTGACCAGGTGCTTGAGGTCATGGCTGCCGCACAGTTCGCGGATCGAGTGCATGGCGAAGGTCGGCAGGCCGATGTCCACCGTGCGCACGCCCAGGTGGCTGGCGGTGATCGGGCCGATGGTCGAGCCGCAGCCCATGTCGCTGCGCACCACGAAACTTTGCACCGGCACTTCTTCGGCCATGCACAGGTGGCGGAAGAATCCGGCGGTTTCGCTGTTGGTGGCGTAGCGCTGGTTGCTGTTGACCTTGATCACCGGGCCGGCGTTGAGTTTCGGGCCGTGGTTGCCGTCGTGTTTCTCCGCGTAGTTCGGGTGTACGCCGTGGGCGTTGTCGGCCGAGACCAGCAGGGATTTCTGGATGGTGCGCACGAACTCGTCGCCTTCTGGCAGCACGCGGCGCAGGGTCTGTTCGAGCATCGGGCCGTCGGCGCCACAGGCCGAGCAGGAGCCGACCTCTTCGTGGTCGTTGCACACCAGCACGCAGGTTTCTTCGGTGTCGGCGGTCAGCAGGGCTTGCAGGCCGGCGTAGCACGACAGCAGGTTGTCGAGGCGCGCCCCGGCGATGAAATCACCGTTCAGGCCCACGACTGCCGCGCTCTGGGTGTCGTAGAAGCTCAGCTCGTAATCGAGTACCACATCGGCGTTGAGGCCGTGTTCGCGGGCCAGTTGATCGGTCAGGACCGCGCGGAAGTCGACACGCTCGTCACCGGCGAACTGCGCGAGAATCGGCGGCAGTTCGGTCTGGGCGTTGATCGCCCAGCCCATGTTGGCTTCGCGGTTGAGGTGGATCGCCAGGTTCGGAATGATCGCGATGGGGGCCTTGAAATCGATCAACTGACTCTCGACCTTGCCGTCGCGGCGGAACGTGACGCGGCCGGCCAGCGACAGGTCGCGGTCGAACCACGGGGCCAGCAGTGCGCCGCCGTAGACTTCGACGCCGAGCTGCCAGAAGCCCTGGCGTTGCAGTTCCGGCTGCGGCTTGACCCGCAGGCACGGGCTGTCGGTGTGGGCACCGACCAGACGGATGCCATCGTGCAATGGCGAGCTGCGGCCCATTTTGATCGCGACAATCGAGGAATCGTTGCGGGTGACGTAGTAACGGCCGTTGGCTTCGATGTTCCACGGCTCGCGCTCGTCGAGGCGCACGAAACCGGCGGCCTCCAGACGTTGAACAAGGCTGGCGGTGGCGTGGAACGGGGTAGGGGAGGCCTTGAGGAAGTCGATCAGGCCTTGGTTCAACTCTTCGCGCATAAGAAGCTCCAGACAGCGATGGGCGGGAGTTTAACGCATCGGCCAGGGAATTGAATCTGAACCCCGAACCTTGTGGGAGCACGCTCGCTCCCACCTGTTTAATCCGGATTGAATGTCAGAACGGCGCCGGGCACTCGAAACGCAGGCGTTCGCCCGTTTGCGGATGGGTGAAGCTGAGCATGCTGGCGTGCAGGCACAGACGCGGCCACGCCGCCAGGGCCTGTTCGTGGGCATAGAGCCCGTCGCCGAGCAGCGGATGCCCGATGGACAGCATGTGTACGCGCAACTGGTGCGAGCGGCCGGTGATCGGCGTCAGCTCGACGCGACACCAGTCGCCACAGCGCTCCAGCACGCGCCAGAAAGTCAGGGCGTGTTTGCCGAATTCGTGGTCAACCACATGCCGGGGTTTGGTCGGCGGGTCGTAGCGCAGGGGCAGGTCGATGCTGCCGCTGTCCAGTTCCGGCTGGCCCCAGCACAGGGCGGTGTAGGCCTTTTCGGTTTCGCGGTCGTGAAACTGCCGCGACAGTTCGCGGTGTGTGTCGGCGTCGCGCGCCAGGAGGATGATGCCGGAGGTTTCCCAGTCCAGGCGATGGACGATTCGCGCTTCCGGGTAGCCGTTTTCCTGCAAACGGGTGATCAGGCAGTCCTTGTTGTCATCAGCCCGGCCGGGCACCGAGAGCAGCAGGGTCGGTTTGTCCACCACCAGTACGGCGGCGTCCTGATGGATGATGCGGATGTTGGACAACGGCATTAAAACAGCCTCGTAACAAATGCCAACGGCGGCTCAGGGCACTTCCGGTATCGGAAGGCCCTGAGCCGCCGTCGTTCCTGCCGGATCGACTCAGCGATCAGGCAGGGTGATGTTGAGTTCCAGAATCGAGCAGCTGCCCTGGCTTTCCAGCGCCACATGCACGTCGTCGTTGCCGATGTTGACGTACTTGCGGATCACTTCCACCAGTTCCTTTTGCAGGGACGGCAGGTAGTCAGGGGTGCTGCGTTGGCCGCGTTCGTGCGCCACGATGATCTGTAGACGCTCTTTCGCTACCGAGGCGGTACTTGGCTTTTTGTTGGCACGAAAGAAGTCAAAAAGGTTCATTACCTACCTCCAAACAGACGCTCGAAGAATCCCTTCTTCTCGACGCTCAGGAACCGGTGTTCTTTTTCCTTGCCCAGCAGGCGATCAACGGTATCGCTGTAGGCCTGGCCGGCGTCGCTCTGGTCATCGAGGATGACCGGTACGCCCTGGTTGGAGGCCTTGAGGACGGCCTGGGATTCCGGGATGACGCCCAGCAGTCGAACGGCGAGGATTTCCTTGACGTCTTCGACGCCGAGCATTTCGCCTTTCTCGACACGCTCCGGGTGGTAGCGGGTGATCAGCAGGTGTTCCTGGATCGGCTCTTCGCCTTTTTCGGCGCGGCGGGACTTGCTCGCCAGCAGACCGAGCATACGGTCGGAGTCACGTACCGAGGACACTTCCGGGTTGGTCACGACGATCGCTTCGTCAGCGAAGTACATCGCCAGGTGGGCGCCTTTCTCGATACCCGCCGGGGAGTCGCAAACCACGAATTCGAATTGGTCCTTGAGTTCCATCAGGACTTTTTCCACGCCTTCCTGGGTCAGCGCGTCTTTGTCGCGGGTCTGGCTTGCGGCCAGCACGTAGAGGTTTTCCAGGCGCTTGTCTTTGATCAGGGCCTGTTGCAGGTTGGCTTCGCCGTTGACCACGTTGACGAAGTCATACACCACGCGGCGCTCGCAACCCATGATCAGGTCGAGGTTACGCAAGCCCACGTCGAAGTCGACAATGACAGTTTTGTGGCCGCGCAGCGCGAGACCTGTACCGATAGCGGCGCTGGTGGTGGTCTTACCCACACCACCCTTGCCGGATGTAACCACGAGAATCTTGGCCAAGGTGTTTCACCCCTAAGGAAAAAGGACCGTTGAGTCCCTGAAAAACATCTCTTGAAAACTACTGCAGTCGGACAGCCTTGGCTGGAATCTGGCTTTTGGCCTTTTTCCTACGTCGTTTGAGCCGTTTTCGCTACGTTTTAGAGATGCTTGGAAAATGCGGCAGTATCCGTTAAAGCCGAATGATGTTCAACACGTCGCCCGACAGGCTGACTTGTACGCCCGAGCCCCACATCGGATCACGACGCAAGTCCTCGGAAACCTTGTAGTGGCCTGCGATGGAGATCAGTTCAGCGCTCAATTGCTGACAGAAAATCCGTGCCTTGGTGTCGCCCTTGACGCCCGCCAGGGCGCGACCGCGCATCGGGCCGTATACATGGATGTTGCCATCGGCGAGAAGTTCCGCCCCCGGGCTGACCGAGGAAACCACCACCAGATCGCCACCCTGGGCATATATCTGTTGGCCACCACGTACTGGCGTGGTGATGACGCGGGTCGGTTTGACGGTCGGCTCGGGCGGCTTTTCCGGCTTCTTCACCGGCGCCGGTTCCGGGGCTTCCAGCGGCCGCTCACGGGCGCCGGAGGGCGGCAGCACCGGGATGTCGATGGCGATGGCGGCGGCGATGTCTTCGATGCGGCTGGCGCGGATCGCCAGGGTGCGCAGGCCGTGCTGGCGGCAGACACGCATCAGCCCCGGCAGATCGACGGCGCCTTCGCTCGGCGGCAGTTTGTCCAGAGCCAGGACCAACGGCGCATTGCTGAAGAAGTTCGGTGCCTGGGCGACTTTGGCGGCCAGTTGCCGATCGAGGCTGTCGAGGTCGTTGCGCGACAGCTCCAGCACCGTAATGGCAAGCATGCTGCCCTTCAGCTGGAACACGGGATCTTGGTCTAGCGGTTCGGTTTGGCTCATGTCTGGCTACAACGGCTTGTCACTAAAAGTGCCGAGACTTATAACGAGAACGCCCGCCAGCCGCAAGCCGGGTCGAACGATGTAGAATGCGCGGCCACTGTATTTACGGAAGCTTTAATGGATCGCCCGCGTTTTCGAAGAGCATTTCTTTCTCCACGCTTCTGGCCGCTCTGGTGCGGCCTGGGGCTGTTGTGGCTGATCGTGCAGCTGCCGTATCCGGCATTGCTGGCCATCGGTCGTTTTCTCGGTGCCTTGATGTATCGCCTGGCCGGCGATCGGCGGCGCATCGCCAAGCGCAATCTGGAGCTGTGTTTCCCGGAGAAATCCGCCGCCGAGCGCAAGCGCCTGCTCAAGGAAAACTTCGCGTCCACCGGCATCGCCTTCTTTGAAATGGCGATGAGCTGGTGGTGGTCACGCCAGCGCCTGGCGAAACTCGCCCACGTCGAAGGGCTGGAGCATCTGCAAAAAGCCCAGCGCGAAGGCAAGGGCGTGATTCTGATGGCGGTGCATTTCACCACTTTGGAAGTCGGTGCGGCGCTGCTCGGTCAGCAACACACCATCGACGGCATGTACCGCGAGCACAAGAATCCGTTGTTCGATTTCGTCCAGCGTCAGGGGCGCGAGCGGCATAACCTCGATTCGCTGGCGGTGGAGCGTGACGACGTGCGCGGCATGCTCAAACTGCTGCGCAACGGCCGGGCGATCTGGTACGCGCCGGATCAGGACTACGGCGCCAAGCAGAGTATTTTCGTGCCGCTGTTCGGCATTCAGGCGGCGACCGTCACGGCCACCACCAAGTTTGCGCGGCTGGGCAAGGCGCTGGTGGTGCCGTTTACCCAGGAACGCCTGGCCGACGGCAGCGGTTACCGTTTGGTGATCCATCCGCCGCTGGAGGATTTCCCCGGCGAAACCGAAGAGGCCGATTGCATCCGCATCAACCAGTGGGTCGAAAGCGTGTTGCGCGAATGCCCCGAGCAATACCTGTGGGCGCACCGGCGCTTCAAGAGCCGTCCGCCCGGCGAGCCGAAGCTGTACGCCAAACGCGGTTGACTGACCCTTTCCCATAAGCACCACGGAGCGTTGCGATGAGCCCAGCTGAACCGGTTACAGGTTTGATTCTTTCCGGCGGCGGGGCTCGGGCGGCGTATCAGGTGGGGGTGCTGGCGGCGATTGCCGAATTGCTGCCATTGGGCGCGGACAATCCGTTTCCGGTGATCGTCGGCACCTCGGCCGGGGCGATCAACGCGGTCAGCCTGGCCAGCGGCGCCACCGACTTTCGTGCCGCCATCGAACGCCTGACGCACTTCTGGCAGGGCTTTCGCAGCCATCGCGTGCTGCGCAGTGACTGGCCGGGGGTGATCCGTCAGGCCAGCCGCTTTGTCAGCCACAGCCTGCTCGGTCTGGGCCGGCACATGCCGGTGGCGCTGCTCAACAGCTCGCCATTGCGTGAGTTGCTCAATGAAAAGCTGCACATGCCGGGGATTGCCGAATCCATCGCGCGCAAGCAATTGCATGCGGTGGCGGTGACCGCGTTCGGCTACGAGTCCGGTCAGGCCGTGACGTTCTATCAGGGCGGCGGCAGCATCGATGCCTGGCTGCGTCATCGGCGCATCGGCGTGCCGACGGATCTGTCGGTGGAGCATCTGCTCGCCAGTTCGGCGATCCCGTTGCTGTTCGCGCCGGTGAAGATCGGTGAGGAGTACTTTGGCGATGGCGCGGTGCGGCAGTCGGCGCCGATCAGTCCGGCGCTGCACCTGGGCGCCAGTCGGGTGCTGGTGGTGGGTGTCAGCGGCAACCCGCGCGGGGTCGATCCGCAGCAGCCGCTGGAGCGCGCCTACACCGGGCAGCAGCCGACCCTGGCGCAGATCGGCGGGCACATGCTCAACAGCACCTTCATTGACAGCCTGGAAAGCGACATCGAACTGCTTCAGCGTTTGAACCAGTTCAGCCGCCTGATGCCCGATGGGACGCCGGTACGCGCCATGGGCGTGGCACCGGTGGACGTGCTGGTGATTTCTCCGAGTCAGCCGATCGACGAGATCGCGGCGCGTCATCGTCAGGAACTGCCGGCGGCGTTGCGCCTGTTCTTGCGCGGGCCGGGGGCGACCAAGACCAGCGGGGCAGGGGTGTTGAGCTATCTGCTGTTCGAGGCGGGGTATTGCAGCGAACTGATCGACCTGGGACGGCGCGATGCATTGGCCAAGCGCGAGGAGCTGCGCCGGTTTCTCGGGTTGCCCGAGCCTTTGGATGCCGTCTGAGGTCGGCGGCGCGGCCATTCGCGGGCAGGCCCGCTCCCACGGGCTCATGAGGGCGGGCCTGCTTGCGACGCTGCTACATCAGAAGTGGAACTTCACCAGGAAGCTGGTCACGTTCTGATTGGTGGTGAAGGCACGGGAGTCTTCGATCGCGTACTTGTCTTTCCAGTAGTCGTACTCGACACCGACGTACAACTGCTTCTCGCCGAAATTCAGCGCCTTGCCCAGGTCATATTTGATCTGCGGGTTGAAGTGCAGGTTGGCGTGGTAGGTGCCTTTGTTGTTGGTGTCGTTGTCGACCACCCAGTCCATGAAGCCGTCGATCAGGATGTTCGAGTCGCCGACCGGGATGGTGTAGGACCAGACCGGGGTGATCTGCCAGACGTTGTCACCCGGGCGCGAGCCTTCGGTGTGACGCTGGTAGAAGTTCAACTGGAAGTAGTCGAAGCCCGGGATCGCCAGGTCGAAGCCTGGACCGATCAGGTACGACTCGACGTCGCCTTCACCGAATTCGTACGTCATCGCCAGCAGCACGTCCTTGACCGGGCCGAACTCGATCTTCTGGTCGAGGATCTTGCCCAGCGACAGGCGCGGGCTGAACTCGCCGTAGTAGGTGTTGTTGCCGACACCGGCATCAGGCTTGCCGTTGTAGAAGATCTTGTCGACGAACAGGAAGTTATCCCCGTATTTCCAGGCGTCGGCGTGTTCGAAGGTCACGGTTTGCTGAATGGCCGGGTTGACCTTGAAGTCCTTGCCGTAGAGATAGGTCAGGCTGTTGTTCTGCCACTGCAGCAGGCCTTCGGCCATGGCCTGGCCGCCACCCAACAAGGATCCGGCAAGCATCAGGCTGGTGCACATACGTTTCATTCGGTTGCTCCCAAAGTAGGTTCCACGTTTATTTTTTTAAGGTCGGCGCTCTGGTGTGGCGCCTTTTTTCGTAACTGCAAAAAGTCATCCGATCGGTCAGCTCTCGTGCGTTGTCTGCAAGCGCTGAGCCAAGGCTTTCGAAAAGCAAAAAAACGCCCGTCCGGCTGCTGAAAAAACAGTCGAATGAGCGTGTTTTCGGGATGCCTCGGTACTGACCGTGGCCGGGATAAGTTGGCCCGACGGTCAGGAATTAAATCCGGGCTTTTTTTTAGACCGAATTCAGAAGGCCGCGGAGAATACTGACTCAACGGCCAGGCCTCAAGTGCCCCGCAACAGAGCACCGACGACAGGTAAGGGGCGCGGTTGCGGGCCATCTCAGAAGTGCACCTTCACCAGCAGGCTGGCGGTGTTCTGATGGGTGTCGAAACTGTGGCTGCTTTCGACCCCGTATTTGTTTTTCCAGTAGCTGTATTCGGTGCCGACATACACCTGCTTTTCGCCCCAGCCCAGGGCTTTGCCCAAGTCGTATTTGATCTGTGGGTTGACGTGCAGGTTGGCGTGGTAGGTGCCGCGCGAGTTCTGGTCGTTGTCGACGACCCAGTCCACGTAGCCGTCGATCAGCAGGTCAGAATTGCCCACGGGAATGCTGTACGACCAGCCGGGGGTGATCTGCCACACACCGTCGCCGGGGCGCGGGCCTTCGGTCTGGCGGCGATAGAAGTTCAAGGTGAAGTAGTTGAAGCCCGGCACCTTCAGGTCGAAACCGGGACCGATCAGATAGGCCTCGCTGTCGCCTTCGCCGTATTCGTAGGTCATCGCCAGCAGCACGTCCTTGATCGGGCCGAACTCCAGGCGTTTGTCGAACATCTTGCCGAACGACAGACGCGGGCTGAACTCGCCGTAGAACGCATGCGGGCCTTTGTTACGGTCTTCCTGGCCGTTGTAGAAGATTTTGTCGACGAACAGGAAGTTGTCGCCGTACTTCCACTTGTCGGCGTGCTCGAACGTCACCGTCTGCTGGATCGACGGGTTGATCGCGAAGTTCTTGCCGTACAGGTAGCTCAGGCTGTTGGTCTGCCAGAGCAATAAATCACCGGCCATGGCTTGGGACGCGGCGAGCAGGCCACCGCTCAACAACACGTTGGTTTGAGTCCGGATCATCTGTTGCTCCCTCTTGTTTTTATTGTTTGAGGCAAAGCTGTCGCGAGGGGGCAGGCTTGGGCGAGCCCCCTTTTTTACTCTTCGGATCAGTGCGGGTGTGCGTGGCAGTCGTTGATCGCAGCGCGTTCGGCGCCACCGAGAATGTTGAACAACAGGTTCAACGTCAGCGCGCTGAGGGTCGCCATGGCGATGCCGCTGTGGGTGATCGGGCTCATCCACAACGGCAGGTGGGCGAAGAACTCCGGACGTACCACCGGGATCAGGCCCATGCCGATGCTCACCGCCACCAGCAATTGATTGCGACGGTCACCGATGTCGGCCTCTTGCAGGATCTTGATGCCGGTCGCGGCCACCATGCCGAACATCGCAATCGCCGCGCCACCGAGCACCGCCGGCGGAATCGACGCCACCAGGAACGCCGCTTTCGGCAACAGGCTCAGGACGATCAGCAGGCCACCGGCAACGATGGTCACCGAGCGGCAGCGCACGCCGGTCATCTGCACCAGGCCGATGTTCTGTGCGAAGGAGGAGTGGGTGAAGGTGTTGAAGAACCCGGCGAAAAACGACGCGCCGGCATCGCACAGCAGGCCGCGACGCAGCCGGCGCGGGCAGACTTCCTCGCCGGTGATCTTACCCAGCGCCAGGAACATCCCGGTGGACTCGACGAAAATGATCACCACCACCAGACACATCGACAGGATCGGCGCCAGTTCGAATTTCGGCATGCCGAAGTGCAGCGGCGTGACGAACTGAACCCATGGCGCGTTGGCCATGCCGCTCAGGTCGACCATGCCGATGGCGCCGCAGAGCACGTAGCCCAGGCACATGCCGATCAGCACGGAAATGTTGACCCAGAAACCGCGCATGAAGCGGTGGATCAGCAAAATGGTCGCCAGTACCAGTGCGGCGATGGCGAGGTAAATCGGCGAACCGAATTGGGTGGCGGCAGCGCCACCACCGGCCCAGTTCACGGCCACGGGGAACAGCGACAAGCCGATCGAGGTGATGACCGTGCCGGTCACCAGCGGCGGGAAGAAGCGCACGACCTTGGACATGAACGGCGCGATGAGCATGCCGAAGAACCCGGCGGCGATGGTCGCGCCGAAGATCCCTTGCAGGCCGATGCCCGGCATCCCGGCCATGGCGACCATGCTGCCGACAGCGGCAAAACTGGCGCCCATCATCACCGGCATGCGGATGCCCATCGGACCTATCCCCAAGGATTGCACGATGGTGGCGATGCCGGCGACCAGCAGGTCGGCGTTGATCAGGAAGGCGATTTCTTCACGACTCAGGCCAGCGGCCTGTCCGATGATCAGCGGCACCGCGATGGCACCGCCGTACATCAGCAGAACATGTTGCAAACCGACCAGGATCAGTTGCAAAAGGGGCAAACGCTGAATGGCGGGTGCGTCGGGGATGCGCGCTTTGGATAGCTCGGACATGCAACACCTCGGATCTTTTTTATTCTTGTGATTGAACAGCTGTTGGGTTGCTGGCAGCTGTTGCTTTGCATCAGGTAAACCGTGTTGCAGCTAATCGCAGGCAAGCCGACTCCCACAGGTCGTGTATCGACCTCTGTGGGAGCGGAGCTGCCCGCGACGCTTTTATGGCTTAGTTGGTCTGCGCTCCCTGGGCGATCCAGGCACCGATCAGGTCACGTTCCTGCTGGGTCATCTGAGTGATGTTGCCCAGTGGCATGATCTGCGTGGTGATGGCTTGCGCCTGGATTCGCGGGGCGTTCTGGCGGATCTGCTCGGGGGTGTCGAACATCACACCGGCCGGGGCCGCGCTGAACAGCGGGCTGGTCGGTTTCGCCGAGTGGCAGACCGCGCAACGCTCCTGGATCACGCTGTGCACCTTGTCGAAGCCGGGGCCGGCGTTGGACGCCTGAGCCGGTGCGGCCGCCGGTGCTGCGGGGGCTGCCGGTTGTGCGGCTTCAGCCGGTTTCGCACCACCACCCAGGGCCGTTTCCGGCAGCGGCTGGTACTCGATTTTCGCTGGAGCCTTGGCCACTTCAGGGGCGGTCGACATCGGCGCGGGGCCGGTGACGTAAGCCAGGCTGATCATGCCCACCGCTGCCACCGGCAGGGTCCAGGCAAACTTGTGGCTGTCATGACGGGTGTTGAAGTAGTGACGCACCAACACCGCCAGCACCGCGATCCCGGCCAGGATCAGCCAGTTGTACTGGCTGCCGTAAGTGCTCGGGAAGTGGTTGCTGATCATGATGAACAGCACCGGCAGGGTGAAGTAGTTGTTGTGACGCGAACGCAGCAGGCCCTTGGCCGGCAGCGCCGGGTCTGGCGTGCGGTTTTCGGCGATGGCCGCCACCAGTGCGCGCTGGGCGGGCATGATGATGCGGAACACGTTGCCGACCATGATGGTGCCGATGATCGCGCCGACGTGCAGGTACGCGCCACGGCCGCTGAACACTTTGCTGAAGCCGAACGCGGCAGCAATGATCAGCACGAACAGGATGAAGCCGAGCAGGGCGGGTTTCTTGCCCAGTGGCGAATCGCAGAGGAAGTCGTAGATGAACCAGCCGGCGATCAGCGAACCGATGCCGATGGCCACGCCCTCAGGGCCGGTCAGGCCGCTGCCGGGTGCCACGAGGTAGAGCACGGGGTTGGAGTAGAACACCACGCACAGCAGCGCGATCCCCGACATCCAGGTGAAGTAGGCTTCCCACTTGAACCAGTGCAGGTTCTCCGGCATTGCCGGCGGGGCCAGTTTGTATTTTTCCAGGTGATAGATACCGCCGCCGTGGATCGCCCACAGGTCACCGGCCAGGCCGGTTTTCGGGTTGACGCGGTTGAGGTTGTTCTCCAGCCAGACGAAGTAGAACGACGCGCCGATCCAGGCCACGCCAGTAATCATGTGAACCCAGCGCACGCTCAGGTTCAGCCATTCCAACAGATGTGCTTCCACAGTCTTTACCTCTCGCCTGTCACCCTTGTTGTCGGGTGATCAGACCTTCTCTTATTGGTGGGGGGCGAGGATCAAACGCTCATCCTCTTTGAAAAAATGCTCATCGCAGTTATTGCCTGTGCCACTGCGATCAACCACCAGGAAGTCATCCCGCTTTTCGATCGTCAGCACCGGGTGGTGCCAGACGCCGCGATGGTAATTGATGCCCTGCCTGCCGTTGGTGACGAAGGCGCGGACCAAGCCTGATACAGGTGCATCGCCAAGTGGCGCGACCACGATCAGAAAGGGGTTGCCGAGCAGCGGAATGAAAGCCTGGCTGCCCAGCGGATGGCGTTCCAGCATGCTGACGGTCAGCGGCATGTCCTGCGCGTCGGCGCGGAAGATGCTGATGATCGCGTTGTCCTCAGGCGTAGCGGTTTCGACCGTCGCCAGTTTGTGGAAGCGCATGGTCGAACCGTTGTTGATCATGAAGTGATCGCTGCCGTCGGTTTCGATTACGTCACCGAAAGGGGCGAAGGCTTCTTTGGTCAGCGGTTCAATCGTCAGTGTGCGCATGCTGTTCTTCTTTTCGTTGAGTTCGATGTTGTTGATTCTGGCGCCTTCGCGGGCAAGCCCGCTCCCACATTCGACTGCATTCCCATGTGGGGAGCGGGTTTGCCCGCCAAGGGCACGCCGCTTATTTAGCGACCTTGCCCAGCACGCGCAGGCGGCTCACGCCACCGTCCGGGAACACGTTGAGGCGGATGTGGGTGATCGGGCCGAGTGCCTTGATCTGCTCGACGAAGGTGTGTTCGGCGTGCATTTCCAGCTTCTGGCTCGGCAGCAGTTCGCGCCAGAACAGCGATTGGGTTTCGATCTGGCTGTCGGTGCCGCCCTTCACGAAAGCGCCCTGGATCGAGCAGGTGTCCGGGTAGTTGCCCTTGAAGTGCAGGGTGTCGACGATGATCTTCTCGATTTCGCCCGGATGACCCAAGGCGACGATCACCCAGTCATTGCCCGGCGTGCGACGACGCGCGGTTTCCCAGCCGTCGCCCATGTTGATGCCACGGCCCGGGTTGAGGATGTTGCTCATGCGGCCGAAGTGTTCGTCGGAGCAGGCGAGGGCGCGACCACCGTTGAGGGCGGCGGCCAGGTCAACCTGTTCGTTGTCGCCAACAGCGGACCAGTCACGGAACGGAATGCCGTACACGCGCAGACGGGCCACGCCGCCATCCGGGTAGATGTTGAAGCGCAGGTGGCTGAAGGCTTTGTCGTTGCTGATTTCGTGGTAGTGGTGGCTGTTGCCTTGCAGCTCGACGGCCGACAGCACTTCAGTCCACTGGGTATTTTCGTCCGGTTCGCCGGAGGCCAGGAAGCACGCTTCCAGGGAGGCCGAAGGCGGGAAGTTGCCGGTGAAGAATGAGGTGTCGATGTCCACGCCCTTGATCGAGCCCGGTACGCCCAGGCGGATCACCGCGCTGTCGTAGCCTTCGAAGCGTTTGCGGCGCGATTCCCAGCCGTCCATCCACTTGCCGTTGTCATCGAACACGCCCTCTTTCCAGACGGCCGGGGTCGGTTGGAACAGACGATTGGCGTCTGCGAACCAGTCATCGGTGACCGAGATGATTTTGGTGCCCAGGCGGGCGTCGGCCAGGTTGACGAACTTCTCGAAAGGTACGGCGTAAGCTTTCATTCTTCTTGTCTGCCTTTAAATAGTTGGCTGGGGATGCTTGCAAGACCCTGGGTATTCTCCGCGTTTGACGTACTCGGGTCAGGCTTGCTTAAAGAGTCAGTAAACGGAACAGGGCAATCTTGTTGATCTGCGCCAGCGCGCATTTGAATTCGGTTTCCACCGAGTTGTGAATGCGCGTTTCGAACGCCGCGAGGATCTGATGCCGGTTGCTGCCTTTTACCGCCATGATGAAGGGAAACTTGAACTTGGCTTTATAGGCGTCGTTCAGCTCGGTGAAGCGCTGGAACTCTTCGGCCGTGCATTGGTGAATACCGGCGCCAGCCTGTTCATTGGTGCTGGCTTCGGTCAACTGGCCCTGGACGGCGGCTTTGCCGGCCAGGTCCGGGTGAGCGTTGATCAGCGCCAGTTGACTGGCGTGATCGGCGCTCAACAGGATGTCGCTCATGCGCTGGTGCAGGGTTTCGATCTCGTCGATCGACGCGTCCTGGCCCAGGTCGAAGGCCTTTTCGGCCACCCATGGCGAATGTTCGTAGATGTCGGCAAAGGCTTTGACGAAGGCGTCGCGGCTCAGGGTCGACGGTGTCAGGGTTTGAAAGGTGCTCATTTGGCAGCCCCTTGGTACGGGTGGGTTTCGTGCCAGTGGCGCGCGATGTCGACGCGACGGCTGAACCACACCTGTTCATGACTTTTAGCGTATTCGATAAAGCGCTTGAGCGAAGCCAGGCGTGCCGGACGGCCAACCAGGCGGCAGTGCAGGCCGATCGAGAGCATTTTCGGCGCTTCGGCACCTTCGGCGTAGAGCACGTCGAACGCGTCTTTCAGGTATTCAAAGAAGTCGTCGCCCTTGTTGAAACCCTGCACCTGGGTGAAGCGCATGTCGTTGGTGTCGAGGGTGTAGGGAATCACCAGATGCGGCTTGCCGGTCGGGTTGTTCGGCTCCCAGTAGGGCAGGTCGTCGTCGTAGGTGTCGCAGTCGTAGAGGAAGCCGCCTTCTTCCATCACCAGTCGGCGGGTGTTCGGGCCGGTGCGGCCGGTGTACCAGCCCAGAGGACGTTCGCCGGTGATTTCGGTGAGGATGCGGATCGCTTCGAGCATGTGCTCGCGTTCCTGGGCTTCATCCATGTATTGATAGTCGATCCAGCGATAGCCGTGGCTGCAGATTTCGTGGCCGGCGTCGACCATCGCGCGGATCACGTCCGGGTGGCGCTGGGCGGCCATGGCGACGGCGAAGATGGTCAGCGGGATGTCGAATTCCTTGAACAGTTTCAGAATCCGCCAGACGCCGGCGCGGCTGCCATACTCGTAGAGCGATTCCATGCTCATGTTGCGCGCGCCTTGCAGCGGCTGGGCGGCGACCATTTCCGAAAGGAAGGCTTCCGACTCTTTGTCGCCGTGCAGGATGTTGCGTTCGCCACCTTCTTCGTAATTGAGCACGAAGGACAGGGCAATCCGGGCATTGCCCGGCCAGTGTGGATGAGGAGGGTTACTGCCGTAACCGATCAGGTCGCGTGGGTAGTCAGCGCTCACTGCAGTCTTCCTTCTTATTCGTTGACAGTTTGTGTGGCGCCCTGAGGTGAGGTGGCAGGCTGGCGTCACAGCGATGGGCTGATTGTATACAACTTTATTCGCACTTTGTAAGCCTGAATTTTCGCATTTTTCACCGGCTGTCATCTTTTCCTGTTAATCGCGTAAGCCTGCAAGAAATCTGCCTGAGCGGTCAGCTAATGGATTAAGGGTTCAATGAATGCATGGTTCGGCGGCAGATCAGCGGGAAATCGACGGATGACGGGGATGGCGGGAAAAATGTCGTTTTTATTGTGTACAATTTTTTTGAAAAGTGTCTTAATCAGTCGCTCGCCGCAGCTTTTCGTGCTCCGAAACGGTGCGGTCTCCTTTTTAACTGACTTCGGGAGGCGCGAGGTCTGACTGCTCCACGCAGGCAGGCGCGCAGAATCAATGGGACGTTTGACAACACACGTTTTGGACGCTGCACACGGTTGCCCGGGCAGCTCGATCAAGGTCGAGCTGTACCGCGTCGAGGGTTCGCACCTGGAATTGGTCGCCAGTGCGCTCACCAACAGCGATGGCCGGGTCGATGCGCCGCTGCTGCAAGGCGAGGACTACCGGACCGGGGTCTATCAGGTCCAGTTCCACGCCGGCGATTACTACCGCGCCCGTGGCGTGCAGTTGCCGGAGCCGGCATTTCTGGACGTGGTCGTGCTGCGTTTCGGCATTTCCGCCGAGCAGGATCACTACCACGTACCCCTGCTGATCTCGCCTTACAGCTATTCCACCTACCGGGGCAGCTGACCCCCAAGCAGCAGCCCCCACCGGGAAGCGACTGCGCATATAGCTTCTTTGGTCTTTCGCCCGCCCACACTGCGGGCTTTTTTTCGTCCGCAGATCGGTAAAACGTCAAAACCTGGGGACGTTGTCGCGGATGATCACGAACGTATCGGGTTCGGTGGCGAGGGTTTGCGGGCCGCCCCGAAGCCAGATGACCTTGCCGGCAGCGTGGGCACTTTCAACCGCCTCGGCGGCCTGAAGCCCCACCTGGTCGCTGAGGCTGTAGCGCGAGCTTCTCGGGTCGTGTCTCGGCTCGAAGCGGATCTTGTTGCCTTTGATTCGCCGCAGGCTGAGGAAAAACAGGACGTCATGTTCCGGCCGCCTGAACACCACGGCGGCGAAGCGTTTGCCGGGGACCGGGTGAAAAACCCGATAGCCATGGCGCGTCAGCAGGGCCGAGGTGAAACGCTTCATTTCCAGGGCGGTATGGCTGGCCATGAACTCACGCCACTCTCGTGGAAACAGCGCCGGGTCGAAATCCAGACGGCGCAGGGCGCCCTCGCTGCCCGGCACGGGCAAATCGATCAGGCGGTGACCTTCGCTGCTGGCCGGTTCCAGGGAACGCAGCATCAGCAGCGGATCGACCAGTTCCGGACGCGGGTTACGGGTGCCGTTTCTCCAGTCGTTGAAGGCCTGGCGCAGCAGCGTCAAGCCGGTTCCGGTGGCTTGATCTTCACCGTTGGCGAGGATGAATTGCTGGCGGGCAACATGCTGCCGCGTGTCGTATGACAGATCGGGAAAGTAACGGGCGAGCGTATCGGCCAGCCCTGCTTCGAACGGCAGCGACGGATCGATCTGCCAGTGATTGGCAGGAGGCACCCGAATCGCGCCGCGCGGTTGTTGCAGCATGTCGGTGCGCAGAACCCGCTCGAACAACGCGAAATCGTAGATCAGGTGCGTGGGGTTCTTGATGTAGACAATCGGATGATCCGGCGCGGGGCCTCGGGGGAGGGTCTTGTAGCGAACGCCTTCGATGTTCAGGTCGCCGGTTGACGCGTGCTGCGGCAGGAGGTTCCAGCTGTTCCAGGGATCGCGTAACGAGTTTAGGGGATTGCGCTCGTGTTTCCCGTCATCCGTGATATGCCGGCGCTTTGGCGGTGGCGGCCGGGGATCGTCGTCGACCATAGGGTGGCGACTGACCAGCAGCTGCGAATCTTGCGGACTGTGTTGGCCGGGAGCAACCTGCCGCCACTGCAGGGTGCCCTCCACCCGTCGAAGCGGTGGACCGGAAGGCGTGAGTTCATTGGGTGACCTGGCGCGATAATGTTGCTGCGCGTCCTTGCCGATCAGGACAGTGCCGCCGTCGACCAGGTCGACATAGGTATGCGCGCCCGATGAACGCAGACCGGTCGGCAGGTCGGGTTGGGGCAGCCTGTCCGCCAGTCTGGGCGCGAGAAAGTAATGGCCGATCGGTTGTTCGGCGGCGGAATGGCTGAGGTGCGTATCAGCGGGAAGGTCAATGATTTCGATCATTGGTGGCGGCGATTCGAGGGGCGGTGTGCCTTGACCCGAGGAGGTGTCGGAAGCCTCGTCTCCGCTCACGCGGGCAATGTAGACACGCTGAGTGGCAGGTGTTTCAGGCGTGGTATCGCGAACCGTCGGGACGCCTTCTGCTGACGGCCTTGTAACGTTCGGGCGGGTGGGTTTTTTCGGACTCATGGATCGTCTGGCTCACTGAATACGGGCTACATAAAGCTCGATCTTCGTTAAGCCGGCATGCTGGCGTGCGGTACATATATATACCGGGGCGTGCGTTTTGATGCGGGGTGTGTCCGGAAATGCAATCGCCGCCACTTTCCTTGATTGGAAAGGGCGGCGATGTCAGCTCGAAATAAAATCGAATATCAATGGCTGCTCAGCAATGAGGCGGCCCCCGCGCCGCCGAACAACCCGGCGCTGATCCGGTTGAACCAGCTCTGACCCTTGCCGCTGCGCAGATAGCGCGCCGCGCCGTGGGCGCCGAGGCCGTAAGTGACTTTGCACAGCAGATCGAGCAGCGTCCAGGTCGCGATCATCACCAGTAGCTGCGGCAGGAACGGCTGTTCAGCGCTGAGAAACTGCGGCAGGAACGCGGCGAAAAACAGAATGTCCTTCGGGTTGCTGGCACCCAGCACAAACGCACGGCCGAACAATGCACGGAAGCGCGGCGTCGGTGCGGCCTGCGGCACTTCGGCAGCGACCGAAGGCTGGCGCGATTGCTGCCAGCTCTGCCAGGCGAGATAGAACAGATAGAGGGCGCCGACGATTTTCAGGGCGCTGAACAGTTTTTCCGACGCCAGCAGCAAAGCGCCAAGCCCCAGCGCCGAAGCGCTGAGCAGGCAGATCGAGGCGATCACACCACCCAGAAACGCCGGGTACGAGCGACGCAGGCCGTAGTTCAGGCTGTTGCTGATCATCAGCAACGACAGCGGTCCCGGAATAAGGATCACCACCAGTGCCGCGCCGCTGAACAGCAGCCAGGTTTCCAGACTCATCACTTTGCTCCTTTTGTTGTTATTCACGAATGTGCAAAAGCCCCACCCGTGAGGGTGAGGCTGGTTTGAAGCGCGTACCGCGTGCCGCTTACAAGAAGATGAACTTGGCGATGAAGATCGCGCAGAGCACCCACAGGCTGACGGAAATTTCCTTGTACTTGCCGGTGCCGGCCTTCAGCGCCACGTAGGTGATGAAGCCCAGCGCGATGCCGTCGGCGACCGAGAAGGTCAGCGGCATCATGATCGCAGTGACGATTGCCGGAATGCTGTCGGTGGCTTCGTCCCATTCGATGTGCGCCATGCCGCCCATCATCAGCATCGCTACGTAAATCAGTGCACCCGCGGTGGCATAGGCGGGAATCATGCCGGCCAGCGGGGCAAAAAACATCGCGGCTATAAATAGCACACCCACGGTCACGGCGGTAAGACCAGTCCGACCACCAGCGGCTACGCCAGCGGCACTTTCCACGTAACTGGTCACCGGCGGCACACCGACCACCGCGCCGAATACGCTGGAGGCGCTGTCGGCTTTCATTGCGCGGGAGAGGTTTTCGATCCGCCCGTCAGCCCCCACCAGATTGGCGCGCTGGGCGACGCCCATCAGGGTGCCGGCGGTGTCGAACATGTGGACGAAGAGGAACGCGAGCACCACGCTGATCATGCTGACGTTGAACACGCCGGCGACGTTCATGGCCATCCAGGTCGGTGCCAGGCTCGGCGGGGCCGACATGATTCCTTCGTAATGCACCAGGCCCAGACCCCAGCCCGCGAGGGTCACGGTGATGATGCTGATAAGAATGGCGCCGAAGACTTTGTGGTAGCTGAGGATCGCGATCATCAGGAAGCACACGGCGGCGAGCAGCGGGCCGGGTTCGCGCAGGGAGCCGAGTTTGATCAGGGTCGCCGGGCTGTCGACGACGATGCCGGCGGTTTTCAGGCCGATCAGCCCGAGAAACAGACCGACACCCGCGCCCATGGCGAAGCGCAGGCTGACCGGGATGCTGTTGAGCAGCCATTCGCGGATCCGCGAGAAGGTCAGGATCATGAACAACACACCGGACACGAACACCGCACCGAGGGCGGTTTCCCAGTTGTAGCCCATGGTGCCGACCACGGTGTAGGTGAAGAACGCGTTGAGGCCCATGCCCGGCGCCAGGCCCACGGGCCAGTTGGCGTACAGGCCCATCAACAGGCAGCCCAGCGCGGCGGCGATGCAGGTGGCGACGAACGCGGCGCCGTGGTCGATCCCGGCATCGGCCATGATGTTCGGGTTGACGAAGATGATGTAAGCCATGGTGATGAAGGTTGTCAGACCGGCAATCAGCTCGGTCTTCACCGTGGTGCCATGCAAGCTGAGTTTGAAGATGCGCTCAAGCAGACCATTGCGTAACGGCGGCGAGAGTTCCAGCGTCGATGCTTCGGATTTGCGGCTTTCCACAGCGAGTACTCCTCAAGAGTTTTATTGTTATTTCCAGGGCCGGACCCATTGAGGGGTGGCAGCGGCCCTTTGAGGCTTACGCGAATTTGTTGACCGATAGGTCAGGAACTCGCACGCAGTGGATTATGCTTTTGTGTACAAAGAAAGCAAATATTGTTTTTGATTTTGTCGACGAATGTTTTGGTGATAGGGGTATATGGGGGTGTGAGGGGGG
>NZ_JAHTKI010000036.1 GCF_019145475.1 Pseudomonas botevensis
AGGGGCGGCTGCTGTCGATCCGTTATCCGGACGCTGGCCGGCATGTGTTTGCCTGGAACGACCTCGGCCAGTTGATCGAGGAAACCCTGCCTGATGGCGGCGTGCGGCGGTTTTCCTACGACGCTCTGGGGCGGCGGACGACGACCCGGGACGAACACGGCGCAGTCACCCGTCATGCCTGGGACGCCGTGGGCCGACTGCTGCAAACGACGTTGCCTACCGGTGCCAGCCGTGCCTACCGCTACAGCGCCTACGGCCAGGTCACCGCCGAGCAGGACGAACTCGGGCGCCTCACCCGCTACGAGTATGACGACGACCTGCACCTGGTCAGCCGGCGGATCAACCCCGACGGCACCCGGCTGCAGTACCGCTACGACCACGCGCAACTGCGGCTGACGGAAATCGAGAACGAGTCCGGCGAAACGTACCGTCTGGACTACACGCCCAGCGGACTGATCCGACAGGAAACCGGCTTCGATGGCCGCCGCACCGCGTACGCCTACGACCTCAACGGCCACCTGCTGGAAAAGACCGAGTTCGGCGATGACGGCTCAACGCGGGTCACCGCCTACCGGCGCGATGCGGCCGGGCGTTTGCGGGTCAAGACCCTGCCCGACGGGATCAAGGTCGAATACCGCTACGACCGCCTCGGGCGGCTGACCGGGGTCGACGATGGCCAGGACCATCCGCTGGCCTTCGAGTACGACCTGCAGGACCGGTTGATCACCGAACACCAGGGCTGGGGCACGTTGCGCTACGCCTATGACGCCTGCGGCCAGCTCAAGCGCCTGCGTCTGCCGGATAACAGCAAGCTCGATTACCAGTACGCCAGGGGTGGGGCGCTGACGGCCATTGACCTCAATGGTGCGCGGCTGACCAGCCATCAGTTCGGATTCGGCCGAGAACAGGAACGCCAGCAAGGTCAACTCACCAGTCACTATCACCACGACGAACAGGGCCGTTTACAGGCGCACACGGTTCATCAGCAAAACCGCACGTTGTACTTGCGCCACTACCACTACGCGGTCAACGGCAACCTGGCATCCATCGCCGACAGCCGCCATGGCCAGCGCGCGTACTACTACGACGCCCTGAACCGCCTGACGCGTGTACGCCACAGCCGCGACGACCTCCCCGAAACGTTTGCCCACGACCCGGCCGGCAACCTGCTGATGCAGGACCGCCCCGGCCCGAACCATATCAAAGGCAACCGCCTGCTGATGCAGGGCGACCGCCACTACGACTACGACGCCTATGGCAACCTGATCCGCGAACGACGTGGCACCGCACAAAGACTCGTCGCCGAATACCGCTACGACTGCCAGCACCGCCTGATCGGCCTCACCCGTCCCAACGGCCAGAGGGCCAGCTACCGCTACGACGCCTTCGGCCGGCGCATCAGCAAAACCGTCGACGAACAGACCACCGAGTTCTTCTGGCAAGGCGACCACCTCGTCGCCGAAAGCAGCCGTGAACACCACCGCAGCTACGTCTACGAACCCGGCACCTTCCGCCCACTGGCCATGCTCGACGGCAAAGGCCCGAAAAAAGCCTGCCCGTTCTACTACCAACTCGACCACCTCGGCACCCCGCTGGAGCTGACCGACTACAGCGGCGAAATCGTCTGGTCAGCGAAGTACAACGCTTACGGAAAGGTCACCAGCCTTATCCACAGCACCGATGAACAAATCGACCAACCGTTGCGCTTTCAAGGGCAGTACTTCGACACCGAAAGTGGCCTGCACTACAACCGGCATCGGTACTACGACCCGGAGATTGGGCGGTATTTGACGCCAGATCCGGTGAAGCTGGCGGGCGGGTTGAATCAGTACCGGTACGTGCCGAATCCGACGGGGTGGGTGGATCCGCTGGGGTTGAACGCCAACTGTCCTCCGCCGGGGAAGCCGGGTTGTGCGGTGCCGGATGGAGTGGGGGGCTCGGTTGTTGATGAGGGGGAGCCCAAAACACCAGGCCCGAAGCAAGAAAACTACTATCTGTATAGGGGTGATGAAAGAGAACCATGGGATATTTTTGAAGGGGGATTCGAACCATGGGGCGATAGCAAAGACTTGTTTTTGCATGCAATGGATAACAAAAACCCTCCCAGCTGGTTCGTAAGTTCATCGACCTCGGAAAAAGAAGCAATGAAGTTTGCGACAGGACATTGGTATGCCGAAGGATATGTCTACATCCTGAAAAATATTCGTGGAATCGATGTAAACAAAGAGTTGGGGGCAATGTCGCCACATCGACGCGAGAAAGAAATAGCATTCCCTGGCGGCATCAACAATCGAGATATTGTTGGTGCTACACCTGTCAACGAGGACGGTAGCTACGTCGGGTATTCAATACCCAATCCGTATAGGAAGTAAAAATGAAAACAATAGAAATCAAAATCTTGAACAATCAACTCAAAGAAACTGCAGAAATTAAATTTGATAGAAAAAAACGATCATTGACTCTAACCATGAAAAATGGCTTAACAAAAACTTGCACCGGCGAGGATCTATATGAATGCTTCGGCATGATCAGAGCCTACTTCCCGGAAATAGTTTTTTTATGCAAAGGCGCGCGAATAAATGTTCATCCCTCGCGCATGACATCACAGATGTCATGCGGGCTAGTCGCCTATCAAGTTAATACTGGCCATCCTACAGAAGAAGAGGATATTGTCAGAATTTTTGATTACGAAGAAGAAAATCTAACAAACGACATAAACGAGCAACGGGCGTTCTATTCGTCTTGGATAAAATCACTTGTTCCTTAAATTGGATTATTACCTCACGTTCTGAATCAAGGGGTGGTTCCCACCCCTTTAAGCTTGAAACCCCAAAGGCCTGCAGGCACACCATCACTCATCATCATCAAAATCCTCATACTCAAGCTCTTCCCCCTCACCCTCCCAAAGCGGAACCGTCGCATCATCCATCAACGACCCCGGATCTTCATTCCCCGGATCATTGATAAACGGCAATCCACTCGGACCTTTCTCTTCCTTGCCTTCAGTTTCGGGAGTCATGGCGCACCTCGTGATTCTCAGTCATGTAGACGTTCGAAAAGTATGGTCGCTAATCGTTCCTGCGCCTGACACGCAGGCAAAAAAACCCGGCACCAAGCCGGGTTTCCGATAACTCGACATCCCATCACC
Organism: Pseudomonas botevensis; assembly: GCF_019145475.1. Taxonomy (GTDB): domain Bacteria; phylum Pseudomonadota; class Gammaproteobacteria; order Pseudomonadales; family Pseudomonadaceae; genus Aquipseudomonas; species Aquipseudomonas botevensis. Next base: position 3,149 of record NZ_JAHTKI010000036.1, read on the forward strand.
GATGCCGATTCTTATGTTTGTGTTTGTGACCACCACCCGAGTGCGACTTGCCGCCATCATCACCCAGATTATTGCCTACAGCCCCACCTGCTGCGCCGCCGAGGCCTGCTCCGATGGCGGAGCCAGTCGAGCCACCCAGGCTGTTGCCGACCACCGAACCTCCGGCCGCGCCAAGCCCGCCACCAATCGCAGCTTCGGTGCGATTATGTTTATTCGCGCCGACCGCGCCGCCCGCCGCGCCGCCGACCCCGGCACCCACCGCCGCGCCGGTGCTGCCGCCAAGCTGTCCACCCACGACATTGCCGAGTACGCCGCCAAGTCCACCACCGACCGCAGCCGAACCATCGCCGGCGGCCATGGCGCCTTGGGCCATCAGTAATCCAAGAACCAGTGCGGATAATGTCAATCGCATATGAACCTCACAGTTCCCGAAACGGGACAGTACGCCCATCGGGCGCTATGCAGTTTGGAGGCGCAATCACGCAAAACGTTCACCAACGAAAAGGCCCGGCATGAGCCGGGCCTCTTCAGACGCGCAACAAGGATCAGTGACGCTTGTGACCCTTGGACAGATTGCTGCCCACCGCGCCACCGGCTGCGCCGCCCAGGCTAGCACCGATGGTGGCGCCAGTCTTGCCGCCCAGGCTGTTACCGATCACCGAACCACCGGCCGCGCCGACACCACCGCCGATTGCAGCCTTGGTACGGGCGCCCTTCTTCGCGGCCATCGCACTACCGGCCGCGCCCGCTACGCCGGCACCAATCGCCGCACCGGTGCTGCCGCCCATTTTCTGGCCAACCACATTACCCAGCGCGCCACCCAGGCCACCACCGAGCGCAGCAGTGCCATCACCGGCAGCCATCGCACCTTGAGCAACCAGGAGGCCCAGAACCAGAGCAGGCAGAGTTAAACGCATGACGAAAACCTCGACAAATAGGGATGACAAAAAGGGCGCAGATTGAATGCCAGTGCAGCGACAAAGTCCAGACAATATCCGGCGCCACAGCGCAATCGGCGCCGATTGGACAGCGATTATTGAAAAGGTTTTATCCCGGGCAAAAAAAAGCCCGCTGGGGAGACGGGCTGGAGACTTGCTTTCTAACGGATGGCTTCACCCTACGTCGGCCGGTGTGAAAAGTTTGTGAAAAAAACCAGACCCGTCGTCTTCATCCGTAGGAAAAAATCCCGACCTGAGCCCAATAAAAAACCCCGCCTCAGGACGGGGTTCCTCTTGCCACTCAAATCACTTTCTGGAGCGCGTCGTCACCTTGGGCAGAAATTTTGCCTTTGGGCCTTTGGGTGCCGTGGACTTGATTTTGCCGGTCTGAACCGGATCTTCGCCAAACCCCGCCTGATATTCGGTCTGGCCGCAGCGCACGCAGTTGTTGAATGAAAACTCAGCGCCGTCGTCTTCGATATACGGATCAGTCATCTCTTCGCCCCTTTCAAAAGCGGGTCGACACCGGCAAGCCCTTTTTGCCTGAAAAAATATCGACCTCCAAGAATTTTCAGACTAGTCGGTCATTCCTGGACTCGTTATTCAGATTGCCGGATGCCCGACGAATGGCCTACGCAAAATAAACGCAATGATGGCGCCGTTGATCGAGCGCGGTTAAAGATTTCCGGCGAATGGCCGTTGCCCTTCTTCCAGCGCAATGAATCTCAAGGAGAGAACATGGAACTCAAAGGATTTCCGAACATGCCCGTTGTAAAGCTCACGGACGAACAAATCGCTGCCGGCAAGGCCGCAGCGGAAAAATTCAAGGAAAAGATCGCTTCAGGTGAAATCACCATCACCTACCCGGACAAACCCGTGCTGCAACCGGGCGTCATCTACCATCCGAGCCAGCCCGCCCAACCGGACCAACCCAGCGATACGCCCCCTCTGGTTGCCATAGACACGCCTTTGACCTACGACTCGAGAGGCACTGTCCTGCTTAAACCGCAAGGCTGATCGACAATACTGAGCCCACTCACTGGAGCGGGCTCACGCGCCCTCAACGCAATTTGACCGCAGTGCCGGTCGCAAACACCACAACCATGCCGCCTTTGCCGGCAGGCATGCTGATCTCGAAATCGACTCCAACTACTGCATCCGCCTGCAACGCGCGGGCTCTTTCCTTGATCTCATCCGTCGCCTGGACCCGCGCTTCCTTCAGCGCCCGCTCCAACGTCTGCGACCGCCCACCGAAAAAGTCGCGCATACCAGCAAACATGTCGCGGATCACGTTCACGCCCTGCACCGATTCGGCACTGACGATATCCAGGTAAGCCGTGATATGCCGGCCTTCGATGGCATGAGTGGTCGAGATAATCATGGACGCATTCCTTTATAGAGGCAGAAAAGCCGCGATTGTAAGGTACAAGCCTGAAGCGTGGATCAGTGACCAGCGATCTGGAAAGATCCGGCCTTAAACGCAAAAACCCCTGATTTCTTTCGAAATCAGGGGTTTTTGGTAATCGAATTTGGCGGTGAAGGAGAGATTCGAACTCTCGATACAGTTTCCTGTATACACACTTTCCAGGCGTGCTCCTTAAGCCACTCGGACACTTCACCGTATCTCTTCAAACATGTTCTGTCTGTCGAGGCGCGCTAATGTAGTCGAAAGCTTTTCCGATGGCAAACTTTTTTTCAGAATTTTCATGCGGTTAAAGCAAAAAGGTTTCTCTGAGGCTCGGCCATGGCAAACCGGCCAATCTTCGGTAGGCGCGAGCCTTCACTATAGAAGGGAAAGTGTCAGCCCCGTGGAGCGCTGCGCTAGTGAGGCCGGCAAAGGGTGACTGGCGGGTCAGTCATGGCGCTTTACCTGACCTGCGTCGATGGGTAACGTCTGCTCCATCTTTCTTACAAGGAATAGCGTCATGAGCGAGTTGATTTCCTACCACCTCGAAGACGGTATCGCGACCCTGACTCTGAGCAACGGCAAGGTCAATGCCATTTCCCCGGATGTGATTGCGGCATTCAACTCGGCGCTGGATCAGGCGGTGGCGGATCGTGCCATTGTGATCATCACCGGCCAGCCGGGCATTCTCTCGGGCGGTTATGACTTGAAGGTGATGACTGCCGGCCCTAAAGAAGCCGTGTCCCTGGTGACTGCCGGTTCGACCCTCGCCCGCCGCCTGCTGTCGCACCCGTTCCCGGTGATTGTGGCGTGCCCTGGGCATGCAGTGGCCAAAGGTGCCTTCATTCTTTTGTCCGCTGACTATCGCATCGGTGTCGATGGCCCGTTCAGCATTGGTCTGAACGAAGTGCAGATCGGCATGACCATGCACCATGCCGGCATCGAGCTGGCCCGTGATCGCCTGCGTCGCTCGGCGTTTCACCGTTCGGTAATCAACGGCGAGATGTTCGATCCGCAAAGCGCGGTGGACGCAGGCTTCCTCGACAAAGTGGTCGCTGCCGAAGAGCTGCAAGGCGCCGCTCTCGCCATGGCGCGTCAGTTGAAGAAGATCAACATGACCGCCCACAAGAACACCAAGCTGAAAGTGCGCGAAGCACTGCTGGAAACCCTGGACAATGCCATCGTCCAGGATCAGGAGCATCTGGGTTAACCATTGCCCACCTCAGCTAAAGAAAAGCCCGACCCTCGCGTCGGGCTTTTTCTTGCGCGTATGTGGTTTAAAACTCCGCAACAGCTCTAGGCTGCGTCTGACCATCCAGTCGGAAACATATGCTTAAACATCGGCCATCTCCCGGCTCTATAGTGCCAATTGCCGAAAACAGTGCACATCCGTACACTGCGCCACCTTTTGTCCCGGTGGGCCTGAAAAAATGCTGTTCGTGTTTCGTATGTTGTTGATGGGCCTGCACTTTATTCTGGCTGGCGTGCTGGGCGTGATCCTCGGAATCTGCCGCCCCTTCAATCCGGACAACAGCCGACTGTGCGCGCGTCTGTATGCGTTGCCGGCCATGTGCATCCTGCGTTTGCGCGTGAAAGCCGATGTCGGTCCGCTGATGAACAAGCCCGATAGCTGCGTGATCATCGCCAACCATCAGTCCAACTACGATCTGTTCGTGTTCGGCAACGTCGTGCCCCGCCGTACCGTGTGCATCGGCAAGAAGAGCCTGAAGTGGGTGCCATTGTTCGGCCAGTTGTTCTGGCTGGCCGGCAATGTGTTGATCGATCGTGGGAACGCACACAAGGCGCGCCAGTCGATGCTCACCACCACGCAGACCTTGCAACACGAAGACACCTCGATCTGGGTGTTCCCGGAAGGCACACGCAACCTTGGCGAAGAACTGCTGCCGTTCAAGAAAGGAGCGTTCCAGATGGCCATCGCCGCTGGTGTACCGATCGTACCGGTGTGTGTCAGCAGCTACATCAAGCACATGCGTCTGAACCGCTGGCGCAGCGGGAAAATTCTCATACGTTCGCTGCCGGCGATTCCTACCGCCGGCTTGACCATGGACGACATGCCCATGCTCATCACTCAATGCCGCGAGCAGATGCGCGAATGCATCGCCGCGATGGATCAGCAGCTACAGACTGCATGAAAATCAAACCCGCCTTGTGCGGGTTTTCTTTTGCCGGGTGAACTGCGCAGATTTCACTGACTCTCAAGCAGCGACACGGCTAAGCTGAAGCCTTGTATCCCCTGCCATCTGCCAAGAAGAAGTGAATCACCACCATGGGTCGAGTTGTTGCTGCTGCGGTTTACAGCGCCGGTAAAAAAGTCACCAATATTTCCCTCGACGAAGGCGCTGCCTGGGCCGCCAAGACCGGCCATTTCGTCTGGATCGGCCTGGAAGAGCCGAATGCCCAGGAACTGAACAACCTGCAACGTCAGTTCAACCTGCATGAACTGGCGATTGAGGATGCCCTGGAAAAACACAGTCGCCCGAAGCTGGAAACCTTCGGCGACGCCTTGTTCATCGTCACTTACTCACCCGTGCGCGAGCATGGCGTCCTGCAATTCATCGAAACCCATATTTTCGCCGGCAAGGGCTACATCATCACCGCGCGCAACGGGCACTCGGCGTCCTACGCCCATGTCCGTCAACGCTGTGAGGCGCGTCCGCTGTTGCTGGAACACGGGGAAGACTTCGTACTGTATGCCCTGCTGGATTTCGTGATCGAAAACTACCAACCGGTGGGCGAAGCGATTCATGCCGAAATCGATGAACTGGAACGCAACGTGTTGTGCAGCGCCCTGAATGAACATGACATTCAGAAACTGCACGGTCTGCGCCGGGACGTTGTGCGCCTGCGCCGGTACGCGGCGCCGATGGTGGAAATCGGCGAGGAGCTGCAAAAACTCAACTTCCCCTTCATCGACAAGAACATGCGTCCGTACTTTCGCGATGTGCAGATCCACGTGACGCGGCAGATGGAAGACCTGACGACGCTGGCGGAAATCGCCAGTCAGACCATCGAAGTCGGTGTATTGCTGGAGGCGTCACGCCAAAGCGTGGTGCAACGCAAGTTTGCTGCGTGGGCGGCGATTCTGGCGTTTCCCACGGCGGTGGCGGGGATCTACGGGATGAACTTCCAGAACATGCCGGAACTGAGCTGGCACTACGGCTATTTTGCCGTGCTGGGATTTATCGCGGTGGGCTGTACGGGGTTGTGGGCGAGTTTCAAGAAATCGGGGTGGTTGTAGTTCCACGCCGAGACGTCCGCAGAAGTCGCGAGCAGGCCAATCCTCCAGGGAAATCAGCCTGCTCGCAAAGCGTCAGACCGTTTCCGGCTTGTGCGCCACAAACCGCATCATCCATTCCGCGACGGTCGCGCCATGGTGCTCTTGCTCCAGGCTGGCCACGCCTTTGCTGTAGATCTGTGCGCCCAACGCTTCCTGACGCAGGTCCAGCAGCGCCCGCGAGTAATCGTGGATGAACTCCGGATGCCCCTGGAAGCACAGCACCTGGTCGTTGATGTGGTACGCCGCAAACGGGCAGAAATCGCTGGAGGCAATTACCGTGGCGTTTTCCGGCAGCGCAGTGACCTGATCCTGGTGACTGATGAGCAACGTCAGCTCTTCCCGCACCGGGCTCATCCACGGCGCCTTCGCCGCTAGCTTGTAATTGTGGGTGCCGACGCCCCAGCCCTGGGTCGCACGCTCGCTCTTGCCGCCCAGCAGCAGCGCCAGCAACTGATGGCCGAAGCACACGCCCAGCAGTTTGTCGCCACGCTCATAGCGGGTCAGCAGGTATTGCTTGAGAGTCTGGATCCACGGATCGGTGCCGAACGAGTCGGCCTTGCTGCCGGTGATCAGATACGCATCGAAAGTCAGGTCATCGCTCGGGTATTCACCCTGCATCACGTTGTACACCGTGAACTCGGCGGCGATCGGCTGTTGCGAGAACAGGCGCTGGAACATCTGCCCGTAACCCTGATATTGATCGACCAGTTCCGGACGCAGGATGTCGGTTTCCAGAATGCAGATGCGTAGCGACATAAAAAATACCTGACACATGATGGGAATAATGAACACCCCAGAGCCTGCCTCGAAATACCCCGGCAAGGCAAGCCCCGAGATGCTCCCCGACCCGTTAGAACAACTCGCCCTTCGCAGCCTTTTCCAGCAACAGGGCCGGCGGTGTGAATCGTTCGCCGTATTGCTCGGCCAGGTACTGGGCACGGGCGACAAAATCCTTCACCCCATACTGATTGATGAATTGCAGCGCGCCGCCGGTCCAGGCCGCGAACCCGATGCCGAAGATCGAACCGACGTTGGCATCCGCCGTCGACGTCAGCACGCCCTCCTCCACGCACCGCACGGTTTCAATGGCCTGCACGAACAGCAGCCGATCCCGCACATCCTTGGGCGAAATCTGCCCGTCAGCCTTCTCGAAACGGCTTTTCAACTCTGGCCACAGGTGTTTCTGCCCTCCCGCCGGGTAATCGTAGAAACCGCCGCCCGCCGCCTTGCCCGGACGCTTGAATTCGTTGAGCAGCAAGTCAATCACGGCAAATGCCGGGTGATCTATCAGCGGTTTCCCTTCCGCTCGCAGGTCTTTGGCCGTTTGCTGACGGATATGGCTCATCAGGCTGAGGGAAACTTCGTCAGAGATCGCCAGCGGTCCGATGGGCATCCCGGCCTTGCGCGCTTCGGTTTCGATCATTGGCGCACTGACGCCCTCGCCGAGCATGGCGATGCCTTCATTGGTGAAGGTGCCGAACACCCGCGAGGTAAAGAAGCCGCGACTGTCGTTGACGACAATCGGGGTCTTCTTGATTTGCAGGACGAAATCAAAGCCACGGGCCAGGGTTTCGTCGCTGGTCTGCGCGCCTTTGATGATCTCCACCAGCGGCATTTTTTCCACCGGACTGAAGAAATGCAGGCCGATGAATTTGCTCGGATCCGGCACGGCAGTGGCCAGTCCGGTGATCGGCAACGTCGAGGTATTGGAAGCAATCACCGCATCGGCGCCGACGACTTGCCGGGCCGCCGCCGAGACTTTGGCCTTGAGTTCGCGGTCTTCGAACACCGCTTCGATAATCAGGTCGCAACCCGCCAGATCGGCATCACTTTCACTGGCGTGGATTCGCGCCAGCACCGCATCCCGCTGTTGCGGGGATAACTGGCCGCGAGCGACTTTCTTGTCCAGCAACGCCGCCGAGTGCGCCTTGCCCTTCTCGGCCGCCGCGAGGTTGATGTCCTTGAGCACGACGTCGATCCCGGCCGAGGCACTGACATAAGCAATGCCGGCGCCCATCATCCCGGCTCCAAGAACGCCCACCCGCCGCGTCACATAAGGGGCAAAACCTTGCGGCCGCGATCCGCCGGCATTGATCTCGTTGAGCTGGAACCAAAACGTGCCGATCATGTTTTTCGAGACCTGACCGGTGGTCAGTTCAGTGAAATAGCGGGTTTCGATCAGGTGCGCGGTGTCGAAATCCACCTGCGCCCCTTCCACCGCCGCGCAGAGGATTTTCTCCGGCGCAGGCAGAGTGCCCTGGGTCTTGCTGCGCAGGATCGACGGAGCAATCGCCAGCATCTGCGCGACTTTCGGATGGGACGGCGTACCACCGAGAATCTGATAGCCCTTCACGTCCCAACGCTGCACGGCGCCGGGATTGGCGAGAATCCAGGCTCGCGCCTTCGCCAGCAACTCATCGCGATCCACCGCCAGTTCATCGATCAAACCGGCCTGCAACGCCTGTTGCGGGCGGACCTTCTTGCCTTCGAGCAAGTACGGCAAGGCCTTTTCAATACCCAGCATGCGCACCATGCGCACCACTCCGCCGCCGCCCGGCAGCAAGCCGAGGGTCACTTCCGGCAAGCCAAGTTGCACCGAGGCATCGTCCAGCGCCACGCGATGGTGGCAGGCCAGGCAGATTTCCCAACCACCGCCGAGCGCCGCGCCATTGATCGCGGCGACCACCGGTTTGCCGAGGGTTTCCAGGGTGCGCAATTGACCCTTGAGGATCAGTACCCTGTCGTAGAAGGCTTTGGCTTCGGGTTTGCCGACCTTGATCAGCTCATTGAGGTCACCGCCGGCAAAGAAGGTTTTTTTCGCCGAGGTAATGATGACGCCGGCAATCGCCTCCTTGTCCGCCTGCAAACGTGCGACGCAGGCGGCCATGGCTTCGCGGTACACCGCGTTCATGGTGTTGGCGCTCTGGCCCGGCATGTCGATGGTCAGAAGGACGATGCCGTCCTGGCCTTTTTCGTAACGAATGGCTTGGGTCATGTCAGTTTTCCTTAAAGTCCGCTGCTCAGAGGCGTTCGATGATGGTGGCGATGCCCATGCCGCCGCCGACACACAACGTCGCCAGTCCATAGCGCAGACGGCGGGCTTCCAGTTCATCGAGCAAGGTGCCGAGGATTGCGCAGCCAGTGGCGCCCAGCGGATGGCCCATGGCGATCGAGCCGCCGTTGACGTTGACCTTCTCCGGATCGACAGCCATGTCCTTGATGAATTTGAGAACCACCGAAGCAAACGCTTCGTTGACCTCGAAGAGGTCGATGTCCTCGACCCGCAGCCCGGCCTTCGCCAGCGCCTTGCGCGTGGCCGGCGCCGGGCCGGTGAGCATGATGGTCGGGTCGGTGCTGGTGACCGCCGTGGCGACGATCCGCGCCCGGGGCTGCAGGCCGAGTGCGCGGCCCTTGGCCTCGGAGCCGATCAGCATCAGCGCCGCGCCGTCGACGATGCCGGAGCTGTTGCCCGGCGTGTGAACATGATTGATCCGTTCGACGTGGCTGTAGACCCGCAGCGCCGTGGCATCGAAACCCATCTGGCCGATCATTTCGAAACTCGGCTTGAGTTTGCCCAGGCCTTCCAGGGTCGATTCGGCGCGGATGAACTCATCGTGATCGAGCAGGATAATGCCGTTCTGGTCCTGCACCGGCACCAGCGATTTGTTGAACGAACCGTCGGCCCGGGCCCGCGCGGCTTTCTGTTGCGAGTGCAGCGCGTAGGTATCGACGTCCTCGCGGCTGAAGCCTTCGAGCGTGGCAATCAGGTCGGCGCCCACGCCTTGCGGGGTGAAATGGCTGTGCAGGTTGGTTTGCGGATCCAGCGCCCAGGCACCGCCGTCGCTGCCCATCGGCACCCGCGACATGGACTCGACACCACCGACTACCACCAGGTCTTCGAAACCGGAGCGCACTTTCATCGCGCCGAGGTTCACCGCTTCCAGCCCCGAGGCGCAGAAGCGATTGATCTGCACACCGGCCACGCTGACATCCCAATCGGCGACCTGCACGGCGGTCTTGGCGATGTCCGAGCCCTGGTCGCCAATCGGCGTGACGCAGCCGAGCACCACGTCATCGACCTGGCTGGTGTCGAGCGACGTGCGCGCTTGCAAGGCAGTCAGCAGACCCGCCACCAGATTGACCGGTTTGACGCTGTGCAGCGCGCCGTCGGCCTTGCCTTTGCCACGAGGGGTGCGTAACGCGTCGAAAATCAAAGCTTGGGTCATGACGTCCTCGAACCTGTGCGGTGCGTTATTTTCGTGCTCTCACTGTTAGCCCGGGCGGTCGTGGATTCAATGACCGCAGCGCTCAATGAGGTTGACGGCGACGCTCAGACGGACGGTCATCGGCAGGCTGATTAACCGGTTCAGGTCAGCGAGCTGTCTAGCAAAAGGGCGGCAAAGAAGCTGGCAATGGGCCTCATGCCTTTTTTATCGCAAATTACAACAGATACATATGAAATGGATCTAAGCCAAGTGTGACGCCGGCCCTAATGTGAAGGGGTACGTCGTTGTCGTCGGGTTTTGCCGAGGCTCACGTTCGCTACAGGAAGTGCATCGCTTGCCATCATGGATATGCCGGCAGGCCTCAGGAAATAACAAAAAAGGCGGTCAAGCCATGTTCAAAAAACCGAAGTTCCGTCAAGCAGGACTCATTCTTTTCGCCACGACGCTGTTGTTGATCTTGCCGAACCTGACCAAGGTGCTGGGCTGATCAAGCGGCAGGTATCTCTCATGCCACACACTCCATAACTGGCCCGCTACCCGGGCCAGCGTGGCTGTGCCAAGCTCTGCGCATTTCCACGACAGGGATGGCGATCCGTTGAAAGCACTCATATTGTCCGGGGCCTTGTTATTGGGCATGCCCGTGTACGCCGCACAACTGAATCTCGAGCTGGGCGCGGACAGCCGCACCTGGCAGACCGAGGAATTGCTCAAGCATCCTCAGGTACAAACCCTGACCATCAAGAACGATGTCTCCTACAAGAAGGACATGACCTATCGCGCCGTGCCCATGGCGGCGCTGCTGACCGGCATCAAACCGGCCGATCACCTGCAAGCGGTGGCCCTGGACGGTTTTGCCGCTGAACTGGCGGCCGCGCCCTTGCTCAATACAAAGGGCGCCAAGGCCTGGCTGGCGATCGAAGATCCGGCGCAACCCTGGCCGCCGCTATCGGAGGGCAAGCACAGCGCCGGGCCGTTCTATCTGGTGTGGACCGATCCGCAGGCCGGCAACATCAGCCCGGAGCAGTGGCCGTTCGAGGTCGCCAGCATCAAGCGCATGGCCCCGGTGGCCGAACGCTTCCCTGCCCTGCTGCCCGATCCCGCGCTCAAGGCCGATGATCCGGTGAATCAGGGGTTTGCGCTGTTCCAGAAGAATTGTCTGGCGTGCCATCGGCTAAATGGCGCGGGCGATGCGCAGTTCGGGCCGGACCTGAACATCCCCTACAACCCGACCGAGTACTTCGGCGGGGATTTCCTCAAGCGCTATATCCGCGATCCACAGAGTTTGCGCCAATGGCCGCAGGCGAAGATGCCGGGGTTTTCGGCGCAGGTATTGCCGGATGGGGATTTGCAGATGCTGGTGGGGTATTTGAAGCATATGGCGGGGCGCAAGGTTAAGCCTTGATTGCAGGGGTGTGCTTGCCGGCCTCTTCGCGGGCACGCCCGACTCCCACATTGACTGAGTATTAACAGTTCCATTGTGGGAGCAGGCTTGCTCGCGAAGCGGTATCCCGGCCCCTACTGCTGCTGAACCGAGATCACCGGCGTCGACGCCACCAGCACCTTGGCATGCATCTGCTCGCCTCCGCCGCCGCGACGCATGCCGCGCACCGGACAGGCGTCGAGGTAATCCAGGCCCACCGCCAGTTTCAGGTGTCGCTCCGGCCGCGCCAGTTGATTGGTCACGTCGAAGCTGTACCAGGCGTCATCCAGCCAGGCTTCAGCCCAGGCGTGGCTGGCCAGATGCTCGCAATCCTCGCTGTACAAATAACCCGACACGTAACGCGACGGCACCCCGAGACTGCGTGCGCAGGCCAGAAACGCGTGGGTATGGTCCTGGCAAACGCCAGCGCGCCCGGCGAAAGCCTGGGCGGCGCTGGTGTCGACTTCGGTGGAGCCCGGCGTGTACGTCATGTGCTGATTCAGGCCGTGCATCAAGTCGATCAGCACGGTGCGATCACGGCGTTGCTTGCAGGCGTTTTCCGCGAACGCCCGCAGCGCTTCATCTGCTTCGGTCAGGCGGGTGAAACGCAGGAACGGCAGCGCCGACTGGCTCTCATGTTCCGCCTCGCGCAACTCATCGATATCGACCTGCCCACGGGCACCGATGATGATTGCTTCGTGAGGCTCGTCCATGGTCAGCACATGCAGGATGTTGCCGAACGGATCGAGCTGCGCGCGCACCGGACGCGGCAGGTCGAGCTGCCAGCTCAGCACATGCTGGCGCTCGCTGTCATGAGGTGTCAGTCGCAGATACTGGATGCTCGCCCGCACCTGATCTTCGTAGTGATAGGTGGTCTCGTGGCTAATGGAAAGTCTCATGCAGCCTCCAGGTAGGAACTGTGAATGGCGTTGCCCAACTGGCGCACCAGCGGGATGAATTCGTTGAGCCAGGCGTGCAGGCCTTCTTCGAGGATCTCGCCGATGCCGGTGTAGCGCAGGCGCGCGTCCATTTCCGCCGCCAGGCGCTGCGCCGGACGACCGTTGGCGCCGGGCAGTTGCGCGAGGATCTGGTCGATCTCTTCGGTACACGCCCGCAGCGAGCGCGGCACGTCGGCACGCAACAGCAGCAGTTCGGCAACATGCCGGGCGCCGGGCGCGTCGCGGTAAATCTCGGTGTAGGCCTCGAACGACGACAAGGCGCGCAACAACGCACTCCACTGGTAGTAGGCGTGGGCGGTGCCGTCGCTGACCGCTTCGGCCTGATCGCCGGCCATTTCATAGCGCGCATCGAGCAGGCGCAAAGTGTTGTCCGCCCGCTCGATGAACGTCCCCAGGCGGATGAAACGAAACGCATCGTTACGCATGATGGTGCCGTAGGACGCGCCCCGGAACAGGTGCGAGCGCTCCTTGATCCACTCACAGAAACGGCTCATGCCATAACGTCCGAGGCCCTGCTCGGCGATTCCGCGAATCTCCAGCCAGGTGGCGTTGATGTTTTCCCACATGTCGGCGGTGATCCGCCCGCGCACCGCATGGGCACTGGCCCGCGCCGCGCCGAGGCAGCTGTAGATGCTCGCCGGGTTGGCCGCATCGAGGGCAAAGAAATGCAGCAGCCGTTCGGCATGCAACTCGCCGTGGCGCTCCAGGTAATCGTCCAGGGTGCCGGTGATCAGCAGCGGCATGGCGAGTTCGTGCAGGCCATCGCCACGGCCGTCCTGCGGCATCAGCGACAGCGAATAACTGATGTCGAGCATCCGCGCGAGGTTTTCGGCCCGCTCCAGATAACGCGACATCCAATACAGATCCGAGGCAGTTCTACTTAACATGGCAAGCTTCCTTCAATCCTCGACCACCCAGGTGTCCTTGGTTCCGCCGCCCTGGGAGGAATTCACCACCAGAGAGCCTTCGCGCAGGGCGACACGGGTCAGGCCGCCGGGCACCACCCGGGTTTCGCGACCGGACAAGACAAACGGACGCAGGTCGATGTGGCGCGGCGCGATGCCGTTTTCGACAAAGGTCGGACAGGTCGACAGCGACAGCGTCGGTTGGGCGATGTACGCGTGCGGCTTGGCCTTGATCCGTTCGCGGAACGCATCGATTTCCGCCGTGGTCGCCGCCGGTCCCACCAGCATTCCATAGCCGCCGGAGCCCTGGGTTTCCTTGACCACCAGGTCCGGCAGATTGGCCAGCACGTGGGACAGCTCGGACGGATTGCGGCACTGCCAGGTCGGCACGTTCTTCAGGATCGGTTCTTCGTCGAGGTAGAAACGGATCATCTCGGTGACAAACGGGTACACCGACTTGTCATCGGCCACGCCAGTGCCGATGGCATTGGCCAGCACCACGTTGCCCGAGCGGTAGGCCGACAACAGCCCCGGCACGCCCAACATCGAATCCGGACGGAACGCCAGCGGATCGAGGAACGCGTCGTCGAGACGGCGGTAGATCACATCCACCGCTTTCGGACCGTCGGTGGTGCGCATGTACACCTTGTCATCGCGCACGAACAGATCGGCGCCCTCCACCAGCTCGACGCCCATTTCCCGCGCCAGGAACGCGTGCTCGAAAAATGCGCTGTTGAAACGCCCCGGCGTCAGCACCACCACGCTCGGGTCGTCGATGGGGCTGGAGCTTTTCAAGGTGTCGAGCAGCAGGTTCGGGTAATGATCGATCGGCGCGATGCGCTGGGCAGCGAACAGTTCGGGAAACAGCCGCATCATCATCTTGCGGTCTTCGAGCATGTAGCTCACGCCGCTGGGAGTGCGCAGGTTGTCCTCGAGGACGTAATAGGTGCCGTCGCCATCGCGCACCAGATCGACACCGGAGATGTGCGAATAGATGTCGCGGTGCAGATCCAGGCCCTGCATCGCCAACTGGTACTGCTCGTTGGCGAGCACCTGTTCGGCGGGAATGATCCCGGCCTTGATGATCCGTTGCTCGTGGTAAAGGTCGGCGAGAAACATGTTCAACGCCTTGACCCGCTGGATACAGCCGCGTTCGACGACCCGCCACTCGCTGGCGGGAATGCTGCGCGGGATGGTGTCGAAAGGAATCAGGCGTTCGGTGCCCTGCTCGTCCCCATAGAGCGTGAAGGTGATCCCGGCCCGGTGAAACAGCAGATCGGCCTCACGTCGGCGTTGCGCCAGCAGCTCATCAGGCGTGTCGGCCAGCCAACGGGCAAACTCCCGGTAATGCGGACGGACAGCGCCGCCGGCATCGTACATTTCATCAAAATAGGTGCGGATCATGCCGTACTCCTTGTCACCCGGACATACGGGCCATCGCAAGGCCCGTGCCATCGGCATAAACGCTTTGATTTCAATCGGTTGGATATTCACGCCACAAGCGTCGCACCATTCCTGTGCAACAAATGCCCCATCCGGATTGCCCCCGCCTCATTGCGACGCAATGGCGTCGCTATCACCAGCATAGTCAGAGTTGATTTCACCGCCCGGCGCGGGCTGCGGATAATCCGCGCATCCGCTGCAAGACTTCCCCCCGGTGAAGTGTTCAGCTCAATGGATCCGGATTGACGTCGCAGTCCGCCAGGCCGTAGCCCTGACCGGTTCCCTCTCCTTATCGGTCTTCCCTTTAGCCACCTTTTCAGGTGGCTTTTTTTTGCCTGCCTGAAACGTTTTGAAAGCAAAAGGTGCCCCAGAAACGACAACGGCCGACCCAAGGGTCAGCCGTTGCTCGATGTGCCAGTCACTGATCAATTCAACCGATGGCGGCTGCGCACCTCCTGTTTGACGCCCCATCCCTCGATGATGCCGCCCAAGGGTTCGACCACCGCCGAGAAGCCCTGCTCGAAATCGCCAATGTCGTCGTAGGTGGCGTGCATCACCTTGCTCAATTCCAGAGACCACGCGCCGTCGTCGCGCACGCTGACCTGGGCATTGATGGATTCACCGCGAAACTTGCCTGCCGCCCTGCGCGCCCGCTCCTCGTCCGGGAAAATGGCGTAGAACTCGATGGGATGGAATCGTGAAAAGTCGAAACCGCCTTCTTTCATGCGGCGCAGCACGCTGCTGCTGATGTCTTCTTGATAGGCTGTGCTCATGAATCGTCCCCCTCGCATAGATGGATAGACTTTCCGTATTCCCGCACCGGGTCTGTCGACCGGGCGATTCGGCAACCGCGTTGCCGGCGGGAAACAAGCATGTAGCTGACAAGACCAGACCTTAGCGATCCGTTCGCTGATCTCGCTTGCAGAGTAGCCCCAAGACAGAGGCGCTGCCAAGGCCTGGTTTCGTATGTGACAGGAAGGTTTCAGATCGGCGTGATGCTGCGGATTTCAATGCTGTGCTGGGTTTTCAGGCTTTTGACGCCGGCGTCGGCGGTGCGCCCTTCCAGATCGTTCAGATCCAGTTCGGCGGCGACAGGAAGGTAGCGTTCCTTGATGAGTCTGGCGGCCTGCTCGTGGTTCGGGCATTCCTCACACTCAAAGACTTCGTTGATCAATTCCCCGTGATCATCCACGAAAGTGACGTTCCACTTTGACATCGGAGCCTCCTGGATAAAACCCGCGAATGGGCTTACACCTATCTCGACTTGTCTCAGGAATGATCGTTCCAACGGATCACGGCGACCCACATGAAAAAAAATTAATTCCGATCAACGCACCGGCGGGAGCGAGGTTGCTCGCTCCCGCAGGAAGAACAGACTGAAACGGATGTTCAGTCGTTGCTTGGCTTGTTCACCGCTTGCAACACGTATTGCGGCAAGGCGAAGGCGCCGATGTGGATTTCCGGGTTGTAGTAACGGGTCACGATGCCGCTGCCGATGAAGCGCTGTTGCAGGGTTTCGCGGCTCAGCTTGCGGTAGGCCGGGTTGGTCGAGCCCCAGGCGAAGGTCATCGAACCGCCGATGTAGGTCGGAACCGCCGCTTGATAGAAGTGCCAGTCCGGGAACAGGCTGCGCAGGCGGCCGGCGGTGGTTTTGACTTCGTCGATCTGCATGAACGGCGTGCCGTTCTGGGTGACGAGGATGCCGCCCTCGTTCAGGCAACGGTGGCAGGCCTGGTAGAAGTTCTCCGAGAACAGCACTTCACCCGGACCGATCGGGTCGGTGGAGTCGGAAATGATCACGTCGAACTTTTCAGTGGTGGTGGCGACGAAACGCATGCCGTCGTCGATCACCAGGTTCAGGCGTGGGTCGTCATAGGCGCCCTTGGAATGCTCCGGCAGGAACTCCTTGCACATGTCGACCACGGTGCCGTCGATCTCGACCATGGTGATGTGCTCGACGCTGGCGTGTTTGGTCACTTCGCGCAGCATGCCGCCGTCGCCGCCGCCGATGATCAGCACGCGCTTGGCGGTGCCGTGGGCCAGGATCGGTACGTGAGTGAGCATCTCGTGGTAGATGAACTCGTCGGCTTCGGTGGTCTGGATCACGCCGTCCAGCGCCATCACCCGGCCCATGCGCGGGTTCTGGAAAATCACCAGATGCTGGTGTTCGGTGCGCACTTCGTGCAGCAGTTTTTCCATGCGGAAACGCTGGCCGTAGCCTTCGTAGAGGGTTTCCAGGTATTCGCTGGTCTTGGTGACGGTCATGGTCAAGTGCTCCGATGAAATGCGCGGGCGCGGTCGTGGGGACGATTGCCCGGGAAAGGCGCGCATTCTACGTTGCCGAAGATGACAGGTCGAACCTCTGTTGATCGGCTGAGCACAATCGCCCGTTGCGGGAGCAGGCTTGCTCCCACAGGTGGATTTCAGGTTCCTGGAAAAGCTGTCAGATCCGCACATTCCCCCGTGGCCCGGCAATCGCCCAGATAATCAGGCCCAGCACCGGCAGGAGGATGATCAGCAGCACCCAGAGGATTTTCATCCCGGTCTCCGCGCTGCTTTTCAATACGTTGATGATCGCCCAGATGTCGAGCGCGAGAATGATCAGGCCGATCAGACCATTGAACGTGGAACCCATGGTGTCACTCCAGAATAGTGGCATGCACTTTTAGGATAGACCGACGGGCGCAGGGTTCCCTTTTATTGCTCAGACGTGAACGGCGACCTTCAAGGCTTCCAGCGACGGCGCGGCGGCAATGCCGACTTCGGCGCACAGCGCCTGCACCCGCGCCACATCGTTGCCGTAGACCAGCACCACTTGCAGTTCGTCGTCGAGCAACTGGCTGAAATTCATCAGCGTGTAGCCGCCGTTTTCCTTGTTCAGGCTGCTCATCTGCACCTGAATGCGGTTGAGCGCAGTCAACGCTTCGGTCTTGGCCAGTTGTTTTGGCTTGAGGTTGAAATCCACGCCGGGACCGAACGAGGCAACGATCTGCGCGAACAGATCGGCGTAGGTGTCGGCCTGGAACAGCACGGTGTCCGGCAGGCTGCCGACCACCACCCACTCGCCCAGCGGGATCGGGAAGCTGTCGTCGTAGTTGATGTCCGGATTGGCGGTCAGAAAAGCGTCGCCATCGGCGTAGGCCTGCGTCGCTTCATCGGCGACCTTCAGGATCTCGTCCTCGCCCATGCAGCCGGAGCTGATTTTGCTGATGAGTTCGACCAGTGCGGCTTTCATGGGGCGGATCCTGTGAAGAAGGGGAAATTCGAGGGCGCGAAGGATACCGCATTCCGTCGCCCTCAGGCGGCTTCGCCGCAGGATCGTTGTCGGCTTTAGCCCAGCAGTTTTTCCAGCTGCTTCGTGGTGTCGACCGCGCCCATGGTGCGGGCCGCGTCCAGCGCGGTCACGCCGTTGGCGTCCTTCGCTCGCGGGTCGGCGCCCTGGCTGATCAGGTAGTCGACGATTTCGACCCGGTTGAACATCGCCGCCATCATCAGCGCGGTACGCCCGTCGAAGGACGCACCTTCGATCTGCGCGCCCCCCTCGACCAGCGCCTTGACCACCGCCAGGTCACCCTTGAACGCGGCGCCGGCGATCGGACTCTGGCCGTTGCCGTTGCGCTGTTCCGGGTCTGCCTTGTGCTTGAGCAGCACCAACACCGCGTCGACATGGCCGTAGTAGCTGGCCAGCATCAGCAGGGTGTCACCCTTGCCGTTTTTCAGGTTCACCGGCAAACCGGCGCTGATCAGGCGATCCAGCATCACCGCGTCGCCGTCGCGCGCCTTGTTGAATACCTGCTCGGTGAATTCGGCAGCTTCTTCAGGGGTCATCTGGCGGCTTTGGTCGGACATGGGGCAACTCCATTTTCGGTCAATCGGAAAGCCGACAGTTTCCCGAGCGCGACGATAGCTGTCACCCCCTTTTTTCCAAGCTCGCCCATAGCCAATTTCAATAACGGTACTTGCCCTGACGGATGTCGGCCAATACTTGCTCGGTGACCTGCACGTAGGTCTGGCTGCCGGGCAACCAGGCGTAGACCGGATCATCGCCCGTCTGGCCAGGATCGAAACCTTCGTTCTTCAGCCGGGTTTTCTGGTACTTGAAGGTGCCGGTGGTTTCCATTTTCACTTTGACCCGCAGGAACAGCGGTACTGCGTAGGCCGGCATGCGCTGACGGGCGAACGCCAGCAGTTCGGCGAAATCCAGGGTCGCCAGGGATTCGGCCGGGGTGATCGCCGCCATGCCCGCGCGGCCGTTGGTATCGGGGATTTCCACGCCATAGGCCACGGCTTCGGAAATCATCGGATGTTGCAGCAACAGGTTCTCGACTTCGGTGGTCGAGACGTTTTCGCCCTTCCAGCGATAGGTGTCGCCCAGGCGGTCGACAAACTGCGCGTGGCCAAAACCGATGTTGCGCAGCAGGTCGCCGGTGTTGAAAAAGCGGTCGCCCTTGGTGAACACATCCTGCAACACGACCTTGGCGGTTTTCTGCGGATCGGTGTAGCCGTCGAGCGGCGCCTTGTCGTCGATCCGCGCCAGCAGCAGGCCCTGCTCGCCCTTGCCGACCTTGCGCATGAAGCCGTTGTCGCCACGCAGCGGTTCGCCGCTGTCGTGATCGTAGGCCACCAGCTCCCAGGCCATCAGCGAAAAACCGATGGTGTTGTCGAAATTGAGGATGTTGGTGAAACCGATATTGCCGTCGCTGGCAGCATACAGCTCACAGATATGGTCGACCGCGAAGCGCGTCTTGAACTCGGCCCACGCGCCGGGGCGCAGACCGTTACCGATCATCTTGCGCACGTCGTGGCGGCTGTCATCGGCGCTGGCCGGCTGATCCACCAGATAACGGCACAACTCGCCGACGTAACCGAGGGTCGTCGCCCGATAGCGGCGCACGTCACTCCAGAACTGGCTGGCGCTGAACTTGCGGCGAATGGCAAAGCCCGAAGCGCCGTTGATCGCCGCCCCCCAGCACACGCACAGGCCGGTGGCGTGATACAGCGGCAAGGTGCAATAGACGACATCGTCCGGCTGCATGTTCAGGGCGATCATGCCGAAGCTGGCCGAGCTGCGCATCCAGCGGCCATGCTTGAACACCCCGGCCTTGGGCAGACCGGTGGTGCCGGAGGTGTAGATGTAGAAACACGGGTCATCGAAGAAGATCTGCCGGCTGCTGGCCGGGTTATCCACCGAGGCATCGGCACTGGCCCCGATCAGGTTGATAAAACCCTCGGGCGCGCTGCCCGGATGGCTGAAGGTGTCGCGATCGGCGATAAACCAGGTGCGCAGCGCCGGGATCGACACTTGTTCGCGCACCGCCGCGAAGGCCGGGAGCAATTCCTCGCCCACCACGATCGCCACCGGGGCCACCAGGTTGATGCTGTGGATCAGGGTGTCGCGGGTCTGCGAGGTATTGAGCAGCGCGCTGACGGCGCCAACCTTGGCCAGAGCCAGAATCGTCACCAGCAGTTCCGGGCGGTTTTCGACGAACACCGCGACCACATCGCCCTTGCCGACGCCCTGCCCGCTCAGGTAGTGAGCGATGCGGTTGGCCCACTGGTTGACCTCGGTGTACGTCAGCACCACATCGCCGTGCAGCAACGCCGGGCCATGGGGGTTGCGCAGGGTTGCCTGCTCGAACGTCCAGCCCAGGCCACAGGTTTGGGTCGGATCCTTGACGTTCGCCACTTTCATGCCTTTCACCACCCGGGGGATGGCTTTGGCGATGGTCGGCAGTTTGCGGAGCATCATGCTCCAGGTAATCGTGTCGCTTGACGCGTGGCTCATGGCAGCTCCCGTTCGGCCCTGGCGTGCAGGCCGGTTTTTTATTGTCGGGCAATCAAGTGCGGCAACCGGCGCTTTCGGGCGAGGGTCGAGGCCGAAAATACGTCAGCGCTTTCGAGGATGTACACGCGGTTTTTGCAATGTTTTGTATCCGCCACAGCAGGCCTGGCGATGGCGAACGCTACGGGGCGATTTGGTTCCACCGGCGCGACAACGATCCCGCAAAATGCAGGATGCACGATGGCCATTCATGCAGATTGCACGACAGCCCGAATTATCGAAATTTATAACTCATTGATTTATATGAAATTTTAAAATTTTCGCTGCTGGCACAATCGCTGCAACTCCCTGCACATGCTTGCCATTCATGTGCATACGGAGCTGAAAGACATGAACCTGATCCAGGAAAAATTTACCTCCCTGTTCTCCAACTTCGACGTCACCACCGCCCCGCGCCCCGATGGCGGGATCCTGCTGACATTGCGCAGCAGCGACGGCAAGGTGTTCAAACGTGCGCTGTCCTATCAGCAACTGCATGCCGGCGATCAATTGTCGTGGGCGATCAGCGCCATCCGTCGTGACCTGGCCGAACAGGCCAGCGAGCTGCCGCAGATTACGATGCTGCAGAGCCAGCAGCGCTTTGCCCTGCCGACCTATCACTCGGCGTAACCGACCCCTTTAAACAAAACAGGCCGTGAAGCATGGCTTCACGGCCTGTTTTATTTATGCGCGAATCGATTGGGATCAGAACGCTTCCGGCTCGATCCCGGTAAAGCTGTCAACGGTCACATGCCCCGCCAGCTCCCCGCCCTCACGGGCCAGGCCGCAGGTCTGCAGGCCGGCAGCCTGGGCCGCGTCGAGTTCCTCGACGATGTCCGACAGAAACAGAATCTGCTCCGCCTCGACGCCGGTCGCCTGTTGAATCGTGCGGTAGGACTGCACTTCACGCTTCGGCCCCGATGTGGTGTCGAAGTAGCCGCTGAACAGCGGCGTCAGATCCCCGGCCTCGGAACAGCCGAAAATCAGCTTCTGCGCCTGGATCGAACCGGACGAATACACAAACAGTTGATAACCGGCCTGATGCCAGCGCTTCAGCGCTTCGACCGTATCCGGGTAGACGTGACCCTTCAATTGCCCGGCCTGATAGCCCTGCTCCCAGATCATGCCTTGCAACGCCTTGAGCGGCGTGGCCTTGCGGTCTTCGGCGATCCAGCCCAGCAGAATCTCGACCACACGCTCGACGTCAGCCTGCGGTTCATTGCTGTCACGGCGCACGGCGTCCAGTTGTCCGGCGACATCGGCCCGTTCGGCATTCTGGCGGACGAAATCCGGCAGATGTCTGGCCGCATACGGGAACAGCACGTCGAACACGAAGCTCACCGCGCTGGTGGTGCCTTCGATGTCAGTGAGGATGACCTTGATCGACATCGGCTCAGTCCTCCAGACGCGGGAAGCGGCCGGCGATGTCTTCGCCGGTGAAGTTGGCGACCCAGCCTTCCGGGTTGTTGAACAGGCGGATCGCCACGAAATGCGGATGCTCGCCCATGTCGAACCAGTGTTTGGTGCCGGCCGGCACCGAAATCAGGTCGTTCTTTTCGCAGAGCACGGCGTAGACGTAATCGTCGATGTGCAGGGTAAACAGGCCACGACCGGCGACGAAAAATCGTACTTCGTCCTCGCCATGGCGGTGTTCCTCGAGGAACTTGGCGCGCAGTTCGGCTTTTTGCGGGTGATCGCTGTTGAGGCTGACCACATCGACGGTGATGTAACCGCGCTCGGTCATCAGTTTGTCGATCTGCTCCCGGTAGGCGCCGATCACCTCTTCCTGGCTGGCGCCGGGCTGGATCTTCGCGGCAGCTTGCCAGCGGTCGAAACGCACGCCCTGCTCGGCCAGGGTCGAGGCGATGTCTTCGAAATGGGTCAGCACCTTGTTGGGAATCTCGGGGCTGGAAACGTGGTAGACAGACAGGCTGCTCATGGGGCAATTCCTCGGTATCGGCGACGCCGTCCGGTTTGTGGACACCGGTCGGGCGTGGCTCTGCATCAGGCGGTCGGCGACTGTGGCGCAGTCTGGCCGTTAACGGTTGAGTACGCTGCGGGTTTTCAACTCGCATTCAAACAGGAATTCGAAAGCCTCGATCTGCCGCAGTGCGTCGCTCATGCGCGCACCCCAGGTGTAGAGGCCGTGGCCACGGATCAGATAACCCACGCAATAGGGATGGGCGTCGAGCCAAGGCTGCACCTTGGCGGCGAGGCGCGCAATGTCCTGATCGTTGTCGAAGATCGGCACGCGCACCCGGGATTCGTGGGTGGAAATGCCGCTGAAGGCTTTTTGCAGTTCGTAGTCTTCGAACTCGATGAAGTCTTCCGGGGTCAGGCGCGACAGCACGGTGGCGTTCACCGAATGGGTGTGCAATACCGCACCGATTTCCTCGCGCCAGCGATAGAGCTGGGTGTGCAGCAGGGTTTCGGCGGACGGTTTCTTGCCCGGCTCCAGGCTGTTGCCGTCGAGGTCTGTTGCCAGCACGTCGTCCAGGCCCAGTTGGCCCTTGTGTTTGCCGGAGACGGTCAGCAGCGCTTCGGTCGGCGACAGCCGTGTCGAGTAATTGCTGCTGGTAGCCGGCGACCAGCCGCGACCATAAAGAAACTGCCCGGCATCGATGATTTGCTGGGCGAGCTGTTCACGCGTAAGGCTCATGGCCTGTCCTCTTGCATACGTGTGGCAATGATAACGGCAGCAGCGAGCGCCGCGAGACTGGCAATACTAAAGGTCAATGTGGCGCCCAGGGCATTCCAGCTGTAACCGGCATACAGCGCGCCGAGCGCACCACCGGTGCCGGCCAGCGCGGCGTACAACGCCTGGCCCTGGCCTTGCTGACGTGCGCCGAAACTACGTTGCACGAACTGGATGGCAGCGGCGTGAAAGCTGCCGAAGGTCGCCGCGTGCAGCACCTGCGCGAACAGCAACACCCCGAGGAACTCGGCGAACGCTCCGAGCAGCACCCAGCGCAGTGCCGCCAGCAGGAAACTCGCCATCAACACCCGGCGCAACGAAAAACGCGCGAGGATCCGGCTCATCGCCATGAACATCAGCACTTCGGCGACCACACCGACCGCCCAGAGCATGCCGATCACGCCGCGGCTGTAGCCCAGTCGCTCAAGGTGCAACGTCAGAAACGTGTAATACGGCCCGTGGCTCATCTGCATCAGCGCAACGCAGCCATAAAACGCCAGCACGCCAGGACTGCGCAACTGCTTGAGAAAGCCCTCGCCGGTCGGCCGGTTGCCCTGGGCCGGTTGCGCATTCGGCACCCACAGGCTGCTGAGCACGATTCCGGCCATGATCAGCACCAGCGCCGCCGGATAGATGTCGAGGCTGAGCCACTCGAACAACCGGCCCAGCGCGACCACAGTGATGATGAAGCCGATCGAACCCCAGAGACGAATCTGGCTGTAGCGCGAGGTCTGGCCCTGCAAGTGCGCCAGGGTGATGACTTCGAACTGCGGCAACACCGCGTGCCAGAAGAAGGCGTGCAGGGCCATGACCATCGCCAGCCAGGCGTAGCTCTTGCTGACGAAGATCAGCGAAAAGGTCAGCAGCGTACACACCGCGCCAAAGCGCACGATGGCCAGGCGTCGGCCGGTGTAGTCACCGAGCCAGCCCCAGATGTTCGGCGCGACGCAGCGCATCAGCATCGGGATCGCCACCAGCTCACCGATGCGCGCGGCGCTGAATCCGAGGTGATCGAAGTACAGCGCCAGAAACGGCGCCGTCGAGCCGAGCAAGGCGAAATAGAACAGATAGAAACTGGACAGCCGCCAGTACGGGAGCGCCGCCACGCCCGTCAGACCGCAGCGGCTACAGAGTCACCCATCAAAGCTGACCCAGGATCGGCGTACTCACGCGCACATCGGCGTTCTGCCCGCGATGACGCAGCAGGTGGTCCATCAGCACGATCGCCATCATCGCTTCGGCAATCGGCGTGGCGCGGATGCCAACGCAGGGGTCATGACGACCTTTGGTGATGACCTCGACCGGGTTGCCATGGATGTCGATCGAACGGCCCGGCGTGGTGATGCTCGATGTCGGCTTCAAGGCCAGATGGGCAACGATCGGCTGACCGGACGAGATACCGCCGAGGATGCCGCCAGCGTTGTTGCTGAGGAAACCTTCCAGGGTCAGTTCATCGCGGTGTTCGGTGCCACGCTGGGCGACCGAGGCGAAACCGGCGCCGATTTCCACACCCTTGACGGCATTGATGCTCATCAGCGCGTGCGCCAGTTCGGCGTCGAGACGGTCGAAGATCGGCTCGCCGAGGCCAGGCATCACGCCCTCGGCCACCACGGTGATCTTCGCCCCGACCGAGTCCTGGTCGCGGCGCAACTGGTCCATGTAGGCTTCCAGCTCCGGCACCTTGTCCGGGTCCGGACTGAAGAACGCGTTCTGCTCTACCGAATCCCAGGTCTTGAACGGGATTTCAATCGGCCCGAGCTGGCTCATGTAGCCACGAATGACGATGCCCTGGGTCGCCAGGTACTTCTTGGCGATAGCGCCAGCGGCCACGCGCATGGCGGTTTCCCGCGCCGAACTGCGACCGCCGCCGCGATAGTCGCGCTCGCCGTATTTGTGGTGGTAGGTGTAGTCGGCATGGGCCGGGCGGAACAGATCCTTGATCGCCGAGTAGTCCTTGGACTTCTGGTCGGTGTTGCGGATCAGCAGGCCGATGGCGCAACCGGTGGTGCGGCCCTCGAACACGCCGGAGAGGATTTCGACTTCATCGGCTTCCTGGCGCTGGGTGGTGTGGCGGCTGGTGCCCGGCTTGCGGCGATCGAGGTCGCGCTGCAGGTCTTCCAAGGAAATCTCCAGGCCCGGCGGGCAGCCGTCGACAATGGCGACCAACGCCGGACCATGGCTTTCGCCTGCGGTGGTGACAGTGAACAACTTGCCGTAGGTATTGCCGGACATGCAGAACGCTCCGTGAAATCAAACCCAAATTCGTGATGTGCGCCAGTATACGCAGCCTAACCGACTAGTTCATCCTCGAACCTTAGTGGTGTTGGCGAGTCCAACCGGCACCTTGGCAAATGATGGCGTGATGATGCTGCGAGTTTTGATCTTGAGCCTTACCCTGTTTACTGGCTTCGTCCAGGCGACTGTCCTGCAACGTCCGGTGACTTTGGACACCGGTCGCGGCGAACTTTTCGGCTCGCTGTTGCTGCCCAAATCCGACAATCCAGTGCCGGTTGTCCTGATTCTTTCAGGTTCGGGTCCTACAGATCGTGACGGAAACAACCCCGACGGCGGACGCAACGACAGCCTCAAGCGCCTGGCCTGGGTGCTGGCCAAACACAATGTCGCCAGCGTGCGCTTCGACAAGCGCGGCGTCGCCGCGAGCCTGGCCGCGACCCCGGACGAGCGTAATCTGACGGTCGATGCCTACGTGGCGGATGCGGTGGCCTGGGGCAACAAGCTCAAGGCCGATCCGCGCTTCGGCCCGTTGATCCTGCTCGGCCACAGCGAAGGTGCGCTGATTGCCACACTCGCCGCGCCACAGGTGGATGCCGCCGGGGTGATTTCCCTGTCCGGCAGCGCCCGGCCGATCGATCAGGTGCTGCGCCAGCAATTGGCGCAACGCCTGCCGCCACCGCTGATGCTGCGCAGCAACCAATTGCTCGACAGCCTCAAGGCCGGGCACACCGACGACAATGTGCCGGCGCCGTTGCAGGTGATTTTCCGTCCGAGCGTGCAGCCGTACCTGATCTCGCTGTTTCGTCAGGAGCCGGCGAAAGCCTTCGCGAAACTGACAATGCCGGCGCTGATCGTTCAGGGCAGCAACGACATTCAGGTTCAGGTCGACGACGCGAAGCGGCTCAAGGCTGCCAAACCGGACGCACAACTGGCCTTGATCGAAGGGATGAACCACGTTTTGCGCATCGTGCCCAACGACGTCAAACGCCAGTTGGCGTCCTATAAAGATCCGAATCTGCCGCTGGCGGCGGAACTGGGCAGCCGGATCCTCGAGTTTATTGACGGACTTCGTACCCGATAAGCGCCGTTACCCTCCAGTCTTGCAAAAAGCGGCCGATAAGCCTTTGTCGCCAGCGTACCGGCTGGCGACAAGCAGCTTGGACAGGATCTCGCCGTTATGACTGATACCCAGACTTCACCCGACACCACCGCTGAAAAAGACGCACCGCCAGCGGTCGAGCTGCCTTGGGCGGATGTCCACGTCGAGCACCACAAGATGCTCCGCCTGGCGCCGTTGCAGACCGATCGCAACACCGGCGGGCGGCCGCTGCGCTTTGTCGAATTCGGTTACGCCGAGCGCAACAGCAAGGAACACAGCCTGATGCGCATGGCGATCAAGCTACCCGCTCAGCGCGTGCGTAAAGAACAGAACCAGCTCGACGTGTGGGTCGACCACAAGACCAAACGCGTGCACTTCGGTCCGGACAGCGGTTTGCAGATCGAACCGCTGAATCGCGGCATCGGCCGTTTCATGGCGGCTCAGGGCATCACCTGGGCGAAAAAGCGCTGGCCCGGCTACACCGTCGACGGCATGGACTTGAACAACAAGGACGCGCTGAACGAAGACACCCGCCTGCGCCGCGATCATTTCCTGCGGGTACACGGTTTCGACGTGGCATACGCCGACGCCCAGCACCTCAAAGGCAGTGTCAAAGAGGTTCAGGTCGGTGACCTGCTCGCGGACTGGAACAGCGAAAAACTGCAGATCGTCGAGATTCTCGAAGCGGCGCAGATGCTGCAACAGGCCGAGCAGAACCTGGCCGAGCAGGAAGTGAAGCTGAAAAAGCAGGAAGAGAAAGTCAGCAAGTTCAAGCGTGAAGACGCCGGACTGCGCTTCACCATTACGTGCCTGGTGGCGTTTGCGGTGTTTCAGGCCGGGTTGCTGATCTGGATTGCTACCCATCGGTAAGATTCAACACCCAGGCAACGCATTCGCGGGCAAGCCCGCTCCCACAAGGATCGCCATGAACCCGTGGGAGCGGGCTTGCCCGCGAAGCTTTTAAGGGTCAGATGCGCGAGGCGAACAACGCCTGATGGTCGCGGCATTGCTCGGCAGTCAGCATGAACACACCATGCCCGCCGCGCTGGAACTCCAGCCAGGCGAAATCGACTTCCGGGTACAACGCTTCGACATGCACCTGGCTGTTGCCGACCTCAACAATCAGCAAGCCTTTCTCGGTCAGGTGATCCGCCGCTTCGGCGAGCATCCGGCGCACCAGGTTCAGACCGTCGTCACCGCAGGCCAGGCCCAGTTCCGGTTCGTGCTGGTACTCGTCCGGCATGTCGGCGAAATCTTCCGCATCGACATAAGGCGGGTTCGACACGATCAAGTCGAAACGCTGCCCCGGCAAACCGTCGAAGCCATCGCCCTGAACGGTGAACACGCGCTCGTCGACGCCATGGCGCTCGATGTTCTGATTGGCTACTTCCAGCGCTTCGAACGACAGATCCGCCAGCACCACTTCAGCGTCCTGGAACTCGTAGGCACAGGCGATGCCGATGCAACCGGAGCCGGTGCACAGGTCGAGAATCCGCGCCGGCTCAGTGCCGATCCACGGCGCAAAGCGGTTTTCGATCAGCTCGCCAATCGGCGAACGCGGGATCAGCACGCGCTCGTCGACGATGAACGACATGCCGCAGAACCAGGCTTCACCCAACAGGTACGCGGTCGGAATGCGCTCTTCGATGCGGCGTTTGAGCAGGCGTTGCAGGTTGACCAGTTCATCGTCTTCCAGCGCGCAGTCAAGATAGGCGTCGGCGATTTCCCATGGCAGGTGCAGCGCGCCCAGCACCAGTTGCCGGGCTTCGTCCCAGGCGTTGTCGGTGCCATGGCCGAAAAACAGATCCTCCCCATGGAAGCGGCTGACGGCCCAACGGATATGGTCACGCAGGGTACGAAGGCGGGAAGTGATCACGGCGCAGAACTCCAGAAAAAACGACTGGCGATTCTAGCAGCCAAAACGCGCCACGACGACGCAGGAAAAACTCTGGGTCACCAGTAGGACTTTTCCGATTTTCTATTCAGCTATTGAACAGAACGTGTAACTTGACAAGGCTGCAGGCCAGTAACGACGGTGCCTACGATGGTAGCGATTCACAGAAGCGCTCAGCCAGAGGACAATGTCGCAAAAGCCCCACCCCAAGGAGCCCCAGAATGTCCGTTCCAAAAACGATGTTTCAACTCAGCGGTCGCGGTTACGCAGCGGCCACGTTGAGCCATGCCACCCTGGTCATCATCGATGCCCAGAAAGAATATCTCAGTGGCCCGCTGGCCCTGAGCGGCATGGACGCAGCTGTCGCGAACATCAAACAACTGGTGACCGCCGCCCGCGCGGCCGGTCGACCGATCGTGCATGTGCGTCACCTCGGCACCGTCGGCGGCCTGTTCGACCCGCAGGGCGAGCGCGGCGAGTTCATCGCCGGGCTGGAACCCCTGAGCGATGAAACCGTCATCGGCAAACTGCTGCCGAGCGCGTTCCACGGCACCGAACTCTACGATCACCTGCAAACCATCGGCTCGCTGGACCTGATCGTCTGCGGCTTCATGAGTCATTCCAGCGTCAGCACCACTGTGCGCGCAGCGAAAAACCTGGGCTTCCGTTGCACCCTCGTCGAAGATGCCTGCGCCACCCGCGACCTGCCGTTCAAGGGCCGCGTGCTCAGTGCCGAGCAGGTGCAGGAAGCGGAAATGGCGATCATGGCCGACAACTTCGCCACGCTCGCCAAGACCCAGGATTTCGCCTGAATCAGCGCTCGATGAGCGGCCCATGCCGCCGCTCATCCGCAAAAAGCTCGCATTTGCTTCAATTACCCTAGCCTCAGGAACAACCCGGTCAACTCCCGGTCGAAGGGCCGATACCCATTGAGGAAGGTCGGAATGAAGTTATCCGATGGATTTGACGCTCGCCGCTTGCGGCCCAAAGGCCAAAGCAACTGGCGATTTCGATTCGGCGCGGCGATCGCTGCCATTCTGGCGACGTTCGGCGTGCTGCTGGCGATGGCCGGGGCCGCCAGCCTGCTGGGGCACCCGCCGGCCCTCGGCGATTTGAACGCAACACCCCTCGGCTCGGCGATCATTCTCGCGGTCGGCCTGTTGTTCCTGTATTTCGGCGTGGCCCTGTGGCGTCGTTGCCGACGTCGCGCACGGCAATCGCGGGAACTGAACATGTCCCCGCACCTGATGAAAAAACACGACTGAATCGACGGCCTGGCTTTTTGCCGGGCCGTTTTGTTTCGACTTGGGTAAACTGGCCGCCCTTCGCGGAGGCTGACATGCAAGACGACGATTTTTCCCTGTTCAAAAGTGCGATCCAAGGCGTCAAGCCGATCAAGCACGACCGCGCCGACACCGGCAAACCCAAGGCTGACCGCGCGCAGATCGCCAGGCTGCGTCAGTCCGCCACCGTGCGCACCGATGCCACCACCGTTGATGGCCTGTCCGATCAGTTCGTCATCGATGTCGGCCCGGAAGACGAGCTGATGTGGTCGCGCGACGGGGTTCAGGAAAGCCAGATGCGCAAGCTGAAGATCGGCCAGATTCCGTTCGAAGGCAGCCTCGACCTGCACGGCATGAGCGTCGAAAAGGCCCGGGAAACCCTCTGGGCGTTTCTCGCCGAAGCGACCAAGTTCGAAATCCGCTGCGTGCGCGTCACCCACGGCAAGGCCGTGCGCCTGGACGGCAAGCGGCCGATGATCAAAAGCCACGTCAACACCTGGCTGCGCCAGCATCCGCAAGTGCTCGGCTTCGCCTCCTGCCAGGCCAGACATGGTGGCGCCGGCGCCGTGTATGTGATGCTCAAACGCACCATGATGGATGGCCGCGACGAATAATCGCGTTACACCGAACTTGCAGGGTCGTGTCCGCCACCGTACCCTTGCCCTTTGCGAAAATCCCCACAGGTAGTTTCATGTCCCTGGAACAGAATTACACCGCGATCCTCGGCCAACTGGGCGAGGACGTCTCCCGCGAGGGCCTGCTCGACACGCCAAAGCGTGCGGCCAAAGCCATGCAGTACCTCTGCCGCGGTTACGAACAGACGCTCGAAGAGGTCACCAACGGTGCCCTGTTCAGCTCCGACAACAGCGAAATGGTGCTGGTCAAGGACATCGAGCTCTACTCGTTGTGCGAACACCACTTGCTGCCGTTCATCGGCAAGGCGCACGTCGCCTACATCCCGAGCGGCAAGGTGCTGGGCCTGTCGAAGGTCGCGCGGATCGTCGACATGTACGCACGCCGCCTGCAGATTCAGGAAAACCTCAGCCGCCAGATCGCCGATGCGGTGCAACAAGTCACCGGCGCCCTGGGCGTGGCGGTAGTGATCGAGGCCAAGCACATGTGCATGATGATGCGCGGTGTGGAGAAACAGAATTCATCGATGATCACTTCGGTGATGCTCGGTGAGTTCCGCGAAAACGCGGCGACCCGCAGCGAGTTTCTCAGCCTGATCAAGTGATTCGTCACACAAAAAAACCGGCGTTGATCGCCGGTTTTTTTTCGTCCGTGAAAAATCGGGTAAGCTGCGCGCCTTCTTCAATGTCCCTGTGAGGCTTGTAACGTGTTCGTCAAAGCGCTTCGTGTCGGCCTCGGCCAACTGATCATCTTCATCGACTTCCTCACCCGTCCGGGCAAGAAACAGCGCCCCGCCGCTGCCCAGGCCCAGGTGGACAACGCCGCCAGGGACCTGACCCTGTATCAGTTCCACGCCTGCCCGTTCTGCGTGAAGACCCGCCGCACCCTGCGTCGCCTGAATGTGCCGGTGGCGCTGCGCGATGCGAAGAACAACGAACAGGATCGCCAGACCCTGCTGGAACAGGGCGGCAAGATCAAGGTGCCGTGCCTGCGCATCGAAGAGAACGGCCAGACCACCTGGATGTACGAATCCAAGGTGATCATCGATTATCTGGACAAGCGCTTCGCGGCCGTCTGATCGACTGATCCCAGACAAAAAAACCGGCGTTCGCGCCGGTTTTTTCGTTTCTACCCTCCCCCTCAGGCTGCCTCGGCCGCCTGCGCCTGGCGCACCACCGCCGCCAATCGCTTGAGCCCTTCGTCCAGCCGCGCCGGGTCGATGTGGCTGAAGTTCAACCGCAAATGCCCGGGATTGTTGTCCGGTTCCGGGAAGAACGGCTCACCCGGCATGAACGCCACATCGTTGGCCAATGCGGTGTTGAGCAAGGTCCGGGTGTCCAGCGGCTGCTTCAACGTCAGCCAGAAAAACAGCCCGCCCTGCGGCACGTTCCAGTCCGCCAGATCGGCAAAGTGCGTTTCCAGCGCCGCTTGAAAGCCATCGCGTCGCTGACGGTAGAAGTCGCGCAATTCACACAAATGCTGCTGATATTTCTCACTGCCGATCCACTGCAATGCCTGCCACTGGCCGATGCGATTGGTGTGCAGATCCGCCGACTGCTTGAGCTTGAGCAGGTGAGGAAACAGGTCCGGGCTGGCGATCAGGTAGCCGACACGCAAACCGGGCAGCAGGGTTTTCGACACGGTGCCGGTGTAGATCCAGCTGGATTTCTTCAGGCGCCCGGCAATCGGTTTGGCACTGCCGCCATCGAAAGTCAGTTCGCGGTACGGTTCGTCTTCGATCAGGGTCACGCCGAACTCGTCCAGCAATGCCGCCACAGCCTCGCGCTTGGCTTCGCTGTAGCGCACCGCCGACGGGTTCTGGAAAGTCGGGATCAGGTAGATGAACGCCGGGCGATGTAGTTTCAGGCGCTGGCGCAGTTGCGTCAGATCCGGGCCATCCGCCTCCAGCGGTACGGTCAGGCAGTCGGCGCCGAACAGCTGGAAAATCTGCAATGCCGCCAGATAGGTCGGTGCTTCGAGAAGGATTTCGGTGCCCCTGTCGATGTACAGCTTGGCCGCCAGATCGAGGGTCTGTTGCGAACCGCTGACCACCAGCACCTGACTGGCCTCGCAGGCCAACCCCAGCGCCCTCGCCTCCGCCGCCAGCGCTTCGCGCAACGCCGGCTCGCCTTCGCTCATGCCGTATTGGCCGAGGGACAACGGCATCTCGGCCCATTCGACTTTCGGCAACATGGCCTCGGCCGGCAGACCGCCAGCGAACGACATCACTTCCGGACGCTGGGCAGCGGCGAGGATTTCACGGATCAGAGAACTTTTAAGGCGCGAGACACGTTCGGAAAAAGCCATGGGGATCACCGGTAGCGAGGCATGTGGGAAATGAGTCAAACTTATTGACTGAAATTACGACACCCCTTACGGATACGTCAATATGCTTGACCTTAAAAACCCCAACAGCCAGCAACAGGCCATGGAAGCGTTTTTCTTCGGTTATCAGGCGTTCACCGCCAAGGCTGACGAAATGCTTGAGCGCCGAGGCCTGTCCCGGGTGCACCAACGCATCGTGTTCTTCATCGCCCGCTACCCGAACCTGAGCGTCAAGGAACTGCTGACGCTGCTGGGCGTGAGCAAACAGGCGCTGAACATTCCATTGCGCCAGTTGCAGGAAATGCATCTGGTGGACAGCGTTGCCTCGCAAACCGACAAGCGTAAGCGCTTGCTGGAGCTGACGGCGGAGGGAGCGAAACTCGAACAGGCCTTGCGGCGTGAGCAGGTGAAACTGCTGGAGCGGGTGTTTTCCGAGGCCGGTGAGACCGCAGTGAATGGCTGGCTGGCGGTGAATCTGGCGCTGGGGGGCAATCAGGGAGGTGTTGACTGATAGTTGTGGCGCGTGGTGGTGAGCCTGGTGGGGATTGGTTGGCTTCGTCGGTTCAGGAAGGTGACTCGCCGTAAGGGCGAAACCGCCAGCCGCCGCACCCGAAACAACGGATATTCACCCAAAACCAAAGAAACCCTGCCCCCCCCCCTCACACCCCCATATAAC
>NZ_JAHTKI010000037.1 GCF_019145475.1 Pseudomonas botevensis
TTTCCGGCCGAGCTGATCAAGGTCGAAGTGGCCGGCGGTGCCGGTGGCGCGGCAGGGCCTGGCGGTAAACCGGGGGCGGGAGGGAAGGCCAAGGGCTGCCTGGTGTATCAGGCCGATGGCGGCAAGAATGGCAAGGCGGGAGCTGATGGCCAGCCTGGGCCTGCGGGGGCCGCAGGGTCCGTTACGGTGCAGCGTCTTTAAAAGCTGCCTGGATCAAAAGCCCCTCATCAGGGTGAGGGGCTTTTGACTTTCAGAAGCCTGGCCGAGCCGCCGCAATCGCCACCAGCACCACGCCGACCAGCAAGTTGAACCCCACGACCTTGCGGATCCGCCCCAGCACCGCCGCACCTGCCGGCCAGTCCTTCGCCTCCACCGCCGTGCGCAGTTCAGGCAGCATCAGCGCCTGAATACGGATGAACAGCGCCGTCATCACCACGTACAACCCCATCATCACCTGCACATACCTGGGCGCGGTCTCGAAACCGATGTGTTGCAGATGCAACATGCCAATCCCCGTCACCGGCAGCAGAATCACCGCGCCCCAGACCCAGCGGAAAAAACCTTGAAACACTTCCACCCACAATGTCAGCCGTCCGGGGCCGTCGAGTGCCTTAACAGCGGCCGGGCGCAGCACCATCCAGGCGAAAAACATGCCGCCGACCCAGACCAGGGCGGCCAGCACATGCAGGGGATAAACAAGGCTAAAAGGTGTCATTCGGGTACTCCGTTCTGCGCGGGACTGATTAGCGGGGTATGATAGCCGCCGATCCGAACCACTGAAAATTTATCCAGCGTTTTTTGCGCCCGACAATCCATGATCAGCACCGAACTCAAAACCACGATCCAGGGCGCCTACTCGCGTTTTCTGGAGGCCAAGAGCCTCAAGCCGCGTTACGGCCAGCGCCTGATGATCGCCGAAGTCGCGAAAGTCCTCGGGGATATCGACACCGACGACGAAGGCCGGCGCAGTGGCGACCCGGCGATTGTCGCGGTGGAAGCCGGCACCGGTACGGGCAAGACCGTGGCCTACAGCATGGCGGCGATTCCGACCGCGAAGGCGGCGGGCAAACGGCTGGTGATCGCCACCGCGACCGTGGCCCTGCAAGAGCAGATCGTCCACAAGGACCTGCCCGACCTGATGCGCAACAGCGGGCTGAGTTTCAGCTTCGCCCTGGCCAAGGGCCGTGGCCGCTACATGTGCCTGTCCAAGCTCGACATGCTGTTGCAGGAAGGCCACGCGCAAACCGCCACCGCCCAGCTGTTCGAAGAAGAAGGCTTCAAGATCGAGGTCGATGAGGCCAGTCAGAAGCTGTTCACCAGCATGATCGAGAAGCTCGCCGGCAATAAATGGGACGGCGACCGCGACAGTTGGCCCACCGCCCTGGAAGACGCCGACTGGGCGCGTCTGACCACCGATCACAGCCAATGCACCAACCGCCATTGCCCGAACTTCGGCCAGTGCGCCTTCTATAAGGCCCGCGAGGGCATGGGCAAGGTTGACGTGATCGTCACCAACCACGACATGGTCCTGGCTGACCTGGCACTGGGCGGCGGTGCGGTGCTGCCCGACCCGCGCGACACGATCTACGTGTTCGACGAAGGTCACCACCTGCCGGACAAGGCCATCGGCCATTTCGCCCATTACACGCGCCTGCGCTCCACCGCCGACTGGCTGGAAACCACCGCCAAGAACCTCACCAAGCTGCTGGCGCAGCACCCGCTGCCGGGGGATCTGGGCAAGCTGATCGAGCAGGTGCCGGAGCTGGCGCGGGAGATCAAGACCCAGCAGCAGTTCATGTTCAGTGCCTGCGAACAGGTCGCCGATTTCAAGCCCGGCGAAGACGTCGAAGGTCGCGAGCGTCCGCGTCACCGTTTCGTCGGCGGGGTGATTCCCGAGCACATGCGCGAGATGGGCGTCGAGCTGAAAAAAGGCTTCGCCCGTCTCACCGACCTGTTCACCCGCCTGACCGACCTGCTCAAGGAAGGCATGGACGGCGAGGTCAACATCGGCATCGCCAGCAATCAGGCCGAGGAGTGGTATCCGCTGTTCGGCAGCCTGCTGTCGCGTTCGTCCGGCAACTGGGAGCTGTGGACCGCATTCACCGTTGAAGATCCGGAAGACAACCCGCCGATGGCCCGCTGGCTGACCCTGGCCGAAAGCGGTTCGCTGTTCGACATCGAGGTCAACGCCAGCCCGATTCTGGCGGCGGAAACCCTGCGGCGCAGTCTGTGGAACGTGGCCTACGGCTGTCTGGTGACTTCGGCGACCCTGACCGCGCTCGGTACGTTCGACCGTTTCCGCATGCGCGCCGGGCTGCCGAAAAAAGCCGTCACCGCCGTGGTGCCAAGCCCGTTCCATCATGCCGATGCCGGCGTGTTGCGGGTCCCGGATCTGAAAGCCGACCCACGGGACGCCGCCGCTCATACCGCCGCGATCATCCGCGATCTGCCGGAACTGGTCGAAGGCTCCCGTGGCTCGCTGGTGCTGTTCTCATCGCGCAAACAGATGCAGGACGTGTTCGACGGCCTCGACCGCGACTGGCGCAAGCAGGTGTTCATTCAAGGCAACCTGTCGAAACAGGAAACCCTGAACAAGCACAAGGCGCGGGTCGATGGCGGCGATTCCAGCGTGCTGTTCGGCCTCGCCAGTTTTGCCGAAGGGGTGGACTTGCCGGGGGCTTACTGCGAACACGTCGTGATTGCCAAGATTCCGTTCTCGGTGCCCGACGATCCGGTCGAGGCCGCGCTGTCGGAGTGGATCGAGGCCCGGGGCGGCAATCCGTTCATGGAAATCTCGGTGCCCGACGCTTCGCTCAAACTGGTCCAGGCCTGTGGCCGTCTGCTGCGAACCGAAGAGGATCGCGGCACCATCACCTTGCTCGACCGGCGTCTGGTCACCCAGCGCTATGGCAAGGCGATCCTCAATGCGTTGCCGCCTTTCCGCCGTGAAATATCCTGAGACATCGGTGGGCAGTTTTGCCCGCCGCGTTGTCTATCTCTCTGCCATCGCTTTTTCACTGGCCATTGTTGGTCGCTAGGGAGAACTCCGTTCTTATGATTCGCCGTTCGTTGCCTGCCGTTTTTGCCTTGATCTTCGCCGCCCCGTTGCTGGCGGCGCCTGCCGGTCAGCAGACACTGTTCAACTTTGTCCGCCCCGCCGACGTGGTGAAGGTCGCGACCGAGAACGCCGACCTGCCGCAAGCCAACGCCGAGCAAACCCCCGAAGGCGAAGTGCTGCGCCGGGTGACCTTCAACCCGGTGGAACGCCCGACCCTGCGCCTGACCCCGCAGACCGGCGCCTGGGACTGGTCGCAATCGGGAATGATGAGCCTGCGCATCCAGAGTGCGATGAACTGGGCGGTCACGCTTTATGTACAAATCCAGAGCAACGACGGCAAGACCCTGGTCAGCCGCGTCGACCTGCCGGCCGGTCCGGCGCAGACCTTGCTGGTGCCGCTGGTCGCGACCGCGCCCCTGAGTCAGGGCATGAAGGCCGGGCCACCGATGCCGATGACCGTCGACGGCCAGCGTATTTTGCTGGCCAGCAGCAGCGGTGAACTGGATCGCAGCCAGGTGGTTTCCGTGAGCCTGTCGATGGATCAGCCGAAGGCCGCGCAAAGCCTGCTGCTGGAGCGCTTTGGCGTGCAGGATGGCGATGAGGTGGTCAAGGCTGTCTACGGTAATCTGGTGGATGCCTACGGCCAGTCGACCCGCGCCAGGTGGCCAGAGAAAGTCGCCAACGACGAACAGCTGAAATCCGCCGCCGCCAAGGAACAGCAACAACTGAAAACCTGGCTGGCCGAGCGTGAAAAGTCCTCGCTGGACAAGTTTGGCGGCTGGAGCAAAGGCCCGGCGTTCAAGGCCAGCGGCTTCTTCCGCACGGAAAAGCGCGACGGTCGCTGGTATCTGGTCACGCCGCTGGGGCATCCGTTCTACTCCCTTGGCGTGAACACCGTCAGCCCGGAGGTCAACCAGACCTACGTGTCCGGCCGCGAATGGATGTTCGAATCCCTGCCCAAGCCGCAGGAACCGCTGGCCAGCCATTTCGGCGAAGGCGACAACCGTGGCGGCAATGGCGCCGATCAGGGCCGTGGCTACAGCGCCGGGCGCTGGTACGACTTCTACGGTGCCAACCTGCAACGCCTCTACGGCGAGCCGTGCAGACCGGACAGCGACAACAAGGCCGGCGTAGCCGAAGCGGCCAAGGCTGGCGCAGCGGAAGAAACCGCTGCCAACGCCGCAGAACCACTCGCGAAACCTGAGCAAGCCAAGGCGGGTGTCGCCGAAGCTGCGAAGACCGAATCGACCGAGCCGCCGCCGGCGGCAACACCATGCAAGGCCACGGTCGACGCGCAGCGCTGGGCCAGCCACACCCTAGATCGCCTGCAAGCCTGGGGTTTCAACACCGTCGGCAACTGGAGCGCACCGGCACTCGGCGACGCCGAGCGGGTGCCGTACACCTTGCCGCTGTCGATCGTCGGCGATTACACCAGCATCAGCACCGGTAATGACTGGTGGGGCGGCATGCCCGATCCGTTCGATCCGCGTTTCGCCATGGCTACCGAGCGCGCGGTGGCCATCGCCGCCCGCGATCACCGCGACGATCCATGGCTGATCGGTTATTTCGCCGACAATGAACTGGCCTGGGCCGGCCCCGGCGACGATCCGAAATCCCGCTACGCGCTGGCCTACGGCACTTTGAAAATGACCACCGATGTGCCGGCCAAACGTGCGTTCCTCAAGCAACTGCGCGACAAGTACCGCAACCAGGCCGGTCTGTCGAAAGCCTGGGGCATTGATCTGCAAGCGTGGGAATTGATGGAAGACCCGGGCTTCGAGCCACCGCTGCCGAACCCGGAACATCCGGAAATCGAGGCCGACTTCAAATATTTCCAGAAGGTCTTTGCCGACACCTACTTCAAGACCATTTCCGATTCGCTCAAATGGCACGCGCCGAACCAGTTGCTGCTCGGCGGTCGTTTCGCCATCAGCACCCCGGAGGCCGTGAACTCCTGCGCGCAGTATTGCGACGTGCTGAGTTTCAATATGTACACCCTCAAGCCGCAGGACGGTTATGACTTCGCCGCGCTGCGGGCGCTGGACAAACCGGTGCTGATCACCGAGTTCAACTTCGGCTCGGCGGATCGTGGCCCGTTCTGGGGCGGCGTGACGCAACTGGCGAAAGAAGAAGATCGCGGCCCGGCCTACGCCAACTTCCTCAAGCAGGCGCTGAGCGAGCCGTCGATCGTCGGCGTGCACTGGTTCCAGTATCTGGATCAGCCAGTGACCGGACGCCTGCTCGATGGCGAGAACGGCCACTTCGGCCTGGTCGGGGTGACTGACCTGCCGTTCCAGGGCTTTGTCGAAACGGTGCGCAAGAGCAACCTGGCGACCCTCGATCAGTTGGGCAAGGAAACGGAGAAAGCAGCGACCGAGGCGGGGCATGAAGCGGAAGGCGGCCGCAAGGGCGAGGCCGGCAAGGGGCCTGGCGCCGGGCATGCCGGGGGGCACTCCGGGAACGGTCACTGATCTCGTCTCTGAGGGGGAGGGCTTGCTCGCGAAGGCGCCATTCGCGCCATCGCGGCAATCCGCCGTGACACAACCGCCCGGCCCGCAACAGTTCCCAAAACCCTCAAGGGCTGGAACAATGCGCGCCACTTTAAAGGCGTTTTCGCGGGGAGTTGCGGGTGCAGATTCAGGGACATTACGAGCTTCAGTTCGAACCGGTGCGTGAAGCCTTCGCCGCGCTGTTCGACGATCCCCAGGAACGCGGCGCAGCCCTGTGCATCCGGGTCGGCGGGGAAACGGTCCTCGACCTCTGGTCCGGCACCGCCGACAAGGACGGCGCCGAGGCCTGGCACAGCGACACCATCGCCAACCTGTTCTCCTGCACCAAAACCTTCACGGCGGTCACCGCGCTGCAACTGGTGGCCGAAGGCAAGCTGCAACTCGATGCGCCGGTCGCCCGCTACTGGCCGGAGTTCGCCGCCGCCGGCAAGGAATCCGTCACCCTGCGCCAATTGCTCTGCCATCAGGCCGGTCTGCCGGCCCTGCGCGAGCTGCTGGCCCCCGAAGCCCTGTATGACTGGCAAACCATGGTCGACGCTCTCGCCGCCGAAGCCCCGTGGTGGACGCCGGGCTCCGGTCACGGGTATGCCGCCATCACTTACGGCTGGCTGATCGGTGAATTGCTGCGGCGTGCCGACGGGCGCGGGCCGGGCGAATCGATTGTGGCGCGGGTCGCCAAGCCGCTGGGCCTGGATTTCCATGTCGGCCTCGCCGACGAAGAGTTCTACCGCGTGGCGCACATCGCCCGGGGCAAGGGCAACACCGGCGACGCCGCTGCTCAACGCCTGTTGCAAGTGACCATGCGCGAGCCGACGGCCATGACCACCCGGGCCTTCACCAATCCGCCGTCGGTGCTGACCAGCACCAACAAGCCCGAGTGGCGGCGCATGCAGCAACCGGCGGCCAACGGCCACGGCAATGCCCGCAGCCTGGCCGGGTTCTACGCCGGTCTGCTCGACGGCAGCCTGCTCGAAAGCGAAATGCTCGACGAACTGACCCGCGAACACAGCCTCGGCGAGGACAAGACCTTGCTGACCCGCACGCGTTTCGGCCTCGGCTGCATGCTCGACCAGCCTGACGTGCCGAATGCCACCTACGGCCTTGGCCCACGGGCGTTCGGTCATCCGGGGGCGGGCGGCTCGATCGGCTTTGCCGACCCCGAACACGATGTCGCCTTCGGTTTTGTGACAAACACCCTGGGGCCGTACGTCTTGATGGATCCGCGCGCGCAGAACCTTGCGCGCGTGCTTGCCACTTGTCTGTAAAGCGTCATCCGAGGTTCCAGGGCCGGAACCTCACCCTGTTTTTTGATTCAAAGCGTCTGTTTATCCGGGCGAAAGTCCTCTGATTGTTCATTACTTCATTTTGTGGGTTTCCAATGTCATCCAAACAAACTCTCGCCCTGGCCCTGTGTTTTGCGATTACCGGTTGTGCACAGACTCCGAAGAACGACGCGGACGGCGGTAGCTGGTGGCCGTTCGGCTCTTCCGACAAAGTCGCGGCCAAGGAACCTGCTCCTGCTCCCGCGCCTGCACCGTTGAAGCCTGCCGTCACCGCGCCAGTGGCCAAGACCGAAAGCAGCAGCCATTGGTACTGGCCGTTCGGCTCTGATGACTCGGCTGTCAAGGCCGACGTGAAGCCAGAAGTAAAACCTGAAGCCAAACCGGTGGCCGTCGCCAAGACCGACGCCGACAAGGGTGGCAAATGGTGGTGGCCGTTCGGTGGCAAGGATCAGGACACCGCCAAAGTCGTGCCGATGCCTGACCCGAAAGTCACTCAGGCCTGGCTCGATGACTACGAACCGCGCCTGCGTGAAGCGATCAAGGGCAGCAACCTGCAATTCGAACGTCGTGAAGACGTGCTGGTCGTGATCGCTCCGGTTGAGGGCTCGTTCAACCCGGATCGTCCGGCGATGCTGCTGCCGGTCACCCTCGGCCCGTTCACCCGCGTGGCGAAAATCCTCGAAGCCGACCCGAAGACTGCCGTGCTGGTTCTCGGTCACAGCGACACCACCGGCGCCGCTCCAGCCAACACCAAGCTGAGCCAGGAGCGTGCCCAGGCCGTCGCGGCGATTTTCCGTCTCAGTGGCTTGCAGCGTGATCGTCTGATGTTGCGTGGCATGGGTTCCGAAGCGCCGCGTGCGGCCAATGACAGTGTTGAGGGCCGCGCCCTGAACCGCCGCGTCGAGCTGCTGGTGACGCCGCAGAACACCATGGTTGCGCTGCTGAGCAAGTACAACATGCCGGCGCCGAAACCGGTGACCATGGTCGCTGCCCAGGACGTCAAGCCAGTCGCCAAGCCGGTGACTCCGGCCCCGGCCGCGAAGAAAGCCGCCGTCCCGGCAAGCAAGAAAGCTCCGGCGAAGAAAGCCGCCGCCAAGGCTCCGGCGAAAAAGACCCCGGCCAAGGCCCCGGCGAAAACGCCAGTGAAGAAAACCGCACCGGCCAAAGCCGCCGCGACCGACAAGAACGTCGCCGCTGCCGATCCTGCGAAAAAGTGATCCGCTAACGAAAAGGAATGCGCCATGACCCAGGCTCTGGCAGATATGCGTCGTGATTACACCCGTGATGGCCTGACCGAGGCGCAAGCCCCGGCCGAGCCATTCGCGCTGTTCCACCAGTGGTTCGCCGACGCGGTGAAAACCGAACAGGCACCGGTGGAAGCCAATGCCATGACCCTGGCCACGGTCGATGCGGACGGGCGTCCGCATTGCCGCATTCTGCTGCTCAAGGGCCTGGACGAGCAGGGCTTCACCTTCTTCACCAACTACGACAGTGCCAAGGGCCAGCATCTGGCGGCGAACCCGTTTGCCGCGATGACGTTCTTCTGGCCGACCCTGGAGCGTCAGGTGCGTATCGAAGGACGAGTGGTGAAGGTCACGCCAGCCGAGTCCGACGCTTACTATCAGGTGCGCCCGTTGGGCAGTCGCCTCGGCGCCTGGGCCTCACCGCAGAGCCGGGTGATCAATGGAAGGGGGGAGCTGGAAGATTTGCTGAAGGCCACCGAACAGCGTTTCAGCGACACCCAGCCTGACTGCCCGCAACACTGGGGTGGTTATCGCCTGCTTCCAGAGCGCATCGAGTTCTGGCAGGGCCGTCCGAGCCGTCTGCATGATCGCCTCAACTACCGTGCGCAGGGCGCCGACTGGATTCTTGAACGTCTGGCACCCTGAGCAGTCTACCGACCGGGATACTCCGCCGCAGCGGCCTCCAGCCATTGCGGCAGATCCCGGCGCTTGATCTTCTGCGCCTGAGCGTGCGCCAGCCGTTCGAGCATGAAGGCGCGTTTGCCTTCATCCTTGCCGGCCAGCGACAATGCCAGATCGCGATCCATCCAGCGTCTGGTCCGCACATACAGCCACCAGTGGAAGTACAGACCGGCGGCGGTGGTGACCACAATGATGAAGTAATCCATGGAAATCCTTGGGGTTACGACGCAAGTTTTCGAATTTGGCGCTACTGTTGGTGAGTTCGCGAGGGCGCCTGTACCGGGCCTGAATGAAAGCAAATTTGTCCGGGCGGCGTCGTGACAGGCGTCAAGCAGCGGAGTTTAATGAAAATCTGTTCCTTTGGAGTTGATGCTATGCGTAAGTCTGTTCTGCTGGTTGCTTCCTTTTCCACGATGGCGATGTTGCTCACCGGCTGCCAATCGAGCCTGACCGGCGACTCCTATTCCCGTGACGAAGCACGTCGCGTGCAGACGATTCGCATGGGCACCATCGAATCCCTGCGTCCGGTGAAAATCGAAGGCACCAAGACCCCGATCGGCGGGGCCGCCGGTGCAGTGGTCGGCGGTGTTGGCGGCAGCGCCATCGGCGGCGGCAAAGGCAGCATCGTGGCAGCGGTCATCGGCGCCGTGGCCGGCGGCCTGATCGGTTCGGCCACTGAAGAAGGCCTGACCCGCACCCAGGGCGTGGAAATCACCGTTCGCGAAGACGACGGCAGCATGCGCGCCTACGTGCAGCAAGTGCAGGAAAACGAAGTGTTCCGCGTGGGTGAGCGCGTGCGTATCTCCACCGTCGGCGGGACCAGCCGCGTTTCGCACTAAGCGGGATGTAGAGTAAAGAAAAACCCCGATCAGGTGACTGGTCGGGGTTTTTTAGGGCCTGCGTTTATTTGCAAGTGTTTAATTAGCATTGCAACTCAATTGAAAAAGAAAGGCCGGTTCAGCAATGGTTTTTCCCACCCTTTCGTTAACATCGACAGCCCCTCGGAAGGGGCTGCACGACGTTAACGAAGCAGGAAAATCGTGACTGTAGGACGCGTCTCTAATGACGTGAAAATTGTTCGCTGTGTATCAGGACGGCAGGGTGTTGTTCCTGCGACTCGCCGCCGCCGTCACCGCATAACCAATCAATGCCGCGAAAACCGATCCGGTGAGGATCCCCATGCGGTCCATGCCCGCGTACTCGCTGGCGCCGGGCACGAAGGCCAGTGAGCCGACAAACAGACTCATGGTGAAACCGATCCCGCACAGGATCGCGACACCCAGCACCTGGCCCCAGTTGGCGCCCTGAGGCAGAGCGGCGAGGCCGATCTTCACGCTGAGCCAGGTCAGGCCGAACACGCCGACGGTCTTGCCCAGCAGCAGGCCGACGGCGATGCCCATCGGTACGTGATGGGTGAAGCTTTCGGCGGTGACGCCGGTCAGCGACAGGCCGGCGTTGGCGAAGGCGAAGAGCGGCAGGATGCCGTAGGCGACCCATGGATGCAGCGCGTGTTCGAGGCTCAGCAGCGGCGAAGGCTCGGCGTTCTTCGTGCGCAGCGGGATGCAGAACGCCAAGGTCACACCGGCCAACGTCGCGTGGACACCACTCTTGAGCACGCAGACCCAGAGGATCAGGCCGACGATCATGTACGGCCCGAGCTTGACCACGCCGAGGCGGTTCATCGCCACCAGCGCCGCGATGCACGCTGCCGCAATTCCCAGCGACAGGGTCGAGAGTTCGCCGGAATAGAAGATCGCGATGATCACGATGGCGCCGAGGTCGTCGATGATCGCCAGGGTCATCAGGAACAGCTTCAGCGACACCGGTACACGTTTGCCCAGCAGGGCCAGCACGCCGAGGGCGAAGGCAATGTCGGTGGCGGTCGGGATCGCCCAGCCATCGAGGGCCGCCGGGTTGTCGCGGTTGAGGAACCAGTAGATCAGCGCCGGGACCAGCATGCCGCCGATGGCTGCCGCGCCGGGGAGGACGATCTGCGAAGGTTTCGACAGTTGGCCG
The DNA here is from genome assembly GCF_019145475.1 of Pseudomonas botevensis. Lineage (GTDB taxonomy): Bacteria > Pseudomonadota > Gammaproteobacteria > Pseudomonadales > Pseudomonadaceae > Aquipseudomonas > Aquipseudomonas botevensis. The sequence goes on from NZ_JAHTKI010000037.1 coordinate 10,793, forward strand.
TCGAGCACTTCACGTTTCACTTCCAGGCCGATCAGCAGGAAGAACAGCGCCATCAGGCCGTCGTTGATCCACAGCAGCAGGGGTTTGGCGATTTTCAATGCGCCGATCTGCGCCACCACGGGGGTGTCGAGCAGGCCGCTGTAGAGCCACGACAGCGGCGAGTTGTTGATGATTAAAGCCAGGATGGCTGCGGCGATCAGTAACAGACCGCTGGCAGCTTCCAACTGAAAGAAACGCGTGAAAGTGCTACGCAGAGGCAAGGTCGCTCTCCATCGGTAAAGTCAAAAGGTGGGACACCCTAACCCGTACCGTTAGTTGTTAAAACAAAAGTTATATTCTTTTTTGTTATATGTCGTTACAGGGCGCCGGGTCGATGTGCAGCAGAGCCTAGCAGTTGCCCAGGGTATTGAAGGTCAGCTGTATCTGTCGGTGTTGTGGGTTTTTTCCTAAGCTTGTGGGTCGAAGGCGCCTCCTGCCCGATTCAAAGAGAACAACAGCCATGAGCGACAACCGACAGTGGGCTCGCGAAGCCATCCGGATCATCGAAGCCGACTTTCAGCGCAGCGCCGACACTCACCTGATCCCTTTGCCGCTGCCGGGTTTTCCGGGCATCGAGTTGTACTTCAAGGATGAGTCCAGCCATCCCACCGGCAGTCTCAAGCATCGGCTGGCGCGCTCGCTGTTCCTCTACGCGCTGTGTAATGGCTGGCTCAAGCCCGGTGCGCCGGTGATCGAAGCGTCCAGCGGTTCGACGGCGATTTCCGAGGCGTATTTCGCCCGAATGCTTGGCCTGCCGTTCATTGCGGTGATGCCGGCGACCACTTCGAAGGAAAAAATCGCCCAGATCGCGTTTTACGGCGGACAGAGTCATCTGGTGGACGATCCGACGCAGATCTACGCCGAATCCGAGCGTCTGGCCCGCGAGCATGACGGCCATTTCATCGACCAGTTCACCTACGCCGAGCGCGCCACCGACTGGCGCGCGAACAACAACATCGCCGAATCGATCTTCCAGCAGATGCGCTACGAGCGGCATCCCGAACCGAGCTGGCTGATCTCCAGCCCCGGCACTGGCGGCACCACTGCCACGCTCGGCCGCTATGTGCGTTATCGCCAGCACTGCACCCGCGTGTTGTGCGCCGACGCCGAGCGTTCGGTGTTCTTCGACTACTACCAGACCGGCGACGCCAGCCTGCGCCTGAGCCACGGTTCGCGGATCGAAGGGATCGGCCGGCCACGGGTCGAAGCCTCGTTCCTGCCCAAGGTGATCGACGCGATGGTCAAGGTGCCGGACGCCTTGTCACTGGCGGCCATGCACTATCTGGCGCAGCGTCTGGGCCGGCATGTGGGCGGGTCGAGCGGGACCAACCTGATCGGCGCCTTGATGGCCGCGCAGCAGATGAAAGCGGCGGGAACGTCTGGGTCGATCGTGGCGATCTTGTGCGATGGCGGCGAGCGCTATGCCGACACCTATTACGATCAGGCGTGGCTCAAGGCGCAGGGCTATGAGCTGGATGGATTGATCGCGACGGTAGCGGCGACGGCAGAGCGAGGGGAGGCGTTGCCGACTTCGGTGCTGCGCGCGAATATCTGAAGAACACCTCAAAACCAATGTGGGAGCGAGCTTGCTCGCGAATGCGGTTTCACTTTCAACATGTGTGTTGATTGATCCACCGCTTTCGCAGCAAGCTCGCTCCCACAGGTTTTTTAGATCAGGCTTCCAGGCCGAGGATGTCGCGAGCCACGGCTTCGGCGATGCGAATCCCGTCAACGCCTGCCGACAGAATCCCGCCCGCATAACCCGCGCCTTCACCGGCCGGGAACAGACCTTTGACGTTCATGCTTTGCAGCGTCTCGTCGCGGGTGATGCGCAGCGGCGACGAGGTGCGGGTCTCGATCCCGGTCAGCACCGCGTCGTGCAGCGAGTAGCCGCGAATCTGCTTCTCGAACGCCGGCAAGGCTTCACGGATCGCTTCGATGGCGAAATCCGGCAAGGCCAGCGCCAGGTCGCCCAGCGCCACGCCCGGTTTGTACGACGGCTCGACTTCGCCCAGTTCGGTCGAAGGCGTGCCGGCGATGAAGTCGCCGACCAATTGTGCCGGGGCCTTGTAGTCGCTGCCGCCGAGGATGAATGCGTGGGATTCCAGGCGTTCCTGCAACTCGATCCCCGCCAGCGGGCCGCCCGGATAATCGACTTCCGGGGTGATGCCGACGACGATGCCGGAGTTGGCATTGCGTTCGTTACGCGAGTATTGGCTCATGCCGTTGGTCACCACGCGGTTCGGCTCGGAAGTCGCCGCGACCACGGTGCCGCCCGGGCACATGCAGAAGCTGTAGACCGAGCGACCGTTTTTGGCGTGGTGCACCAGTTTGTAATCGGCGGCGCCGAGTTTCGGGTGGCCGGCATACTTGCCCAGTCGCGCGCGGTCAATCAGCGATTGCGGGTGCTCGATGCGGAAACCCACCGAAAACGGTTTGGCTTCCATGAATACGCCACGGCTGTGCAGCATGCGGAAGGTGTCGCGGGCGCTGTGGCCGAGGGCCAGAACCACGTGCTTCGAACGCAGGGTTTCGCCGCTGGCCAGCTCGACGCCGACCAGTTGGCCGTCTTCGATCAGCACGTCGGTAACGCGTTCCTGGAAGCGCACTTCACCACCCAGCTCGCGGATCTGTTCGCGCATGTTCTCGACCATCCCGGTCAGGCGGAACGTACCGATGTGCGGTTTGCTGACGTAGAGGATTTCCTCCGGGGCGCCAGCCTTGACGAACTCGTGCAGGACTTTGCGCCCGAGGAACTTCGGGTCCTTGATCTGGCTGTAGAGTTTGCCGTCGGAGAATGTCCCCGCGCCGCCTTCGCCGAACTGCACGTTGGACTCGGGGTTGAGCACGCTTTTGCGCCACAGGCCCCAGGTGTCCTTGGTGCGCTGGCGCACTTCGGTGCCGCGCTCGAGGATGATCGGCTTGAAGCCCATCTGCGCCAGCAGCAGGCCGGCGAAGATCCCGCACGGGCCGAAGCCGACCACGATCGGGCGTTCGCTCAGGTCGTTCGGCGCCTGGCCGACGAACTTGTAGCTGACATCCGGCGCCACATTGACGTTACGGTCGTCGGCGAACTTGCCCAATACCTTGGCCTCGTCGCGCACGCTGAGGTCGATGGTGTAGATGAAGCACAGTTCGGAGGACTTTTTGCGCGCATCGTAGCTGCGCTTGAACAAGGTGAAATCGAGCAGGTCATCGCTGGCGATCCCCAGGCGCTGCACGATGGCGGCGCGCAGGTCTTCGTCGGGATGGTCGATCGGCAGCTTGAGTTCGGTAATTCGTAACATGACAGGATCCGGTTCGCGGGGCGCACAACTGCGCCAGGGCGTTTGAAGGCGGCGATTATAAGCCGCAACGGCCGGATCCCGTGAGGCTAAAACGATCAGTCGTTGCGTGATCCGCCGAAATACCCGCAGCCGCGCTGCACCTTGCCGTCGATCCGCAACTCGGCGCTCATGTGCTGGACGCTGCCGGTGCTGCTGTCGACGCAACGTTGCGGCGCCACCCACAACTCGATGCGCTGGTTGTTGGCTTCGCTGCTGAGGTTGAAACGGCCATCGCCCAGTTGCTCTTCGACGTAGGGCACGGCCAGTGGTGGCTGGCCTTCGCGGTCAATGACCATGCCCTTGCCGCTGACCTTGACGTTCCATTCCGGGCCGTGGCCGGCGGCGCGCAGGATCAGCAACTTGAAGTTCGGATCATCGCAGGCGGTGCCGGAGCGTTCGACGCGGTATAGCTGGCTCAGGTCGAGGCGGTCGCCGGCGACCTTGCCGCGCACGTCGGCGAACAGTTTGCCCTGCTCATCGGCGAGGGTCGCCGCTTCTTGCAGGATGCTGGTGCCGCCGATGTCGTTGACCACCAGCTGGCGCGGGTCCTGGCATGGCTGGAACACCAGTTTGCCATCGGCGGCGGTCAGTTGCCCCTGCATCCGCGTCTGGCCGGCGTGAGAAGCGCTTTCACGCTGGCCATCGAACAACTGGCATGCGGCAAACAGCGGCAGCAGGGCAACAACGATCAACGAACGGGCAACACGCATCTTTGGCTCTCCAGACAGGTGCCGCCACGTTACGCAGCCTGACCGTTCATCACAAGGGTTTAGCCCACGTGAAAGGTCTGACCTGTCTGCAAGCCTTCGACACTTTTGGCGTAGGCCAATGCCACATCGGCTGCAGGAACCGGCTTGTAACCCCGGAAATACGGGGCGTAACTACCCATGGCTTCCACCAGCACGGTCGGGCTGATCGAGTTCACCCGCAGACCACGCGGCAGCTCGATGGCGGCAGCGCGAACAAAGCTGTCGAGGGCGCCGTTGACCAGTGCCGCCGAAGCGCCGCTGCGAATCGGGTCGTGGCTCAGCACGCCGGTGGTGAGGGTGAACGATGCGCCGTCGTTGGCGAATTCGCGGCCGATCAGCAGCAGATTGACCTGGCCCATCAGTTTGTCTTTCAGACCCAGCGCGAAGCTGTCTTCGGTCATTTCGCCCAGCGGTGCGAAGGTCACGTTGCCGGCGGCGCAGACCAGGGCGTCGAACTTGCCGGTCTGCTCGAACAGTTTGCGAATCGACGCGCTGTCGCTGATGTCCACCTGGAAGTCGCCGCTGTTGCGGCCGATGCGGATGACGTCATGACGTTGCGACAGTTCTTTGTCCACGGCCGAACCGATGGTGCCGCCAGCGCCTATCAACAGAATTTTCATCGTGCTGTGCCTCGAGTGATTGAACGAGGTTTCAGTCTAGAGTGGTTTTTTCTGCGGATAAGCGCACTAATGGGCAACCTTTGGTTTTCAAATGGAAACAATCCATGAGCGAGATGGATGATCTGGCGGCGTTCGCCGTGTTGATCGATGCCGGCAGTTTTACCCTGGCGGCGCAGCAACTGGGCTGCAGCAAAGGTCAGTTGTCCAAGCGCATCAGTCAGTTGGAGGCGCGGTTTTGCGTGGTGTTGCTGCAACGCACGACGCGCCGTTTGAGCCTGACGGCGGCGGGCGCGGCTTTGTTACCTCAGGCCCAGGCGCTTGTCGTTCAGGTGGAACGGGCGCGTCAGGCATTGGCGCGGCTGAAGGACGACATGGCCGGCCCGGTGCGTATGACGGTTCCGGTGTCGCTGGGAGAAACGTTCTTCGACGGCCTGTTGCTGGAGTTCTCGCAGAAATACCCGCAAGTGCAGATCGAGCTGGAGCTGAACAACAGTTTCCGCGATCTGTCCCGGGACAGTTTCGACCTCGCCATCCGTACCGAGGTGGCCAATGACGAAAGGCTGGTCGCCAGGCCGTTGCTGGCCTGGCAGGAAATGACCTGCGCCAGTCCTGCCTACCTTGAGCGTTTCGGTGAACCGCTGACACCCCAGGCACTGGCTGAGCATCGCTGCCTGCTCAACAGCCATTACAGCGACCGCGAGGAATGGCTGTATCACCAGCAGCACGAACTGTTGCGGGTGCCCGTATCGGGGCCGTTCGCCAGCAACCATTACAACCTGTTGAAGAAAGCCGCACTGGCCGGTGCCGGCATCGCCCGTCTGCCTTCCTACCTGTTGCAGACCGAATTGGCCGATGGGCGATTACGCTGGCTCCTGCGCGATTTTCAGACCCGGCGCATGCCGATGTACCTCGTGCATCCGTATCAGGGTGGCTTGCCGAAACGTACCCAGGTGCTGGCGGACTATCTGATTGGCTGGTTCAAGCGCAGCGGCGAGGCGCTGGATCGACTGTCGCGATAACCCGGCAAACCGTCACCGGGATCGGGCGATCAGGTGATCGATCGACAATTTGCCCGGTCCGGTCGCCATCAGGTACAGCAACACCGCCGCCCAGGTGCCATGGGTCGGGTAGGCGTCGGGATAGACAAACAGTTGAATGGTCAGGGTCATGCCCAGCAGCGCCAGCGCCGAGAAGCGCGTGGCAAAGCCGATCAGGATCAGGATCGGGAAGAAGTGCTCGGCGAACGCCGCCAGATGAGCAGCAATGTCCGGTGACAGCAGCGGGACGTGGTATTCGCTCTTGAACAGTGGGATCGTCGAGTCGGCCAGGCGTGGCCAGCCGAATTCGAAGGGGCCGTCGATCAGGTCGATGGCCAGTCCTTCGACCTTGGTTTGCCCGGACTTCCAGAACACGGCGGCAATCGAGAAACGGGCAATGAAGGCGATCAGGCTGTGGGGAATCTTTTCCAGCAGCATGATGGCGCGAGTGATGGGGTTGTTCATGGCGATACCTTGTTGTTCAGGCAGGTGATTGCGTTGTGGGTGATGAGCAGGGCGAGGGTCGCGCTGAGATCGAATTCCGGACTGTTTTCCACGGCGCCCAGCAGTGACTGGCCGTTACGCAGATGGCGAATGAACAGGCTGGCGCCGTGATCGAGGGCGAACACCTCGACCTCCAGACCATTGCGCAGTACCAGGGCATGTTGGCCTTGATCGACTTCAACACCCGCAAGCGTTGCGTCGTGTTGATGCGCTGCCCAGATCGCAACCACCGCATGGCGTGAGTCGAGCAGGTGCAGGGAGGGATGAAGCTCCAGGCGCAACTCGCCCAGGGTCTGCGGATCGGCCAGTGCGGCGCTGATCCGTTCCGGCCGCACCGGGTTGGCATCGGCGGCGTGATAGGCGAGAACGCGCAAACGTTCGAGGCGCGCCACATCGGCCAGGTACGGCACGCTCGATGCGGGTTCAAAACCATCAATGAAATCCGCCAACGCTTCACCGTAGCGGCTCGTCAATGGGTTGTCGGGCGGCTGCTGCTGGATGAACAGGGTAGCCATCGCGCGGAAAAATTCCGTCCCCACCAATTGCTCGACCACCGGGTAAGTGTCCGCCAGTGCGTTGATCAATGAGCTTTGTACATTGTTGCGATACACCGCAAATCGGCTGGCCGGGTCGGCACCGTTGGCGCTGTACAGTCCTTCGGGGCAGGGGCGCTCGGTATCGAGCAGCGCGGCGGTGAACGCGGCTTGCGTGCTCATGACCGGCCTCCCGCGCGCCGCAGAAGCACATCGGCTTGCCGGGCCTCGGCCAGCAGGACGTTGAAGGCCGGCACGTTATTGTCGCGTTCGATCAGCGTCGCCATCGGGCCGATGTATTCCAGCACCTTTTGGTACAAGGCCCACACGGCTTGATCGATGGGCGCGCCGTGGTCGTCGATCAGCAACCGGTCGCCGAGGCTGTCGGAATCTTCGGCGAATCCGGCCAGATGAATCTCGCCGACCGCGTGCAACGGCAGGCTGTCGAGATAGGCCAGTGGATCGCGCTGATGGTTGATGCAGGAGACGTAGACATTGTTGATGTCCAGCAACAATCCGCAGCCGCTGCGCCGGATCACTTCGGCGATGAACTCGGGTTCATCCAGTGTCGAGCGCTGGAACGCCAGATAGGTCGCCGGGTTTTCCAGCAGCATCGGGCGCCTGAGGCGGTTCTGCACCTGATCGATATGTTCGCAGACGCGGTTCAGCGTCGACGCGTCGTAGGCCAGGGGCAGCAGATCATTGAGGAACACCGGACCGTGGGTCGACCAGGCCAGGTGTTCGGAAAAGGAGTGGGGTTGATAGCGTTCGATCAGCGCGGCGAGGCGTTTGAGATGCTGTGTATCCAGTGGCCCTTCGGCCCCGATGGAGAGCCCGACGCCGTGCAGCGACAGCGGATATTGCTGACGGATCAAGCTCAGGAAATGATGAAACGGGCCGCCGTCCACCATGTAGTTTTCGGCGTGGACTTCGAAGAAGCCGATGTCCGGTCGGGCGCCGAGCACTTGCTGGAAGTGCCCGGTCTTGAGCCCGAGCCCCGCACGGGGCGGGAGCCCGGCGTGGGCAGCCTGAGTGCGTGGCGCGGAATGGTCATTGGAGGTGATCATGATCGTCACTCAGGCTGCTGACGGATCAGGACTTGGCTTTGAAGGCTTCGAGCTGACCGAAACCGGTCGGCGAAGTCTTGCTTTCGGTGGTGGCGCAGGTGCCTTTCGGAACGAGTTTCCAGGCGTTGGCCTGATGATCCATCTTGGCGGTGCCGGCACAGGTCGTGCCCGCGCCTGCTGCGCAATCGTTCTTGCCTTTCATGGCGACGCCGAAGCATTTTTCCATGTTGTCGTCAGCGGCATGGGCGGTCGAGACGGCGGCGATGCTCAGGGCAGAACCGAGGGCCAGAACCAGGGCGGTGGCGGACAGGGTACGGGTGGTCGCAGTCATGATGTTTCTCCGATTTGAGCTTGGGTTGAACAAGCGATTGCGCTTGCTTGCCCCACTAGAGAAACGACACGGCGATGCGTTACAGGCCATGCAGAAAAAATTCAGAAAAGTTTTCAACACAGCGCAATCCCCTTGTGGGAGTGGCTTCAGGATTTTTGGACAGACAACAAAAAACGGCCCGAAGGCCGTTTTCTGTTTAGCGCGATCGCTTAACCGCCGAGGTACGCCTCGCGTACTTTCGGATCGGTCAGCAGCGCCTCGCCAGTGCCTTGCATCACCACCCGGCCGTTCTCCAGAACGTAGGCGCGGTCGGCGATTTTCAGGGCCTGGTTGGCGTTCTGCTCGACCAGGAACACCGTCACACCGTCCTTGCGCAGCTGTTCGATGATGTCGAAGATCTGCTGGATGATGATCGGTGCCAGGCCCAGCGACGGCTCGTCGAGCAGCAGCAGTTTCGGTTTGCTCATCAGCGCACGGCCGATGGCGAGCATTTGCTGTTCGCCGCCGGACATGGTGCCGCCACGTTGGCTGAAGCGTTCTTTCAGGCGTGGGAAAAGTCCGAGAACCTTGTCCATCTGTTCCTGATAGTCGCCCTTGTCGGTGAAGAATCCGCCCATGGACAGGTTTTCTTCGACGGTCAGGCGGGCAAACACCCGACGGCCTTCCGGCACCACGGCAATGCTCTTGCGCATGATCTGCGACGAGTTCTGGCCGACCAGTTCTTCACCCATGTAGCGGATGCTGCCGCTGTGGGCCTGCGGCGAACCGCAAAGCGTCATCAGCAGGGTCGACTTGCCGGCACCGTTGGCGCCGATCAGGGTCACGATCTCGCCCTGGCGGACTTCGACGTTGACGCTGTGCAGGGCCTGGATCTTGCCGTAGAAGGTGGAAACGTTTTCGAACTGCAGCATTTACGCTTCCCCCAGGTAGGCTTTGATCACTTCAGGATTGTCGCGGATCTGTTCCGGCGTGCCGTTGGCCAGGGGCGTGCCCTGGTTGATCACGACGATGTGGTCGGAAATGCTCATGACCAGTTTCATGTCGTGTTCGATCAGCAGCACGGTGACGTTGTGCTCCTCGCGCAGCACGCTGATCAACGCCTTCAGATCTTCGGTTTCCTTCGGGTTCAGGCCGGCGGCCGGTTCGTCGAGCATGAGGATCCGTGGGCGGGTCATCATGCAGCGGGCGATTTCCAGGCGGCGTTGCTGACCGTAGGCCAGAGTGCCGGCCGGACGGTTGGCGAACTCCTTGAGGTTGACCTTTTCCAGCCAGTATTCGGCATATTCCATGGCCTCGCGCTCGCTCTTGCGGAACGACGGGGTCTTGAACAGGCCGGACAGGAAGTTGGTGTTCAGGTGACGGTGCTGGGCGATCAGCAGGTTCTCGACCGCCGTCATGTCCTTGAACAGCCGCACGTTCTGGAAGGTACGCACCACGCCCTTGAGGGCGATCTTGTGTCCGGGCAGGCCCTGGATCGGCTCGCCGTCCAGCACGATGCTGCCGCCCGTCGGCTGATAGAAGCCGGTCAGGCAGTTGAACACGGTGGTCTTGCCCGCGCCGTTCGGCCCGATCAGTGCAACCACCTGCTTTTCTTTCACGGTCAGGGCCACGCCGTTGACCGCCAGCAAGCCGCCGAAGCGCATGCTCAAGTTTTCGACTTTAAGGATCTCGCGGCTCATTTTCGCAACTCCATGTGTGGGCGTTGCATCGGCAGCAGACCTTGTGGACGCCAGATCATCATCAACACCATCAGGGCACCGAACATCAACATCCGGTACTCGCTGAACTCACGCATCATTTCCGGCAGCAGGATCATCACCACGGCCGCGAGGATCACGCCCAACTGCGAACCCATGCCGCCCAGCACCACGATGGCGAGGATGATCGCCGACTCGATGAAGGTGAACGACTCCGGGGTCACCAGGCCCTGACGGGCGGCGAAGAAGCTGCCGGCGAAACCGGCGAAGCTCGCACCCAGGGTGAACGCGGAGAGCTTGATGATGGTCGGGTTCAGGCCCAGCGCGCGGCAGGCGATTTCATCTTCACGCAGCGCTTCCCAGGCACGGCCGATCGGCATGCGCAGCAGGCGGTTGATGATGAACAGCGCCGCCAGTGCCAGCAGCAGGGCCACCAGGTACAGGAACACCACTTTGCTCACCGGGTTGTAGGTCAGCCCGAAGAACTCATGGAAGGTCTGCAGGCCTTCGCCGGCCGAACGCTCGAAGCTCAGGCCGAAGAACGTCGGCTTGGGAATGTTGCTGATGCCGTTCGGGCCGCCGGTGAGGTCGGTGAGGTTACGCAGGAACAGCCGGATGATTTCACCGAAACCCAGGGTCACGATGGCCAAGTAGTCACCGCGCAGCCGCAATACCGGGAAGCCCAGCAGGAAGCCGAAGGTGGCTGCCATCAGGCCGGCGATCGGCAGGCAGATCCAGAAGCTCCAGCCGAAGTAGTGCGACAGCAGCGCGTAGCTGTAGGCGCCTACCGCGTAGAAACCCACATAGCCGAGGTCGAGCAGGCCGGCCAGACCGACCACGATGTTCAGGCCCAGGCCCAGCAACACGTAGATCAGGATCAGGGTGGCGATGTCCACCGCGCCGCGCGAACCGAAGAACGGCCACACCAGCGCGACCACGATCAGGCCGATGATGATCCAGCGCTGGGTGCGCGGCAGGGTCAGGAACTGGCTGACCTTGGGCGAAACCAGCGGCCCACGGTTGGAGCGGAACAGGGTCCCGACCTGTTGGGTGAACAGGACACGCAGGAACATCAGCACCGAACACAGGGCGATGATGCTCAGTGTGATCGGGCCGGTGCCGTGTACTTCAAGGTTGATCCCGACAATGCTCAGCTTGAGGCCGAGGACAGGGAAGGCGACAGCCCAGACCAGCAAGGCACTGAACAGCGCTTGTCTAAAATATTTGTTCATACTTTCTCAACCTCCGGACGGCCCAGGATGCCGGTCGGCCGGAACAACAGAACGAGAACCAGGAGGCCGAAAGCCACCACGTCCTTGTATTGGTCGCCAAAGATGTCGGCACCGAACGCTTCGGCCACACCCAGCACCAGCCCGCCGAGCATCGCGCCCGGAATACTGCCGATACCGCCCAGTACCGCCGCGGTGAAGGCCTTCAGGCCCACCAGGAAACCGGCGTTCGGGTTGATCACGCCGTATTGCATGCTCAGCAGCACGGCTGCGACAGCCGCCAGCGCAGCACCGATGACGAAGGTCAGGGCGATGATGTTGTTGGTGTTGATACCCAGCAGGTTGGCCATCTTGATGTCTTCGGCGCAGGCGCGGCAGGCGCGGCCCAGGCGAGAACGGGAGATGAACGTGGTCAGGCCGAGCATGGCGATCAGCGTCACGACGAAGACCAGGATCTGCATGTAGGAAATCAGGACTTCTTCAGCGCCGCCCGGACCGAAGGAGAAGCTCCCCGGGATCAGGTTGGGGATGGATTTGTCCTTGGAATCCTGGGAAAGCAGTACGGTGTTCTGCAGGAAAATCGACATGCCGATGGCGGAAATCAGCGGGATCAGACGGTTGCTGCCACGCAAGGGGCGATACGCAACGCGTTCGATACTGTAGCCATAGGCACTGGTGACAACGATCGACGCGATGAACGCGGCGGTCATGAGCAGCGGCAGAGAGTGGATACCCATCATGGCCAGCCCGGCAAGGGCGATGAAGGCCACGTAGGAACCAATCATGTAGACCTCGCCATGGGCGAAGTTAATCATTCCAATGATGCCGTAAACCATTGTGTAGCCAATGGCTATCAACGCATACGTGCTGCCAATGGTCAGTCCATTAACCAGCTGTTGGAAAAAATGATAGATCTCAGGCATTACAGCGCTCCTAAAAACCCGATACGCATTTCACTGGTGGAGTCATGTTCCCGCCCGGTGCTGTGTTCTCTGAGCACATTTGCAAGGGGCGTTTGCCAGCGAACCGCTGGTGACGGTTTTAAGATTTTCAGGTGAACCAGCGCCCGGATCGCGGGTGTCTGGCCCATAAACCTCGTAAAACAAAGCCCACTGCTTGCACAGTGGGCTTGTCGATCAGTAATGCCAGGCGTTACTGAGGGGAGACTTCGGTTTTCGGTTTGCCGAAGTGCCACTGGTAGACCACGAACTTGAAGTCCTTCAGGTCGCCCTTGGCGTCGTACGACAGATCGCCGGTAGGGGTCTTGAAGGTGCCCGCGTGGATGGCTTCGGCCACCTTGGCGGTGTCTTCGCTCTTGGCTGCCTTGATGCCTTCTGCGATCAGCTCGACGGCGGAGTAGGCCGGGAAGACGAACGGACCGCTAGGATCCTTGCCGTCAGCCTTGATGGCGTCAACGATGGCCTTGTTCGCAGGGTCGGCGTCGAAGGACTTCGGCAGGGTTACCAGCAGGCCTTCGGAAGCGTCTTGGGCGATCTGCGAGATGGAGTCGTTGCCGACGCCTTCCGGACCCATGAACTTGGCGTTCAGGCCTTTTTCCTTGGACTGACGCAGGATCAGGCCGAGTTCCGGGTGGTAGCCGCCGTAGTAGACGAAGTCGACGTTGGCTTGCTTGAGTTTCTGGATGATCGAGGAGAAGTCTTTGTCACCGGCGTTCAGGCCTTCGAAGACGGCGACTTTCACGCCTTTGCCTTCCAGGGTTTTCTTCACGGCGGTGGCGATGCCTTCACCGTATTGCTGCTTGTCGTGCAGCACGGCAACGACTTTCGGCTTGACGTGGTCGGCGATGTAGTTGCCGGCCGCAGGGCCTTGGGCGCTGTCCAGACCGATGGTGCGGAATACCAGCTTGTAGCCACGAGTGGTGATGTCCGGGCTGGTGGCGGCAGGGGTGATCATGATCACGCCTTCGTCTTCGTAGATGTCCGAAGCCGGTTGAGTGGAGCTGGAGCACAGGTGACCGACTACGAACTTGACGCCGTCGTTGACCACTTTGTTGGCCACGGCTACCGCTTGTTTAGGATCGCACGCGTCGTCGTATTCTTTGGCTTCAAGCATCTTGCCGTCGACGCCGCCCTTGGCGTTGATGTCCTTGATGGCTTGTTTGGCGCCGACGAACTGCATGTCGCCGTACTGGGTCACCGGGCCGGTTTTCGGGCCGGCGATGCCGATCTTGATGGTGTCGGCAGCGAACGAATGGCTGGCAACCCCGGCCAGAACCATAGCGGCAAACAGTTTGGAAATCTGCTTAGTAGCCTTAGTCATAGTGCTCCACTCTTACTGTTGTATTTTTTTAGAGTCCTGGCGCCGTAGCAGCAGAACCGGGTCAGATATCTCGCGACATCCTCCGGAAATGCCCCCGGCAACTGTACCGGTACAGTGTAGAGCGCCGGTTGTTGGCCTGGGAAGCTGGCGCCAAGGGGCAAAACCTGATGATGTCGCTTAAATGAAAGAAAAAGACAGAATTGCGGCGGGGCGTTCCCGGGGCTTATACCCCAATCAGCAGCATTCCCTGGCGTTCCTGCTCTTTTCGTTCGGTGCAGCCATTTGCAACCGGGTTTTTCTGCCGAACCACCGACGTTATCATTCGCGTCGATTTCTTTTCCGGACAGCTCCCATGAATCAAGAACCTAGCACCCTCTATGCCAAGCTGCTTGGTGAAACCGCAACTATTACGTGGAAGGAGCTGGAACCCTTCTTTGCCAAGGGTGACCTGTTATGGGTCAGCAGCGAGCTGGATTTGATCGCTGTCGCAGAAGCTGTTGCCTCGGATGAGGGCCAGAAAGTGGCGGCCTGGCTGGACGAAGATAAGGTCGCCAAACTGTCTGCGACGCGGGCGCAGGATATTCTCGAGCGCAATCCCGAGCTGTGGTCGGTTGTGGTGCGTCCGTGGATCCTGATCCAGGAAAGGGCGTCGGCCTGAATGGCTGCACCTCTTTGGTGCGCGTCGTCGTCTGCTAAAAGTGTGTAGGCGAGTAGCGTGATGGCACGTTGCCGTAGAGAAACGCCACAAGCGAGGGTGGCATAACGGTGACGTAAACGTAACGGGAACAGTTTATTGAGCAGCCGGATGGCTGCTCAATTGTTTCTGGATGTTGAATGTCGAAGGCGTGGTGAATTCAGGGGACGCCTTCGCGAGCAGGTTGGCTCCCACCGGAATGTGCAGGCTTGCTCGCGAATCGCCGCGACTCGTCAGCGAGCCGTGATCAGTAGGTCTTGCCGGTGTGGCTGTTGAGCGAAATGACTTTGGTCTTGCCGATCCGGTGACGGTAGATCTCGCGCAGGTACTTGATCGCTTTCTTCACGCAGTCGCGCGACAGGCGAATGTCATTGATCGAGACGAACTTCTCTTTGTCGTTGATCAGCTCGCGGTATTTCTTCTCGTACATCGGCTTGATCGCATACCAGTTGGTGTCGAGGATCTTCGCCGGGTTTTCGAATTCGTTGAGCAGGTCGTCGATGCGGTCTTCGTCGAAGTCTTCCTGGATGATGAAGTCGAGGATCGAATTGTCCAGGGTTTCGTCGAAGCGATACGGGGTCTTGGCGAAGCAGCGCTTGATGAAGGCGACGATCAGGGTCAGGAAGTCGTCCGACAGGCACGGGCTCTTGGCGATCAGGGTGGTCAGCGACAGGTTGGCCGAGGCACCGATCACCAGCGCATAGCGCTTGAGCGTGGTGTTGGGGAACAGGCTGTTGAGGTGGGTCTTGAGCCGGTTCAGGTCCATGTACGACAGCTTGTAGTCCTTGGGCAGCGAAACGATCGACACCACCGACGAGCAGTTCTTGAAGAAGTGCAGGTCATGCAGGGCCGCCGCGTCGTAGCCGGAGTTCTTGTACTGCTCGAGCGAGGCGCGATAGCGCTTGGATTCGATCGGCAGCAGGCTGATGCCCTCGATGGCCTGGGTGACTTTGTTGAAGTGCGGCAGGTCGATCGAGCGGAAGAACAGGTCGTCGATGTTCAGGCGCTGCGGCTCTTTATCGAACACCTTGAACTTGTCGCTGCTCGGCGGCGGGGTTTCCGGCACCACCGATTCGGCGTAGGCAATCGCCACCGGGCCGGCCAGGCTCATGAACAGGTCGTTGGCGTCCAGGCGAATGGTCTCGCCGATGTCGATGCCGGCACGCCGGAAATAGTTCTGGTCGTAGTCGGTCGTGACCGCCTGGGCCGTCAGAATGTTGAAAATCTGTTGTGAGATGTACTGGTTGGCGTGTTTTTCCATCGCATTGACATCAATGTTCTGGATGTTGCCGTCATCGCTTTCTTCGGCGTAACGCATGATGTCGTTGGAGATCAGCATCATCGCGTTCCATGGGCGGATGCGGCCCATGACGCTGGCTTCGCTGCTGTCTTCGTTGGCGAAGTTGTAGGAGAAATCCCATTCTTCCGACAGGTATTTGCATAGCAGGCGACCGGCGTTGATGTGCAACGCCTCGGACATTTCGCTGCGGTGGTCGGAAATGTTCGGCAGCACGCAGATGCCGCTGGTGAAGATCGGTTCGAACACGAAGGAATGACCGCTCTTGCCGTCATGCTCGTCCATCGGTTTGGTGTCGAACGTCTTGTTCATGTACGAGTGTTGCTGGGCCAGGCCGAATTCCGAGGCCATGCCCGAACCCGTACCGCCGCCGGCACTGAATATCGAGAAGTACAGGCGCGACTGGTTGGCCTTGATGCCGCAGCTGTCGATCAGGTACGAGTGGATCATTTTCCAGTCTGGGCTGGAGAAGCGCTGGGTGTCCTTGTTGAGGATGATCTTGGCCAGGTACTGGCCGAGGATCGGCGCGTTACCGGCGCCACCGGCGTGGACTTCGGACAAGTCCATGATCTTCATTTTGCTGTAGTCGCGCAGGAAGCCGCTTTTCTCGCCCTTGCGCGAGAAACGGATACGCCCGGCGATGTCCTTGTCGAGGTCGCCGAGCATCACCAGCGGCTCGACCAGGAACACCGGTTTGGTGGATTTGTTCGGGCCGATCCGCAGGTTGTGCTTGATCCACTGGGCCGGACTGTAGCCCTTGTCGGCCAGGCGCCGATCCGTCGCGCGGTCTTCGTTGTTGAATTCGTTGAGGTAGAACTTGCGCGCGTTGTACACCAGCTCCGCGACGTCCAGGGCGATGTTGGAGCCGCAGCGACCGAGGCCGATCAGGCACACCGACGGGAATTCCTGATCGTTGTGCTGTTCGTTGTCGCCTTCCAGGTGCGGCGGGCGCGGGAACACCAGATCGCGCAGGCCGTCGAGGTTATCGAGGATGCGGTCGGTATTGGTTTCGGTGAAGTACAGGTATTGCTGGGTGCCCAGCGGGCGCGAGGGTGGCAATGGCTTCATCGGGGCGCTGCTGTTCGCCGCTGGGCTCAGGGTCAGATCGGATACCGCGGTGGCCGGGTTGTTTTTAGAAGTCATTTTGCGCCATGTACCTGGACTGGTTGGCCCGCGACCGTTGTCGCCGGGCCTCACGGAAAGAGAATCTCGCGTCTTTTTACTGCGCGTATTTGGCCCGGGCGTCAGGGGTTTGCGCTGAGGGTCGCCAGGGGGAATCCTTTCCTGATTGATGATGGATCGGCCATTATTCGGCGATCTTTAATCAAAAGGAGGCTAAATGATGTCAACGCTACCTTCGTTGGGGTTCGCCGGAATCGGCCTGATGGGCCTGCCGATGTGCCGCCGTCTGCTGGCCGCCGGTTACCCGTTGACGGTGTGGAACCGCAACCCGGAAAAGTGTGCACCGCTGGTCGAGGCCGGTGCCCGGCAGGTCGCTACGCCCGCCGAGCTGTGTGAGCACGCCGATGTACTGATGTTGTGCCTGGCCGATACGGCGGTGGTGCGCGAGGTGGTGTTTGGCCCGGCCGGTATCGTCGAAGGTGCGAAAAACACTCAGTTGCTGGTGGATTTTTCCAGCCTCGAACCCACCGCCACCCGGGAAATGGCCGCCGAACTGGCCGACAGGACCGGTATGGCCTGGCTCGACTCACCGGTGTCCGGCGGGGTGGTCGGCGCCGAGGCCGGCAGCCTGGCGATCATGGTCGGCGGTGACGCGGCGGATCTGGCGCGGGTGCGTCCGGTGCTGCTCAACCTCGGGCAGCGCGTCACGCACATGGGCGGCGTCGGCGCCGGGCAGGTGACCAAGGCCTGCAACCAGATGATCGTTGCCTGCAATGCGCTGGTGATCGCTGAAGTGGTGGCACTGGCCGAGCAGGCCGGGGTCGATGCCAGCCTGATCGCCGAAGCGCTGGCCGGCGGGTTTGCCGATTCGAAGCCGTTGCAGATTCTCGCTCCGCAGATGGCTGAAAGCCGTTTCGAACCGGTGAAGTGGCACGTGCGCACGCTGCTCAAGGATCTCGACACGGCGGTGAAGTTTTCCCGCGAAACGGGCTCGGCCACACCGATCAGCGGATTGGCCGCACAACTGATGCGCCTGCATGGGGCGCAGGGCTTTTTGGCGAAGGATCCGGCGACGCTGGTGCAGATGTACCGCGCGCCAGACTCAACGGATTGACCCCGGGCGCGTGTTTGCGCTGATTGATTTCCTCCAGCACCGGCCGCAATTCCTCCAGCGGCACCGGGCGGCTGAGCAGATAGCCCTGAATGAAATCGCAGCCTGAACGCTCAAGGAACTCGTACTGCTCCAGGCTTTCCACGCCTTCGGTGACCACCTGCAAATGCAGGGTGTGGGCCATGACGATGATTGCCTGGACGATCTCCATGTCCGCTGTGGATTTGGGGATGTCGAGAATGAACGAGCGGTCGACCTTCAAGGTGTTCAGGGGCAGACGCTTGAGGTAGGCCAGCGACGAATAGCCGGTGCCGAAATCGTCGATCGACAGCGACACGCCGAGGGCGCGGATCTGCCGCAGCAGCACCAGGGTGTCGGCGATATTGCCCATAAGGGCATTCTCGGTCACTTCCAGTTCCAGCCGCTCCGGCGCAACGCCGGCCGAGCGCAAGGCGCTTTCGATTTCATTGGCCAGCTCTTCCCGGGCCAGGTTCAGCGGTGAGCAGTTCCAGGCGATTTTCAGTTCATTGCAGCCGTGGCGCGACAGCTCGCCGAGATCGCGGCAGGCCCGGCGCAGCACCCAGTTGTCGAGTTCGGCGATCAGGCCGTTGTTTTCGGCGATGTTGAGGAAGCGATCCGGGGTCAGCAATCCGTGGACGGGGTGTTGCCAGCGAATCAGTGCTTCGAGCTTGGTCACCCGACCGGTTTTCAGTTCGAAGATCGGCTGATAGTGCAGGGTCAGGCCGTTTTCTTCATGCAGGGCATGGCGCAGTTCCTCTTCCAGTTGCAGCTCGTAACTGGCGCGGCTCTTGAGGTTGGAACTGTAAAAATGCAGACCGTTACGCCCGGCAGCCTTGGATTGATACAACGCCAGATCCGCGTGTTTGAGCAGCTCTTCGCAGGTGGCACCGTCCTCCGGGTACAGACTGATGCCGATGCTGGTGGTCATCACCATGCGCCGCCCGGCCAGCTCGATCGGTTCCTTCATCTTGAGCATGATGCGCTGGGCCAGGTTGCGCGCTTCTTCGCGGTCACGCAGGCCGATCAGGATGCAGAACTCGTCGCCGCCAAACCGCGCGACCACGTCTTCATGGCTGCGCACCGAGCCCTTGATGTGATCGGCGATGACCTTCAGCAAGGCGTCGCCAGCGTCATGGCCGAGGCTGTCGTTGATACGCTTGAAGTGGTCGATGTCGAGGAACATCACCGCGAGCATGCCGCCATCCGCCGCCTTCTGGCTCAGTTTTTCGGCGAAGAGCTGGTTGAAGCCGCGCCGGTTGATCAGGTTGGTCAGGGCATCGTAATTAGCCGCCTGCTGCAGCGAGACCCGCGCCTGATCGAGCTGGCCCAGCAGCGTGTTGAGGCGGCGCAGGTCGTGCTCCTTGTTTTGCAGCTTTTTGTCGGCCAGGGCTGCGCTGACCGCACTGCCGAGAATCAGCAGGATAATCAGGGCTACGGTCAGGCCCAATTGCAGATGGCCGGTTTGCGCCGGCAGGGTGGGCACGCGGTCTTCGGGCAGCACCAATTGCAACGCGGCCATCCCGGTGAAATGCATGCTGATGATGCCCGCGCCGAGAATAAGCGCTGCGGTGTATTTGAGCATCTGATGGAGCAGACCGCTGCCTTCACGCAGGTAGCCGGCCACCCACAGCGCGGCGAAACTGGCACCGATGGCCACCGCGATGGACAGGCCGAACAGTGTCGGTTGGTAGTACGCCGTGGCAATCGAATTCATCGCCGCCATGCCGACGTAGTGCATCCCGGCGATACCGAGTCCGATGACGATGGCGGTTTGCAGATAATGCGCAAGGCTGGGCCGCAGTTCGCTCAGCGTGTGCATCGCCAGCCACGAGGCAAGCAGGGCGATCAGCAGGGAAAACAGGGTGATCGGCAGGTCGTAATGGATTTCGATTGGCGCCTGGAACGCCAGCATGCCGATGAAGTGCATGGCCCAGATCCCGCCCGCCAGGCACGTCGCACCGATCCAGCGCCACAGGCGCCGCGACGCCGGATCTTCGGCATGGCCGACCCGTTCCGCCATGTCGAGGGTGGCAAAACTCGCCGCGCAGGCGACCAGATAGGCCACCAGCACCAGCAAAGGGTTGTGTGTGCAATCGAGAATGACCTGTCCGCTCTGCGGCAGCTCGGTAAAAAACTGCAAACCCAGCCACTCCATAGCTTGCCCCGGTTATCCAGCGCTTCCTGATTGCGTCATCGACGCACGAATGACAGGAGTATAGAGACCGGATTTGCCGTGTAAGTGGTAGTGGCACATTGGTGCTAACGATTTCGGCATTAGCCCCATAGCGATTGGTGCTAAGGGTCAGGCGCTCTGCTCGTAAGGCAGTTCATTCCAGCCCGGTTGCAGGGGCGGCAGGCCGAAGCGGGCGCGGGCGGCGTCACAATCGGTGTTCTGCTCACCGTTCTCCCAGGACGCCTCGAACTCGCGGCAGGTGCTGGAGCGCTTGTCGTAGATCGAACATTGCACCGTGTCGCCCACTTCACCGACCAATGAGGTGCAGCGTGCCGGTTTACGGTCGGTGCCGATCATCGCCACCCGGCTGGGGGTGATCTGCGTGACCAGTTCATCGGGCACCGTACCGCCGGAGGAGGCGCACTCACCCCAGAAAAAAGACACGCGAAAATGGGAACAGCAGGCACCGCAATTCAGACACGGACTGACTTCGGACATGGACGGGACATCAAAGGGATTGATCGGGAGATCCGGACGGATCCGGCGGCCATTCTAGGCTTCGCCACAAACTTGGGAAGGGGGGCGCGAAAGTATTTTTTCATTGCCGGATTTTTCCGCAAAAGCCCCTGTTTACGGGGGAATCCAGGCTTTTCAAGGGCTTACGTTTCGTTACAGTGCCATGGGCCTATATCAGGCTGGCGAATGATCACAGACAGCCCCGGCGAGCCTTACTAGATTGCAGGTTCCGGGCTCGAATGCGTTGGCAGTGAAGCCCTCATAACAATAAAGAGACGGACCCATGCAGAACTCGACCCAAGCGGCGAATGCCTGGCGCATTCTGTTCCTGCTGTTCCTTGCCAACCTGTTCAATTTCTTCGACCGCACCATTCCGGCGATCATCATCGAGCCGATCCGCATGGAGTGGCACCTCAGCGACTTTCAGCTGGGCATCATCGGTACGGCTTTCACCATCGTCTATGCCATCGCCGGCCTGCCGCTCGGGCGCATGGCCGACACCGGCTCGCGCAGCAAACTGATGGGCTGGGGCCTGGCGACCTGGAGCGCGCTGACGGCGGTCAACGGCATGGTCGGCAGTTTCTGGAGTTTCCTGCTGGTGCGCATGGGCATCGGCATCGGCGAGGCCAGTTATGCACCGGCCGCCAACTCGCTGATCGGCGACCTGTTCCCGGCCCATCGCCGGGCGCGGGCCATGGGCATTTTCATGTTGGGCCTGCCGCTGGGGCTGCTGCTGGCGTTCTTCACCATCGGTGCGATGGTCAAAGCGTTCGACAGCTGGCGCGCACCATTCTTCATCGCCGCCGTGCCGGGGCTGCTGCTGGCGGTGTTCATGTTTTTCATCAAGGAACCCAAACGCGGCGCGGCGGAAACCGTGCAGGTCTCCCAGGAAAAAATCGACAGGCCGATCCGCCGGGTGCTGGCGGTGCCGACGTTCCTGTGGCTGGTGCTGGCCGGGCTGTGTTTCAACTTCGCCACCTACGCCTGCAACTCGTTTCTGGTGCCGATGCTCCAGCGTTACTTCCTGATGCCACTGCAGGAAGCGGCGGTGGCCACCGGACTGATCGTTGGCGTGACCGGCCTGATCGGCCTGACCCTCGGCGGCTGGATCGCCGACAAGATCCACCAGCGCGTCGCCAGCGGACGCCTGCTGTTTGCCGCATTCAGCCTGATCATCTCGACCCTGTGTACCGCTTGGGCGCTGCACGCCGGGCGCATCGAAATCGGCGTATTCGTCGCGGTGTTCAGCGTCGGCTGGCTGTTTGCCTACAACTTCTACACCTGCGTGTACACGGCGATCCAGGACGTGGTCGAACCCCGCCTGCGCGCCACGGCGATGGCACTGTTCTTCGCCGGCCTGTACCTGCTGGGCGGCGGCCTGGGACCGGTGGTGGTTGGCGCCTTGTCGGACCATTTCGCCCATTCGGCGATGCTCCTGGCCGGTGCCGACCAAATGACCGAAGCATTCAAAGCGGTCGGCCTGCACGACGCGATGTACCTGATCCCCGTGGCGCTGTTCTTCACCATGGTGTTCCTGTTCCTGGCTTCGCGGTGCTTTGTGCGGGATGCGCAGCGAATGAAAGAAGGGCTTGGAGCGGCGATCGAACCGCAAGGGGCGGCGGCGACGGCATGATTGCATTTATGAGCAAGCGCGCTCCAGCGGTGGGTTGAGCGCGTTTGCGAGGGGGGGGCAACTGTCGGTTTGGTTTTGCGGGCTCAGGTCATTTTTCAGCGGACTTCAGATCGCAGCCCTCACCCTAGCCCTCCCGAAACGTC
>NZ_JAHTKI010000038.1 GCF_019145475.1 Pseudomonas botevensis
TGGTGTTGCCATGGGGTGCTCTCCTTGCGGAATAAAGTTAAGGGCCCGGAGGCGATATCGCCCGGTGGGTGCCTGACGGTTATCAAGGAGCGTGCCAGTCAATTAAATAGCCTTGCAAAACAGCTCGTTGAGCGTTTTGTCGTAGGATTTTTGCGATTTGGCTGTAGGAAAAGCCTCTGAAGTGCGCAAGAAGTTGCGCAGTACTGCGCAACTTCTTGCGCACTTGGCTGGAGGCCACGTGGTACATGGGCTCCAGCGGTTTTTAGGGATGTTTTATTACGTGCAACTGCGCAACTTCTTGCGCACTGCTGTTCCAGGGCAGCGAAACGCTGAAAGCAATAGGGGCGACGCATCCACTCAGCCGCCAACCCCTGACTTGCCGCCCGGTAAAAGATAAACTTTGCGGCCCTCGCAGGAGCAGCCATGAATTATCGTCACGCCTTCCATGCCGGCAATCACGCCGATGTGTTCAAACACCTGACCTTGACCCGCCTTATCGCCCTGATGGCGCGCAAGGAACAGCCGTTTGCCTATCTCGACAGCCATGCCGGCATCGGTCTGTACGACTTGCAGGGCGATCAGGCCAACCGCACCGGCGAGTACCTGGAAGGCATCGCGCGGTTGTGGGATCAACCGGACCTGCCGGCGCTGACCGCCGATTACATGAAGGTGCTGCACGAGATGAACCCGGATGGCCAGTTGCGCTACTACCCGGGCTCGCCCGAGCTGGCGCGGCGTCTGACCCGTTCGCAGGATCGCGTGTTGCTCAACGAGAAACACCCGGAAGACGGCGTGCTGCTCAAGGACAACATGAAGGGCGACCGCCGCGTTGCGGTGCACCTGGGTGAGGGTTGGCATGTGGCGCGGGCGCTGCTGCCGGTGGCCGAGAAGCGCGCGGTGATGCTGATCGACCCGCCGTTCGAGAAGCTCGACGAGATGCAGCGTTGCGCGGCGTCGCTGAAAGAGGCGATCGCGCGGATGCGCCAGACCGTGGCGGCGATCTGGTATCCGGTCAAGGACCAGCGCGCGCTGCGTCGCTTCTATCAGGATCTGGCCGGCACCGGCGCGCCGAAACTGCTGCGGGTGGAGCTGCTGGTGCATCCGCTGGATACGCCGAACAGCCTGAACGGCTCCGGGCTGGCGATCGCCAATCCGCCGTGGGGGCTGGAGGAAGAATTGCGTGAGCTGCTGCCGTGGCTGTCCAAGAAGCTTGGGCAGACCCAGGGTGGGTGGCAGATGGATTGGTTGATTGCCGAGTAGCAGCGACAAGCTGCGAGCATATTGATGTGATCGTTCCCACGCAGGGTGTGGGAACGATCAGGTGTCGGCTTAGTTGCCCGCCAGGCTCGGCGGCATGCACACGCCGGTGCCGCCAATCCCGCAGTAGCCTTCCGGGTTTTTCGCCAGGTATTGCTGGTGATAAGCCTCGGCGAAGTACACGGTCGGGGCCTGTTCGATCTCGGTGGTGATTTCCCCCAGGCCAGCCTTGTTCAGTTCGGCCTGATAGGTTTCCTTGCTCTTGAGCGCCGCGTCCAGTTGTTCCGGGGTGGTGGCGTAGATCACCGAGCGGTACTGGGTGCCGATGTCATTGCCCTGGCGCATGCCCTGCGTCGGGTTGTGCAGTTCCCAGAACATGGCCAGCAACTCTTCGTATTTGACTTTGGCCTTGTCGAACACCACCAGCACCACTTCCGAATGGCCGGTCAGGCCCGAGCAGACTTCTTCGTAGGTCGGGTTCGGCGTGAAGCCGCCGGCATAGCCGACCACGGTGCTGACCACGCCTTCACGCTGCCAGAAACGGCGCTCCGCCCCCCAGAAGCAACCGAGGCCGAAGATCGCGAAGTCGACGTCTTCGAAGAACGGGCCGAGCAGCGGAGTCTCTTCGAACACGAAGTGTTTTTCCGGCAGGGTCATCGGAGTTTCGCGGCCAGGCAGGGCTTGTTCTTTAGTGGGTAGCACGTTTTTGTTCACCAGAATTTCCGAGCGCAGAACCATGATCGTTCCTCTCAGTCAGGATGGGATGTAAATCAACAGACAGCCAGTGTGCCCAATGATGCCAAGTTAATCACTAGCCAAAATGTGGGGGTACTGGCCGGCTTCCACAAGGGGCTTGTGGTTTACAGCGACAACGGGCCGCGCGGGTAGCGCTTGAGGGTGGGAATCAGTTCGGCGCCGGGGATCGGCCGGTCGAACAGGTAGCCCTGGCCGACGTCGCAGCGGTGGCGGCGCAGGAAGGCCAGTTGCTCGGCGGTTTCGATGCCTTCGGCCACGACCTTCAGCTTCAGGTTGTGGGCCATGGCGATCACTGCCGAGGTGATTTCCATGTCGTCCTGGTTGTCCGGGATTTCGTGGATGAAGCTGCGATCGATCTTGATGATGTCGATCGGGAATTTTTTCAGGTAGCTGAGCGACGAGTAACCGGTGCCGAAGTCGTCCATCGCCAGGGTCAGGCCCAGACGCTTGAGCTGATCGAGCTGCAAGTGGGTGTCTTCGGTGGCCTCCAGCAGCAGGCCTTCGGTTAGCTCCAGCTCCAGCAGATTGGCCGGCAACGCTTCTTCCTTGAGGATATTGGCGATGGAGGCGACCAGATCCGGGTCGGAGAACTGCTTGGGTGACAGGTTGATCGCCACTTGCAGATTGCCCATGCCGGCGGCGGTCAGGGCTTTGCTCATGCGGCAGGCCTGGCGCGCAATCCACTTGCCGATCGGGATGATCAGGCCGGTTTCCTCGGCGACGCTGATGAACTGGTCCGGGCGGATCATGCCGCGTTCCGGGTGGTTCCAGCGCAACAGCGCTTCCATGCCCAGCAAGCGACCGCTGCGCAGGCACAGCTTGGGCTGATAGAACACGTCCAGCTCGTTCTGGGTCAGGGCGCGGCGCAGGTTGTTTTCGACGAACAGCTTGTAACTGGCCTCGGCGTTCAGCGCTTCGGTGAACACCTGCACTTGATGTTTGCCGTTGGCCTTGGCCTTGTGCAGCGCCAGGCCGGCGTTGCGCATCAGGGTCTGCGGATCACGGCCGTGCAGCGGCGCACAGGCCAGGCCCACGGAGCCGGTGACGCTGATCAGCTGGTTATCGACGAACATCGGTTTGTCGAGAGTCATCAGCAACTGGCTGGCGATCTGCTGGCCGGCTTCGAGGTCGGTGTCGTCCAGCAGCACGGCGAATTCGTTACTGGCGAAGCGGGCGAGGCTGCCGCTCGGGCTGAGGCTGTTGCGCAGGCGTCGGGCCAGGCTGATCAACAGTTTGTCGCCGGTCTGGTGGCCGAGGCTGTCGTTGATCCGCTTGAAATTGTCGATATCCACCAGCAGCAGGCTGATCGGGGTATCGCTATCTCGGGCGAAGCGTTCATCCAGATTGCGGATGAACGCAGGGCGGTTGCCGAGGTTGGTCAGGTTGTCGGTGTAGGCCAGGCGCTCGATGCGCTGCTGCGCCAGTTTGGTCTGGGTGATGTCTTCGTAGATGCCGATGTAGTGCGTCAGCTCGCGGTTGTCGCCGTAGACCTTGGAGATCGACAACTGGCCCCAGTAGGGTTCGAGGTTCTTGCGGCGGCTCTTGAATTCGCCCTGCCAGCTGTTGCTCTTGGCCAGCGCCGAGGGCGCGTCGAACAGCAATTCGCTGAGGTTCTCCAGGGCCGGCAGTTCCGACAGGCGCTGGCCGTGGACTTCCTCGGTGCTGTACTGAGTGATCGCGGTGAAGCTCGGGTTGACGTACTCGACCACGCCGTCGCAGTTGACCAGCAGAAAGGCGTTGGCGCTTTGCTCGACCGCGCGCTGGAACAGGTGCAGGGCGCTGGTGGCGGTGCGGCGGTTGTGATTGTTGATGACCTGCGCGAACTGGTCGGCCAGTTCACCGGCAAAGGCGATTTCGTCGGACTGCCAGGCGCGGGTGACGCCGGTCTGTTCCAGACACAGCACGCCGACCACCTGGCCGTCGACGCGGATGCTGGCGTCGAGCATGGCGTTGACATCGCGCGGGCGCAGGGCTTCGGCCATCTCGCGGGTGCGCGGGTCGCGCATGGCGTTGTGGGCGTCGATGGCACGGCTGCTGTGCAGGGCTTCCATGTAGTCGGGGAAGCTGCTGACGTCGATCACGTCCGGCAGGATGTATTCCTGGGTCGCGCGGTGATAGGCGGAAATCGGCACCAGTTGCTGGCCTTCGAGGTTCCACAGGCTGGCGCAGTCGATCTCATAGATGTCGCAGGCGCAGCGGGTAATCAGTTCGGCGGCTTCCTGCAGCGAGTTATGGCTGCTGTAGCGCTGGCGGGCCAGTAGCAGGATCAGGTCCTGCTGGGCGCGCACCCGCTCCAGATGCTGGAGTTGTTCCTGCTGGGCGCGCTGATTGAGTTCAAGGGCGATTTGCAGGCGGGAGTTCTGGGTTTCGAGGTCGAGGGACGACAGCGATGGCGCTTCGGCGAACACGTTGTCGACCGCCAGCAGATAACCGCGCAGCAGGTGACGATTGTGTTGTTTATAGGCTTCGCCCAGTTCCAGGATGCTCAACACGCCGGCAGCGGTGTGCAGCGTGTAGCGCACCAGATAATGGGGGCTGTCGCTCAGTTGCTGCTGGATCGTGTCATGCAACTGATAACGCGCTTCCGGCTCCATCAGGCTGGCGTAGGGCGAGCCGACCAGGGCGCAGAGTTCGACGGCCGGCTGGCCGAACTGGCGTTCGCAGTTGGGATCGAGAAACAGCATCGCCCAACTGGCTTCATTCAAGCGCTCGAAACGCAGCATGCCGAGCCGCGAGGGCACAGGCAACTGCGTCACTACCTCGGCCGCCATACGGCTGGCGGCATCGGGTTGGCTCTTCATGAAGGGAACTCGCTTGGAAATATGCTGAACGCGCCGGGCTCTCGCCCTCTTTACTGTTGCCTGCGGCAAGGTTGCATCATTGCGGCACCGACTGACAAGAGACATGAAGGCCAAGTGCTATAAGAATATGTCGGCTGCTTTCCACATTTCTCCAGCGCGGGCTTGAAAAGAGCTCAGGATCGCCGTCTGCGGCTGTTTCTACAGGAAATGTAAACGTTTGTAGGCGCCACCGAAGACCGCGATTTTTTCTGTTTCAGCGCAGTTTCAGACTGACCGATTGCAGGGGTTTGCCATCCCGGTCGTGATAGGTGATTAAAATTTGACCAGCATCGACCCGCACATGGGCGAAGTTGTCCTCACTGATGACCTCGCTGGTGAGCTCATGCCGATAATCACCGCTGGTCGTTTGCGCCAACGGCTGGTCGAGCATGAAGCTGGATGCCTTGGCATAGGGCAACAACGCGCTGTTGTGCAGCGGTGACGAGACGAGGGTGTGGACTTCGAAGTCCGGGTCGTCGCTGTGCGTCAGGCGCGCCGTGAGCGAGCCATGCACGTCGCCGGAGACAAACACGACGTTGCTGATCCTGTGCGTGCGAATCAGCTCCAGCAGCCGCAGGCGCTGTTCCGGGAAGGCTTTCCAGGCATCGTCGCCCTGGGTTTTGCGATCCGGATAGAACATCACGCTGGTGACCACGAATTTGACCCGTGCCTGACTGTCGATCAGCCAGTCGCACAAGGCTTGCTCCTGCTGTTCATCGAGAATGCGCCGGTCGCTGGCCGACAAGCTGCGCCGGGTGCGGCTGTCGGTGACAAACCATTCAATATCGCCGTCGCTGAATTGATACCAGTAGTGTTTCAGCGATGAGCGATCAACTTGTCCGTTAGTTGTCAGCGAATACGCTGGACTGTGACTGGCTTGATATAACTCATAGGCGGCCATGGCATTTCGATATAAGTGCTCGTCCGCCTCTATGGCATTGGCCGGCCAGTTATCTTCGATTTCATGGTCGTCGAGAATCATGTAAGTCGAAGTGCCGGACATCAACCGTCGAATATTCGGTTGCGAGAATGCCGTGCGGTACTTCTTGAGAATGTCCTGATATTCGCGATCCGGGGCAATCACATTCAAATCGTCGACGTAGATTTGATCGCCGGTCATGACCGTGGCGCTGACTGGCGGTTGTGCGCCTTCGATCAACTGATTGATCGAGGCGAAAATCCGGTCGCTACGCTGGGGCAGTTCGGCGATGCCGGCGGTCAGGCGAAGGTAGCGGCACGAGCCGACGATGTAGGCCCGTGGCTGCAAGGCCCGGCTGGCACGGGTGCGCAGGCGATGGATGTCCCGTGGCCATTGCAGCGGCAACTCCGCCACGCTTTCCTCGGTGTGTACCGGGCTCATCGGGCTGAAGCAGCCGGTCTGATATTCATACTCGGTGTCGGCGCTCAAGTGGTCGAGGACGAATACATGTGACATGTCGCGCGATGCGCCCAGTCGGGCAAAGAGGGCTTTCGACCAGACTTGTGTGTCGGCAAGGCGATAACGAATTGCGGCAAATACCGTTGCGTTGTCCTGAAGTTCTCCACGGATGAATATCCTGGTCTGGTTAGTTGTGGTGTGGCCAATGATCGGGCCGACAGTAGGGTTCAGCATGTTCGAATCCGTTCGAATAAGTGTTGATTGATAGGCAGGTTGTTGAAAGTTATTGGCGATAACTTTGTTGTGCCAAGGTTAGTTGCTGGTTAATAAAAAACATTGGCGTGAAGTGGACCAGAGTCGTGGCTGATATCGGCATCCTTTGTGGGAAAAGTGCGAACCAGTGGTTTTTCAGGCAAAAAAAGCCCCGTCAATTGACGGGGTTGAGGTACGAGCGTGTGGCGCTCGAAAACGTAGAGCCATCGGGCCCTCCGTTGCCGGAGGGCCGAGTGGTTTACAGCAGGATGGTGCGGATGTCCGCCAGCAGATCGCTCAGACGCTTGGTGAAGCGTGCAGCAGCGGCGCCGTTGATCACGCGGTGATCGTAGGACAGCGACAGCGGCAGCATCAGTTTCGGCTGGAAGGCTTTGCCGTCCCAGACTGGCTGGATGGTTGCCTTGGAAACACCGAGGATCGCCACTTCCGGCGCGTTGACGATCGGCGTGAAGCCGGTGCCGCCAATGTGGCCGAGGCTGGAAATGGTGAAGCACGCGCCTTGCATTTCGTCCGACGAGAGCTTCTTGGTCCGGGCCTTTTCAGCCAGGGAAGCGGCCTCGGCGGCCAGTTGCAGCAGGCTCTTCTGGTCGACGTTCTTGATGACCGGTACGAGCAGGCCATCCGGGGTGTCGACGGCGAAGCCGATGTTCACGTATTTCTTGCGGATGATTGCCTTGCCGCTCGGGGCCAGCGAACTGTTGAAGTCCGGCAGTTCCTTGAGCAGGTGGGCGCACGACTTGAGCAGCAGCGGCAGGATGGTCAGCTTGACGCCAGCCTTCTCGGCCACGGCCTTCTGCGCGTTACGGAACGCTTCCAGCTCGGTGATATCCGCCGAGTCGAATTGCGTCACGTGCGGCACGTTCAGCCAGCTGCGGTGCAGGTTGGCGGCGCCGACCTGCATCAGTCGGGTCATCGGCACTTCTTCGATTTCGCCGAAGCGGCTGAAGTCCACGACCGGGATCGGCGGGATACCCGCGCCACCGGTTGCGCCGGCAGCGGCGGCAGGTGCTTCCTTGGCCTTCTGCATCATGGCCTTGACGTACGCCTGCACGTCTTCCTTCAGGATGCGACCGTGCGGGCCGGTGGCGCCGACAGCGCTCAGCTCCACACCGAATTCGCGAGCCAGTTGACGCACGGCCGGGCCGGCGTGAACTTTGGCGCCTGGCTTGGCTGGTGCGGCGGCTGGAGCGGCAACCGGAGCGGCAGCGGCAGGTGCGGCAGCAGCAGGGGCAGCAGCAGGGGCAGCAGCGGCTGGCGCCGCAGCGGCGACCGGTGCTGGAGCGGCCGCAGGCGCAGCGCCTTTGACTTTCAGCTTGAGGATCAGGTCGCCAGTGCCGACTTCGTCATCCAGCTTGATGGAAATGCTTTCCACCACGCCGGCGGCAGGCGATGGAATCTCCATGCTCGCCTTGTCGGATTCCAGGGTGATCAGCGACTGGTCGGCTTCGACGCTGTCGCCGGCCTTGACCAGCACTTCGATGATCTTGGCCTTGCCGGCCGAGCCGATGTCCGGGACGTGAATGTCCTGAACGCTGTCGGCCACTGGAGCAGCTGGGGCTGCCGCAGGAGCAGGCGCAGCAGCGGCCGGAGCAGCCGCCTGGGCCGGAGCGGCGACAGCAGGGGCCGCAGCACCCGCCACTTCCAGATCCAGGATCAGGTCGCCCGTGCCGACTTCGTCGTTGAGCTTGACGCTGATGGCCTTGACCACGCCAGCGGCAGGCGACGGGATTTCCATGCTCGCCTTGTCGGATTCCAGGGTGATCAGCGACTGATCGGCGGCGACGGTGTCACCGACCTTGACCTGGATTTCGATGATCTGAGCCTTGCCCGACGAACCGATGTCCGGCACGTGTACTTGCTGAACCGAAGCGGCAGCAGGTGCAGCGGCTGGCGCAGCAGCGGCAGGAGCGGCAGCCGGAGCCGGCGCAGCTTTCGCAGCCGGGGCGGCGGCAGGCGCAGGAGCCGCTTGCGCGGCGCCCTCGACTTCCAGCTCCAGCAGTTCGTCGCCTTCTTTCAGGCGATCGCCCAGCTTCACTTTCAGGCTCTTGATGACGCCGGCCTTCGGGGCCGGCACTTCCATGCTGGCCTTGTCCGATTCCAGGGTCAGGATGCTCTGGTCGGCTTCGATACGGTCGCCGACTTTCACAAACAGTTCGATTACTTCACCTTCACCGCTGCCGATGTCAGGTACGCGAATGAGTTCGCTCACAGAGTTTCTCCTCAGCAGTCCAGTGGGTTGCGTTTTTCCGGGTCGATGCCGAACTTGACGATGGCCTCGGCCACGACTTTAGGTTCGATATCACCACGGTCAGCCAGTGCTTCCAGGGCTGCCAACACCACGAAATGACGGTCGACTTCGAAGAAATGACGCAGTTTCTTGCGGCTGTCGCTGCGGCCGAAACCGTCGGTGCCCAGGACTTTGAATTCCTTGGACGGTACCCACTGACGGATCTGCTCGGCGAACAGTTTCATGTAGTCGGTGGAGGCGATGACTGGACCCTTACGGCCGTTCAGGCACTCTTCGACGTAGCTCAGCTTAGGCTTCTGGCCAGGCTTGAGACGGTTGCTGCGCTCTACGGCGAGGCCGTCGCGACGCAGTTCGTTGAAGCTGGTAACGCTCCACACGTCGGCGCCGATGTTGAACTCTTCACGCAGGATCTTCGCCGCTTCACGCACTTCACGCAGGATGGTGCCGGAGCCCATCAGTTGTACGTGGTGTGCCGCTTCGCGGGTGTCTTCTTCGAGCAGGTACATGCCTTTCTTGATGCCTTCTTCGGCACCGGCCGGCATGGCTGGCTGCTGGTACGATTCGTTCATCACGGTGATGTAGTAGAAGATGTCCTGTTGCTCTTCGGTCATCTTCTTCATGCCGTCCTGGATGATCACCGCCAGCTCGTAGCCGTAGGTCGGATCATAGGTGCGGCAGTTCGGGATGGTGGCAGCCAGCATGTGGCTGTGACCGTCTTCGTGCTGCAGGCCTTCACCGTTCAGGGTGGTGCGGCCGGCGGTGCCGCCGATCAGGAAGCCACGGGTACGGCTGTCGCCAGCGGCCCAGGCCAGGTCGCCGATACGCTGGAAGCCGAACATCGAGTAGAAGATGTAGAACGGCAGCATCGGCTGGTTGTGGCTGGAGTACGAAGTACCGGCGGCGATGAAGGAGCTCATGGCGCCCGCTTCGTTGATGCCTTCTTCAAGGATCTGACCTTTCTGGTCTTCCTTGTAGAACATCACCTGGTCTTTATCGACTGGCTCGTAGAGCTGGCCGACGGACGAGTAGATGCCCAGCTGACGGAACATGCCTTCCATACCGAAGGTACGGGCTTCGTCCGGGATGATCGGGACGATGCGCGGGCCGATTTCCTTGTCCTTGACCAGTTGCGCGAGGATCCGCACGAAGGCCATGGTGGTGGAAATTTCACGGTCGCCCGAACCGTCGAGGATTGCCTTGAGGGTATCCAGATCAGGAGTCGGCACGCTGAAGCTTTGCGCGCGACGCTGTGGCACGAAACCGCCCAGCGCATTGCGGCGCTCGGCCAGGTAGCGGGCTTCGGCACTGTTCGGCTCTGGCTTGAAGAACGGCAGGTTCTCCAGCTCTTCGTCCTTGACCGGAATGTCGAAGCGGTCGCGGAACAGCTTCAGGCTGTCGACGTCGACTTTCTTGGTGTTGTGCGCGGTGTTCTTCGCTTCACCGGCGCCGGTGCCATAACCCTTGATGGTCTTGGCCAGGACAACGGTCGGCTGGTCTTTGTGGTTGACCGCTTCGTGGTACGCCGCGTAGACCTTGTACGGGTCGTGGCCGCCACGGTTGAGTTTCCAGATCTCGTCGTCGGACAGATCGGCAACCATCGCCTTGAGTTCAGGCGTGTTGAAGAAGTGCTCGCGAACGAACGCGCCGTCTTTGGCCTTGTAGTTCTGGTACTCGCCGTCGATGACTTCGTCCATGCGGCGTTGCAGGATACCGTCGACGTCTTTGGCCAGCAGCGGGTCCCAGAAACGGCCCCAGATGACTTTGGTCACGTTCCACTGGGCACCACGGAACACGCCTTCGAGTTCCTGGATGATCTTGCCGTTGCCGCGAACCGGGCCGTCGAGGCGCTGCAGGTTGCAGTTGATGACGAAGATCAGGTTGTCCAGCTTCTCGCGGCCGGCCAGGGAGATTGCGCCCAGGGATTCCGGCTCGTCGCACTCGCCGTCGCCCAGGAAGCACCAGACTTTCTGTTTGCCCGGCTGGATGAAGCCACGGTGCTCCAGGTACTTCATGAAGCGTGCCTGGTAGATCGCCTGGATCGGACCCAGACCCATGGATACGGTCGGGAACTGCCAGAAGTCAGGCATCAGCCAAGGGTGCGGGTAGGACGACAGGCCCTGACCGTCGACTTCCTGGCGGAAGTTGTTCATCTGGTCTTCGGTGATGCGGCCTTCCATGAATGCACGGGCGTAGACGCCCGGGGAGGTGTGGCCCTGGAAGTAGATCAGGTCGCCGCCGTGTTCTTCGGTCGGGGCCTGGAAGAAGTAGTTGAAGCCGATGTCGTACAGGGTCGCGCTGGAAGCGAAGCTGGAGATGTGACCACCCAGGTCAGAATCTTTCAGGTTCGTACGCATTACCATGGCCATCGCGTTCCAGCGTACCAGCGAGCGAATGCGGCGTTCCATGAACAGGTCGCCAGGCATGCGTGCTTCGTGGGTGACGGGGATCGTGTTGCGGTAAGGCGTGGTGATGGCGTAAGGCAGTTGCGAGCCGCTGCGGGTCGCGAGTTCGCCCATACGGGTCATCAGATAGTGAGCACGGTCTTCGCCTTCTTTGTCGAGAACCGATTCCAGGGCGTCCAGCCATTCCTGGGTTTCGACGGGATCGAGGTCTTGCATGGCTTGCTCCAGGGCGGAAAGGCTTCCAGAATCGGTTGCCTGAGTTTGCGACTGGCCTTGTGGGCAGACGTTTAAAATTCTTGGATTGCCGCGAGGTTGTTCCGGCGGCGTGTAGTTTTACTACAAATCTTCTGGCATTTCAGCCTTTCGAATGTATAGACGAGTAGTAAAACTACAGATGAAAGGCTTATGGCCTCCAAAAGCGTTGTGAGAATAATCGTTAAGGTTGGTCGTTTACCATCCGAAAAAGGTGAAAGTTTGATGCTGACTGCCAAGATGAAAGAAATTTCAGCTATTTCTCACTTTTGTTCGACAGTCCATCGCGTAGCGGGTTTTCACCATTCACTACAAGCGGCGGTTAATACGCCGATCAAGGATAGACCATGACCCTGCCTGTGCTTGCCGAACTGCCCGCCATTCTCCTGCCGTTGGTCAGCCGATCCGAGCAGTCGTTCCGCACGGCCGTCGCCACGCTGGAGGACGATCATGGTCTTTCGACGTGGACGCCGGAACGCTGGGCGCAGTTCGCCCGGGTCAGCGCCGCCAGCGAGTTCGTCATTGAACAGAGCGTTCGTGACCCTTTGATGTTGCTCGCGCTGGTGCAGTCCGGCGAACTCGACCGGGCGTTCGCCCCCGGCGAGTTGTGCGCGCAGATCGCCGCCGCTGTCGATGCCGCGCAGAGCGAAGATGAACTCGGCCGCGTCCTGCGTCGTCAGCGCGCCCGGCATCAGGTGCGGATCATCTGGCGCGATCTAACCCGCCAGGCCGATCTGGTGCAGACCTGCCGCGATCTGTCGGACATGGCCGACGCCAGCATCGACCAGGCTTATCAATGGTTGTACAGCCGCCACTGCGCGCAATTCGGCACGCCCACCGGCCGGCGCAGCGGCTTGGCGCAGCAAATGGTCATCCTCGGCATGGGCAAGCTCGGCGCGGTGGAACTGAACCTGTCGTCGGACATCGACCTGATCTTCGCCTACCCCGAGGGTGGCGAAACCGTCGGCGTGAAGCGTCCGCTGGACAACCAGGAATTTTTCATCCGCCTCGGCCAGCGTCTGATCAAGGCGCTGGACCCGATGACCGTTGACGGCTTCGTGTTCCGCGTCGACATGCGCCTGCGTCCTTATGGCTCGTCCGGCGCGCTGGTGCTGAGCTTCAACGCGCTGGAGCAGTATTACCAGGATCAGGGCCGCGACTGGGAACGCTACGCGATGATCAAGGCGCGGGTGGTGGCGGGCGACCAGGTGGCCGGTGCGCAACTGCTCGACATGCTGCGCCCGTTCGTCTATCGGCGGTATCTGGACTTCTCGGCGATCGAAGCGCTGCGCACCATGAAGCAGCTGATCCAGCAGGAAGTGCGGCGTAAGGGCATGGCCGACAACATCAAGCTGGGCTCCGGCGGCATCCGCGAAGTCGAGTTCATCGCCCAGGCCTTTCAACTGATTCACGGCGGCCGTGACCTGAGCCTTCAGCAGCGGCCTCTATTAAAGGTGTTGGGGACGCTGGAAGGGCAGGGGTATCTGCCGCCGGCAGTGGTCAGCGAGTTGCGCGAGGGCTATGAATTCCTGCGTTACACCGAACACGCGATCCAGGCGATCGCCGACCGCCAGACCCAGATGCTCCCGGACAGCCCTCAGGATCAGGCGCGTATTGCGTTCATGCTTGGTTTCGCCGACTGGAACGCCTTCCATGAACAACTGATGTTCTGGCGCGGCCGGGTGGCCTGGCATTTTGCCCAGGTGATTGCCGATCCGGACGAAGACGAAGGCGCGCAAAGCGAGGTCGTGGTTGGCGGCGAGTGGTTGCCGTTGTGGGAAGAGGCACAGGACGAAGAAGCCGCTTGCCGCCAATTGGAAGAGGGCGGTTTTGCCGACGCGACCAAGGCGTTGAAAGCCTTGGCGAGTCTGCGCGGCAGCCCGCAATTGCGGGCGATGCAGCGACTGGGTCGGGAGCGCCTCGATGCCTTTATTCCGCGCCTGCTGGCTCAGGCGGTGGAGCATGACAATCCGGACCTGGTGCTGGAGCGGGTGCTGCCGCTGGTCGAGGCTGTCGCCCGGCGTTCGGCGTATCTGGTGCTGCTGACGGAAAACCCCGGCGCGTTGCGGCGGTTGTTGACCCTGTGCGCCGCCAGTCCGTGGATCGCCGAGCAGATTACCCGTTTCCCGCTGTTGCTCGATGAACTGCTCAACGAAGGCCGGCTGTTCAAGCCGCCACTGGCACCGGAGTTGGCCGCCGAGTTGCGCGAGCGCCTGACGCGGATCCCGGAAGACGACCTCGAACAACAGATGGAAGCCCTGCGGCACTTCAAACTGGCGCACCGTCTGCGTGTCGCCGCTTCGGAAATCGCCGGCAGCCTGCCGTTGATGAAAGTCAGTGATTACCTGACCTGGCTGGCCGAGGCGATTCTCGAGCAGGTGCTGGCCCTGGCCTGGCGCCAGACCGTGGCCAAGTACGGCACGCCGTTGCGCACCGACGGTACGTTGTGCGATCCCGGCTTCATCATTGTCGGTTACGGGAAAGTCGGCGGTCTGGAACTCGGGCATGGTTCCGATCTGGATCTGGTGTTCATCCACGACGGCGACCCGCAGGCTGAGACCGATGGGCCGAAACCGATCGACGGCGCACAGTTCTTCACCCGGCTCGGCCAGCGGATCATTCACCTGCTGACGGCGCAGACCAACTCCGGCCAGCTGTATGAAGTGGATATGCGGCTGCGGCCGTCCGGGGCGTCCGGTCTGCTGGTGAGTTCGCTGGGGGCGTTCGAGCGCTATCAGGAAAATGAAGCCTGGACCTGGGAACATCAGGCGCTGGTGCGGGCGCGGGTGCTGGTCGGCAGCCAGGATGTCGGGCAGGCGTTCGAGAAGGTTCGCGCGCAAGTGTTGGGTAAAGGTCGGGATCTGGCGAAGCTGCAACAGGAAGTCAGCGAGATGCGCGCCAAGATGCGTGACAACCTCGGCAGCAAGAGCACAGCCGCCGGCACCGGGGCAAATGCCTTCGAGGCCACGGCGCCGTTCGACCTCAAGCAGGACGCCGGAGGTATCGTCGATATTGAATTTATGGTGCAATACGCGGCCCTGGCGTGGTCGCAAAGCCACCCGCCATTGCTGCGCTGGACCGACAATATCCGCATTCTGGAAGAGCTGGAGCAGGCAGGGCTGATGCCGGTCGAAGACGCCGCCCTGTTGCGCGAGGCCTATAAAGCCTACCGCTCTGCCGCTCACCGTCAGGCCTTGCAGAAACAGGCCGGGGTGATACCGGGCGACCAGTTCGCGGACGAACGTCGGCAGGTGATGCGGATCTGGCGTGAACTGGGGCTAAGCTGATTCTCGAGACGGGGAGGCGTAAAGCCTCCCCGGTTCGTTTTTGGAAACCACATGAATATTCTGATCGTTGGGCCCAGTTGGGTCGGTGACATGGTGATGGCGCAGACACTGTTTCAGTGTCTCAAACAACGCCACCCGCAATGCGAAATCGACGTGCTGGCCCCTGAGTGGAGCCGGCCGATCCTCGAGCGCATGCCCGAAGTGCGCAAGGCTTTGAGCTTTCCGCTCGGCCACGGCGCGCTGGAGCTGGCGACTCGTCGGCGCATCGGCAAATCCCTGGCCGGCCAGTACGACCAGGCGATTCTTTTGCCCAACTCGCTGAAGTCGGCGCTGGTGCCGTTCTTTGCCGGCATCCCGAAACGCACCGGCTGGCGCGGCGAGTTCCGCTACGGCCTGCTCAATGACGTGCGCCGCCTCGATAAAGAGCGCTATCCGCTGATGATCGAGCGCTTCATGGCGCTGGCCTATGAGCCGAACGCCGAGCTGCCGAAACCTTACCCGCGGCCGAGCCTGCAAATCGACCCGGTGACCCGCGAAGCGGCGCTCGCCAAGTTCGGCCTGA
This sequence comes from Pseudomonas botevensis, assembly GCF_019145475.1. Taxonomy (GTDB): domain Bacteria; phylum Pseudomonadota; class Gammaproteobacteria; order Pseudomonadales; family Pseudomonadaceae; genus Aquipseudomonas; species Aquipseudomonas botevensis. The sequence continues at coordinate 15,256 of NZ_JAHTKI010000038.1, forward strand.
CCCTCGATCGCCCGGTGTTGGCCCTGTGCCCCGGTGCCGAGTTCGGCGAGTCCAAGCGCTGGCCGTCCGAGCACTACGCCAAAGTCGCTGAAGCGCGCATTCGCGAAGGCTGGCAGGTCTGGCTGTTCGGCTCGAAGAATGACCACGCGGTCGGCGAAGACATCCGCGCGCGGTTGATTCCCGGCCTGCGCGAAGAATCGGTGAACCTCAGCGGCGGCACTTCCCTGGCCGAGGCCATCGACCTGCTGTCCTGCGCCGAAGCTGTCGTCTCCAACGATTCCGGTCTGATGCATGTGGCCGCCGCGCTGAATCGTCCATTGGTGGCGGTCTACGGCTCGACCTCGCCGGGCTTCACCCCGCCGCTGGCCGAGCACGTCGAAATCGTCCGCCTGGGCCTCGATTGCAGCCCGTGCTTTGACCGTACCTGCCGTTTCGGCCATTACAACTGCCTGCGCCAGCTGATGCCGGATGCGGTCAACGATGCCTTGCAGAAGTTGCAGGGCTCTGTGGTCGAGGTTCATTAACTTGCGGGTATTGCTGATCAAGACTTCATCGCTGGGCGACGTGATTCACGCGTTGCCGGCGCTGACCGACGCGGCCCGGGCCATCCCCGGCATCAAGTTCGACTGGGTGGTGGAAGAAGGCTTCGCCGAAATCCCGACCTGGCACCCGGCCGTGGGCAAGGTGATTCCGGTGGCGATCCGTCGCTGGCGCAAGAACCTCTGGCAAACCATCAAGAGTGGCGAGTGGAAACGCTTCAAGCAAAGCGTGCGCGCGGCCAAATACGATCTGGTGATCGATGCCCAGGGCCTGCTGAAAAGCGCCTGGCTGACCCGTTACGTCAAGGCGCCGGTGGCCGGCCTCGACAAAGGCTCGGCCCGTGAGCCGATCGCCTCGCGTTTCTACGATCGCAAACTGGCGGTGGCCCGTGGGCAGCATGCTGTCGAGCGCGTGCGCCAATTGTTCGCCATCGCCCTCGGTTACGATTTGCCCAAGGGGCTGGGCGATTACGGTCTCAACGTCGAGCGTCTGGTGGAGCTGCCGCGCAAGAACGCCTACGTGGTGTTCCTCCACGGCACCACCTGGGACACCAAACACTGGCCGGAAGCCTACTGGCGTGAGCTGACCGAGCGTGTCGGTTACCTCGGCGTGGGGGTGAAGCTGCCATGGGGCAACCCGCTGGAGAAGGCCCGCGCCGAGCGCATCGCCGCCGGTTTCAAGCACGCCGAAGTGCTGCCGAAACTGAACCTGGCCGGCGTCGGCAAGGTGCTGGCCGGCGCCCAGGCCTGCGTGGCGGTGGACACTGGCCTGGGCCATCTCGCCGCCGCGCTGGACGTGCCGACCCTGTCGCTGTTCGGGCCGACCAATCCGGGCCTGACCGGCGCGTACGGCAAAGTGCAGATTCACCTCGCCAGCGACTTCCCGTGTGCGCCGTGCCTGCAAAAGAAATGTACTTACCAACCGACCGCGCAGGATGCCAGTCAGTTTGACCTGAAACGCGAGTGGCCCCTGTGCTTCACGCGTCTGAACCCCGAGCGTGTCGCCAGCAGACTGAGCACGTTGTTGATGGCTGAGGAGCTGCGCTGATGCAATTGGCTTTTGTCCTGTACAAATATTTCCCGTTCGGTGGCTTGCAGCGCGATTTCATGCGCATCGCCCTCGAATGCCAGAAGCGCGGCCACCAGATCCGTGTCTACACCCTGATCTGGGAAGGCGACGTGCCGCCCGGTTTCGAAGTGCTGGTGGCGCCGGTCAAGGCGTTCTTCAACCATCGGCGCAACGAAAAGCTCAGCGCGTGGATGGAAGCCGACCTGGCCAAGCGTCCGGTGGACCGGCTGATCGGCTTCAACAAGATGCCGGGCCTGGACGTCTACTACGCCGCCGACGGCTGCTTCGAAGACAAGGCGCAGAACCTGCGCAATTCGTTGTACCGGCGCTGGGGCCGCTACCGCCACTTTGCCGAGTACGAGCGCGCGGTGTTCGCCAGGGACGCGAAGACCGAAGTGCTGATGATTTCCGAAGTGCAGCAGCCGCTGTTCATCAAGCATTACGACACGCCGCTGGAACGCTTCCATCTGCTGCCGCCGGGCATTGCCCAGGATCGTCGGCGTCCGGCGGATGCTGACGAGATTCGCGCCGGGTTCCGTGCTGAATTCAGCCTCAAGGACGATGAGTTGCTGCTGGTGCAGATCGGTTCCGGGTTCAAGACCAAGGGTGTCGATCGCAGCCTGAAAGCGCTGGCGGCGCTGCCGGCCGAACTGAAAAAACGCACCCGGCTGTTTGTAATCGGCCAGGATGACCCCAAATTGTTCCAGATGCAGAGCGCTACGCTCGGTCTCGGCGACAACGTCACGTTCCTCAAGGGGCGCAGCGATATCCCGCGCTTCCTGCTGGGTGCCGATCTGTTGATCCACCCGGCATACAACGAAAACACCGGCACGGTGTTGCTCGAAGCGCTGGTCGCCGGGCTGCCGGTGCTGGTCAGCGCGGTCTGTGGCTACGCCCACTACATTGCCGAGGCGGACGCCGGACGGGTGCTGGACGAGCCGTTCGACCAGGCGCAACTGACCCAGTACCTGACGGAAATGTTGACCGACGCCTCTGCACGCGCGGCCTGGAGCCGCAACGGTGTGGTCTTCGCCGAGACGGCCGACCTCTACAGCATGCCGCAGCACGCGGCCGATGTGATTCTGGCGGAGCACGCTTAAATGAAGTTGATGCTGGCTGAACCGTTCAAGAGCCTTTGGGCCGGACGCGACCCGTTCGCCGAAGTCGAGGGCTTGCAGGGCGAGGTGTATCGCGAGCTGGAAGCGCGCCGCACCCTGCGCACGGAAGTCGACGGCAATGGTTTTTTCGTCAAGATCCACCGGGGCATCGGCTGGGGCGAGATTTTCAAGAATCTGCTGACCGCCAAGCTGCCGGTGCTCGGCGCGGGCCAGGAATGGCAGGCCATTCAACGCTTGCAGGAAGTCGGCGTGCCGACCATGACCGCTGTCGCCTACGGTGAACGAGGCAGCAACCCGGCGGATCAGCATTCGTTCATCGTCACCGAAGAACTGGCACCGACCATCAGCCTGGAAGACTTCAGCATCGACTGGGTCAGGCAGCCGCCCGAGCCAAAGCTCAAGCGTGCGCTGATCGCCGAAGTCGCGCGCATGACCGGCATGATGCACCGCGCCGGGGTCAATCACCGCGACTGCTACATCTGCCACTTCCTGCTGCACACCGACAAACCGGTCACGCCCGACGACTTCAAGCTCTCGGTGATCGACCTGCACCGCGCCCAGACCCGCCCGGCCATCACCCGGCGCTGGCGCAACAAGGATCTGGCGGCACTGTATTTTTCCGCGCTGGACATCGGCCTGACCCGCCGCGACAAGCTGCGCTTTCTCAAGGGCTACTTCCAGCAGCCGCTGCGCCAGGTCCTGGCTGAAGAAGCGCCGCTGCTGAACTGGCTCGAAGGCAAGGCCAACAAGCTCTATGAGCGCAAGCAACGTTATGGGGATGCGCTCTGATGGCGGGTTGGAATCTTGAACCCGAGTACAGCGACCTCGCCGCCGACTTCGGCAGCCTCGAGGCAGTCTTTGCCTTGCAGGGTGAGCGTCTGACGCGCGATCCGCTGTCCGAGGTCATCCGCGTGCAGCGCAACGGCGTCAACTATTACGTCAAGCGCTACTCCGGCGCCGGCAAGGGCCTGCGCCGTTACCTGGGCAAGCCTCGGGTAAAAATGGAGTGGCAGAACCTCAAGCGCTTCGCCAAGTGGGGCATCCCCACCGCCGAAGTGGTGGCCTGGGGTCTTGAACGGCGCGGGGCGGCGTATGCCCGTGGGGCGATGATTACCCGCGAGCTGCCGCGTACCGAAGACCTTTCGGCGCTGGCCGACCGCAAGGACCCGAAACTCCAGGATCGTGCCTGGGTCGATGGCATCAGTCGGCAGTTGGCGGTTTACACCCGAACCATGCACGACCATCGCTTCACTCATAACGATCTGAAGTGGCGCAATCTGCTGATCGACGATCAGGCGCAACTGTTTCTGATCGACTGCCCGAACGGCGACTTCTGGCGCGGCTTCTGGCTCAAGTACCGGATCACCAAGGATCTGGCCTGTCTCGACAAGGTCGCCAAATATCACCTGTCGAACACCCAGCGCCTGCGCTTTTACCTGCAATACCGCCAGCGTGACCGGCTCAACCGCGCCGACAAGCAACGCATCCGGCATGTGGTGAGATTTTTCGAGGGACGCGAATGACTGATTTTCTCGCCGCTGAAGACCGTGCGCTGCTGGAGCGCCACGGCCTCGGCACTTTCGATGCGCTGTGGGCCAAGCAGCTCGATGCGGTGGACGAGCCGAACACCGACGGCGGCGGCTGGAGCAGCGTGTTCCGCCTGGAGCTGGAAGGGCGCGGCTATTACCTCAAGCGCCAGAGCAACTACCTGACCCGCACCTTGCACGCGCCGTTCGGCGAGCCGACGTTCGCCCGGGAATTTCGCAACATCAGCCGCTACCGCAAGCTCGGCATTCCGGCGCTGCAAGCGGCGTTTTTCGGCGAGCGCAAGGTCAAGGGCGAAGTGCATGCGCTCCTGCTGACCCGCGCCCTGGACGGCTGGGATGATCTGGATTCGCTGTTGCAGCGCTGGTCGACCCTGAGCGCCGGACAGCATTCGGCGATTCTCCAGGCCTGTGGACAACTGGCCCGCCGCCTGCACGGCCTGCGTCAGGTTCACGGCTGCTTTTATCCCAAGCATATTTTTCTCCAGGCCGATGGCGACGCTTATCGCGCGCAACTGATCGACCTGGAAAAGACCCGGCCATTGCTGTTCGGTCAGCGCGACCGGGTCAAGGATCTGGAACCGCTGCTGCGGCGCGCCCCGGAGTGGAGCGAGGCACAGTTGCGCGAATTGCTTGCGGCCTACCTCGATCAGCCCGGCGACAGCTCGCTGGTCGATAGCTGGGTCACGCGTCTGACCGCGCGGCGCAGTCACAAGGAGACGCGCTGATGCAGTTGTCCGACCTGAAGAGCGCCGGGCGTACGCCGAGCCTGCCGCTGACGGTTTCCCTGGCTGACGCGGCAGGGGCTGCGGATCTGCAATTGCTGAGTCTGTTGCGGGTGTTGCCGGGGCAGCGCTACGTCGGTGCCGGTGTGTGGCGCGGGCGTCCGGTGCTGGCCAAGTTGTTGGTCGGCAGCAAAGCGGCACGGCATTTTCAGCGCGAACTGGAAGGCGTGAAGTTGCTCGCCGCCCAAGGCATGACCACACCGTTGCTGCTGGCCGATGGCCTGAAGGACGGCGAGGGCGGCTGGTTGTTGTTCGAGTTCCTCGAAGGCGCCGAGAGCCTGGGCGATGCCTGGCAGCAGGTCGAGCCGCTGCCGGCGTTGGCGGACGAGCAGTCGGCGGTGCTGGCCGAAGCCCTCGGTGCGATCGGTCAGTTGCACGGCAAAGGCCTGTGGCAGGAAGACCTGCACCTGGACAATCTGCTGCGCCATGGCGGTCAGTTGTATTTGATCGACGGTGCCGGTATCCGCGTGGAAACCGCCGGCCAGCCGTTGTCCCGGCAAAAGGTTCTGGAAAACCTCGGGGTGTTTTTCGCCCAGTTGCCCAAGTCGCTGGAGCCGTTCACCGAAGAACTGCTGGTGTATTACCTGCTGAGCAACAGCGAGCACGCGCTGCCGCTGGAAGCCTTGCAGAAACAGATCGACAAGGTCCGCGCCTGGCGGCTGCGGGACTATCTGATCAAGGTCGGTCGCGAATGCACGCTGTTCAGCGTGGTGCGCGGCGCGTTCGGTCTGCGGGCGATTCGCCGCGAAGAGGAACCGGCCATGCTGCCGGTGCTGGAACAGGCCGATGCCTTGCTCGATCAGGGCCATCTGTACAAGACCGGTGGCGCGGCCAGTGTCGGCAAGGTCGAGGTGGCCGGGCGTGCGCTGGTGATCAAGCGCTACAACATCAAGGGTTTTGCGCATTGGCTCAAACGCTTCTGGCGCCCGAGCCGCGCCTGGCATTCGTGGCGCGAAGGTAATCGCCTGGCATTCCTCGGCATCGCCACGCCGAAACCGCTGGCGGTGCTGGAAAAACGTTTTCTGTGGCTGCGCAGCCGGGCTTACCTGATTACCGAATATCTGGCGGGGCCGGACATCATCGAGCGCTTCGCGCCGTATGTTGAAAACGGCGCGGCGCCGGAGTCGGAGTTGCAGGCGCTGGATCAACTGTTTGCGCGGTTGATCGCCGAGCGCATCAGCCATGGCGATTTCAAAGGGCACAACCTGTTCTGGCAGGAAGATCGCTGGGCGCTGATCGATCTCGACTCGATGTGCCAGCACGGCTCCCTGGGCAGTTTCGCCCCGGCCTATGCCCGGGATCGTGCGCGGTTCATGCGCAACTGGCCGCAGGGCAGTGCGTTGTATCAGGTAATCGATCAGCGGTTGCCCAAGGATATTTCCGGCGCAGCCTGAAACCTTTCGCGAGCAGCGGAGGACAAACTCCTCTGACTTGTCCTACAGCTTCTCCAGAAGCCATGAACTGCCCCGCCAGCAACCCCGATGCTAGTTTGCCCGGACGTACACGGAGGGCAAATCTTGACCATCAAAATGGCGCTGACTATCGGTTTTTTTTCATGGGCGCTCAGCGGCTGCGGCAGCGTCGTCACGGTGTTGCAGGACGAGGCCGACGTCGCCCGCGATCTCAGAAAACTGAAAACCTACTGCCAGACCCTTCCCCGGGTCTACAGCGGCCTGGCCTACGACTTCTGCGCAATGAATGCCCCCCCGGACCCGACCGGCATCCTGCTGCCGTTCGTGCTGGTGGACCTGCCGCTGTCCGGGGTGCTGGATACGGTGGTGCTGCCGTATACGGTTTATCGGCAGGTCATGGAGGGGAATATCAGTATTTATTGGCGTGCGGGGCGTGGATGACAGTGCGATTCCCTTGATGACATTGGCACGATGAATCAGGCCGGGAAGTTCAGCGACTTCATTGTCTATGTTGATGAGAGCGGCGACCAGGGAATACAAACGCTCGATGCTCACTACCCAATCTTCGTACTCGCTTTTTGTGCCTTCCATAAACGGCACTACTGCGAGCAGGTCATACCTGCGCTTCAAAAGTTCAAGTTTGACCATATGGGCCACGACCTGGTTGGTCTGCATGAGCTGGACATTCGAAAAGAGAAGGGGGCGTTCTCGGGCCTTTTCGCTTCAAGGCAGCACAAAACGGCTTTTCTTGATGAGTTGACGGACATTATCAATGCCAGCAACTTCATCTTGATCAGTTGCGTTATCGACAAAGCTTCACTACGTGAAAAACAAGGTTTTGCTCAAAACCCTTATCACTTGGCGCTCGGTTTTTGTCTGGAAACGCTTTATGAGTTCTTGCAAGAAAAGAGTCAGCAAAGTGCATTAACTCATGTGATCTTCGAGCGTCGAGGGAAACGAGAGGATAACGAACTCGAGTTTGAGTTTCGTCGGATGTGCGACGGCATGAATCGGTGGGGAGTTCAGTTGCCGTTTGACATCATCTTTGCCACTAAACAGGTCAATTCCACGGGATTGCAATTCGCTGATCTTGTCGCCAGACCCATCGGGATGAGCGTATTGAGGCCGGGTCAGGAAAACCGTGCCTTTGACGTGCTAAAGCGCAAGTTCTATTGCAGTGGTGGGCGGAGTAGAGGGTGCGGGGTTTGAAAACTGGGGGCTGAAACTTTTCCCGCCTCCAGAAAGCGAAAAGCCCCAGTGATACTCACTGAGGCTGCGACGCCGACCGGGATCCCCCAGCCCATTTGCGTCAAAGTCTACGTCTGGGCTCTTCCGCGTGTCAACGCAATGCCTTGCCAGTTCCGCTAGCGGCCTGCCGGCGCTTTTACGCTATAATCCCGCCCTTTAGCTGTCTCTCGCCCGGTGCGAGGGGCACATTACTTTTCGAGGCGCATCGCGCCTGCATGCAGACTAAAGAGGCTAGACCCCTGTGGCATTGACGATTCTTGGCCTGTCCGGCGCCCTTAGCCATGACCCTTCAGCCGCCTTGTACATCGACGGCAAGCTGGTGGCGGCAGCTGAGGAGGAGCGCTTCGTACGCGATAAGCATGCAAAGAACCGCATGCCCTACGAATCGGCGAAGTTCTGCCTGGAGCAGGCCGGCATCAAGCCGTCCGACGTTGACGTGGTCGCGATTCCTTTCGCTCCGATCAGCATTTTCGGCAAGGCTCGCTGGCAGTACGCCAAGCGCTACTGGTACGCCCCGGACCGTGCACTCGACGCGATCCTGATGGGCAACCGTCGCTACAAGCGCTATCGCAACAAGATCGTCTGGTGCCTGGAGCAACTGGGTTTCGATCCGAAGAAAATCAAGATCGAGCCGGTTGAACACCACCTGGCCCACGCTTCCAGCGCCTACCACTGCTCGGGTTTCAAAGAGAAAACCGCGATCCTCGGCATCGACGGCAAGGGTGAGTACGCCACGACCTTCTTCGGTTATGGCGAAAACGGCAAGATCCACAAGCTCAAGGAGTTCTTCGATCCGGACTCCCTCGGCGGCCTGTACGGCGCGATCACCGAGTTTCTCGGTTTCGACATGCTGGACGGCGAGTTCAAGGTCATGGGCATGGCGCCGTATGGCGACGCCAGCAAATACGATTTCTCGCGCCTGGCCTCGTTCGAGAACGGCGAACTGGTGATCAACACCGACTACGCCAACGTCATCGGCCTGCGTCGCTATAAAGAGAAAGGCAAGGGTTACTACTTCTCGCCGAAGCTGATCGAGTGGCTGGGTCCGAAGCGCGAAGGCGACATCGCCGACGAGCCGTACATCCACTACGCCGCCAGCATTCAGGCGCTGTTTGAAAAAATTGCGCTGCAGATGATCGATTACTACCTGGGCGACGTGCTCAAGGAAACCGGCAAACTGGCCTACGCCGGTGGCTGTGCGCTGAACGTCAAGCTCAACCAGAAAATCATCGCCCGCGACGACGTCAAAGAGCTGTTCGTGCAACCTGCATCCGGCGATGCCGGCACTGCGGTCGGTGCCGCCGCTTATGTGTCCAACGCCCGTGGCGTGCCGGTCGAGAAGATGGAACACGTCTACCTCGGCCCGTCGTACAGCAACGAAGACGTGATCGCCGCGTGCGCCCGTCACGAGAACAAGCCGACCTGGCGCAAACTCGACAACATGCCGGAGCAGATCGCCAAGATCATGGTCGACGGCAACCCGGTGGCCTGGTTCCAGGGCCGCATGGAGTTCGGTCCGCGTGCACTGGGTGGTCGTTCGATCATCGGCTGCCCGAGCGTGGCCGGTGTGGCCGACCGTATCAACCACCAGATCAAGTTCCGCGAGCGCTGGAGGCCTTTCTGCCCGTCGATGCTCGACACCGTTGCACCGCAGATGATCAAGATCGATCACCCGGCGCCGTTCATGACCTTCACCTTCGAAGTCGCCGAAGAGTGGAAAACCCGCGTGCCGGAAGTCGTCCACGAAGACGGCACCTCCCGTGCCCAGGTGCTCAAGCGCGAATACAACCCGCGCTACTACGACATGATGAAGGCCCTGGAAAACCTGACCGGCAACGGCGTTTCCCTGAACACTTCGCTCAACCGTCGTGGCGAACCGATGATCTGCTCGCCGACCGATGCCCTGAACATGTTCTTCGGCTCCGATCTGCAATACCTGATCATGGAAGACATCCTGGTGGTCAAAGAGGGTGCAGACGCTTATGACACGCTCGGCTGAACGCCATGTGCTGCAGTTCTGCCACGGCTATGACGGGCCGTTTCTGGACTGCGCGCGGCAGTACGCCAGCCTGTTCGCGGGCACCGGTTATCGGGTGACCACGGTCTTTCTGACCGGGGCCGCCGATAGCGAGGTGGCCGCCGCCTGCGCCTCCGACGAAGTGTTGTTCATGGAATACAGCTCCAAGGCCATTCGTGGCCTGAAGCTGGGCGCCATCGGCGATCTGCGCAAGATCGCCGCTTCGCGCAATTTCAGTTTCTGCATCGCCCATCGCTTCAAGCCGATCTATATCGCCTTGCTCGGCACGTCGCTGCCGGTGATTGGCGTGCATCACGCGTTTGACGATTACAAACGCGGCTCGCGCAAACTGTTCGCACAGATTTTCCGCAAGCGCCTGAGCCTGCTCGGCGTGTCCGACGCGGTGCGCGACGACATGCGCCGTTGCCTGCCGAAATGGCCGGCGGCGCGGATCCAGACGCTTTATAACCGCATCGACGTGCCAGCCTTGCAAGCCAGCCAGGTGTCCGCCCGGGAGGCCCGGGAAACCCTTGGTCTGGCGCCGGACGCTTGGATTGTCGGCAACGTCGGCCGTCTGCACCCGGACAAGGATCAGGCCACCCTGCTGCACGGTTTTGCCAAGGCGTTGCCGGGGTTGCCGGGCAACAGTCAGTTGGTGATTCTCGGCAAGGGCCGTCTGGAACAGGACCTCAAGGAACTGGCCCGGGAACTGGGCGTCGGTGACCGGGTGCTGTTTCTCGGCCAGGTGCCGGACGCGCGCAATTACTTCCGCGCCTTCGATGTGTTCGCCCTGAGCTCCGATCACGAACCGTTCGGCATGGTGCTGCTGGAGGCCATGGCGGCCGGCGTGCCGTTGCTGGCCACCGCCTGTGGCGGGGCGAAGGAAGTGGTCGAAGGCGTGGGCATTCTGTTCCCGCTCGGCGATGCCGAGCACCTGGCCCAGGGCCTGCACCATCTGGCCGGCATGGACGAGCAACAGCGCCGCCAATGCGCGGAACTGATGCTCGACCGTCTGCGCGAGCGCTTCTCCGACCGCGCGGTGCGTGACACCTTCTGGCGTTTGCCGCAAGTCATCGATCTGGCACCGAGGGGCTGATGCTCAACCGATTTCAAGGCTGGCGCGAACGTGGCTGGTCGCCCGTCGACGCCTCAACTTATGCACAGGCCTGGCAGCGTTTCGGCGGCAGCGTCGCGACTCATCCCATGGTGGTCGAGCGTCTGGCGGATCTGGCCGGCATCCCCGTGCGTTATCTGGCCTGGGAGCAGCAAGGCGAAGTCAAAGCCGCGATTCCGACCTGGGGCCGCGATCTGGCGTTGTCCAAGGATGTGCTCAAGCGCAGTGGCAAGAAAGGTCTGTTCGACCTCGGCAACGCCGAGCTGATCCTGCCGGCCGCCGCTGACGCCCAGGCCGCGCTGCGGCATCGCGGGCGCTACCTGTCGGCGCTCAACGAAAACCGCTTCAGCGGTCTCAAGTTGCAGGCCGAACAACTGGCCATGGCCCGTACCCCCGAAGAACTGTCGAAAAAGTTTCGCTACAACCAGCGTCGCGAGCTGCGTCTACTGGAAGAGGCGGGCGGGGTGGTGCGTCCGGTCGGCGAGTTTTCCAGCGCCGAACTGGCGGCGATCTACTGCGATCTGTTCCAGCGCCGCTGGGGTTTCCCCGCCACCGGCGCGGCACGGATGGCCGAGGTCATCGAGCTGTTGCGCGAGCTGTTGATCGGTTCGGTGATCTTCCTCAACGATGCACCGATCGCGATTCAACTGGTGTACCGCGTCGAAGCGCCGCAGTGGATCAGCGTCGAGTACATCAACGGCGGCGTCGACCCCGAAACCCGCGAATTCAGTCCCGGCAGCGTGCTCAGCTTCCTCAATACGCAAAGTGCCTGGGAACACGCGCGGGCGCTGGATAAGCCGCTGCGTTTTTCCTTCGGTCGCGCCGACCGTGAATACAAGGATCGCTGGTGCAATCCTGTGCCGGTCTTCACCGTATGAGTCAGCCCATGAGCCGCAAACAGCAATTGCTCAAGCGTCACCGGCGCAACAAACGAATCGGCCTGCTGATCGCGCTGGCCGTGCTGATCGCTCTTGGCGTGCTGGTGGCCTGGTGGCTGCCGCTGGTGCTGGCGGTCGTCGGCTGGGTCGCCCATGAGGCGTGGTTCGCCGATCACCTGTTCTACTCGCCAAAAGACGATTACCAATACAGCTTTCCGCCGTTCACGCCGCAGCCGAAAGTGCATCTGAACGGCGGACATCTGCGCCTGGACGAAGGCGTGATGCTGGTGGACGACGCGACGCTGATCCTCGCCGTGCGGGTCAAAAGTACCTGGCTTGGGCGTTTCTTCGATCCTCGGGTCGAGTTGGCCGGCGGCACGAATCCCGATGCGCAGACCTTCGAACGCGGCGTCAACGGCCTGCGTTACCTCAACCTCAGCGGACAGGCGCAAACCCTGTCCCAGGGCCAGTTGCATCTGCGCGGACGTTTCTGCCGGGTCTCCGGCGAGCCGCTGCTATGGGCGCTGGAGCAGCCGGACTACCGTCGTCAGCGGGTGATGGTCATCGCTCCCCACGCCGACGATGCGGAACTGGCTGCCTACGGTTTGTACAGTCAGGCCGACGAGGCGTGGATCGTCACCCTGACCGCCGGCGAGATCGAAGCCGAACACTATCAGCAGATGGGCATGAACAAGGTCGAGGCGGCGCGGCTCAAGGGGCGTCTGCGTGCCTGGGACAGTCTCACCGTGCCGCGCTGGGCCGGAGTCGCGCAGGAACGCTGCGTGCAGCTGGGTTATTTCTGCCTGCAACTGGCGGCCATGCAGGCTGCACCGAATCAGGCGGTGGCCTCGCGGGAAGCCGATCTGAGCGACACCCGGCTGTTTCGTCAGTTGAATCCGTTCACGCTGCCCGGCGATGCCGATGGCGCGCCGACCTGGAACAATCTGTTGGCCGACCTGCGCGAGGTGCTGTTACGGGCGCGCCCGGACGTCATCGTGCTGCCGCATCCGACGCTCGATCCACATCCCGACCATCTCTGTGCCCAGCAAGCGGTGCTGGAAGCCTTGAACGGCCTCGACTGGCAGCCGACCCTGCTCGGCTACGCCAACCACCTGCACGATAACGACCGCTGGCCGATGGGCAACTCGGGGCAGGGCATTGCGCTGCCGCCCGCGTTCGATTCGGGCGTGCCGATGCAGCCGTGCTGTCTGCCGTTGTCCATCGAGCAGCAGCGCGACAAGGCCATGGCCCTGGGTATGATGCATGATCTGCAACCCCCGGCACCGTTCAAGCGACGTCTGCGGCGATTGATCCAGAGAGTGCTCGCCAGTAGAGTGCCATCGGTCTACGGTGAGAACGAATTCTTCCGCAAAGCGGTCAGGCGCCAGGAGTTGTTCTGGCTTCTGAAGCATGGTGAAACATCTGTGAAGCAGAATTGAAGTCATTCGCGGCCTAGCATGGCGCCATGTTCGATAACCGAGTGAATTTCTGTGATCAATCCACGTCCACGGATTCTGTTTCTGATTCCGTATTTTGGCCAATGGCCGTTCTGGATGCCTTTTTTCCTGGAGAGTTGCCGGCGCAACGCGGACATCGACTGGCTGCTGTTCAGTGACTGCGGTACACCGGCGGATCTGCCGCCCAATGTCACGGTCGAGGCCATGACGTTTTGCGATTACTGTGCGCTGGTGTCGCAACGATTGCAGATCGACTTTGCGCCGAAGGCGGCGTACAAGCTCTGCGATATCAAGCCGGCCCTTGGGCACATCCACGCCGATCGCCTGCAAGGCTACGATTTCTGGGCGTTCGGCGATATTGACCTGGTGTACGGTGACCTGCGAAGTTACTTCACCCCGGATCGCCTGGCAGGCTACGACCTGTTTTCGACGCACGAGCGTCGGGTCGCCGGCCATCTGTGTCTGATGCGCAATACCGCGCGCAAGCGCGAGCTGTTCATGCAGATGAAGGACTGGCGGTTGCGGTTTACCGATCAGGCGCACCATGCGCTGGATGAGGGTGCGTTCAGCCGCATCTTCATGTGGCGCAAGAATTTTCCCGAGCCGCTGTTCACCCTGGTGGGCAAGCTCAACCCGTGGCGCCGCCGCAGCGAATTCACCGAGGCGTTCAGTACGCCGGGTGGCTGCATCAAGTGGCACGACGGCACGAACGATTTTCCGCGCCAGTGGTTCTGGCGCGATGGCAATTTGAGCAATGATCGCGATGGCGATCGCCGGTTTCCGTATTTCCATTTCGTTTGCTGGAAACGCAACGAATGGTCTCGGTTGCCTCAACCCGATCCGGCCGAGATCAGGCGCATTGCCGCCGGTCCGGGGTGGATCATCGATGCAACGGGTTTCCACGGGGAGTCATATGAGTCAACGGTCAAAGGTTCTGCAACTGCAGCCTGACTACAACATCAAAGCCCATGATTTTGCCGACCTCTCCGAGCAGATCGTCAAGGCGCTGCCGACGGATCGCTATGAGGTGACCGCAGCGTTTCTGCGCGGCAAGCCCGGGCCGGGCGAACCTGTGAGCCGGTCCGATCGTTCGGTGTATTTCGAGTTTTCCGACAAGTCCCTCAAGGGTATGCGCCTGCGTGCCATGTGGCAGCTCTACAAGTTCTGCCGCCGGGAAAAGTTCGATGTGGTGATCTGCAATCGCTTCAAACCGGTGAACATGATGCTGGCGCTCAACCGCTGGCTGAAGGTGCCACTGTGCATCGGGATTTCCCACGGCTTCGGCGAGTACGACCGGTTTTACCGGCGTCGCCAGACCCAGCGCCTGATCGATCGGCACTGGCGTTTTGTCGGGGTCTCGCCGGCGGTCAAGCAGTACCTGCTGGATTGCGACTGCGGTTTCACCGACGCCAACACTTGGGCGATCACCAACGCCATCGACATCGAGCAGGCCGAGGGTTTGCAGCACAGTCGCGAGCGCGCCCGGGAAATGCTCGGCATCGACCCGAACGTGCGCCTGATCGGCGCACTGGGGCGGCTGGTGTCGGTCAAGGGCCATACCTATCTGTTGCAGGCGTTTGCCGCGCTGAAGGACAAGTATCCGAACACGCAATTGGCGATCATCGGCGCCGGGCGTCTGGAGTCGTCGCTGGCGGCCGAGATCGAGCAATTGGGCCTGACCGGCCGTGCGCACCTGCTGGGTTTCAAGGAAAACGCCCTGCAATATGTGCGTGCGTTCGATATCTGGACCATGCCTTCGCTGGCCGAAGGGCTGGGCCTGGCGTTGCTCGAAGGCATGAGCGGGCACTTGCCGGTCATCGCGTCCAACGTACCGGCAATGCTGCCGTTGATCGAAGGTGCCGGTGGACTGACCATCACGCCGAAGGACGTTCCGAGCCTGGTCGCGGCGCTCGACACCTACCTGGCGCTGTCCGATGACGAGCTCAGGGCCAAGGGCGAGCAGGCGTATCGGTATCTCCAGGAACACCACGACATCGAGGTATTCCGTCAGGAGTACTTCAACCTGATCGACTCTGGCCTGGAACTGGCCCGCAAGGAGCAGCAACAGCCGTGAGCGAAGAAAACAACGTGACCAAAGAAACATCCCGGAGCGGTGCGCAGCCGATCGTCACCGTCATCATTGCGTCGTACAACCACGGCCCGTACATCGAAGAAAGCATTCTCAGCGTCATCAACCAGAGCTACCAGAACATCGAGCTGCTGGTTGTCGATGACGGTTCGAAGGACGACAGCGTCGCGCGCATCAACGCCTTGCAGGCGCAGCACGGTTTTGATTTTCGTGTGCAGCAGAACCAGGGCCTGACCAGCACGCTCAACGGGGCGATCGCCCGAGCCAAGGGTAGCCTGATCGTGCCGTTCGGCTCCGACGACATCATGTTGCCGGAGCGTATCGCCACGCAGGTCGCCTACATGGACGGCAAGCCGGAAGTCGGCATCTGCGCCGGCAACATCGAGCTGATGGACGCCGAAGGCAAGCCATATCCGGAAAAGCGCCAGCGCCGTGACGTGCCATTCCGCCGTCTCGATTTCGAGGACATGTTGCTGGAGCGCAAGCCGTATCCGCCAGCACCGACCCTGATGATCCGCCGCGAGGCACTGGAGAAGGTCGGCGGGTTCGATCCGCAGATTCGCCTGGAAGACCTGGCGATCGAGCTGAAGGTCACCCATGCGGGTTACTTCATCGATGGTCTGAACGTGCTGATGGCGCGCTATCGCAAGCACGCCACCAACTCCTACAAGAACCACCGGTTCATGATCGACAACATCCTGCGCACCTATGCGTTGTTCAGCGATCATCCGCTGTACGACGAGGTGCGCTACAAGGCGCTCAACTCGATGTTCCTGAAGACCGCCAACCGCGATCGCAAGCTGGCGCGGGAGCTGCTGGCGCAGATTCCGTTCAAGGCGTGGAACAAGAAGACCTGGCGTGGATTGGGTCGCCTGCTGTTTTCGCCGCTGGAAAAAGACTGAGGTGCGGGTCGCTCGCGGTCAGCGAGCGACCTTTTCCGTCACAGGCCTGTTGTCCTTCTGGCGCAGGCGCAGCCATTGCACGATTCTCTTGCCCGCGTTCATGCCCGGCTGCTCGATGTACAGGAAGGTGGCGCTGCTGATCAGAATCAGCAGGCAGGTGCATACCGCCATCAACGGCAGGTAGACCCAGGTTTCCCGGGCATCCAGATGCAGCGCCAGCGGCAAGCGCTGGACCATCAGCCAGAGCACGAAGCCGTGCAGCAGATACGTGCTGTAGCTGATCTCGCCGAGCCAGCGAATGCTGCGCGGTTTCAGCGCCCCGAACAGCGTGTTGCCGGATGCCACGATCACGAAAAACAGTGACAGCAGAAACAGCGGCGTCGTCTTGAATGCCCGGTTGAATGCCGTGAAGGCAACGACCAGGGCCACGATGGCGATTACGCTCGCCAGCCGTGTCCGGCCCCACGCCACCAGTTGTGGCCGGCGAACCCAGTACGCTGCTGCAATCCCGCCGAGAAAACTGGCAATGAAGTGCTTCTTCAGCGAATGCTCCCAGCCGACCAGTTGATACAGCGCATAGATCCCGATCAGGCACAGCAGAATCTGCCGCCAGTTGCTGCGGAAGATGAACGCCGTCGCGGCCAGGGGCAGTGCCAGATAGAAAAACACTTCGTAGGCCAGCGTCCAGGTGACGTTGGAGATCAGCATGCCGGTCTGCGGGTATTGATTGATGTCTGGCCGGTCAAAGCTCAGCCAGGCCAGAATCTGTTTCAACAGCTGGATGCCCGGTTCCTTCAGCTCCCAGCCTTGCAAATGGAACACTGTCGCGAAGACGATCAGCATCAGCGGCAGATACAGCGGATACAGGCGGAACACCCGTGACACGCCGAACGCCAGCCAGTCGTGCTCTCGGCCCTGGGCCAGCAGACGGCCCCAGAACAGAAAACCGGTGATCATGAAGAACAGGGCCACGCTGCCCTGGCCGAGCATTGAGTAGAAGTTGCTCGGCGGAAACTCGAACACACCGGTGCGCAAAAAGATCCAGGTGATGATCGAGTGGTGTACGAATACACCGAACGCCAGGTAGCCGCGCAGTCCATCGATGCTGGCATAGCGGCTTTCGCCGGAATGCTGCAGGTGACGGGCGATCTTCGGCACGGCACGCAGCAACAGTGCGGCGGATACGATGGCCAGTGAATAAGCGACCAGCGCAATCAGGGGATTGGTTTCGTTCATCATTGAACCTGCGCCGGTGTATTGGCGGCCAGCACTTGCCTGTGCAGATTGTCCACGGCGGATTTCGACGCGGTGACAGCGTACCCCTGGAGCAGGGCGTCAAGGTGTTCTTCGAACAGCCAGCGCTTGTCCACGGTGTAGCGTTGCATGTGGCGCAGATTACGCTGACGCAACGCGAGGCTGAGGGGCGACGGGTAGACCCGCAGGTCGGCCAGATCGATCAGCCCGAATTCGCCATCTTCCAGCACCAGTACGTTGCCCAGATGGAGCGAGCGGAAATACACCCCCTGTTCATGCAACTGGGCCATGAATTTGCCGAAACGTTCGACCAGCGCCTGGCGCACTGCCGGCGCGGTGATGCCCTGCAGCACCTGACGCAAGGTGTGGCCCGGCAGTGGCGCGTAATGCACCGCGCTGCTGCCATCGCTCAGTCGATACAGGTTGAGTACTTGCGGGGTGGGGATGCCCATCTGGCGCAATTGCTCGCTGTTGACGGCGAAACGCTCGGAATACGGATTGAAACTACCCGAGGTATACCAGCGGCGAGGTCGGAACAGCTTGAGGAAGCTGCCATCGGACAGGCGCAGGACTTTCGGGCCGAGGCCGTCTTCTTCGATGACCTGGGCGTCGCTGCTCAGTTGCTGCAAACCGGCCACCGACAGAGGTTGCACCGGCAAGGTCAGCAGGCGCCGGGCTCGCTGGTTGATGCTCAAGGCCGCGATCAGCGCCAGAGGAATCCACAACAGGAACCAGTGCTCCTTGGGTCGCGAAATGATTCCGCCACCTTCGGTCAGCCCGGCGCCGATGCCGAACACCAGCCAGGTCGAGGCGACGATCAGCAGCGGTTGCACACGCTGGCGCCAACTGCTCGACAGCGCCCATGCCTGAAAGAACAGCCAGGGAATCAGGCCGAGGATGCCCACGTAATAGAGCACGCCGAGGGCAAAGCTGTGCGGTTCCTGGAAGTTGTAACCGACCCCCGGATCGATCGCCAGGCTGGCGCTGTAGCCATGACCGAGCCAGGGGTGGTCGGCGATCTTGTGCAGGACCATTTGCCAGATTTCCAGGCGGTACGAGTCGCCGCGCTCGAAAATCATCTGTGCGAACAGCACGAAAACCGTAAGGCCACTCACGGCCATTGCCGCCAGAAGTGCAATCGAGCGGCGATTCCAGCAGATGAAGCTCAGCCACAAGGCTGCCATGGTGAGGGCCACCAGCGGAGTTCGGGAGCCGGTGCCGATGACCGCCATGAACATGATCGCCATCGCCGGCACGCTCAGCCACATCATTCGCTGGCGCTTGCAGGTCATGGTCACGCTCAGCCAGTAGGCGCAGAAAAAACCGAACAGGTGCGAGCTGAGCAGCGGGTTGTCGAAGGCACCGCCACCGATCAGGCGCATGCCCGGTTCATAGACCCGGGCGAACATGAACAGGTAGCAAGTCGTGGCAATCAGCGCCACCAGGGCGGCGAGAAACAGCAGGGGTTGCAGGATGTCACTGCGATAACGCACCAGCAGATAGCAGCCGGCAAACAGCAGCAGGGTATGCAGCGGCGGTTTGAACATCCCGCCGACCGGTTCGTCATGCGGCCCCCAGCACAGGCTTAGCAACGCCCAGACGACAAACAGCAGGATCGCGACGAAAATCGGCTCGCGCAGCAGCTCCTTGAGTTCGCGCGGGCGCAGGCAGAGGGCGATCAGCGTCGGAATGCTGAACAAGCCATAAAACAGTTTGTGATGAAGGCTGCGGCCCGGCAGAAAAAACAGCGCGCACAAGAGCAAGAAATAGCCGGTGGGTAGAATCCACAGGCTGATGAAATCGAAAACTCGATTGGACGTACTGCTGAAGCTGCGAAGTTGCATGCTGTGAGATTCAATCCTGAAGTTGATCGACCATTCGGATGATGGCTATTTGATGCTGGAAAACATGCCTAACAATACCAGCCTTTCGCCGATTGCCAGAACCCCGAACAAGCTGTGCTAAAGTCAGCGTCCTTTTTATCGACTTTCGCGTGATATGACCGACTCCAGTCCCGCCGCAAGCCCTTCGAGCCTTAAAATCTACTTCCGACTGCTCGGTTACGTCCGGCCGTATATCAGTCTGTTCCTGATCAGCATCGTCGGTTTCCTGATTTTCGCCTCGACCCAGCCGATGCTCGGCTACATCCTCAAGTACTTTGTCGACGGCCTGTCCAACCCTGAGGCGGTGCTGTTTCCGACCGTGCCGTACCTGCGCGACCTGCAACTGCTGCAGGCCGTTCCGCTGCTGATCATCCTGATCGCCGCGTGGCAGGGGCTGGGGTCGTATCTGGGCAACTACTTTCTGGCCAAGGTTTCCCTCGGCCTGGTACACGACCTGCGGATCCAGCTGTTCAACAACCTGCTGACCCTGCCCAATCGCTACTTCGACAAGCATAACTCCGGTCATCTGATTTCGCGTATCACCTTCAACGTGACAATGGTCACGGGGGCGGCAACAGATGCGATCAAGGTCGTAATCCGTGAAGGCATGACGGTGATCTTCCTGTTCGCCTCGCTGCTGTTCATGAACTGGAAGCTGACGTTGGTGATGGTGGCGATCCTGCCGCTCATCGCCGTGATGGTGCGCACCGCCAGCAAGAAATTCCGCAAGCAGAGCAAGAAGATCCAGGCGGCCATGGGCGACGTCACCCACGTCGCTTCGGAAACCATCCAGGGTTATCGCGTGGTACGCAGCTTCGGTGGCGAGACGTACGAAGAACAACGCTTCCTGAACGCCAGCCAGAGCAACACCGACAAGCAACTGCGCATGACCCGTACCGGCGCGATCTATACGCCGATGCTGCAACTGGTGATCTACAGCGCCATGGCGGTGCTGATGTTCCTGGTGCTGTTCCTGCGTGGCGATGCCTCGGCCGGTGACATGGTGGCCTACATCACCCTGGCCGGTCTGTTACCGAAACCGATCCGTCAGTTGTCTGAGGTCAGCTCGACCATCCAGAAAGGCGTGGCGGGCGCCGAAAGCATTTTCGAACAGCTGGACGTCGCGCCGGAAGTCGATACCGGTACGGTCGAGCGCGACTCGGTCAGCGGTCGCCTGGACGTGCGCAATCTGAGCTTCACCTATCCGGGCACCGATCGTCAGGTGCTCGACGACATCAGCTTCTCGGCCGAGCCGGGGCAGATGGTGGCTCTGGTCGGGCGCTCGGGCAGCGGCAAGTCGACCCTGGCGAACCTGATTCCGCGTTTCTACCACCACGACAAGGGCGAAATCCTCATCGATGGCGTGGAAGTGGAGCAATACAAGCTGTTGAACCTGCGTCGTCACATCGCCCAGGTGACCCAGCACGTCACGCTGTTCAGCGACACCGTGGCCAACAACATCGCCTACGGCGACCTGGCCGGTGCGCCGCGCGAAGATATCGAGAAGGCTGCGCGTGATGCCTACGCGATGGACTTCATCTCGCAACTGCCCAATGGCCTGGACACCCAGGTCGGCGAGAACGGTGTGTTGCTCTCCGGCGGTCAGCGCCAGCGCCTGGCGATTGCCCGCGCCTTGCTCAAGAACGCGCCGCTGCTGATTCTCGACGAGGCCACCTCGGCCCTCGACACCGAGTCCGAACGGCACATCCAGGCTGCGCTGGACCAGGTGATGAAGGGCCGTACCACGCTGGTGATCGCCCACCGTCTGTCGACCATCGAGAAAGCCGATCTGATCCTGGTCATGGACCAAGGGCGGATCGTCGAGCGCGGCACCCATGATGCGCTGCTCGCGCAGAACGGTTACTACGCCCGCCTGAATGCGCTGGGCCTCGACGCCCCGGCCGAAGACATCGCCTGACCCCCGAGCAACCGATGAGGGCGCCGTCCCGCGCCCTCATCGGTTTGTATCCAGACCTTTACGCTTCTTGACCAAACCGGAATAAAACCCGGCACCGCGCTTGTTAAGGTTCCTGAACGAACTTTGATTTTCATCGAGGGGGCCATCCCCGTCGCGCGGGTACTCTCATGCTGCAACGCTATCTCTGGAAACTGCTGCCCAAGCCGCAGCGGGCCTTTCTGTTGGGGCGCCTGTCGGTGGTCGACCGGCAAGTGGTGAACAAGTCGATGTCAGCCAACCTGACCTTTCCCAAGGCGTTCGAGCGGCGCGCCTGCCTGTTCATCCATGTGCCCAAATGTGCCGGCAGCAGCGTGTGTACGGCAATGTTCGATGGCTGGCGTCCCGGCCATCTGCCGTTGTACTGGTACGAAGAACAGTTTCCCGAGCAGTTCGCGGCCGTCTACAAATTCGCCTTCGTGCGCGACCCGTTGGAGCGCGCTTATTCGGCCTACGCCTTTTTGCGCGGCAACGAGCTGAGCGGGCGCGATCATGCCGCGCAGCAACTGGTACGCAATTACCGTGATTTCGACGAGTTTGTCGCTCGCTGGCTGCATGCCGAAACCATCCCGCGCCAATTGCACTTTGCTGCGCAGACCGACTTTCTCACCGACTCGCTGGGGCATCTGGCGCTGGATTTCATCGGTTATCAGGAACATCTGGAGCGGGATTTCGGCCTGGTCTGCGAGCAGTTGGGGCTGGCGAGCCAACTGCCCCGCATCAACGTCTCCCGGCAACGGCGCCCGATGCTGGCGCGGGAGCTCTGCACGCTGCGTACCCGGCGTCTGGTGCGGCGGGTCTATCAACGTGACTATGAGCTGCTCGGCTATGAATGAAGCGCTTTGCTTGACGACAAATGCATCGGCCATCCGGCCCTATGAACTGGCGCTGTCGAATCAGGCCCGTGCGGCGCTCAAGAAGCAACGACCGCGCTGCGTGTGGCTGACAGGGTTGTCGGGGGCCGGCAAATCGACCCTGGCCAATGCCCTTGAACTGCACCTGCATCAATACGGCCTGCACACCTTCCTGCTTGATGGCGACAATGTGCGCAATGGCTTGTGCCGCGATCTGGGGATGGGCGACGGGTGTCGGCGCGAGAACATCCGGCGTATGGGTGAAGTGGCACGCCTGATGTTCGATGCCGGACTGATTGTGATCGTCGCAGCCATTTCGCCGTTCCGCGCAGAGCGGGAGGCGGCGCGTCAGCTGTTTGCTGCGGGTGACTTTATCGAAGTGCATGTCAGCACCTCCCTTGAAGTCTGCGCCCGACGCGATCCCAAAGGCCTGTACCGCGCCGTGCGTGAAGGGCGGATCAAGGATTTCACAGGCATCGACAGCCCGTACGAAGCGCCGCTGGCGGCCGAGTGCCGGATTGATACCGACGCACTCGAGCTGACGACGGCCTGCCGCTGCCTTGCAGCCATCCTGCTCAAAAAATGAGCAAAAAACCCCGTTGTTTCATCCTGTTGCAGCCGTCGCACAAGCCTTCGCCAACCCTGTGCTAATATCGCGCCCCTGTTCATTTTGTATGTGGGTTGCTCCATGAAGTTGTCCATGCCGCGATTCGATCAAGCCCCTGTCTTGGTGGTCGGCGATGTCATGCTCGACCGTTACTGGCATGGTGGGACCTCACGGATTTCCCCTGAGGCGCCGGTTCCCGTGGTAAAGGTCGAGCAAATCGAAGACCGTCCGGGCGGTGCCGCCAACGTTGCCTTGAACATTGCCGCGCTGGGTGCGCCGGCGTCGCTGGTCGGTGTGACCGGTGACGACGAGGCCGCCGACAGCCTGAGCAACAGCCTCAAGGGTGCCGGCGTAAAGGCCTTGTTCCAGCGCATCGCGCACCAGCCGACCATCGTCAAGCTGCGGGTCATGAGCCGGCACCAGCAATTGCTGCGTATCGACTTCGAAGAACCGTTTGCCACGGACGCCCTCGCGCTTGCCTCCCAGGTTGACGATCTGCTGGAAGGTATCAAGGTGCTGGTGCTGTCCGACTACGGCAAAGGCGCGCTGAAAAACCATCAGGCGCTGATCCAGGCCGCCCGTGCCAAAGGCATTCCGGTGCTGGCCGATCCGAAAGGGAAGGATTTCTCGATCTACCGTGGCGCGAGCCTGATCACCCCCAACCTCAGCGAGTTCGAAACCATTGTCGGCGGTTGCGCCGATGAGCACGAACTGGTGAGCAAGGGCGCGAAGCTGATGCACGACCTGGAACTCGGCGCATTGCTGGTGACCCGTGGCGAGCACGGCATGACCCTGCTGCGTCCGGAGCACCCGGCGCTGCATCTGCCGGCCCGTGCCCGTGAAGTGTTCGACGTGACCGGTGCCGGCGACACGGTTATTTCCACTCTGGCGGCGGCAATTGCCGCTGGCGAAGAGCTGCCGCATGCGGTAGCGCTGGCCAACCTTGCCGCTGGCATTGTGGTCGGCAAGCTCGGTACGGCGGCGATCAGCGCCCCGGAACTGCGCCGTGCGATTCAGCGCGAGGAAGGTTCCGAGCGCGGTGTGCTGGGTCTGGAGCAACTGCTGCTGGCGGTTGACGATGCCCGGGCGCACAACGAGAAGATCGTCTTCACCAACGGTTGCTTCGACATCCTCCACGCCGGCCACGTGACCTACCTCGAGCAGGCGCGGGCGCAGGGCGACCGGTTGATTGTCGCGATCAACGACGACGCCTCGGTCAGCCGTCTGAAAGGCCCGGGACGGCCGATCAACAGCGTCGACCGACGCATGGCGGTGCTCGCTGGCCTGGGCGCGGTGGACTGGGTGATCAGTTTTGCCGAGGGCACCCCGGAGAACCTGCTGCGCGAGGTCAAGCCGGACGTGCTGGTCAAGGGTGGCGACTATGGTATCGATCAGGTGGTCGGCGCCGATATCGTCAAGGCCTACGGCGGCACCGTGAAGGTGCTGGGGCTGGTGGAAAACAGCTCGACCACCGCGATTGTGGAAAAAATCCGCAAGTCCGAATGACCTGTACTTGATTGCTCCCGCGCGCTGCGTGGGAGCAATCAGGATCAAGCCGTCTTGCGCGGCACGATCTTCTTCAGCAATTGCTTCGCCTTGCCACGCAAGCGCGCCAATCCGGTGTCCTTGTCTGGCGCTGTCAAACCCTGCTGACGCAGCCAGTCCTTCCAGCGAATCCGCTCGTCGCGCACCAGCCAGCCGTCCTGTCTGGCGAAACTCTCCGCCAGATACAGCCCACGGGTGCCCGCCGGGGACAACTGACCCTTCTTGAGCGTATACAGCTCGGCCAGCGGTTCGCCGTCCTGCAACGGCATCAGATACAGGTCCGGACGTTTGCGGTCGAGCCGCGCGACCAGTTGATCGCCCTCAAGACGTTCGTCGACATGGAACAGACTCAAGGTCTTGGCTTCCTTCGGCACCTCCAGGCGCAAATCGTAGATCAACTGCAAGGAGGCGGTCGGCAGATGCACATAGGCCCGTGGCCGCTCGAGCAATTGCAGATTGGCGCAGCGCACCGGGCGCGCCGAGCCGGACAGCGGCGTCAGGCGAAACGGCAACGCCTCGCGGTAATGCAGCGCGGCGGCGTAGGGCGCCGGCAGCCAGGTGTCGTTGAAGCGCCCGCCGAGCCAGCCTTCCGGGGTTTCCAGCAGGCACTCTTCGGCGATCTCCTGAATCGCTGTGTGCAGCGGAATATTCAGCTCATGGGCCGGCACGTAGCCGGAAATCAGTTTCAGTACCACATCGCCGCGATCCTGCCGGCGCTGGCGCACCAGCACCCAATAGTCGCGGTTCTGCCAATGCAGGGTCAGTCGCACCGATACACCGAGGTTGGCCAGCTCCAGTGCGAAACGCTCGGCGTCCGGCACCGTGACCGGCTTTCGCCGTTGCAGGGTCTGGGCGAAATTCAGCGGCATGCCGACGCTCTGGTAGGCCAGACCTTCGGGGGTCGCTTCGACGAACAGCGGCAGCGTCTTGAAGTTGCTCGGGTTCTTGCGGATGAGCGTGCGCGGCATGTCGGCTCCTGCTTAAGGCCGCGAAGCGGCGTCAGTGACCACGAATGACCTGGGCAACGGTCGCAACGTTGTGGGCGAGGTGCAGCGGATTGATCGTGCCGACGATAGCACTGGCCACGCCGGGCTGGGCGAACAACAACTCGAAGCTGGCGCGCACCGGGTCGACGCCGGGACTCAGGCACACATGGCCGCTGGCCAGGGCTTTTTTCACCAGAATGGCTTTGCCGTGGTCAGCAGCATAGTCAATGACTGCCTTCTCGTTTTGTTCGTTCAGATTGTAGGTGACCATCGCGCAATCGCCTTGCTCCAGCGCCTTGAGGCCGCCGTCGACGGTTTTCCCGGAAAAGCCGAAACCGCGAATCTTGCCTTCGGCCTTGAGCGCCGCGAGGGTGGCGTAGACTTCGCAGTCGTTGAGGATCGCCAGGTCGTTGCCGTCCGAATGCACCAGCACCAGATCGATGAAGTCGGTTTCCAGGCGTTGCAGGCTGCGCTCCACCGACATGCGCGTGTGGGCCGCGCTGAAGTCGTGGCACGACAGGCCATCGGCAAACTCTTCGCCGACCTTGCTGACGATCACCCAGTCCTGACGCTGGCCACGCAGCAGCGGGCCGAGGCGTTCTTCGCTGCGGCCGTAGGCCGGGGCGGTATCGATCAGGTTGATGCCCAGATCCCGAGCCTGACGCAGGAGCATGCGCGCCGCGTCATCGTCGGGGATCTGAAAGCCGTTGGGATATTTCACGCCTTGGTCGCGGCCCAGCTTCACGGTGCCCAGGCCAAGAGGAGAAACCATCAGACCGATGCTGCCCAATGGGCGGTGCAGTTCGTGCAGGGTTGGCAGGGTCATGGCAGCAATTGCTCCCAGGCCGGAACGCCCATCGGTGGTTTCGGCAGGTCCGACGGCAGGGCGGCGTGGCTTGGCTGGATGCCGTCGCGCTGCAGCGCAGCGAGCACCCGGTCGGCGAAGTCCGGGGCCAAGGCCAGTTTGGTCGGCCAGCCCACCAGCAGCCGATCCTGCTCGGCGAGGAAGGCGTTGTCCGGGCGGGTCAGGCCGGTTTGCAGCGGCTCGGCGCGGTCGACCCGCAGGGTCGCCCATTGCGCGCTGCCCAGGTCGATCCACGGCAGCAACTGGCCGAGTTCCTTCTGCGCGGTGGCGATCTGCTCGGCTGGCTCGCGGGCCACGCCCTCGGCCTCGGCGATGTCGCCGCCCAGATACCAGACCCACTGGCCGTTCGCGGCCGGATGGGTGGTCACGGTGATGCGCGGCTTGGTGCCGCCGCCCAGGCAGTGCGCGTACAGCGGCTTCAGGCCCGGTCCCTTGACGAGAATCATGTGCAGCGGTCGGCGTTGCATGGCCGGCTGGCTCAGACCGAGGGCCTTGAGCAGGTCTTCGGTGCCGGCGCCGGCGCTGAGCACGATGCGCTGGGCGCGGATCTCGCGCTCGTCGACTTTCAGGCCGACCAGTTGGCCGTTTTCCAGCAGTGGTTGAATATCTCGCCCGGCGAGCAGACCGTCGCCGGCCAGATCCGCCAGGCGCTGAACCAGGCTCGGCACATCGATCACCAGTTCGGCGAGACGGTAGACCTTGCCCTTGAAGCGCTTGTCCTGCAGGGCCGGCGGCAGTTGCTCGCCCTTGACCTGATCGACCCGGCCGCGCACGGCCTTGCTGGCGAAGAAACTGGTGAGGTTGCCGGCCAGGGTGCCCGGCGACCACAGGTAATGGGCTTCGGACAGCAGGCGCACGCCGCGCAGATCCAGCTCGCCGTCACCGGCCAGCGCTTCACGCCAGCGGCGCGGCATGTCGGCGATGGCTTCTGAGGCGCCGGTCAGCGCACCATGCAGCGCGTACTTGGCGCCGCCGTGGATGATTCCCTGGGATTTCACGCTCTGCCCGCCACCGAGGCTGGCGCTCTCCACCAGCACGGTCGAAAAGCCCTGGCGGCGCAGGCGCGCGTTCAGCCAGAGGCCGGCGACACCAGCGCCGACAATCAGAACGTCGGTGGAAATAACGGATGGCATGCAACGACCTCAGGGCTTAAAGAAGCTGCAAGTTTCAAGCTTCGAGCTGCAAGCTGCAACCCGGAGCCGAAAACTTGCAGCTTTGCAGCTTGAGGCTTGTCGCTGCCGTCAGTGCCCGGCGGTTTTCGAGAAGAGCTGGATGACCACCACGCCCAGCACGATCAACGCCATTCCCAGCATCGCCGGTATATCGAGCTTCTGCCCATAGATGAACAACGCGGCGACGCTGACCATCACGATGCCCATGCCCGCCCACACCGCGTAGGCGACGCCCACTGGCACGCTGCGCACCACCAGGGTCAGCATCCAGAACGCGATCCCGTAGCCGACGATGACCAGCAGCAAAGGCAGGGGCGTGCTGAAACCCTTGACCGCTTTCATCGAAACAGTGGCGATCACTTCGGCGCAGATGGCAATGGCCAGGTAGGCGTAGGCGGTCATGGTTCAATCCTCATGTAAATGTTGCTTGCTGAGGTCGGCATTCTAGGGATTCGCCAGATGGGGTAAAGTCATTACCTATCTGTTTTGGAGATGGGTTGCCCATGAGCATGCAATGGAATCTGGAGCAGTTGCAGGTGTTCGTCAGCGTCGCCGAGCATCGTTCGTTTTCGGCCGTCGCCCGCCAGCAACGCAAGGCGCAATCGGCGATCAGCAGTGCCATTGCGCTGCTGGAAGATGATCTTGGGGTCAGTCTGTTCGAGCGTAGCAGCGGTCGTCAGCCGAGTCTTACCGAGGCCGGCGAGGCGTTGCTCGAAGAGGCGCGGGAAGTGTTGCGCCAGTGCGAGCGCCTGAATGGTCGGGCCATGGCGATGATGCGCGGCCAGGAAGCGCAATTGCGCGTGGCCCAGGACGAGGCAATGCCCTATCAGGCGCTGGTGGAAAGTTTCGGCGCGCTGGCCGAGCAGTTTCCCAGCCTGGAAGTGCAACTGACCAGCGCCGCCCAGGGCGAGGTGTCGCGCAAACTGGTGGAGCGCAAGGCTGACCTCGGTCTGCTGTTCTACCACGATGAAATCCCCGAAGCGCTGGAGCGCCGCGTACTCGGCAGCGTGGAAATGGTCACGGTCTGCGGCGTCAACCATCCACTGGCGACGCAGCCCTACGTCACCTGTCAGCAACTGGCGCAACACCGGCAATTGCTGATGTCGACGCAAACCAGCGTCTATCCCGGCAACGAACCCGCCAGCCCGCAGGTTTGGCGGGCCGACAGCTTCTACGTGATGGCCGAATGGCTGGTACGCGATCTAGGCTGGGCCTGGCTGCCGCGCCATGTGGTGCAGTACTCGGCGTATCAGGGGTTGATGGTCGAACTCGACAGCGAATGGACACCCCCGGCGCTGGTGGTGGAACTGGTCTGGCGCCGTGACGAACCGCTCGGCCCGGCCGCCCGCTGGCTGGCGGAGCGATTTGCCATACACCTGCGGGCGATCGGCGGCAAAAGTCGATAAACTCCGCCGCCATGAATAGAACTCTCTACACCGTGCTGTTTTACCTGGGGCTGCCATTGGTGGCGATTCGGCTATGGCTGCGTTCGCGCAAGGCGCCGGCCTATGCCAAGCGGATTGGCGAACGTTTCAGCTACGCCATGCCCGCGCTGCAACCCGGCGGCATCTGGGTGCATGCGGTATCGGTGGGCGAAAGCATCGCGGCGGCGCCGATGATCCGTGCGCTGCTGCAACGTTATCCACAGTTGCCGATCACCGTGACCTGCATGACCCCGACCGGTTCGGAGCGCATCCACGCGATGTTCGCCGATGAACCGCGGATTCAGCATTGCTACCTGCCTTATGACTTGCCGTGTGCGGCGGCGCGGTTTCTCGATCGCGTGCAACCGAAACTCGCGGTCATCATGGAAACCGAATTGTGGCCCAACCACATTCACCAGTGCGCCAAACGCGGGATTCCGGTGGCGCTGGCCAACGGCCGGTTGTCCGAGCGTTCGGCCAAGGGCTATGGCCGGTTCAGCAAACTGACCGCGCCGATGCTCGCCGAAATGAGCCTGTTCGCCGTGCAGACCGACGCCGAGGCGCAGCGCTTTCGCGAGTTGGGCGCGCGTGCGGAGACGGTCGAAGTCACCGGCTCGATCAAGTTCGACCTGACCATCGACCCGCAACTGCTGCAACGCGCCGCTGATCTGCGCGGGCAATGGCAGGCGCTGGAACGACCGGTGTGGATCGCCGCGAGTACCCACGAAGGCGAGGACGAAGTGGTGTTGAATGCCCATCGTCGGTTGCTGGCGAACCATCCCGATGCGCTGCTGATTCTGGTGCCGCGTCACCCGGAGCGCTTCAACTCCGTGTTCGAGTTGTGTCAGCGCGAAGGTTTTGCCACGGTGCGCCGTTCCGGCGGCGCCCATGTTGAGGCTGGAACGTCGGTGCTGCTCGGCGACACCATGGGCGAGTTGCTGTTTCTGTATGCACTGGCCGACAGCGCCTTCGTCGGCGGCAGTCTGGTGCCGAACGGCGGACACAACCTGCTGGAGCCGGCAGCCCTGGCAAAACCGGTGATCAGCGGCCCGCACCTGTTCAACTTCCTCGACATCGCCGCGCAACTGCGCAGCGCCGGGGCGTTGGTCGAGGTCGATGATGCCGAAGGTCTGGCGGTGGAGGTTCAGCGTCTGTTCGAGTTGCCACGGGATGCGCAACGCATGGCCGATGCCGGGTTGAGCGTGATGCGGCGCAATCAGGGCGCGTTGCAGCGCCTGCTGGATGGTTTGGGTCGACTGATCAAATAACCGGCCATCGAGATGCAAAAAAAGATCGCAGCCTGGTGCAGGCTACGATCTTTTTTGTTTTTCACGGGCGGGCTTTGAGCTGTTCTTCTGCCGCCTTCGCCAGATCCGGAGGCAGGAAGTCCTTGTCCGGGTTGTAGTCGGCTTTCAGGTAGCGGGTCAGATCCTGCAAGTCCCCCGGATTCAGCGTGCCGGCCGCCTGCTTCAAGCGCAGGTTGTCGAGGATGTAGTCGTAGCGGGTGTTGTTGTAGTTGCGCACCGAGGTGTAGAGCTGGCGCTGGGCGTCCAGCACGTCGACGATGTTGCGCGTACCGACCTGATAACCGATTTCCGTGGCTTCCACCGCGCTCTGGTTGGAGATGATCGACTGCCGGCGCGCCTGCACCTGCTCGACATCGGTGTTCACCGCGCGGTGCAGGTTGCGGGTGTTTTCCACCACTTGCCGGCGCAGGCCTTCGCGTTGCTGTTCGGTCTGGTCGAGTCGCGAGTAGGACTCACGGACCTGGGAACTGGTGAGGCCGCCGCTGTAGATCGGAATGTTCAGTTGCAGGCCCAGGGTGCGCTGTTCGACGTTGCCGCTGTAGGGCGTGCCGAAGGCATTCGGGTTGCTGAAGCCGAGGGCGTCGTTGTCGCCCTTCTCGTATTTGGCCACGGCATCGAGGGTCGGCAAGTGGCCGGCCTTGCGCTGCTTGAGCGTCTGTTCGGCGGAGCTGACCGCGTAGTTGCTCGCCAACAGGTTGAGGTTCTGCCTGGCGGCGGTGTCGACCCAGGCCTTGGCGTCATTGGGTGCCGGCGGCAGGATCGGCAGCGTATGCACGATGCCCTGGATCGAGTTGTACTGACGGTTGGTCAGGGTGATCAGCGCTTCGAACGCATCGTCCACCTGGCGCTGGGCAACGATCCGGTTGGCGCGCGCGGTGTCGTAGCTGGCTTGCGATTGCAGCACGTCGGTCTTGTCCGACAGGCCCACGTCGAAGCGCTCGTTGGACTGGTCGAGCTGGCGTTTGAACGCCGCTTCCTCAGCCTTGGTCGAGGCCAGGTTGTCCTGGCTGCGCAGCACGTTGAAGTAGCTCTCGGCGCTTTGCAGGATCAGGTTCTGCTCGGTGGCCGAGAGTTGCAGCGCCGCCTGTTCGTTGACGTCCTTGGCCGCCTGGTACTGGAACCAGCGGTCGGCGCGGAACAACGGTTGGGCCAGGGTCGCCTGATAGGAATGGGCGCTGCGGTTGGCGATGGCCGAAGGCTGGTCGATCGAGGTGCGCACGTCGGCGACTTCGGCACCGCCGGACAGGTTCGGCAGCAACCCGGCGCGGGCCTGGGGCACGACTTCTTTCTGGGCGCCGTACTGGGCGCGGGCGGCGGCGAGGTCGGCGTTGTTGTCGACCGCTTCCTGATAAACGCTGACCAGATCGGTTTTGGTCGACAAGGGCGCTTCGGCTGCCCAGGCCATTGCGTTGGACGCACAAGACACGGCAACAGCCAGTGAAAGTTTGCGCAGCATGAGGCGATCCCTAGCATGAATATTATGGAAATAATCCGGGCGCCCAAGTTAGGGCGCGGACACTGCGGCGTCAAGGCGCAGCAGGGCACAGCGAGTGTAGTTGCGCATTGCAGCGGCAACAATCCTGCAAGCCGCCGCAATTGCGCCATTCATCATGGTGTTTGCCACGGTGTTGGCGTTCTTTGCCGGTTGTGTCTAGACTGGCCGGGTTCTTGTCGGGGTGCCTTGCTATGAGGCTGAGATCGAATAATTTCGGATCCCGTTGAACCTGATCAGGTTAGCGCCTGCGTAGGGAACAAGATTTCTCGTCAACCCGGCGAGTCCTCTTGTGCTTCGTCCGGGAAATTGTTCGACAATCGAACGCTCGACGACGATGCACAGCACCAGTCCTGGTGCGTCCGTGCCTTTCAGGTTCTGCTCCGACAATCCATGCCTGGATGCTGTCTGGAGAGCCCGTGATGACGACAAAATCAAAAAACGCGATCAACCTGAGTGACTCGGCCAAGGTCGATGAGCAGTCGGTTCAACCGTTCACCCGTTCGCAAAAAGTCTACGTTCAGGGCTCCCGCCCGGATATCCGCGTGCCGATGCGCGAAATCACCCTCGATGTGACCCCGACCGACTTCGGCGGCGAAATCAACGCCCCGGTGACCGTCTACGACACTTCTGGCCCGTACACCGATCCGAACGTGGTGATCGACGTGCGCAAAGGCCTGGGCGATGTGCGCTCGGCGTGGATCGACGACCGTGGCGACACCGAGCGCCTGAGCGGCCTGAGCTCGAACTTCGGCCAGGAGCGTCTGGCCGACCCGGAGCTGACCAAGCTGCGTTTCGCCCACGTCAACAATCCGCGCCGCGCCAAGGCCGGGGTCAACGTCAGCCAGATGCACTACGCGCGCAAAGGCATCATCACCGCCGAGATGGAATACGTCGCCATCCGCGAAAACATGAAGCTGCAAGAGGCCCGCGCCGCCGGCCTGCTGAAGCAGCAACACGCCGGCCACAGTTTCGGCGCGAGCATCCCGAAAGAAATCACTGCCGAGTTCGTCCGCGAGGAAATCGCCCGTGGT
This sequence comes from Pseudomonas botevensis, assembly GCF_019145475.1. GTDB lineage: Bacteria > Pseudomonadota > Gammaproteobacteria > Pseudomonadales > Pseudomonadaceae > Aquipseudomonas > Aquipseudomonas botevensis. The sequence continues at coordinate 47,805 of NZ_JAHTKI010000038.1, forward strand.
CGCGCGATCATTCCGGCCAACATCAACCACACCGAACTGGAACCGATGATTATCGGCCGTAACTTCCTGGTGAAGATCAACGGCAACATCGGCAACAGCGCCCTGGGTTCATCCATCGAAGAAGAAGTGGCGAAACTGACCTGGGGCATCCGCTGGGGTTCGGACACGGTGATGGACTTGTCCACCGGCAAGCACATTCACGAAACCCGCGAGTGGATCATCCGCAACTCGCCGGTGCCGATCGGCACGGTGCCGATCTATCAGGCGCTGGAAAAGGTCAATGGCGTGGCGGAAGACCTGACCTGGGAGCTGTTCCGCGACACGCTGATCGAGCAGGCCGAGCAGGGCGTCGACTACTTCACCATCCACGCCGGTGTGTTGCTGCGCTACGTGCCGCTGACCGCCAAGCGTGTGACCGGCATCGTTTCCCGTGGCGGTTCGATCATGGCCAAGTGGTGCCTTGCGCACCACAAAGAGAACTTCCTTTACACCCACTTCGACGAAATCTGCGAAATCATGAAGGCCTACGACGTCAGCTTCTCGCTGGGCGATGGCCTGCGTCCGGGCTCGATTGCCGACGCCAACGACGAAGCGCAGTTCGGTGAACTGGAAACCCTCGGCGAGCTGACCAAGATCGCCTGGAAACATGACGTGCAATGCATGATCGAAGGCCCGGGCCACGTGCCGATGCAGTTGATCAAGGAGAACATGGACAAGCAGCTGGAGTGCTGCGACGAGGCGCCGTTCTACACCCTCGGCCCGCTGACCACCGACATTGCTCCGGGTTATGACCACATCACGTCCGGTATCGGTGCGGCGATGATCGGCTGGTTCGGTTGCGCGATGCTCTGCTACGTGACGCCGAAGGAACACCTGGGCCTGCCAAACAAGGATGATGTGAAGACCGGGATCATCACCTACAAGATCGCCGCTCACGCAGCGGACCTTGCCAAGGGCCATCCGGGCGCGCAGATCCGTGACAACGCCTTGAGCAAGGCGCGGTTCGAATTCCGTTGGGAAGACCAGTTCAACCTCGGCCTGGATCCGGACACCGCCCGTTCGTATCACGATGAAACCCTGCCGAAGGACTCGGCCAAGGTCGCGCATTTCTGTTCGATGTGCGGGCCGAAATTCTGCTCGATGAAGATCACCCAGGAAGTCCGCGAATACGCGGCCAACCAGCGGATCGACGCGGTCGACGTGGACGTCGCCCAAGGCCTGGCGGAACAGGCCGAGCGCTTCAAGAAGGAAGGCAGTCAGCTGTACAAGAAAGTTTGATCTGACCTGAGACCGGCGGCGCCGGTACAGGCCTCTTCGCGAGCAAGCCCGCTCCCACGGGGAATCTGTGTGGGAGCGGGCTTTCGCGTGAGGGCGGCAGAACCGGCGCCGACCATCTCAATGACAAAAATATTCCTCTGAGATAACACCCTTGAGCATTCAACCCGGCACCTATTCCCCCGATCTCGCCGTACCCGCTGACAAGCGCGTGTTCGGTGGTCGTGATCTGTTTTCCCTGTGGTTCTCCCTCGGCATCGGCCTGATGGTGTTGCAGACCGGTGCGCTGCTGGCGCCGGGGCTGGGCCTGTCCGGCGCGTTGCTGGCGATTTTTCTCGGCACGCTGGTCGGCGTGCTGCTGCTGGCGGCCGTGGGCGTGATCGGCAGCGACACTGGCCTGTCGTCGATGGCCGCGCTCAAACTCAGCCTCGGCAGCAAGGGCGCGAGCCTGCCGGCGCTGCTCAATCTGCTGCAACTGGTCGGTTGGGGCTCATTCGAAATCATCGTCATGCGTGACGCCGCCAGCCTGCTTGGCACCCGTGCGTTCAGCGAAGGTTCGCTGTGGGCGAACCCGGTGCTGTGGACGCTGTTTTTCGGCGCACTGGCGACCTTGCTCGCGGTCAGTGGACCGCTGACATTCGTGCGCAAGATCCTGCGCAAATGGGGCATCTGGCTGCTGCTTGCGGCGTGCCTCTGGCTGACCTGGAACCTGTTCGCCAAGGCTGATCTCGCTGCCCTGTGGGCGCAGGCCGGTGACGGGTCGATGCCGTTTGCCGTGGGCTTCGACATCGCAATCGCCATGCCGCTGTCGTGGCTGCCGCTGATCGCCGACTACTCGCGTTTCGGCAAGCGGGCGAGAAACGTGTTCGGTGGCACCGCCGTCGGCTTCTTTATCGGCAACTTCTGGCTGATGAGCCTTGGCGTGGCCTACACCCTGGCGTTTGCGCCGAGCGGTGAAGTCAACGCGCTGCTGCTGGCGCTGGCCGGTGCGGGGTTGGGGATTCCACTGTTGCTGATCCTGCTGGACGAGTCGGAAAACGCCTTCGCCGACATTCACTCGGCGGCGGTGTCCAGCGGAATTCTGTTGCGTCTGAAAGTCGAGCATCTGGCCCTGATCATTGGTGTGGTCTGCACCCTGATCGCGTTGCTCGCGCCATTGGCGCAGTACCAGAATTTCCTGTTGCTGATCGGCTCGGTGTTCGCGCCGCTGTTCGGCGTGGTGCTGGTGGATCACTTCATCCTGCGCAAGCGCAGTGGCCAGGTGGCGTCAGCCGCGTTGCGCTGGCCGGCGCTGCTGGCCTGGCTGGGTGGCATCAGCACCTATCATTTGCTGGCGAATCTGTACCCGGATGTCGGCGCCACCCTGCCGGCACTGGTGCTGGCAGGGCTGCTGCAACTCGTGCTTGGCCGGGCCTTCAGTTACGGCCGGGAAACAGCTCGGGCTTGAGGATGCCATTCAGGCGCGGGTAAGGGATTTTCAGTTCGACGTGGCCCAGCGCATAAGGCGCGATGGTGCTCACGTCGTACTTGAGGATCACGCCGCCGTAGGTCAGCGCCACGTGCGGGGTTTTCTTGAACGGCCAGTTCGCCACGAACTCCGCTTCCTGATCGAGCTTGGTGCTGATCAGCCAGCTGTTGTGAGCCACTTGCCCGGCCTTCCAGAACGCGTCTTCCTGGCCCGGCAGCAACATGTCCGCCAGGGTCAGCACCTTGTGCTGCTGACGCGAATAGTTGATGAAGCCGCGACCCGGTGTGCCATGGGCGCCACCGGTGTCGAGGTAGCTCGACACCTCGACGATCACCAGTCCGTCATGCTGCTCGCGTACCTTGGCCTGCAAATAGCTGCTGTTGCGCGGGCCGGCGGTGCGCAGGAACTGCTCGCGATAGGCCGCCAGAGTCGGCGCTACCGGGTCGCTGGCTTCGGTGCGGGTCATTTGCAGCAGGCGTTTTTCGATGATGCCGTCCAGCGCCGGTTCTGCCGGGAAATGCACGGTGTCGATGTTCACCAGCGGGCAGTCAGGGTTGGAGCAGCCGGGTTTCAGTTGTTCCGAAGCATCGCGGGTGGTTTCCAGCGGCGTGCGGTAATTGGGCTGGAACAGGCTGGCGCAGGCGCCCAGGGTCAGGGCGATGGCGGCCACGGAGGCGATTTTGAAAAGCGACATGGGCGTCCTTTCTGAAGCAGGGGAAGGCAAAAAGTTACCGCTTCGACTCTCAACGAAGCAGTCAGTTCGCCACTAAGCTAATTAGAGTGGGTTTCGCCTCCACCGTCCATCCCGCAGACGGTAAAGGGGCTGCATCAAACGGCGCGGGCGCGTTAGGATGCGCGAAATCGAGGTCGCAAGTCACAAAAGGCACCTCGTAACGGATTTGCAGTAGACGAGGATGCTCATGACTGATTTTGCCAATGCCACGCCGACCGCCATCGATATCGTGCGTCGCGAAAATTGCTACAAGGGCTTCTACAAGCTCGACCGGGTGAACCTGCGCCATGAATTGTTCGCCGGTGGCATGAGCCGCGAAATCAACCGTGAAGTGTTCGTGCGTCACGACGCCGTGTGCATGCTGCCCTACGATCCGCAGCGCGATGAAGTGGTGCTGATCGAGCAGTTTCGCGTCGGCGCCATGGGCAAGACCGACAATCCGTGGCTGGTGGAACTGGTCGCTGGTCTGATCGACAAGGATGAACAGCCGGAAGAAGTTGCTCACCGCGAAGCGCAGGAGGAAGCTGGACTGGACATCAAGGCCCTGTGGCCGATGACCAAATATTTCCCGTCGCCGGGCGGCAGCAACGAGTTCGTGCATCTGTATCTGGGGCGTTGCGAGACAACCGGCGTCGGCGGCCTGTATGGGCTGGAGGAAGAAGCAGAAGATATCCGCGTCACGGTCTGGGCTTTTGAAGATGCTCTGCAGGCCGTACGCGACGGACGGATTGCCAATGCGGCGAGCATCATCGCCTTGCAGTGGCTGGCGCTCAATCGCGCCGAAGTGAGGGGGCTATGGTCGTAAACAAGTTGCGCGATCGCTACCGGGTCGACCTCGTGGGGCTGCAAGCTGCCTGCGAGGCCAACTATGCGCGCCTGATGCGACTGCTGCCGGACATGCGCAACGATCCCGAGGCGCGGCGCATCGCCGTGACCCAGGGCGAGCAGATGCTCGGCGTGCTGGCCCTCGAAGTGCTGCAGACCTGCCCGTACACCACCACCCTGCAGGTGCGTCAGGAACACAGCCTGCCGTGGTTGCCGGTGCCGCAACTGGAAGTGCAGGTCTATCACGATGCGCGCATGGCCGAAGTGATCAGCGCCGAACATGCGCGGCGCTTTCGCGGCATCTATCCTTACCCGAACGCGGCCATGCATCAGCCCGATGAAAAGGCCCAGCTCAATCTGTTCCTGGGGGAATGGCTGAGCCATTGCCTGGCCTGCGGTCACGAGTACGCGGTGGTTCGATAACCGCCGCAAGTTGTGAACTGCGTCCGGTTCACCGGTTTCCTCTTTGAACAATCCCCCAGCATAATTGCGCCACCTATCCGATCCCGCGATTCAGCCCTGGGAGAACGCCTTGCCGAGCGTATCGACTCTGACCACCGCCGACGCGGCGTTGCTGGTGCAAATCTCCGACAGTCATTTGTTCGCCGAAGCGGACGGCACGCTGCTGGGCATGAACACCCGCGAGAGCCTGCAAAAGGTCATCGAACTGGTGCTCGAACAGCAGCCGAAGATCGATCTGGTGGTTGCCTCCGGGGATTTGTCCCAGGACGGCACGCTGGAGTCGTATCAACAGTTTCGCCGCCTGACCGCGCAGCTCGCTGCGCCGGCGCGCTGGATTCCCGGCAACCACGACGAGCCGCAGATCATGGCCGAAGCAGCCGTGCAAAGTGCGTTGCTCGAGTCGGTGGTCGACATCGGCAACTGGCGGGTGACCCTGCTGGATTCGGCGGTGCCGGGTTCGGTGCCGGGGTATTTGCAGGACGATCAGTTGCAGTTGCTGGCGCGTGCGTTGAGCGAGGCGCCGCAGCGGCATCATCTGGTGTGCTTCCATCATCATCCGGTGTCGATCGGGTGTGCCTGGATGGAGCCGATCGGGTTGCGTAATCCTGAGGCGTTTTTCGAGGTGCTGGATCGGTTTCCTCAGGTGCGTGCGGTGTTGTGGGGGCATGTGCATCAGGAGATTGATCGGGAGCGAAATGGCGTGCGGTTGATTGCTTCGCCTTCGACTTGTATTCAGTTCGAGCCGGGGAGTGGGGATTTCAAGGTCGGGGAGCAGGCGCCGGGGTATCGGTGGTTGCGGTTGTTGCCTGACGGGCGGCTGGAGACTGGGGTGGAGCGGGTTACCGGGTTTGAGTTCACGGTTGATTATGGGTCTGATGGGTACTAGGTTGATCGGACTACCGGGTACATATCCGTTGCTGCGGTAACGGCTGCTTTCGGTTCCGCCCTGACGGTCGGGTCACTTTTGGCAAACGCCCCAAAAGTAACCAAAAAGTCTTGCCCCAACGTTCGGCCCCTCGCCTGGGCTCGGGGTTCCTTCGTTGCGGGATCCATCCGGGGGCATCGCCTACGGTTTGCTT
>NZ_JAHTKI010000039.1 GCF_019145475.1 Pseudomonas botevensis
AACAAGACCCGCAGCACCTTCAAGACCCTGAGTTCACCGGGCGGCAAGGGCTACAACGAGTTCCGCATCGAGGACAGAAAAGGCGCGGAGCAGATCTACCTCCACGCCCAGCGCGACTGGGACGAAAACATCGAGCACGACCAGAAGATCCGCATCGGCAACGAACGGCACGACACGGTCGAGGCCAATGTGCTCAGTGAGTTCAAGGTGGAAGAACACCGGATTACCTACCTGGATCGTGTCAGTGAGATGCGGGCGGACGACCACCTGACGGTGGGTGTGACCCAGCATGTGAAGGTGGGGACGGCGCAGTTTGTCGAGGCCGGGACGGAGATTCACTACCACGCGGGCGAGAAGGTGGTGGTTGAAGGGGCCATGGAGCTGACGGCCAAGGCTGGTGGCAGCTTTGTGAAGGTTGATGTCGGCGGCGTGACCATCAGCGGCTCGGAGGTGAAGGTCAACTCCGGCGGCGGACCGGGCGCGGGTAGCGGCATTGCGATCAAATTGCCGACGCCGGTAACACCCGCCGACACCGATGCGGCTGGCAAAACCCTCGGTATTGCCCCGCTCAACACGCCGATTCCTGCCGCCAGCCTCGCGGCACCGAAAACCGCATCCACCCCGACCAGCGCCCAGACCCGGCTCGCGCAACAGAACCTGCAGGCCAAAAACCTGGTGGCCGCCGCCAAAAGCGGCGTGCCGTTCTGCGAGGTATGCAATAAATGACTCAATTTCGCCCGAGTCTGAGTGAATGGCTGACCACCGAACTATGGCCACAAGGCTCCGGCGTCGGCACCTCAAAGGCATACGCCTTGCTGGACGGCGCCCGCGACCCACGTATCGAACCGTTGGTTCGCACCAGCGGCGCTGAGTTTTCCTGCCTGTACGCCGGAAAACTCTCAACGGAGCTGTCCGCTGCTGCGCCGTATCTGCTGCACCTCGATCCACAGCAACCCTATACAAGGCTCGTACTGGAACAAGGCTGGGGGCAAAGTTGGGGCTGTTTCGCCGTCGCACCGACGCACGTCACCTTCGACGAATTACGCAGCCACTTCCGTACCCTGCTGCGGGTGCAAGGCCCGGATGGCAATCTTCTCGTCTTTCGCTTTTATGATCCCCGGGTGCTGCGCGTGTACCTGCCGGCGTGTACGACAGAAGAGCGCCTGGCCGTATTCGGTCCGGCAACCCGACTCGTCAGCGAAACCGGCACCGGGCACTCGCTGATCAGCTATTTGGCGGACCCGGCGGGTGGAGCTGGCGCTCAAGTGAATATCTGGCCATCTGGACAGTCTGACCCGTAACAACCCGTTCAAAGCTCGACCAGTTCGCCCTCCTCACCCGCGATGGCATCGTATACCCCTACTGCCCCGTCCTTACAGATGTTCAACGTGTGTTGCACCCCCGTCGCAATGACAGGGTCATCCCCCGCCTTGCGGGCCTTGACCGCTTTATCCGAAAAACTGGTATCGGTTTCGAAACCCACCAGGCTGGAGAAAAGAGACGCCGAAATACTCTGTTCGGAATAAGCCCGGTGTTTTGAGCCGCCTGTACCGTGGACGATTGTATGGGACGGATCATTGATGCCGAACCGTTGCATTGAAGGCAGCTCAAGGACACGCTTGACCACACTGGTATAGGGATGCGACCACTGCATGTCGGCACTGACAAACACATATCCGGGATTGACCACCTTGAGAAAATCCGCGTTCGAGCCAGCTTCCGCACCGTGATGGCCAAGCTTCAGCGCACAGCAGTTCTTGATGGTTGCGGCATGGTTGGTGACCAGCACGGCCTCTACCGTTTTCTCGGCATCCCCCATGAACAGCAATCTTTTGTCCCCTGCATCGGTCCTTACCGTGAAGAGAATACACAAGCTGCTGGCATTCACCGGGGTTTCACCGTGCGTCGGCACCACGTTGGCGGACAAGACCTGGACGTGGACAAACTCGTCGATTCGCTCAGGCAATTCGCCGGTAAATGCGGGGGTGAACTCTTTCGCCGCGCCTACGAATTTACGGAACTGATGCATCGTTTCGGAGCCCGAAAACGGGTTGGCGGAAGCTGCGGTGTAATCGCTCAACTCCCCCCCCAGACAGTAACTGCCCACCTGGATCAAGGGCATGTCATTGCCCTGGTCGAATTTGTAATGCAGCAAGGCAGACAGAAGATTGTAATGATCACGGTCAGCGTGAGTGATGTAGACCCGATCAATTTTGGGGGCCGGCAATTTGCGCTCATGCATCAGCGCCAGCAACCTCGCACGCACAAACGTGAGCGCTTCAAGACCCGCTACCTTTTGATTGAGCGTCGAACCACAGTCGATGAGCACCGTGTAGCCCGACTTACGGCAGATAATCAGCGTGCTGTCACCCATTCCGACATCCAGATAATGCACTTCCAGCAGCACATCCTCTTCTTTCTCGTCGTCTTCAAGCTCCATGGCCGTTTCGACGTCAGACGCCATGCTGCCGCCGACGCTTTTCAAACAAGGTTGTATCAGAGAGCTTTGCGCAGGCATTGCGCTGTACTGGGTCTGGATCTGAGGGACGGAGCTGGACGACATTGACGGTGCACTGATATCGCCAGAACGATCCCCCCGGATGCGCCTGGCCAACTCCAGATCCTTCGTCGTCAACAGGCTTCTTGGCGGGTAATGACTCCACGAATCCGGTGCCACCCATAAGCGACCATTGCACGTCGGGCAATACCAGACAGTGCGGTCGTAGCATGCCTTGCACAAAACCCTGCCCGACACGCAAGTGGGGCATTTGATCGGTTTGATGGGAGGAACCAGAGTGCCACAGCCTGCGCAGCTCATGGCGTCACCTGAGGAGCGGCATCGGCTTCGAGCGCAGACAGAATACGAGCCATGCGGGTGTCATCGGCTTGCGATGATTGCAAGAGAATCGCCTGGACCTGCGGACGGCTTTCAAAGCCTGGCTCAAGCAAACGCAACGAGGCGTAGCAGCAGTAATCACGATGAGCGCTAAATCCTGCCACTTGTGCATCACTCACGGCACGGTCGGCGAACGCTTGCAGCTCCTCTGGAGTCAGGCGCTGGATCATATCGTGATGGTGGTCCTTCAGGTGCTGCACAACCCGGGCGCAGGTCATACCTGTAAAGGCGTCTTCCATGAGCAGCCACTGCTGCTGCGAAATCGTCAGCATCCCTTCTTCCGTCCCTGACAGGTAGAAAACCCAACCGGAAAAACACGTTACCCACCGGGCAACCTGCCGAAGAGTAGCATTCCTTTGACGATCGTCACCATGTCAGAGAACGCCGGATCTGTTCTATGCCAGAACACTGACCAGCAGTTAAGGATCTACCGCGCGAAGCGGTTTCACTTAAACCGGAGAAATCGTCGCCAGCACACCAATCAAAATGGTCAGCGTCAGAAAGCCACCCAGGAAAATCGCCATCTTAGTCATGAAGCTCTCCTCAATGCAGAGTTTGCGGTGCACCGGGGGCTTCCGGATGAAGCTCGCCGCGAGTGGCCGCAATGCAGGGTCATTTTGAGCCCACGACTGAGATCGTTACAGATGCAGATCAGACAGAAAAAAGCGGATCAGATGCACATCGCTCTGCCGGAGACTGCATCGTCTGATCTTCAAAGCCTATAGGCAGGTATTCAGATCAACGCCGATGATTCCAATCCCGACACTTTGATCTACAGTCTCTGGCGTCCCGTGAAGAACAACAAAAATACAGGAGTGATCCATGTCCGAACTGAACCTGCACCCCGCCGCTGCCGAGTCCCTGAACCGCTGGCACAGCATGATCCGCACCGGCGACCTGAGTGCCCTGCCCGAGCTGCTGGACGCCAACGCCGTGTTCCGCTCGCCGATGGCCCACACGCCCTATCCGGGTGGCCAGGTGGTGTCGATGATCCTCAGCACCGTGTCCAAGGTGTTCGAAGACTTCGAATATCACCGTGAACTGGCAACGGCGGATGGCTTGAATGTGGTGCTGGAATTCAGTGCCAAAGTGGGCGCCAGGGAGCTGAAAGGCATCGACATGATCCGTTTCGATGAGCAGGGGAAGATTGTCGAGTTTGAGGTGATGGTGCGACCGTTGAGCGGGTTGCAGGCGCTGGGCGAGGAGATGGGGCGACGCCTGGGCGCCTATCTGGCGGCCGCGAAGGCCTGAATCTGCGGCACAAAAAAGCCCACTGACCGTTACCGGTTCAGTGGGCTTTGTGTGTCAGACGTCTGAATTACAGAGCCATGTCACGTGCAGCGCTTTCTTTCGGAGCTGGCGCTTTTTCAGCCGCAGCGTCCGCCGCCGGAGCGGCAGCCTGACCAATCACCGGAGGGGTTGGCAGTTGCAGGACCTTGGCGGTGTAAGCCCACTCTTCAGCCACTTTGGCTGGATCGTTGTTCAGCTGGGTGCCGTAGCTTGGAACGATCTGGTGCAGCTTGGCTTGCCACTCAGGAGTGGCGACTTTGTCTTTGAAGACTTTCTGCAGCACGCTCAGCATGATCGGTGCAGCGGTCGATGCGCCTGGCGATGCGCCCAGCAGACCGGCGATGGAGCCGTCCTGCGCGGCAACGATTTCGGTGCCCAGTTTCAGCACGCCACCGGCAGCTTCATCACGCTTGATGATCTGCACGCGCTGGCCGGCCTGCCACAGGCGCCAGTCTTCCGCTTTCGCGTTCGGGAAGTATTCCTTCAGCGCGTTCATGCGGTCTTCATCCGACAGCATCAGTTGACCGGCAAGGTACTCGACCAGCGGGTATTCCTTGATGCCCACACGGGTCATTGGCCAGATGTTGTGGGTGGTGGTGCTGGTCAGCAGGTCCAGGTACGAGCCTTCTTTCAGGAACTTGGTGCTGAAGGTCGCGAATGGGCCAAACAGGATCACGCGCTTGCCGTCCAGGACACGGGTGTCCAGGTGCGGAACGGACATCGGCGGTGCGCCAACCGAAGCTTTACCGTAGGCCTTGGCCAGGTGCTGCTCGGCGATGGCCGGGTTATCGGTCACCAGGAACGAGCCGCCGACCGGGAAGCCAGCGTATTCCTTGGCTTCAGCAATGCCCGACTTCTGCAGCAGGTGCAGGGCACCGCCGCCAGCGCCGATGAACACGAACTTGGCATCGGTTTCAGTCTTGGTGCCGTCTTTCAGGTTTTTGTAGCTGACGCGCCAGGTGCCGTCGGCGTTCCTGGTGATGTCCTGCACTTCGCTCGACAGTTTCAGGTCGAAGTTAGGCTTGGTCTGCAGGTAACCGGCGAACTGACGGGTGATCTCGCCGAAGTTCATGTCGGTGCCCAGCGGGCTCCAGGTAGCGGCGATCTTCTGGTTCGGATCGCGGCCTTCCATCATCAACGGGACCCACTTCTTGATGACTTCCGGATCTTCGGAGTACTGCATGCCGGCGAACAGCGGGCTCGCCTTCAGGGCTTCGTAGCGCTTTTTCAGGAACTTGATGTTGTCATCGCCCCACACGAAGCTCATGTGCGGAGTGGTGTTGATGAACGAGCGCGGATCTTTCAGCACGCCTTGGCGAACCTGCCAGGACCAGAACTGACGGGACACCTGGAACGCTTCGTTGATCTCGACGGCTTTCGGGATCGTTACGTTGCCCTTGTCGTCTTCCGGGGTGTAGTTCAGTTCGGCCAGAGCCGAGTGACCCGTACCGGCATTGTTCCAGCCGTTGGAGCTTTCCAGGGCGACGCCGTCAAGGCGCTCGACCATCTCCATCGACCAGGTCGGTTCCAGCTCATTGATCCACACACCCAGGGTGGTGCTCATGATGCCGCCACCGATCAGCAGCACATCGACTTTCTTTGCTTCGGCAGCATTGGCGGAAGACATCCCCATCGCCAAAGCCAGCCCCAGCAAGGCTGTGTTCACTTTTTTAAACATCTGTTGCACCTATGATAAAACGCCTTCCGCCCGCCGCTGTTGTGCGTGTGCGATCCCTTTTGTGCAACGCTCAGGCTAGCGTCACGGGTCCGGCACACTTCAATTTTGACGGGTGGGCACGCAAGGCCGACATACCGCATCGACCTCAGTTAATGTCCCTTCTGAACTGACTTCTTATCATTATTGGCTTCAGCTACTTGAGCGACAGGTATTCCGTCAGCCCCCCCCTTAAGGCGGGCAAACTGAATGTAGGTCAAACCAAGTTGGCGCGAAGAATATCACGTCAGGGCAAACCCGCGCGTCTGTTCGCGACCGGAGAGTTTTCCGATGGTTCCTGAAGACTTCCTTGTGCGGGAAGAAACCTGCTAAGTTGTACGACGACTGACAAATATCCAGTCATTCGAATCCCCTACAACAACAAGGAATACCCATGCACAAAGCCAAACTGCTGTTCGGTTTCTTCTGCGTGTTCAGCGGCTATGTCGCCGCAGCGCCCGCCCCGGCCGAAAAAGACGTCGCCCAAGCGGTCGATCATCTGACCCAGGCCATGCTGCACAAGGACATCGCCGAACTCCAGGCCCTCACCGCCGACAACCTCACCTACGGCCACTCCAGCGGCAAGATCCAGGACAAACAGGCGTTCATCGCCGACATCGAAACCGGCAAGAGCGCATTCAAGACCCTGGAGATGCAAAACCAGACCATCACCCTGTCCGGCGATACCGCCCTGGTGCGCCATCACTTTTCGGGCCAGGCGATCAAAGGCAGCGAGGTGGTGCCGACTGAAATCGAGAACTTCCAGGTGTGGCAGAAGCAGCATGGGAAGTGGTTGCTGGTGGGGCGGCAGGCGTTCAAGTTCTGATAGCAGCCGCGCGGGGAGCATGAAGCTCGATGCCTTCCCGTCAATTGTTGGCGTTTGAGCCGGTCTCTTCGCGGGCAAGCCCGGCTCCCTCAACATTCGACTCTGTGGGAGCCGGGCTTGCCCGCGAAAGCATCCACCCCTGACACCGCCAATGCCGGTTATCCCCTCATAACCTGAACCGATCCACCGACTGCGCCAACGCCCCCGCCAGACTCGACAGCTCGTCCGTGGTATTGGCCGTCTGCCCGATCACCTTGCTGTTGCCCTCGGACATGCCCGCAATCATTTCCACCTGATGGGCAATCTCGTTGCTCGCCTGGCTCTGCTCGCCGATGGTGCGGGTGATGTCATTGACCAGTTGTGTGGTGCTGAGGGTGGCGTCGAGGATTTCGCGGATGGCGCGTTCGACGTCGGCCGTCACGGCCATGCCTTTGTCGACCTGGGCCACGCCCGCTTCCATGCTGCTGACCGCCTCGCGGGTGCTGTGCTGGATGCGGGCGACCATCGCGGCGATTTCCTGGGTTGAGGCGCTGGTGCGCGCGGCGAGGCTGCGGACTTCATCGGCGACCACCGCAAAGCCCCGGCCCTGCTCACCGGCCCGGGCAGCTTCGATCGCCGCATTGAGCGCCAGCAGGTTGGTCTGGTCGGCGATGCTCTTGATCACCTGAATGATGTTGAAGATGCCTTCGGATTCCTGATCCAGGGTGCGGATGACGTGTGCCGACTGCTGCGCGGAGCGGGCGATGTCGTCCATGTCGCTGACCACTTGATGGATCACCTGGCCGCCATTCTTCGCCAGGGCCTCGGCCTGATTGGCCATGCTCAACGCACGTTCGGCGTGGCGGGTGATTTCCTCGATGCTGGCGGTCATCTGGCTCGCGGCGGCGGCCATGGTGCCGGCGGCGGTGCTTTGCTGCTGGCTGCTGTCGGCCACCTGATGACAGCCGTGGCTCAGTTGCTCGCTCATGCCGCTGACGCCGTGGGCGTTGCGTCGCACCACGTCGATCATGTTGCGCAGGTCCCGTTGCATGGTCGCCAGGGTGCGGATCAGCGCGCTGGCTTCATCCTTGCCGGACGGTTCGATGATGGTTTCGCCGAGGTTGCCATGGGCAATGCTTTCGGCGATCCGGCTGGCGGACTTCAGCGGTCCCATGATGCTGCGAATCACCCAGCGGCCCTGGGCCAGCAGCAACAGGACGCTGGCCAGCAACACCACGCCGAGGGCGATATTGGCGTTGCGGATCGCCGACTCGGTGCCCTCGCTGGTCTGCCGGGTGTTGGTTTCGATCAACTCGCTGAGCGCGGCCATCTGCTCTTCGAGCTGCCCGAACACCGTGTTGAATGCACCAAGCTCCTGTTGCGCCGCATCCGGTTGTTCAAGGGCGAGGCCGACAATTCGTTCGCCGGCGTTGATGTACGTATCGAGGCTGGGCTTGATCTGCTCCAGCGCCGTGCGGATCGTGCCGTTGACCGGCAGCTTGAGGTTTTCCTCCAGCACCTCGCGAAAGTGCGCCGCGTGCTCATCGACCGACGCCCGCGCCTCGTCGGCACTGCTGGTGCTCTTGCCCAGGCCCACCAGCATCGCCGAATACACATCGGCGCGCAGGGCGTCGTGCATCATGTCGGCCTCCATGTGGTTGCGCAGCGCGGTCATGCTCACCGCATTTTCGCTGACCGCCGAGGCCATCCGCAGATTGCCGACGTAACTGACCAGACTCACGATCAACGCCGTCAGCAGGCTGGTCGCGATCAGCAACACCAAACGCAGTTTGATCGACACCGTGAAATCCTCCGTGGGCGCGCTGGGATACGCCTGTCAGGGATTCAGTTAAGCCTATTTCCATCGGTCTGCCGCACCGGAACGTCGCAACCTGTATCCGCGCCCGGCGCCAGGGAATCCGGACTGTGCGGCGCGTCGCAATTCGCGCGTCCTTACCGCCCGGCCTTTCGCACGGAACTCCCGCGTGGCCGCGCACCTCTGACGTTATGTGGTACTTCCTTTTTGCTAGAAGCTGTTGGAGGAACACCGTCATGCGTCGTTTATTACTCGTTTCATCGCTCATGTTGTGCCTGCCCTTCGGCTCGGCCTTGGCCCGTGTGGACGCGGGCGATGTCGCCACTTCCGCAGGCGTTTCCGCGTCCCTGTACTCGACCTTCAAGGACCACAAAATGGTGATTCCGGCCCGTGACGACTTGTCCGCATTCGTCGCCAGCGGCGGGACGATCCGTGGCGTGTACCTGGAATCGGTGCTGCAGCAGGTTCGTCAGGCAAATCCCGGCCTGAATGCCAGCGACGAAGATCTGGCGAACGCCATCCTCGTTCATTACGAAGGCCTGTCTCAGTAAGCCAGCACGCTCGACAGTGGTGGTCGACCGGATTCGCCACCCTTTGGCTCTGCCGATGGACGGCATTCGAACGGCCATGGGCAAAACCGTCGAACGGCCTCTATGATGGAGGCCATGACGATTTCCGCTCCCCTCCGTTCCCCCTGCCCGCCCGGTGCCTGCGATTGTGGGCGCGAGCCGTTGCTGGAAAGGCCCGGCGCGGATGTGCGCATCCTGCTGCTCACCCGCCAGGAAGAACAACGTCTGCTCGAACGCCTGGAAAACCTGCAAAGCCTGGCCGATCTCGAACGCCTGCAACGCAGGATGTTCGAGCAACTGGGTATTCGCGTGGATATCTCACCCGGCTTCAATGAAGTGCGCACCATGCGCGGGATCGAGATTCAGATCGATGAACTTCCGGGGATGTGCCGCAAGACACGCAAGACCATCCCTGCCGCCATCCGCCGAGGACTGGAGCGCCATCCGGAAGTCGCCTTCGAACTGCTCAACGCCCACGACTTGCTGCGCAACGCCTGATCATTTCTTCAGACCCAGCCGCTTGCGCATGTCGGCGGTGATGCTCTGACGGGTTTTCTTCAGATCCGCCCAAGGCTCGTCCCCGACCTCCGCCAGGCGCTCATAAACATTGTGTATGTTCCACTGATTGCCCCCCTTCAGGTCTTTGACTTCATCGCGATAGATCGGCACCGACACCGGCAAGCCGTCCCGCGTGCGCGCCGCATAAGCGCAAATGGTGGTGGCGCCCAGGCCGTTGCGCAGGTAATCGATAAAGATTCGTCCCACGCGATTTTTCGGCCCGGACACCGCAGAAAACCGGTCCGGCAACAAGTTCGCCATGTGGCTGACAATGGCGTGGCTGAAATCCTTGACCTCATCCCAACCCAGCTTGCGGGTCAGCGGCACGACCAGGTGAATGCCCTTGCCGCCACTGGTCTTGAGGAAGGCCTTGAGGCCCAGTTCGTCCAGCACCGTCAGGGTCAGGGCGGTGGCTTCGACCATGCTTTTCCACGGCAGCGCCGGGTCCGGGTCAAGGTCGAGGACGAAGCGGTCGGGTTTCTCCAGCGCCACCGTGGTGGCGTTCCAGGTGTGCAGTTCCACCGTGCTCATCTGCACGGCGCCGATCAGCGCCTCGGCGTTGTTGATCAGCATCATCGGCTGGCCGGTCAGCTCTTTGTCCAGCGTCTGGATGCCGGGGATCGCCAGGCGCTCGGCGTTTTTCTGGAAGAACAACTCCCCGGCAATCCCGTCCGGCGCACGCACCAGCGCCACCGGGCGATCCTTGAGCTGCGGCAGAATGAACTCGGCGACGCTGGCGTAATACTCGGCCAGTTGCATTTTGGTGGTGCCGCTGCTGGCGTCGATCACTCGATCAGGATGCGTGATACGCACCTTGCCGCCGGCCAGATCCGCTTGGGAAGGTGCAGTCGCAACAGCCTTCTTCAACGGTTTGCCGGCAGCGGCTTTTTTCGCCTTTGAAGTCTTCACGGGTTGGGCTCGCTCCTCGGTGATGGCCTTCGCCGGTTTGTCATCGCGCAGACCATGAAACACCGCATGACGCACCGAGCCGTCCTGGGTCATCTCGGCGAACGATACTTCCGCCAGCAGACGCGGCTTGAGCCAGTGAACGCCCTTGGCCTCGAAACCAGTGGGCGGGTTGGCCAGCGCCGATTGCCTGACCTGCAACGGTTTGAGTTGCGCGTGGATGTGGTTCAGGGTCGTCTGGGTAAACCCCGTGCCGACCTTGCCGGCGTAGCGCAATTCACCGCTGTCGCGATCATGCAGCCCAAGCAGCAGCGCACCGAACGCATGGCGCGAGCCTTTCGGATCGTTGAAACCGACCACCACGAATTCCTGCCGATGTTTGCACTTGAGCTTGATCCAGTCGCTGCTGCGGCGCGACACATAGGGCGAGCCGAGGCGTTTGCCGATCAGCCCCTCCATTTGCATCTGACAGGCGCTGTTGAGCAGCGCGTCCGGCGCTTCATCGAAGGCTTCGGAGAAGCGCAACTGCGGCTGCTCATGACCGTTGAGCACCGTCGCCAGCGCCGCCCGCCGCTCTTGCACCGGCACTTCGCGCAGGTCGACGCCGTTGAGGTACGGCAGGTCGAACAGGTAGTAGGCGATGTTGCCGCTGCGCCCCGAATCGAAAGCATTCTGCAACGCCTGGAAGTCCGGTACGCCGTCTTCATCAGCCACCACCATTTCCCCGTCGAGCCACGCCGACTCCAGTTTCAGCGCCTTGAGGGCTTCGACCTGCTGCGGCAGTTTGTGGGTCCAGTCGTGGCCGTTGCGGGTAAACAGTTGCACCTCGTCATGATCGATGCGCGCCATGATCCGGTAGCCGTCGAACTTGATTTCGTAGCTCCAGTCCCCTGCCGGCGTGCTGTCGACCAGGGTCGCCAATTCAGGTTTCAGCGTGGCCGGAAGTTTGGCCTTGCGTGCGCCGGACAGTTTGCCGGACGCTGCTTTGCCGGCCTTGGCTGGCGCCTTCTTGAGGGGCTTGACCTGCTTGGCGGCGAGCTTCGGCTTGTCGACGATGCTGCGCTCGCTGAGCACACTGTCCGGCTCGGCCACCAGCACGTCGTAATCCTCCTGCGGGCGGGCGGCGCCGTCCTGATGCTTGATCAGAAACCACTGCTCTTTCTTGCCCGGCATGTGGGTGCGCACCAGGTTCCAGATCCCCGCCAGTTTCTCGCCTTGCAGTTCGAATTTGAGCTTGCCCCTGGCGTAGGCCTGTTGCGGATCGTCGAGGGGAATCCACACCCCGCGATCCCAGACAATGACGTCCCCGGCGCCGTAATGCCCCTCGGGAATGTTGCCCTCGAAGGTCGCGTAATCCAGCGGATGGTCCTCGACATGCACCGCCAGGCGCTTGACCTTGGGATCGAGCGATGGCCCCTTGGGCACCGCCCAACTCTTCAACGCGCCATCGAGTTCGAGGCGAAAGTCGTAATGCAGGTGCGAGGCGTCGTGCTTCTGAATGCAGAACTGCAAGGCATGCTCGCCAGCGGACTTGCGGCCGGTGCGCTTGACCGCCGCCGGCTCTGACGTGCCCGAAAAATCGCGCATGCGGTTGTAGTCGTCGAGGTTCCTGTTCATGGGCTCACCGGGCTCGGACTGGCTCTGTTATGCAGAAGAGCGACAGGCGCGGTGAAAAATTCAATCGACATGAAAAAGCCCCGGACGGGTGGAACGTCCGGGGCTTGTGATTGATCGTTTTTAGCCTTTGATCAGGCGCCACCCCTGGCCTGCTGTTCCAGATGCACTTGCAACTCGGGATCGATCTGCAAGGCCGCCGCCAGCTCATCCAGATAATTGCGTTCGGCATCCTGCTGATCGTCCACCAGCATCACGCTCGCCAGGTACATTTCTGCTGCCACCGCCGGATCATTCTGCGCGGCCTGGGCCACTTCGCTGGCGTCCAGCGGCTTGGCGACCTCGGCGTCGAGCCATTGCTGCAATTGCGGGTCGTCGGTGTGTTTGCCGATTTCCGTGCCGATCATTTGTTTTTCCGATTCGTCGATCCGCCCGTCAGCCTTGGCTGCCGCAATCAGCGCGCGCAGGACAGCGTGACTGTGTTCCTCGATTTGCGGGCCGGCCAGCAGATCCGCCGTTTGCGGCATCTGTTGCGGCGCCGCCGACGCCTGGCTGCGTTGCCAGGCCTGATACGCCTGGAACGCCATCATCCCCAGTGACGCGAGCGCGGCGTAATTGGTGCCGCCGGAGCGGCTCTGCGATCCGCCGCCACCCAGCGCGCCGCCCAATGCACCGCCGCCGCCCAGCAAACCACCGAGCAAACCGCCCAACCCGCCAAGACCGCCGGGCGCCCCGCCGCTACTGTTACCACCGCCGCCCAGCAGACCACCGAGCAAGCCGCCCAGATCGCCCAGCCCACCGCCGGCCGCAGCGCCACCTTGTTGTCCCGCCGAGGCCTGGCCCCGCAGCAGTTTTTCCAGCAGATCACCGGTGTTCATCACGTCGTCCTCAGGCATTGGCGCAATTGCGTCTGGCAACAATAGACCGCCGCGCGGGTTGTGCCAGCACCGTTGGGCTGACGCCTGATGCCTGTCACCGATTTCTCCAGCGTGTTTTTCGCGGCCAGCTAAGATTCAAGGAGGGTGAACCTTATCCCGGCCTCACCGGTCGATAGCTGCAACCCCGACCCGGTTAGCCGGCGCCCTTGCCGCCAAGGGTGAGTCCCGGCTTGCTTCACTTTCTGGAGAACGCCCCGTGATATCGACCGTCCACATCGCCAGGCTCAAGGCCTGGGGCGCCCATGGTTTTACCGCGACTGGCGTGGTCACTGCATTTCTGGCCACCCTCGCCCTGCTGGAAAACCAGCCGACCCACTGCCTGATGTGGCTGGGCGTGGCGCTGATCGTCGACGGGCTCGACGGGGCGCTGGCGCGCAAGGTCAACGTGCAGTCGGTGTTGCCGAGTTTCGACGGCTCGATCCTCGATCTGGTGATCGACTATCTGACCTACGTGTTCATCCCCGCCCTGTTCATCTATCGCTACATTCCGCTGCCGGACTACACCCTGCTGCTGACAGTGTCGCTGATTCTGGTGTCGTCGCTGTTCTGCTTCTGCAACGTCAACATGAAGAGCAAGGACAACTACTTCCAGGGTTTCCCCGCCGCGTGGAACGTGGTCGCGCTGTGCCTGTACATCATTGCGCCAGGGCCGTGGATCACGCTGCTGACCGTCATCGGCCTGGC
Organism: Pseudomonas botevensis; assembly: GCF_019145475.1. Classification (GTDB taxonomy): domain Bacteria; phylum Pseudomonadota; class Gammaproteobacteria; order Pseudomonadales; family Pseudomonadaceae; genus Aquipseudomonas; species Aquipseudomonas botevensis. The sequence goes on from NZ_JAHTKI010000039.1 coordinate 13,791, forward strand.
CCTGCTGACCGTGACCCGGATGAAGTTCCTGCACCCTTTCCGGGTCCGCCGGTTCATGCCGATCAACATTGCGGTGACAGCAATCTGGCTGCTGTGCAGCCTGTCGCTGGTGCTCAACCATCCGGTGATCAATCCGCTGGTGATGGGCCTGTGGCTGTTGATGTCGGCGTACTTTCTCGGCATCTGCATCTGGCGCACGGCGCTGGAGTGGTTCGATGCTTCGCACTTGAAATAGGTATTGCATGGCGATCCATATTGTCCGGCTGGGCTCGCCGCGCGGGCCTGATGAAGGCTTGCGCCTGGGCACCGTACGCCGCCCGCCCCGGGGCGTGCCCAAGGCCGAATTTGCCACCCGGGATTTTTACGATGTATGGCAACCGCAGTTGTCCCCCAGCGCCGAACTGGTGGCCGAAGCCCTGTCGGCGCACGACGCCAAGGCCTGGGCGACGTTCGTGCGCAAGTTCAAGGCCGAAATGAAGCAACCGGCGGCCAGCCACCTGCTGGATCTGCTGACGGCGCTGTCGCACCAGACTTCGTTTGCGCTTGGCTGCTACTGCGAGGTCGAGGCGCATTGTCATCGCTCGGTGCTGCGGGAGTTGCTTGCAGCGCGCGGGGCGCAGATTGCCGAATCGTCCCATATCTCCTGAACTGGAGAAGCTCATATACCGGTTTTTTGAATCTCGGCAAGTACACTGAGAGATGGACATATCAGAAGTAAAAAAGTAGCTTTGTCACCACTATCTACGCTTGAAATTTTTTTTATAGTGGCCATGGAGGGTTGAGTGTGCACCAACCAATTGAAAAACGATTGAGAAACCACTTCCCGATCATATTCAATCAAACCAACTCAGTAGACCCGCAGGAATATCACAAAGAATTCAAGACATTTATTGACGATGCCATTTCAACTTCAAGCCCATTCCTTAGCTCCGAAGCAACCCGCTATCAATCCATTCTCTTGTACACTTCGCTCGTTTTCGCTGCGCTATTTTTTCTTGATATAAAACATTTCAAAATTGTTGACCTTGAAATAGCCGTTAGCAGCAAAATGTTTTTCATCTATTCACTGTTCATTATCCTGATCTGCGTTGCATTTTTTTCCAAAGCCTGGATTGATTACAAGCGCTGGAATCTCATGCGTGAGAAAAACTCATACTCGACTGGAAAACTAAGTGAACTGATAAACCTCGGGCTATTGAGAAAAAATATAGAGTTACATTACTGGGGAAAGACCTTCGATATGATCGGCGAGCGCTATCAGGTGTACAACGCTGCGCTGGACAGAGTCATGACAAGGACAAAAATGGTTCCTATGCGATCAAGCGCCAGCTTTATCAATATCGAAGATATCGAAAAGATTCCAGAACTCACGCCGATCATTGAAGCGAAAGATGAATGGCTACATGATCTTGATTCAGTTCTAAATGAAGCATCTACTGCATTCCAAGCGGAGTGCGAACCGATATTCATACACCATGAAGAGGTAAAAAATGACCCCTTTCCTTTCGGGGCAAACAACTCTTACGACATGATAAGAGCCGCTTATGAAAAAACTCTAGAGCCGTGGTTAATTGCTCGCAACAACTTGACGGACGAGTGGTGCAGTCGGTCATTCAGGGTAGATACCAGCTCTCAAGAGAGCCAGATGTTTGAAGGCCTTTTGAACGTTCACAAACAGCTCAAATACATGCGATTCATGTATATATCGGTAGAAATCATTCTTCCCATCGCATTCGCCCTCTCTATCGCGGCATATGTCTACATAAGTTACCAACAGGGACTTTCACCTCCGTAGGAATACTCGAGGATCCAGGCTTGCTCGCGATAGCAATTATCCAGCTGCCATCAGCCGACTGAAATACCGCTATCGCAAGCCGACTCGCTCCTACAGGAGGTTCTTGTGAGCCTGAATCAGCGCTTGGTAATCACCACCTCCAGATACTCGCTCGGCAGCACCATCGAGTCCGGCCCTGCGCGGTTGAGGCGGTCGATCAGTTCGGTGAGGTCGCTTTCCAGGGCCAGGCCGCTTTCCGGTGGCAACGCGGCGAAGGCTTTGTGTACCGGTCCGTACCAGTGGCGGAAGATATCGATGAAGTGCGCTGCCGAACGATAGCGGAAGTTGAAGTGACGGCGGGTCACCTGGATCTGGAAGTTGCGGTCATCGAAGTGCGAATGCAACCAGGCTTCGGCGCCCCAGTTCGACGGCGGTTGGGCGCCGGCCGGTGGCGGCAGATGGCGACCGAGGGTCTTGAACATCTGACCGACAAAGCCTTCCGGCGTCCAGTTGGCGAGGCCGATCCGTCCACCGCGTCGGCAGACTCGCGCCAGCTCCTTCGCGGCCGCCGCCTGATCCGGTGCGAACATCACGCCGAAGGTCGACAGCACTGCGTCATAACTGCCATCGGCGAACGGCAGCGCCTCGGCGTCGGCAACCTGAAAGGTCACGTCCAGATGCTCGGCCCGCGCCCGGTCCTGGCCGCGCTCCAGCAAGGCCGCGACATAGTCGGTGGACGTCACGAGGCAACCACGCCGCGCCGCCGCCAGGGTTGCGTTGCCGTTACCGGCGGCGACGTCCAGCACCTCGTCATCGCAACGCAGGTCGCAGGCTTCGGCGAGGTTTTCGCCGACGATCTGCAACGTGGTGCCGATCACCGCGTAGTCGCCGCTCGCCCAGGCGACTTTCTGGCGTTCCTTCAGGGCATTGAGATCAATCGGGGTACTCATGAATCATGCTCCGCAGCAGATTGAACCGACCGTCATTCGGCCGTGGTCGGATCGATGGTCGTCACGACCCTGGCCACACTGTTGGCAGGAAAGCCGCCCAGCCGCGCGTGCTCGCGCACCTGCTCTTCGTCGGGGGCGATGTACACGCAATAGATTTTGTCGGCGGTCACGTAACTGTGCAGCCACTGCACCTGCGGCCCGAGTTCACGCAGCACGCTGCAGGACTTTTGAGAGATGGCGTTGAGCTCTTGCTCCGATAGCTTTCCGGCTCCTGGAATCTCGCGTTCAATCACGAATTTCGGCATGGCAACCTCGCTTTCTTTTTATCGGTGGCAGGCTCGGTGGAACCTGCCGAGCCACTATCGCGCGCGGGCCGTCCGGCGTCCCTGCCAATCGTCCGGAGAGCCCGTAAAAACGCGGTCTGGCCGATGAATGGCGGGATTTTGTAAAGGCCCCGAAACACTGTCGGGGATTGCCAATGCGCGAAGTTATCGGCTCTTATGCACGCCCGACCCGCGAATGGATTGCGATCATGTCTTTGCGCCTCGAATGGCTCGCCCGGCACATGCACCACAGCGACACCTACGCCGAATGGATTCACCGGCAATTCGCCTATGAATACGCCGATCAACCCCTGGCCGAATGGCAGCGGCAATTTGCCGAAGGCCAGACCAATGGCGACTGGCCGTGCCTGATCGCGCTGGATGGCGAACGCCTGTTGGGCGGCGCCGCGCTGGCCAGGGCCGACCTTGATCGGCGGCCGGATCTCGGCCCGTGGCTGGCCTGTGTGTTCGTCAGTCCCGAGGCGCGCGGCCAGGGGTTGGCGGAACGCTTGATCGAAGGCATCAGCCAGGAGGCTAAACGGCGTGGCTGGCCGCGTTTCTATCTGCACACGCAGAACAAACAGGACTACTACGCCAAACGCGGCTGGACAGTGATGGAGCGTTTTCACGCCTGGGAAAAGGAGCAATGGCTCATGGTGCGCGACCTGTGAGCCATTGAGGTGGACAGCTCAGGCAGCAGGCGCCTGAGCCTCTTGCAGCAGTTGCCGGATCATGTGTTCCTGAGTCTCGTAGCTGCCCTCTCCAAAGTGGCTGTAGCGCACCTGCCCTTTGGCATCGATCAGGTAATGCGCCGGCCAGTACTGGTTATCGAAGTGGCGCCAGATCGCGTAATTGTTGTCGATCGCCACCGGGTAGGTGATGCCCAGTTTGCGCACCTGCTCCTTGACGTTGTCGACTATCCGCTCGTAGCCATACTCCGGTGTGTGGACGCCGATCACCACCAGGCCGTCCTTGCCGTACTTCTTCTCCCACGCTTTGACGTATGGCAGCGTGTGCTGGCAGTTGATGCAGTCGTAAGTCCAGAAGTCCACCAGCACCACTTTGCCGCGCAGGGCTTCGGCACTCAGCTCCGGCGAGTTGAGCCATTGCACGGCGCCGGCCAGCGATGGCATCGCGCCTTTGCTGCCTTCGTCCATGGTCGAATCCGCACGGACTTTGCTGATGAAGTAGTCGACCACTTTCGGCGCGTTTTCCAGCACGCTTTTCTCGACACTGGCGACGCCTTCGGACGACGTGCCCGCCAGCAACGATTTGTCGGCGCCGGTGGCGATCACCGCTGCGGCCGCCAACACCGCCACTCCGGCGCCACGACGGAACCAGCCCGTGAGCGGAATCGACGATTTCAGCCAATTGACCAGCCCGCGACCGGCGAAAATCAGCGTCCCCAGCGACAACGCGCTGCCCGCACCGTAGGCCAGCAGCAACAGACTGGTCTGGGCATTGGCGCCTTGCAGCATCGCGCCGGTGAGGATCACACCGAGAATCGGCCCGGCGCACGGTGCCCACAGCAGCCCGGTGGCGACACCAATCATGATCGAAGCCATAGGCCCGGCCTTTTTGCGGGTGTCCGGATCCAGGCGATTACCCAGCAGCACGAACGGCCGCGCCAGCCAGTCACCGATCCGCGCGGAAATCAGCGACAGGGCAAACAGCGCCATCACGATCAGGGCAATGTGGCGGCCGGTGTTGTTGGCCTGGACCACCCACTCGCTGCTGACCACCGCCAGGCTCGAGATCACGGCAAAGGTCAGGGTCATGCCGGCGAGCGTCAGCAGGATCGAAGAGCGGGTGCGGTCGGCGCCGGCAAACAGGAACGGCACCACCGGCAGGATGCAGGGGCTGAGGACGGTCAACAGACCGCCCAGGAAAGCGATGAGAAACATGGGAGGTCACCTCGCAGCAATGTCGTATCGTGGGTGATTGATCAGTTGTCGTTGTGGCAGTCGGCGAATTTGCTGTAGTCGAGCACCTGGGTCTGGCCGGCCGAATCGAGGTAGGTCATGCGGGTGTCGACGATGCCGCAGGTGGTCGCGTTGTCCTGTTTCAGCGAGATCACTTTCTGGATATCCAGATGGGTGCCGTAGGTGTAGGTTTTCGGGGTGACATCGGCTTCGGCGCGGGCCGACAGGGTGCAGATGTTCAGTGCGGCAAACAGGCAGGCGGCGACGATGGATTTGTTGCTCATGGCATGTTCCTCAAGGCTTCAATGGGTCGTTCGGTGGATTGAGCCGAGGCGTTTCAGGTGTGCCTCGATGGAGCTCATTTAAGGCTCGCGAGGTATCTCGTATGTGTCGGGAGGCGGCGGGTATCAATCGTTAAGTATCCCCGGCACGCAGGGATACACAGCGATACAAAAGCCTGTGAGAATCGCGTTTTTGCGTCGACATGTATCCGTCGTGACGCCAGATACAGTGCAATACAAACGCAGCGAGGCGAGCCTGCGCGGGCGCTATAGACTGCATGGCATTCCCCCCTTGATAGAGGTTTGGCCCGATGGATCATGTCGATCACATTCTTATCGTCGATGACGACCGCGAGATTCGCGAGCTGGTCGGCAACTACCTGAAGAAGAACGGTCTGCGCACCACGGTGGTCGCCGATGGCCGGCAGATGCGCAGCTTTCTGGAAGCCAACACCGTCGACCTGATCGTCCTCGACATCATGATGCCCGGCGACGACGGCCTGCTGCTGTGCCGCGAGTTGCGCGCCGGTAAACACAAGGCCACGCCGGTGCTGATGCTCACCGCCCGCAACGACGAAACCGACCGCATCATTGGCCTGGAAATGGGCGCCGACGATTACCTGACCAAACCGTTCGCCGCCCGCGAGTTGCTGGCACGGATCAACGCCGTGCTGCGGCGCACGCGGATGCTGCCACCCAACCTGGTGGTGACAGAGGCCGGCCGGCTCCTGGCGTTCGGTCGCTGGCAACTCGACACCTCGGCCCGCCACCTGCTGGACACGGACGGCACCATGGTTGCCCTGAGCGGTGCCGAATACCGTTTGCTGCGAGTGTTCCTCGATCACCCGCAGCGGGTATTGAGCCGTGACCAGTTGCTCAACCTGACCCAGGGCCGCGATGCCGATCTGTTCGATCGCTCGATCGATCTGCTGGTCAGCCGCTTGCGCCAGCGCCTGCTGGATGACGCCCGCGAACCGGCCTACATCAAGACCGTGCGCAGCGAAGGCTATGTGTTCTCGCTGCCGGTGGAGATTCTCGGAGCGCCCGCATGACGTTCGCCCTGCGCTGGCCGCGCACCTTGGCCTCGCGGTTGTCGCTGATTTTCCTGATCGGCCTGATCCTCGCTCAGGCACTGTCGTTCGGCGCGCAGTATTACGAGCGCTACGAAAGCGCGAAGAACACCATGCTCGGCAACCTCGAAACCGACGTTTCGACATCGATTGCCATCCTCGACCGCTTGCCCGCCGCCGAACGCCCGGACTGGCTCAAACGCCTGGCGCGCAACAACTACGGTTACCTGCTGAGCGAAGGCGAACCGGGCACGCCGATCGGGCCTGGGGATGTGCCGATTGCGGTGACCTCGATCACCGACGCGATCGGCGAGGCGTATCCGCTGACCTTCACTGACATTCCCGGCCCGAAAAAACACTTTCAGGGCCATCTGCGCCTGAGCGACGGCAGCCCGGTGACCATCGATGTGCGGCCGTCGATGGTGCCGCTCTCGCCCTGGCTGCCGGCGGTATTGCTCGGGCAACTGGCGCTGATGATCGCCTGCACCTGGCTGGCGGTGCGCATCGCCATCCGTCCCCTCACCCGCCTCGCCAATGCCGTGGAAACCCTCGACCCCAACGCCCATGCCGTGCATCTGGACGAACAGGGGCCGAACGAGGTGGTGTATGCCGCCCGCGCATTCAACTCGATGCAGGCGCGGATCGCCGCGTACCTCAAGGAACGCATGCAACTGCTGGCGGCGATTTCCCATGACCTGCAAACGCCGATCACCCGGATGAAGCTACGCGCCGAATTGATGGACGACTGCACGGAAAAAGAAAAACTGTGGAACGACCTCGGTGAAATGGAGCATCTGGTGCGCGAAGGCGTGGCCTATGCCCGCAGCATCCACGGCTCGACGGAAGAAAGCCGGCGCACCGACCTCGATTCGTTCCTCGACAGCCTGGTGTTCGACTATCAGGACATGGGCAAGGACGTGCAGCTGGCCGGCAAGAGCGAAGCGGTGATCGACACGCGCCCCCATGCCCTGCGCCGGGTGCTGGTGAACCTGACCGACAATGCCTTGAAGTTTGCCGGCAGCGCCGAGCTGCGGGTCGAACGCCAGAAGGCCGGGCTGTCGCTGAAAGTCCTGGATCGCGGCCCCGGCATCGCCGAAGCGCAGCTGACCCAGGTGATGGAGCCGTTCTACCGCGTGGAAAACTCGCGCAACCGCAGCACCGGCGGCACCGGCCTCGGTCTTGCCATCGCCCAGCAACTGGCCATGGCCCTCGGCGGCTCGCTGACCCTGAGCAATCGCGAGGGTGGTGGATTGTGTGCCGAGCTCAAATTGCCGCTGCACTAGAAAATCGGTCACTCACTCCAGTGTGAGAGCAACGGTCTTGGGCTCCCTCTCCCACAAAGGCAACTCCTGCCAATGTGGGAGCGGGCTCTACCAGCCCACAACACCGTCCTCGTGCATCTGCCGCAACAACACCAGCCCGCTGTCGATGAATGACGCGGTCACCGGCAGACCGGCCTCCGTTGCCAGCGCTTCGAGCTGTTCACGACCACTGAGCGCCGGAAACTCCGCGATACGCTGCAACAACCGCCAGGCCAGGGGGCTCAGTTCAGAAAACTTCACGCTCCAGTCCGCTGCGCGCCGAACCAGCAACAGGGTCGGTTGAGCCGGTGGCGTGGTGGGCTGTTGATCCGGGCCGAGCCTCTGCACCGGCCAGGTATACGCCAGCGGCCAGGCCAGCGCCGACACTTGCAACGGTCGCCCGAGCAAGCCGTCCGGGTCGCTCGGCGGCAGTGGCTCGGCATCGGATTGCTGCAAGACCATTTCCACCCACTCGTAATGGGCCAGTTCCACCAAAAATGCCGGCCACTCACCCGTGCGCAGCACTTGCGGTTGTGCCGCGAGGTAACCCACGAACTCCTCGGCAATCTCGCCGAATTTTGGCGTCTGCGCCCGGTGGTCCCGCAGGAACCCGCGTACCAGCGTGCGCCAGCGCTCGTCGCCAATGATCCGGATCAGCACCGGAAACGTGCCGCCGAGCAATTGCGAAACATTGTTGAACACCAGATCGCGATAGACATTGACCCGCGCCGCGTTCATGTCGGCCGGTGGTGCCTGGTTTTGCGGATCGCGCAGATAACGGGTCAGGGATTGTTGTTGCAGCAGCAGGTTATCCACGATCGCGGCCCTCGGTTTGCAAACGGCGGATGGTCTGCAGCTCGGCGACCAGTTCGGAAAACGCCGGGAAGTTGAAATCCCGCTCAAGCAAGGTCGGTTGCGCACCGAACCGGGCATAAGCCTCGGCCAGCAGCGACCAGACCACCGGTTTTACCGATGCGCCATGGGTGTCGATTTTCAGCGTATCGGACTCATCGAAATGCCCGGCCACGTGCATGCCGACCACCCGCCCCGGTTCGATCCCGGCCAGAAAGCCGTGGGGATCGAAACTGTGGTTGATCGAATTGACGTAGACGTTGTTCACGTCGAGCAACAGGTCGCAATCGGCCTCGCGCAGCACGGCGTTGGTGAAGGTCACTTCGTCCATGTCCTGACGGGGCGCGGCGTAGTAGGAGACGTTTTCCACTGCCAGGCGCCGGCCGAGAATGTCCTGGGCCTGGCGGATCCGCGCGGCGACGTGGCGCACGGCCTCTTCGGTGAACGGCAACGGCAGCAGATCGTAGAGATGGCCGTCATCGCTGCAATAGCTCAGGTGTTCGCTGTACAGCGGCACGTTGTAGTGATCGAGAAACCCGCGTACCTCATGCAGAAATCCGACGTCCAGCGCCGCCGGACCGCCCAGGGATAACGACAAGCCGTGACACGACAGCGGATAACGCTCCGCCAGCCCGCACAACGCCGCGCCATGGGCACCGCCGACGCCGATCCAGTTTTCCGGGGCGACTTCCAGAAAGTCGAAATCACCGCTGCGCGCGGCTTGCAGGTCTTTCATCAGGCCTCGGCGCAGGCCCAGGCCGACGCTGGCCTGTGGGGTTGATTGAAGGGTTGGCATGGCACTGACCTCGAAGGTATGGGGACAGTCCACAGTGGAACCGGCGACTGTATCGCGGCTGTGTTCAACCGCCCCGCTGATTGCCAGCCGCTGTATCCAGCGGGCGGCTGGATACACAGCGATACACGGCCATCGCCCGCAATGGCTCTCATCACTCACAAAAGCGGCGCCAGTCCCGGGCCGGGGCTAGACTCATTCATTACCCAGTCGAGGGGGTCGCAGGGTGCCACTGGCGCCCTGCCCGTTTCCACGACCACCGCCCGGTGGCATCTGCCTCGACCCACAATGCCGCCGGACTGTGATCCTGTAACAGGAGCACATGTGATGGACGAGACCAGACTCAACGAATTCATGGGCAAACTGGTCAACGACATGGGCGGCGCGGCGATGCTGGCCAATGTCATCGTCGGCGAGGAGCTCGGCCTCTACCGGGCCATGGCCGACAGCCAACCGATCACCCCGGAAAGCCTCGCCGAAAAAACCACCTGCAACCCACGACTGGTCCGCGAATGGCTCAGCGCCCATGCGGCTTCCGGCTACATGGAACACCTGGACGGCAAATTCCGCCTGCCGGAAGAACAGGCTCTGGCCCTGGCCATCGAGGAATCGCCGGTCTACGTCGCCGGGGGCCTGGGGGTGGTGGCGTCGTTTTTCCATGACAAGGACAAACTGGTCAAAGCCATGCGCGGCAACGGCGCCCTGCCCTGGGGCGATCACCATCCGTGCATGTTCACCGGCACCGAACGGTTTTTCCGCCCCGGCTACAAAGGGCATCTGATCGCCGAATGGCTGCCGGCGCTGGATGGCGTGGTGGCTAAGCTCGAAGAAGGCGCCAAAGTCGCTGACGTCGGCTGCGGCCATGGCGCTTCCACGGTGATCATGGCCCAGGCCTATCCCAACTCGCGCTTCGTCGGGTTCGACTACCACGAACCGTCGGTCACGGTTGCCACCCAGCGCGCCGAGGAAGGTGGGGTCAGCAGCCGTGCGCGATTCTTCCAGGGCACCGCGAAAGGTTTTCCCGGCGAGGACTATGACCTGATCTGTTATTTCGACTGCCTGCACGACATGGGCGACCCGGTGGGCGCGGCGCGGCATGCCTATGAATCGCTCAAGGACGACGGCACGGTGCTGCTGGTCGAGCCGTTCGCCAACGATACGCTGGACGACAACATCAACCCGGTCGGGCGGCTGTTCTACGCGGCGTCGACGTTTATCTGCACGCCGAACTCGCTGTCCCAGGAAGTCGGCCTCGGCCTCGGCGCACAGGCGGGCGAGTTGCGCCTGCGCAAGGTCTTTACCGAAGCCGGGTTCAGTCAGTTCCGACGGGCCACGCAAACGCCGTTCAACCTGATTCTGGAGGCGCGCAAGTGACCTGATGCCAAGCCCTGTGGCGAGGGCGTCTGCTCCCTCGCCACATTGACAGTGCTAATCTGCACGGCACCCACTGCCTTGCGGAGCGCTGACAATGCCCGATCGCCCGACTCCCGATTCTTTCGACTATTTGCTCGAAGCCATGGCCGACGGCGACTTTGTGGTGTTGACCGGCGCCGGCATCAGCACCCCGTCGGGCATTCCCGATTACCGCGACAGCAACGGCGTGCGCCGTGGCCGCCAGCCGATGATGTACCAGGAATTCCTCTCGGCCCCGGAATCGCGCCGCCGTTACTGGGCACGGGCGATGCTCGGCTGGCCGCGCGTGCGCCAGGCACAGCCGAACGCCGCCCATGAAGCGCTCGCCAGTCTGCAAACCCAAGGCCGGATCAGCGGCTTGATCACACAGAACGTCGACACCCTGCACGACCAGGCCGGCAGCCCGGATGTGATCGAACTGCACGGCAGCCTGCATCGCGTGCTGTGCCTGGACTGCGGTCAGCGCAGCGAGCGGGATGCGATTCAGCGGCTGATGGAAACGCAGAATCCATATCTGAGCGGCGTCGACACGGTGCAGGCACCGGACGGCGACACCCTCCTCGATCCGGCCTTTGAAGCGCGGTTCCAGGTGCCACACTGTCCACATTGCGCCAGCGAGCGGATGAAGCCGGACGTAGTGTTTTTCGGCGAGAACGTGGCGCAACCGACGGCGGCACGGGCCATGGCGGCAGCCGAGAACGCCTCGGGCATGTTGGTGGTGGGATCGTCGTTGATGGCGTATTCGGCGTTTCGTCTGTGCCGGGTGATTACCGACCGGGGCAAGCCGTTGCTCGCGATCAACCTGGGCAAGACCCGGGCGGATGACTTGTTGAGTTTGAAGATTGAAGGGTCTTGTGAGGCGTTGTTGCCGTTGTTGGCGCAGAGGCTGGATCGCTGAGGTCGGGAGCTTCCTTTCCCCCCAACCCTCTGGAAAGGGAGGTGGATTCAAAGGCTGGCAAAATCTTCCGACCTGAGAATATCGAACAGCGCCTGCGCCGCCGCCGACAGTTCATTGCCGGGTTCGGTCAGCACGCCAATCGCCCGCTCCACCACCGGCTCATGCAAGGTCAGGCAGCGCGCGCCCAGCTCCTGCATCTGTTCGGCACACAGCGCCGGCACCGCACTGACGCCCAGCCCACTGGCCACCATCCGCCCGACCGTCGCCAGTTGATGGCTTTCAAACTCCACCGGCAATTTCCTGCCCCGGGCCTGCAAGTGCTCTTCGAGCATCACCCTTACCGTGGACGGGCGTTGCAGGGTGATAAACGGCTCGTGCAACAAGGTCTGCCAGTCAATCTCGGTACGGGCGGCCAGCGGCGAGTCCTGCGGCACCACCGCCACGAAGCGGTCCATGTACAACGGGGTGAAACTCAACGAGGTGTTCTGCATCGGCTCGAACGCTACGCCCAGCTCGACCTGGCGGTCGCGCACCATTTCCAGCACTTGTTCATTGATCACGTCGTTGACCGTCACGCTGACGTTCGGATAGCGGGCGCGAAAGGTCTTGAGAATCGGCGGCAGCAGGTTGCCGGCAAACGACGGCATCGCCGCCAGCGTCACCCGCCCGCGTTGCAGACTGAAACGCTGGCGCATTTCGTCCTCGGCGTTGTCCCAGTCGGCGATCAGGCGCCGGGCCAGGGGCAGCAGCGATTCGCCCTCCGGGGTCAGCGCGACGTTGCGTGTGTTGCGGCTGAACAGGCGCCCGCCCAGGCCCTCCTCCAGCGCCTTGATGGTCAGGCTCAGTGCCGACTGCGACAGGTGCAGGCGCTCGCAGGCCACGGCGAAACTCAGGCTCTGGGCCACGGCGAGAAAGGCGCGGATCTGTTTGATGGTCAAGGTCGCAAGGCTCCGTTGTAAGCCACAAGCGCTAAGCTGAAAGTCATAACGCAGTGATTTGTTGAGTTTTATCTATCAATCAACCTTAAAAATCAACTTAACAAATATATTCCCCGGCGCGACACTCCAGTCATTCGGCTAGCCAGCCGCCCGCAAACAATAAAAGAGGTGCCTATGGCAGGTTTCGACAAGCGCGTTTATTCCTACGAGGAAGCCCTGGCCGGGCTTGAGGACGGCATGACCGTCATCGCCGGCGGCTTCGGTCTGTGCGGGATTCCGGAAAACCTGATCGCCGAGATCAAGCGCAAAGGCACCCGCCAGCTCACCGTGGTTTCCAACAACTGTGGCGTTGACGGCTTCGGCCTCGGCGTCCTGCTGACCGACCGCCAGATCAGCAAGGTCGTGGCCTCCTACGTCGGCGAGAACAAACTGTTCGAAGAGCAACTGCTCAATGGCGAAATCGAAGTCATCCTGACCCCGCAAGGCACCCTCGCCGAGAAAATGCGCGCAGGCGGCGCCGGCATCCCGGCCTTCTTCACCGCCACCGGCGTCGGCACCCCGGTCGCCGACGGCAAGGAAGTGCGTGAGTTCAAGGGTCGCAAGTACCTGATGGAAGAGTCCATCACCGGCGACTTCGCCATCGTCAAAGGCTGGAAAGCCGATCATTTCGGTAACGTCGTTTACCGTCACACCGCCCAGAACTTCAACCCGCTGGCCGCCACCGCCGGCAAGATCACCGTGGTCGAAGTCGAAGAAATCGTCGAACCCGGCGAACTGGACCCGACCCAGATCCACACCCCGGGCATCTACGTCGACCGGGTCATTTGCGGCACGTTCGAAAAGCGTATCGAACAGCGCACCATCCGCAAATAACCCTGCCTTCAAGACGGAGAACAACAAACATGGCACTTTCCCGCGAACAAATGGCTCAGCGCGTCGCCCGCGAACTGCAGGACGGCTTCTACGTGAACCTGGGCATCGGCATTCCGACCCTGGTCGCCAACTACATCCCCGACGGCATGGAAGTCATGCTGCAATCGGAAAATGGCCTGCTTGGCATGGGCGCGTTTCCTACCGACGATGAAGTCGATGCCGACATGATCAACGCCGGCAAACAGACCGTGACCGCGCGCATCGGCGCCTCGATCTTCTCTTCCGCCGAATCCTTCGCGATGATCCGTGGCGGTCATATCGACCTGACCGTGCTCGGCGCGTTTGAAGTGGACGTCGAAGGCAACATCGCCTCGTGGATGATCCCCGGCAAACTGGTCAAGGGCATGGGCGGCGCGATGGACCTGGTGGCCGGTGCGGACAACATCATCGTCACCATGACCCACGCCTCCAAAGACGGCGAGTCGAAACTGCTGCCCCGCTGCAGCCTGCCGCTGACCGGCGCCGGTTGCATCAAACGCGTGCTGACCGACCTGGCCTACCTCGAAATCGAGAACGGCACGTTCATTCTCAAGGAGCGCGCGCCGGGTGTCAGCGTCGAGGAAATCGTCGCCAAGACCGCCGGCAAACTGATCGTGCCTGACCACGTACCGGAAATGCAGTTCGCTGCCCAGTGAGGAATTCGCCCATGCAAGACGTCGTTATTGTTGCCGCCACGCGCACCGCGATCGGCAGTTTCCAGGGTTCATTGGCCACCGTATCCGCCGTCGATCTCGGCGCGGCGGTGATCCGTCAGTTGCTGGCGCAGACCGGTCTGGACGGTGCTCAGGTCGATGAAGTGATCATGGGCCAGGTGCTGACCGCCGGCGCTGGCCAGAACCCGGCGCGCCAAGCCGCGATCAAGGCCGGCCTGCCCCACGCCGTACCGGCCATGACCCTGAACAAGGTCTGCGGCTCGGGCCTCAAGGCCCTGCACCTCGGCGCCCAGGCGATCCGCTGCGGCGACGCCGACGTGATCATTGCCGGCGGCCAGGAAAACATGAGCCTGGCCAACTACGTGATGCCCGGCGCGCGCACCGGTCTGCGCATGGGTCACGCACAAATCGTCGACACCATGATCAGCGACGGCCTGTGGGATGCGTTCAACGATTACCACATGGGCATCACCGCCGAGAATCTGGTCGACAAGTACGAGATCAGCCGCGAACAGCAGGACGCCTTCGCCGCGGCCTCGCAGCAAAAAGCCGCCGCTGCCATCGAGGCCGGGCGCTTCGTCGATGAAATCACGCCGATCCTGATCCCGCAGCGCAAGGGTGACCCGGTGGCGTTCAAGGTCGACGAACAACCGCGCGGCGACACCACCGCTGAATCCCTGGCGAAACTGCGCCCGGCCTTCAAGAAGGACGGCAGCGTCACCGCCGGCAACGCATCGTCACTGAACGACGGCGCCGCCGCCGTGATCCTGATGAGCGCGGAAAAAGCCAAGGCCCTGGGCCTGCCGGTGCTGGCAAAAATCGCCGCCTACGCCAACGCAGGCGTCGACCCGGCAATCATGGGCATCGGCCCGGTCTCGGCCACCCGCCGCTGCCTCGACAAGGCGGGCTGGAACATCGGCCAACTGGACCTGATCGAAGCCAACGAAGCCTTCGCCGCGCAATCGCTGGCCGTGGCCAAGGATCTGCAATGGGATCTGGACAAGGTCAACGTCAACGGCGGCGCCATCGCCCTCGGTCACCCGATCGGTGCGTCGGGCTGTCGTGTGCTGGTGACCTTGCTGCATGAAATGATCAAGCGCGATGCCAAGAAGGGGCTGGCGACCCTGTGCATCGGCGGTGGTCAGGGCGTGGCCCTGGCGCTGGAGCGGGCGTAAGCCCGACGGGTTCAACAGCGGGCGGCGGATCCACGACATCCCTCGCCCGCTGGCAACAAACCCGGTGCAACTGGCGTTGCACCGGGTATTTTTTTGCCAGCTTGCGCAGAATCAGGCGAACTTCACCAGATTCAGCACCGGCAACGGCCCACCTGGAAACTGCACCAGCCGTGCGCCCACACTCAAATCACCCAGATCGATCGCGAAGAAACCCAATCGATCAATCAAACCCGCCACTTCGGTTTTGGCCTCGGCATCATCCCCCGACAGAAACAACACACGCTTGCCGCCCTCCGCCGCCGGATCCTCTTCCAGCAAACGCGCTGGCAAATGATTGAACGCCTTGATCACCCGCGCGCCCGGCACCCACTCAACGAACACTTCGCTGGATGGACGCCCCTGCAAATCCACCGCTTTGTACGAAGGCGCCTCGATCGAGTTATTGGCGTCGAGGACAATCCGCCCGCCAAAATCCGCCAGCCCGCCCAGAGCAGCAGGCAATTTCGACCAGTTCACCGCGACCAGCACGATCTCCTGCGCCGCAGCCTCTTCGCGGCTGACGGCACGGGCGGTCGGCCCGAGCTCGGCGACCAGCTCAGCGAGGCTTTCCGGCCCACGGCTGTTGGCAATCACCAAGGGAATACCCTTGCGCGACAAGGCCCTGGCAAACGCTGCGCCGATAGCACCGGCGCCGATGATTCCGATAGTGCTCATGTTGTTCTCCTGACAATGGGATAAGACTCGCCGCGCATGTTGCGCTTGCCATTGCCAGGTGATTAGCCGGTAATGCGTTTAATCATTTTCAAGCATCACTATCAGGTGCCCACCGTGGAAACCCTCGCCAACCTTGAATGCTTCGTCCGCAGCGCCGAAACCGGCAGCTTCTCCGCCGCCGCCCGCCTGCTGGCCCTGACGCCCGCAGCAGTCAGCCGCAACGTGGCGATGCTCGAACGCAACCTCGGCGTACGGCTGTTCCAGCGCTCGACGCGCAAACTGGCGCTCACCGAGGCCGGGGAGGGATTTTTGCCGAGCATCAAAGACAACCTCGACGCCTTGCAGGCGGCGATCAGCGCGGTGTCAACCGAACGCGGCGAGCCGACCGGCGTGATCAAGGTCAGCCTGCCGCCGACGTTCGGCCTCGACCATGTGCTGCCATTGCTGCCGCAATTCCTGGCGCGCTATCCGCAGATCCGCCCGGAATGGCACTTCGAGAATCGCCAGGTGGATCTGATTGCCGAGGGCTACGACGCGGCGATTGGCGGCGGCTTCGAACTCACCCCCGGCCTGATCGCCCGCCCCCTGACCTCGGCCCGACTGGTAGCGGTAGCGTCGCCCGCCTACCTGAAGGACCGCGAACTGCCCCGCCACCCCGACGACCTGCTCGCCCATAGCGGCATCGTCATGCGCGGCCTGCGCACCGGACGCATACGCCAGTGGCAGATGCATAACGAAGCAGGTGAACCGGTCACCGCCCATATGAATCAAAGCATCGTGCTCAACGACCCGATGGCCATGCGCAATGCCGCCCTGCTCGGCCTCGGCATCACCCTGCTGGTGCTGCCGGACGTCAACGACGCCATCCAGCGCGGAGAACTGGTGCGGCTGCTCCCGGACTGGAGTGCCGACGCAGGAATGATCTCGCTGTACTACCCGAGCCGCACCCTGCTGCCGGCCAAGACCCGGGTGTTCATCGACTTTGTGGTTGAGGCGTTTGGACGCTAAGGATCGGATGGTAGAGGTGCAGTGAATGTACCGCCCCCTTCGCGGGCAAGCCCACTCCCACAAAAGCAAAAGCAAAAGCAGAAGCCGTCCACCTCCGCCCTTCACCACTCAACACAATGAGCGTTAGCTCGAGTACC
>NZ_JAHTKI010000003.1 GCF_019145475.1 Pseudomonas botevensis
CTGAATCTGCCGTCAACCGTTAATTTCACTTTTATTGCAGAACCTGCCTTTTACCCACCAGACGCGGGATTCGGCGAGCTACAGGAGGAAGACGCAGTATTAACAGCAAGGCACCCAAAGAGGCATAGATAGCCCACTCCTTTAGATCTGCACGCACGATCCACAACATATGCAGCAATCCAAGCCCAAGAACCCCATAAACCAGTCGATGCAACTTCTTCCAGCGTTTACCCAACCGACGCTGGCTATAACGGTTGGACGTCACTGCCAATGCCAACAGCCCCAGGAAAGCGAGCGAGCCGACAATAATGTAGGGGCGCTTGCGCAACTCAACACCCAATTGCGACCAGTCAAACCCCAGAATGAACGCCAGATAACTGCACAAGTGCAGAACCACATAGGCAAAACACCAAAGCCCCAACTGGCGGCGCACGGCAATCCACCCCGCCCACCCCGTCAGTTTCTGCAGCGGCGTCATGCTCAATGTGACCAGCAACAACACCAAGGTCCCAAGCCCGAGCCGATCGACCAGCACCTTGCCGGGATCCGGTCCGAGCAGATCTGCAAAGGCCTGGTAAAACCACAGCAACGGCCAGATCAACGCCGCAACGAAAACGCCTGCACGCCATAACGGATACCGCATCAGTAATTCTTCCGCAGATCGAGTCCTGAATATAAAGAAGCGACCTCATCCGCGTAGCCATTGAACATCTGCGTATCGCGCACATTCGACTTGAACAGACTGTTCGGCAGGCGCCGCTCTCTCGCCTGGGTCCAGCGTGGATGATCGACTGTCGGATTCACGTTGGCGTAGAAACCATATTCATCCGCCGCAATACTTTGCCATGTGGTCTTGGGCTGCTCGCTGACCAGGCTGATCCGCACAATCGACTTGACGCTTTTGAAGCCGTATTTCCACGGCACCACCAGACGCAACGGCGCGCCGTTCTGATTCGGCAACTCACGGCCGTACATGCCGACCGCCAGGATCGCCAGCGGATTCATCGCCTCATCCAGACGCAACCCTTCTACATAGGGCCAGTCGATCAACGCAAAACCGGAGCGCTGCCCAGGCATGCTTTTGGGATCCTGCAAAGTTTCAAAGCGAATGTACTTGGCGTTGGCCGTCGGCTCGACCTGCTTGAGTAGCGCAGAAATCGGGAACCCGATCCATGGGATGACCATCGACCACGCTTCAACGCAGCGCAGACGATAGATGCGCTCCTCCAGCTGATAAGGCTTCATGAAGTCTTCCAGCGCATAACGCCCGGGCTTGCCAACCTCCCCGTCCACTACCACGCTCCATGGCTCGGTTTTCAGCGATCCGGCGTTGACTGCCGGGTCGCCCTTGTCCGTACCGAACTCATAGAAGTTGTTGTAATGGGTCGCGTCCTTGAAGGGCGTGATGGCTTCGTCCTTGACGTTCACCGCTCCCCATTTGGTAGCAGGCAGTTTCTCGGCGAACCAGGCGGGAGCCTTTCCAGGCTCGACATCGGCGTAACGCACCGCATCGTCGGCGCCGGCCCGGCGCGGCAGGCTGCTTACAGCCAGACCGGCCGCTGTTGCGCCGAGCAATTGACGACGGGAAAGATAGATGGATTCTGGCGTGACGTCCGACTCATGGCAGTCAGACGCTTTGGGGACTTTGATCAGCATGGCAACTCCGCAGCTCTGGAGGACAGTTGCATCCATAGAGTGCGGAGTATGCGGGAAATTACATCACTCGGCGTTTTTGTGACGACGAAGATGCAACAGGTACTGCACCGGGCCAGACGCGGCATAGGCGAGGAAAACCAGCAGCAGAATGCGCGGCGGATCGCTGAAGACCACGGCAAAAACCAGCACCACCGCCAGGATCGCAACGAAAGGCACGCGCCCTTTCAAATCCAGTTCCTTGAAGCTGTTGTACTTGATGTTGCTGACCATCAGCATGCCGGCCGCCGCGACCATCAGGGCCACCAGGAACGACATCTTGGACCCCTGGATCCCGTAATCACTGAAAGCCCAGACGATCCCGGCAACCACGCCGGCAGCCGCCGGACTGGCCAGACCGATGAAGTAACGCTTGTCGGCCGTGCCGACCTGCGTGTTGAAGCGTGCCAGACGCAATGCCGCGCCAGCCACATAGATGAAGGCGACCATCCATCCGACCTTGCCCATGTCACCCAACGCCCAGCCGAAGGCCAGCAGCGCAGGCGCCACACCGAAGGCGACCATGTCCGACAGCGAGTCGTACTCGGCACCGAACGCACTTTGGGTATTGGTCATGCGTGCCACTCGGCCATCAAGGCCGTCGAGCACCATGGCAACGAAAATGGCGATCGCGGCAAAGGCGAAATATTTGCTCGCATTGGCGCTGTCACCGGCGCTCAACGCAGCCTGGGCACTCATCGAGTTGATAATGGAGTAGAACCCTGCGAACAGGTTCGCCGTGGTGAACAGATTCGGCAGCAGATAGATACCACGATGCCGGACCTTACGGCCTTCTGCGTCATGCCCTTCTTCGATGTGTTCATCGATGGGCAGCAGGCTTTCGGCGTCAGAAGCCTGGTTCGGCTCTTCGGGACGTTCGCTCATGGACATTACCTTGCAACGGATTGGACAGTTTCGACAGGTGTCTGGGACGACGGTTCGGCCGCAAACGATGCAGCTTTATACCAGAACCGTCGGTTCAAACGAAAAAACGCGGCCGAGGCCGCGTTTTTTCATACAAGGGTCGAAGACTTAGTTTTTGGCTTTGTCGACGATCTTGTTGGCACCGATCCACGGCATCATGGAGCGCAGTTGCTCGCCGATGACTTCGATACCGTGAGCGGCGTTGTTGCGACGCTTGGCGGTCATCGAAGGGTAGCCGGTTGCGCCTTCGCTGATGAACATTTTGGCGTATTCGCCGTCCTGAATACGTTTCAGGGCGTTGCGCATGGCCTGACGGGACTCGGCGTTGATCACTTCCGGACCGGTCACGTACTCGCCGTACTCAGCGTTGTTGGAGATCGAGTAGTTCATGTTGGCGATACCGCCTTCGTACATGAGGTCAACGATCAGCTTCAGTTCGTGCAAGCACTCGAAATAGGCCATTTCTGGCGCGTAGCCCGCTTCAACCAGGGTTTCGAAACCGGCTTTGACCAGTTCAACAGTACCGCCGCACAGAACGGCTTGTTCGCCGAACAGGTCGGTTTCAGTCTCGTCCTTGAAGGTGGTTTCGATGATGCCGGTACGACCGCCACCAACGCCGGCAGCGTAGGACAGCGCAACGTTCTTGGCGTTGCCCGAGGCGTCCTGGTAGATCGCGATCAGGTCAGGAATGCCGCCGCCTTTCACGAACTCGGAACGTACGGTGTGGCCTGGTGCTTTCGGCGCGATCATGATCACGTCGAGGTCGGCACGCGGAACAACCTGGTTGTAGTGGATCGCGAAGCCGTGGGAGAAGGCCAGGGTAGCGCCCTTCTTGATGTTCGGCTCGATTTCGTTCTTGTACAGCTGGGACTGGAACTCGTCCGGGGTCAGGATCATGACCAGGTCCGCGCCAGCAACGGCTGCAGCAACGTCGGTCACTTTCAGGCCATGGGCTTCAGCCTTGGCAACGGTCGCCGAGCCTTTACGCAGACCAACGGTAACGTCGACACCGGAGTCCTTCAGGTTGCACGCTTGAGCGTGGCCTTGGGAACCGTAACCGATGATGGCAACTTTTTTGCCCTGGATGATCGACAGGTCGCAGTCTTTATCGTAGAAAACTTTCATGAATTTCCCCTATATATCCAGGCCGTTCAGGCCATTCGCTAATTTGGTTTAGATGCTGAGTACTTTGTCGCCGCGGGCAATACCGGTGACGCCACTACGGACAGTCTCCAGAATCGATGCGGTGCCGATGGACTGAATGAAGCTGTCGAGCTTGTCGCTGGTACCGGTCAATTGAACGGTATACACGCTGGCACTGACATCGACGATCTGTCCACGGTAAATATCGGTGGTGCGTTTGATCTCGGCGCGCTGGGCGCCAGTGGCCTTGACCTTGACCAGCATCAGTTCACGCTCGATGTGAGCGCTTTCCGACAGGTCCACCAGCTTGACCACTTCGATCAGCTTGTTCAGGTTTTTGGTGATCTGCTCGATGATTTCATCGTGACCGACAGTGGTCAGCGTCAGACGCGACAGAGTCGGGTCTTCGGTTGGCGCCACGGTCAGGCTTTCGATGTTGTAGTTGCGCTGCGAGAACAGGCCGACTACGCGAGACAAAGCACCGGGTTCGTTTTCCAGAAGCAAGGAAATAATGTGCCGCATGATTAGGTACGCTCCGTCTTGCTCAGCCACATATCGCGCATCGAGCCGTCTTTGATCTGCATCGGGTAGACGTGCTCGCTGGTGTCGACCGAAATATCGATCACCACCAGGCGATCCTTCATGGCGAACGCTTCTTCCATCTTCGACTTCAGATCTTTCGACTCGGTGACGCGAATGCCGACGTGACCGTAGGCCTCTGCCAGCTTGACGAAATCAGGCAGTGACTCCATGTAGGAATGCGAGTGACGGCTGCCGTAACTCATGTCCTGCCACTGACGAACCATGCCCAGAACACCGTTGTTCAGGATGACGATCTTCACCGGCAAACCATATTGCAGGCAGGTCGACAGTTCCTGAATGTTCATCTGGATACTGCCTTCACCGGTCACGCAGGCGACGTCAGCATCAGGGAAGCTCAGGCTGATGCCCATGGCCGCCGGCAGACCGAAGCCCATCGTGCCCAGACCACCGGAGTTGATCCAGCGGTTAGGCTTGTTGAACTTGTAGTACTGCGCCGCGAACATCTGGTGCTGACCCACGTCGGAGGTCACATAGGCGTCGCCCTTGGTCACTTCGCACAGGGTTTCGATCACAGTCTGTGGCTTGATCTTGCTGCCGTCGCCCTTCTCGTAAGGGAACAGGCCGCGATCACCGCGCCATTCGTCAACCTGCTTCCACCAGCTGGCCACCGCTTCCTTGTTCGGGGTTTCGCCGATTTCCTTGAGGATCGCGACCATTTCGGTCAGGACGCTTTCCACCGGACCAACGATAGGCACGTCGGCCTTGATGGTCTTGGAGATCGAAGCCGGGTCGATGTCGATATGGATGATCTTGGCGTTCGGGCAGAACTTCGGCGCGCCGTTGATCACGCGATCGTCGAAACGCGCGCCGACAGCCAGGATCACGTCGGCATGGTGCATCGCCAGGTTGGCGGTGAAGCTGCCGTGCATGCCGAGCATGCCGATGAACTGACGATCGGTGCCAGGGTAGCCACCCAAGCCCATCAAGGTGTTGGTCACCGGCAGGTTGAGCATTTGTGCCAGTTCGGTCAGCGGCGCGGAGCCGTTGCCCAGAATCACGCCGCCGCCGGAGTACAGCACGGGACGCTTGGCCGCCAGGAGCATTTCTGCCGCCTTGCGGATCTGCCCGGAGTGACCGCGAACGGCCGGACTGTAGGAACGCAGTTTGGCTTTCTTCGGGAAGATGTATTCGAACTTCTCGGCCGGGTTGGTCATGTCTTTCGGAATATCGACCACGACCGGGCCAGGACGACCGGATTGCGCCAGGTAGAAGGCTTTCTTCATGACTTCCGGGATTTCCGAAGCGTGCTTGATCATGAAGCTGTGCTTCACGATCGGCCGGGAGATACCGATCATGTCGGTTTCCTGGAACGCGTCGGTGCCGACCATGGTGCTTGGCACCTGACCGGAAATGATCACCATTGGAATCGAGTCCATGTAGGCCGTGGCGATACCGGTGATGGCGTTTGTGGCGCCTGGACCGGAAGTCACCAATACCACGCCGGCTTTACCGGTGGCACGGGCATAGCCGTCAGCCATATGGGTAGCCGCTTGTTCGTGACGAACCAGAATGTGGGTCACTTCCGGTTCTTTGAACAGGGCATCGTAAACATGAAGAAGAGCACCACCCGGGTACCCGTAGATATATTTGACGCCTTCGTCACGCAAGAAGCGGACGAGCATCTCACCGCCAGATAAAAGCTCCACGTTGTTCACCTCTAAAACGCCAGAATACCGCCCACGAAAAATGGAACGGGTCTTAATAGGTTTACTTCTCGGCAGAGCATGAGCGACGGTGGTCGCCGACTACGTCAGCACTGACTGAGCAAGTATTGGGATCGTCCCAAGTGTTGCGGGCCTTTCCCACCCAGCGCGAGGTAACGCGTTGCGGGTGTAACAGGTCGGCGCGGATGTGCGCCTCATGATCTACCGAGTGGGTCTGCTTCTGGCAGTCCCTCTACAGCGGACTTTGGATTCTTCTGTTTCGCCCTCTCCAAGTCAAGCCGTCTGTATGCCTAATTGTGGGTAAGCACATGAGAACGCAAGAAAAAACCTGGAAACAGCTACTCTGTTAGCTTCAATTGCGCAATTTTGCCAAGGAATCAGCATGCGAACGCTTCTGCTAACTCTGCTGATCGGCCTCAGCCCGTGGTGCATGGCCGGTCAGATCTACAAATGGGTCGACGCCCAAGGGGTGACTCATTTCGACGCACAACCGCCACAAGGGCAGCCTTCCAGCGTCATGCAGACACCCGCGACACCAGTGGTCCGGCCGCCGGCAATGCCCGGCAGCGGTCCGATCGGCGATCAGAAAAGCATCGATGACAGCGTGAAGAAGCAGGTCGCCGAGCAGCAGGCTGAACTGAAAAAGTTCTGCGAACAGGCGCGCACGAATCTCGCGCAGTTGCAGAACAACCCACGCTTGAGAGAGGAAGTGGAAGGTGAAATGCGGCGCCTGAGCGATACGCAACGTCAGGAACGCATCGTCGAAGCGCAGAAACAGATCGCGGAAAACTGCCAGTAAGCACTGGCAGTTTCACCTTCAGCGGGTGGCGACGATCAGTTGGTCGAACTCTTTGAGCAACTGCTGGAGCTTGTGATCCCGGCCCTGGACATTGCGCTGGGCGAAAACCATTTCGGCCATTTCGCGAATACCCGAGGCATTCGGCAGCGGCATGTTCTGCTCAAGGATGATTTTCATCTTCGGCAGGAAGATCCATTGCAGCCACTGCTCGAACTCGAGGGTATCGACAGAAAACGGCTCGACGCTGCTCAAGGCCTCGGCGGACGGTTCAACCTCGTCCCACCAGCCTTGCGCCCGTAGCTCGGCCTCGATCAGCAGCAACTGGTCGGCGATTTGCGGGAAGCGCACGTCCATCACAGCGCAACCTTGGCTTTCTGACGGGCCAGGCTGGCGCCGGCGGAATCACCTTGTTTCTCGCGGGCCTGGGCGATCAACTCCCAGAGATTGGCCTGCAAGTCGGGACGACCATTGGCCATGGTCAGCGCACGACGGGCAAATTGCTCGGCCTGCGGAGCATCGCCCTGGGCCATGCGCACCTGCGCCAGACGGTAAAGCACTTGCGGCTCACGCGGCGCCACGCGCTGAGCGCGCTCCAGACTGGAGGATGCACCGTTGAGATCACCGCCCGCCTGTTGTTGCTGAGCGGTGGTCAGCAAGGCGAGCACCGGGCCATCCAATTGCTCATCGGCGGACAGACCGCCGCTGCCGGCCGAAGGAATGCCGCTCGGCGTCGAAGGCATGCTGTAGCTGCCGGCGTTGATCGGCGCCGACTCGACCGGCGCAGCATTGTAAGGCCCCGGCGTGATCGGACCGGATGAAACCGGACCTGGCGTGATCGGCGAAGTGCTGATCGGGGTCGACGTTGCACCGCCGCCAGGCACCATCACCACCACACCGGTATCGCCTTGCGGAATCGCCTGCACCTGGCCTTGCACGGGACGCTTGACCGTCGTCTGACGGAAGCCGCCATTGGCGGAAATACGCTCACTGTTGGACACCGCCGTCCCGGAATCCACGACCGGGATCGAACCACGCTGTACGGTGGAGCAGCCACTGAGCAAAGCCACGGCGGTCACCGCTGGAATCAACCACTTGTTCACTTGAAACCCTCTTTGCTTAATTCATCCAGCCCTTGACCCAATCCATCACCGACTCGCCGGAAGCAGGCGTTTCGCCCGCACATGAGGCGCCGGGTGGTGGTTCGCTGCCGCGAATATACGGCATCTGCACCGCCCCCGGACAGTTGGCATCGGAACCCTGACCGGTACGCGAATCGACCCACGCCTGCACCACGTTATCCGGCTGCGGCATGTCCAGCGGCAGCGGATCGGCCTTGCGCATGAAACTGGTCCAGACCTGCAACGCACCGGTAGCGCCGGTGAACGGCGTCTTGCCGTTGTCATCGCGTCCAAGCCAGACCACCGCCAGCAGGTCCTGGCTGAAGCCGGCGAACCAGCTGTCACGGGAATCGTTACTCGTACCGGTCTTGCCCGCCAGCGTCAGGGTCTTGGGCAACACGTTATAGACCGAACTGCCGGTGCCCTCACGCATGACGCGCTGCATGGCGTTCTGGATCAGGTAGATCGAAGCCGGATCGAAGCGCTGCTCGATCTGGAACGGATAGCGCTTGAGCGGCTCGCCCTCGGCGGTCAGCACGCTGCGAATGCCGCGCATCGGCGTGTTGAAACCGCCATTGGCCAGGGTCTGGTACATGGTCGCCACTTCGATCGGGGTCATCCCGCCGGCGCCCAGCAGCATCGACGGGAATGCCGGGAACTCACGACTTACGCCCAGGCGCCCGAGGGTCTTGAGAACATTCGGAACACCGACTGCCAGCCCGAGACGCGAGGTCGACAGGTTGTAGGAGTGCGCCAGGCCCTGATAGAGGAACACCGTGCCATGAGAGCGGCGGTCGTAGTTCTGTGGCTTCCAGACCTGACCGTCCGCGCCCTTCACAGCCAACGGCTCATCCGACAGCCAACTGGTCAACGTGTACTGGCTTGGTTTTTCCAGCGCCGTCAGATAAACAGCCGGCTTGATCAACGAACCGATCGGCCGCACCGCGTCCAGCGCCCGGTTGAAGCCGGCAAAACTGGCCTGGCGGCTGCCGATCATGGCCTGGACTTCACCGGTTTCCGGGTTGGTCACGACCATGGCCGCTTCCACATCATCGGAACCCTTGCGCCCGGCAAGACGTTTGAAGGTGTCGTTGACCGAGGCTTCGGCCTTCATTTGCAGGATCGGATCGAAACTGGTGAAGATCCGCAGGCCTTCTTCGGTCAAGTCTTCGTCACGGTAGTCTTCACGCAACTGGCGCTTGACCAGATCGATGAAGCCGGGGAAAGAACTGTCGGCCAGCTTGCCGCGCGTGGTCACGCCCAGCGGCATCTTCTTCGCGGCGGCAACCTGCTCGGCGGAGGCAACGCCCTGCTGCTCAAGCACATCTAGCACCAGATTACGGCGTTCCAGCGCCCGCTCCGGATTCCGTCGCGGATTATAGTAGGACGGCCCCTTGACCATGCCCACCAGCAACGCGACCTGATGCAGTTTCAGCTCGGACAACGGCTGGCCGAAGAAAAACTGGCTGGCCAGCCCGAAGCCGTGAACTGCGCGCTGACCGTCCTGACCGACGAAGACTTCGTTGAGGTAGGCCTCAAGGATTTCCTTCTTGTCGTAATGCAGCTCAAGCAACATCGCCATCATCGCTTCGGTGAGCTTGCGGGTCAGGCTGCGTTCGTTGGTCAGGTAGAAGTTCTTGACCAGTTGCTGGGTCAGCGTACTGCCGCCCTGAGTCATCTTTCCGCCGGAGGTGTTGACCCAAATGGCCCGGGCAATCGACTTCGGCGACACGCCCCAGTGGCTGTAGAAATCCCGGTCTTCCACGGCGACCAGGGTTTCAAGCAGGTACGGCGGCACCTGATCGAGCTTGATCAGAATCCGGTCTTCGAGGTTTTTCGGGTAGATCCCGCCGATCAGCAGCGGCTCCAGGCGCACCACCGACAACTTCGAGCCGTTGGTCGCCGCCAGTTCGGCCACGTAATCGCCGGAGAAGCGCACGCGCACCGGCTGCGGTTTTTCCAAGCCTTCATAGAACTGGAAGCCACGGGTATTCAGATCGACCGTGTTGCCATTGACCGACGCCGCGCCGGGACCATTGCTCACTGCCTCACGGCGATAGCCCAGGGCATCGAGTTCCGTGAGGAAGTCGTCCTTGCTCAGTTTCTGTCCGACGAACAGCTCGAGCGGACGCGCGTACACCTTGGCCGGAATGGTCCAGCGCTTGCCGGAGAACTTCTCCTGCACCACGGCATCGAGGTAAACGGCGAAGCCGGCCAGCACCACAAGGCCGACCAGACTGAGTTTAATGGCCCAGCCCAACCATGGGCGCAGGCCCTTGGAGGGTGGTTTTTTAGGGGTACGGGGGGATCGAGTACGAGTCATGGCGGCGGATTATACGCACTTTATTCATACTCAACAGGAGCGCTCCGAGGTTTGCGTCGGGCTGGCGAGCGGCCATAATGGCGACCTCGAATTTCCCCAGTCTCTGAAGGATCGCCTGTGAGCCAGTCCCTGATCGCTGCCCTGCAAAACCCGGCCCTCTACCCGCACCCTGTCGAAGGGTTTCAGGTCATCGAAACCCACATCTCGTGGGTCCTGCTCACCGGTGCCTACGCTTATAAAGTGAAGAAGCCGGTGGATTTCGGCTTCCTCGACTTCACCAGCCTCGAATCCCGCGAACACTTCTGCGCTGAAGAACTGCGTCTGAACCAACGCCTGACCGACGATTTGTATCTGGAAGTGTTGCCAGTGACCGGCAGTGCCGAAGCCCCGCAACTGGGTGGCGAAGGCCCGGCCATCGAATACGTGCTGAAAATGCGCCAGTTCCCGCAGACCGGCCTGCTCAGCACGCTGCAAGCCAACGGCGAACTGACCACCGGGCACATCGACGAAATGGCCGAGCAAATCGCCAGATTTCACCTCAACGCCCCGAAAGTCCCGGCCGAGCACGACGCGGGCACGCCGGAAAGCGTGATGGCGCCGGTCCGCCAGAACTTCGAGCAGATCCTGCCGTTCCTCAGCGACAAAGCCGACCTGCTGCAACTTGAAGCGCTGAAGGCCTGGGCCGAAAGCAGCTTCGATCGCCTCAAGCCGCTGTTCGCCCAACGCAAGGCCGAAGGCTTCACCCGCGAATGCCACGGTGACATTCACCTGGGCAACGCCACCGTGATCGACGGCAAAGTGGTGATCTTCGATTGCATCGAATTCAACGAACCGTTCCGCTTCACCGACGTCTGGGCCGATACCGGTTTCCTGGCGATGGACCTGGAAGACCGTGGCCTGAAATCCCTGGCGCGTCGCTTCATCAGCCAATACCTGGAACTGACCGGCGACTATCAAGGCCTCGAAGTGCTGAACTTCTATAAAGCCTACCGCGCTCTGGTGCGTGCGAAAGTCGCGCTGTTCAGCATGCCCGCCGACGCTACGCCAGTGCAGCGTGCCACCACCCTGCGCCAGTACCGCAACTACGCCAACCTGGCGGAAAGCTACAGCACCATTCCTTCGCGCTTCCTGGCCATTACCCACGGCGTTTCCGCTGTCGGCAAGAGCCATGTGGCGATGCGTCTGGTCGAAGCGCTGGGCGCGATTCGCCTGCGTTCCGATGTTGAGCGCAAGCGTCTGTTCGGTGAACAAAACGTGGCGAATGACGTTCAGGCCGGCATTTATAGCGCCTATGCCAGCGTGGCCACCTACGCCCGCCTGCATGAAGTGGCGGCGGCGATCCTGCGTGCCGGCTTCCCGGTCGTAATCGACGCCACCTACCTCAAGCGTGAACAGCGTGACAGCGCAGCGCAGGTTGCTGAGGCGACCGGCACGCCGTTCCTGATCCTCGACTGCAACGCACCGCAAGCGGTAATCGAGAGCTGGCTGGCGATTCGTCAGGCCGATCAGAAGGATCCATCCGACGCGACCCTGGAAGTGATCGCAGCCCAACAGGCCAGTCGCGAAGCCCTGACCCCGGAAGAAATCCTGCGCAGCAAGCGCGTGCAGACCAATGAATCCGGCACTCTGGACGTCGTTGTGGCGCAAATCCGTCAGCACCTGCCAGGTCTGTAAGAAACTATTTCGACCGTGAGGCCCGCGCTGGCTTCACGGTCGTCAAATAGTGGCACTATACTGGCGTCATAAAACCAACAGGTGATTTGACATGAGCCAGCCGAAACTTCTCGACACTCCGCTTTATGCCTTGCTGCACAAGGACGACATCACAGGCTTCAACAAGGAACGCCCGAAAGACGGGCCGATCGACATGGTCGGTGGCGACTTTCGCGGCCTCGACCTACGTGAATTGAACGCCGACGGCGTGGACTTCCGGGACGCCTATTTCCGCTCCGCCGACTTGCGCGGCATCGACTTCCGTGGGGCATCGCTGGAAGGCGCGAGCCTGGCTCACGCGCAGATTTCCGGGGCTTACTTCCCGCCCGAGCTCAGTGCAGACGAAATCCTGATGTCGATGAACTTCGGCACCCGCCTGCGTTATCGCACCCGCTGATCGCCTGTTTGTCCCAATCGTCCAGCGCCCCCGCTTTGCGCTGGACTGCGTGCCAAGTGCCACCGCGCACGCGCGTCTGATCCCCTTTCCCACCGAAAAATCCGCTCAGTCTTAGAAGCTTTTGCGTCGAATCCGACCAAACAACCACGCTTTTCCTACTGATGGCTACACTCCTGAGAAGCTCGCCCACGCACCATTCGGCCGTCGCAAGGAGGCTTGATGAATGATGAACTGCAACACCTGAAGAATCTTGGCAAGACGTCAGCGCAGTGGCTGCATGCCGTGGGCATCCACAGCGCCTCGGACTTGCGTCGCCTGGGGGCGGTGGATGCCTACCGGGCCGTGCGCACGCGCGGGTTCCGGGCATCGAAGGTGTTGTTGTATGCGATCGAGGGAGCGCTGCTGGACATGCACTGGAACGATATTCCCGAAGAGCGCAAGGACGCCCTGAACAAACAGCTGGAGGCCATTTCCTCGCGCCATAAAAACTGAACAGGCGCCAAACGCGGTGGCCATCACTGCGCATGACGCCGTTCGGCAACAAGATGCTGACGTCCCCTGTTTACGGGGCATTCCGGCCAATTCGAAGATAAAACCGAATAAATGAGAAAACAGCTGTTGACTCGGTAATGAGAATCGCTATGATTATCACAACTGGTCGCGAGATCAGTCGATATTCTGAAAAGCCCTTGGTTCGGACTCTCAGATTATCTCCTCATCAGGCTAATCACGGTTATTTGACCCGGTTTTTACCGGGTCTTTTTTTGCCTGTGGAAAAGTCATTTGCCGAATTGCCTGCGCATTTCAGCGCAGTAATCCTTAGCAGGCATGGCGGGCGTGTACCAGACGTAATCGGCCATGGCCGAGGTGACCTCACTGCCCTGCTGTGCCAGTAACAACACAGTGGGCGCGACAACCGCTCCCAGATCCACAACATGCAATGGCACCCCCACATCCTTGCGCGCGTGGAATGTGCCGGCCAATAAAAGCGCAGGTGCAGGCGCCGCCAGCAAGCGCGAAGCCATGCGTCGATCACGCTGCTGCTGAACGGCTACCATCGCCGGCATTTGCGACTCGGGCAGCAGACCGCAGTGAGACTCGCTGATATCCCCCAACAGCTCGGCCTTCACCGACTCGGCATTACTGCGCGCCCCGGTCAACGCAGGAGGATTGCGATAAAACGCACGAATTTCAGCGTTATCGAGATTGGCCGCCATCACTGGATAAGGTTGCGCCAGGGCAAACCGGACAATCGGCCCGTACAGATTCCAGTCCCAGCCGTCCTGCCAGGCCAGCACATTGGCAAGATCAGCGGGTAACGTTCCGGCGCGTTGTACTTGTTCAACGCGCGGTTGCTGTTCGGGCACCAGCATTTCCAGCAACAGACTGCCTTGCGGGCGCTGCTCGCTCAGGTTCTGCAACAACCACAATTGCACGGCATGGTGATCGGCGTTGTCATGCTGCTCGCCAACGATCACTTGTGACGGCTTGCTCAATTGCGTGAGCAATTGCTCCGCCGTCAAGATCTCGCCGTTGCGCAAGTCACGAATCTCGCCGGCAACCGGCGGCGCGGCGACATGCTGACAGCCGCCGAGCCACAACACCGCCAACAGCAGAATCCCACGCATGCCTTCACCTCGATGATCACATCAGCGGGCGATAATCAGCGGATGCCCGCGCTCCGGATGCTGCTGCACCAACACTTCCAGGCCGAACACCGCTTTGAGCGAATCCGGACGCAACACCTGCTGCGGCGTATCCAGCGCCACCGGACGCCCGCCCTCAAGCAGCAACAGACGATCACAATAACGCGCCGCCAGGTTCAGATCATGCAGGATCACCAGCACCGCCGCGCCGCGATCGGCGAACTCGCGCACCGCTTGCAGGGTAGTGTGCTGATGCAGCGGATCAAGCATTGAGGTCGGCTCATCCAGCAACAATGTCTGCCCGGCCTGCCCCGGCCAGAGTTGCGCCAGCACCCGCGCCAGATGCACTCGCTGCCGCTCACCGCCGGACAGCGCCAGATAACTGCGGCCACCGAGATGACCGGCGTCCGCCGCGAGCAAGGCTTCGGCGACGACTTCGTCGTCACGCACCCGGCCGCTCTGCCAGGGCAAGCGTCCCATCCCCACCACTTCCTCAACGCTGAACGCGAAATCCAGGGTCGAAACCTGTGGCAGTACCGCCATTCGCTGGGCACGCTGCTGTCCGCTCCAGTCCTTCAAGGTCCGGTCATCGAGCAAGACCTCGCCGTCGCTGGCCGCCAGCTCACCGCACAAAGCCCCGAGCAGCGTGCTTTTACCGGCGCCGTTCGGCCCCAGCACGCCGAGCACTTCACCGGGTTTCAGTTGCAGCGAGACGTCGGCCAGTACGGTCTTGCGGCCACGGCGAATGTGCAGATTGTGCGCACGCAGCATCAGGCACGCCCTCGCAGCAGCAAATAAAGGAAGAATGGTGCCCCGATGAACGCCGTGACAATGCCGATCGGCAACTCGGCCGGCGCCAGCGCCAAGCGCGCCACCAGATCGGCAAACAGCAACAGACTCGCCCCGGCCAGTACCGACGCCGGCAACAGCACCCGATGATCCGGCCCGGCCAGCAGGCGCACCAGATGCGGCACCACCAGCCCGACAAATCCGATCATCCCCGCCGCCGCCACCGCTGCGCCGACACCCAGCGCGGTGCAGAACACCAGTTCACGCTTGAGCCGCTCGACATTGATCCCCAGATGCCCGGCCTCCGACTCGCCGAGCAACAGCGCATTCAGCGCCTTGGCCCGGCGCGGCAACCACAGCGCCACTCCGGTGCTGATAATCAGCAACGGCCACAACCGTGCGTAACTGGCGCCATTGAGGCTGCCGAGATTCCAGAACGTCAGGGTGCGCAGGGTCGCGTCGTCGGCAAGATAGGTGAACAACCCCACCGCCGAACTGGCCAGGGCCGTCAGGGCGATCCCCGCCAGCAGCATGGTGGCGACATTCGTCCGGCCGTTATGCCGGCCCAGTCGATAAACCAGCGCCGTCACCCCGAGGCCGCCCAGAAACGCACACGCCGACAGCAGATACGGCCCGAACCATTCCGGCAAACCACCGAAAACCGAACCGCCGACAATCGCCACCGCCGCGCCCAACGCCGCGCCACTGGACACCCCGACCAGGCCCGGATCAGCCAGTGGATTGCGAAACAATCCCTGCATCGCCACCCCGGACAACGCCAGCACGCCGCCGACCGCCAATCCGAGCAAGGTACGCGGCAGACGAATCTGCCCGAGAATCAGCTCCGCCTGCTCCAGACCTTCCGGCGCCAGCGGCACACCGATCAGGCGCAAGGCAGCGCGCAAGGTGTCGATCAGCGGCAGGCTGACCGGCCCCAGCGCCAACGACAGCCAGATCGCCAGCAGACACAGCAGAATCAGGCCGACAAACAAGCCACGGGGTTTGACCAGCGCAGTCATTGGCCGCCCTTGGCCGGGTAGAAGCTATCGGACAACGCCTTCAGCGCCGCCGGCAAGCGTGGCCCGAGGCCGCCGACCAGCAGCGTCGGGTCCAGCTCGAACACCCGCCCGGCCTTCGCCGCGCGACTGGTATCGAGAATCGGGTTTTCCTTGAACAGCGCCGCTTTCGCCGCATCGCCCGTCAACGCACGGTCGGCGAACACCAAGACTTCAGGATTGAGTTCTGCCAGCGACTCCTGGGAAAACGGTTTGTAACCGGTATGCGTCGCCAGGTTGTGTCCGCCGGCACGCTGCAATAACCAGTCGGCAGCGGTGTCCTTGCCGGCGATCAGCGGTTTGCCGCCGGCATGCCCGACCAGCAGCAACACCCCCGGAGCTTTCTGATGAGTCTGCGCTTCAGCCACCCGGGTTTTCTGCGCATCGAGTTGCTGTTGATAACTTTGCAGCAGCTGCGCGGCTTTATCCTGGGCGCCGAGCAACTGCCCCAAGTGCGTGACGTTCTTTTCCAGCGTCGAGAGATCCGCCTGGGCCGAGAACAACTCGACCTGCACCTTGGCACTCTTCACCTGTGAAATCACCGGCGGCGGCCCCATTTCCTCGGTGCCGACCAGAATGTCCGGACGCAAACTGAGAATGCCTTCGGCGGACAGGCTGCGTTGATAACCGATGCTCGGCAGCGCTTTCAGGGACTCGGGATGCTGGCTGGTGGTGTCGACCCCCACCAGTTTCGCTTCGCCGCCCAACGCACTGACCCATTCCGACAAGGCACCGCCGGCACTCACCCAACGTTGCGGCAAATCGGCCGCTGCAGCCTGGTGGCTGACGAAAAGTCCGACACACAGCACAGCAACGCGGGTACTCAGGCGCATACACAGCTTCCTTGAATAAGGTTTTCCCGGGCATCCGGCTGCCAGGCCAAGTATCCTCGGCATCCGGCAGCCGCCCTGCGGGCGAAGCGGCCATTTGATAATTGTTTGCATTTGAACGTCAAGCTCGGACATATCCCGACACGAGCCGACACTTGAGGATAGCCATGAAGTTTTTGTGCGCGGGCGCCGATCTCGCCGAAGCCGGCAGTCGCGGCTTCGAAATCGACGGGAACAAGCTGTTTGCCGTGCGCCGCAGCGGCCAGGCGTATGTCTACCTCAACCGCTGCCCGCATCGCGGCGTCGCTCTGGAGTGGCACCCCGATCAGTTTCTCGATCCGAGCAACAGCCTGATCCAGTGCGCCACCCACGGCGCACTGTTTCTGATCGAGGATGGCGAGT
Organism: Pseudomonas botevensis; assembly: GCF_019145475.1. GTDB lineage: Bacteria > Pseudomonadota > Gammaproteobacteria > Pseudomonadales > Pseudomonadaceae > Aquipseudomonas > Aquipseudomonas botevensis. The sequence continues at coordinate 17,099 of NZ_JAHTKI010000003.1, forward strand.
GCGTGGCAGGTCCCTGCGCCGGGCAATCGCTGACGGCCATCCCTTGCCGCGAGGATGCACAAGGGTTGTGGGTTGATGTCTAGCCGTTGAGCAACACGTCCAGGCGGCGGTCGATAAGCATTTCTTCGTGACTCAAGCGCACGCCATAGGCCAGCACCTCGACCCCGCAGGCCACCGCTTCACGCAAAGCATCGGCGTAGGCCGAATCGATTTCATCGGCCGGACGCACCGCCTCGATGCCCGTCAGATTGACGCAATACAACTGCACCGCACGGATTCCGTCACGGGCCAGATGCGCCAGTTCGCGCAAATGCTTGGCGCCACGCTGGGTGACCGCATCGGGAAACGCCGCCACAGGGGTTCCATCGAAACCCAAGGTGACACTTTTCACTTCCACGTAGGCCGGGCCGCTCGGGTATTCGAGGCGAAAGTCGATTCGACTCTTTTCCTGTCCGTAAGCCACTTCACGCTTCAAAGCAGTAAACCCGCTCAGCTCGCTGATGACCCCGGCCTGCAAGGCTTCTTCGACCAGTGCGTTGGCACGGCCGGTATTCACGCAAAACAACCGGCCCTGCGGGGTTTCACCGATTTCCCAAGTGCCGGGTAATTTGCGCTTGGGATCATTGGAGCGGCTGAACCAGACCTGCCCGCCTTCGACCTGGCAATTGAGCATCGAACCGGTGTTCGGGCAATGAATGGTCAGCAACTCGCCGTCAACGGTTTCGATATCGGCAAGAAAACGCTTGTAGCGGCGGATCAGTCGCGCTTCTTCGAGGGGAGGATGAAAGCGCATCAGCCTTGCCAGCTCTTCAGACCACGGGCGATCCGCTCCACCGCTTCCTGTAAGCGAGGGAGGTTTTGCGTGTAGGCAAAACGCACATGATGAGTCGCCTGATAACGACCGAAATCCAGGCCCGGAGTGAACGCCACGTGTTCGGTTTCTAGAAAATGTCGGCAGAACGCGAAGGCATCACCGCCGAACTGGCTGATATCGGCGTACAAATAGAATGCGCCCTCAGGCTCCACGGCGATATTGAAACCCAATTCCCGCAGTGCTGGCAGCAGGTAGTCGCGACGACGGCTGAATTCGGCGCGGCGCTCTTCAAGGATTTCGATGGTGGCCGGTTCGAAACAGGCCAGTGCCGCATGCTGCGCCACGCTCGGAGCACTGATATAGAGGTTCTGTGCGAGCTTTTCCAGCTCACTGACCGCCGCGTCCGGCGCCACCAGCCAGCCGAGACGCCAACCGGTCATGCCGAAATACTTGGAGAAACTGTTGAGGACAAACGCGCTGTCATCGACTTCCAGAACGCTCGCCGCATCGGTGCCGTAAGTCAGGCCGTGATAGATCTCGTCCACCACCAGATGGCCGTGCCGTGCCTTGATCGCTGTGGATAACCCGGCCAGTTCGTCGCGGGTCAGGATGGTGCCGGTCGGGTTGGCCGGCGAGGCCACCAGGGCGCCGACGCTGTCGTGATCCCAATGCCGCGCCACCAGATCCGGGGTCAGTTGATAACGCACGTCCGGGCCGACCGGCACCAGTTGCGCCGCGCCTTCGACCAGCCTCAGAAAATGCCGGTTGCACGGATAACCGGGGTCGGCCAGCAGCCAGTGCTTGCCCGGATCCACCAGCAGCGCGCTGGCCAGCAGCAAGGCGCCGGAACCGCCCGGAGTGATGAGAATCCGCCGAGGATCGATATTCAAGCCGTAGCGCTGCTGATAGAAGCCGGCAATCGCTTCGCGCAGCTCAGGAATGCCACGGGCAGCGGTATAGCGGGTTTTCCCTGCCGCCAGCGCAGCCTGGCCGGCGCGAATGATCGGCTCGGCGGTGGTGAAGTCCGGCTCGCCGATTTCCAGATGAATCACATCATGGCCTTCAGCCTGCAATTCATTGGCCCGCGCCAGCAACGCCATGACATGGAACGGTTCGATCGCACGACTGCGCGCACTGTAGGGGTGAGCCATTGGCCTTCCTTCGACGGGGAAAAAGAAACGATTCTACCCATCTGCCGGAACGGGCGAGAACCCACAATGGTCACAGCATCAGGAACGCTGGACTGTAACGCACCGCGCGTACGCTCCAGGATTGACTAAAATCAGTGATTGATCAGGTCTCCAACACCGCCAGACATGGCTTGGCAAACATTTGCAGGCACCACCGGCCGCAGGCTCGACATCCGGGAGTAGCGCCGGCGGAATTGATCTGGTAAGTTCGCCCGCTTGCAGCCGCAGGGCCGGCAGGTGTCGGTGATGGAGCAATCCTGCGCAATGGATTACAAGAGTAGAGGCGGTCCATTTCATGCCCACCCAAGCAAAGCAACAGCAGAATCAGACCATCAGCGGTTTCGAACCTTACGTTTCGAAGCCCGGCGAAGAGTACATGGGCGCCCCCATGCGCGCGCACTTCACCAAGATCCTGAACAAGTGGAAACAGGACTTGATGCAGGAAGTCGACCGCACTGTTGATCACATGAAAGACGAAGCGGCCAACTTCCCTGACCCGGCCGACCGGGCCAGCCAGGAAGAAGAATTCGCCCTCGAACTGCGTGCCCGCGACCGTGAGCGCAAGCTGATCAAGAAGATCGACAAGACGCTTGAGCTGATCCAGGACGAAGAATACGGCTGGTGTGAGTCCTGCGGCATCGAGATCGGCGTCAAGCGCCTCGAGGCCCGTCCTACCGCCGATCTGTGCATCGACTGCAAGACCCTGGCGGAAATCAAGGAAAAACAGGTCGGCAAGTAATCCCGGCCTGATCGACAAACGGAGCGTGCGAACGCTCCGTTTTTGTTTCTGCCGTTCTTCCACCGGTTGGCCGACGCAAGCCCTGAAAAAGTAACATCGCTCCCATGACTGCCAAGACTTCCCCCGCCTACATCGGACGCTTCGCCCCAACGCCCAGTGGGCACCTGCACTTCGGTTCGCTGGTCGCCGCGCTCGCCTCTTATCTCGACGCGCGTTCGGTGGGTGGCCGCTGGCTGGTGCGCATGGAGGATCTCGATCCGCCCCGGGAAGAACCCGGAGCCCAGGCTGCGATTCTCAAAGCGCTGGAAAGTTATGGCTTCGAATGGGATGGCGAGATGGTCCGCCAGAGCGCTCGGCACGATGCCTACGCCGAAGTGCTCAACCGCCTGTTCAGCCACGGCCTGGCCTACGCCTGCACCTGCTCGCGCAAACAACTGGAGCCGTATCACGGCATCTATCCGGGTCTGTGCCGCAATGCCGGCCACGGCCCGGAAGACGCGGCGATCCGCCTGCGCGTGCCGGAGCTGGAATACCACTTCATCGACCGCGTGCAGGGTGAGTTCCGTCAGCACCTGGGACGCGATGTCGGCGACTTCGTGATTCGCCGTCGCGACGGCCTCTACGCCTATCAACTGGCGGTGGTGCTGGACGATGCCTGGCAAGGCATCACCGACATCGTGCGCGGTGCCGATCTGCTCGACTCGACACCGCGCCAGCTCTATCTGCAAGAATTGCTGGGTTTCCCACAGCCGCGCTATCTGCACCTGCCGCTGATCACCCAGCCGGATGGCAACAAGCTCGGCAAGTCCTACCGCTCGCCGCCACTGACCGCCGATCAGGCCACACCATTGCTGCTGCGCGCCTTGCGGGCATTGGGGCAGCAACCCGGCAACGAGCTGGCCGACGCCACGCCGCAAGAACTGCTGAGTTGGGGCGTCGCCCACTGGGATGCGACGAAAATCCCGCGCACACTGACCCTGCCCGAAGCGCAACTGCGATGACGACACTTGCAGTGGCGCACCCATCCGTTACCATCGCCGCACGTTTTCGGGCACGCGCATAAAAAAGAGAGGCCGGGATGTACATCTATCGCTTGGTCCTGCTTTTGGTCGTGGGGATCTATCTGTTTTCTCCCGCCATCATGGATTGGTGGATCGACGCCACTGGCGCCTGGTATCGCCCTTATCTGCTCTGGCTGATCCTGATTGTCGTGACCTTCATCCTGCAGAGCCAAAAAGATGCCGATGAGCTTTAGCCTGACCCAGATGCTGCTGTTCAGCGCTGCCTACCTGGCGGCACTGTTCGGCGTGGCCTGGATCAGTGAACGGGGCATGATCCCCCGGGCGATCATTCGCCACCCGCTGACCTACACCCTGTCGCTCGGGGTCTACGCCAGTGCGTGGGCGTTCTACGGCACGGTGGGCCTGGCCTATCAGTACGGCTACGGCTTTCTTTCCAGCTATCTTGGTGTCTCCGGCGCGTTTCTGCTGGCGCCGGTGCTGCTGTATCCGATCCTGAAGATCACCCGCACCTATCAGCTGTCGTCGCTGGCGGATCTGTTCGCCTTCCGCTTCCGCAGCACCTGGGCCGGGGCACTGACCACGATCTTCATGCTGATCGGCGTGCTGCCATTGCTGGCGTTGCAGATTCAGGCCGTGGCCGACTCCATCGGCATTCTGACCGGCGAACCGGTGCAGAGCCGCGTGGCCCTGGCCTTCTGCGGCCTGATCATTCTGTTCACGATCTTCTTTGGCTCCCGGCACATCGCCACGCGGGAAAAACACGAAGGCCTGGTGTTCGCCATCGCCTTCGAATCGGTGATCAAACTGGCGGCCCTCGGCGGTGTCGGCCTGTACGCGCTGTACGGCGTGTTCGACGGCCCGCAACAGCTCGAACTGTGGCTGCTGCAAAACCAGACCGCCCTCGCCGCCTTGCACACGCCGCTGCAGGAAGGCCCGTGGCGCACGCTGCTGCTGGTGTTTTTCGCCTCGGCCATCGTGATGCCGCACATGTATCACATGACCTTCACCGAGAACCTCAACCCACGAGCACTGGTGAGTGCGAGCTGGGGCCTGCCGCTGTTTCTGCTGCTGATGAGCCTGGCGGTGCCGCTGATTCTCTGGGCCGGCCTGAAACTCGGTGCCACCACCAATCCGGAATACTTCACCCTCGGCATCGGCATTGCCGCCAACAGCAAGGCACTGGCGTTGCTGGCCTATGTCGGCGGACTGTCGGCCGCCAGTGGCCTGATCATCGTCACCACCCTGGCGCTGTCGGGCATGGCGCTCAACCATCTGGTGCTGCCGCTGTATCAGCCGCCGGCCGAAGGCAACATCTACCGCTGGCTGAAATGGACCCGCCGCGCGCTGATCGTCGCGATCATCATGGCCGGTTTCTGTTTCTATCTGATGCTCGGCGCCGAACAGGACCTGGCCAACCTCGGCATCGTTGCATTCGTCGCCACCCTGCAATTCCTGCCGGGTGTGCTCTCGGTGCTGTACTGGCCGACCGCCAACCGCCGTGGCTTCATCGCTGGCCTGCTGGCTGGCGTGATCGTCTGGGTGGTGACCATGCTCCTGCCGCTGGTCGGCAATCTGCAGGGGTTCTATATCCCGCTGCTCAACATGATTTACGTACTGGATGACACCAGCTGGCACATGGCGGCAATCGCCTCGCTGGCCGCCAACGTGTTGATGTTCACCCTGATTTCCCTGTTCACCAACGCCAGCCCCGAAGAGGCCAGCGCCGCCGAAGCCTGTGCGGTAGACAACGTGCGCCGTCCGCAGCGTCGTGAACTGCACGCCGCCTCGCCGCAGGAATTCGCCACACAGCTCGCCAAACCGCTGGGTGCCAAGGCGGCGCAAAAGGAAGTGGAGCAGGCCCTGCGTGATCTTTACCTGCCCTTCGATGAGCGCCGCCCCTATGCGCTGCGCCGCCTGCGCGATCGAATCGAGGCCAACCTGTCTGGTCTGATGGGGCCGAGCGTGGCCCAGGACATGGTGGAAACCTTCCTGCCCTACAAGGCTGGCGGCGAAAACTATGTCACCGAAGACATCCACTTCATCGAAAGCCGCCTCGAGGACTATCACTCGCGCCTCACCGGCCTCGCCGCCGAACTCGATGCCCTGCGCCGCTACCACCGCCAGACCCTGCAAGAGTTGCCGATGGGCGTCTGCTCGCTGGCCAAGGATCAAGAGATCCTGATGTGGAACAAGGCCATGGAAGAACTCACCGGAATCGCCGCGCAACGGGTGGTCGGTTCGCGCCTGAGCACCATCGCCAATCCGTGGAAGGATCTGCTGCAAGGCTTCATTCATTTGCCCGACGAACATTTGCACAAGCAGCACCTGGCCCTCGACGGCCAGACCCGCTGGCTGAACCTGCACAAAGCGGCGATCGACGAGCCGCTGGCACCGGGCAACAGCGGCCTGGTACTGCTGGTGGAAGACCTGACCGAAACCCAGATGCTCGAAGACAAACTGGTGCATTCCGAGCGCCTGGCCAGCATCGGTCGACTCGCCGCCGGTGTGGCCCATGAAATCGGCAACCCGATCACCGGCATCGCCTGCCTGGCGCAAAACCTGCGCGAAGAGCGCGAAGAGGACGGCGAACTCACGGAAATCAGCGGGCAGATCCTCGAACAGACCAAACGCGTGTCACGCATCGTCCAGTCGCTGATGAGTTTCGCCCACGCCGGCAGCCATCAGCACAGCGACGAACCCGTCTGTCTGGCGGAGGTGGCGCAGGACGCCATCGGCCTGCTCGCCCTGAACCGACGCAATTTCGAAGTGCAGTTCTATAACCTGTGCGACCCCGATCACTGGGTCGAAGGCGATCCGCAGCGACTCGCCCAGGTGTTGATCAACCTGCTCTCCAACGCCCGTGACGCCTCGCCTGCCGGCAGTGCGGTGCGGGTAAAGAGCGAAGCCGGCGAACACACGGTCGATCTGATCGTCGAGGACGAAGGCAGTGGTATCCCGTCGAGCATCATGGATCGATTGTTCGAACCCTTCTTCACCACCAAGGATCCTGGCGAAGGCACCGGTCTGGGCCTTGCACTGGTCTATTCCATCGTTGAAGAGCATTATGGACAAATCACCATCGACAGCCCGGCTGATGTTCAGAGCCAGCGCGGCACCCGTATCCGGGTCACCCTGCCGCGTCATGTCGAAGCGACGTCCGCTGTGAACTGAGACCGTCGAGAGTATCGAATCAATGCCGCACATTTTGATCGTCGAAGACGAAACCATTATCCGCTCCGCCTTGCGCCGCCTGCTGGAACGCAACCAGTATCAGGTCAGCGAAGCCGGCTCAGTGCAGGAAGCACAAGAACGCTTCAGTATTCCCACATTCGACCTGATCGTCAGTGACCTGCGCCTGCCGGGCGCTCCGGGCACCGAGCTGATCAAGCTTGGCCAGGGCACTCCGGTGCTGATCATGACCAGCTACGCCAGCCTGCGCTCGGCGGTCGACTCGATGAAGATGGGCGCGGTGGACTACATCGCCAAGCCTTTCGACCACGACGAGATGCTGCAAGCCGTTGCCCGGATCCTGCGTGATCGCCAGTCGGCGCCCGCCGCCAGTGAAACGGTCGCCGGCAAAGCCGCCAATGGCAACGGCAAATCCGCCGTCGACAACAGCAATGGCGAGATCGGCATCATTGGTTCCTGCCCGCCAATGCAGGACCTTTACGGCAAGATCCGCAAGGTCGCACCGACCGATTCCAATGTCTTGATCCAGGGTGAGTCCGGCACCGGCAAGGAACTGGTCGCCCGCGCCCTGCACAACCTGTCGAAACGCGCCAAGGCGCCGATGATCTCGGTGAACTGCGCGGCCATCCCGGAAAGCCTGATCGAGTCCGAACTGTTCGGTCACGAGAAAGGCGCGTTCACTGGCGCCAGCGCCGGTCGCGCCGGTCTGGTGGAAGCGGCGGACGGCGGCACGCTGTTCCTCGACGAAATCGGTGAACTGCCGCTCGAAGCCCAGGCCCGTCTGTTGCGCGTATTGCAGGAAGGCGAGATTCGCCGGGTCGGTTCGGTACAGTCGCAGAAGGTCGATGTCCGCCTGATCGCCGCGACCCACCGGGATCTCAAGAGCCTGGCGAAAATCGGCCAGTTCCGTGAAGACTTGTACTACCGCCTGCACGTTATCGCTCTGAAACTGCCCGCCCTGCGCGAGCGCGGCGCCGACGTCAACGAAATCGCCAATGCCTTCCTTGCGCGCCAGAGCGCCCGCATCAACCGCACCGACCTGAAATTTGCCACCGATGCCGAACAGGCGATCCGGCACTACTCCTGGCCGGGCAACGTGCGTGAACTGGAAAACGCAGTCGAGCGCGCGGTGATCCTGAGCGAAAGCGCGGAAATTTCCGCCGACCTGCTGGGCATCGACATCGAACTGGGGGATCTGGAGGACGACGAGTTCATCGGCCTGCCGGCGCAACCGGCCGGTAACGCCAGCAACAACAGCCACGAACCAACCGAAGATCTGTCGCTGGAAGACTACTTCCAGCACTTCGTGCTCGAGCATCAGGACCACATGACCGAGACCGAACTGGCCCGCAAACTGGGCGTCAGCCGCAAGTGTTTGTGGGAACGCCGCCAGCGCCTGGGCATCCCGCGGCGCAAGACCGGGGTCGCGAGCGAGAGCTGAACGTTACCTGTCGAGTGTGCGCGTAACCGTTGAAGATGTGAAAAAACTGTTACCTCAGTCATTTCACGTAACAAAAGCCGGGGTTTACGGTAACGAAACCCCGGCTTTTTTTCGCCTCGACAAAACGGTTATATCGACCTAACCCCTTGTTTTATTGGGTTTCGCAAAAGTTGGCACGGCACCTGCTATATGTTTGGTACAAGAACAATAACAAGCAATGCACAAGACAATAAAAATAAGACGAATCGACTCACGCACAATAAAAACAAGACGGCGAGAGGCGCAGCTAACTGATTCTTTTGGAGAGGCGTTGTATTTGGGGTTCGCCCCACGACCAGGCCGAGAACAACAAAAACTGTCCTAAGACAGAGCCTGTACTGGTTGGATCGCAAGATCACTGCAATTCAGCGACCAAAGCAATCCGTTTGCTCTTGGCTCCCGATTGGGAGGGTCATGAAGGAAAAGCTTCATGGCGAGGGCACTCAACAAAAACAAGAAGCCCGAATCAATAATAAAAAGAGCACGCAACTACTTCTTGGGGAGCTTCGGCTCCCCTTGTAGTTTCTCTTCTTCGCAAAAAATCCTCTGCCACACCTTGCCCCACCCTTCTAGCCTGCGGCCTGCAGCGCAAATCTGCGGCGTCCTACACCATCCCTCGACTAAATGCTAGAATCCCGGCCCATCATGCGGTCATTCTCTGGTATGGCCGAACATTCCTTCAAACAGTGCATCCCATGCTGAAGAAGCTGTTCCAGTCATTCCGAACTCCCCTGCGTCGTACGCAACACATCCGCAGCACGCCTGAAGTCCTCAACAGCGGCCAACATTCGCTGCAGAAGACGCAATTCAGCCGTTACGCGGTCAACATCGTCGAACGCCTGCAGGGCGCCGGCTACCAGGCCTATCTGGTCGGTGGCTGCGTGCGAGACATGCTGCTGGGCATCACGCCCAAGGACTTCGACGTCGCCACCAGCGCCACCCCCGAACAAGTCCGTGCCGAATTCCGCAACGCGCGGATCATCGGCCGTCGTTTCAAACTGGTGCATATCCATTTCGGTCGCGAAATCATCGAAGTCGCGACCTTCCGCGCCAATCACCCGCAAAACGAAGACGACGAAGACAGCAACCAGTCCTCGCGCAACGAGAGCGGACGGATTCTGCGCGACAACGTCTACGGCACCCTTGAGGAAGATGCGCAACGCCGCGACTTCACCATCAACGCCCTGTATTACGATCCGGTCAGCGAGCGCATCCTCGACTACGCCAACGGCGTACACGACATTCGCAATCACCTGATCCGCCTGATCGGCGATCCGAAACAGCGCTACCAGGAAGACCCGGTGCGGATGCTGCGGGCCGTGCGCTTTGCCGCCAAGCTGAACTTCGGCATCGAGAAGCACACCGTCCAGCCGATCCGCGAACTGGCACCGATGCTGCGCGAGATTCCATCGGCCCGTCTGTTCGAGGAAGTGCTCAAGCTGTTTCTTTCCGGCCATGGCGCAATCACTTTCGAGATGCTGGTCGACCTGCAACTGTTCGCACCGTTGTTCCCGGCCAGCGCCGACGCCCTGGAGCACAACCCGGATTACACCCACACGCTGATCAGCGAAGCGCTGACCAACACCGACCTGCGCATCAAGCAGAACAAACCGGTCACCCCGGCGTTCCTGTTTGCCGCCCTGCTCTGGCCTGCCCTGCCGGCCCGCGTGCTGCGCCTGCAAGAGCGTGGCATGCCGCCGATTCCCGCAATGCAGGAAGGCGCGCATGAGCTGATCGCCGAACAGTGCCAACGCATCGCGATTCCGAAACGCTTCACCATGCCGATCCGCGAGATCTGGGACATGCAGGAGCGCCTGCCGCGCCGCAGCGGCAAACGTGCCGACCTGCTGCTGGACAATCCGCGTTTCCGCGCCGGCTACGACTTCCTGCTGCTGCGTGAAAGCGCCGGTGAGCAGACCGATGGCCTGGGCGAGTGGTGGACCGACTACCAGGACGCCAACGACAGCGAGCGCCGTGACATGATTCGCGACCTCAGCGGCAAGGAAGACGGCACCAGTGGTGCGCCACGCAAGCGTCGCCGTAGCAGTGGCGCCAAGCGCAAGCGCGCCGGTGCTCCGAGCGCCACGGGCGAATAAGGCATGGAGCGTATCTACATCGGCATGGGCAGCAACCTCGCTGACCCCGCCGAGCAACTGCGCAGCGCCGTCGAGGCGCTGGGGCAATTGCCGCAGAGCGAACTGGCCGGCGTTTCCGCTTTCTATCAAAGCGACTCGTTGCTGCCGGGCCAACCGCGCTACACCAACGCAGTGGCGGCACTCGACAGCAATCTGGCGCCGCTGGACCTGCTCGATGCCCTGCAAGCGATCGAGAACGATCAGGGTCGTGAACGTCTGGAACGCTGGGGGCCGCGCACGCTGGACCTGGACATCCTGCTGTTCGGCGATCGCCTGATCGACGTGCCACGCCTGAAAGTCCCGCACTACCAGATCCAGGAACGCGCGTTCGTCCTCTATCCCCTGGCCGAACTGGCACCCGCCGACCTGCGCCTGGCCGATGGCCGCAGCCTCACCGAACTGCTCGCTGCCTGCCCGTTCGTCGGCCTCGAACGCCTGCCCCAAGCCTGAAAAAAATCCACATTTTGTAGGACAAAAACCCTGCAAATCAGGCCCGCCGGCCCGCTGAATCGCATCAGTAACGGCGGTAACACTCCCCTCGTAACAATGCGGTAACACACGCAATTGACTTCCCGGGTTCTCCTCACGACTATAGGCGTCCCGCTGCCGCCAACCCGGCACACAAGGGCGCAATCCAGGCCTTATAAGCACGACAAAAGAGCGTGCGCCTGAGTAGATGACGAATCACGCGCGTTACTCGCAGTAGTTTCCAGAGCGCCTGAACGAGGATTTTTTACATGCCAGCCATCACCCTGACCACGCTCCAGAGCCTCAAGCAGAAAGGTGAAAAGATCACCATGCTGACCTGCTATGACGCGACTTTCGCCCACGCCTGCAACGAGGCTGGTGTCGAAGTGCTGCTGGTGGGCGACTCCCTCGGCATGGTCCTGCAAGGTCACGACAGCACCCTGCCGGTGACCACCGCAGAAATGGCCTACCACGTAGCCTGCGTCAAACGCGGCAACACTGATGCCCTGATCCTGGCCGACCTGCCTTTCATGGCAAACGCCACCCTTGAGCAAACCATGACCAACAGCGCCATGCTGATGCAGGCCGGTGCGCACATGGTCAAGGTCGAAGGTGCGTTGTGGCTGGCGGACTCGATCCGCCTGCTGGCCGAGCGCGGTGTGCCGGTCTGCGCGCACATGGGCCTGACCCCACAGGCCGTGAACATTCTCGGCGGCTACAAGGTACAAGGCCGCAACGAGAACCAGGCGCGACAGATGCGTGCCGACGCCATCTCGCTGGAGCAGGCGGGCGCAGCGATGCTGCTGCTCGAATGCGTGCCGAGTGAACTGGCCGCCGAAATCAGCCAGGCAGTGAAAATCCCGGTGATCGGCATCGGCGCCGGCAATGCCACCGACGGCCAGGTGCTGGTATTGCACGACATGCTCGGCCTGTCGATCAGCGGTCGCGTACCGAAATTCGTCAAGAACTTCATGCACGGCCAGGAGAACATCCAGTCGGCGCTGAAGGCTTACGTGAGCGAAGTCAAAGCCACCACTTTCCCTGGCATCGAACACGGATTCTCCGCATGAACACCGTCAAGACCGTACGTGAACTGCGCGCCGCCGTAGCCCGCGCCCGCAGCGAAGGCAAGCGCATCGGCTTCGTGCCGACCATGGGCAACCTGCACAGCGGCCACATCGCGCTGATCACCAAGGCCACCCAGCGGGTGGACTTCGTCGTCGCGAGCATTTTCGTCAACCCGCTGCAGTTCGGTGCGGGCGAAGACCTCGACAAGTACCCGCGCACCCTGGTGGCCGACCAGCAAAAACTGCAGGAAGCCGGTTGCGCCCTGCTGTTTGCGCCGACCGTCGAGGAGATGTATCCCGACGGCATGGCCGGGCAGACCCGGGTCAGCGTGCCGCAACTTTCCGAAGGCCTGTGCGGCGCCAGTCGTCCGGGGCACTTCGAAGGAGTGGCGACGGTAGTCAGCAAGCTGTTCAACATGGTCCAGCCGGATCTGGCGATCTTCGGTCAGAAGGACTTCCAGCAACTGGCGGTGATTCGCGCGCTGGTGCATGACCTGAACATGCCGATCCAGATCATCGGCGAGCCGACTGTCCGCGCTGCCGATGGCCTTGCGCTGTCGTCGCGCAACGGCTTCCTCAGCGAAGAACAACGCGCCGTGGCGCCGGTGGTCTATCGCACCCTGAGCACCATCGCCGAGGCGATCAAGCAAGGTGAACGCGACTTCCCGGCCCTGATCCGCACCCAGTTGCAACAGCTGGAAGCGGCCGGCCTGCGTCCGGACTACCTGGAAATCCGCCATGCCCTGACCTTGCGTCCGGCGACGGCGCAGGATCGCGACCTGGTGATCCTGGTGGCGGCGTTCCTCGGCACGACCCGGTTGATCGACAACCTGCACCTGAATCTCGATACCCCCGCCTGAGCGGCGCAATAACGTTCTGTGGGAGCGGGCGTGCTCGCGAATGCAATCTGTCAGTCCGTCCCTACGGTAACTGGCACAGCACATTCGCCATGCAGGCCCGCTCCCACAGTTGTTTTGGGCCGGCGTCAGTCCGTCTGTCGGCCACCACCGTTATCAATGTTAAAAAAGTACCGGAAACAGGTCAGACAAAGTCAAGACAGATCGCGGCGCTAGGTTTACTGTATTCGCCCTGCGCCCGGTAACCGTGTCGACGCAGCTGACCTCTCGCTCAAACAGGGCAAGATGGGCTTTCAAGTGTTCAAAAGGCCGTTCAAGTAAAAAGGAAAACCGCAGCGATGGCGTATTACCGCACTCCTCATGACGTTACCGCTCTGCCTGCCTGGCAAGCGTTGAAAGATCACCGCCAAGCCATGCAGGATTTCAGCATGCGCGAAGCCTTCAACGCCGATCCGCAGCGCTTCAATCAGTTCACCCTCAGCAGCTGCGGACTGTTTCTCGATTATTCGAAGAACCTGATCAACGCCGAGACCCGCAATCTGCTGGTGGGCCTGGCCAATGAAGTCGACCTCAAAGGCGCGATCAAGGCGCTGTTCGACGGCGAAACCGTCAACTCATCCGAAGGTCGCCCGGCGCTGCATACCGCCCTGCGCCGTCCGGTGGGCGACAAGCTGCTGGTCAACGGCGTCAACGTGATGCCTGAGGTACACAAGGTACTGAACCAGATCACCGATCTGGTCGGCCGCATCCACGACGGCCTGTGGCGCGGTTACACCGAGAAGCCGATCACCGACGTGGTGAACATCGGCATCGGTGGTTCGTTCCTCGGCCCGGAACTGGTGTCCGAAGCCCTGCTGTCCTACGCCCAGAAAGGCGTGCGTTGCCACTATCTGGCGAACATCGACGGCAGTGAGTTCCACGAGCTGACCCAGAAACTGCGCGCCGAAACCACGCTGTTCATCGTCTCGTCGAAATCCTTCAACACCCTCGAAACCCTGAAGAACGCCCAGGCCGCCCGTGCCTGGTATCTGGCCCAGGGCGGTTCGGAAGCGGAGCTGTATCGCCACTTCATCGCGGTGTCGAGCAACAACGCGGCGGCCGTGGCCTTCGGTATCCGCGAAGAGAACATCTTCCCGATGTGGGACTGGGTCGGCGGTCGTTACTCGCTGTGGTCGGCCATCGGTCTGCCGATTGCCCTGGCGATCGGCATGTCCAACTTCAAGGAACTGCTGTCCGGTGCCTACACCATGGACCAGCATTTCCAGAGCGCGCCGTTCGAACAGAACATGCCGGTACTGCTGGCCCTGCTCGGCGTGTGGTACGGCAACTTCTGGGGCGCGCAGAGCCACGCGATCCTGCCGTACGACCACTACCTGCGCAACATCACCAAGCACTTGCAACAGCTGGACATGGAATCCAACGGCAAGAGCGTGCGTCAGGACGGCACCGCAGTGTCGACCGACACGGGTCCAGTGATCTGGGGCGGCGTCGGCTGCAACGGTCAGCACGCTTACCACCAGTTGCTGCACCAAGGCACCCAACTGATCCCGGCCGACTTCATCGTGCCGATCGTCAGCTTCAACCCGGTCTCCGACCACCACCAGTGGCTGTACGCCAACTGCCTGTCGCAGAGCCAGGCACTGATGCTCGGCAAGACCCTGCCGGAAGCGGAAGCCGAACTGCGCGACAAGGGCATGAGCGAAGATCAGGTGCAGAAACTAGCACCGCACAAGGTGATCCCGGGCAACCGTCCGAGCAACACCCTGGTGGTCGAGCGCATCAGCCCGCGTCGTCTCGGCGCGCTGGTGGCGATGTACGAACACAAGGTCTTCGTGCAGAGCGTGGTCTGGGGCATCAACGCCTTTGACCAATGGGGCGTGGAACTGGGCAAGGAACTGGGCAAGGGCGTCTACAACCGCCTGGTCGGCAGCGAAGAAACCGCCGCCGAGGATCCATCCACCCAAGGCCTGATCAACTACTTCCGCGGTCGTCACCGCGGTTGATCCGACCGGTTGCCTGCGAACCTCGCGGGCAACCACACCCTCTTGTGGGAGCGGGCTTGTCCGCTCCCACAGTTGTTTCAGCAGACAACTTGAACCCTTCGGGCACTCGGCGCATCTTTATTCATGTCGCAAAACAAGAATAAGGAACCGTCATGTTCGATATCAGCACGTTCCCCAAAGCCGATGCCGTCCGCCGGGCTGCACAGTTGAGTCAGGACGACTACAAGCGCCTGTACCGCGAATCCGTTGAACACCCCAGCACCTTCTGGGCCGAGCAAGCCACAAAGTTCCTCGACTGGAGCACGCCGTGGCAGACCGTCCAGCGCTATGACCTGAAGACCGGCGAGGCCTCATGGTTCGCAGGCGGCAAGCTGAACGTCAGTTACAACTGCATCGACCGCCACCTGGCAACGCGCGGCGAACAGACCGCCCTGCTCTGGGAGGGCGACGACCCCGCCGAATCCCTGTCTGTCACCTACAACAAACTCCATCATCACGTCTGCCGCCTGGCCAACGTGCTGAAAAGCCGTGGCGTGAAGAAAGGCGACCGGGTCTGTATCTACATGCCGATGATCCCTGAAGCCGCCTACGCGATGCTCGCCTGCGCGCGGATCGGCGCAATTCATTCGGTGGTATTCGGCGGTTTCTCCCCGGACTCCCTGCGCGACCGCATTCTCGATGCCGACTGCCGCACCGTGATCACCGCCGACGAAGGCGTGCGCGGCGGGCGTTTCGCCTCACTCAAGCAAAACGTCGACAAGGCCCTGCAAAGCTGCCCGAACGTCAGCAGCGTGGTGGTGGTCGAGCACACCCGAGGCAAGGTCGACTGGGTCGATGGCCGCGACCTCTGGTATCACGAGGCCGTGCACGATGTCAGTGACGATTGCCCACCGGAACCGATGGGCGCCGAGGATCCGCTGTTCATCCTCTACACCTCCGGCAGCACCGGCAAACCCAAAGGCGTGCTGCACACCACCGCCGGTTACCTGCTGCAAGCGGCGATGACCTTCAAATACGTTCTCGACTACCGCGACGGTGAAGTGTTCTGGTGTACCGCCGACGTCGGCTGGGTCACCGGCCACAGTTACATCGTCTACGGCCCGCTGGCGAACGGCGCGACCACATTGATGTTCGCAGGCGTACCGAGTTACCCGACTACCTCCCGCTTCTGGCAGGTGATCGATAAACACAAGGTCAATATTTTCTACACTGCACCGACCGCCCTGCGCTCCTTGATGCGCGAAGGTGCCGGGCCATTGCAGGGAACGTCCCGCGAGAGCCTCAGATTGCTCGGCAGCGTCGGTGAACCAATTAATCCGGAAGCGTGGGAATGGTATTTCAACGTGGTCGGCGAACAGCGCTGCCCCATCGTTGATACCTGGTGGCAGACCGAAACCGGCGGCATCATGCTCAGCCCGCTGGTCAGCGCCCAACGGATCAAACCGGGCTGCGCCACCCACCCGATGTTCGGCGTGCAACCGGCCCTGCTCGATGAAGCCGGCAAGGAAATCAAAGGCGCCGGCAGCGGCGTACTCGTGATCAAGTCCAGTTGGCCGGCGCAGATCCGCAGTGTCTACGGCGATCCGCAGCGGATGGTCGACACCTACTTCAAACCTTACCCCGGCTACTACTTCACCGGTGACGGCGCACGCCGTGACGAGGATGGCGACTACTGGATCACCGGACGCATCGACGATGTGATCAACGTCTCCGGCCACCGCATCGGCACCGCCGAAGTGGAAAGTGCCCTGGTGCTGCACGACAGCATCGCCGAAGCCGCCGTGGTCGGTTATCCCCACGACGTCAAGGGCCAGGGCATCTACGCCTTTGTCACGCCAATGAACGGCACCGAACCTGACGATGAACTGAAAAAGAACCTGCTGGCCCACGTCAGCAAGGAAATCGGCAGTTTCGCCAAACCGGATCTGATCCAGTGGGCACCGGCGCTGCCCAAGACCCGTTCGGGCAAGATCATGCGGCGCATCCTGCGCAAGATCGCCTGCAACGAGATCGACAGCCTCGGCGACACCTCGACCCTGGCCGACCCAAGTGTCGTGCAGGGGCTGATCGACAAGCGGCTGAATCAGTAAAGGCAGCTTCAGGCCCCTGGCCTCAAGCTTGAGGCTTGAGGCTCAGTTGCTGCTAAACTCCCGCGCCCCACCATTCTCACCAGCAAGGCGCCCGCATGTCTTCCTTGAATCAGGCGCTGCGCGCCGCCCTCGACCAACGCCAGGACCTGCTCGCCGAACTGCACGGCCAGGGCACCGATTGCTATCGACTGTTCCACGGCAGCCAGGAAGGTGCCGGCGGCCTGACCATCGACCGCTACGGCCCGCAGTTGCTGGTGCAAAGTTTCCACCAGACGCTGGAGCGTGATGCGCTGCTGCAACTGCATGAAATGGTCAATCAGACCCTGGGCTTCGACACTCTGCTGGTCTACAACGACCGCTCCCGTGGCAATTCGCGTATCGATCGCGAAGACAGCGTCTATCGCGCCGACGAAGCTGCGCTGGCCGATCTGGTTGGCCACGAGTGGGGCCTCAACTACCGGGTGCGCGGGCGCCACGCCGGGCAGGACCCGCTGCTGTTTCTCGACCTGCGCAACGCACGCGGCTGGGTCAAGGATCACGCGAAAGGCAAGAGTGTCCTCAACCTGTTCGCCTACACCTGTGGCGTCGGTCTCAGCGCGGCGGCCGGCGGTGCCCGTGAAGTGTGCAACCTGGACTTCGCCGAGGGCAATCTGGCGGTCGGGCGCGAAAATGGCCTGCTCAACCCGCAATTGCCAGCCATGCAATTCATCCAGTCCGATTACTTCCCGGCGATCCGCCAACTGGCCGGCCTGCCGATCAGCCAGCGGCGCGGGCAGAAACTGCCGGGCTATCAGCGCCTCGAACAGCGCCAATACGACCTGGTGCTGCTCGATCCACCGGCCTGGGCCAAGAGTGCGTTCGGCACCGTCGACCTGCTGCGCGACTATCAAAGCCTGCTCAAGCCTGCCCTGCTGACCACCGCCGACAACGGCGTGCTGATCTGCTGCAACAACCTGGCGAAAGTGAGCATGGACGACTGGCGCGAACAGGTCTTGCGTTGCGCCGAGAAGGCCGGACGCCCGGTGCGCGAATGGAGCGTGATGACCCCGGCCCGGGACTTTCCGTCGCAGGATCAACAGCCGCCGCTGAAAACCCTGATCCTTCAGCTCTGACCCACTCCCGGCGAGCCCTCACAACTTTCAGACATTTCCTATAAAGCGGGCGCACTTCGGAACCGTAATCGCGTGCCATACTCCAAGGCACTCCGATTCAGACAGATGAAGCCGCACATGCCCAAAGGATTGATTCGCGCGACTGGCGCCCTGTTGACCGCTCTGGCCCTCTACAGCCTGCTGGGGTTTCTGATCTTGCCGGGCATTGCGCTTCGCGTGGTCAACCAGCAACTGGCCAACTACGCGACCGTGCCCGCGCACCTTCAACGCATCGAACTCAATCCGTTCAGCCTTGAAGTCACCCTGTGGGGGCTGGTGATCGGCGAGCCGGGCAAGGAACAAGTCGGCTTCGAACGCCTGTACGCCAACCTGCAACTCGACAGCCTGTGGACAAAAGCCCTGCACCTGTCCGATATCGAGCTGGAAAAATCCAGGACTGAAATCCTCTTCGCCAAGGACGGCCAGCTCAACCTGCTCGGCCTGTTCAAACTGCCGGCCAGCGAACCGACCCCGGCCGATCCGGATGCC
Organism: Pseudomonas botevensis; assembly: GCF_019145475.1. Classification (GTDB taxonomy): domain Bacteria; phylum Pseudomonadota; class Gammaproteobacteria; order Pseudomonadales; family Pseudomonadaceae; genus Aquipseudomonas; species Aquipseudomonas botevensis. The sequence goes on from NZ_JAHTKI010000003.1 coordinate 35,793, forward strand.
AAGCCGTTTCCGCTGCGCATCGACCGCATCAAGCTCGCGGGCGGCGCCTTGCATTTCGAGGACGCGCGTCCGAGCGAGCCCATCGAATTCGTCTACGACGCCCTCGACTTCGAACTGAAAAATCTCAGCACCCTGCCCGAGGACAGCGCCGACATGACCCTGGTCGCGGTGGGGCCGGCGGGCGGGCGAATCGACTGGGCCGGCAACTTCAGTCTGATCCCACTCACCTCCGAAGGCACGCTGAAAATCACCGACGGCAAGATGAAGTCGTTCTGGCCCTATGTGCGCGATGCAGTGCCGCTGGTGCTGGAAGACGGCGTGGTCAGCCTCAGCACCGAGTACAAGCTCAACCTGTCCAAGGAAACCGAACTGCTGCTGAACAACGTCGCGGTGAGTGTCGCGCCGTTCGCGATCAAGGCACCGGACGGTCGCCCGCTGGCCAGACTCGAACGCCTGGACGTCAGCGAAACCACGGTGGATCTGGCCAAACAGCAAGTGGTGGTCGGCAAGATCCGCAGCCAGAAACTGGAAACCTGGGCGGCTCGCGAAGCCGACGGGCAACTGGACTGGCAAAAACTGTTCGCCAGTCAGCCATCGAAACCGGCGGCCAAGGCCGCCGCAGAACCGAAGTCCGCTCCAGCGGCCGCCGACTCGCCGAAGGAACCGGCCGCGCCGAGCAAGCCCTGGCAAGTGCTGCTCAAGGATGTGCAACTGCGCAACTATCAAGTGCATCTGGCTGACCGCCAGGCACAGCCGGCCGTGGCGCTGGAAGTCGGGCCGCTGAACGTCGACCTGCAGAATTTCGACAGCCTCAATGGCTCGCCCTTCAACCTCAAGCTCGACACCGGGCTGGGCAAGCAGGGCAAGATCAGCGCCGATGGCGTGATCAATCTGGCGCCGGTCACCGCCCAGCTCAACGTGAAGACCCAGGACATCGACCTGCGTGTCGCCCAGTCCTACATCACCCCGTTCATTCGCCTGGAACTGCGCAGCGGCATGCTCGGCAGCGACCTCAAGGTCAACCTGAAGAGCACCGAGCCACTGGCGCTCAGCGTCACCGGACGTGCCCAGGTCGATCAGTTGCACACCCTCGACACCCTGAAGACCCGCGACTTCCTCAAGTGGCAGCAAGTGGTGGTCGAAGGTTTGAACTACCAGCACGGCGACAGCCTGTCGATCGACCGGATCAACCTGTTCCAGCCTTACGCGCGCTTCATGATCAATGATGACCGCACCACCAACATCGATGACTTGCTGGTTCTGCAACCGGCGGACGTTGCGGCCAAACCGGCAGCAGCCAAGCCCGCCAGCAATGAAAAACCGCTGGGTATTCATATCGGCGGAATCGCCATCAACGATGGCTCGGCCAACTTCGCCGACTTTAGCCTGACCCCGAACTTCGCCACCGCGATCCAGCAGCTCAACGGCCAGATCGGCACCATCGACAGTCGCCAGGCAAAACCGGCCAGTGTCGACGTCAAGGGCAAGGTCGATCGCTATGCTCCGGTGACCATCAAAGGCGCAGTCAACCCGTTCGACCCGATGGCCAGCCTCGACATCGCCACCAGCTTCAAACGGGTCGAGCTGACGACCCTGACGCCCTACTCCGGCAAGTTCGCCGGTTACCGCATCCGCAAGGGCCGGCTCAATCTCGACCTGCATTACCTGATCACCAAGGGCCAGCTCAAGGCCGAAAACAAAGTGGTGGTTGAACAATTGCAGCTGGGTGAGAAAGTCGACAGCCCGGACGCCGTGAGCCTGCCGCTGAAACTGGCGATTGCGCTGCTCAAGGACGTCGACGGCAAGATCTCCATCGAGCTGCCGGTCACCGGCGACTTGAACAACCCGCAATTCAGCGTGATGCCGATCGTCTGGCAGACCCTGCGTAACCTCATCGTCAAGGCAGCGGCCGCACCGTTCAAACTGATCGGCGGGCTGGTCAGCGGCGGCGGTTCCGAAGACCTCGGCACCGTCTCTTTCGCCCCCGGCTCCAGCGACCTGAGCAAGGACGCCGAAGCGGCGCTGGTCAAACTGTCCCAGGCCTTGAAGGAACGTCCGGCACTGCGCCTGGAGATCGAAGGCACCGCCGCGCAAAGCAGCGACGGCCCGTTGATCGCCGAACAGCGTCTGGAACGTGAATACCAGTACAACTACTACAAGATGCTCCAGCGCCGTGGCGACAAGGTGCCGGCCCAGGCATCGCTGTTGCAGGTGCCGGATGGCGAGAAAGGCCCGTTGCTGGAAGGCATCTACCGCACCCGTCTGAAAACCCAGCCGCCGGCCGAGTGGAAGGATCTGGGCAAGGAAGAACGCACGGCGAAAATGCGCGCCGACGTGATCAAGTTCTGGAGCTCCAGCGATGTGCTGCTGCGCCAGCTCGGTCAGGATCGCGCCAGCAGCATCAAGGACTATCTGGTGGACAAGGGCCAACTGGCCGACGACCGCGTGTACTTCATCGACGCCAATCTCGGCGAGGCGGAGAGCGATGGCCGGGTGGTGACACAAATGCATCTGGATGCCGAATGATGAGCCGCATACTGCTTGCTGCATTGGGGCTGGCGTTGATCGCCAGCCAGGCTGCCGCGTCCGATACCCTGCGCTGCGGCAGCCAACTGGTGAGTCTTGGCGACCGTGCCAGCGAGGTGCTGCAAAAATGCGGTGAGCCGGTCAGTCGTGATCTGCTCGGTTACAAGCGCAGCGCCAACCGTCGTGAAGAGTTCCAGGTCGAGGAATGGACCTACGGCCCGAGCAACGGCATGTACCAGTACCTGCGCTTCGAAGGCAGTCGCCTGAAACAGATCAATAGCAAGCGCGGCAACTGACCTCCCCGCTTTTCCTGCCCCTGAAATAGAACAGGCCCCGACACAAGTGCCGGGGCCTGTAATGGCCACCTCCGTGTGGCCGTTCGCATGAACTCTAAAGTGCGGCAGACGTATTGCTCGGCCCGCCTGTCGCGTCTTCTCCCGGTCCAGGCGAGAAGTCTTGCCTTACTCGGCTTTCAGGCCGTCGGCGGAAACGGCCTTGACGCCTTTGATCTTCTTGGCGATGGCCACGGCGGTGGTTTTCTGAGCCTCGGTGATGGCAACGGTAGAGGACAGGGAAACGACGCCTTTGTTGGTTTCTACTTTGATGTCAGTGCCTGGAATGCCTTTTTCGGTGACCAGATCGCTTTTGACTTTGGTGGTGATCCAGGTGTCGGAAGTAGCTTCTTTGGCCTTGGTCATTTCACCGGCAGCCAGGGTCATCGGCGCCTGGGTTGCCTGGGTGGATTGTGCAAACGCACCGGTGGCCATGGTCAGGGTCAGCGCGGTAGCAGCAGCGGCAGTGATAGCGAACTTCTTCATACGAGTAACTCCTGTTTTTCTGGAAAGTCTGCTGGATTTCTTTTCAGCAGGGTTACGAGAGATATTGCGAACGCTGTGCCAACTTTGAACATCGAAATAAATTCATATAAATCAACAAGTTATAAAAATAGCGAATTTTCGGAATCATGCAAATTGCACGAGCACCGAATAATCTGCATGCAACTTGCAGATTTGCCCTGGCGGCTTAAGGCCATGAATCCTCAGGACTTTTCATTGCGGTATGTCAGGCAAAAAAAAGCCCCGCCAGAATCGGCGGGGCGGGGTGTTTCGCAGTCAGATCAAACGCCGGTGCATTGCTTCGGCAGGTAGTCCTGAGCGGCGGTGCTGGTGCAAGTCCAGCCGTTGGTGGCATCGCGGGTCAAGGTAATGGTTTTGCTCAGCACGGGGGCAGGCGCATTGACCAATGTGCAGACGATGGTGCCAGCACCGGTGGCCGCCGTACCCGTCACGGTCAGCGTGCAGTTGCTGGTGGCCGCTGCACCACCAGGCCCGGTGTTGGCCGTGGTGGGAGCAGTACCGGCATTGATGACATCCTCATACGGCACCTTCATCGCCGAAATCTCGGCCAGCCCCGCCGTCACTTTCGACCGCGCCTGGTACTTGGAGTATTGCGGCAATGCCACAGTGGCCAGAATGCCGATGATCGCCACGACGATCAGCAGCTCGATCAGAGTGAAACCTTTTTGGTTGTTCATAGACAGGCTCTCCATGCATGAGTCGAAGTCTCATGATCTGAACAGGTCTCAGCACAGCCCATGCCAACCGGCTGCAAGCCGCGTCTGCTGGGCGTGGCGCCACTGAGTGACGGTTTCCTACAACCTGCAACCGCACTATCTGACACTTTTTGTCACCTGCACCGAGGGTGTTTGGCGCTGTCACTTGACTAGGCTATAAGTCATGAACTGTCTGCGTCCGGGATTCCCATGAATGACATCGCTCTGAGCGGTCTGGCCAAACGATTGGTGCAGGCCGAACTGCTGACGGAAAAAAGCGCCCAGCAAGCCTGGCAACAGGCCCAGCGCAATCGCCTGTCGCTGGTCAGCTATCTGGTACAGAACAAACTGGTGAAGAGCTGGCAGGTCGCCGAGATCGCGTCGGAGCATTTCGGCGTGGCCTTCCTCGATCTCAACTGCCTGGACAAGGAAACCCAGCCCAAGGGCCTGGTCAGTGAAAAACTGGTGCGCCAGCATCACGCCCTGCCCCTCTGGCGGCGCGGCAACAAATTGTTCGTCGGCATCTCCGACCCGAGCAATCATCAGGCGATCAACGACATTCAGTTCAGCACCGGGCTGAGCACCGAAGCCATCCTGGTCGAGGACGACAAGCTCACCGACGCCATCGAAAAATTCTTCGACACCCACGCCAGCGGCCTCGAAGACATGGCCGACGTCGATCTCGACGGGCTGGACATCGAATCCATCGACGACGACAAACAGGAGGCCATCGGCGGGCTCGACGCCGACGATGCGCCGGTGGTGCGCTTCGTCCACAAGATGCTGCTGGACGCGATCAAGAGCGGCTCGTCCGACCTGCACTTCGAGCCCTACGAAAAAAACTACCGGGTGCGGGTGCGCACCGACGGCATCCTGCGCGAAGTCGCCAGGCCGCCAATTCAATTGGCCAGCCGTATCGCCGCACGCCTGAAAGTCATGGCCAGCCTGGACATTTCGGAACGCCGCAAACCCCAGGACGGACGCCTGAAAATGCGCCTGTCGAAGAGCAAGTCGATCGATTTCCGGGTCAACACCCTGCCGACCCTGTGGGGTGAAAAAGTGGTGATCCGGATTCTCGACCCCACCAGCGCGCAAATGGGCATCGACGCCCTCGGCTACGAGCCGGAGCAGAAGGAGCTGTACCTCGCCGCGCTCAAGCAGCCGCAAGGCATGATCCTGGTCACCGGCCCGACCGGCTCGGGCAAGACCGTTTCGCTGTACACCGGCCTGAACATCCTCAACACCGTCGACATCAATATTTCCACCGCCGAAGACCCGGTGGAGATCAACATGGAAGGCGTCAATCAGGTCAACGTCAATCCACGCCAGGGCATGGACTTCGCCCAGGCCCTGCGCTCGTTCCTGCGTCAGGACCCGGACGTGATCATGGTCGGCGAGATCCGTGACCTGGAAACCGCCGAGATCGCGATCAAGGCCGCGCAGACCGGTCACCTCGTCCTGTCGACCCTGCACACCAATAGCGCGGCGGAAACCCTGACCCGCCTGCACAACATGGGCATTCCAGGCTTCAACATCGCCACCTCGGTCAGCCTGATCATCGCCCAGCGCCTGGCGCGCAAATTGTGCAGCCACTGCAAGAAGCCCATCGAGATCCCTCCCGAGACACTGCTCAGGGAAGGCTTCCCCGAGGAACGCATCGGCAGCTTCACGATCTATGAACCCGCCGGTTGCGATCACTGCAACGGCGGTTACAAGGGCCGCGTGGGGATTTATGAAGTGGTGAAAAATACCGCCGAGCTGCAACGGTTGATCATGGCCGAAGGCAATGCGCTGGAAATCGATACCCAGATGCGCCGGGACGGCTTCAACGACCTGCGCACCGCCGGCCTGCACAAGGCCATGCAAGGCATCACCAGCCTTGAGGAAATCAACCGGGTCACCAAGGACTGAACATGGCGGTCAAGGCAGCGAAAATCAGCGTCTACGCCTGGGAAGGCACGGACAGGAAAGGCAGCAAGGTCACTGGCGAGTTGAGCGGGCAGAACCCGGCACTGATCAAGGCGCAACTGCGCAAGCAAGGCATCAATCCGGGCAAGGTACGCAAGAAATCCGCCTCACTGCTCAGTTTCGGCAAACGCATCAAGGCCCAGGACATCGCCCTGTTCACCCGGCAGATGGCAACGATGATGAAGGCCGGCGTGCCGCTGTTGCAGTCGTTCGACATCATCGGTGAAGGCTTTGAAAACCCGGCGATGCGCAAGCTGGTCGACGAGGTCAAGCAGGAGGTCGCCGCCGGTAACAGCTTCGCGGCGGCACTGCGCAAGAAACCGCAGTATTTCGATGAACTGTATTGCAACCTGGTGGATGCCGGCGAGCAGTCCGGTGCCCTCGACACCCTGCTGGAACGGGTCGCGACCTACAAGGAAAAGAGCGAGAGCCTCAAGGCCAAGATCAAGAAAGCCATGACCTACCCGACGGCCGTGGTGCTGGTGGCGGCCGTCGTGACCGGGATCCTGCTGGTGAAAGTGGTGCCGCAGTTCCAGTCGGTGTTCTCCGGTTTCGGTGCCGAGCTGCCGGCCTTCACCCTGATGGTGATCAGTCTCTCGGAATTCATGCAGCAATGGTGGTGGGCGATCCTCGGCGCCCTGGTGGCGGCGTTTTTCGGCACGCGCCATGCGCTGAAAACCTCCCAGCCCCTGCGCGACCGTCGCGACGCCTGGCTGCTGAAACTGCCACTGGTGGGCACGCTGATGTACAAGTCTGCCGTGGCGCGTTTCGCTCGTACCCTGTCGACCACGTTCGCCGCCGGGGTGCCGCTGGTGGAAGCCCTGGACTCGGTGGCCGGTGCCACCGGCAACGTGGTGTTCAAGCGGGCGGTGCAGCGGATCCGGCAGGATGTCGCCACCGGCATGCAGTTGAATTTTTCGATGCGCGCCACCGGCGTCTTTCCGAACATGGCGGTGCAGATGACCGCGATCGGCGAAGAGTCCGGCGCGCTGGACGAGATGCTCGACAAGGTCGCAGGATTCTACGAGGACGAAGTGGACAACATGGTCGACAACCTCACCAGCCTGATGGAGCCGTTCGTCATGGTGATACTCGGGGTGATCGTCGGCGGGCTGGTGGTGGCGATGTATTTGCCGATTTTCCAACTCGGCTCCGCGATCTGACATGCCTGTCGACGAACTCTTCAGTGTGTATCCGTTGGCTTTTGTCTTCACCGCCCTGCTCGTAGGGCTGGTGGTCGGCAGTTTCCTCAACGTGCTGGTCTGGCGCCTGCCGAAAATGCTTGAGCGCGACTGGCGCCAGCAGGCCCGCGATGTCCTCGGCCTGCCCGGCGAAACGCCACTGCCCACCTACAACCTGATGCTGCCGCATTCGCAATGCCCGCATTGCGCCCACCGTATCCGCGCGTGGGAAAACATTCCGCTGCTCAGTTACCTGTGGTTGCGTGGACGTTGCTCGGCGTGCGCCGCGCCGATCAGCAAGCGTTATCCACTGACCGAACTGGCCTGCGGCCTGCTCTCGGCCTTCATTGCCTGGCATTTGGGTTTCGGCTGGGCCGCCTGCCTGTTGATCGTCCTGACCTGGGGCTTGCTGGCGATGAGCCTGATCGACATCGACGTCGGATTGCTGCCCGATGTGCTGGTGCTGCCGCTGCTGTGGCTGGGGCTGATCGTCAACAGCTTCGGGGTGTTCGTCTCGCTGCATGAGGCGCTGTGGGGCGCGGTGGCGGGTTACATGGCGCTGTGGTCGGTGTTCTGGCTGTTCAAACTGCTGACCGGCAAGGACGGCATCGGTCACGGCGACTTCAAGCTGCTGGGCCTCTTGGGGGCCTGGGGCGGCTGGCAGATCCTGCCGTTGACCGTCCTGCTCTCATCGTTGGTGGGGGCCATTCTCGGGGTGATTTTGCTCAAGCTGCGCGAGCAGAACACATCGACGCCCATCCCCTTTGGTCCCTATCTGGCAATTGCCGGCTGGATTGCCTTGCTCTGGGGTGGTCAAATAACCGACTTCTATTGGCAGTTTGTCGGTTTGAAATGAATACCCCTGTGGAAAAACCCTGGATTCTCGGCCTGACCGGCGGCATTGGCAGCGGCAAAAGCGCGGCCGCGCAGCACTTCATCGACCTCGGCATCCATGTGGTCGACGCCGATCACGCGGCGCGCTGGGTGGTCGAACCGGGGCGCCCGGCGCTGGCGAAAATCGCCGAGCATTTCGGCCCCGGCGTCTTGCAGGCCGACGGCACACTGGACCGCGCGGCCCTGCGCAAACTGATTTTCGAAGTGCCGCAAGAGCGGCGCTGGCTCGAAGCCTTGCTGCATCCGTTGATCGCCGAGGAAATCGCTCATCACCTGGCGCAGGCAAAATCGCCTTACGCGATTCTGGTTTCGCCGCTGTTGATCGAATCAGGGCAATACGCGATGACCCAACGGATCCTGGTGATCGACGCCCCGCAACAATTACAGATCGAACGCACCCTGCAACGTGACCAGACCAGCGAGCAGCAGGTTCAGGCGATCCTCAAGGCGCAATCGAGCCGTGAAGACCGCGTGAGCCATGCCGATGACGTGGTGGTCAACGACCGCGACCTCGCCTGGCTGCACGGCGAGGTGGAGCGTCTGCACGATTTTTACCTGACTTTAAGTGGAGGCCGATCATGAGCCAGACCCCAACCGTCAACTGCCCGACCTGCGGCGCGCCGGTGGAATTCATTCCCGAGAACACATTCCGCCCGTTCTGCTCGGATCGCTGCAAGCTGATCGACCTCGGTGCCTGGGCTGCCGAAGATCACAAGATTCCGGTCGCCCCGGATGCCGAAGACGAACTGTTTTCCAGCGATTTCGACCCGCGCCACTGATCCCGCTCAGGGCCGCATAAAGCCGTAGTCCTGATCGTCGTCGAGGTTTTCCGCCAGAAAGCGCAACTCGTCGGCCAGGTCTTCGGCGTTGCGCACCGCCTTGCTCTGCTGCACCACCGCACTGAGCAAGGCGCGCAGGCTCAGGCCCGGATCGAACCCCACCTCCTGCGCCATCTCCAGACTTTGCCGGGTTTCCTGCCTCGCCCACTCGTAAACACTCATGTCGCTGCTCCTGAAGGGATTTGGCCGAGCATGAAATGCCGCGCGCGCGGTGTGATTGATGTGGATCAAGAATCGCGATCGTCGTCTTTCCAGGGCGCTGAAAGGTAGCGGGTGCGGTTGAAGGTCTCCAGCCATTCCGGGCAAAACACCACCAGCGCGCTGACCACCATGCCGTTGATGAACGCTTCGGGAAAAATCAGCAGCCACAGGTAACCGATGAAGTCCTCAAGCCATTCGGGCATGGCGAACAGGCCGTCGTACCACAGCAGGGTCAGGCTCAGCGTCAGGCACAGCAACGCCGAGAGCGCGGCGGCAAAGAACCCGGAACAGAAGATATACACAAACGGATTACGCGGCTGCGCCCGCTCGACCAGGATCGCCAGGCATTCAGTGATCAACACCGGCAGCAAAATGAACAACGCCCCGTTGACCCCGAGGGCCGCCAGATCCTGCCGGCCGAGCAGTACCAGGCCGAGTTGCGCCACCAACCCGCCGACGATTGCCAGCGGCCAGTCGAGCAACAGCGTCACCGCCGTCATGCCGATGAAATGGTAAGACACGCCAGTGTCGAAATCCCTGCGCACCAGCCACAACAGAAACAGTGCAAATACCGTCCCGAACAACAAATGCTGACGCCGATTGTCACTGAACAATTCGACCCACGGAGCGCGGCAGACCGCCCAGACCAGCACTGGCAGGTAGACCAGCCAGCCCAGTGTCAGGCTCGTGGACGACAGCAGTTCAGCACCGATCATGACTCCTCCCTGACCAATTCCCCTACAGGGGTGATTCGTCGCAGTCTACACCGCACGCCTGCGCAAATTTTCTGCTTGTCGCATTTGAACGCTAAGCTTGGGCCTATGGATGACTCAGATTACCTACGCCTGCTGACCATCGCGGCCGAGCAAGCCAACGCGTTCCTGTCCAATGCCCGCAAATGGGAGCGTGAGCGTTGGGTCTGCCAGCGCCTGCTGCAAGGCTTGAACATTCCGTACCGCGCCGACGAATTTGCCCCCGCCGGGGAGCCGCCGGACGTGTTGTTCCGTGATGCCAATTTCGAAGTGTTTTTCGTGCTCGATGAGGGGCGACGCCTCAACGACGAATGGCGCGACGAGTTGCAACGCCGGCGCAGTGCGTTTTCCCTCAGCCAACTGGTGCGGCGCGAAGCCAAGCCACGGCGGATTCCGGCCAATGAATTTCTGCTCAGACTGGCGCCGACCCTGCGCAAAAAAGCGCACAACTACAAGGAGCGCGGCATGGATCTGGGGGAGCTGGACATCATCGCCTTCGCCAGCCTCAAGCGCGAAGTGCTGGATCTGAACAGCCACTTTCCACCGCCGACCGAATATTTGCGTCAGGGCTGGCGCTCGTTGTCGCTGGTCGGCCCGACGTTCGCCCGCGTGCTGTTCGCCCATCCGGATGCACCGGATTTTCTGCGCAGCAACCTCGGCCGCAGCATCGTGTTCGACGTCGGTATCAGCCTCTAGCAGGATGGCGCGATTGCCGGCCGGATGTTACAAAAGCGCAATCATTCGCCCGGATGACATGCGCCGTTCAACGCCCGCAGACAAAACGCTGTAACGTCTGCGCATTCAGCAACGTCTATCCCTGACGAGGCCTTTATGACCAGCCGCCTGAACCCCGAAGACCAGAAGCATGTCGAAGAGTACCTGCAATTGTCCCAACACCGTGTCGAGCGCCGGCCTTTCCGGCCGTGGATGCTCCTGGTGCTGGTACTGGCAGTGACCATTGGTCTGGGCCTGTTGAGCCGATTTATCAGTTACCTGACGCTATGAGCAGCATCGCGCTCGCTCGGGTGACCGCACCGATTTCTTTTAGCCTTGCGAGTTATCCCCATGTCCCATCGTATTGTCATTGTCGGCGGCGGCGCCGGCGGTCTGGAGTTGGCTACCCGTCTGGGTAAGACTCTGGGCAAGCGTGGCATTGCCAGCGTGATGCTGGTCGACGCCAACCTGACCCACATCTGGAAACCGCTGTTGCACGAAGTGGCCGCCGGATCGCTGAACTCTTCCGAAGATGAACTCAACTATGTCGCCCAGGCCAAATGGAACCACTTCGAGTTCCAGCTCGGGCGCATGAGCGGGCTCGATCGCGCGCAGAAGAAAATCCAGCTTGCCGCCACCTACGACGAAAACGGCGTCGAACTCGTACCGGCGCGGGAAGTGCCTTACGACTCGCTGGTGATTTCGGTCGGCAGCACCACCAACGACTTCGGCACCCAGGGCGCGGCGCAGCATTGCCTGTTCCTCGACACCCGCAAACAGGCAGAGCGCTTCCACCAGCAGCTGCTCAACCACTACCTGCGCGCTCACGCCGGACAGAACGACGATGTCGCGCAGATCAGCGTGGCAATCGTCGGCGCCGGTGCGACCGGGGTCGAGCTGGCAGCGGAACTGCACAACGCTGCGCATGAACTGGCGGCCTACGGCCTCGACCGGATCAAACCGGAGAACATGCACATCACCCTGATCGAAGCCGGGCCACGGGTGCTGCCTGCCCTGCCGGAGCGAATCAGCGGCCCGGTCCACAAGACCCTGGAGAAACTCGGGGTCAACGTGATGACCAACGCGTCGGTCAGCGAAGTCACCGCCGACAGCCTGATCACCGCCGACGGCAACGAAATCAAGGCCAGCCTGAAAGTCTGGGCCGCCGGTATTCGCGCGCCGGGTTTCCTCAAGGACATCGACGGTCTGGAAACCAATCGCATCAATCAACTGCAAGTGCTGCCGACCTTGCAGACCACCCGCGACGAAAACATCTTCGCCTTCGGCGACTGCGCCGCGTGCCCGCAACCCGGTTCCGACCGCAATGTGCCGCCACGCGCGCAAGCCGCGCACCAACAGGCGTCGCTGCTGGCCAAATCGCTGAAACTGCGCATCGAGGGCAAGTCCCTGCCGGAGTACAAGTACACCGACTACGGCTCGCTGATTTCGCTGTCACGTTTCTCCGCCGTGGGTAACCTGATGGGCAACCTGACCGGCAGCGTGATGCTCGAAGGCTGGCTGGCGCGGATGTTCTACGTGTCGCTGTACCGCATGCACCAGATGGCGTTGTACGGACCGTTCCGCACGGCCATGCTGATGCTGGGCAGCAAGATCGGACGCGGCACCGAGCCACGCCTGAAGCTGCACTGATGTAAACCCCGTGGGAGCGGGGTTGCTCGCCAAAGCGCCGGGGCAGACAGTAATGAATTGCCGCCCCCTGCATTCGCGAGCAACCCCGTTCGCACAATTGTTTGAACAGCACAAACCCTGAAGATCTGTTTCCTACTGTATCCCGCCCCACCTTTCCCACCTTCGCTTACAAACTCCCCCGCTGCACGACACAGACGCGATACACCGCCCCCGCCTAATGGCCACACCCGAGCACAACGGCTCCGGCTAATCCCAAACGCGTGGTTGCGCTGTGCAACCGAAGGAGAATGCAATGTCCCGTACTTCGAAACCTACCAAGAACTCCATTGGCCTGGTCGGCGCTGTCCTGGCCGGTGGCCTGATGCTCTCGGGCTCGGTGTTCGCCGCGCAGCCGCTGACCCAGGGCTACATGGTCGCCTCGGCGGAAACTTCGGTGAAAACCCCGGAAGGCAAATGTGGTGAAGGCAAATGCGGCGATGCGTCGATGGCCAAAACCGACACCGATGGCGACGGTAAAGTCTCCCGTGCCGAATTCCTGAAAGTCGCGCCGAAGTCCGACTTCGACAAGATCGACACCAACCACGACGGCTTTATCGACGAGCAAGAGGCGTACAACAACGTCAAAGCCAACTTCGAAGCCAATGGCAAGAAAATGCCCAAAGGCCTGTTTGAACATCTGAAAGATCAAGACGGCGCCTGATTGCCTTTCAACTCCGGAAAAAACCAAGCCGCGGCTTTCTCTCGAAAGGCGCGGCTTTTTCACATCGGCCGAAGTTACAACTGGAAGCGCCGTACCAGGCCTTGCAGGGCATTGGCCAGTTGCGACAGTTCGTGGCTGGAGGCACTGGTCTGATCGGCACCCGCTGCAGAGCGCACCGACAGATCGCGAATGTTCACCAGATTGCGATCCACTTCCCGCGCCACTTGCGCCTGTTCTTCGGCGGCGCTGGCGATCACCAGATTGCGTTCATGAATCTCGTGTACCGAAGCCGTGATGGTCTGCAGCGCTTCGCCGGCGCGCTCGGCCAGAACCAGCGTGGTGGCGGCCCGCGAAGCGCTGGCCTGCATCGAATCGAGCGCCAGGCTCGAACCGTTGCGCATGCCTTGCACCATCTGCTCGATCTCTTGCGTCGATTGTTGCGTGCGATACGCCAGCGCGCGCACCTCATCGGCAACCACGGCAAAACCACGCCCGCTTTCCCCGGCACGCGCGGCCTCGATCGCCGCATTGAGCGCCAGCAGGTTGGTCTGCTCGGCAATGGCGCGAATCACATCCAGTACTTTGCCGATGTCCTGAGACTGGTTCGCCAGAGCCTGCACCAACCCGCCGGTGTGCTCCACGTCGCTGGCCAGAGCATTGATCGCGCTGGCGGTTTCACTCACGCGCTCCTGCCCCAGATGCGCCGACTCGCTGGACTGTCGGGTTGCATCGGAGGTCGAAACGGCATTGCGCGCGACTTCTTCCACCGCGGTGGTCATCTCGTTGACGGCGGTCGCCGCCTGCTCGATCTCGTTGTTCTGTTGCTGCAGCCCCTGAGTACTGTCGAGGGTCACGGCATTCAGTTCATCAGCGGCAGTCGCCAGTTGCGTGGCCGAACCGCTGATGCCCTGCAGGGTTTCGCGCAGATTCTGTTGCATGGTCGCCAGCGCCTTGAGCAGACGGCTGACCTCGTCATTGCCATGGGTTTCGATGGGCCGGGTGAGATCGCCGTTCGCCACGCTCTCGGCTGCGCTCACGGCGTTGCTCAGCGGGCGCACGATGCTGCGCGTGAGCAACATCGCCAGAGCCACGGTGGCGAGCGCCGCCAGGGCAATGAACAGGCTGACGATGGTGCGTGAGGTTGCGTAGTGGGCAGCAGAGTTCTCGCTCTCAGCGGCGACCTGTTTGGCGAACAGATCCGCCAGGTCGCTGAGCTGCTTGCCGGAACCGTCGACCACGGTCTTCATGTCGACCAGCAGCAGCTTGGTCAGCTCGTCACGCTTGCCCTGCTCGGCGAGGACAAAGGATTGGGCGATGCCGGAACGGTAGGCGGCGAAGGTTTTCTTGAACTGGTCATATATCTGCTTGCCTTCGGGGGTGACCACCAGTTTGTCGTAGGCAGCGATTTTCTCGCTCAACTCCTTGTCACGGGTGTCCATCTGGCTGCGGTAAGTGGCGACGTTCTTCGGATCGGGATCCAGCGCCATGCGCAGGGAGATGGTGCGGATGCGCAACATGATCTCGCGGATCTCGTCGCCCCCACGGATGCTGGGCAGCCATTGGGTTTCCACCGCGACTTCGCTGTCGCGGATGCTCGACATCTGCCCCAGCGAAAACACCCCGAGCAACGCCACCAGCACCGCGATCAGGGCGAAACCCAGTGCGGCACGGGGAGCAATATTCAACTGACGAAGCAACATGAAGAACGCCCTTTTTCTTGTAATGGCCAGATTCAAAGGGGCGAATGACCCGGCAGGCCCCTTTTGTTAGCGGGCTATCGGCATGTTGTACGACGACTTGAATGAAACTTCACTTTTTCGGGACAAAAAAAATCCCCGTATCTTTCGATACGAGGATTTTTAATATGGTCGGGGTAAGGGGATTCGAACTCCTGACATCCTGCTCCCAAAGCAGGCGCGCTACCGGACTGCGCTATACCCCGGTAAAAAAAAGGCGACCTTTCAGTCGCCTTCCTCGATCAGCGCTTTTGGCCTCTGATCTTAAGATTCGATTCCAGTGTTACCTGGTTTCAAAAATGGTGGGTCGTGTGGGATTCGAACCTACGACCAATTGGTTAAAAGCCAACTGCTCTACCAACTGAGCTAACGACCCAAAAATGGTCGGGGTAAGGGGATTCGAACTCCTGACATCCTGCTCCCAAAGCAGGCGCGCTACCGGACTGCGCTATACCCCGGTTTGAAATTGGCTCCGTGACCAGGACTCGAACCTGGGACCCAATGATTAACAGTCATTTGCTCTACCGACTGAGCTATCACGGAACAACATATTTCAAGTTACAACTGTGAGGCTTGCCTCACCTCTGCCACCCGTTCGCATCGCTGCGTTCGTGTGTCTGAGGCGCGCTATTCTACAACCTAGAACACCTCTGTCAACCCCCTAAATCGCTTTCAAGTTAATGATTTGCAACTTATTTCAGATTTCTGCCCAGTGAGCTGAAACCTTGTGGGTGACTGACTGCGGGGCGCACTTTACAAGCCTTTTCCTTAGAGTTCAACAGCCTAACGAAAAAAAGGCCTCGCAAAGCGAGGCCTTCCTGTTTTTACACCGTCGAGTATCAGTTGAATGTGATCTCGTCGTTCTCCACGACACCCTGAGCAGTCTCGCCCGGCAGGAAACGCCCCGACAGGATCAACTGCGCCAACGGGTTCTCGATCCAGCGCTGGATCGCCCGTTTCAGCGGCCGTGCGCCATAGACCGGGTCGTAACCGACGGCAATCAGCTTGTCCATTGCTTCCGGGCTCAGTTCCAGCTTCAGCTCGCGCTCGGCCAGACGGCTGCGCAGACGGCCCAGCTGGATCTCGGTGATGCCGGCAATCTGATCCCGCGCCAACGGCTCGAAGATCACCACTTCGTCGACCCGGTTGATGAATTCCGGACGGAAGTGCGTGGAAATCGCATCCATCACCGCCGCACGTTGCGCCTCACGATCTCCGACCAGCTCCTGGATCTGCATCGAACCCAGGTTGGAGGTCATGACGATCACGGTATTGCGGAAATCCACCGTGCGCCCGTGGCTGTCGGTCAGGCGGCCATCCTCCAGCACTTGCAGGAGGATGTTGAACACATCCGGGTGAGCCTTCTCGACTTCATCCAGGAGGATCACCGAGTAAGGCTTGCGCCGTACCGCTTCGGTCAGATAACCGCCCTCTTCATAACCGACGTATCCCGGTGGCGCACCGATCAGCCGCGCCACGGAATGTTTCTCCATGAATTCGGACATGTCGATCCGCACCATCGCCTCTTCGGTATCGAAGAGGAACTCGGCCAGCGCCTTGCACAACTCGGTTTTACCGACACCGGTCGGGCCGAGGAACATGAACGAGCCGCTCGGACGATTCGGGTCCGACAACCCCGCGCGCGAGCGCCGTACTGCGTTGGCCACCGCCACCACCGCTTCGTCCTGCCCGATCACGCGCTGATGCAACAGGCTTTCCATCTTCATCAGTTTGTCGCGCTCGCCTTCGAGCATTTTCGATACGGGGATGCCGGTCCACTTCGACACGACCTCGGCAATTTCCTCTTCGGTCACCTTGCTGCGCAGCAACTGGTTCTCGCTCTTGCCGTGCTGGTCGACCATTTGCAGGCTGCGCTCCAGATCCGGGATCACCCCGTACTGAAGTTCGGCCATGCGGTTCAGGTCGCCCTTGCGGCGGGCGGCTTCCAGTTCCTGGCGGGACTGTTCGATCTTCTGTTGAATCTGCGCAGAACCCTGCACCTCGGCTTTCTCCGAGTTCCAGACTTCTTCCAGATCCGAATACTCACGCTCGTGGCGGTCGATTTCCTCCTGGAGTTTTTCCAGGCGTTTCTTCGCCGCGTCGTCGCTTTCTTTCTTCAGCGCCTGGGACTCCACCTTCAACTGAATCAGGCGACGCTCCAGACGATCCAGCACTTCCGGCTTGGAGTCGATTTCCATACGGATGCGGCTGGCCGCTTCGTCGATCAGGTCGATGGCCTTGTCCGGCAACTGCCGGTCAGTGATATAGCGATGGCTAAGCTTCGCCGCCGCGATGATCGCGCCGTCGGTGATCGCCACTTTATGGTGAACCTCGTAGCGCTCCTTGAGGCCACGCAGGATCGCAATGGTGTCTTCCTCGCTCGGCTCGTCCACCAGCACTTTCTGGAAGCGCCGCTCGAGAGCCGCGTCCTTCTCTATATATTGGCGGTACTCGTTGAGCGTGGTCGCACCGACGCAATGCAACTCGCCACGGGCCAGGGCCGGTTTGAGCATGTTGCCCGCATCCATCGAGCCTTCGCCCTTGCCGGCGCCGACCATGGTGTGCAGTTCGTCGATGAACAGAATGATCTGCCCTTCCTGCTTCGACAGTTCGTTGAGCAGCGCTTTCAGGCGCTCTTCGAACTCGCCGCGATACTTGGCGCCGGCAATCAGTGCCCCCATATCGAGGGACAACAGACGTTTGCCGCGCAGGCCATCCGGCACTTCGCCATTGATGATCCGCTGCGCCAGACCTTCGGCGATCGCGGTCTTGCCCACACCCGGTTCACCGATCAGCACCGGATTGTTCTTGGTACGGCGCTGCAGAACCTGAATGGTGCGGCGGATTTCGTCGTCACGGCCGATCACCGGATCGAGCTTGCCGTCTTCGGCGCGCTTGGTCAGGTCGACAGTGCATTTATCCAGGGCCTGACGCGACTCTTCGTGGTTGGCGTCATTGACCGCCTCGCCGCCGCGCAGGTTGTTGATCGCGTTCTCCAGCGCCTTCTTGCTCACACCCTGGCCGAGCAGCAACTTGCCGAGCTTGCTGTTCTCGTCCATGGCGGCGAGCAATACCAGCTCGCTGGAAATGAACTGGTCGCCCTTCTGCTGGGCCAGGCGATCGGCCTGATTGAGCAGGCGCGCCAGATCCTGCGACATGTTGACGTCGCCGGTCGGGTTCTGGATTTTCGGTAATTGATCGAGCTCTTTGGTCAGCTCTTTGCGCAGGCTGTTGACGTCAAAGCCGACCTGCATCAGCAGGGGCTTGATCGAACCACCCTGCTGCTCAAGCATGGCCTGCATCAAGTGCGCCGGCTCGATGGCCGGATGATCGTGGCCGACGGCCAGGGATTGGGCGTCGGACAAGGCTAACTGTAATTTGCTGGTTAAACGGTCTATACGCATGGGTCACCTTCCTTTTGAGCAGGCCGGACCTGAGAACCATCCTGAATGAAGAAACCTGCCAGATACCGCTATAGATGCGGTCGATTCTGGAAGATTCAAGCGGCAGACGTTTGATGCAGATCAGTCTAGCGGGTGAGCCAGACCAGGGAGGCGAACCGACCGGTGCGTGAGGCACGGCGGTAAGAGAAGAAGCGCGGATCGCTGACGGTGCAGAAACCGCCACCATACACTGCCGTGACACCGCGAACCGCCAGACGCAGGCGCGCCAGCGTATAGATGTCGGCCATGAACTTGCCGGGGTTTTGGCTCGGGACGAAAGCCGTCGCCGCTTCCGGCAATTGGTCGACGAAGACTTCCCGCACTTCCGGGCCGACCTCGAAGGCTTGTGGACCGATGGCCGGGCCGAGCCAGACCAGCACCTCTTCGCCCGGCACCTGCAGGCTGTCGAGGGTAGCCTCCAGCACGCCGGCCGCCAGACCACGCCACCCGGCATGGGCGGCGGCAACGCGAGTACCGGCGCGGTCGCAGAACAATGCCGGCAGGCAGTCCGCCGTCATCGCCGCACAGGCAATGCCCGGCGTGGCGGTCCAGCTGGCGTCGGCGGTCGCGACCACGCCCGGGTCGGCATGAGCCACGGTGATGCCGTGGACCTGCTGCAACCAGGCAGGCTTGATTGAAAAATGATCAGTGAGCCGCCGACGGTTTTCGGCAACCGCCTGCGGCAGATCATCGACATGATCGCCGAGATTGAGGCTGTCGAACGGCGCTTCGCTGACGCCGCCCTCGCGGGTGGTGACACAGGCCTTGACGCTGGCCGGCGCGGGCCAGTCCGGCGTCAGCCAGTTCATCCGACGAATGCCTCGCGATCCTGCTTGAGCAGGGTCAGCAGCCAGACCAGATCTTCCGGCAGCGGCGATTCCCAGCTCATGCGCTCACCGGTGGTCGGATGATCCAGCTCGAGGAATCGCGCGTGCAGGGCCTGACGCGGGAAGTGCTTGAGGGATTCGACCATGGTCTGGCTCGCGGCCGGCGGAATGCGGAAACGACCGCCGTACGCCGGATCGCCGACCAACGGGAAGTTGATGTGGGCCATGTGTACGCGGATCTGGTGGGTCCGGCCGGTTTCCAGCTTCACGCGAACGTGGGTGTGGGAACGGAAGCGCTCCAGCACGCGATAGTGGCTGACGGCAGGCTTGCCACCTTCCATCACCGCCATGCGCTGGCGCTGCTGGCCGTGACGACCGATCGGGGCATTGATCTTGCCCCCGGCGGTGACCACGCCGATCACGATGCACTCGTAGATCCGGCTGACGCTGCGGCTCTGCAATTGTGCAACCAGTTTTGTCTGCGCCTGAATGGTCTTGGCCACCACCATCAGACCGGTGGTGTCCTTGTCCAGACGATGGACGATACCGGCGCGCGGGACATTGATGATGTCCGGCACGTGATGCAACAGGGCGTTGAGCAGCGTGCCATCGGCGTGGCCGGCGGCCGGATGCACCACCAGGCCCGCAGGCTTGTTGATCACCAGGATGTCGTCGTCTTCATAGACGATGTCGAGCTCGATGTCCTGGGCGATCCACTCGCCCTGGGCTTCCTGCTCGGCGGTCAGTTCAAGGACGGCACCGCCATGCACGATGTCGCGCGGGCGGATGACCGCGCCGTCCACAGTCAGGCGACCTTCTTTGATCCAGGCGGAAAGGCGCGAGCGTGAGTGCTCTGCGAAGAGTTGGGCGGCGACTTGATCGAGGCGTTGGCCGCCCAAATCGGACGGCACCTCTGCGCGAAGTTCAATTTTATCGGACATGCTCGGACTGGGCGTCGGCACAGCCTTTGGTTTCGGCTGCGCGCTTGTGGTTAAATACGGCGTCTTTTGCCCCGAGGCTTTTCAACGGGGCGCTCATCATAACAGGACGGCCCCGCCCAAGACAGCGGCCGTCATAGGGACGCAAGCCGCCATGCAAGTGAAACACCTGCTGCTGATCGCCATCCTCGCATTGACCGCTGCTTGCTCATCGAAGGAAGTCGTAGACGAAAACCTGAGCGAAGCCGAGCTGTACCAGCAGGCTCAGAACGACCTGGATAACAGCAGCTATACCAGCGCCACCGCCAAGCTGAAGGCTCTGGAATCGCGTTATCCGTTCGGTCGCTACGCCGATCAGGCACAGCTGGAACTCATCTACGCCAACTACAAGAACGCCGAGCCCGAGGCTGCAAAGTCCGCCGCCGAGCGTTTCATTCGTTTGCATCCGCAGCATCCGAACGTGGATTACGCGTACTACCTCAAGGGTCTGACCTCTTTCGACCAGGACGTCGGCCTGCTGGCGCGCTTCCTGCCGCTGGACATGACCAAGCGTGACCCGGGTGCCGCCCGCGACTCCTACAACGAGTTCGCCCAGCTGACCAGCCGCTACCCGAACAGCCGCTACTCGCCGGACGCCAAGCAGCGCATGATCTACCTGCGCAACCTGCTGGCAGCCTACGAAATCCACGTGGCCGACTACTACCTGACCCGTCAGGCCTACGTCGCCGCCGCCAACCGTGGCCGCTATGTAGTGGAAAACTTCCAGGAAACCCCTTCGGTCGGCGACGGCCTGGCGGTGATGACCGAAGCCTACCAGCGTCTGCATCTGGACGAACTGGCGGCCACCAGTCTGGAAACCCTGAAGCTCAACTACCCGAATCATCCGAGCCTGCAGGATGGCCAGTTCGTGCCGTCGGTGGCCGAGGCCGACAACCGTTCGTGGCTGAGCAAGGCCACCCTGGGCCTGATCGAATCCCGTCCGCCGCTGCCGCCGGGAGAAACCCGCGCCAACCAGGACGTACAGAAGCAGTTCCAGGACGCGAAAGACGCAATCCCGAGCGAGCTCAAGCCGAAAGACGAAAACGGCGACGTGATCCCGGAGCCTGAGGCGGAATCCAGCAACAACGACCGCTCGTTCTTCAGCTACATGACCTTCGGTCTGTTCGACTGATAACGCCAGCGACATGAACAGGGAGATCTTCGGATCTCCCTTTTTATTGCCGCATCTTATTGGGCTGTGCGCTTGTCCGGACCTTGGCTAAACTGCCGGATCATTAGCCAAAAAGCCGCCCATCATGCTTCGTTTACTGTTCTGGATTGCCCTGATTGCCGCCGCGCTGTGGCTGTGGCGCAAATTCAAGGCGCCCGCCTCGTCCGCCCAACCGCCGCGCGAGCAAGACGCCGCCCCCATGGTGCGCTGCGCCCACTGCGGCGTACATCTGCCCCGCGACCGCGCGCTGAACCTTCAACAACAGTGGTATTGCAGCCAGGCTCACCTTGAGCAAGGCCCCGGTTCCAGTGATCGCTGAGGCCACCGACGCCAACAGCAAACAGGCTCAGCGTCTGCTGCGCCTCTATCACCTCTACCGCCTGAGCGTCGGCATCACCCTGGTGTTGCTGATTTCCAGCAACATGGACAACCGCCTGCTGACCTCGGCCGACGACGACCTGCTGCGCAATGGCAGTTGGCTGTATCTGGTGCTGAACATTCTGCTGGTGGTGTTCCTCGAAAACATCCGCCGCCCGACGCAGTTATTCGGCCTGGCGCTGATCGACATCCTGCTGCTGTCCGGCCTGTTCTACGCAGCCGGGGGTGTCGCCAGTGCCATCGGCAACTTGCTGATTGCCTCGGTCGCCATCAGCAATACCCTGCTGCGTCGGCGCATCGGCCTGTTGATCGCGGCGATTGGCGCCCTGGGCATTGTCGGGCTGAGTTTCCTGCTCGGTTTCAGCCACCCCCTGAGCGCCAACGATTACCTGCAGGCCGGCACCCTCGGCGCCTTGTGTTTCGCTGCTTCCCTGCTGGTGCAAGGGTTGATCCGCCGCGTGGAAGTCAGTGAAACCCTGGCCGAGCAGCGCGCCAGCGAAGTGGTCGGCCTCGAAGCGCTCAACGCACTGATTTTGCAACGCATGCGCACCGGAATTCTGGTGCTCGACGAGCAACGCCGGGTGCAACTGGCCAACCACAGCGCCAAGGCCCTGCTTGGGCGATCACACCTTGAAGGCCGATTGATCGACGATTACTCCACGGCGCTGGTCGAACGCCTGCAACTGTGGCTGAACAACCCCAGCCTGCGCCCTCAGAGCCTGAAAATCGCTGGCACCGGCCTTGAGCTGCAACCCAGCTTTATCGCTCTGGAGCAAAGTCCCAACCGGCAGACCCTGGTATTTCTCGAAGACCTCGCGCAAATCGCCCAGCAGGCCCAGCAACTGAAACTCGCCGCGCTCGGGCGCCTGACCGCCGGCATTGCCCATGAGATCCGCAACCCGCTGGGTGCCATCAGTCATGCCGCCCAGCTATTGCAGGAATCGGAGGAACTCGACGGCGCGGATCGGCGTCTGACGCAGATCATCCAAGACCATTCCCAGCGCATGAACCGAGTGATCGAAAACGTCCTGCAACTGTCCCGCCGTCAGCAGAGTGCGCCGCAACGGCTGGATCTCAAGCCATGGCTGGGGGATTTCGTCGCCGACAGCCGCGAACAGGCCAGCGAGCACCAGCAGATCCACCTGCGGATCGAACCGGGTGATTTCCGCACCCTGATGGATCCCAACCAACTGACGCAGATTCTCGACAATCTGTTACGCAACGGCTGGCGCCACAGCGCCCTGCTGCATGACCGGGCCGAGGTCTGGCTGGCGCTGTTCATCGACCCCGCGAGCCAGCTGGCGGTGCTCGAAGTGCAGGACAACGGCCCCGGTGTGCCGCTGGATCAGCAGACGCATCTGTTCGAACCGTTCTTCACCACCAGCAGCCAGGGCACCGGCCTTGGGCTTTATCTGTCCCGTGAGCTGTGCGAAAGCAACCAGGCGCGCCTAGACTTCAAACCACGCCAAGGCGGCGGCTGCTTTCGCATCACCTTTGCTCACGGACGGAAACAAAGTTGAACACGAGCCCACGGCAAAAAATCCTCATCGTCGACGACGAACCGGACATTCGCGAACTCCTGGAAATCACCCTGGGACGGATGAAACTCGATACCTTCAGTGCACGCAATCTCGGCGAAGCCCGGGCGCTGCTGCAACGGGAGCGTTTCGACCTGTGCCTGACCGACATGCGCCTGCCCGACGGAACCGGGCTGGAACTGGTCCAGCACATTCAGCAACGTCACTCACAACTGCCAGTGGCGATGATCACCGCTTACGGCAGTCTCGAAACCGCAATCAACGCCCTGAAGGCCGGCGCGTTCGACTTTCTGACCAAACCGGTGGATCTGACGCGCCTGCGTGAACTGGTTGCCAGCGCGCTGCGCATGCCGGCAGCCGGCGGCGTATGCACCTCGATCGACCGACGGCTGCTCGGCGACTCGCCGCCGATGCGCAACCTGCGCAAACAGATCGACAAACTCGCCCGCAGCCAGGCGCCGGTGTACATCAGCGGCGAGTCCGGCAGCGGCAAGGAACTGGTGGCGCACCTGATTCATGAGCAGGGTCCTCGCGCCAGCCAGCCGTTTGTCCCGGTCAACTGCGGCGCAATCCCCTCGGAACTGATGGAAAGTGAGTTCTTCGGTCATCGCAAAGGCAGCTTCACCGGCGCCGTGGAGGACAAGCCGGGCCTGTTCCAGGCCGCCCATGGAGGCACGCTGTTCCTCGACGAAGTGGCGGACTTGCCACTGTCGATGCAGGTCAAACTGCTGCGGGCGATCCAGGAAAAAGCCGTGCGCAGTGTCGGCGGTCAGCAGGAAACCGTGGTCGATGTGCGGGTCCTGTGCGCCACACACAAGGATCTCGAAGCCGAAGTCGCCGCCGAGCGCTTTCGCCAGGACCTCTATTACCGGCTGAACGTGATTGAACTGCGCGTGCCATCCCTGCGTGAGCGTCGTGACGATATCGAGGCGCTGGCTGGGCACATGCTCAAACGTCTCGCCGCCAGTACCGGCCAAGCAGTGGCGCGCTTGCATCCGCAAGCGCTCGAAGCCCTCAAGAACTACCGTTTTCCGGGCAACGTGCGGGAATTGGAGAACGTTCTCGAACGCGCCTACACCCTGTGCGAAAACCGCACGATCGAAGCCGAGGACCTACGCCTGAGTGAAGGTAATTGTGCAGCCGAGGGCGGGATTGCCGATCTGACGCAGATCGACAACCTGGAGGACTATCTGGAGAACGTCGAGCGCAAACTGATTCTGCAGGCACTGGAAGAAACCCGCTGGAATCGTACGGCAGCGGCGCAGCGGTTGAGTCTTTCGTTTCGGTCGATGCGCTATCGACTGAAGAAACTGGGGCTGGATTGAAGCCCCCTTCGCGGGCAAGGTCGCTCCCCCAGGTTAAACGTAACGCCTGTGAGAGCGACCTTGCTCGCGAAAGCAATCGGCCAATCGCCAGAATACTGGCCGCCTAGATCCGCCCGGCCGGCGCATACGGCGCCGGATCGATGATCGGCGTCCGGCCCAGCATCACATCGGCGAACAACTGGCACGAGGCTGGCGCCAGCACCAGCCCGTTGCGGTAATGCCCGCAGTTCAACCACAGTCCATCTAATCCAGGAACGCGACCGATATAGGGAATCCCCTCGGGCGAACCGGGGCGCAGACCCGCCCAGTGCCCCACCACTTCAGCCTGTGCCAGCGCCGGCAGCAACTCCACCGCCGAGGCCTTAAGGCTTTCCAGTGCGTTGTCGGTTGGCGTCTTGTCGAAGCCTTCGTGCTCCAGCGTACTGCCAATCAAAATGTGCCCGTCACGACGCGGGATCGCATAACGCCCCTTCGCCAGCACCATGCTCGGCAGAAAATCCGCCGCGCATTTGTAGAGAATCATCTGCCCTTTCACCGGCTCGACCGGCAATGTCAGGCCCAGGGTCTTGAGCAGTTCGCCGCTCCAGGCCCCGGCGGTCAATACCACCTGATCGCCAGTGATCTGGCCCTGAGAGGTTTCCACGCCGACAACCTGATCGCCGTCACGGACAAATCCGCTGACTTCGCACTGCTCGTGAATCGTCACGTTCGGCAATGCCTGCAAGGCTGCTTTCAGCGATTTCACCAGACGCGGATTGCGCACGTTGGCCACATCGGCCATGTAGATCGCCCGGGAAAATCCGCCACCGAGCACCGGCACCGCATCATGCGCCGCCGAGATATCCACAGCCCGCAGCGGACGGTTTTCCCGCTCGGCCCAGGCCAGCGCCTCGGCCTCGTCATCCAGGTCCAGCCAGTACAGGCCGGTGGTATGCACTTCAGGATCGACGCCGGTATCGGCAAACAGCCGCTCGCCGAGCTGTGGATAAAAATCCTGCGACCAGTGCGCCAGTGCCGTGACCGCCGGGCTATAGCGCCACGGGTACAACGGAGAAACAATGCCACCGCCGGCCCAGGACGACTCCTGGCCGACATTCGAACGATCCAGCAGCACCACGCTGCGTACTTCGGAGGCGAGGTTGTATGCGGTGAGCAGGCCAATCACTCCGCCACCGACGATCACCACTTGCTGTTGCCTGGTCATGTTAGATCCAACCGTAAAAAAGACAGTGGGCACAAAAGGCACCCGAATAAAAGCGGCTCAGCGGCCCCAGCAATCCTTGGTGGTCAGCCCGGTTGTCGCGTTGTTCATGCTTCTGACCCCGGTGTTGGTGAGGGTGAAATCCCCGCACTTGTCGGTGGCCATCGCGCCAGCCTTGCGGGTCGCGGTCAGCAGGTAAGTCTGGTCAGTGATGGTCGGCGTGATGGTATAGAAGTCAGTCCCTGTGCTCAGGCCGGTGGCGTTGGTGTAGGTGTTGTTCTTCGTGTAGTAGCGTTCGAGAATCTGCGCCTGCTCCGACAACACCGAAACGACTTCGGCACGACGCCCCTTCTTCACGTATTCGGTGAGGCTTGGATAGCCGATGGTGATGACGATACCAATGATCGCAATCACGATCATGATTTCGATCAAGGTGAAACCCCGGTTTGATCTGCGCATGCCTCAACTCTCACTTACTGTATTTGTCGCCACATGATACGACGGCTACCGCCGCCGCCCTTTTCCACCAAGGTGGTAATGCCGCCACTGGAATCGTTCACGACCTTGCGGCTCGCGCCGTTGACGACCGCGTTCAGGGTCGGAATGCCACCGGTGAACACCACGCCGCTGGAAATCGTGTCGTTGCTGTCGACCACGCCATCGGCGTTGGTATCGAGCACCGCGTAGTTGAGCATCTTACCGCTGAACGCATCGAGTTCGACCAGTTTGCCGGTCCCGAAGCTGGAACAGGGGTCGGTGGTATCGACACTGGCCGTGGTGAACACAATGCGTCCGAGTACCAGACTTGCTTGATTGATCACCCGCTCACCGGTCAGCACGTTGTTGTAGACCAGCGGCAGATACCAGCCCTTCTCGCCCGGATAAGTCGTGTCGTTCTGGCTAGTGGTGATGAACTGCCCGGAACTGCCGGAAAACACCCCGGTAACCGCTTGCGCCTGCAAACTGCTGACTGTCAGTTGCCCCGAACCGCCATCGGCATCCCACACCGAATAGAACGCCTGCAGATCCTTGTTGGTCTTGTCGGTCGTCTCGTTGAACTTGCCGGTGCCGACGAAGATCTGCTTGCCGCCCAGTGCGTTGTCCGCCAGCAACGGCTGCGCAGTGATCGGCTGCGTCGCACCGCCCGCCGTAGTGAACAACGGCTTGCCGGAAAACGCCACGCCCCAACTGTCGCTGGAAGCAGCGCTCAGATCGAACTTCCACAGCCGCCCTTTCAGGTCACCGCCATAAGCGGCCTGCACCACGTTCTGCGAATTGACCTTGAGCTTCACCGAGGACAGACCGTTGGTGGTTTCCGTGCTGTCGATGACGATTTTCCTGATCAGCGAACCGTCACGCACATCCAGCACATACAGCGCCGCGACCCCGGAGTTGCTGCCGTAACCATTGGCAATGAACGCCGCCCAGCGGCCATCGGACAAACGAGCCACCTCCGGCCGGGCGTAGGCATAACCGAGATCATTGAACGCGTTGGCGGTGTTGGCGGTGGCCGGCGCACTGACCTCCCACAGGCCTCGCAGAACGTTGCCCGCCGACGCATCGAACAATTGCAGCGCATAGAAGGTTTTGCCGCCGGCTCCGGTGCCGCCGATGGCCAGGGTTTTCCAGGCGCTGTTGAGTTGCGCGTCGTACACCCCGACCTGCCCGTCCACCAGAAACTTGTGGCTGACGCCGTTGACGTAGGTGGTATCGGCAATCAGGCGCAACGACGGCAACACGCTTGACGGCATGTACGCATAACGCCGGTTACCGTTCGCCGAGTTGATGACACTGACAAAGCCGTCATTGCCGTTCACCACCAGGCTGGCGTTCATGTTCGCCGCCTTGGTCGTGAGATAAGTGCTGTAGGTTGTGTCGCCCGACAGATCAGAGGCGGTTTTTTCCGTCGGTGAGGCCAACACCAGCGGCGAGTTGATGATGTCGCCCAGCAATACGCTGCGGACCTTGAGCCCGGTCTTGTTGGTGCCCTTGCTCCACTCCACCAGATCGCTGCCGCTGATGCCGCTGGGCAGGCCCTGGCTCAGGGTCGTCTGCTGGGCAGCGGAGAAGTTGCCATAAGCCAGCGTCACTGGTGCGTTGGTCGTGGTATTCCACGATTGGTAAGTCGGGGCCGTGGCACTGGGGACGATGGCGGTGTCGGTGGTCCACAGCACCGCCGAGGTATTCACCGCGCCGGCTGAAGTGAAACCGTAGGACTTGATAGTGCCGCGCCAGTCCTTGGGGTCATAACTGGTCTGGAAGTAACTGGTGCCGCTCGCCAGGGTATTGCCGCTGGTCACCCCGCTGCCGCCGGAGCCGGCCTTGGACGTGATGTCGCTCAACGCCGAGGACAGCGCGGTGTTGAGCCCGGCGCTGTCGGTCGCCTGGTAATACCGGCCCTGGCCGTAACTGGCGGCGTCCGAGAGCATGTCGTTCGATGCCGTGAATCCCACGGTGTAGGTGTTCATGTTCTGTTTCGGGAAGTCCACCGCATTCCAGCTCTTGCCCGCCGCGTCGGTGCCGGTCGAGCGCATGTCGATGTCGAACGCGAACTTGGCGATGTCGTCCAGGTACAGCGTATCGCCTTCGCCATCACCGTTGAGGTTGTCGCCGTCGTTGTTGATCCCGTCCCAGTTGGGCAAACGGTTCCCCCCCAGGGGGTCGTTGTTCGGAAAGGTACGGTCGTAGGTCGGCAGGCCGTCGGTGATCACCACCCCGTAGTTTTTCTGGCAGCGGTACTGGATCGGGCTGGTATAGGTGTTCGGTGTGTTGTTGTAGTACGGCGCCATGCCGCGCATGTAGCGGGTGACTTCATAATAGGTCTCCGCCAATGGAGTGTTGGCGACGGCGCTCAAGCCGTTGATCGACGAAATCAGCGCGTTGTAGTTGGTGTCGGCCTGGGCCTGGGTGACGCTGCCGCTGACCGGTGACAGATCGGTGATGGAGCGGGCAATGAAGCCACCATTGCCGGGGTTGTTGCTGGTGGCCGGGTTGAACGTCGACAGGCCGATCCGCAAGCTGCGGTTGCTGGCGACCAGGGCGGTGGACACGTTACGTGCGACGTTGATCCGGTAGTCGTTGGGAATCGCCCCGGTCGTGAAATCGCGGGTGCCGTTGCTGATGGCCAATCCGACCACGTAGGAAATGTAATCCCCCGAATATCGGGTATTTCCGCCGCCCACCGGGTCCGGCAATTTCAGGCACAGCGGTGTCAGCGAGTTGTTGTAGAACGCGTAGGCTCCGCCGGAACATCCGGCGGTCGGCAGGCTCGAGATGAATATCGAATCGCCGGTAATCGCCGTCGAACTCAGGCACAACAACCCCACCAGCGCATTGCATTGCCGGGCCGGCGTGCGGTCCACGGTGGGATCGAAGCCGTTGGCGTAAATGATGCTGTTCATACTCCCCGAATCATCGATCAGCAGCATGACGTTTGGTGGCACCGCCGCCGCGCTCAGCAACGGCGAGTCGGAGGGTGTGAACGCATACACCGGCGCCGCCAGATAGAAGCTCAGCACCATGCCGGCCAGCAACGATGCGAGCCGCTCAATACTTCGCATAAACACTCTCCACCACGCTGCGCGAACTGCCGGCGATACCCACAGCGGTGACCCGATACAGCGTCGCCGAGGTGTTGCTCGGCACGTTCACGGCGGTCAGCGTGGTGCCAATGTTCTGCACCCCGTAGAAACCATTGCCGGACGCGATCCACGTTACCCCGGACGAAGAATTGAGCCCCGCCGCGCTGACCACCGACGACTCGGCCGGCGGCGCGCATTGGGCGGTGCTGGCGCACACCGCCAGTGAGTAGCTGTCCAGTTGCACTGCACTTTCACCGACGCGCAACGCGGCCTCGGCGGTCTGGAACGACTGATTGCGCAGGCTCACACTGCCGGCCATTTTTTCCTGCAGGTTGGCGCTCTGCATCGACGACAGGCCGATCAGCGTCAGCAACAGCAGAAACACCAGGCTGACCAGCAGCACCATGCCCCGTTGCGCTTGGCGCTGGTGAAGGGAAATCCTCATCGTCGCGCCCCTCATTGCAGGCGGTTGCGCACAGCGGCAACCACGTTGAAGGTTTGCGTGGCGACCCGATTGTTCGGATCGGTGAGGGTCAGGCTCAGGCGCACACTGCGGATCCGCGCCGGGTCACCGGGGTTGCTGCTGTACGTGGTGGCCGCCACGTCGGTCGCCGAAGCGGCCAGCCCGAAGGTGACGTTGAAGGCGCTGACATTGCTCACCAGCGCGGCCTGGGTCGGCGTACCACTGCCGGTGCCCATGAGTATCTGGTTGTTGCTGAAGCTGTAGACCAGACGCCGGATCGGGAACGCGATCTGCCCGGTGGCCGGGGTTCGCGATCCGGTATAGGCGGTCGCGCTGTTGCGGCAATCGGAAACCACCGTCCAGGTCGGTGTGCCGCCGCCACTGCCGATATCCGCGGTCACCAGGGTCAGTTTGAGGTTGGCGTTGTCCCAACTGATCGGTGTGATCTGCACGGCGTTGAAATCCCCCGCCGTGCTGGAGTCGGTGATCGTTCCCAGGCAACCGAACATCCCGACCATGCGGATTTCCTGGATCATCTTGCTCAGCACGAAACGGGCATCCTCCTGCATCGCCGCAGCGCCGTTCTGGCTGACATAAGTGTTTTTCGCGGAAATGAAGATGCGCACCACGCCGAGCATCACGATCAGGCCCAGTGCCAGGGTGATCAACAATTCGATCAGGCTGAAACCACGGTTAAGACGCTTCATGGCGTGGCGACCGGATCGACCGCCGCGCGGCTGGTCAGCACGAAGCTGCGCTGGCCGCTGGTGGTATTGGCGGCCCGGGCGTCACTCCAGGTGATGGTGATGGTGTACACCCGCTGGTTCAGGGTGATGCTGCCGGTGGCGGTCGGACCGCCGAAATTGACGATGTTGGTCGTGAAGTCGTAGAGATCCTGATCCCGGGCGACACTCAGGTTGCCCGACGTCGGCGGCGTGACGGTGTAGTCGGCACCGGAGTTGGCGCGAATGCGGTCCATCATGTCGTAGGCAATGAAGCTCGCCTGGCTGGTCATTCGCGAGCTGTCGGTGTATTTCAGCGCATTCAGTTGCACCGCCGCCGCGCCCAGCAGCCCGACGGTCAGAATCAGCAACGCGACCAGTACCTCGATCAGCGTCATGCCCTCCTGTGCGCGTTTGCTCCCTGCCCTCATCCGCAACTTCCACCCAATTGAATTCGTCCATTGAGACACACGTTCAGCGTCCTGCTTTGCGTTCCCAGCGTGTAACTGATGACCACCGCCGTCGACGGTGCGGCCAGACCGCCGAGATTGTTGAAATCCAGCGCGGTCACTCCTGAGGTTAGCGTCAGAGTCGCACCGCTGCTCATTGCTGGAACAACCCGCAACACATTGGCCGGTGTGCCAGTACCGTCGTAGACCGACAGCTCACCGGTCCAGACGCTGCCCCCGGCGGTCGGCCGCAAGCGGGTGGTCACGCCCCGGTCGATGGCCTCGAGCCGGGCAAAATTGATCGCCCGTTGCAGGTCGCCGACCTCGGTATCGGCCCTGCTGCCCTGGATCGAACGGGTGAAGGCCGGCACCGCCAGGGTAATCAGGGCGAGGAACACGGCGATCGCCACCAGCAACTCGATCAGCGTGAAACCTTTTGTACGATGATCCATCAGTGCCCTCCGTTGCCGTCGGCTATACCTGCCTCTACCACGCTAGAACATTCGACGCGATTGCGTCGGGTGATTTGCCCCGTCCGGTGCATGGATCGCAGCGGACACCACACTCCACGGAGGGAGTTTTCATGTCGCAACAGGGTTTCAGTCTGGTCGAACTGCTTATGGGACTGGTGATTGGCGCAATTGTTCTGTCGCTGGTCAGCCCGGCGCTTGCCGCCCTGGGCGAATCGAACCGGCGACAGCAGGCCGCCGAGTCACTGCTGGCCGGTATCCGCAACGCCCGCACGCAGGCCATCACCCGCAATCAGAGCGTGGTGATTCATGGCATCAACGGCGACTGGAGCCAGGGCTGGCGGATCATTCTGGATATCAGCGGCAAAGGCCCACGGGACAGCAGCAATCCGCTGCTGGTGGAGCATGCGAGCGATGGGCGGGTGCCGATTGTCGGCAATTGGGCGGTCAGCCGTTACGTACGGTTCAGCAGCCTGGGGCAGCCACTGATGCCGAAGAAGGCGTTTCAGGCGGGGACATTACATCTCTGCGCGAGCCACGAACCGGTCAGCCAGCTCCAGGTGGTGCTGGCCGCGACCGGTCGCGTGCGCCTGAGCAGCGACAAGGCTGAACAGGCGCTGTGTCGAGCCAGAGATTAAATCGCGCGAACGCGTAGCTCTTTGGGCATCGAGAAGGTGATGTTTTCTTCGCGGCCGGCCAGTTCGTCGGCGCCGGTGGCACCCCACGCCTGCAACTGCTGGATCACGCCGCGCACCAGCACTTCCGGGGCAGAAGCACCGGCGGTGATACCGATGCGCTCGACGCCATCGAACCAGCTCTTTTGCAGGTCTTCGGCACCGTCGATCAGGTACGCCGGCGTCGCCATGCGTTCGGCCAGTTCGCGCAGACGGTTGGAGTTAGAGCTGTTCGGGCTACCGACCACCAATACCACGTCGCACTCGTCGGCCAGTTGCTTGACCGCGTCCTGACGGTTCTGAGTGGCGTAGCAGATGTCGTCCTTGCGCGGGCCACCGATGGCCGGGAAGCGACTGCGCAGGGCGTCGATGACGCGACTGGTGTCATCCATGGACAACGTGGTCTGGGTCACGAACGCCAGTTTGTCCGGATCCTGCACCTGCAATTCGGCCACATCTTTCTCGTCTTCGACGAGGTAAATGGCGCCGCCATTGCTGGCATCGTACTGGCCCATGGTGCCTTCGACTTCCGGGTGACCGGCGTGGCCGATCAGGATGCACTCACGACCGTCGCGGCTATATTTCGCGACTTCGATGTGTACCTTGGTCACCAGCGGGCAGGTGGCGTCGAACACTTTCAGGCCGCGGCCAGCGGCTTCGGTGCGCACAGCCTGGGATACGCCGTGGGCACTGAAAATCACGATGACGTCGTCCGGCACCTGATCCAGCTCTTCGACGAAGATCGCCCCGCGACTGCGCAGGTCCTCGACCACGAACTTGTTGTGCACCACTTCATGACGCACGTAGATCGGCGGTCCGAAGACCTCCAGGGCGCGGTTGACGATTTCGATCGCCCGGTCCACACCGGCGCAGAAGCCACGGGGGTTGGCGAGTTTGATTTGCATGCTGTGCCTCGTGTCTTGCGCGCAAGAAATAGCGAAAACCATAAAAACCCGTCCAAAGGGGCATCCCACTTTGAACGGATGAAAAACACTGTGGGAGCGAGCTTGCTCGCGAAGGCGGTTCGTCAGACAACATCTAGGTTGAATGTCAGTCAGCATTCGCGGGCAGGCCCGCTCCCACAGGGGTACTGCGTTATTGCTTAAAGTGCCTTGACGGAGATGATTTCCACGTCAAAGGTCAGCGTCTTGCCGGCCAGCGGGTGGTTGAAGTCGACGGTCACTTGCGCGTCGTCGAACTCTTTTACCACGCCCGGCAATTCAGTATTGGCCGCATCGTTGAAGATCACCAGCAAACCGGGTGACAGGTCCATGTCCTTGAACTGATCACGCGGGATGACCTGCACGTTCTGCGGGTTCGGCTGGCCGAAAGCGTTTTCCGGCTCGACGGTCAGGGTGCGTTTGTCGCCGGCCTTGAAACCGAACAACGCGGCTTCGAAACCCGGCAACAGGTTGCCATCGCCGACCTTGAAGGTCGCCGGAGCCTTGTCGAAAGTGCTGTCGACGGTGTCGCCGTTCTCCAGGCGTAATGCAAAGTGCAAGGTGACTTCCGTGTTCTGGCCGATGCGTTGCTCAGCCAATACCTGTTCAGTCATGAACGGCTTCTCCGGTTTTCTTTGATTTGAACATGTCCAGTGCCAGCATCACCGCACCGACGGTGATGGCGCTGTCGGCGAAGTTGAACGCCGGGAAGTACCAGCGGTTCTGCCAGTGCACCAGGATGAAATCGATCACATGGCCCAGGGCAATGCGGTCATACAGATTGCCCAGCGCCCCGCCCAGCACCAGCGCCAGCGCGACGGCCAGCCAGGTTTCGTTGCGACCCAGGCGCTTGAGCCAGACCACCAGCACCGCGCTGACCACGATTGCGATCAGGGCGAACAGCCAGCGCTGCCAGCCGGAGCTGTCAGCCAGGAAGCTGAAGGCAGCGCCGGTGTTGTAGGCCAGGGTCCAGCTGAAGTAATCGGGAATGATCACGATCTGCTGGAACATTTCGAGCTTGTTTTCGAAGTAGAACTTGCTGGCCTGGTCGATGACCAGAACCAGCAGACTCAACCACAGCCAGCTCAACCGTCCGAAACGGCCAACGGCATTAGGCATAGTGACGAACCTCGCCGGCACCGTCGATGTTGTCCACGCAACGGCCGCAGATTTCCGGATGCTCCGGGTTCACGCCGACGTCTTCGCGGCAGTGCCAGCAACGGGCGCACTTGGCGAAGGCGGACTTGACGATCTTCAGCTTCAAGCCGCTGACTTCGGTAGTCACCGCATCGGCCGGCGCCTGTACGAACGGCGCAACGCTGGCGGTGGAGGTGATCAGCACGAAGCGCAGTTCGTTGCTCAGTTTCGCCAGATCGTCGCTCAGAGCCTCTTCGGCAAACAGGGTCACTTCGGCTTGCAGGTTGCCACCGACGGCCTTGGCCGCACGCTGGATTTCCATTTCCTTGTTGACCGCGACTTTGACTTCCATGATCCGGTCCCAATAGGCACGGCCCAGTTCAAAGCCTTCCGGCAACTCGGTCAGGCCTTCGTACCAGGTGTTGAGCATCACCGACTCGTTACGCTCGCCCGGCAGGTATTGCCACAGTTCGTCGGCGGTGAAGGCCAGGATCGGCGCGATCCAGCGCACCAGCGCTTCGGAGATGTGGAACAGCGCGGTCTGGCACGAGCGGCGAGCCTTGCTGTCGGCGCCGGTGGTGTACTGACGATCCTTGATGATGTCGAGATAGAAACCACCCAGCTCCTGCACGCAGAAGTTGTGGATCTTCGAGTAGACGTTCCAGAAACGGTATTCGCCGTAGCTTTCTTTCAGCTCGTTTTGCAGCAGCAGGGTGCGATCCACCGCCCAGCGATCCAGCGCCAGCATTTCTTCGGCCGGCAGCAGGTCGGTGGCCGGATTGAAACCGGTCAGGTTGGAAAGCAGGAAGCGCGCGGTGTTACGGATACGCCGGTAGGCGTCCGCACTGCGCTGCAGGATCTGCTCGGACACGGCCATTTCGCCGGAGTAGTCGGTCGAAGCAACCCACAGACGCATGATGTCGGCGCCCAGGGTGTCGTTGACCTTTTGCGGCGCGATCACGTTGCCCAGGGACTTGGACATCTTGCGGCCGGCCTCGTCCACGGTGAAACCGTGGGTCAGCAGCTCGCGATACGGCGCGTGGTTGTCGATGGCGCAACCGGTCAGCAAGGAGGAGTGGAACCAGCCACGGTGCTGGTCGGAACCTTCCAGGTACAGGTCGGCGCGCGGGCCGCTCTCGTGGCCCATCGGGTGCGAGCCACGCAGCACATGCCAATGGGTGGTGCCGGAGTCGAACCAGACGTCGAGGGTGTCGCTGATCTTGTCGTACTGCGGCGCTTCATCGCCCAGCAGTTCGGCGGCGTCGAGTTTGAACCAGGCTTCGATGCCTTCGACTTCGACGCGTTTGGCGACTTCTTCCATCAGTTCGACGGTGCGTGGGTGCAGTTCGCCGCTTTCCTTGTTCAGGAAGAACGGGATCGGCACACCCCAGTTGCGCTGACGGGAGATACACCAGTCCGGACGGTTGGCGATCATCGAGTGCAGGCGCGCCTGGCCCCAGGCCGGAACGAACTTGGTGTCTTCGATGGCCTTGAGTGAGCGCACACGCAGGGTGTCGCCCGTGGTCGGCTGCTTGTCCATGCCAATGAACCACTGCGCGGTGGCACGGTAGATCAGCGGGGTCTTGTGGCGCCAGCAGTGCATGTAGCTATGGTCGATGACAGTCGTGTGCAGCAGCGCACCGACTTCGGTCAGCTTGTCGACGATGGCCGGGTTGGCTTTCCAGATGAACTGGCCGCCGAAGAACTCCAGCGACGGCACGTACACGCCGTTGCTCTGCACCGGGTTGAGGATGTCATCGTTGACCATGCCGTACTTCTTGCAGGTCACGAAGTCGTCCACGCCATAGGCCGGGGCGGAGTGAACCACGCCGGTGCCGGCGCCCAGTTCCACGTAGTCGGCCAGGTAGACCGGCGACAGGCGGTCGTAGAACGGATGACGGAAGTTGATCAGCTCCAGCGCCGAACCCGGAGCGGTGGCCAGTACCGAGCCTTCAACGCCATAACGGGTCAGACAGGACTCGACCAGCTCTTCGGCCAGAACCAGCAACTTGTCGCCGATATCGACCAGGGCGTAGTTGAATTCCGGGTGAACGTTCAGCGCCTGGTTGGCCGGAATGGTCCACGGGGTGGTGGTCCAGATCACGATCGAGGCAGGCTTGGCCAGCGACGGCAGGCCGAACGCGGCGGCCAGTCTGGCTTCGTCGGCAATCGGGAAGGCGACGTCGATGGTCGAGGACTTCTTGTTCTCATACTCGACTTCCGCTTCGGCCAGGGCCGAACCGCAATCGAAGCACCAGTTCACCGGCTTCAGGCCCTTGAACACGAAACCGCCCTTGACGATTTCGGCGAGGGCGCGGATTTCACCGGCCTCGTTCTTGAAGTCCATGGTCTTGTACGGGTTGGCGAAGTCGCCCAGCACGCCGAGGCGGATGAACTCGGACTTCTGTCCTTCGATCTGCTCGGTGGCGTAGGCGCGGCACAGTTCGCGGGTCTTGTCCGCGCCCAGGTTCTTGCCGTGAGTCACTTCAACCTTGTGTTCGATCGGCAGGCCGTGGCAATCCCAGCCCGGGACATAAGGCGCGTCGAAGCCCGACAGGGTCTTCGAGCGGATGATCATGTCCTTGAGAATCTTGTTCAGTGCGTGACCGATGTGAATCGTGCCGTTGGCATACGGAGGACCGTCGTGCAGAACGAACTTCGGACGATCCTTGCCAATCTCGCGCAACTTTCCGTACAGGCCAATACTGTCCCAGCGCTGCAGGATCTGCGGTTCGCGCTGTGGCAGGCCGGCCTTCATTGGGAAGGCGGTGTCCGGAAGGTTTAGCGTGGCTTTATAGTCGGTCATTTAAGGCTCTTCATTAGCGATGGGCGCTAGGTGCGGCTAGTGCACGGGCGGCGGCGACATCCGCGTTGATCGCCGTTTTCAGTGCCTCCAGGGAGGCGAAGCGCTGCTCTTCACGCAGCTTTTGGTGGAAAACCACCGTCAGACGCCGGTCATACAGATCGCCGGCAAAATCCAGAAGATGAACTTCAAGGTGGGCCTTGCCATCACCTTGTACCGTGGGCCGTACGCCGATGTTGGCGACGCCGGGCCAGGTCTTGCCGTCGATGTCCACATCCACCAGATAGACCCCGGTGAACGGCACGCGACGACGCTTGAGTTGAATGTTGGCAGTGGGCGTACCCAGTTGCCGGGCCAGTTTCTGGCCATGCAGCACACGACCGGCGATCCGGTACGGGCGGCCAAGCAGACGCTCGGCCAGGGCGAAGTCGGCGGCGGCCAACGCATTGCGCACCTGGGTGCTGCTGACGCGAATGCCGTCCAGCTCGACGGTTTGCGCGGCTTCCACGGTGAAGCCGTGAACCTGGCCGGCCTGCAACAGGAAATCGAAATCGCCGAGACGGTCGCAACCGAAGCGGAAATCGTCACCGACTTCCAGGTGCTGCACGCCCAGGCCATCCACCAGAATGGTGTCGACGAATTCACTGGCGCTGAGTTTGCTCAAGCGCTGATTGAATGCCAGACACAACACCCGGTCGACGCCTTCGGCGGCCAGCAGTTGCAGCTTGTCGCGCAACCGGGCCAGACGTGCAGGCGCGGTGTCCGGGGCGAAGAATTCCCGTGGCTGGGGCTCGAAAATCACCACGCAGCTGGGTACGCCCAACTCAAGCGCACGCTCACGCAGCCGGGCCAGGATAGCCTGGTGACCACGGTGAACACCGTCAAAGTTGCCAATAGTGGCGACGCAGCCCCGATGCTGGGGGCGCAAGTTGTGGAGGCCTCGAACCAGCTGCATAACGCGCTTCTTGCTCATAAAGTGGCCGATTATAACCACACCCGACGGCCGACGACAGGCAACACCGTAACCCAAAGTGTTCGAGCCGACAAAATTGCCGGCCCGCGCCCGTTCATCAGGATAAAAACCTCAGTTCAACGCCTTGCGATTGAAGTCGCGCAGACGGAAACCCAGCAACAGCAACATACCGAAATACGCCACCACGCCCGCCGCAATCAGCAGGCCCAGGCGCAGGAAGCGCTCCAGCATGTGTCCCTGATCCCAGGCCGGCATGAAATGCATGCCAATCAACAACACCGCCGACATCACCGCCACCGCCAGCAACAATTTCAACGCGAATTTCCGCCAGCCCGGCTGCGGCTGATACATCTGCTGCTTGCGCAGTTGATAAAACAGCAACCCGGCGTTGAGGCAGGCGCCGGCACTGATTGCCAATGCCAGACCGGCATGAGCCAGCGGGCCGATCAACACCAGGTTGAACAGCTGGGTGACCACCAGGGTGAAGATTGCGATTTTCACCGGTGTACGGATGTTCTGTTGCGCATAAAAGCCCGGCGCCAGCACTTTGATCACGATAATCCCAAGCAGACCGACAGAATAGGCAATCAACGCCCGCTGGGTCATGGCCGCATCAAAACCGCTGAACTGACCGTACTGGAACAATGACACGGTCAGCGGCTCGGCAAGAATCCCCAGGGCCAGCGCACACGGCAGCACCAGCACGAAGCACAGGCGCAGGCCCCAGTCGAGAATCCGCGAATACTCGTGACGATCCTTGTTTGCATAGGTTTTTGCCAGGGTCGGCAGCAGGATCGTGCCCAGCGCCACGCCCAGCACGCCGGACGGCAGCTCCATCAGACGGTCGGCGTAATACATCCACGACACCGACCCGGCCACCAGAAACGAGGCAAAAATGGTGTTGATGATCAGGGAGATCTGGCTGACCGACACGCCGACGATCGCCGGCAGCATCTGCTTCATCACCCGCCAGACGCCGGTGTCCCGCAGATTCAGCCGCGGCAGCACCAGCATGCCGATCTTTTTCAGGGCCGGCAGTTGATAGAGCAACTGCGCCAGCCCTCCGACCAGCACCGCCCAGCCGAGGGCCATGACCGGCGGATCGAAGTACGGCGTCAGGAACAGCGCAAACACGATCATGCTGACATTGAGCAGGGTCGGCACGAATGCCGGCACCGAGAAACGGTTCCAGGTATTGAGAATCGCCCCGGCCAGGGACGACAGGGAGATCAGCAATATATAAGGAAAGGTCACTCGCAGCAGATCGGAGGTCAGCTGGAATTTTTCCGGCGAATCGACAAAACCGGGGGCCGTGACCCAGATCACCCAGGGTGCGGCGATCATGCCCAGCACGGTGACCAGCGCCAGTACCAGGGTCAGCAGACCGGAAACATAGGCAATAAAGGTGCGGGTCGCTTCTTCGCCCTGCTGGCTTTTGTATTCGGCAAGAATCGGCACGAATGCCTGGGAAAAAGCCCCCTCGGCGAAGATCCGCCGCAGCAGATTGGGCAGTTTGAAGGCAATAAAGAAGGCGTCCGTCGCCATTCCGGCGCCGAATATGCGCGCGATGAGGGTGTCACGAACAAACCCGAGAATCCGGGAAAGCATCGTGATAGAGCTGACGGCGGCCAACGATTTGAGCAGGTTCATTGAAGGAATTTGTGCCTGTCGATAAACAGCAGGCGAACAATGCGCCTACTTGTGCGATACTCCGCGCCGCAACAGCACAGAGCCAAAGCTCGCGAGTTTACAGGTCACACGCCGGAAATAAATATCCCGTCGCTTTAACCCTACCACTTAGCGGAACGTCTCAAGCGCCCTTGACAAGACTTCAACTCATCGGCATGATTCGCGGCCTATTTTGTTTGCTATTTCCCAAAAAGTCTTTCGAGGAGCTCGACGGTGGCCAACACACCTTCCGCCAAAAAACGTGCAAAACAGGCTGAGAAGCGTCGCAGCCACAACGCCAGCCTGCGTTCCATGGTCCGTACCTACATCAAGAACGTAGTTAAGGCCATCGACGCAAAAGACGCTGAAAAAGCTCAAGCTGCATACGTTCTGGCTGTACCTGTTATCGACCGCATGGCCGATAAAGGCATCATCCACAAGAACAAGGCCGCTCGTCATAAGAGCCGCCTGAATGGTCACGTCAAGGCACTGAAAGCTGCTGCCTAAGCGACGTAATCATTAAAAAACCGACCCAAGGGTCGGTTTTTTATTGCCTGCGATTTGCCGAACAGCGTGCAAAAAAATGGGAGCAAACCTGCTCCCACATTTGGATCTACGCCAGATTATCGGGCGCTGGCCCACGGCAGAATCGGGATCGCCGTCACCGCATTCTGCGGACTACCCTCGATCAAGCGATCGCTGTAGACCAGATACACCAGGGTATTGCGCTTCTTGTCGAGAAAACGCACCACCTGCATGGTCTTGAATACCAGCGAAGTGCGCTCCTTGAACACCTCCTCGCCATCCTTCAGCTCACCCTTGAACTGGATCGGCCCGACCTGGCGACAGGCAATCGAGGCCTCAGCACGATCCTCGGCCAAACCCAGACCACCCTTCACGCCGCCAGTCTTGGCACGCGACAGATAGCAGGTCACCCCCTCGACCTTCGGATCATCGAATGCCTCGACCACGATCCGGTCATTCGGCCCGACAAACTTGAACACCGTCGACACCTGACCGATTTCCTCGGCCGAGGCCAGCAATGGCAACGCCATCAGCAAGCCCAACAATCCTTTTGCCATGCGCATCGCGTTTTCCTTAAACCAGAATCAGGTTGTCACGGTGAACCAGCTCCGGCTCAGCCATGTAGCCCAGCAAACCGACAATCGCATCCGACGACTGACCGATGATTTTTTGTGCCTCCAGAGCGCTGTAGTTGGCCAGGCCACGGGCGATTTCACGACCGTCCGGCGCCACGCACACCACCATCTCGCCACGACGGAAGCTGCCCTGGACCAACTTCACACCGACCGGCAGCAGACTCTTGTTGCCCTGAGACAGCGCCGACACCGCACCATCATCCAGCACCAGCGTGCCACGGGTCTGCAAATGCCCGGCCAGCCACTGCTTGCGCGCAGCCAGCATGCCGCGCTCAGGCGACAGCAGCGTACCGATTCGCTCACCCGCCTTCAAACGGTCCAGCACGCGCTCCAGACGCCCACCCACAATGATGGTGTGCGCACCGGAACGCGCAGCCAGACGCGCCGCGCGCAGCTTGGTCTGCATGCCGCCACGCCCCAGCGCCCCGCCCGTACCGCCAGCGACCGCGTCCAGAGCCGGATCATCCGCGCGAGCCTCGTAGATCAGCTGCGCATCGGGATTGTTGCGCGGATCGGCGTCGAACATGCCATCACGATCCGTGAGGATCACCAGCAGATCCGCCTCGACCAGATTCGCCACCAACGCCGCCAGCGTGTCGTTATCGCCGAAACGGATTTCATCGGTGACCACGGTGTCGTTCTCGTTGATCACCGGGATGACTTTCAGCTCGACCAGCGCACGCAAGGTGCTGCGGGCATTCAGGTAGCGCTTGCGGTCGGACAGATCGTCATGGGTCAGGAGAATCTGCGCGGTATGCCGGCCATGCTCGGCAAAGCTCGATTCCCAGGCCTGCACCAAGCCCATCTGACCGATTGCGGCAGCGGCCTGGAGCTCGTGCATCGCACTGGGTCGTGCGGTCCAGCCCAGGCGACTCATGCCGGCCGCCACCGCCCCGGAGGACACCAGCACCAACTCGACACCGGCCTCATGCAGAGCCACCATCTGCTCGACCCAGACACCCATTGCCGCACGATCCAGCCCTTTGCCGTCAGCCGTCAGCAAAGCACTGCCGATCTTCACGACCCAACGCTGCGCACCTGTCACCTTGCTCCGCATCATCTTCAACCTTAGCTTGAGGGCGACGCGACCCAGCGCCGCCCAAGACATTATTCGTGACTACCGATTTCCAGATACTAAAACGCCGCTCGATTGAGCGGCGTTCAAGTTTATCGCAACGGATCAGTCACGCACGTAAATGATTTCCGGACCGTCTTCATCATCCACATCTTCTTCGTCCCAATCATCGTCGCCGATGTCATGGACCGACTTCACGCCACTGCGACGCAGGGCACGCTTGTCATCCAGCGCTTGCAACTGCGCACGGGCTTCGTCTTCGATGCGCTGATCGAGATCAGCCAGCTCTTCCTTGTAGGCCGGATCATTGGCCAGACAATCGGCACGATCTTCCAGGTAACGCATGATGTCGCGCGTCAGACGCTCAGTGCCGTCTTTGGCGATGGCCGAGATCACGTAGACCGGACCTTCCCACTGCAGACGCTCGACCACTTCCTTGACGCGAGCTTCGTGCTCTTCTTCGAGGATCTGGTCACACTTGTTCAGTACCAGCCAGCGGTCACGCTCGGCCAGCGACGGGCTGAACTTGATCAGCTCGTTGACGATCACTTCCGCCGCGTCCGGCGCACTGCTTTCATCCAGCGGCGCCATGTCGACGAGGTGCAGCAACAGGCGAGTACGCGCCAAGTGCTTGAGGAAGCGAATACCCAGACCGGCACCATCGGAAGCGCCTTCGATCAGACCCGGAATGTCGGCGATGACGAAGCTCTTCCAGCGATCGACGCTGACCACACCCAGGTTCGGCACCAGAGTGGTGAACGGATAGTCGGCAACTTTCGGCTTGGCGGCCGATACCGAGCGAATAAAGGTACTTTTGCCCGCGTTCGGCAGACCCAGCAACCCGACGTCCGCCAGCACTTTCATTTCCAGCTTCAGGTCACGCTGTTCGCCCGGCTTGCCCGGCGTGGTCTGACGCGGCGCGCGGTTGGTACTGGATTTGAAACGGGTATTGCCCAGACCGTGCCAGCCGCCCT
Source organism: Pseudomonas botevensis (assembly GCF_019145475.1). Lineage (GTDB taxonomy): Bacteria > Pseudomonadota > Gammaproteobacteria > Pseudomonadales > Pseudomonadaceae > Aquipseudomonas > Aquipseudomonas botevensis. Next base: position 78,456 of record NZ_JAHTKI010000003.1, read on the forward strand.
GCACCACCATCAGCTTCTGACCGGCCTTGGTCAGGTCACCGATGACTTCCTGAGTCGCGGAGTCGATCACGGTAGTGCCGACCGGCACGCGCAGGATCAGGTCCTCACCTTTCTTGCCGGTGCAGTCGGTGCTGCCGCCGTTGGAGCCACGCTCGGCATCGAAGTGCCGGGTGTAACGGTAGTCCACCAGGGTGTTCAGGTTTTCGTCGGCCATCATGAAGATGGAACCACCGTCACCGCCGTCACCGCCGTTCGGACCACCGTTTTCAATGAATTTTTCCCGACGGAAACTCATGCAGCCATTGCCGCCGTCGCCTGCCTTTACGCGGATCGATACTTCATCAACAAACTTCATAACCAACGCCTCTCGCCGTACGGACGAGCCGAAAAACAATCAAGACATAAGACTCTTGCAAAAATGAGCGCAGCGAACCCAAGACACGACCTGCATCGTACGCCGACAGCTCATGCAAACAGCTTTGCAAGAGACTCACCCCACAAACGAAAAAGCCCCGTCGCAAGACAGGGCTCTTCCAGCGATCACGCGATTAGGCCGCGATTACGCTCACGTAACGACGACCGAAGGCGCCTTTTACTTCGAACTTGATCACGCCTTCGATTTTCGCGAAGAGGGTGTGATCTTTACCCATGCCAACGCCGTAGCCAGCGTGGAATTGGGTGCCGCGCTGACGCACGATGATGTTGCCGGCCTTGATGACCTGGCCGCCATACATCTTCACGCCAAGGCGTTTGGCTTCTGAGTCGCGACCGTTACGGGTACTACCACCAGCTTTTTTGTGTGCCATGAGTCAATTCTCCTAGTGAGGAATTAGGCGATTAAGCCTGAATACCGGTGATTTTGATCTCGGTGTACCACTGGCGGTGGCCCATACGCTTCATGTGATGCTTACGACGACGGAACTTGATGATGCGGACTTTATCGTGACGACCTTGGGAGATCACTTCAGCCACAACGGTAGCGCCAGCAACAACTGGAGCGCCGATATTCACGTCGTCGCCATTGGCAACCAACAGAACGCGATCAAAAGTCACGGATTCGCCGGTAGCGACTTCCAGTTTTTCGATCTTCAGGTATTCACCTGGTGCAACTTTGTACTGCTTGCCACCAGTAACGATTACTGCATAAGACATGGTATTTCTCCGATAATCCTGCTCACCCAGCTCTTTATAAGAAGAGGTATTGGCTGGCATGGCTGCATTGGGCTGGAGGCCCGATTGCAATTGCGTAAGGCAGGTGCTGCCCAGGAAGTTCAGGGTGCGCGATTGTACGCAAGGCGCGGAAGTCATGCAAGTGGCCGTCCATCGCGCCTTGACACCTGCTGACGTGGGTCCTAGCATGCCGCGCAACCCTTCTGGAGCACCTGTCGCTGATGCAACCCCAAGCTTTCTACCGCGCGGTGGCGGACGATTTTAGCGCCGTCGACGGCATCATCAAGAAGCAGCTGACTTCCCGAGTGCCGCTGGTATCGAAAATCGGCGATTACATCACGTCGGCCGGCGGCAAACGCCTGCGTCCTTTATTAGTATTGCTGTGCGGCAAGGCCCTGGGCCGTGAAGGCGACGACATGCGCCTGCTGGCCGCCACCATCGAATTCCTGCACACCGCCACCCTGCTGCATGACGACGTCGTCGACATGTCCGGCATGCGCCGTGGCCGCTCGACCGCCAACGCCATGTGGGGCAACGCCCCGAGCGTGCTGGTCGGCGACTTCCTGTACTCGCGCTCGTTCGAGATGATGGTCGAACTGGGCTCGATGCCGGTGATGAAGATCCTGTCCCAGGCCACACGCATCATCGCCGAAGGCGAAGTGCTGCAACTGTCCAAGGTTCGCGACGCCAGCACCACCGAAGAAACCTACATGGAAGTCATCCGCGGCAAGACCGCGATGCTCTTCGAAGCCTCGACCCACAGTGCTGCGGCACTGGCCGGTGCCACCGCCGAGCAGAGCGAAGCCCTGCGCACCTTCGGCGATCACCTGGGTGTGGCGTTCCAGTTGGTCGACGATCTGCTCGACTACAAGGGCGACGCCGAAACGCTGGGCAAGAACGTCGGCGACGATCTGGCCGAAGGCAAACCGACCCTGCCGCTGATCTACACCATGCGCGAAGGCACGCCGGAACAGGCTGCACTGGTGCGCCAGGCGATCCAGAAAGGCGGGATCGAAGACCTGGAAAGCATCCGCATCGCCGTGGAAGCCTCCGGTTCGCTGGAGTACACCGCGCAACTGGCCCGTGATTACGTGGCCCGCGCAATCAAATGCCTCGAGGCGCTGCCGGCCAGCGAATACCGCGATGCACTGGTTGAGCTGAGCGAGTTCGCGGTCGCCCGTACACACTGATTCTGCGACACCTTTGTGGGAGCGGGCTTGCTCGCGAAGACGGTAAACCAGTCAACCTTGATGCTGACTGAACCGGCCTCTTCGCGAGCAAGCCCGCTCCCACAGTTGTTTCTGCGCTATGCCCGCTCTCCGTTAAAACCTTATATAATGTGCGCCCTTTAACGATCCTCATACCAAGGAGCCTTAGTGAGCACGTTGCCACCCTGCCCGAAATGCAATTCCGAATACACCTACGAAGATGGTGCCCAACTGGTGTGCCCGGAGTGCGCCCATGAATGGTCTGCCGGCGGTGACGCCGAGGTAGCGGCCGATGATGCCGTGAAAAAAGACTCGGTCGGCAACGTCTTGCAGGACGGCGACACCATCACCGTGATCAAGGACCTGAAGGTCAAGGGCACCTCCCTGGTGGTCAAGGTCGGCACCAAGGTCAAGAACATCCGCCTGTGCGATGGCGACCACGACATCGACTGCAAGATCGACGGCATCGGCCCGATGAAACTCAAGTCCGAGTTCGTCAGAAAAGTCTGATTCTGCTGTCCGCCATCCCGCGCCCTGCGCGGGATGGCGCACCACTCCTGCCCTTCCCCCGCGACAAATCCGCGCACTAGCCAAACGCCAGCCGTTTTGACCCTACGCAATCTTTACCCGCAAAAAATCACAAACCGCCAATAGGCGCTTGCTATTTGACGAATAAGAATTATTCTCATTGAAACCCTTTCAATGGAGATGAGAACCATGACTTATTTGATCGACGCCTGGCTGGATCGCCCGCATCCGTATCTGCGAATCCTGCACCGGGAAACCGGGGAAGTCTGTGCCGTTCTGGAAGAAGAAGCGCTGCATGAGCTGCAGGATCAAGGCGATCTGGACGTCAGCGGCCTGAGTTCCAGCGAACCGGTGGTGCTCAAGGAGCTGGTGCGCAACCTGTTCCTGTTCTGCTATGCCCGGGCCTTGCGCCCGACCAGTGAGCTGCATCACAAGATCGAATTATGAGGAACGCCGCAGAACATGTGGGAGCGGCGGTGCGCCCCTCCCACATCAGCCTGTCACGGAGACAGGCCAGGTCTTACAGAACGTCGAGCAGTTCGACGTCGAACACCAGAACGCTGTGCGGCGGGATGCTGCCAACGCCTTGAGCGCCGTAAGCCAGTTCGCTCGGCACGTACAGACGCCATTTGCTGCCGGCATTCATCAGTTGCAGGGCTTCGGTCCAACCGGCGATCACGCCGCCAACCGGGAATTCTGCCGGCTGGCCACGCTCGTAGGAGCTGTCGAACACGGTGCCGTCGATCAGCGTGCCGTGGTAGTGAGTACGCACGTTGTCTTCACGGGTCGGCTTGGCGCCGTCGCCCTGGGTCAGCACTTCGAATTGCAGGCCGGAAGCCAGGGTGGTGATGCCGTCGCGCTTGCCGTTGTCGGCCAGGAACGCACGGCCTTCGCCGGCTGCAGCTTCAGCCTTGGCAGCGGCTTCGGCTTGCATGATCTCGCGGATCACTTTGAAGCTGGCGGACATTTCTTCCTGACCCACACGGCTTTCCTTGCCGGCGAAGGCGTCGGTCAGGCCAGCGAGGATGGCGTCCAGGCTGACACCCGGTGGCGGGTTGTCGCGCAGCTGGTCACCCAGCTGACGGCCGATGCCGTAGCTGACGCGGGTTTCGTCGGTGGACAGATTTACTTCGGACATGACACTGCTCCGCTGTGCGGACGGCCTCAGGACCTGCCGTGCGAGCACAGCGCGTCCCGGCGCGCCCGGAACCAAAAGGGCGAGCAGACTAGCACAGATGCCCCCATCGATGGGGCGCCTGACCTACAGGGCCGAGCGCCAGGCGAGCGGCATCTTCAGGCAGTCCTCGCCACTGGCCCCCAGGCCACACATCTCATCGTGAACCGAGGTGTGCACAAGGTTGAACGGCAACACCGGAAAGTTGTGCAAGATATCGCGGGCATGCTCCACCGAGCGCAGCATCAGCATCTTGCCGCTGGGATCACTCAGCGGGTACGCCGCCCCGTGCATCCGCGCTTCGAGCAGGTAGATCCCGCCTTCCATGGAGATCAGGTTCAGCTCATCGACCTTGCGGGCCATGGCAAACGCATTCAACTCTTGCAGGTTCATGAACGCACCTCGTGCGGGCGAATCAGGACGCCTACAGGGATATGCCTCGGCGCAACAAAGCACAAGCCATAAACGACACCGCCCGTCTGTTTCGCAACAGACGGGCGGTATATTGCAACGATCAGCGGCGGATCAGTGCTTGGTGAGCTTGTCCAGGTAACCCATGGCGAAGGCCGAAACCACGAAGGTCATGTGGATGATCACGTACCACATCAGGTGCTGGGGATCGACGTTCTTGGCGTCCATGAAGATCCGCAGCAGGTGGATCGAGGAGATCGCCACGATCGACGCCGCCACTTTCATTTTCAGCGACGAGGAGTCCATGGTGCCCAGCCAGCTGAGCTTCTCTTTGCCTTCGTCGATGTTCAGTTCCGAGACGAAGTTCTCGTAGCCGGAAATCATCACCATCACCAGCAGGCCACCCACCAGCGCCATGTCGATCAGCGACAGCAGCACCAGAATCAGTTCCGACTCGGCCATCGAGAACACGTTAGGAAGGATGTGGACGACTTCCTGGAAGAATTTCAGTGCCAGCGCCAGCAGCCCGAGGGACAGGCCGATATAGATCGGCGCCAGCAGCCAGCGCGTGGCGTACATTGCATTTTCGATAAAGCGTTCCATTGAATCTCACACAAAGGGGTGGAAATGGCGGCGAGTATACCAGCCGCCCATGACAGCCAGAATCCGCCCGGAAATCCGCCACCTGCGTGTGTGTATCAAGGTTTTTCTGCTAGTGTCCAAACCATTGACAGCCCAGCGACAGTGGACAGGACGACTGGAAATGGAAGTGCGATTGCCGTTGACGATGACCGGAACTTGCCTCGCCCTGTTGATTGCCGGCTGCTCCCCCGGCGACGAAAAGCACGTGCCCGGCCTTGAGGAAAAGACCGCGCAGTTCGAACAATCGCTCGACGCCATCACCGACCCGAAACTCAAGGACGCCGTGACCGAGCTCGGCGGCTCGTTGCTGTTGCTCGAACGCGCCCAACAGCGACTCGACAGCAAACCGGTGCACACCGAATACGGCGAGGACGCCCTCGGCATCCTCAAGCATTACCCTTCCCCGCAAGCGCTGGTCGATACCTTCATCAGTGGCCTGTTCGTGCTGCACAAGGATTCCAGCTCCGATTACCTCACCGATCTGCAACCGGTCTTCCCGTTCAACCTCAACGTGCCGGGCGGTTTTCTGTTCCCCCACGGCGTGGACTGGCAATCGGTGACCCTGAGCAATAAACGAGTGATCGCTTTCCAGCCGGAATGGTCGGAAACCGATCCGGGCATCCAGCTGAGTCCGTCCAGTTCCAACGTCACCAACCCTGATGATCTGACCGTGACCTATCCGTTCATCGACGGCCTGGATGTCGACAAGAAAAACCAGCCACAACCGGTGAGCCTGCAAGGCCAGGTCGAAGTCATCGCGCCGAAACGCCTGCACAGTTTTGACCTGGGCAAGCAGGACGTCGGCCAGACCCGCACCGATGGCAACCTCAGCGTCACCCTGCTGAAACTGGAAAAGAACTACGCCGAAGTCGAATTCAGCAACAGCCTGCCGCTGGCCCCGGAGGTCGCCAATACCCCACTCAACCCGCTGCTCGTCCAGGCCCGCGACACGTCCGGGCAATATCTGGTGCGCGCCGGCTCGATCAACGAAAGCCCCGCACAGGTGGCGTTTTATCAGAAACAACTGACGCAGTTGCAACAACAAAAGGCCTGGAGCGACAGCCTCGAGCAACAACTGGATGTCGACCAGCGCACCTTTGAACAACAACACCCGCGCCGCTACAACAAGGTGTACTTCAAAGGCTCGATCGACAAACTTGAAGTCACCGTACTGGACTTCTCGCAAGCCACGACAACCCGCAAGACCCTCGACCTGCCAGTGCGCGAATTCGACTCGCACACCACGGCCAAAACCGTGCAACCGCTGGACCTGCCGGTGACGGTCTACGACGACCAGGCGGCGAACTGGCTCAAGGGCGCGAGCCTGACCGAGGAGCAACTGAAGGCCAGCGTGCATATCCGCCAGTCCGTGGACGAGCCGAGCGCCGCGCGTATCGAGTTCGGTCACCGCAAGACCTTCAACGATGAATTGCTCGGCGACGACTTCAGCCCCGGCGAAAGCCCGGTGACCTTTTTCACCGAAAAAAGCAGTGGCAAACGGGATGAACCGATCGAGCTGCCAGCGGAGGCCTATCAGGTCGACCTGCTGCAGTCGGTCATCACCTACGACTTGAACCTGTTTCCGGAAACCCCGGCGATCGCCATCGGTTCGATGCCGCTGTTTCTGGCCACCGTCGCCAAACAGAGCCACGACGCCAGATCCCTGCCCAAGGGTCTGGAGATTCGCAACAACGCATTGGTGGTGGATCAGAAGTTGTTCCCGGCCAATGAATGGCGGTTTTTCGTCAAGGACGACAGCGGCAACTATTTGAAGCAGATTCTTTCGGTCAGCCACGACGCCGGCGCAGAAGGCCCGGCATTGTTCGGCGTACATTATTTCTATGGCCGTCCGACACAGGTGGAAACCTATCAGCGAACCGACCTCGCCACCGTGCAGTACGGCTTCGAGGTCAAACTCGACAAGGCCCCCCAATCAGGCACGGCGCCCTGAAGCGGGTTAGCTGTTAAGACTGCGCCCGCGCCCACCGTTGATCTGCCGAAGCTGGGCTTGCAGGTGCAGGCTCCAGATCTGCGGATCGTTTGCCAGCTCATAGCCGTGCATCGTCAGGCTTTCCACGATGGTGTCGAGGATCGACTCGGCGGCGATCGGTCCATGAAACGGGCCTTGGGCCTTGATGGCGGAGGGTTGTTCACCGGCCATGCCGGCGGCGAAGAGCAGCGTCCACATGCCGTTGTCGCCAGCCAGAGGCTTGATGGCGCATTCGATACGGGTCACAAGACCCAGGCACTGACGGGTGAGGCAGAGGTTGCGCGACATGGCGGCGACCCTCGGTGAAGCCGGTATTCAGCCCACACGGGAAGGCTGTTTCGATCCTGTGATGCTTAATGTCCTTGAGCTGAGAATAGAAGAAAAGTTCAGCACGCCAACCGAACGAGACCAGAATGCGCCGAATGGTCATAGTGTGAATATTGGCGCCAGAGTGATGGCACTTTCGCCGACGTTGGCCGCAAAACCCAATGGGAGCGGGCTTGTTCGCGAAGGTGGTGTGTCAGTCAAATGAATGCTGAAACACGACGCCTTCGCGAGCAATCCCGCTCCCATAAGGTCCGGCCCTACGTGATCAGGCTCACGCCGGTTTGGCTTCCGCCAGCGCCTCCTGCGCCAGCTCCTTCTCGGCTTCTTTCAGATCGTCTTCGCTGATCATCTCGGCAATCACCCGCAGGCGCTCCACCACCCGGGCGTTGACGCTGCCCTCGGGGAATTCGCCCTCGGCGTTCGGCTCACCGGCAGGTTCGCCCACCAGCAGGCTCAGCGCCTCGTCGGCCTGGCGCACGGCGTAGACGTGGAACTGCCCGGCACGCACCGCCGCCAGCACCTTCTCGTCAAGCATCAGCGTGGCAACGTTGGCCTGCGGAATGATCGCGCCTTGCTCGCCGGTCAGCCCGCGTGCTTCGCAGAGGCGGAAGAAGCCTTCGATCTTCTCGTTGACCCCGCCCACCGCCTGCACTTCGCCAAACTGGTTGATCGAACCGGTGATCGCAAAGCACTGCTTGAGCGGGGTTTTCGACAGTGCCGAAATCAACGTACAGGCCTCGCCCAGCGAAGCGCTGTCGCCGTCGACATACCCGTAGGACTGCTCGAGCGCGATACTCGCGGAAATCGCCAGCGGGAATTCCTGGGCGTAACGGCTGCCCAGATATCCGGTGAGAATCATCACACCCTTGGAGTGAATCGGCTGACCGAGATTGACCTCGCGCTCGATGTCGACGATGCCGCTGCCGCCGGGGTAGACCGTAGCGGAAATCCGCGCCGGCACGCCGAACGCCGAATCGCCGACTTCAAGCACGGTCAGGCCGTTGCACTTGCCGACCGCCGCGCCATCAGTGTCGATCAGAATGATCCCGGCGAGCATGTCGTCGAGAATCCGTGCCGACACGCGCCCGGTCCGGGTCGCCTTGGCCTTCAGCGCACGCTCGATGTGGCCGGCGTCGGTCATCTCGTCGTTCGCCAGGTGACGGATGAAATCCGCCTCGCTGACCAACTGGAACAGATCACCGATGCGCGCCGACAAGCGCCCCTGATGTTCGGCCAGCCGCGCGCTGTAAGTCGCCAGGCGCGCCACCGCATCGGCGGTCAGCGGTGCCATGCCTTCTTCCGAAGTGCGGGTCTTCAGCAACTGGGCAAACTGCTCCAGGCTCTCGTCGACCATCGGGATGTCTTCATCGAAGTCGACCAGGACGCGGAACATCTCCTGGAAGTCCGGATCGAGGTCTTGCAGCGTGTAATACAACTGCCGCGCACCGATGATGATCACTTTGACCTGCAACGGAATGTGCTGCGGGGTCAGGGTCACCGTGGCAAAACGGCCCATTTCGCCCAGCGGCGATTCCATTTTCAGCTTGCGCGATTGCAGGGCGCGTTTCAGCGCATCCCACACGAACGGCTCGCCGAGCATTTTTTCCGCTTCAAGGATCAGGAATCCACCGTTGGCCCGGTGCAACGCACCCGGACGCAACTGGCGATACGTGGTGTAGAGCGCGCCCTGATCGGTGGTGTACTCGATGCGCCCGAACAGGTTTTCGTAGGTCGGATGTGGCTCGAACACCACCGGCGCACCGCCGCTGGCCGGATGACCGACCACCAGGCTCGGGGCGTATTGCTCTTCCAGCATCTTGCGCGCGACAGCGTCGGTCTTGCTGTCGTCCACCAGTTGCTCGACCACGGTTTTCAGCAGGTACACCTGCATCGCTTGCAGGTAACCGCAAACGGCAGCGTTTTCCGCGTACTTTTCCGACAGCGGCGCGAGCAGCGGCTGCAAGGCCAGGGTGATGGTTTCTTCGTTGAGCTGGCGCAGCTGGTTGCTCGACTCACGCTTCCACTGCGGCAGGCTGGCGAGTTCTTCGTTGAGGCGCTCCTCGAGGTTGGAAATGTCCTCGTGGAAACGCTCGCGCTCGGCTTCCGGCAACTGGGCAAATTCGGCTTCGTCCAGCGCCTTGCCTTCGAGCATCGGGGTGAAGGCGATGTTGCTGCTGTCGCGATACAGGGCGACGTCCTTTTCCAGCGCCAGACGCTCGATCACGTCCAGAGCCTTGTCGTAGCGCTGGTTGAAGGCGCGGTCGATGGCGCTTTTCTTCTGCTGGTAGGACGGATGTTCGAAAACCGCCGGGAACGTCGCCAGCAGGTTGTCGATCAGGCTGTTGATATCACCGATGAACGCTGCGGCGGTGCCGGATGGCAATTCCAGCGCGCGGGGTTCGCGCGGCTCATCGAAGTTGTTGACGTAGACCCAGTCCGCCGGGGTCTGCAGGCGCTTGCCTTCGGCCTTCAGGTAACGTTTGACGAACGAGAAGCGGCCGGTGCCCGGCTCGCCCATGACAAACACGTTGTAACCGGGGCGTGGCATGGCCACACCGAACTGCAACGCTTCAACCGCGCGTTCCTGGCCAAGCACACCGCGAAAGGGCTCCAGATCATTGGTGGTAGTGAAGCTGAACTGTTCAGCGGAAAACGGACGGGTCAGCGCTTCGGGCGCTAGACGCAAGCTGGCAGCAACAGGATCAGGCATCGGGCTTCCTTAACAATCAGGCGGGGCAGATAGCGGCATTCTGGCGCTGCCCGTGCCCCACTGGCAAGGCGCGCCACATGACAAAGCATAGACAAGCGCCCCATCCCACGGCGCGTCCCTTGAAACCGGGGTTTTCAACGAATATTGAGCAAAAAGTCACGGAACCACGGGAACGTGCCTAAACTCCAAACCGTGCGGCTGGAACTAATACCGGCCCACTGGCACCACAGGTCTGTACGAAACCTCGCCATGCGGCGGGTTTCGGTAGAGAGCAGGAGCCAGAACCCTGTCCATTGGTATGCACACAAAGAGAACAAAGCTATGAAACGGATTCTTCTCGGTACTCTCTTCACCGCTGTATCCATCAACGCCATGGCCCAGGCGCCAGGCGGTCCCGATTGCGGTTGGGGCAACATGCTGTTCGAAGGTCAGCGTGGCACCCCGGCCCACTTCCTGGCATCCACCACCAACGGCACTTCCGGTAACGCGACTTTCGGTATGACTTCCGGGACCAACGGTTGCTCCACCAACGCGTCGCTGACCTATGGCGGCAAATCCTGGTTCGCCATGAATGGCATGATGAACGAGCTGTCCGAAGACATGGCAAAAGGCAACGGCGAAGCGCTGACGACCTATGCCGTGGTACTGGGCGTGGCGCCGGAAGACCGCGCGCACTTCGCCGCCGTCACTCACGAGCACTTCCAGCAGATCTTCAGCAAGGCTGACGTGACTGCCGAAGACGTGCATACCAACACCCTGGCCGTTCTGAAAGCAGACCCTCGTCTGGCCAAGTACGCAACGCAGGCTTAAGCTCGACCCGGCCCGCTTCTTTCGGGAAGCGGGTCTTTGTTTTTTGGACCTGCCCGCTTTGGGTCTTTTGTTTCTTTTCGACTTAAGTTGCCACCTATGCTCAAACGCCTTGCCTGGCTGGCGCTCTGTGTCTGCGCCCCGCTGTCCGCCGCGCCCCACATCGACCCTCAACGTTTGCAGCAACTGACCAACGACCGCTTCTGGATCTCCCTCGGCCATTACGAAACCGCCAAGCTCGGTGGCTGGCGCAGCTATGTCAGCGACAAGAAATTCTTCCTCGCCGCCGACGGCAATGAACACCCAGATCATGAGCTGGCCGCCACCGTGCAAGCGCTGTACGCCCCGGCCAGTGCCGGCGAGCAACACGCGCAATGCGTCTACCCAGCGCGCACCCGCTGGCTCAAAGCGCAGCTCAATCTCACCGACCTGCCGACGCCGGACTGCGCCGAGTTCAACAAATGGTTCAAGGATGTTTCGCCGCACAGTGCGGTGATGATCTTCCCGGCGGCCTACCTCAACAGCCCGTCGTCGATGTTCGGCCATACGCTGTTGCGCATCGACCAGGCTGACGTGCAGAGCGACAAGACTTCGCTGCTCAGTTACGCGATCAACTTCGGCGCCTACATCGAAGGCTCGGACAACAGCATTCTGTACGCCTGGAAAGGCTTGATGGGCGGCTATCCGGGGCTGTTCGCACTGGTGCCCTATCAGGAAAAACTCTCGGAATACCGCAGCCTGGAAAACCGTGACCTGTGGGAATACCGGTTGAACCTGACCCAGGAAGAAACCGCACGCATGGTCGAGCATGTGTGGGAGTTGAAACAGATCCAGTTCGACTATTTCTTCTTCGACGAAAACTGCTCCTACCGTCTGCTCGAACTGCTGCAAGTGGCCCGCCCGAGCCTGCGCCTGACCGAACAATTCCCGCTGACCGCCATCCCCACCGACACGGTCAAGGCCGTGAAGGAAGCCGGACTGGTGGAGCACATCGAATACCGCCCTTCCCGCGAGCGTGAATTGCTGGCCCGCGCCGAACCGTTGAGCGGCGAGGAACAGGACTGGGTGCTGAAAGTCAGTGCCGACCAACAGCAATTGCAGGACCCGACATTTACCGCCCTGCCCCGCGATCGCCAGGCGTTGATCATCGACGCGGCGTATCGCCTGGAACGCTACCGCGCCAATGGCCAGGAACGGGACCCGCAACGGGCGCAACGCAGTTTCGAACTGCTGCGGGCGATCAACAAGAACCCGGCACCGGAGCTGGATATCCCGCAACCGGGCCTGCCCGAAGACGGTCACGAATCGCGGACCTGGCAGGCCGGCCTCGGCACACGGGGCGATCGTGCGTTCGGCGAGTACGGCTTGCGCATGGCGTATCACGACCTGAACGACAACGCCGAGAGCTTCCCCCTCGGCGCGCAGATCGAAATCCTCCAGATGAAGCTGCGCCAGTACGAAGGCAACCAATGGCAATTCCAGCAACTGGATCTGGCGACCATCCGCTCGCTGACCCCGCGCAATGCGCTGCTGCAACCGCTGTCGTGGCAAGTCACCGGCGGCCTGGAGCGGGTGCCGGGCAAGCATGACGATGAGAACCTGGTCAGCCACGTCAACGGCGGCGGCGGTGGCACCTGGCAGTTGGGCGACGACGTGCTCGGCTTTGCCCTCGGCACCGTGCGTGTCGAGCACAACAACGATTTCGCCGGGTTCATCGCCCCCGCCGCCGGGTTCAACAGCGGCGTGCTGTGGAAAAACCCGCTGGGCAATCTCAGCGTGGAAGCCAAGGGCGATTACTTCACCAATGGCGAAGTGCGCCGCAGCCTGAGCCTGAACCAGCAGTGGGAACTGTCGCGCAACCTTGGCCTGCGCCTGACGGCACAACGCGAGTTCAGCCACCTGGCGACGCCGGAGACGGAAGTGATGCTGGAAGTGAAGTGGTATCACTACTGACCCAACGAATTACTCACACGTCTTTCACGCACGCCCGACGAATCCGCTTCTAGACTTTGCGTATCAGCCGTGAAACGGCTCGGGAGAGTGCGATGTGGCGGTACGCGGGTTTGTTGGGCGCTTTGTTGTTGCTGGGCGGATGCCAGTCCACCCACGAGGATCTGATCGCCCGGGGTTATCCACCGGCCTTCGCCGATGGTTTCGATGACGGATGCATCAGTGGTCGGCAGGCCGCCGGCTCGATCAGCGGCGAGTTTCGCAAGAACGTGCCGCGCTATCTCAAGGACAAGCAATACGCCGAGGGCTGGACGGACGGTTTCCGCCAGTGCCAGGCGATGCTGGAAAACAAGGATCGCGAAGACTATCGCAACGAACACTGGGACCAGCGCGAGCGTGCCTGGCAGCAACAGAAGGATCAGGACGCCGGGCGGGCTTATCGCTCGCAATAGTCGCTTCCAGACATTCAGTGAAACCAAATGCCTGCGAGCATGGCCCAACGTTCATCAACGGGAGGCCACCATGAGCCGCGCTTTCGTCAACGAGGACAACGCCGCCGCGCAAGCCGATCAGCCGGTCGAACGGCAGGTCAGCGCGCAGCCCAATTACGTCACGCCGCAAGGGTTGGCGCAGTTGCAGGCCAGGGTCGCCGAGCTGCAAGCCCTGCATGCCGAACAGTCGGCCATGGGCGAGCAGGCTGACAAACAGCGCCTGGCCGATCTCGAACGGGATCTGCGCTATTTCAATCATCGGGTCGGCAGCGCCCAGGTGGTGCCCGCCGCCACGTCCAGCGACAAGGTGCAGATCGGCAGTTGGGTGGTCTACGCCGACGAACACAACACTGAACGCCGCGTGCAACTGGTCGGCGAAGATCAGGCCGACGCCGCCCGTGGACTGATCAACTGGGGGTCACCGCTGGGACGCGCGCTGCTCGGCGCGCGTCTCAACGACGAAGTGCTGTGGCAGCGCCCGGCCGGCGATCAGATGATTGAAGTGATTCGCATCGAGGCGTCTTAAACCACACCCTGAGCGAGCATTGCATCGGCGACCTTGACGAAGCCGGCAATGTTCGCGCCCTTGACGTAGTTGACCCGCCCGTTCTCCTGACCGTAATGCACGCAAGCGTGGTGGATCGACTGCATGATCGCGTGCAGCTTGCTGTCCACCTCACCCGCCGTCCACAGCAGGCGCATGGCGTTCTGCGACATCTCCAGACCGCTCACCGCCACGCCGCCCGCGTTGGATGCCTTGCCCGGCGCAAACAGGATTCCAGCCTCGATAAAGATATCCACAGCCTCCAGCGTGGTCGGCATATTCGCGCCTTCTGCCACGCACACGCAGCCGTTTTTCAGCAGTGTGCGGGCGGATTCGGCGTCGAGTTCGTTCTGGGTCGCGCATGGCAGCGCGATGTCACACGGCAGCGACCACGGGAGCTGACCGGCGCGAAACTCCAGGCCGAACGTCGCGGCCAGTTCGCGGATCCGTCCGCGCTTGACGTTTTTCAGCTCCAGCAGTGCCAGCCACTGTTCTTCGCTCAGGCCGGCCTCGCACAACAGCGTTCCTTCGGAGTCGGACAACGAAATCACTTTGCCACCCAGGTCCATGACTTTGCGCGCCGCATATTGGGCAACGTTGCCGGAACCGGAGATCACCACACGCTTGCCTTCGACGGCCTGCCCGCTGCGCTTGAGCATTTCCTCGGCGAAGTACACGCAACCGAAACCGGTGGCCTCCGGGCGAATCAAACTGCCGCCGTAAGTCATGCCCTTGCCGGTCAGGACGCTGGTGAACTGGTTGCTCAGGCGTTTGTACTGGCCGAACAGGAAACCGATCTCCCGCGCGCCCACCCCGATATCCCCGGCCGGCACATCCACATCGGCGCCGATGTGGCGGTACAGCTCGCTCATGAAGGCCTGACAGAAGCGCATGACTTCGGCGTCGCTCTTGCCCTTCGGATCGAAGTCCGAACCGCCCTTGCCGCCGCCCATGGGCAGCGAGGTCAGGGAGTTCTTGAAAGTCTGCTCGAAGGCGAGAAATTTCAGCACGCCCAGATTCACCGAAGGATGGAAGCGCAGGCCGCCCTTGTAGGGGCCGATGGCGCTGTTCATCTGGATGCGGAAACCGCGATTGACCTGAACCTTGCCCTGATCGTCGACCCACGACACGCGGAACACCACCGCCCGCTCCGGCTCACAGAGGCGCTCCAGAATCCCCGAGGTCAGGTAGTGCGGATTGGCTTCGAGAAACGGCCACAGGCTGCGCAGGACCTCTTCGACGGCCTGGTGGAATTCGGGTTGATCCGGGTCGCGTTTTTTCAGTCGGGCAAGGAAGGATTCGACGGATTCGATCATGGGAAAGTCTCGGCAAAGTTATTGTCGTTGGAAGAGATTGAGCCGGACTGTAACAAACGAAACGCGCACCGGAACAGCGCAAAATGTCGCAGTTCTGAAATTAAATGGTGCACTGGATATAAATAAACGTGGTTTTCGACCGGTTTTGCACCTGAATGGTGAGCGCGGAACCAGACCTTGCACCAACTGTTGCTCGCGAAGGATCCACCAGCGACTCGCTGAAAAACACCCGGCAAAAAAAACGGAGCCCGAAGGCTCCGTTCTTTCATGCAACCAACCTGTGATCAGGCCAGTTTCTTGTGGCGTACCCGGTGTGGCTGGGCCGCTGCTTCGCCGAGGCGCTTCTTGCGGTCGGCTTCGTACTCGGTGTAGTTGCCTTCGAAGAACACCGCTTTGGAGTCGTCTTCGTACGCCAGGATGTGGGTCGCGACGCGGTCAAGGAACCACCGGTCGTGGGAGATCACAATGGCGGCGCCCGGGAAGTCCAGCAGGGCTTCTTCCAGGGAACGCAGGGTTTCAACGTCGAGGTCGTTGGACGGTTCGTCGAGCAGCAGGACGTTGCCGCCCTCCTTCAGGGTCAGCGCCAGGTGCAGACGACCGCGCTCACCACCGGACAGGTCCTTGACGAACTTCTGCTGATCGCCGCCCTTGAAGTTGAAGCGACCGACGTAGGTCCGCGACGGAATCTCGTAGCTGCCAATGCGGATCTGGTCGGAACCGTCGGAGATCTGCTGGAACACGGTCTTGCTGCCGTCGAGGTCTTCGCGGCTCTGATCGACGCAAGCCAGCTGTACGGTTTCGCCGATTTCGATGCTGCCCGAATCCGGGGTTTCCTTGCCCATCAGCATGCGGAACAGCGTCGATTTACCGGCACCGTTACCGCCGATCACGCCAACGATGGCGCCCTTCGGCATGGAGAACGACAGGTCGTCGATCAGTACGCGATCGCCGTAGCCCTTGGTGACGTTCTTGAATTCGATGACCTTGTCGCCCAGGCGCGGACCGGCCGGGATGTAGATCTCGTTGGTCTCGCTGCGCTTCTGGAATTCCTGCGATTGCATTTCTTCGAAGCGGGCCAGACGGGCCTTGGATTTCGACTGGCGGGCCTTGGCGCCTTTGCGCACCCACTCCAGTTCTTCCTTCATGGCTTTTTCGTGAGCCGACTGCTGCTTGGATTCCTGGGCCAGACGATCGGACTTGGCTTCCAGCCAACCCGAGTAGTTGCCCTCGTAAGGAATGCCTGCGCCACGGTCGAGTTCCAGAATCCAGCCGGCGACGTTGTCCAGGAAGTAACGGTCGTGCGTGATCGCTACCACAGTGCCCGGGAAGTCGTGCAGGAAGTGTTCGAGCCACGCAACGGAGTCGGCGTCCAGGTGGTTGGTCGGTTCGTCGAGCAGCAGCATGTCCGGCGCGGACAGCAGCAGGCGGCACAGGGCCACACGACGTTTTTCACCACCGGACAGGTGTTCGACCTTCGCGTCCCAGGCAGGCAGACGCAGCGCATCGGCGGCGACTTCCAGCTGGCGCTCCAGGTTGTGACCGTCGCTGGCCTGCAGGATCGCTTCGAGCTTGGCCTGTTCGGCGGCCAGTTTATCGAAGTCGGCATCCGGATCGGCGTAAGCGGCGTAAACCTCGTCCAGGCGTGCCTGGGCGTCCTTGATCACGCTGACCGCTTCCTCGACCACTTCACGCACGGTCTTGGTCGGATCCAGCTGCGGCTCTTGCGGCAGATAACCGATGTTCAGCTCCGGCATCGGACGGGCTTCGCCTTCGAACTCGGTGTCGACGCCGGCCATGATTTTCAGCAGCGTGGACTTACCCGAACCGTTGAGGCCGAGAACGCCGATCTTGGCGCCGGGGAAGAAGGACAGCGAAATGTTTTTCAGGATTTCCCGCTTCGGCGGAACAACTTTGCCCAGCCGATGCATGGTGAAGACGTATTGAGCCATGGAGAACCTTGGGTCAGTGACTGATGAATGATTGGAGCGCAGGCGATGCCTGGCCAGACCATGCGCGCCGTTCAGTTGAGGGTGATCAATGCGTGCGCGCGGAAAAAAGTCTGAGTCTAGGAGCTGGAACGCTCCCGCGTAACCGGCAAAGCTACCTGAATGACCAGTGGCAGTCCAGCCGAACGGGGCTGGCACTTAGCCACGACTCAAGGCATGCTAGCCGCCCTTTGGGCGTCCGGCTTATAGTGCGCGTCGCGCCAGTCCAGCCAAAACGCAGGATTACAGCTTGTCCAACGTCACTCCGCCAGCCTCTGTGAGCAGCACCCTACCGGCGCCCGGCTCGCCCCTGCGCGGGACATTGAAGGGCGCGCTGGCAACTCTGGTGCTTTTGCTGCTGGCCTTGCTGTTCTGGCAACTGCTCGATCAACTGCGCGAAACCCAGACCAACCAGCGCCAGTACACCATCGATTACACCGCCGATCTCGCCTCCCAGGTCAGCCTGAACATGGCGTTGAACGCGCAAATCGCGCTCAATCTGCTACCGATCGTCGAACAACCGCAGTCAGCCGACGAACAGCAGGCGTTGCTGCGCAAGTTGCAGCAATCGCTGCCCGACCTGCTCAGCGTGGCGCTGCTCAGCCCGTCCGGAAAAGTCCTCAGCGACAGCGCCGCCGACAGCAACGACGCCGATTACCTGGGCGAACTGGTGCGCCGCAGTCGCGCCCAGGCTCACTACTTCAGCAACGCCGACGATGGCTCGGTGGTGCATCTGCTGCTGCATCAGGCCAGCGGCAGCACCCGCGGTTACTGGGCATTGCGTCTGACCCCGACCTTTTTCGATGCGCTGGTCAAACAGGCCGATACCGGCATCCGCCCGCTGTGGCTGGTGGAAAACCGCATCAATCATCAGATCATCAGCCGCGACGAAGCCCTGCCTTCGACCAAGACCAGCACCCTGAGCCCGGACGATCTGGCCAACAGCGTGCTGACCGTGCCGCTGAGCAGCAGCGACTGGCAGTTGCGCGGGCTGTTCGACCGCCAGCGGGTGCTTGAGCAACTGCTGCCGGCCTTCATCGGCAAATGCCTGCTGGGCCTGGCGTTCTCGCTGCTGCCGTTCATCGCCCTGCTCAACATGCGCCGCCGCCAACGCCAGTTGCATGAAGGACGGCGCCGCTATCAGGACATCTTCGACGGCACCGGCGTGGCCTTGTGCGTGCTGGATCTGTCGGGACTGCAGCAAGCGTTCGAACGGGCGAATCTGCAGACCAGCGACCAGTTGAAGGCCTGGCTCGATCAGCCACAACAGCGCCAGCAATTGTTGCAGGAGTTGCGCGTCACCGAGGTCAACCAGGTCGCGCTGCAACTGCTCAACGTCAATTCCAGCGACCACGCCTGGCAACTGTTGATCGACGGCCAGCCGCACAGCCAATGCGCCATCGGCAATCAAGTGCTCGACGCCGTGCTCCAGCAGCAGAAACAACTGGAACTGGAAATCAAGCTGCCGGACATCAACGGCCGTGACCAGCATCTGTGGCTGGTGCTGCGCCTGCCCCGGGAGCGCCACGACTTCAAAGCGGTGATCCTGAGCATCAACGACATCACCAGCCGCAAGCTGATCGAACTGTCACTACTCGAGCGCGAAGGATTCTGGTCGGACGTAGTGCGCACCGTGCCGGATCATCTGTATGTGCAGGACGTGATCAGCCAGCGGATGATTTTCAGCAACCACCATCTCGGCCAGACCCTCGGTTACAACCGCACCGAACTGCATCAGATGGGCGAGTATTTCTGGGAAATCCTCCTGCACCCGGAAGACGCCGACTATTACCACCGCTCACGCCAGATGCAGCGTCACGCCGGCTACAGCCAGTTGCTGCAATGCCAACTGCGCTTCCGCCATCGCGACGGCAAATGGCGGCGCTTCGACATTCGCGAACAGGCGCTGGCCCGGGACAAGCACGATCAGGTCACGCGGATCATCGGCGTCGCCAAGGACATCACCGAACAGATCGAGGCCAGCGAATCCCTGCGCGACAGCGAGCAACGCTACCGGATGCTCGCCGAAAGCATCAGCGACGTGATTTTCTCCACCGACAGCAAGCTGTCGCTGAACTACGTCAGCCCGTCGGTGCAGGCGGTGCTCGGCTACGACGCCGAATGGATTTTCCAGAACGGCTGGCAGTCGACCATCGCCAACCCGCAGCAACTGAGCGGCATCTATCAACTGATGGACCGCGTCAGCAAGGCGCTGGCCAAACCCGAGCAACTGGCACTCCTGCGCAGTCAGGTGCAGACCCAGATGTTCCTGTTCGACTGCCTGCGCGCCGATGGCCGCAAGATTCCGATCGAACTGCGCCTGGTGCTGGTGTGGGACGAACACGGCGCCTTCGAAGGTGTGCTCGGCGTCGGTCGTGACATCAGCCAGCAGCGCCGTGCCGAGAAAGACCTGCGCATGGCCGCCACGGTATTCGAGCACTCGACGTCGGCGATCCTGATTACCGACCCGGCCGGTTACATTGTCCAGGCCAACGAGGCCTTCAGCCGCGTCAGCGGTTACGCGGTGGCCGAAGTCCTCGACCAGTTGCCCAACATGCTCACCGTCGACGAGCAGCAGGACGCGCACCTGCGCTACGTGCTCAAACAACTGCATCAACACAGTTCCTGGGAAGGCGAAGTCTGGCTCAAACGCCGTAACGGCGAGCATTACCCGGCGTGGGTCGGCATCACGGCGGTGCTCGACGACGAGGGCGACCTCGCCAGTTATGTGTGTTTCTTCAGCGACATCAGCGAGCGCAAGGCCAGCGAGCAGCGCATTCACCGCCTCGCCTACTACGACGCCCTGACCCACCTGCCGAACCGCACGCTGTTCCAGGATCGCCTGCACACCGCGCTGCAAGCGGCCGAGCGGCAGAAGTCGTGGGTGGTGCTGATGTTCCTCGACCTCGACCGGTTCAAGCCGATCAACGACTCCCTCGGCCACGCCGCCGGCGACCGCATGCTCAAGGACATGGCCACGCGGCTGCTGGCCTGCGTCGATGACGACGACACCGTGGCGCGGATGGGCGGCGATGAATTCACCCTGCTGCTGCAACACCGCTCCAGCCGTGAAATGGCGCTGAACCGCGCGATCCATGTGGCCGAGCAGATTCTTGCCAGCCTGGTGAAACCGTTTGTCCTCGAAGGCCGCGAGTTCTTCGTCACCGCCAGTATCGGCATCGCCCTGAGCCCGCAGGATGGCAACGAACTCAGCCAGTTGATGAAGAACGCCGACACGGCGATGTACCACGCCAAGGAACGCGGCAAGAACAACTTCCAGTTCTATCAGGCCGACATGAACGCCAGCGCCCTGGAGCGTCTGGAGCTGGAAAGCGACCTGCGCCATGCCCTGGAGCAGAACGAATTCGTGCTGTATTACCAGCCGCAGTTCAGCGGCGACGGTAAACGCCTGACCGGCGCCGAAGCCCTGTTGCGCTGGCGCCATCCGCGACGCGGGCTGGTGCCGCCGGGGGATTTCATTCCGGTGCTGGAAGAGCTCGGCCTGGTGGTGGACGTCGGCGACTGGGTGATCGGCGAGGCCTGCCGTCAGCTCAAGACCTGGCACCAGAACCGCGTGCGCGTGCCCAAGGTCTCGGTGAACATCTCCGCCCGGCAGTTCTCCGACGGCCAGCTCGGTACGCGGATCGCCACCATCCTCAGGGAAACCGGCCTGCCGCCGGCGTGCCTGGAGCTGGAGCTGACCGAAAGTATCCTGATGCGTGAAGTCAGCGAAGCGATGCAGATCCTCGCCGGCCTGAAAAACCTGGGCCTGAGCATCGCCGTCGACGACTTTGGCACCGGCTACTCGTCGCTGAACTACCTCAAGCAATTCCCGATCGACGTGCTGAAGATCGACCGCACGTTCGTCGACGGCCTGCCGTCCGGCGAGCAAGACGCGCAGATCGCCCGCGCGATCATCGCCATGGCCCACAGCCTCAATCTGGCGGTGATCGCCGAAGGCGTGGAAACCCATGAACAGCTGGACTTCCTGCGCGAGCATGGCTGCGATGAGGTTCAGGGGTATCTGTTCGGCCGGCCGATGCCGTCCGGGCGGTTCGAGGCGCAGTTCAGCAACGATGCGCTGTTCATGTTCGACTGACGTCTTGCGGCGCGACTGAAGACGCCTTCGCGGGCACGCCCGCACACATCGGAATGCATTGTCTTGGTGGGGCTTGCTGGCGAAAGGGTCGGCGCAAACGCCGCATATCCGCGCATGAACGCCACTTGTCTGCGACATGATGTCGTTTCATATGCCATCCAAAAGCCGTTGGGTTAGAATGCCCCCCTTTTCTGCCCCGATCCTTGAGGACCGCCATGTTCAGCCGTGATTTGACTATTGCCAAGTACGACGCCGACCTTTTTGCCGCCATGGAGCAAGAAGCTCAGCGCCAGGAAGAACACATTGAGCTGATCGCTTCGGAAAACTACACCAGCCCTGCGGTGATGGAAGCTCAAGGCTCGGTTCTGACCAACAAGTACGCCGAAGGCTACCCAGGCAAGCGCTACTACGGTGGCTGCGAGTACGTCGACGTCGTTGAGCAACTGGCCATCGACCGCGCCAAAGAACTGTTCGGCGCCGATTACGCCAACGTTCAGCCGCACGCCGGCTCCCAAGCCAACGCCGCTGTTTATCTGGCCCTGCTGTCGGCCGGTGACACCATTCTGGGCATGAGCCTGGCTCACGGCGGTCACCTGACCCACGGCGCCAGCGTTTCGTCCTCCGGCAAGCTGTACAACGCCATCCAGTACGGCATCGACGCCAACGGCCTGATCGACTACGACGAAGTCGAGCGCCTGGCAGTTGAACACAAGCCGAAAATGATCGTAGCCGGTTTCTCCGCCTACTCGCAGATCCTCGATTTCCCGCGCTTCCGCGCCATCGCCGACAAGGTTGGCGCTTACCTGTTCGTCGACATGGCTCACGTGGCCGGTCTGGTCGCCGCTGGCGTCTACCCGAACCCGGTTCCATTCGCTGACGTCGTGACCACCACCACCCACAAGACCCTGCGCGGTCCACGTGGTGGCCTGATCCTGGCCAAAGCCAACGCCGACATCGAGAAGAAGCTGAACTCCGCGGTATTCCCGGGCGCCCAGGGCGGCCCGCTGGAGCATGTGATCGCTGCCAAGGCGATCTGCTTCAAGGAAGCACTGCAGCCTGAGTTCAAGGCTTACCAGCAACAAGTGGTGAAAAACGCCCAGGCCATGGCCGGCGTGTTCATCGAGCGCGGTTTCGACGTGGTTTCCGGTGGTACTCAGAACCACCTGTTCCTGCTGTCGCTGATCAAGCAGGAAATCTCCGGTAAAGACGCCGACGCCGCGCTGGGCAAAGCGTTCATCACCGTGAACAAGAACTCCGTGCCTAACGACCCACGCTCCCCGTTCGTCACCTCCGGCCTGCGCTTCGGTACTCCGGCCGTGACCACTCGCGGCTTCAAGGAAGCAGAGTGCAAGGAGCTGGCTGGCTGGATCTGCGACATCCTGGCTGACCTGAACAACGAAGCGGTGATCGACGCCGTTCGTGAGAAAGTCAAAGCCATCTGCAAGAAACTGCCGGTATACGGCGCTTAATTGCCCCGCTAGATCCGCAGCATGAAAACCGGCCAAGTGATTGGCCGGTTTTTTTTCGCCGGCAAAAAAGTTTTTCACCACCAATCGCTCAAGATCGGGACATTGCGCGCAACTGGTCAGACCGGTCATGCCAATTCGTCATTTTTCACTTGCGATCCGTAAAAAACAGCGCCTAGACTGCACCCGCACTGGACATACCGGTAAGACCACAATAATTAAGTCCTGAATTCGAGCGCCCTGGCGCCGGCAGACGGGACACCGACCAGGATTCCTCCCATGCTCAGATGGTGCTCGCGTTCAATCTTCCTCCAAGTGGTTCTCGGACTGGTGCTCGGCATCGTCTGCGGGCTGACCCTTCCTGAATATTCGGCCCAGCTCAAACCGCTCGGCGACGGCTTCATCAAACTGATCAAGATGCTCATCGGCCTGATCGTGTTCTGCGTGGTGGTCAGCGGCATCAGCGGCGCGGGCGACCTGAAGAAGGTCGGGCGCATCGGCCTCAAATCGGTCATTTACTTTGAAATCCTCACCACCATCGCGCTGGTGATCGGCCTGGTCTTCGCCTTCAGCACCGGAATCGGCAGCGGCGCCAATATTCATCTGGAACAGCTGTCCGCCGCCGACATGGGCGACATCGCCCAGCGCGGCCAGCACATGCACACCACCACCCAGTTCCTGATGGAGCTGATCCCGACTTCGGTGCTGGGCGCCTTCGCCGACAACAACATCCTGCAAGTGCTGCTGTTTTCGGTGCTGTTCGGCAGTGCCCTGAACCTGGTGGGCGAAGCCGCTTCCGGGATCTCGCGACTGATCAACGAACTGAGCCATGTGATTTTCCGGATCATGGGCATGATCGTGCGACTGGCGCCGATCGGCGTGTTCGGCGCCATCGCCTTCACCACCAGCAAATACGGCATCGACTCGCTGCAACACCTGGGCAGCCTGATCGGGCTGTTCTATCTGACCTGCATCGCCTTCGTCGCACTGATTCTCGGCCTGGTGATGCGCCTGTCCGGCCTGCGCATGTGGCCGCTGCTCAAGTACCTGCGCGAAGAACTGCTGATCGTCATGGGCACCGCGTCGTCCGACGCCGTGCTGCCGCAGATCATGCGCAAGCTCGAACACCTGGGCATCGGCAGTTCCACGGTCGGGCTGGTGATTCCCACCGGTTACTCGTTCAACCTCGACGGCTTCTCGATCTACCTGACCCTGGCCATCGTGTTCATCGCCAACGCCACCGGTACGCCACTGGCCATGACCGATCTGTTGACCATCCTGCTGGTGTCGCTCATCACTTCCAAGGGCGCCCACGGTATCCCCGGCTCGGCGCTGGTGATTCTGGCGGCGACCCTGACGGCGATTCCGGCGATCCCGGTGGTCGGCCTGGTGCTGGTGCTGGCGGTGGACTGGTTCATGGGCATCGGCCGGGCACTGACCAACCTGATCGGCAACTGCGTCGCCACCGTGGCCATCGCGCGCTGGGAAAAAGACATCGATGTGCAACGGGCGAACAAGGTGCTCAGCGGCCAGCAGGGCTATACCTTTCAGCCGAGAAAACCGGTGGGGACCGCCCACCAGCAAGAATTCTGAATGAACGCCGTGCCTGCCACCGTGCAGGCACGGCGCATGGAGCCAATACGTGATTACTTCATCAACCGTCGTCAACTCAGTGGTAGAAAAACTCCGCGCTGCGCTGGCCCGTGGTCAGTGGCGCTCCGGCGACATGCTGCCAGGCCAGCGCGAACTGGCCGAACAACTCGGCATCAGCCGCCCGAGCCTGCGCGAAGCCGTGATCGTGCTGGAAACCCTCGGCCTGGTGCGCTCGATGCCGGGCAAAGGCGTGGTGGTGCTCGACGCCCAACCGAGCGACAGCCCGAGCCACGACAGCGCGGTGGCCGGTGCCAGCCTCGAAGATGTGCTGCAACTGCGCTACACCCTCGAACCGTTCATCGTCGGCCTGGTGGCGCAATCGATCAGCAGCAAGGAAGTCGGGCAACTGCGCCTGACCCTGATGGACATGCGCGAAGCCCTCGACGCCGGTGACAGCGAGGCCGGCGTCAGCGCCTACATCGCGTTCCACGAAGAACTGTTCACCCTGACCTCGAACCCGATTTTCCAGAGTGTGGTGCAGCAGACCAGCAACGCCCTCAAGCAAAGCGCCGAAGTGCTGCGCAACTCGCCGGAGCATCTGGCCGAACGCCTGGAAGAAAACGAAGCGGTCGTGCGCGCGATCCGCAGCAAGAACAGCGCCCAGGCCAGCGCCGAAATGCGCCGGCATATCCTGCGTGAAGGCCAGCGCATGGGCATCGAGCTGAACATTCCGGATGACCATCTGAGCAACTGAAACCCTTTCACAGGAGAACGGCCATGAACAGCCTTGCCACGTCGCACCCTCGCCAGACCTCGGCTGCCCTGCCCTTCTCCCGCTTGCAGGCACCGGCGGACGATCTGTATCCGCGCCTGCTGGATGCGATTCTCGACCAGCGCATCGATGCGGCCAGCCGCTTCACCGAAGAAAGCCTCAAGCAGATGTTCGGCGTCAGCCGCGCGGATGTTCGTCGGGTGCTGACGCAGTTGGCCCATGAGCAGATCATTGTGCTGCGGGCGAACCATCGACCGCGCGTTGCCGGGCCGGACGCCGAGCAGACCCGTCAGGCCCTGCACGCCCGGCGCCTGGCCGAAAGCACCTTGGTGCCGCTGGCTTGTCAGCACGCACAGGCTGAAGATTTGCAACGCCTGCGAGCCTTGATCGAACTTGAGCACCAGGCGGTGGATAAACATCGACGCGGGGCAGCGATTCGCCTGTCCGGAGAGTTTCATTTGCAGTTGGCGAGAATGGCTGGAAATGCACCGTTAGCGCACTTTCTCGGCACGCTGGTGCCGCTGACATCAGTGGCGATTGCGCGATGCACTGAAACCACGCAAAGCTGTTGCGGCTGGCAGGATCACGCCCGGATCGTCGATGCGATCGAGCGTGATGACGCGGCCATGGCCGTATCGCTGATGAACCGTCATCTGGACCATCTGGAGCAGACGATTCTCAGCGGCTCCACTCACTGAGGCAGCGGCGGACTCAGTTCGCCGCCACTTTGGCAAAGCCCGCCCGGATTTTCTCTTCCGGCAAGTCGTCGGCAATGAACACGATCACGCTTTCCCGCGCCTCGCCCTCGGCCCACTCGGTATCCCAGTCGAAACCATAGAGTTTCAAAACGCCCTGGAACACCAGACGCCGATCTTCTCCGGCGATGTTCAGCACGCCCTTGTAACGCAGCAATTGCTTGCCATGTTCTTCCAGCAGTTCATTCATGAACGCACTGAGCTGATCGATATCCAGCGGCTGGTCGGTGCGCAGCACCAGGCTGGAAATCCGGTCAATGGACGGCGCCTTGCTCACCGGGCGCAGGCTTACACCGCCACCGAGGTCGGCGTTGAGATTGAAACCGCGCACATCGAGCAGTTCGGCCAGATCGATGTTGCCATGCTCGACCACACGGATCGGCGCACGACGGTTGATCCGGGTCAGGCGCTCGCTCAGCGCAGTGAATGTCGCTTCGTCCACCAGATCGGTCTTGCTCACCAGCAGGCGGTCGGCGAAACCGATCTGTGCCTGGGCGATGGTCTGGGTCAGGTGCAGTTCGGTGTGGGCAGCGTCCACCAGGGTGATGATGCCGTCGAGCAAATAACGCTCGCGCAGTTCTTCGTCGATGAAAAAGGTCTGCGCCACCGGCGCCGGATCGGCCAGGCCGGTGCATTCGATCACCAGGCGATCAAAGGCGATTTCGCCGCTGTCCAGACGCTCGAGCAGCAAGTACAGGGCTTTGGTCAGGTCGGTGTGGATGGTGCAGCAGACGCAGCCGTTGGCCAGGGTCATGACTTGCACCGGCTCGTCACCCAGCAACTGGGTATCGATGCCGGCGTCGCTGAATTCGTTTTCGATCACGGCGATTTTCAGGCCGTGCTCGGCTTTCAACAGATGACGCAGCAATGTGGTCTTGCCGGCGCCGAGGAAACCGCTGAGCACCGTGACCGGGATGGGAGAGGACAAAACACGATCTCCTTCAATTGCACAAATAAAAATGGGAGCAGGCCGAAAGACCTGCTCCCACCTCACTTCTGGTGAACCGCGATCAGCGGCTCAACAGCACTTCGGCCCACCCTTGCCACCGTAACGGGCTTCCTGGCGTTCGCGGAAGAACACCTCGTAGCTCATCACCGGTTTGTCCGGGTGTTTGCTTTGCATATGCTCGACATAGGTGTCGTAGTCGGGCATGCCGACCATCAGGCGCGCAGCCTGACCGAGGTATTTACCGAGGCGACTCAGGTCATTGAACATCGTGCAATCCTCTGGTTACGCGTCCGGCAGCGCCTGGAATGGCGATTCTTTATCCGTACGCTCTTTTTTGCCCCAGGCGGCGATGCCGACCTTGAGCGCATAGAACAGGATGCTGAATACCACGAACAGGAACAGCGCGGTCAGTGTTGCGTTGGTGTAGGCGTTGAAGATCACGTGCTGCATCTGATCGATGCTCTTGGCCGGGGCAATGACCTGACCGGCGGCCAGCGCATCACTGTACTTCTTGGCCAGCGACAGGAAGCCGATCGCCGGGTTGGCGTCGAACAGCTTGATGAAGCCTGCGGTGGTGGTGCAGATCAGCAGCCAGGCCGCCGGCAGCAAGGTGACCCAAATGTAGCGCTGGCGCTTCATTTTGATCAGCACGACGGTGCCGAGCATCAGCGCGATACCGGCCAGCATCTGGTTGGAGATACCGAACAGCGGCCACAGGGTATTGATGCCGCCCAGCGGATCGATCACGCCTTGGTACAGCAACCAGCCCCACATCGCCACACAACCGGCGGTGGCGATCAGGTTGGCGGTCCAGGATTCGGTACGCTTCAGCGCCGGCACGAAAGAGCCGAGCAGATCCTGCAGCATGAAACGCCCGGCACGAGTACCGGCGTCGACAGCGGTCAGGATGAACAGCGCTTCGAACAGGATTGCGAAGTGGTACCAGAACGCCATGGTGTTCTCACCCGGCAGGACACTGTGCAGAATCTGCGCGATACCGACCGCCAGGGTCGGCGCACCGCCGGCACGGGCCAGGATGGTGGTTTCGCCGATGTCGTGAGCCACGGCTTGCAGGGCATCCGGAGTGATGGCGAAGCCCCAGCCGCTGACGGCCTGAGCGACGGCCACCACATCCCCGCCGACCACGGCCGCCGGGCTGTTCATGGCGAAGTACACGCCCGGCTCGATCACCGACGCGGCAACCATGGCCATGATCGCCACGAACGACTCCATCAGCATGCCGCCGTAACCGATGTAGCGGGCGTTGGTTTCGTTATCCAGCAGCTTCGGCGTGGTGCCGGAAGAGATCAGCGCATGGAAACCGGACACCGCGCCGCAGGCAATGGTGATGAACAGGAACGGGAACAGGCCGCCCTTCCACACCGGGCCGGTGCCGTCGACGAACTGGGTCAGCGCCGGCATTTTCAGCTCGGGCATGGTGATCAGGATGCCGATCGCCAGGGCGATGATGGTGCCGATTTTCAGGAAGGTCGAGAGGTAGTCACGCGGGGCCAGAATCAGCCACACCGGCAGTACGGCAGCGACGAAGCCATAACCGATCAGCATCCAGGTGATTTGCACACCGGTAAAGCTGAACGCCTTGGCCCACACCGGATCGGCGGCGACCTGCCCGCCCAGCCAGATCGAACCCAGCAGCAACAGCACACCAATGATGGAGATTTCGCCGATGCGCCCCGGGCGGATGTAGCGCATGTAGACGCCCATGAACATCGCGATCGGGATGGTCGCCATCACCGTGAAAATGCCCCACGGGCTCTCGGCCAGCGCTTTAACCACGATCAGCGCCAACACCGCGAGGATGATGATCATGATCAGGAAGCAGCCGAACAGCGCGATGGTGCCAGGGATGCGGCCCATTTCTTCACGCACCATGTCGCCAAGGGAGCGGCCGTTGCGCCGGGTCGACATGAACAGAACCATGAAGTCCTGCACCGCGCCCGCGAGCACCACGCCGGCGATCAGCCAGAGCGTGCCGGGCAAGTAGCCCATCTGCGCCGCCAGAACCGGACCGACCAGCGGCCCTGCACCAGCAATCGCCGCGAAGTGGTGACCGAAAAGAATGTGTTTGTTGGTCGGAACGTAGTCCAGACCGTCGTTGTTGAGCACGGCGGGGGTGGCCCGGCGCGGATCGAGTTGCATCACATTGTTAGCGATGAACAGGCTGTAGTAACGGTACGCAACCAGATAGATGGCCACGGCAGCGACCACGATCCACAAGGCGTTGATCGCCTCTCCTCGGCGCAATGCCACTACGCCCAGGGCGCACGCTCCTACGATTGCCAGCACTAGCCAGGGTAAGTGGCGCAGCGGGCTATTATTATTTTTCATTTTTTTATTCCAGCCAGGTTGGACAGAAAGACAGCCACCCCGAGTTTAGCCCCGTTGACGGCAAAGACCATACCCGACATTGGTCTAGGCACCCGCTCCCCATTGGCAACCTGTCACCGGACAGGTCTATAGTCAGCCTACCTTCGTGAGGATTGCGCCATGAGCGAGCACCCAGCAGAGCGTCGCCGCTTCAAACGTATCGCGTTCGATGCCAGAACCGAGCTGAGTCAGGGTCAATTCATCTGGCCGGTGAAGCTGATCGACCTGTCACTCAAGGGCTTGCTGATCGAGCGGCCGGAGCCCTGGCTGGGCGATCCGGAACAGGACTTCTACGTCGACATTCATCTGAGCGATGAGGTCGATATCGAGATGGACGTGCAGTTGGCGCACGAAGATCACGGGCAGTTGGGGTTTGTCTGCCGACATATCAGCCTCGAATCGATCCAGCGCCTGCGGCGCTTGATCGAACTCAATCTGGCTGACGAAACCGAGCTGGAACGTGAACTGGCCGCGTTGATCGATATCTAGCGCCGACCGCCAATCCAGTGTGGGAGCAGGCTTGCTCGCTCCCACAGATAGATCGCTCGCCGAGCGATTACTCGAACAGCGAGTCCAGCGCCTGCTCCAAGCGCGTCACGGCAATGATCTGCAACCCCGCCGGCGCTTCCTTCGGCGCGTTGCCCTTGGGCACGATCGCGCGTTTGAAACCGTGCTTGGCCGCTTCCTTCAAGCGCTCCTGACCGCTCGGCACCGGGCGCACCTCGCCGGACAGTCCGACTTCACCGAACACCAGCAGATCATGGGGCAATGGCCGGTTGCGCAGGCTGGACATGACGGCTGCCATCAACGCCAGGTCGGAGGCGGTTTCCAGCACCTTCACCCCACCGACCACGTTGAGGAATACGTCTTGGTCATGGGTGGGGATGCCACCATGGCGGTGCAACACCGCCAACAGCATCGCCAGACGGTTCTGATCCAGCCCGAGCGTGACCCGGCGCGGGTTCGCCAGATGGCTGTCATCCACCAGCGCCTGGACTTCCACCAGCATCGGCCGGGTGCCTTCCCAGGTTGCCATCACCACACTGCCCGGCACTTCTTCCTGGGCACGGGTCAGAAAAATCGCCGACGGGTTGGAGACTTCTTTCAGGCCCTTGTCGGTCATGCCGAACACACCCAATTCGTTGACCGCGCCGAAACGGTTCTTCACCGCCCGCAACAAACGCAAACGGCCATCGGACTCGCCTTCGAAATACAGCACGGTGTCGACCATGTGCTCCAGCACGCGCGGCCCGGCCAACGCGCCTTCCTTGGTCACGTGGCCGACGAGGAAAATCGCCGTGCCGCTCTGCTTGGCATAACGCACCAGCAGCGCCGCGCTCTCGCGCACCTGGGAAACACCACCCGGGGCCGACTGCAACTGTTCGGTGAAAATGGTCTGGATCGAGTCGATCACCATCACCCGGGGTTTCTCCTGACGGGCGGTGGCGATGATGCTTTCAATGCAGGTTTCGGTCATCACCCGCAGTTGATCCTGGGGCAGACCCAGCCGGCGGGCGCGCATCGCCACCTGCTGTTGGGACTCTTCGCCGGTGACGTACAGCGCCGGCATGCTTCTGGCGAGGTTGCACAGGGTCTGCAACAGGATCGTTGATTTGCCGATACCCGGATCGCCGCCGATCAGCACCACCGAACCGTCCACCAGACCGCCGCCCAGCACCCGGTCAAGTTCACCGGACGCAGTGGAAAAACGCGGAATCTCTTCGACGCTGACTTCGGCCAGCGTCTTGATCTGCGCCTGCTGCCCGGCCCAACCGGTGCGACCGCTTGGCGCCGCAGCGCCGCCGCTCTCGACCATGGTTTCGGTCAGCGTGTTCCAGGCCCCGCACTCACCGCACTGGCCGGCCCACTTGGGAAAGGTTGCGCCGCACTCGGTGCAGCCGTACATGCGCTTGGCCTTGGCCATCTGATCCCCCGGCAAAAACCGCGATGATACCCCAGCCAAGGGCGACCGGAGCACAAGGACAACACCACGCAAAACGGGGCCTGAAAGTCAGGCCCCGTTTTGCGTGGTGCGATGCCGTCAGTCGGAAAGTTTCGCCGCCAGCGCTTTCACCCGGTCGAGATCGCCTTTGGCAACCTTGCTCACACCGGCACCATATTCCGGGTCAGCCTTGTACAAAAACGACAGGATGATGTGCTTGCTTTCATCATCGGCGGAAGCCAGCGATCCACCGAAACTTTCGATCAGATCCTGACGTTCCTTTTTGCTGAACGAGCGATACAGGTCGCCGGCCTGACGGAAGTTCTGCTCACGCTGGATCTTCGCCTGATCGGTACTGCCCGCCAGCGCCAACTGGCTGTAACGCGCTGCCGGGGTCTCTTCGCGAGGTTGCAGACGGCTCGGCTGGTAATTCACGCCCGACTGCGTGGCACCGGCATTCATCGCGCCATCCTGATTGCCGTTGTTCACGGCAACTTTTGCCGCATTGATCGGCAACTGCGACGAGTTGGCCCCCAGACGATGCATTTGTGTATCGGCGTAAGCGAATATCCGCCCCTGTAACAAGCGATCTTCCGACGGCTCGATACCGGGCACGACATTCGAGGGGGCCATGGCAACTTGTTCGGTTTCCTGGAACACGTTTTGTGGATTACGGTTCAACACCATTTGTCCAACTTTTCGCTCAGGAACGCCCGGCCAGATCTTGGTTGCATCCAGAGGATCGAAATCAAACTTGGACAAATCTTTTGGATTTAGAACCTGAACGTACAAGTCCCATTTCGGGAAATTGCCCTTTGCGATATTCGCCACCAGGTCATTGGTCATATGACTGTAGTCTTGCCCCTGGACTTTGACGACTTCTTGCGGATCAAGGTTTTTGACGCCCTGCAAACTTTTCCAGTGGAACTTCACATAGTTCACATCGCCCTTGGCGTTAATCAGCTTATAGGCGTGCACGCTGTTGCCATCCATTTCCCGATAACTCGCCGGCGTCCCAGAGTTGGAGTACAACTCGGTCAGCGTACGGGTCGCCTCAGGAACATGGGAGAAGAAGTCGAAACGTCGTGAGTCATCGTCCAGATTGGTGCGCGGATCAGGTTTGAAGGCGTGAACCATGTCCGGGAACTTGATC
Source organism: Pseudomonas botevensis (assembly GCF_019145475.1). Classification (GTDB taxonomy): domain Bacteria; phylum Pseudomonadota; class Gammaproteobacteria; order Pseudomonadales; family Pseudomonadaceae; genus Aquipseudomonas; species Aquipseudomonas botevensis. The sequence goes on from NZ_JAHTKI010000003.1 coordinate 110,826, forward strand.
GCGTCGCGGATGAAGAAGGTCGGGAAATTGTTGCCGACCAGATCCCAGTTGCCGTCCGCCGTGTAGAACTTGGTGGCAAAACCGCGAGGGTCACGCAGGGTTTCCGGGGAATGGTTGCCATGAACCACCGCCGAGAAGCGCACGAACACCGGGGTGACCTGCCCGGCGGCAAAGACCTTGGCCTTGCTCAGGTCACTGATGTCGTTGGTCACGGTGAACGAGCCATGGGCTCCAGTACCACGGGCATGCACCACGCGCTCCGGAATGCGTTCGCGGTCGAAACGCTGCAACTTCTGGATCAACTGCACATCCTGCAGCAGCACCGGGCCAGTGGCGCCGGCCGTCTGCGAATTCTGGTTGTCACCGACTGCCGCACCGTTATCACGGGTCAGTGGCGCGGCATTCACGGAGAAGGCCATGAGACTGGCGGTGAGTACACCGAGACTGCGGCGATGGGGAAAAACCCCAAGGCGAAAAGTGGGAGTCATATCAGGATCCTCTGTTGTTTTGGTACGCATCCAGGTGCGCCAGACAGAGGCTAGAGGGCGTTCTGCACAAACATAAATAGAAAGATCGTAAACGGATGATTGATAAATTTTTCTTCAACATCAGCCCATTACAGTTTATTTCGCGCGCGATTAGTGGCACTTTGCAAACTAATCGTCGATTAATGTGTCGATAAAAACGGGCATTGTAAGAAGGTGTTTCGCGCAGGACGCGTTTTGCTGATTTACACTGCGTACACCAAACTCATCTGTAACAAGGAAATAACCTATGGGCGTGCTAAGTGAGTTCAAGGCCTTCGCGGTCAAAGGCAATGTGGTCGACATGGCCGTCGGTATCATCATCGGTGCCGCGTTCGGCAAAATCGTGTCGTCGTTTGTCGGCGATGTGATCATGCCGCCAATCGGTCTGTTGATCGGCGGAGTGGATTTCAGCGATCTGGCTATCACGCTCAAAGCGGCCGAGGGCAGCGCACCCGCTGTGGTGCTGGCCTACGGCAAGTTCATCCAGAGCATTCTGGATTTCGTGATCGTCGCCTTCGCGATCTTCATGGGCGTCAAGGCCATCAACCGCCTCAAGCGCGAGGAAGCCGTGGCCCCGACACTGCCGCCGGTGCCCACCAAGGAAGAAGAGTTGCTGGGTGAGATCCGCGACCTGCTCAAGGCCCAGAACAACCGGCCCTGAACCTTTCTCCATGAAAAACGGCGCTCCAGGCGCCGTTTTTTTTACCAGTAGTTTTCGACCGCTATCTGTCCGGGCCTGCGCGTCAGGGCCAGGCTCATGTGCCGCTGTTTGAGCAAGGCCCGGGTGTCGTCGATCATCTGCGGGTTGCCGCACAGCATCACCCGCGAGTGTTCGGCATTCAGTTGCACACCGGCCGCGCGCTCCAGTTCGCCGTTTTCGATCAGCGTGGTGATTCGGCCGTTCAGCGCGCCGGGATACGCTTCGCGGGTGACCGTCGCAATGAATTGCAGCTTGTGCGCGTATTCGGCCAGGTAATCGCGCTGGGTCAGTTCAGCGATCAACCGTTGATAAGCCAGCTCTCGTGCTTCCCGCACGCTGTACACCAGGATGATCCGCTCGAATCGCTCCCAGACCTCGAAGTCCTGCAGGATCGAAAGAAACGGCGCCACCCCTGTGCCTGTGGATAACAGCCACAGATCGCGGCCGTCGGTGAAGCGGTCCAGGGTCAGGTAGCCAAAGGCTTGCCGGTCCACCAGCAGCGTATCGCCCACCTGAAGCCGGCTCAGCTCACTGGTGAACTCGCCCCCCGGCACCACGATGGAAAAGAACTCGAGGAATTCGTCGAACGGCGAGGACACCATGGAATAAGCGCGCCATACCGTGCTGCCATCGGCCTTGGTGACGCCCAACCGGGCGAACTGCCCTGCCCGAAAACGGAACCCCGCGTCTCGTGTGGTGCGCAGTGTGAACAGGCTCGGCGTCAACGGTTGTACATCGAGCAAAGTCTGGCGGCTGAATTTTTCCACGCTGGCAGTCATGTGGCACTCCTTCAAATGCCATCAGTGTTGCTCAATAAAAGCTTTTTAAACACCCAGAGTTTGTACAGGTATTGGACAAATATAACTGTTAACCATGTATTACAACTCAGCCTTCAAATGCCAGACCTCATATAAAAAACTTCGCATAAAAGAAAATACTCAATTAAACACACTGATCAAGAGCAAAAAAATTTAAACATATATAGAAGAAGCGTCCTACACTCGTTTCCGTGCAGCGATTTTTGGATCCAACTGCTCCCCCACGCGTCAAATCCGGAGACTTCAAATGGAAATGTGGAAGGAGTCACAAATAAGACAGCTGACCTTCGCCAAGGGAATCGATACAGCCTTCCCGATTCTGCTGAACTTCGCGAAGAACATCGGCTTCAGTTTTTGTGGCATTTCAATTACTTCGCCTGAACGCAGTTCGTTCAAGTCCTTGCATATCAACAACTACCCACGGACCTGGAATCAACAATATGAAGAAAAAAGTTACGAAGAAATCGACCCGGTAATATCACATTGCAATCGCTCAATGTTGCCGATTATCTGGAAAGAAGAAACATTCTCAAACATACCTGACTTATGGGAGAGACTTCAGGATCAAGGTTTGAAACATGGATGGTCGCAATCGTTTCATCATGAGGAAAGTGGCCTGTGCAGTATTCTGAGTCTGGCCAGACCGCATTGTTCGATCAGCCCGCTGGAACTGTATGAACACTTTGGCTACATGTTCTACGTCACCAGCCACCTGAGTGAATTGTTCGCCCGCACGCTGCCCATGCGCTTGAGCAGAAACCGCCAGGCGCGGTTATCGCCCCGGGAAATCGAGGTGCTGAAGTTATGCGCCTCCGGCAAGACCGCCTATGAGACCGCCAGAATCCTCAATCTGAGCGAGCGTACCGTGAACTATCACGTACAGAACATGATCGTGAAGCTCAACGTCTGCAACAAGATCTCCGCCGTCATCGCCGCCGCCAAGGCCGGAATCATCTAGCCGCTTTCCCTTTCATCTCTTAAAACAGACGAGTATTAGCCCCAAAAAAAACGTACCATTCGCAGCCTCTCTGAGTGATGACGTGCCCCGCACGCCGAAGTCCACTCAGACGGTTCCGCCGCACGACACCCTGGGCCGCGGGACATCCGTCGATTACCCAGAGTCCCCGCCCCATGCCTTTGCTCGATACCCCCTTCGCCCAACTCGACCTGATCCGCCAGCCCGAACAGCAGAACGAGCCGCTGCAGGCTTTCGATGCCGCCGACGAGTATCTGCTCAATCATCTGGCCGCACAGCAGCCGACCGCGCAGACCCGGGTACTGGTGCTCAACGACAGTTTCGGCGCCCTCGCCATCAGCCTGACGGGCAAGGTGCAGGTCAGCAGCAGCGGCGATTCGTTTCTCGGCTTCCAGGGGCTGGAGAAAAACCTGCTGCGCAACGGTCAGGCCTTCGACGCGGTACGCGCGATTGCGGCCAGCGAGCCGTTGGTCGGGCCGTTCGACCGGGTGCTGATCCGCGTCCCGAAGACGCTGGCGCTGCTGGAGGAACAACTGATTCGCCTGCAAGGCCAACTGGCGCCCGGCGCCCAGGTCATCGCAGCGGCGATGGTCAAGCACTTGCCACGTGCGGCCGGTGATCTGCTGGAACGCTACATCGGGCCGGTGCAGGCTTCGCTGGCGGTGAAGAAGGCACGCTTGCTGATCGCCACGCCAGAAGACAAAACGCCCGCCGTGTCGCCCTATCCGAGCCGTTATCGCCTCGATGAGCCAGCGATCGAACTGCTCAACCACGCCAACGTGTTCTGCCGCGAAGGCCTGGACATCGGCACTCGCGCCTTCCTCCCGCACCTGCCGAAAAACCTCGGAGCTGCGCGCGTCGCCGACCTCGGTTGCGGCAATGGCGTGCTGGCCATCGCCAGCGCCCTGCACAACCCCGATGCCCATTACACGCTGGTGGACGAGTCGTTCATGGCCGTGCAGTCGGCGGCCGAAAACTGGCGTGCAGCGCTGGGCGAACGTGACGTCACCGTGCGTGCCGGTGACGGTCTGGCCGGACAACCGGCGCAATCGCTGGACGTGGTGTTGTGCAACCCGCCCTTCCACCAACAGCAAGTGGTTGGCGACTTTCTCGCCTGGCGCATGTTCCAGCAGGCCCGCGAAGCGCTGGTGGTGGGCGGCGCGCTGTACATCGTCGGCAACCGTCATCTGGGTTATCACAGCAAACTGGCGCGGCTGTTTCGGGGTGTCGAGCAAGTGGCGGCGACACCGAAGTTCGTGATCCTCAAGGCGCGCAAATAATCCGGACAAAAAAAACCCTCCAGACGGAGGGTCGTAAATCCCCGCCATAGGCAGCGGGGTGGGATGTGCGGTGTGTCAGTGAGTGGTCAGGCCGGCCGCGTTCATGAACATGCGCATCAGGCTGGCGACGATGAACAGAGCGCCGACGCTACCCACCCAGATCAGGGCCAACCAGCCGAGCCGCTGCCACAGCGGCTTTTTTTCGGCTTCTTCAATGTCGTGCAGGGAATGTTTGCCGCTCATTGCTTCGATCCTCTTCCAGAACGATGGCGTCGCAACCGATGCCATCGTCGGGACGCGCCGGGCATCAGGCGCGCTCCGACAGGGCTCTACAGACTAGTGATAGCCGTCCTCATGGGTGACCTTGCCGCGGAACACGTAATAGCTCCAGAAGGTGTACCCCAGGATGAACGGGATGATGAACAGCGTGCCGACCAGCATGAAGCCCTGGCTCTGCGGCGGTGCGGCGGCGTCCCAGATCGAGATCGATGGCGGCACGATGTTCGGCCACAGGCTGATGCCCAGACCGCTGTAGCCGAGGAAGATCAGCACCAGAGTGAGCAGGAACGGCATGTAGTTGGCATTGCGCGCCACCGCGCGGATCAGGCCATACATCGTCACCAGTACCAGAATCGGCACCGGCATGAACCAGAACAGGTTCGGCAGGCTGAACCAGCGCGAGGCAATTTCCGGATGGGCCAGCGGCGTCCAGATGCTGACGATGCCGATCACTGCCAGCAGCACGAACGCCAGCGGCCGGGCGAGGTCATGCATCTGCTCCTGGAGCTTGCCTTCGGTCTTCATGATCAGCCAGGTGCAGCCGAGCAAGGCATACGCCACCACCAGCGCGACGCCGCAGAACATCGTGAACGGTGTCAGCCAGTCCAGCGAGCCGCCGGCGAACTGGCGGTTGACCACCGGCAGGCCATCGATGAACGCGCCGAGTGCCACGCCCTGGAAGAACGTCGCCGCCACCGAACCGCCGATGAACGCCTTGTCCCACAAGTGGCGCTTGTCGTCCTTGGCCTTGAAGCGGAACTCGAACGCCACACCCCGGAAAATCAGCCCCACCAGCATGAAGATCAGCGGCAGGTACAACGCCGAGAGCACCACCGAGTAAGCCAGCGGAAACGCGCCGAACAACGCCGCGCCGCCCAGTACCAGCCAGGTTTCGTTGCCGTCCCAGACCGGGGCGACAGTGTTCATCATCACGTCGCGATCGGTCTTGCCTGGAATGAACGGGAAAAGAATCCCGATCCCCAGGTCGAAGCCGTCCATGACCACGTACATCATGATGCCGAAGATGATGATCACGGCCCAGATCAGCGGAAGATCAATACCCATGACTCAAATCTCCTTGGTCAGGCTGGGGCTGTGCTCGACATCGTCGTCAGCAGCAGACAGCGGACGAGCCGGCGTGCGTTTCTGGCCAGGACCGCCGTGGTTGGTTTCCTTGCCTTCGTCGGTTTTCGGCCCTTTGCGCACCAGGCGCATCATGTAGCCCAGGCCCGCACCGAACAGCGCGAAATACACCACGACGAACGTGATCAGGGTGATGCTCATCTGCATGAAGCTGTGGTTCGACGAAGCATCCGCCGTGCGCATCAAGCCATAGACCACCCACGGCTGACGGCCGATTTCAGTGGTGAACCAGCCGGCGAGGATCGCGATCAGGCCGGATGGCCCCATCCACAACGCCAGGTACAGGAACGGCCGCGAGGTGTAGAGCGTGTCGCGCTTGCGCAGCCACAGGCTCCAGAGGCCGGTGAAAATCATCAGGAAACCAAGGCCGACCATGACCCGGAACGACCAGAACACGATGGTCGAATTCGGCCGGTCCTCCGGTGGAAACTCCTTGAGCGCCGGCACCTGTTTGTCCAGCGAATGAGTCAGGATCAGGCTGCCGAGGTACGGGATTTCGACGGCGAATTTGGTTTTCTCTTCTTTCATGTCCGGCCAGCCGAACAGAATCAGCGGCGTGGCTTCGTCGCCGACGTTTTCCCAGTGGCCTTCGATCGCGGCGATTTTCGCCGGCTGATGTTCGAGGGTGTTGAGGCCGTGGAAGTCGCCGATCACGGCCTGGATCGGCGCGACAATCAGCGCCATCCACATCGCCATCGAGAGCATGGTGCGGATCGCCGGGTTGTCCTTGCCGCGCAGCAAGTGCCAGGCCGCCGACGAGCCGACGAAGAAGGCGGTGGCAACGAATGCGGCAGTCGCCATGTGCATCAGGCGATACGGGAACGAGGGGTTGAACACGATCGCCAGCCAGTCGGTCGGGATGACCTGGCCATTGACGATTTCGAAGCCTTGCGGCGTCTGCATCCAGCTGTTGGAGGCGAGAATCCAGAAGGTCGAGATCAGCGTGCCGATCGCCACCATCACCGTGGAGAAGAAGTGCAGACCGCGTCCGACCTTGTTCCAGCCAAACAGCATCACCCCCAGGAACCCCGCCTCGAGGAAGAACGCCGTGAGCACTTCATAGGTCAGCAACGGCCCGGTGACCGAACCGGCGAAATCCGAGAAGCGACTCCAGTTGGTGCCGAACTGATAGGCCATGACCAGACCGGAAACCACGCCCATCCCGAAGTTGACGGCGAAGATCTTCGACCAGAAATGGTAGAGGTCACGGTAGGTGTTGTTGCCGGTCTTCAACCACAGACCTTCGAGTACCGCCAGGTAACTCGCCAGGCCGATGGTGATTGCCGGAAACAGGATATGGAACGAGATGGTGAACGCGAACTGAATTCGGGCGAGATCCAGAGCCTCTAAACCGAACATAAGCTTTCCTCTATCAGATAACGGTTACAAGGCTGGCTGGCCTTGCACCACTGCCCCCACGGGTATGGAGTGCGGCGAATTCGGATTCGTTCTTTTTTTTACAGGCATCGCAACGCAGGGTTCCTGCCGACTGGTGGCCGGGTCAATTCCGTGATGGGTCTTGATCTGGATCAATCAACGTAGAAAGAGTAGTCCCATTTCCGACGACGAACCGCGTGGTCTTTTGCCGCGTGACAAGTTGCCTCAGAGCATTGGCAAAGCGCTGAAATACATCGTCGGGCGGATTTGTCGGCAGGACCGGGAAAATCGATGTCTGGCTAACTAAATTTTTTTTCATAGCAACTTCCTGTTACAGACTGGTGATAACCTCGCGGTTCCCCCACGAACCAGACCTGCCTCCAGATGCCCAGCCAAGCGCCTTTGCTGTTACGTCACCATCGTCCGTTTCTCGCGTTCTGGCTGGCCCGGATCTTCACCGCCAGCGGTTTTCAGATGCTCACTGTGGCCATCGGCTGGAACCTCTATCAACTGACCGGCAACGTGCTCGATCTAGGCCTGGTGGGTCTGGTGGAATTCGCCCCGCGCGTGCTGTTCATGCTGCACACCGGGCATGTCGCCGACCGTTATGACCGGCGCAAGGTCGCGGCTATCTGCCAGTCCTTGCAGGCGCTGATCGCACTTTCCCTGGCCATCGGCAGCGCCACCGATCAGGTCACCCGGGAAATGATCTTCATCCTCGCCTTCCTGCTCGGCGCGGCGCGCTCCTTCGAGATGCCGACCACCCAGGCACTGCTGCCGAGCATCGTACCCAGTGCGCTGTTTCCACGGGCGGTGGCGGCCGCTCAGTCGGCCCAGCAATCGGCAACCATCGTCGCCCCGGCCCTCGGTGGCCTGCTCTACGCCTTCGGCAGCGTCTGGGTGTATGGCCCGACGGTGATTCTGTATGTCATCGCCTGCACGCTGATGCTCAACCTGCCCGCGCGGCAGACACCGTTGAACAAGGGCAAGGCCACCCTGGACTCGTTGCTGGCAGGGATTCGCTTCATTCGCAGCCGCCCGGACATTCTCGGGGCGATCTCGCTGGATCTGTTCGCCGTGCTGCTCGGCGGCGCCACGGCGTTGCTGCCGGTCTTCGCCAAGGACATTCTGCTGACCGGCCCGTGGGGCCTCGGTCTGCTGCGTTCGGCACCGGCCGTGGGCGCGTTGGGGATGTCGCTGTTCCTCGCGCGATTTGCCGTGGAGCGCCACGTCGGTCGCGTGATGTTCACCGCCGTCGGCGTGTTCGGCGTGGCGACCATCGCGTTCGGCCTGTCGACTTCGTTCTGGTTCTCGCTGGCGGTACTGGTGGTACTCGGCGCGGCGGACATGATCAGCATGGTGATCCGCGCCTCCTTCGTCCAACTGGAAACCCCGGACGAAATGCGCGGCCGGGTCAGCGCGGTGAACGGCCTGTTCATCGGCGCCTCGAACCAGCTGGGCGAATTCGAATCCGGCCTCACCGCCCACTGGTTCGGCACCGTGCCGGCGGTGGTCATGGGCGGAATCGGCACCCTGGTGGTGACCGGAACGTGGATCAAACTGTTCCCGACGCTCGCCAGCCGCGACCGGATGCATGTGCCGGTGGAAGAAGTGAAGGCCTAGTTACAGGACTTCATCCCGCCAAACGGCAAGCCAGGCACAAATTAGTCGGCGAGGTGCGGTACATAGATACCGCATTGAGTGTAAGGTATCGCCTTACACTCGCCGCATGATCAAATCCTTTCAGCACAAAGGCCTTCGTGGCTTCTATGAAACAGGTTCGACTCGCGGGATTCGCGCCGACCACGCAAAGCGGTTGTCGCGCATGCTCCAGTTCATGGATCGCGCAGCGGCTCCCACAGACCTGGACCTCCCCGGTTGGCGCCTGCATCCACTGAAGGGGGAGCTTGCCGAGTATTGGTCGCTCAGTGTTTCCGGAAACTGGCGGGTTATCTTTCGATTTGCAGGTTCGGATATCGAGTTGATTGATTATCTGGACTACCACTGACAGGAGGCAGGCCCATGCCCATGCACAACCCGCCACACCCCGGTGAAACACTGCTGATGGATGTCTTGCCCGAACTGGGCATCAGCGTCACCGAATTGGCACGACACCTCGGGTTCGCTCGCCCTCACCTTTCTCGTGTATTGCACGGGCACGCGCCGATCAGTCCGGATCTGGCGGTACGGCTGGAGCGGGCAGGCATCGGTAAAGCCCGCGTTTGGCTAGGCGTTCAAACCGATTACGATCTCTGGCAAGCCGAGCATCGGGAACAACCGGTGATCGAACCCATCGCAGCTCACGCCTGAGGCGTTCAGATCAACAACTCCCCCGCCACTTTCGCCCTGACGGCTTTGCCGGCCAGTTGTTCGACCAGCGTCAGGGCAAACTCCAGTGCTGCGCCGGAGCCTTGGGCGGTGATGCAGTTGCCGTCGACCACCACCGGTTGATCGATGAAGGTGCAACCCGACAATTGATGGCTTGCGCTCGGCAGGCAAGTCATCCGGCGCTGGCGCAATACGCCGCTGGCTTGCAGTGCCACGGCCGGGGATTCGGCGATGGCGGCGAACAGGCGTCCGGCACGGGCCTGGTCCTTGAGCAGTTGTTGCAGGGGTTGATGGGCCGCCAGGTGCTGTGCACCGACGGTGCCGCCGGGCAGGACGATCAGATCGAAGGCTTGCGCCAGCACGTCGATCAACATGCCGTCCGCCGTCAGCCGAGTACCGCGAGCGCAGGTCAGCATGCGCCGGCCTTCGATGCTGGCGGCCACCACCTCGATGCCCGCGCGGCGCAACACGTCGATCAGGGTCACGCTTTGCAGATCATCGATGCCCTCGGCGAGGGTAATCAGGGCTCTAAAGGTCATAAGCACTATCCGCTGGGTGATCTTTAAAGCGTAGCCAGCTTTGCCCCGTCCCGTTCGGCAGCGGCTGTCACTTGATGTAAAGCTGGGTCGACAGGGTGTTGCGCGGCGCGTTGATCGAGGTGTTGCTGAAGCTGAAGGTGCCCTCCTGCTTGCCCGCCAGGTCGAAGGTATAGAGAGAACCGACGGTTTTGCGGCCAGGCGAGCACTCGGTCAGATTGCCCGTATCGAAGGCGCAGACCGGACTGCGCGTGCCGTTCACCTCAAAGCCATCCAGCGTTGCCTGAGGCTGGCTCTGGCCGTAGCCGATTTCCAGCACGTAGACCTTGATCCCCGGACCGCCGTGATCGCAACGGGTCTGCGTCTGGCCATCGGTGATGTCTTCCAGCCCGCAGGACGCCGACTGCACCTTGATGACTTTCACCTCGCTCAGCGGTGGCGCCGACGCCGCGAACGCCGCCGGCACTCCACTCAACAGCCAGGCCATCAACCCGCCGGTCGTCATCCAACGCTTGTTCATGCGATCCATCCCCGAAAAAAACAGCGCGCAGTATGGCGCACTTGTCCCCGGCGCAAAACTTCGCCGACGATCGCCGCCAACAACCGCCATATTCTTCACGCTGCTGGTATGATGCGCGGCTTTTTCCGACCCACCACAAATTTCCAGGCGCCTGGTACGGTCTGTGCTTTGCTGTTGAGGTCGATACATTCACGGCGCCATGCGCGCCACGGGGAGCAGAGATGCTGGAAAGGCTGTTTCAACTCAAGGCACACAACACCAACGTGCGGACCGAGATTCTGGCGGGCGTCACGACGTTCCTGGCCATGGCCTACATTCTGTTCGTCAATCCGAGCATTCTCGGCGAGACCGGCATGGACAAGGGCGCAGTGTTCGTCGCCACCTGCCTGGCAGCCGCCATCGGCTCCACGGTCATGGGCCTGATCGCCAACTACCCGATCGCCCTCGCTCCGGGCATGGGCCTGAACGCGTTCTTCACCTACACCGTCGTGCTGCACATGGGCCACACCTGGCAAGTGGCGCTGGGCGCGGTGTTCATTTCGGCGGTGTGCTTCTTCCTGCTGTCGATCTTCCGCATCCGTGAATGGATCATCAACAGCATCCCGCTGCCACTGCGCTCGGCGATTGCCGCCGGTATCGGCCTGTTCCTGGCGCTGATCGCCCTGCACAACGCCGGCATCGTGGTTGGCAACCCCAATACCATGGTCGGCCTTGGTGAGCTGAAGAAACCGGAGCCGATTCTCGCCACCCTAGGCTTCGCCCTGATCGTCGCTCTGGAAGCCCTGAAAGTGCGCGGTGCCGTACTGATCGGGATTCTGGCGGTGACCGTCGTCTCGATCCTGATGAACGTTACCGCGTTCGGCGGCGTGATATCGATGCCACCATCGCTGGCCCCGACCTTCCTGCAACTGGACATCAAGGGCGCCCTGGACATCGGTCTGGTCAGCGTGATCTTCGCTTTCCTGTTCGTCGACCTGTTCGACAACTCCGGCACCCTGATCGGCGTCGCCAAGCGCGCCGGCCTGATGGGCAAGGACGGCCACATGCCGAAAATGGGTCGTGCGCTGATCGCTGACAGCACCGCCGCGATGGCCGGTTCCCTGCTGGGCACCTCGACCACCACCAGCTACATCGAATCCGCTGCCGGCGTGAGCGCCGGAGGCCGCACCGGCCTGACCGCGATCGTGGTCGCGATCCTGTTCCTGCTGGCGTTGTTCTTCTCGCCGCTGGCCGCCAGCGTACCGGCCTTCGCCACCGCACCGGCGCTGCTGTTCGTCGCCGTGCTGATGACTTCGGGCCTGGCGGAAATAGACTGGGAAGACATCACCGTTGCCGCGCCGGTCGTAGTCACCGCGCTGGCAATGCCCTTCACCTATTCCATCGCCAACGGCATCGCCTTCGGCTTCATCGCCTGGACCGCGATCAAACTGCTGTCCGGCCGCGCCCGTGAGCTGAACCCGGCGCTGGTGATTCTGTCGATTCTGTTCGTGATCAAGCTGGGTTGGTTCAACGCATGACTTTCGATTCCCAGGCCTACGCCACGCAACTCGAAGACAAGGTCACGCGCCTGCGTGACCTGCTGGCCCCGTTCGATGCACCGGAACCTGCGGTGTTCGACTCGCCGCTGCAGAACTTCCGCCTGCGCGCCGAATTCCGCCTGTGGCGCGAAGGCGGCGAGCGACACTACGCGATGTTCTCCCAGGACGACAAACGCACGCCGATCCTGATCGAAGAATTCCCGATCGCCAGCCTGCGCATCAATCAACTGATGCCGCAATTGAAGGCAGCATGGCAAGCCAGCGCGGCGCTGAGCCACAAGCTGTTCCAGGTGGAGTTTCTGACCACCCTGGCGGGCGATGCGATGATTACCCTGTGCTATCACCGGCCACTGGACGAGCACTGGCACGCGGCCGCGACGCAACTGGCGAAGGATCTCGACGTCAGCGTGATCGGTCGTTCCAAGGGCAAACGCGAAGTGATCGGCCACGATTACGTGGTGGAGAAACTCGACGTCGGCGGTCGCACCTTCAGCTACCGCCAGCCGGAAGGTGCGTTCACCCAGCCCAACGGCACCGTGAACCAGAAAATGCTCAACTGGGCTTACGAAGCACTCGGCGATCGCAGCGACGATCTGCTGGAGCTGTACTGCGGCAACGGCAACTTCACGCTGCCGCTGGCAACCCGTGTGCGCAAAGTGCTGGCCACCGAAATCAGCAAGACCTCGGTCAACGCTGCGCTGAGCAACCTCAGCGAAAATGCTGTGGATAACGTCACCCTGGTGCGTCTGTCCGCTGAAGAACTGACCGAAGCGCTGAACGAAGTGCGGCCGTTCCGCCGCCTGCACGGCATCGACCTGAAAAGCTACGAGTTCGGCAGCGTGTTCGTCGACCCGCCACGGGCCGGCATGGACCCGGACACCTGCGAACTGACCCGACGCTTCGACAACATCCTGTACATCTCCTGCAACCCGGAAACCCTCGCGGCCAACATCGCCCAACTGCACGACACCCACCGCATCACCCGCTGTGCGCTGTTCGACCAGTTCCCGTGGACTCACCACATGGAATCGGGTGTGCTGCTGACCCGGCGTTGATCGCCGGTGCCTGAGACAAGAAAGCCGTCGTGATTGACGGCTTTTTTGTGCGCCTCAGGTTTTGAATCAACCATTGATACGCCCTATATTCGAGGCATTGCCGTCCATTTGATCCCCGGTGTAATCAATCATGCAGCGACATTTCGACGATCTTCAGTTGGGCAGCATCGAGCTGTTTTGTCTGGCCGCCGAGGCCGGGAGTTTTACCGGGGCGGCGCTCGCGGCGGCGGTGACGCCGGCTGCGGTGAGTCGCTCGGTGTCGCGGATGGAAGAACGCCTGGGGGTGCGGCTGTTCGCGCGCACGACGCGCAGCGTCAAGCTGACCGACAGTGGCCGGCGCTATTACGAGGAATGTCGTCAGGCGCTGGCGCAACTGGTCGAGGCTCAGCGGGAGGTCATGGGCCGCCAGCAGGAACCGTCCGGCACCCTGCGCATCAGTATTCCCACGACCTACGCCCATCACCGGATCCTGCCACTGCTCCCGGCGTTTCGCATGCGCTTCCCGCAGGTAAAGGTCGAGATGCACATCAGCAATCGCAACATCGACTTCGTCGGCGAGGGCTATGACATGGCGATCCGCGTGCGGGCGATTCCCGATTCGGCGCTGATTGCCCGGCACCTGGAGGATGCGGCGCTGGTGATGGTCGCCAGCCCCGAGTACCTGAAACGTGCCGGAACGCCCCAGACCCTCGACGACCTTGCACAACACGAGTGCATCCAGTTCGAATTGCCCAGCAGCGGGCGGCGGATTACCTGGCTGTTTTTCGATCAGGACATCCCCCGGGAGATTCTCGCCGAGGGCAATTTCTGCTGCTCCGATGACGTGCTCGGCGGCGTCACCCTGGCCAGACATGGTGCCGGGCTGTTCCAGACCTATCGCTTCATCGTCGAAAAAGAACTGGCCGAGGGTTCGCTGGTAGAAGTGCTCAAACCCTATAGCGGGCGGTCGCGGCCGTTCACCCTGCTGTATCCGCAGAACCGCCATATGCCGTTGCGGGTTCGCGCGTTCATTGATTTTCTGGTGGAGCAGTTGCCGCGCTGATTGTGCGATTACCGAACAGAACCCTTCTCGTCTGCCACCGATCAATTGCTTAAAGTAACCGGCTGGTACATTTTATCTCCACAGGCCGAAACCCTCGGCCAATGCCAAAAACAATAAGTGGAGTCTGTCCCATGCCCCCTATCGTTCTGGTGCTCAACGGCCCGAACCTGAACCTGCTCGGCACCCGTGAACCGGCCACCTATGGTCACGAAACCCTGGCCGACATTTCCGCCCTGTGCGGGCGCGCCGCCGATGAATTCGGGCTCGCCGTGGAGTTTCGCCAGACCAACCACGAAGGCGAATTGCTCGACTGGATTCACGGCGCCCGCAACCGTTGCGCCGGGATCGTGATCAATCCGGCCGCCTGGACGCACACCTCGGTCGCCATCCGCGATGCACTGATCGCCAGCGAACTGCCGGTGATCGAAGTGCATCTGTCCAATGTCCACGCCCGCGAACCGTTCCGCCATCACTCGTTCGTCTCGGCCATCGCCACCGCCGTGATGTGCGGCTTCGGCAGCCACGGCTATCGCCTGGCCCTGGAACATTTCAGCCAACGCCTGCTGGGGAAAACCGCATGAGCCGCGACACCGCGATTCTGGCCGGCCTGATCGGCGCCGGCATCCAGGCTTCCCGCACCCCGGCGCTACACGAACATGAAGGCGACGCCCAAGGCCTGCGCTATCTGTATCGCTTGATCGACCTTGATCAACTGCAACTGGACGTCAGTGCCCTGCCCGACCTGCTGCTCGCCGCCCAACGCATGAACTTCACCGGGTTGAACATCACGTTCCCGTGCAAGCAGGCGATCATCCCGCTGCTGGACGAACTGTCGCCGGAAGCCTCGGGCATCGGCGCGGTGAATACGGTGGTGTTGAAGGATGGCAAGCGCGTCGGTCACAACACCGATTGTCTGGGATTTGCCGAGGGTTTTCGCCGCAACCTGAAGGATGCCGCCCGCGAGCGTGTAGTCCAGATGGGCGCTGGCGGCGCGGGCGCAGCAGTGGCCCACGCGCTGCTCAGCGAAGACGTACAGCAACTGAGCATTTTCGACGTGGATGTCAGCCGCGCGCAAAGTCTGGCGGACAACCTCAACCAGCATTTCGGTAGCGGTCGGGCCGTGGCCGGGCATGATTTGCCGCAGGCAATGAACAAGGCTGACGGTCTGGTGAACACCACGCCGATGGGCATGGCGAAGTTGCCGGGCATGCCGGTGCCGGTGGAGTTGTTGCGCTCAGCGTTATGGGTGGCGGAAATCGTGTACTTCCCGCTGGAAACCGAACTGCTGCGCAATGCCCGGGCGCTGGGTTGCCGAACCCTGGACGGCGGCAACATGGCGGTGTTTCAAGCGGTGAAGGCGTTCGAGTTGTTCAGCGGTGTGGCGGCGGATGCGCAGCGGATGCTCGCGCACTTCCAAGGCATGAACGACTAAATATCGCGCCTGCTCCGACAGGGGCAGGCACTTTTTCAGGCTTGCAGATAGCGCAGAACCGACTCGCAAATCATCTCGCGATGACGCTGCTTGACGCTTTCGTCCGGCAGATCAATCTGAAAAATCTCACCGAAGGTATGACGGTTCGAGACGCGATAGAAGCAGAACGAACTGATCAGCAGATGCACATCCAGGGCATCGAGGCCTTTACGGAACAGCCCCTCATCGGCACCGCGACGCAGGATCTCGCCAAGGGAGTCGAGGATGGTGTTGTTCATCGCCTTGATCGCGTCGGAGCGCTTCACGAACTCGGCGTTGTGGATGTTTTCAATGCAGACGATGCGCACGAAATCGACATTGCGGTCGTGGTGATCGAAGGTGAACTCCACCAGCCGCCGGATCGCGTCCACCGGTGGCAACTCGGCCAGATGCAGACGGCTTTCGGTACTGCGGATATCGCCGTAGAGCTTCTCCAGCACCTCGACGTACAACTGCTCCTTGCTGCCGAAGTAGTAGTAGATCATGCGTTTGGAGGTGTGGATGCGCTCGGCGATCGCGTCGACGCGGGCGCCGGACAAACCCTGCTGGACGAATTCGACGATCGCCTCCTGCAGAATGTTTTCACGGGTTTTTTCCGGGTTGTTCTTGCGACTTTTGCGCGGCTCTGCGGCGGGTTCGACGGGGGCTGCGGAAAGTTCTGAAGTCATTGTCATTGCGGGCTCACGGCCATCACTGCATAAGCTGGCGATTATGGGCTGCGCGACACAGTGAAGGAAGCCGCGCAGCCCGTGTTTAATCCCGCGTTTACGAAATTCCTACAACTTCGCCTGGCGCACCGCGCCACTGCGGGATTTGGCCATCGCCGCCAGCCGCACCGCGACGTTGGCCGCGCCATAGCCGGCGTAACCGTTCTTGCGCTGGATGATCTCGAAGAAGAAACGCCCCTCGAACGGCTCGGTGTACACATGAAACAGTTCGCCGCCCTGGGCGTCGCGGTCATAGAGCACGTTGTAGTACGCCAGTTCGCTGAGGAATTCGTCATCGAAATCGAAGCGTGCCGCCAGGTCATCGTAATAGTTGAGCGGAATATCCAGCAGCGGCACACCCGCCTCTTTCGCGCGACTGACTTCGGCGAAGATGTCATTACAATCGAAGGCGATGTGATGCACCCCCGAGCCGCGATAACTCGACAGCGCGTGTGAGATCGCGGTGTTGCGGTTCTCGGAAATGTTCAGCGGCAAACGAATCGAACTGTCGCGGCTGCGCAACGCGCGGCTTTTCACCAGCCCGTAAGGATCGGGTAGCACCACTTCGTCGTCGGCCTCGAAATCCAGCAGGCTCTTATAGAACAGCACCCAACTGTCGAGGCTGTCCGCCGGCAGTGCCATGGCCATGTGGTCGATGCGCTTGAGCCCGCCACGGGCCTCCGCGCCCGGTTGCAGATTGAAGTCGGTGCCGTAGACATCCGCCGCTTCATCCACCAGATAAATCAGGCTGCCGTCCGGTGCGCGGACCGCCGCCAGTTCCAGTTCGTTGGGGCCGACCAGGCCACGATACGGCTGGCCCTTGTAGGCAACGGCGCGGGCCAGGGCGCTGGCGCTGTCCTTGACTCGCACGGCGGTGGCGCACAGCGACGGGCCGTGAGCTTCGAAAAAGCTGTGGCCGAACGAATAAGGCTCGGAGTTGAGGATCAGGTTGATATCGCCCTGGCGCAGCAGGCTGACGCTTTTCGAGCGATGCTGGCCGGCCTTGACGAAACCCAGACGCTCCAGCCAGTTCGACAGCTTGGCACCGAGGGCTTCGTCGACGGCGAACTCCAGAAACTCGACGCCGTTGTATTCGCTGGCCTTGGGCGTTTCAAAAAGGATTTCACGGTTGGCGACGGGCGCGGTTGGCTGCTCGAGACGCTGGCGGGTTTTCTCCTCCAGGTACAGCAGCGAACGCAAACCGTCGGCGGCGTTGGCCCGAGGCGGCGCGGCGCGGAACCCGTCGTTGAAGATCTCCAGCGACAGCGGCCCGGTGTAACCGCTCTGGATGATTGGCGCGAGAAAGCCCGGCAGATCGAATTCGCCCTGCCCCGGGAAGCAGCGGAAATGCCGGCTCCACTCCAGCACATCCATGGCCAGGATCGGCGCATCGGCCATTTGCACGAAGAAGATCTTGTCACCGGGAATCTCGGCAATCCCACGCGGATCGCCCTTGAGCGACAGGGTGTGGAAACTGTCGAGCAACACGCCCAGACTCGGGTGATCGGCCTGACGCACAATGTCCCAGACCTGTTGATACGTGTTGACGTGACGGCCCCAGGCCAAGGCTTCGTAGCCAATGCGCAGCCCGCGCGCGCCGGCCCGTTCGGCCAGCAGGCGCAGGTCATCGACCAGAATCTGTTGATCGCCGATGCTGTCGGGCGAAGCATTGCTGCACACCAGCACCAGATCGGTGCCCAGTTCCTGCATCAGGTCGAACTTGCGCTCGGCCCGTTCCAGATTGCGCTCCAGCCGGTCACGGCGGCAGCCTTCGAAATCACGGAATGGCTGGAACAGGGTGATGGCGATTCCGAGATCGGCGCACATCTGCCTGATTTCCCGGGGACTGCCGTCGTAATACAGCAGGTCGTTCTCGAAGATCTCCACCCCGTCAAACCCGGCGGCGGCAATGGCTTCGAGTTTTTCCGGCAGGGTGCCGCTCAAGGAAACGGTGGCAATGGATCGCTGCATGCTTGAACTCCGGCTTCGTGGGCTACGCCGCCTCTGTGCAGGAACAGCCTTCGGCGGCACCTGTAGGGGTCATTTTTATCGTGAGGGAAATTATTGGCTGCATCGTCGCAGGCGGCAATTTAAAGTGTACTACCCGGTTAGTTTTTCGTGCGATTATCGAACACAATGCCGATTTGACGAATTGACGATTTTTCGTCCGCTGCCCAACATCCATCGCACATTGAGTCCGGACATGAACCACCGGTCGCAGTGCTCGACAAAAAAGAACACCACATAACAAATTCAAAAACGGGTGGAACACATGATTCCTTCACAGACTTCCCGCATGGCCCCGGCCGTGAGCACTGCCACCGGTGGCATCGGCGCCAAGATCCGTAGCGCCATGGCTGTCGGCACGACCCGTTGGGGCATGCTGGCGCTGGTGTTTTTCGCCACCACGCTGAACTACATCGACCGCGCCGCCCTCGGCGTCATGCAGCCGATCCTCGCCAAGGAAATGAGCTGGACGGCGATGGACTACGCCAACATCAACTTCTGGTTTCAGGTCGGCTACGCCATCGGCTTCGTGCTGCAAGGCCGGTTGATCGACAGGGTCGGGGTCAAGCGCGTGTTCTTCTGTGCGGTGCTGCTCTGGAGCCTGGCGACCGGCGCCCATGGCCTGGCGACTTCGGCGGTGGGCTTCATGGTCTGTCGCTTCATCCTCGGCCTGACGGAAGCGGCGAACTACCCGGCCTGCGTCAAGACCACGCGCCTGTGGTTCCCGGCCGGTGAACGCGCGGTGGCCACCGGCATCTTCAACGCCGGCACCAACGTCGGCGCGATGTTTACTCCGATGCTGCTGCCGCTGATCCTGCATGTGTGGGGCTGGCAGGCCGTGTTCCTGTGCATGTCGGCACTGGGCGGGATCTGGCTGCTGTTCTGGGGCCTGAAGTATTTCAATCCGGAAGATCACCCGAGCGTTAAACAATCGGAGCTGGAATACATCCAGAAAGAAGTCGAACCGGAGCAGGCCCGCGTGCCGTTCTCGAAGATCCTGCGCATGCGCGGCACCTGGGCGTTCGCCCTTGCATATTCGTTGACCGCGCCGGTGTTCTGGTTCTACCTGTACTGGCTGCCGCCGTTTCTCAACCAGCAATACAACCTGGGCATCAACGTGACCCAGATGGGCATTCCGCTGATCATCATCTATGTAACTGCTGACTTCGGCAGCGTGGGCGGCGGGATTCTGTCCTCGTTCCTGATCGGTCGCGGGGTCAATCCGATCAAGGCACGGCTGCTGTCGATGTTCCTGTTCGCCTGCTGCATCATCGGCGTGGTCATGGCGGCCGGCTCCAGCAATCTGTGGGTCGCCGTGGCGGCCATCTCCCTGGCCATCGGCGCGCACCAGGCCTGGACCGCCAACATCTGGAGCCTGGTGATGGACTACACGCCCAAGCACATGATGAGCACCGTGTTCGGTTTCGGCGGCATGTGCGCGGCGATCGGCGGGATGTTCATGACCCAGATCGTCGGCCATATCCTGACCGTCACCCACAACAACTACACGGTGTTGTTCACTCTGATTCCGGCGATGTACTTCATTGCGCTGACCTGGATGTACTTCATGGCGCCGCGCAAGATTCCGACCCTTACCGAGTCACCTTCCTGACTCACCCCGCCTGCTTCAAACCGGCCTGACTTCAGGCCGGTTTTCATTTCAGCTTCGGCGCTGCTGCCAGGCTGCCGCCAGACCGCTGCAACAGATCACGGCGATTCCGATCACGGTCATCAAAGTCGGTGTGTGATTGAACAGCAGCCAGCCCAACAATCCCGCGAACACGATCTGGCAATAACCGAACGGCGCCAGCAACGCCGGTGCGGCATGGCGGAAAGCCTGGGTCAGAAACAGGTGCGCGGTCATCCCGCAACTGCCCAACGCCAGCATCAGCCCGGCGTGAGTCAGCGTCGGCACCTGCCAGAAGAACGGCACCAGCGCACTCATCACCAACGTGTTGCACAGCCCGGCAAAAAAGTTGCTGGTGGTCGGACTGTCGACCTCGGCGAGCTTGCGCGTGAGCAATTGATAGAAGCAGAAAAACAGCGCCGAGCAGAACGGCAGCAGAATCGCCGGGGTGAACAGTTCACCCCCCGGGTGGACAATGATGAGTACGCCGACGAATCCGCAGATCACCGCAATCCATTGCCCCCGCGATACCCGCTCCTTGAGCAGCGGCACCGACAGCGCCGTCACCAGCACCGGCGCAAGAAAGTTGACCGCCGTGGCTTCGGCCAGCGGGATGTACAAAAGCGCCGTGGTGAAAAACAGGCTGGTGCCCAGAAGGCACAATGCCCGCGCCAACTGCCATAACGGTCGTTTGGTACGCAGGACACGCAGCCCCGACTGCGGCAGAAAAATCCCCGCCATCAACAACGTGTGCACCACATACCGCGCCCACACCACCATGACGATCGGATAGAACCCGGAGAGGTACTTCGACAAGGCGTCATGGCTGGAGAACAGGAACGTCGCCACGACAATCAGCAAGATCCCCTTGAAGGGTTGATTGACACCGGAGAGCGGAGTGCTGACGGTCATTGCTTTTCCTTGTACCGCATCGATTTCATAAACCTTGCGGATAATTTAGAACCAGGTTCCAGATTCCGACACCTGCCACACTAAAAAGTGGGCGAACAGCGCACAACTTTCCGTTTCCCCTTGGGGGAGCGGGCCCGGACTATATGAACAACTCCGAAGCCAGGCTCGCCGCCGACAACTCTTCAGTGAACGTCAACAGCAGCGGCGCCAACTCATGCAACCGTGCGCCCGGCATCCGCGCACTCGGCCCGGCGATGCTCAGCACGCCAATCACCCGGTCATCGGCGGGATGTTTGACCACCGCCGCAATCGCCGAAGTTCCCACCGCCGAACTTTCCTCGACGCAGGCATACCCCTGCTCCCGCGCCAGCCGCAGACGCTCCAGCAATTCGATGTTGGAGCGCGGGGCATTCGGCCCGATGTCCGCCGGCATTGGCGCGCCCTGGCGCTCGACCAGCGACAACGCCTCGGCATCGCTCATGCAGGCCAGCCATGCATGCCCCGAAGCGGTATAGAACAACGGCGCATCGCGGCCCATGTCGGGGTCGTAGCGCAGCCCGGTGCGGGCACCCTGGGCCTTGGCGATCCAGATCTGCCGCTCGCCCTCGATCACGCCGAGGCGCACCAGCTCGCCGGTTTCCCGGGCCAGTCGATCAAGCACCGGCTGCACGATGTCGGCGCCGCTGCTCGACAGATAACGAAAGCCCATCGCGACCAGTTTGGTCGACAGGTGATAACGCAGGGTTTCCGCATTCTGCCGCACGTACCCCAAGCGAATCAGCTCGGCGAGCAAGCGATGGGTCGCGCTTTTCGGGATGTCCAGTTGCTCGGCAAGGGCCTGCATCGGCATCCCGCGCGGATCATGGGTGAGGTTTTCCAGCACGCTGAAAACCCGTTCGATTTGACTGCCGGCCATGGAGAGATCCGAATGAAATGTCGGCTAATTCTAAAATATATCCACCCATACGCAAAATCTGGAACCATCCATTCGAAATAAATTCACCTGCGGATTGAATTCACAGCACGCCAGATCGTCCATAACAGGCCCGACTTCCCACCCCCGCGTGCGAATAGACGGACGGCCGGACTGGCGCCACACTCACACACCAGCAACACTCATCACCACAGACGAACAGAGGATGCCCACATGTTATGGAGAAAAGGCCGACGCAGTGACAACGTCGTCGATGCCCGTGGCGATGACATGGGCGGTGGTGGCGGCATGCGTTTCGGGGGCGGCAAGGGCCTGAGCCTCGGCGCGATTTTGCTGATCGTCGGCATTGGCTGGATCACCGGCCAGGATCCGTTGCAGATCCTCGGCCAGCTCACCGGGCAGATGTCCGAGCAATCGGCACCCTCCTCGCAAACCCGCCAGGCGCCGCCGGCCAATGATGAACAGGCTGAATTCGTCCGCTCGATCCTCGGCGACACCGAAGACACCTGGGGCGCGATCTTCCAGCAGGCGGGCCGCCAATATAAAGACCCGACCCTGGTGCTGTTCAGCAACCGGGTCAACTCCGCCTGTGGCCTGGCGACCTCCGCCACCGGCCCGTTCTACTGCCCGGCCGACCAGAAGGTCTATCTGGACATGGCGTTTTTCCAGGAAATGTCCCAACGCTTCAAGGCTGCCGGTGACTTCGCTCAGGCCTACGTGATCGCTCACGAAGTCGGACACCATGTACAGACGTTGCTCGGCGTCTCGGCGAAAATTCAGGCAGCCCGCCAGCAAGGTCGGCAGATGCAAGGCGACGGCGGTTTGCTGGTGCGCCAGGAATTGCAGGCCGATTGCCTGGCCGGCGTCTGGGCCTACAACGCGCAGAAGCGTTTGAACTGGCTGGAACCGGGCGACATCGAAGAGGCCTTGAACGCGGCGAACGCCATCGGTGATGATCGCTTGCAGCAACAGGGTCAGGGCCGCGTGGTGCCGGACTCGTTCACTCACGGTACGTCGGCGCAAAGGGTGCGCTGGTTCAAAACCGGATTCGCCCAGGGCCAGGTCGGCCAGTGCGATACCTTTGCGGCGAAAAACCTGTAAATGCATAAATGGTGGTTGGTTTTCCTGTTTATTGGCGGCACGGCGCAAGCGGCCGGTGTCGATGCGATCAGCCCCGGACGCCTGCAATTGCAGGCCGGGGAAATGGCGGTGGGCATCGGCCCGGCGCCAGCGAAAATCGAACGGGTGCTGATCGTCGTTCATGGCCGTCTGCGCAACGCCGAAACCTATCGCAAGAGTGGTGAAACCGCGACCGAGCTGGCCGGGCAGACCGCCAACACCCTGGTGATCGCTCCGCAGTTTCTCAATGAAAGCGATGTCGCCCTGTATTCGTTGCCCGCCACAACGCTGCGCTGGAAAGGCAATGAGTGGATGGGCGGTGGGTTATCCACAGGCCCGAACCCGCTGAGTTCCTATGCCGCCCTCGATGAAATCATCGCGCGCCTGAGTGACCGCAAACAGTTTCCGGATGTGAAGCAGATCGTCATCTTCGGCCATTCCGGCGGCGGTCAGGTGGTGCAGCGCTACGCCCTGCTCGCCAAAGACCAACCGGCGCTGAAGAGCGAAGGCATCCGCTTGCGTTATGTGGTGGCCAATCCGTCGTCGTATGCCTACTTCAACGAACAGCGGCCGGTGGCGTTCGATCACGCGCAGTGCCCGGGTTTCAATCGCTGGAAGTACGGCCTGGCAGATCCGCCGATCTACGCCGGTGGGCAAACGCCTGCGCAACTTGAAGGAAGTTACGTCAAACGCGAGGTGATTTATCTGCTCGGCCAGCAGGACATCGACCCGCAGCACCCGGCGCTGGACAAGAGTTGCGCCGCCGAAGCGCAAGGCGCCTATCGACTGACGCGCGGGAAACTGTTTTTCAGCTACCTGCTGCGCCGCCATCCCGAAGGCGTGAACCAGCGGCTGGTGGAAGTGCCCGGGGTTGGGCATAACGGTGACGGGATGCTGACGTCGCCGGAAGGACTGAAGGTGTTGTTCGATCAGTAGGTTTTCTGCTGGCTGAACCGGCCTGCCCTTGCTCCCACCCTGGAATGCAAGGCCCCTGTGGGAGCGGGTGCCCGTGAAGGCCACCGCCCAGACGCCCCGTCACTCAGGCCATAAGCATCCGCCGCAGCTCAACGCAATCCTGCGCATGCCAGTCGGTCAGCTCCGGCCACGGGTTGTCCGGCAGATTCACCAGCACCGTGTGCGCGCCCGCCGCCCGACCACAATCCAGATCAAAGCGGTAATCGCCGACCATCACCATCTCGCTCGTCGGCACCGCCCAAGCCTCGGCCAGTTTCAGCAATCCGCCGGGATGCGGCTTGGGCGGCGCTTCGTCGCGGCCCAGCACATCCTCTTCGGCGAAGCAGTCGGCAAGACCGATCGCTTGCAGGGTCACATGCGCCAGCTCACGGGCATTACGGGTGAGGATGCCGAGGCGATAACCGCGCGTGTGCAGTTCGCGCACCAGTTCCACCGCACCGGTGGCCGGGATCGAGCCAAGCGCCAGATCGCGCTCATGCTCCAGCAACCACGCATGTTTCGCCGCCGCCTCATCCGCCGGCAATGCCGCGAGATGGGTGAGGATGTCGTCTTGCGGCGGGATCGCCAGCGCCACCCGGATCGCCGCGAAATCATGCACGGCGACGGTCAGGGTGCCGTCCATGTCGAACACCCAATGCTTCACCTCGGTCAGGCTCATGCCCAGTCCTTGCGATGGCGAATCAGGCCTTCCTGGGTCACCGAGGCCACCAGTTGCCCGGCGCGGTTGAACACGCTGCCCCGGGAGAAGCCCCGGGAGTTGCCGGCCCATGGGCTGTCCATGGCGTAGAGCAGCCAGTCATCGGCGCGCAGGTCATTGTGGAACCACAACGCGTGATCGAGGCTGGCGACCTGCATGTCCTTCTGCCACACCGATTTGCCGTGAGGCAGCATCGACGTGGTCAGCAGACCGAAGTCCGAGGCGTAGGCCAGCAGGTATTTGTGCAGGGCCGGAATGTCGGCCAGCGCCCCGTCGGCACGGAACCACACGTACTTGACCGGATCTGCCGGCTGCGGGTTGTACGGGTCTTTTTCGGTGACCGGGCGCACTTCGATCGGTTTCGGGCACAGCAGTTTTTCGCGCATGTGTTCCGGGATCAGGTGTGCACGTTGCTGGGTCAGTTCCAGCTCCGACGGCAGGTTTTCCGGGCCGACCACTTGCGGCATCTGGCTCTGGTGCTCGAAGCCTTCCTCGTCGTACTGGAACGACGCACTGCAGGTGAAAATCGGGTGTCCCTTCTGGATCGCCGTGACCCGGCGGGTGCTGAAACTGCCGCCGTCGCGCACGCGGTCAACCGAATAGACGACCGGCAGCTTGGCATCGCCCGGACGCAGGAAATAACCGTGCATCGAATGCACATGACGGGTTTCCTCTACGGTCTGACTGGCCGCCGACAGCGACTGACCGAGCACCTGGCCCCCGAACAACTGGCGAAAACCCAGGTCCTGGCTGCGTCCACGAAACAGGTTTTCCTCGATCGGCTCGAGGGTCAGCAGATCCACCAGATCTTCCAACACTTGGCTCATTCAGACTCTCCTCACACAAAGCAATGCCGCGCAGTCTTGGCTGCGGCGGGGATTCAGGTTCTGACCGACACCAATGTGGCGGCCATTGTAAACGTCCGTGCCTGCTTATCCATGCAAGGTTTCCAGCCACTGCTCGCGGGTGATGCGATACAGCACATGCCGGTGCAACGGGTGACCTTCCGCGACGCGCGGGTGGTCGAAATCATCCTCTGACGCGTGATGCATGCCGATGGCTTGCATGACCTTCTGTGACGGCAGGTTGGTTTCGCTGGTGAACGACACCACCTCGTCCAGCTTGATCCGGTCGAAGCCTGCACGCAGCGCGGTCCACGCCGCTTCACTGGCGTACCCCAGGCCCCAGTGCTCGCGGGCCAGACGCCAGCCAATCTCCACGGCGGGGGTGAACGGCGCATCGAAACCGACCACGCCGAGCCCGGTGAAACCGATGAACTGGCCACTGTCCTTGCGCTCCAGCGCCCACAGACCGTAGCCGTGCTCGGCAAAATGGCCGCGCACCCGACCGATCAGCGCGGCGCTTTCCAGCCGACTCAAGGGCGCGGGAAAGTAACGCATCACTTGCGGATCGGCACACATCGCCGCAAATGCCGGCAAATCCTCGTCCTGCCACTGACGCATCACCAGCCTTGCGCTTTCCAGTTCCAGTATCGGCTCCATCGTGCCCTCCGTTTCCATGCCGCAAGTCTACATCGCTGGTAGGATCCTTCACTCTTTCCCTACCGTCCTACAAGAATTCGTTATGCCAGTGCCGCTGATCTACCACGAAGACTACAGCCCCGAGTTTCCGGCGGATCACCGCTTCCCGATGGACAAGTTCCGCCTGCTGCGCGATCACCTGGTGGACAGCGGCCTGACCCGCGACGCCGACCTGCTGCGCCCGCAGCTGTGCCCGGCGGACATTCTCGCCCTCGCCCATGACCGCGCGTATATCGAACGCTACATGAGCGGCGAGTTGTCCCGCGAAGACCAGCGGCGCCTGGGCTTGCCGTGGAATGAAGCGCTGGCCCGACGCACCGTGCGCGCGGTCGGTGGTTCGCTGCTGGCGGCGGAAAAGGCCCTGGAACATGGCCTTGCCTGCCACCTGGCTGGCGGCACTCATCACGCGCATTACGACTACCCCGCCGGTTTCTGCATCTTCAATGACCTGGCGATCATCAGCCATTACCTGCTGCAAAGTGGTCGGGTCAACCGGGTGTTGATCTTCGATTGCGACGTGCATCAGGGCGATGGCACCGCGCGGATTCTGCATGACACGCCGGAAGCGATCACCGTTTCCCTGCACTGCGAAAAGAATTTTCCCGCACGCAAAGCCGAAAGCGACTGGGACATTCCGCTGCCCAAAGGCATGGGCGATACCGATTACCTGAGGGTCGTCGACGATGCGCTCAACTATCTGCTGCCGCTGTATCAACCGGACCTGGTGCTGTATGACGCCGGTGTCGATGTACACAAGGACGACGCCCTCGGTTATCTGCAACTGACCGACGCCGGCGTCGCCGCCCGCGATGAAAGCGTGATGCGCCACTGCCTGGGCCGCGACATTCCTGTGGTCGGGGTTATCGGCGGCGGTTACAGCAAGGATCGCCAGGCTCTGGCCCGGCGCCACGGCATCCTCCACCACAGCGCGCAGCGGGTCTGGGATTCACAGGGTTGTCATTGAATTGTGCTGCGTTACCCACAATGGCTGTGGAACGGCCTGTGGATAACCTGAGTGAAAGGGACTACAGCCCATGCTGAACATGGTCTGCAGCGTGATGGTTATTTTTTAACCAGCCTTTGATCCCCCCGAGCAGGAGCGGGCTTGCTCGCGAATGCGGCAGAACAATCCACATGGATGCGGGCCGAGATATCCGCTTCGCGAGCAAGCCCGCTCCCACAAAGATCAGGGCTGCTAGAATGCGCGGCTATTCCGCCATACCGCAGCGCACGCCATGACCCAGACCTCTGCCCCCCTCCCCGCTCACATCGCCATCATCGGCGGCGGCCCTGCCGGCCTGATGGCGGCCGAAGTGCTGAGCCAGGCCGGGGTGCGCGTCGACCTGTACGACGGCATGCCCTCGGTGGGCCGCAAATTCCTGCTGGCCGGGGTCGGCGGCATGAACATCACCCACTCCGAAGCCTACCCGGCGTTCCTTTCGCGCTACGCCGAACGAGCGCCGCAGATCGCCCCGCTGCTGCGCGCGTTCAACGCCGATGCGCTGTGCCAGTGGATTCATGACCTGGGCATCGAAACCTTCATCGGCAGCTCCGGCCGGGTGTTCCCCACCGACATGAAAGCCGCGCCGCTGCTGCGTGCCTGGCTCAAGCGCCTGCGCGACAGCGGCGTGGTTATCCACACCCGCCACCGCTGGTTCGGCTGGGATGAACACGGCGCGCTGCGCATCGACAGCCCGGACGGTGAGAAAACCCTCAAACCTGACGCGACCTTGCTCGCCCTCGGCGGCGGCAGTTGGTCGCGGCTGGGTTCCGATGGCGCGTGGATGCTGGCGCTGGAACAGCGCGGCGTAGGACTGGCGCCATTGCAGCCAAGCAATTGTGGATTCGAGGTGCAGGCCTGGAGCGATCTGCTCGTCAGCAAATTCGCCGGTGCGCCGCTGAAAAATATCGCCATCGGTTTGAACGATGACATTCCGCGTTTGGGTGAATGCGTGATCACCGCGACCGGGATCGAAGGCAGTCTGATCTATGCCCTGTCGGCACCGATCCGTGAAGCAATCAACCGCGATGGCGCCGCCCTGGTGCATATCGATCTGCTGCCCGGCCGGCCTGTGGATAAGATTCAAGCGGCGTTGAGCAAGCCACGCGGATCGCGTTCGATGTCCAAGCATCTGCACAGTCAGTTGGGGATCGATGGGGTGAAAGCGGCGTTGTTGCGTGAACTGACATCCGCAGCGACCTTCGCCGACCCGGCCCTGCTGGCCCGGGCGATCAAGGCCTTGCCGCTGACGCTGCTGAAGACCCGGCCGCTGGACGAGGCGATCAGCAGCGCCGGTGGGGTGACGTTCGAAGCGATGGATGAGCGGTTGATGCTCAAGGCCTTGCCGGGAGTTTTCTGCGCGGGCGAGATGCTCGATTGGGAAGCACCGACTGGCGGCTACCTGCTCACCGCTTGCTTCGCCAGTGGGCGGGCGGCGGGATTCGGGATGCTGGAGTGGTTACGGCGCGGAAATTGAGCCGCCCCTTGGCCCTCACCCCAGCCCTCTCTCCCAGGAGAGGGAGCCGACCGAGGTGTCTGGCGCTATACATCGACCTGAAAGACCGGGTCGATGATGGATTCACAGCAAAAACATCAGGTCGGCGGGCATCGCGAGCATCCCCCGCTCAGTCCCCTCGCCCTCCGGGAGAGGGTTAGGGTGAGGGGCTCTTGATCTTTAAGGCTTGCGCTTGCGCGGCCCGGTATTGAACGCCGGCACCTTGCGCACAGGCTTGATCGTCGGCTCCGGCGCCTGGGTATCCCCACTGTCCACCCACTTGCCCAGGTTGCGCTTGCCGCCGCCCCCGGAAGTCTTCGGCTTTTTCGGTTTCTTCGGCTTCTTGATCACCTGGCCGCTGGCGTCGGTGTCCGGCACGCGATGCTCAGGTTCGAACTCCGGCTCGTTCTGGCGCTTCAAGGTTTGGCGGGTCAGCATCTCGATCGCCGACAGCAGGTTCACCTCATCGGCACACACCAGAGAAATCGCCTCCCCGGTCGCGCCCGCACGGCCAGTCCGGCCGATCCGGTGAATGTAATCCTCAGCCACGATCGGCAGATCGAAGTTGACCACCAGCGGCAGATCTTCGATATCAAGACCACGGGCCGCTACATCCGTCGCGACCAGCATCTGCACTTCACCGAGTTTGAAACGATCCAGCGCCCGCTGGCGCGTGGCTTGCGGCTTGTCGCCGTGGATGCCATCGGCATTCACGCCCAGGCCCTGCAGCTTTTCCACCAGCGCATCCACGCCGTTGCGGGTCTTGGCGAACACCAGCACTTGCTTCCACTTGTTCTTGCGCATCAGGTGCACGAACAGCTCCGGCTTGCGCTTCTTGTCCACCGTCACGATCCACTGCTTGACGGTGTTGGCGGCGACGTTGCGCGGGCTGACTTCGATGCTCAGCGGATCGTTGAGCATCTGTCCGGCCAGCAGGCGGATGTCGTCGGAGAAGGTCGCGGAGAACAACAGCGTCTGGCGTTTCTTCGGCAGGGCGCGGTAAATGTTCGCCAGCTCCTCGGAAAAGCCCAGGTCGAGCATGCGATCCGCTTCGTCCAGCACCAGCGTCTGCAACTGGTTGAACTTCAGCGCGTTCTGGCGGAACAGGTCGAGCAGACGCCCCGGCGTCGCCACCAACAAATCGACACCACCGCGCAGCTTCATCATCTGCGGGTTGATGCTGACGCCGCCATACACCGCGTAAGTGCGCAGCGGCAGGTTTTCGGCGTACTGGCGCACCGCTTCGTGGACTTGTTCAGCCAACTCGCGGGTCGGCACCAGAATCAGTGCGCGCACCGAGTTAGGCGCGACTTTCGGCCCTTCCATCGCCAGCAACTGCAACAGCGGCAAGGCGAAACCGGCGGTCTTGCCGGTGCCGGTCTGGGCGGCGGCCATCAGGTCGCGGCCGGCCAGCACCGCCGGAATGGCTTGCGCCTGCACCGGCGTCGGGGTCTGGTAGCCGAGCGTCTCGAGGGAGCGCAGCAAGGGTTCGATCAGGCCAAGGGTGGCGAAAGTCATGGGAATACCGTAGGAAAAATCAGAGCAAGTGTGCGATGGCGCGCAGTTTACCCTAATTCACACGCTGTTCCGTCGGCACGGCTGTCGGCGCTACGACTGGCGGCTGCGCCGGGCGACGCCACTGTGGCAGGCCGATCAGCACCACCGCACCGATGATCACCAGCATCGCCAGCGCCTCTTCGATCCCGATGGTTTCACCGACAAACACGATCCCCAGCAACACCGCCACCGCCGGGTTGACGTAGGCATAACTGGTGGCTGCCGCCGGACGGACGTTTTTCAACAGATACATGTAAGCGTTGAAGGCGATGATCGAGCCGAAGAAAATCAGGTAGGCCAGCGCCAGCCAGCCTTCCAGTGGCGGCATGGCCTGCAGGTGTTCACCGCTGACCGCGCTGCCGATCAGCAGCACCACACCGCCGACCAGCATTTCCACGGCACTGGCCATCGCACCTTGCGGCAACGGCAAGTGTTTGCTCCACACCGAGCCGAACGCCCAACTCGCCGCCGCGAAAATCAGCAACGCCGCCCCCAGCGGACTCGATTGCAGGTTGGAGCCCATGTTGAGCATCGCGATGCCCAGAATCCCCATCGCCACCCCGGCCCACTCCAGGCGGGTATTGCGCGCGCCCCAGAAATAACCACAGAGCAAGGTGAACAGCGGCACCGTCGCCACCGCCAGCGCGGCAACACCCGACGCCACCCCACTGTGCTCGGCCAGCGTCACCGCACCGTTACCGAAACTGAGCAACAGAATCCCGATGATCCCCGCGGCCTTCCACTGCGCCCAGGTCGGTGCCGGCGCCCCACGCCAGCGCAGGAAGGCATACATCAGGCTGCCGGCGATGACGAAGCGCACGCCACCAAGCATCAGCGGCGGCCAGTATTCAACGCCGATACGGATCACCAGATAGGTCGATCCCCAAATCACATACAGCGCAAAAAACGCGGCGATCAGCGGCAAGGAAAAACGGCGCACGGCAGACATGGGGCAACTCGACGTCAGAGGCAGGGAGAATGGCTATTCTAAGAAGGCACAGCGGCAAAAATAAGTTACAAAACCTGTTTATAGCGCCGGTACACTTTTGAAATCACGGAGATCGGCGGCATAAACCACGATTTCGAAAGTCTGGCGTTTTCAGGAAGTTCACCATGGACAAATACGATCGCATGCTGCTCAGCGCCCTGCTGGAAAACGGTCGCGCGTCCTACGCCGACCTGGCGCGCAAAGTGAACCTCTCCGCCCCCGCCGTGGCCGAGCGCGTCGCCAAGCTGGAGGCCTCGGGCGTGATCACCGGCTACCAGGCGAAAGTCGACATGGCCAAACTCGGCCTGCCGATCCAGTGCGTCATCGAACTGCGCCTGAACCAGCACGGCAACCCGAAGGTGTACGACGAACTGATCAAAATTCCGCAACTGACAGAGTGCCACCGGGTCACAGGTGATCCGTGCGTGATCATGCAGGCGGCGGTGGGTTCGATGATCGAGCTGGAAGAGTTGATCAACCGGGTGGCGAAATTCGGGTTCAGCAAGACGTCGATTGTGTTGTCGAGTGCCATCGAAAAGCGCGTGCCGCTGGGGCACATCGAAAGCAACGGAAAATCCTGAAACTCACGATTTCTCCTGTGGACGCAACGGTCTTGGCCATGCCATTCGGCCACCGTCGCGAGCAAGCCCGCTCCCACACGCCTCGGATCAGCGATAACGCTGCAGGTGTTCGCTGACCTTCGCCGCCGGGACTTTCTGGATTTTGCACAACAGGTCATGGGACAGCTCGCGCACGCCGTGCTTGTCCCGCAGCTCCCCGGCGAGATGCGCCAGCAGGTTCGCCGCCATCTCCGCATCCGCCATCGCCCGGTGGGCCTGGCCGGTGTGGGGCAGACGAGCGTAGGTCGTCAGTGTGCCGAGCTTGTGATTCGGCGCCGCCGGCATCAACCGCCGGGCCAACAGCAACGAGCAGGCGAAGTTTTGCAGGCGTGTGCGTCTGATCCGGCCCAGTTCAAAATCCCAGAACTTCTGGTCGAACGCGGCGTTGTGCGCCAGCAGCGGCGTGCAACCGACGAATTCGTTGACCTCGTTCATCACCTGTTCGGCCGAGGGCGCGGTGCGCAGCATGGCGTTGCTGATGCCGGTCAGTTGTTCGATGAAGGCCGGGACACGCACGCCGGCGTTCATCAGGCTTTGGTAACGCTCGACGATGCGGCCGTTTTCCAGCATGACCACGGCGATTTCCGTGGCCCGGCAGCTGCTGCTTGGCGAGATGCCGGTGGTTTCAAAGTCGATGACTGCAATGCGTTCCAAACCGGGTGGTACTCCGTTCAAATCAATGCTTGAGCTTGTGCTCAATTTTTCAACAGCAGTGCGCCTTCAATCGGCACATAACGGCTGGCGGCGCGGATCAGCGAGTTGGCGGTCAGGCCGGGTACGCCGTAGGCCACGGCTTGTACGCCGTGTTTATTGATGATGCGTTCGAGCAGCATGTCGAAATCACCGTCACCGGAGGCCAGGACGATTTCGTCGACGTGATCGGCAGCGTCCATGATGTCCAGGGTGATGCCCACGTCCCAGTCGCCCTTGGCCGAGCCGTCGCTGCGCTGGATGTAGGGTTTGAGTTTTACGGTGAAACCGAGGTTGCGCAGGATCTGCTGGAACTGCTGTTGTTTGCTGTCGCCGCGATCGATGGCGTAGGCGTAGGCCTCGACGATCTGGCCCTGCTTGCTGATGTCCGCCCACAGCGCCGCGTAGTTGAAATGGCAACCATAGGCCTGACGCACGGTGTAGTAGAGGTTCTGCACGTCGGCGAACACTGCGATTTTTTTCACCGGAGTTCCTGTGGGCGCACAAGCGCTCGAAGCGGGATCAGGCGCCAGGCCCGAAAAAGGCGCTCAGTATGCCAGCCCGAAGGAAGGTTCCGCGAATAATCGGCCGTGCGGTGAGGGCGCCGGCCCTCACCGCAGGTTACGCGATGAATCAGACGAAGGAGTCGTCGTCATCGAAAAACGATGAGTTGTCATCGTTGTAGTCGGTGTCGCTAAAGCCGCCCTGGTTATTGTTCCAGGCGTCGTTGTTGGCCATGCGCTGGTCATCGCCCCAACCGTTGTTGCCCTGATCGTTGACCTGGGCCGGCTCTTCCTTGATGACCTCGACGATTTCCTCTGGCTGCTGGTGGTGGCTGAACAGGCTGCTGATGCCTTGTGCCAGCATCACGCCACCCGCGACGCCGGCAGCGGTTTTCAGCGCGCCGCCGAGGAAGCTGCTGCCCGCCGCCGGGGCCGCTTGTTGCGGGGCGTAGTTGGGTGGCGCGGCGCCGAAGTTCTGTTGCGGTGCAGGCGCCGCGAAGTTCTGCTGCGGTGCCGGCTCACGCCAGCCACCGGTGGACGGCGCAGGCGTCTGGGCCGGCGCCGGACGCGGGCTGCCGCCAAAAATGCTCGACAGGAAACCACCGCCGCTCGACGCCGGAGCCGGGGCCGCACTCTGGGCCTTGGCCGCTTGCAGTTCGGCCTGCAGACGCTGGACTTGCTGGGTCAGTTGCTTGTTCTGTTCATCGAGGCTCTTGAGGGCAGACTCCTGCACCAGAATCGCCTGAGTCATGAAATAACCTGCCGCCGGCTGGCGCGTCAGGTGTTCCTTGATCCGCGCCTCGGCCTGGGCGTCGCGCGGGGCTGCCTCCGTTTCGGCCTGTTGCAGCCGGGAAAACAGTCCATCGATCAGGGTTTGCTCTTCGCTGTTCATGGCGACCTCGTAGATTGCCGGGGATAACGTTGCCCTCGTCCACGCTGGACAAGGTGCTTATCCGTAATGGAGACGGTGACAGGATGTTTCAATGGTCTTTACCGAACGTTTACGTTTGCGACGCCTCGCGAATCATCGGTTAAAGTGGGCCACTGCTTTTGACCTGCGATTACCCCTGTATGAATGCCTTTGATGTGCTGCGCGATTCTCTGTATTTCTTCAAACGCCACCTGGGCCGTATCGTCCAGTTGTGCCTGCCGCTGGTGATTTTCGAAGCGGCGCTGCAACAGGTGGTGGATCGCGCCAGCGACCCGGACGGTTATTCGGCGATCAGCGTGATCGTTGGCCTGCTGGTCTATCCGCTGTACACCGGCGCGCTGATTCTGTTCCTCGACGCCCGCACCCGTGGCGAATCCCCGGCCACCCTCGACCTGCTGGCGATGGCCGCGCGTCTGTGGCCACGCTTCGCGTTGCTCACCGCCCTCAATACGTTGCTGATCCTGCTGGGCCTGTCGCTGTATTTCCTGCCGGGCCTGTGGCTGATGGTGACGCTGGCGTTCGGCGAATACCTGCTGGTGCTGCGCGGCCTCAATCCGTTGCAGGCGATGAAGGAAAGCCTGCGCCTGAGCCGTGGGCATTTCCTGCGGATTCTGGTGTGCATCCTGTGTGTGATGGGGCCGTTGTGGCTGCTCAAGGGTTTGACCCTGCAACTCTATCCCGAGCCGCAGAACCCGTTGCTGGCGGTGTTGATCGACAGCGGCCACAGCTTCCTGCAACTGTTCACCAGCGTGGTGCTGTTCCGCCTGTTCATGTTGATCAGCGAATTGCCTGACAAGCGGATCGGATCGGCCTGACCGCTTCGGCCTTGGGCGCTGTGGCTCACTCGGGTATGCTCGGGAGCACTTTCGTATCGCTATAAGCCGAGCCATGACCCGTCTACTGCGCTACCTGCTGCTGTTCGTTGTGTTGGCCATCATCGTCGCCGGACTGGCGATCTTCAGCCTGACCTGGCGCCCTGACGCCCGGGAAACCCTGCCGGTCAGTTGCAACGGCAAACCGCCGACGCTGGTGCCCGGCCAGGCGCTGAAAGTGATGACCTGGAACGTGCAGTACCTGGCGGGCAAGCGCTATGTGTTCTGGAATGATCTGGCCCAGGGCGACGATGAAGCACCGACACCCGAAGACATGGCGTTCAGCCTCGACGAAGTGGCGCGGGTGATCCGCGATGAGCAACCGGATGTGGTGCTGTTGCAGGAGCTGGATGACGGCGCCAAGGCCAGCGACTATCAAAACCAGTTGAAACTGTTGCAGGAACGGGTCGCCGATCTGTATCCGTGCAGCGCCCACGCCTTCGACTGGAAGGCCGACTTCGTCCCCGATCCGCATGTCTTCGGCAGCGTCGGCCGACAACTCGCCACCCTCAGCCGTTATCGCATCGAGCATGCCGAACGCGTGCAGTTGCCGGTTGCGCCGGCCAATGTCATCAGCCGGCAGTTCCAGCCCAAGGATGCCCTGCTTGTCACCACCCTGCCGCTCAGCGATGGCGGACAACTGACCGTGCTCAACACTCATCTGGATCGCGCCAGCCAGCCCGACGACACTTTGCAGAAACAAGTCGCGGCGGTGACCAAGGTACTCGACAAGTATGAGAGCCACGGCCTGCCATGGCTGATCGGCGGTGATTTCAACCTGCTGCCGCTCGGCCAGTACCAACGTTTGCCCGCCGAACAGCGCACGCCCTACTCCGTCGACAGCGCGCTGCACCTGTTGTGGGACAAATACCCGATGATCCCGACCAACAACGAAGCCAGCGGCATCGACCGCGCCAACTGGCTGACCCACTACCCCAACGATCCGGGCCTCAACGGCCCGGATCGCACGGTCGACTACCTGTTCTACAGCCCGAAGATCAAACGGGTCGAAGCCACCGTGCGCCAGGACGACACCCTGCGCATCTCCGATCATTTGCCAGTGATCGCCCGGTTCCTCCTGCCCGCTACGCCCTAGAACAAAGCATCCTCCCGGGGTTCCTTAGTGGGTCTCTTCGAGGTCGTCGTGCAGCAGGCCGAAGATCTGCCGTTTCATGTCGATGAATGAGCGCTCCATGACCATGTCCAGCGTGCGTGGCCGCTCGATCGGCACGTCGAGAATCTGCTTGATCCGCCCAGGCCTCGCGCCCATCACGTAGACCCGGTCGCCGAGCAGGATCGCCTCGTCGATGTCGTGGGTGACGAACAGCACGGTTTTCTTGCTGTTGCCCCACACCCGCAACAGCAGTTGCTGCATCTGCAGGCGGGTCTGGCTGTCGAGGGCGCCGAAGGGCTCGTCCATCAGCAGGATCTGCGGATCGTTGGCCAGCGCCCGGGCAATCGCCACCCGTTGCATCATGCCGCCGGACAACTGCTTGGCGTAGTTGTCGGCAAAGCCGTCGAGGCCGACTTCGTGAACGTAGTGATCGACGATTTCCTTGCGCTTCGCCGCCGGCATGCCCCGGCGCTTGAGGCCGAACTCGACGTTCTGCCGCACCGTCAGCCACGGGAACAACGTGTAGCTCTGGAACACCATCCCGCGATCCGCACCCGGCCCCTGCACTTGCTGACCACCGACGTAGATCTCGCCGGACGTCGGCTCGGCCAGACCGGCGGTGAGATACAGCAGGCTCGACTTGCCGCAACCCGACGGCCCGACCAGCACCGCGAACTGCTGATCCGGCACTTCGAACGACACCTGCTCCAGCGCGGTAAACGTACCGCCGCCGGGCTTGGTGTAACTCAGGCTGACCTTGTCCACCTGCAACCGTGGGGCCGCGTGTGCCGGCTGCACGACAGGCTCGATGAAACGATGATTGGCGGCGGTTACTGAGCCCATGCGGCAATCCTCAAACGCAGAAAGCGGAACAGTTGATCGGTGACCAGGCCCAGCAGGCCGATGATCGCGATGGCGAGAAAAATCACATCGACCTGAAAACCGCGCATGGCCTTCAGGCTCAGATAACCCAGGCCGCTGGAGGCGGCGACCAGTTCAGCGACCACCAGGTAGGTCCAGGCCCAGCCCATGGTCACCCGCAGGGTGTCGAGCACGCCCGGCAGGGACGCCGGAGCGATTACATGCAACACCGCATCGCGGCGATTGGAGCCGAGGGTGTAGGAGGCGTTGATCAGATCCTTGGAGATGCCTTTGGAGACGTCGGCGACCATCACCAGTTGCTGGAAGAACACGCCGAAGATAATCACTGAAACCCGCTGCTCCAGACCGATGCCGATCCACAGGATGAACAGCGGCACGAACGAGGTCACCGGCAGGTAACGGATGAAGTTCACCAGCGGTTCGAGGAACGCCTGGACGATGCGGAAGCTGCCCATCAGCAGCCCCAGCGGCACCGCCACCAGCGACGACACGATAAACCCGACCATCACCACTTCGACACTGGCCCACACATGCAGGCCCAGCGTCCCGTCGCGGGTCAGGCGCAGGGCGGCTTCAACCACCGCCCCCGGCGTCGGCAGAAACATCCCCGGCACGATGCCGCCGTAGGACAACCCGGCCCACAGGCCGACCAACAACACCCAGGCCAGGCCACTGGCGCTCCACACCACCGACACCGGCAAACCGGTCTTGGGCGTGATGCAGCGGCTCAGCCATGAATTGCGCTTGAACATGACGGGCCTCCTAGAGCGGGCTGACGAAACGGTTGTCGACCAGATCGTCGTTGCTGACGTTGTAGGGCTTGCCCTGCAATTCGCTGGCGGTCTCGTTGGCGAGTTTGATCAGCGGTTCACTGTCGCCGGGCTTGCCCGGTGCGCCGAGCAGTTTTTCGCTCATCGCCTGATCGTAGAAGCGCACGCCTTTGGCGGCAGCGGCCAGCTCCTTGGGATCGGCCAGATAACCGCCAACGCCCTTGGCCATGATTTCGTAGGCTTTCTCGGGATGATCCTTGGTGTACTGCACCGCCTTGTAGAGACCGGCGACCAGCGCTTTCACATCCTCCGGCTGCTTCTCGATGACGGAGCAATTGAGCGCGACCACATCGACGATCACCCCCGGCGTACTGCTGCTGTCGATCAGCACCTTGCCCTGCTGCTTGTCGCGCACCATCGACAGATGCGGCTCCCAGGTCACCGCCGCCGGCACTCGACCGGCGATGAACGCAGTGGCGGCGTCATCGGCGGTCATGTTCTGCACGGTGATGTCACTCATGCTCATGCCGTTCTTTTTCAGCAGGTAGGACAGCCAGAACTGCGAGGTCGAACCTTCATTGACCGCCACCGCCTGGCCTTTGAGCTCTTGCAGACTCTTCACATTCTTGCCGACCAGCACGCCGTCGCCGCCGTGGCTGTCATCCAGCGCCGCCACGGCCTTGAAGCAGAATTGCGGGCGGTACTTGAGCACTTCGTCGATGGTCGAGGCCGAGC
Source organism: Pseudomonas botevensis (assembly GCF_019145475.1). Taxonomy (GTDB): domain Bacteria; phylum Pseudomonadota; class Gammaproteobacteria; order Pseudomonadales; family Pseudomonadaceae; genus Aquipseudomonas; species Aquipseudomonas botevensis. The sequence goes on from NZ_JAHTKI010000003.1 coordinate 149,092, forward strand.
CGGACAATTCGCCCGAGGCCTGGGCGGCCATGTACATCGAGGCCTCTTCGACCACCGGCAATTCGACGGTCAGGCCGTTTTCCTTGAAGTAGCCCAGATCCTGGGCCAGATAGAGCGTGCCGTAACCGACCCAGGTGGTATGGCCGATCGACAAGGTGCCGGCATGAGCGCCGGTGGCGCAAAGGGCGGAAACCGCCAGAGGACAGGCAAGACGGGTAAACAAGGACTTGTTCATGGAGCACTCCCAACGCTGTTGATTTAGTTGTCATGGGCAGTACGGCCGGCGGTCATCGGGTGATTGCCTGCTGCGGTCTCTGTTGGACTCTGGCGGGGCAAGCGATGGCGCTGGCGAAATCGATGTTGACCCAGGCCCGGCTTCAGGAAAACGAGGAAATAGTTGGCTGGGAACGATGAAAAAACTGGGTAGTGCGCACTGCGAAAAGGCGCGACAGGCGGGGGTGCCCGAGGAAGGTGCAAGACGTTGGAAACCGGGTGAACGGACAACCGCTTTCGCGGGCAAGCCCGCTCCCACAGGGGAGCGGGCTTGCCCGCGAAGAGGCCCTTGAGCCTTGCAGGAGTTTCAGAGCCGGCCGAACTCCTGCGCCGTACGATCCACCGCCTTCAGCGTCTTGCCCACCAGCTCATCGATTTCTTCGCGGCTGGCAATCAACGCCGGCGCCATGATCATCCGCCCGAGCGTCGAGCGAATGATCACCCCTTCCTCGAAACCGATCGTGCGGCAGCGCCAGGCGATGTCGTTTTCATTGGCGAAACGCTTGCGGCTGGCCTTGTCCTCGGCCAGTTGCAACGCCGCGACCATGCCGGTGCCCTGAATGTCGCCGACCAGCGGGTGATTGCCGAACACCTCGCGCAGGCACTGTTGCAGGTACGGGCCGATGTCATCCTTGACCCGTGTCACCACCCCTTCATCACGCAACGCCTTGAGGTTGGCGATCGCCACCGCTGCCGCCACCGGGTGCCCGGAATAGGTCAGGCCATGGGCGAAGACACCGCCCTGCTCCACCAGCACATCCGCCATTTTCTTCGACAGAATCAAGCCACCCATCGGGATGTAACCGGAGGTCAGGCCCTTGGCGATCGACAAGGTGTCCGGCTGAAAACCGAAGTGTTCGTGGGCGAACCACTCACCGGTACGGCCGAAGCCACCGATCACTTCGTCGGCACACAACAGCACATCGTACTGGCGGCAGATGCGCTGGATTTCCGGCCAGTAACTCTCTGGCGGGAAGATCATCCCGCCCGCGCCCTGGAACGGTTCGGCGATGAAACCGGCGACCTTGTCCGCGCCCAGTTCGAGGATCTTCGCTTCCAGTTGCCGGGCCGCCCGCAGACCGAATTCCGCCGGGGTCAGGTTGCCTTCGTGAGCGAAGAAGTACGGCTCGTCGATGTGGGCGATGTCGGGAATCATCCCGCCCATCTCGTGCATGAATTTCATGCCGCCCAGCGCCGTCGCGGCCAGGGTCGAACCGTGGTAACCGTTCCAGCGGCCGATCATGATTTTCTTCTCGGGCTTGCCCAGTACCTGCCAGTAACGGCGCACGGTACGGATCAGCACCTCGTTGGCCTCGGAGCCGGAGTTGGTGTAGATCGCGTGGCTGTAGTGCCCCGGCAACAGGCTGAACAACAGCTCGGACAGCTCGATGACCTGCGGGTGGGTGGTGTGGAAAAACATGTTGTAGTACGGCAACTGCTCCAGTTGCCGGCTCGCGGCGGCGTTCAGGTCCTGGCGTCCGTAACCCAGGTTGGTACACCACAGCCCGGACATGCCATCGAGGTAACGCCGGCCGTCGTTGTCCCACAGATGCAGGCGCTCACCGCGCACCATCACCCGTGGGCCTTCGTCGTTGAGGGCCTTCTGGTCGACGAACGCATGAATGTGGTGCGCTGCATCGGCGGCCTGGTAGTCGCGAGTTTCACGTGGGTTGGTCATCGCCGGATCTCCTTCTTTTTATGAGCGGCTCATGAGCGCAGCTGAAACCAGGTGGTTTTCAACTGGGTGTATTTATCAAATGAATGCAGCGACAGGTCGCGGCCGAAACCGGATTGCTTGCCGCCGCCGAACGGCACGGTCACATCCAGTGCATCGACGCAGTTGACCGACACCGTTCCTGCTCGCAATTGCCGCACCACCCTGTGCGCGCGGTGCAGATCGTCGGTCCACAACGACGCCGCCAGACCGTAGACGCTGTCGTTGGCCAGTTGCAAGGCGTGGGCCTCGTCATCGAACGGAATGACCGCCAGCACCGGGCCGAACACCTCTTCGCGAAACAGCTGCATGTGGGGCTGCACGCCGGTCAGGATCGTCGGTTCGATGAAGTTGCCCGAGCCGTTGAAGTGCCGTTGTCGACCGCCGCAGACGCGGGTCGCGCCCTCGCGTTCGGCCTCGGCGATAAAACGCAAAATACTCGCGGTCTGGCGCTCGTCGACGATGGCACCGGCGGCACTCGCCGGGTCCAGCGGATCGCCCGGCAACCAGCGCTCGGCCTGGGCCTTGAGGCGTTCGACGAACGCATCGTGAATCGAGCGCTGTACCAGCAACCGCGAGTTGGCCGAACAGACTTCCCCCTGATTGAAGAAGATGCCGAACGCGGCTTTCTGCGCCGCCAGATCCAGATCCTGGCAATCGGCGAACACCAGATTGGCGCTCTTGCCGCCGCACTCCAGCCACACCTGCTTGAGGTTGGAGTGCGCCGAATACTCCATGAAATATTTACCGACCTGGGTCGAACCGGTGAACACCAGGCAATCGACATCCGGGTGCAGGCCCAGCGCCTTGCCGGTCTGCTCGCCGAGCCCTGGCAGCACGTTCAACACACCGGCCGGCAGCCCGGCCTCCAGCGCCAGCTCGGCCAGCCGCAATGCGGAAAACGGTGATTGTTCGGCGGGTTTGAGAATCACCGAGTTGCCCGCCGCCAGCGCCGGGGCGAGTTTCCACGCGGCCATATCCAGCGGAAAATTCCACGGCACTACCGCGGCGACCACGCCCAGCGCTTCGCGGGTGATGGTCGCCAATACGTTCGAGGCACTGGGCGCGACCTGATCGTAGAGTTTGTCGAGGCTTTCGGCGTACCAGCGAAACACCCCGGCGGCGCCCGGCACGTCGATGTTGAAGGCATCCATCACCGGTTTGCCCATGTTCAACGAATCGAGCAATGCCAGCTCTTCGCGGTTGGCCATGATCAGATCGGCCAATTTCAACAACACCTGCTTGCGCTCCACCGGCGATCGCCCGGCCCAGGTGCCGGCTTCGAATACCTGCCGCGCATTGCGCACCGCCGCGTCGACATCCTCCTCGCCACATGCCGCGACATCGGCCAGACGCTGGCCGGTCGCCGGGTTGATCGCGGCAAAGGTCTGCCCCGACTGCGCCGCCCGGTGTTTGCCATCTATCACGGCATGAGCGGGAAACTTCAACTCAGCGGCCTTGCGCTGCCAATCTGCAAGCTCGAACACGATCGGATGCTCCCTGGACTTTTTGGGGTGAAGCCTTTTCTTGTGTGATCGATAGTCGCTCAGGCCCGCTCAAGGCAAAACCAGTAAAAATGTCTTCGCAGACAATGAAAAAGCTAACCAGTGGATAACCCCCTCGCGCGCGTATGAGGCTATTGTTCAGGGACAAAAATACCGTCGCTGGAACGGAGGATGGCGGCACATGAATTGCGTGGATGTCGAGATCCGTTCGACCTGAGGTTTACCGTGGCCGCTTACAACTTGCGTCAGTTGAAATACTTCATCACCACCGTCGAGTGCGGCAGCGTCGCCGAAGCGTCACGCAAGCTGTACATCGCCCAGCCGGCGATTTCCACGGCGATCAAAGGGCTGGAAGACAGCTTCGGCGTGCAACTGCTGATCCGTCATCACGCCCAGGGTGTGTCCCTGACACCCAGCGGTGCGCGGTTCTTCCGCAAGGCTCAGGAGTTGCTGCGCATGGCCAAAGAGTTCGAACAGAACGCCCTGGCCGACAACGACGTGGTGGCCGGGCAGATCGACGTCGGCTGCTTCGAAACCGTGGCACCGCTGTACCTGCCGCAGTTGATCGCCGGGTTCTCGGCGCTGTATCCGGGGGTGAAGATCCGCATCCGCGACGGCGAACAACAGGAGCTGGTGCAAGGCCTGACCTCGGGCGCATTCGACCTGGCGATCCTGTACAAGCACGACCTCGACGCCACCATCGAAACCGAACCGCTGATGCCCGCGCAACGGCCTTACGCGCTGCTCCCGGCCGATCATCGCTTCGCCCAGCACAAGCAAGTGTCGCTGCGCGACCTGTGCCTGGAACCGATGATCCTGCTCGACGTGCAACCGAGCCGCACCTACTTCGTCAGCCTGTTCGAAGAGCTGGGCCTGGCGCCCCGTATCGAGTTCAGCTCGCCGTCGATCGAAATGGTGCGCGGCATGGTCGGCCAGGGTTTCGGCTTCTCGATCCTGGTGACCCGACCGCACTCGGAATGCACCTACGACGGCAAGAAAGTGGTGTGCGTGGACATCGTCGAAGACGTCACCGGATCGGGGCTGGTGGCGGCGTGGTTGAAGCGCGGGCAACTGACCAAACCGGCGCAGTTGTTCGCCGACTATTGTCGGGAACAACTGACCGCCCAGGCCAGTGCCTGACCTCTCAGGAAACCTGGGGCGAACGCTGCTCGAGTTCGATGCCGATAAGCGGGCGCTTCAGGGCTATCGATACCCACGCCCCCACGGCGGCGACCACACAAGCGGTGAATCCCAGCAGGAAGGACATGAAGCTGAGTTCCCGAGCCACCGCCAGCAGCCCGAGCACGGCGGCGGTGGCCTCCGCCGCCCCCCAGACACAGGTCTGCACAGCCATGGCGACCGAGCTGCGCCCTCGCCATATCTTTACGGCCTGGGCCTGATATAACGGGCCACAGATCATCTCGCCGATCACGATGAAGACCACCACGACAAACAGAATCGCCTGGGCTTGCGCGGAAATCATCAGCAACAGGCATCCGGCTCCGATCAACAGGTTCGAGACGATCACCCGCCACAGCCGCGACACCCGTTGCGAAAGCGCCGTGACATAGACCTGAGTGAAAATGATGATCCCGCTGGCCAACAGAAACAGCACGCCCACCAGCTCGCTGGAAAAGCGTTCGGTCGCATAGGTTGGAAACACGTAATAAAACTGCGCGTAACCAATCATGGTCAGAAAATTGATCGCCAGGAATGCGATCACTTTGGGGGACGTTTCAACGCCATCCAGCGTGGAAGATCCGCCGGATGCCAGGCCCATCGACCGCGCCACATGAGGGATCAACGTCGTGGAAGCGGTCGCCAGCACGCCCAACAGCAATGGCAGTGCCACGAACCAGTAACCGGCGCCGGCCAGGATCAACGAAGCGACAAAAGGCGCGATACCGGCGCCAGCGTTCGCGGCGACGTTCTCGTAGGAGAGCACGCGCTCGTGTTCGCCCTCGCGAAAGTACTGAACGATGTAGGAGATCTGCGAAATCGTGGCGACCGAATTGGCCACGCCAAACACCACGACCAGCGCCACCCAGATGAACACATTGGTGATCGCCATCGCCGCCGTGAGCAGCATCAGCAACGCCGCCACGGCCACACAGGCTAACGCCAGGGCAATTTCCCGGCGGCGGTCGACCCGGTCCAGAAGCCCTTGAAAGGCCAGCGCGCCGATCCGGTTCGAGACAATCGCGAACCCGACGACGATACCGGCAGCGCTGGTGCTCAGGCCTACGGCGGTATTGAGCCAGATGGCCATGAACGGATAGAAACAACTCCAGGCGGCTGACGAAAGAAAGCGGACGAAATAGATCATTTGAATACCGGACTTCTAGGGCCACGATCGGTATGGACACGCACTTGGCCGATCTCCCGCGCGACGACTTCGGCGTAACCGGTGAGCATGCCGATCCAGGCATAGTCAGAGGTGCCGATGGGCTGGATCACGCTGCCGACATTGGCAATCGGCGTGTGAATGGAGGCCAGTTGCGGCAGCTCCCAGTCATGCACGATGGCTTCGTGGTCCAGGCAATACCAGTAGCTCAGGGTCGGGCGGCACTGCTCGACGGGTTTGTATTCGAGCCGGCTTTCGAGCAGTCGCAAGGGCAGCAGCGCCACCTGCTGGAGCACGGTTGCGGGGTCCAGTTCATAGGCCAATGCGATTTGCTCGACGATGCTCGCACCGCCCAGCCGGCCCATGTTGGCGTCAATCAGATACGCCGTGGACGGCGTCGCGATGAACTCGCAATGAAAGAACCCGTTGTCGAATCCCGAGCGCGAAATCAGGTCCCGCACCGCTGTCTCGATTTTCGAGCGAACGTCCGGGGCAATCAGCGAGTGGGCCGGAAACCGGTTGGCGACCTCGGTGAAGCCGACACGATCGCGCTTGGACAGCCCGAGGAAAACCACCCGCCCCTCCTGAACGAAACCCTCCAGGCTCACGAGATCGCCCACGCAATGCGCCTGGACAATCCAGGCGATGCTCTCGGGAGCCTCAATGCCACTGTTGAGGATGGCGGACCTGATCACGCTGACCGGATCATCATTCGCCTTGATCGACAGAAGGGTCGTGGCCACCGCGCCGGAGCCGAGTGAAGGTTTCAGGACAACGTCGTTGTCCACGCCCGGCGTCAGCCAGGGAATTACGAAGTCGCCGTCTGCCAGTGAAAGGCAGGACTCGGCCGGCACATGCTCGGGTATCAGGCTGCCCACGAACTCCTTTGCCGACAGTTTTGCAAATACCGCTGGCGGCGCGTTGAAGCCGAACGCCTCGGCAATCGCCGAGACCATCGGGAACAGCTCGTCGAAGAACGTGGTAATGCTGTGAATCCGGCTGACCAACTCTTGATTGGCCCGCAAGTAGGCGGACAAGGCTTCTTTGTCGGCGAACGCCGGAATGCAGGTCACGCCTTCGAACACCGCTTTCGCCGTCGCGTGAAAACCTGCAGGGTCAACGGACAGGATCGGCTCGAACCCTGCACTGCGAATCGCCGCGCAAACATATTTGATGGAAACCTTGTTGATGCCAACGATCAGAATCTGACGCATATCTTTCACATCCATCCCTAAAAATGAAAAATCGAGAACTAGCGGGCACTGGCGGCCAGTGACTGATACATCTTGCCGGGGTTCAGAATGTTCTCCGGATCCAGTGCCGACTTGATTGCCTGCATGAATGGCAGCGCGGCACCGTGTTGCGCCGACATCCATTTCACTTTCCCCTGACCGACGCCGTGTTCGCCACTGACCGTGCCGCCGAATGCCAGCGCCCGGCTCGACAGCCGCGCGAGGAACGCCTGGATTTCCTCGCTTTCATCCGCGCCTTCCTGAAGCATGATGAGCAGGTGGAAATTGCCGTCCCCGACATGACCGATCAGCGGCGCGTCGAGGCCGGAGTCGGCGATGTCCGCCGCTGTGGCGCTGATGCAGGCACTCAGGCACGACAGCGGCACGCAGACATCGGTGGCCAGTCCCTTGCGCCCCTGGTAGAACGCGTGAAAGGCCCACCAGGCGTCATGTCGGGCCTTCCACAAGGCAGTGCGCTCCTCGAGCCGTTCGGAAATCCTGACGTGTCCGCCGTTCTCGCGGGCGCAATCGGTGAACGCCTCGACGCTGCTTGCGACAGTGGCTCTGTCCCCATGGAACTCGAGGAAAAGATGGGGCGTTTCCGGCAGATCCAACGCGGGGGAATAGGCATTGCACGCACGAACCGCCGTGACATCGAGCAACTCGATGCGGGCAATCGACAGGCCCTGGCCGAGCGCACCGGCCACGGTCAGTACGGCGTTGTCGACCGAGTCAAATGCGCAGACACCGGCCACGATGGCTTCCGGCTGGGGGTGCAGCCGCACTTCCAGCTCACTGAAGATGCCGAGGGTGCCTTCCGATCCCACGGCGATTGCCAGCAGATCCAGGCCCATGGCCGACTTCGGTGCCCGGGAACCGATTTGCGCCACCGCCCCGTCCGCCATGACCCAGCGCGCCGCTTTGACATTGGCGGCCATCGTCCCGTAACGAACGGAGTTGGTGCCCGAGGCGCGCGTTGCCGCCATTCCGCCCATGGAGGCATTGGCACCCGGATCGACTGAAAAGAACAGCCCCGTCTCGCGCAGATAACTGTTGAGTTGCTCCCGAGTGACGCCCGGCTGAACGGTGGCGGTCATGTCGATGGTGTTCACGTCGAGAATCGCGTTCATCTGCGAACAATCGATACACACCCCACCACAGGGCGCGTTGATCTGCCCTTCGAGGGATGAGCGCGCGCCGGCCGGGATCAGGGGTACGCCATGCTGGCGACACAGCCGCACCACCTGAACGATTTCCTCTTCACTGAAAACGCTCACGACCGCATCGGGTGGGCTCAGATCGATCCCCGGCGGCGCCTGGCAGAATTGCTTGCGGATGCCGGGTTCCAGCTTCAGGCGCTCGCCAAACAACTGACGAAGTTTTTCAACAACCAGAGTATTCATTAGTCTCGTCCCTGTTCTAACTGATCACTGCCAGAGTTCTTTGGGTCTGCCGGATCGCCGCGCCATCCCGCGCACTCCTGTGAGCGGTCGATGGCGAGGATCATTGATCAGGTCCCGGGTTTCTTTTTTGTACGTCCCGCGCGCCCGTCATACTCCGGACGGCCGGAAACGATCAGTCCGAAGAAGTAAGGCTGGGCGCCTGGGTCCTCGAGCTGGCTGCCGGACTTGTTGTGTACTTCGATCACAGAAAACAGGTCCACCAGACGATCCTGGATCTGTTCGATTTCCGCGTCCTTGAGGGTCACCATCGAGCTGTATTTGAAAGAGCCCGACACATCGAAGTATTCACTTCTTTCGGGCTTGAGCAGCGAGCGCTCCAGTTCATGACGCAGGAACTGATCCTTCAACTTCAACGCACTGGCCGTTCGAGGCATGCGCAACGTCGGCGCATGGCGAACGAACGGGTCTTCAGGCGCCGTGCGCTCTTTCGAGACCAGGTTCAAGAAGTCCTCGGTGCGCTGATCGTAGACCAGGCCGAGCTGATGGCAGACCAGGCGGATTTCGGCGACGGAAGCGCTGTCCACCATGTACAGATACGTCATCAGCGGCAGCAGTTCGAAGTTCTCTTCGAATGCCGCGATGACTTCTTCGGTGATGATGAACTCTCGCTCATAGCGACTCAGGCTCAAGGCCCGGCGCAGGATTTTCGAATCATGCTCCCGAAGCTCGAGCCTGGAGGAAAGATCCGTGACCTCGACGCCCTTGCCGAACAACATCTCGTGGACGTGTGCAGGCAACAGGTCTCTGAAGTAATGCCAAAAATAATCAAAGCTGACTTTGCTTGACGGGTCGATACCCAAATGGTCATGCAACTCAACGGCCGCATCGATGCTCAGGTACTTTCTCCCGGCCTCGACATCACGGTAGTAGTTGGCCGAAAACGGGATATTGACCTCCTCGAGAAACGTCGAGATCTTCAGATGCCCGGTTTCGATCCGCCATTGCATGAGAAACGCGCCAAACGCCTTTTTACTATCCAAGCTCTTCAGCCTCTGCCGACACGGTGACCATTACTCTGGTCGTATTTTTCTTGATTTTCATACTGGAAGTTACCACGCCAATTTCCCGGGTATTGCGCACATGAACGCCCCCGCAGGGGATCGACCAGTTCGCACATTGCCACCAACGAAATCCCTGTCCCTTGCTCGTATCCGCTTCCGTACGAATCTCATGACCTGCAGAGCAAAACGTGTTCAAGGCAGCGGTCGCCCGCCTCAGACTTTCCTCGTCGAATTCGCCGATGAATTCGTATTGGTTTTCCCCACCGACATCACTCAGCGGAGAGCGTACCGGATGCGCAATGGCTCGCCCGACCGTCTCCTCAAGCATGCAGTGCATCAAGTGCATGGCCGAGTGCAAACGCATCTGATGATATCGCAACGGCCAATCGAGCGTGGCCGTGGCCTGCTGGCCGATCAACCGCTCCTTGAGCTGCGCGAACGCCTCGTCGTCGACACTCAGGTAGTGCCTGATCTGATCGTCCCTTTTGCGGGTCGCCACGATCTCCAACGCCTGCAACGCGTCACTCGTCCCTGAGCCCTGGATGTTCAGCAAACCTCGATCTCCGAGCTGTCCGCCTCCTTGCGGGTAGAAAACTGTCTCGCCAAGGAGCGCAAAAGGCAGACCGGCGTCATCCCGCTCAAGCAGATCGACGCGGCATTCCAGTTGCTTCAGATACGGCTTTTCGTGAAATAAAGGCAGCGTGTCGCTCATGTTTACCTCGAGTACGGTGTCACTGAATTGAGATGCCGACCCGGGCCAGTCAGCCGGGCCGGCATGAGCCCTTCACATCAATCCCATGTTTGGGATTCCAGTTTCGTGCGCAGCACACTGCACAGCCGGGTCATCTGAGCCTCGTTGCCAAACGAGATTCTGAGGCAGGTGTCGAGGCCGTAATCGGTCAACGGCGACGTCAGGAAACCCTGGTTTTGCAAATAATCGTGCAACGCCTGGCAGTGGTGCTGACTGGCGAACTCCACGAACACAAAGTTGACGTAGCGGCTTCTGGCCCGGATGCCAACGGCCTCGAACAGGGCCACCAGCCTCTGCCCCCATACACGACAATGCTCGGCGGTCTGCTCCAGATGTTCGGAGTCCTTGAGAACGTATTCTCCCGCGAGGGCCGAGAACGAACTGACGTTATACGGTGCCCGTCGGGCCTGAAGCACCGGGAGCAGATCCGCGCTGGCATAAGCCCAGCCAAGGCGCAGTCCGGCAATGCCGTAGGCCTTGGAAAAAGTCCGCAGGCATAGCGCGTTTTCCCGGGTGTTCACAATTTGCACGCCCGGCGAGTTTTCACGATCCGGCGCAAACTCGGCGTACGCTTCATCGATGATGACCGTCGTGCTTTCCGGGATCGCCGCCACCAGCGATAACAACTGCGCGGGCGACAGGTAATCCCCCAGAGGATTGGACGGGTTCACCAGCACAACCACGTCGGGCTGTTTTTCCAGAGCGATCTTCAACGCCGTTTCATAGCTGTCCCCGGCGTCCGGAAAAATCTCGCTATAGTCAGCACCCAGCAACGCCGAGCGGATTTTGTACATCTTGAAGCTGTGGTGCAGCGCCACGATGCGGCTGCCGGGCTTCAACAGGCTGCGCAGCGCAATATCGATCAGCTCATCGGAACCCGCGCCGACCACCAGCCGCTGCGGATCGACGCGCCACCGCTCACCGATCGCCGAGCGCAAGGCCTTGTAAGTCACTTCGGGATATTCACTCAGCAGCTGCGGCATCGACTGGCACAGGTGCAGTGCCAGCCCCGACGGGCCAAGCGGGTTTTCGTTGGCATTCAAACGGACGTTACCGGTCTCCGCCACGGGTTGTGCGCCTTCGAGCAAATGATCCTTGCCTGCCGAACTCATCGGGCATGCCCTCCCAGAATCTGGGCGACGATCGTTTCCAGATACCCGGTCAGGGCGATGTCACGATCAAGATAAGGCACCCGCTCCCGCACCTGCGCATGCCAGGCGCGGCCCTTGGGACCCAACTTCGCACTGCCTCTGATATCGGCGGCCTGAGCGGCGCAGATCAATTCGAAAGCGATGACGTAACGGGTGTTCTGCAGGACTTCGGCGACACGGCGCGCAGCCACCAGGCCGAAGGACACCACGTCCTGGAAATCACCGGTGGTGGTCAGGGTCTGGATCGACACGGGCGTGGCGAGCGAGCGGTTTTCCGCCGTCAGGGAGGCCGACATGAACTGCCCGCCCATGAGGCCGAAACGCAGACCGCCATTTTCCGCGCACAGGAACGACGGCAGGCCATTGCTGTTGGCTTTTGTCAGGAAGCGGTCGATCCGGCGATCGGAGAGGTTGCACAGGGTGATCATGGAAATCGTCAGATAGTCCATGGCCGAGGCGATGTACTGCCCGTGAAAGTGCCCGTTATGGAAAACCTCGCCATTCTCGGGGGTGACCAGTGGATTGTCGTTCGAGGAGTTCAATTCGTTGGCGACCACGCGCTCGACGAACTCGATGGTTTCCAGAACCGGCCCCAGAATCTGCGGTGTGCAGCGAATCGAGTAGGCATCCTCGATGGGCATGTCTTCCTGGCGAACCTGATCGGTGCGCAGCGCGCTCAATTGCGAGGAGAGTTCAAGATCGTCGATGGCCAGTTCCGATCCTTCAAGATGGCTCCAGATGGCCTGCGCAATCTTTTGCTGCCCCAGATGCGGCTTCAACCGATGGACATCAGGGTGGAAAGGACGCACCCGCGCCTGCAGCGACTCGAACGAAAACGCTGAGATCGAGGTGTATTGCTCCAGCAGGCTTCTGGCCTCGACCACATTCATCGCGGCGACAGCGACCATGCAGGAGGTGCCATTGATCAGGGCCAGACCTTCCTTGTAGCTCAGGTGAAGCGGTTCCAGCCCCAACTGTTCAAGTGCCTGCGCCGCCGGGATCCGGGTGCCGGCCAGATAGGCGAATCCGTCTCCGGTCAGCATCCGCGCGACAGCCGCCAGTGGCCCCAGGTCGCCGCTGGTGCCGAGGGAACCCTTGCTCGGAATCTCGGGAATCAGCCCCGCGTTATAGATGGCGATGTAGCGGTCGAAATTCTCCAGGGAGAGCGCCGAGTTCCCGCGAGACAAGGAGACGATTCGCGCAAACATCGTCGCGCGGGCAATGCTGTCGGAAAAGCGCTCGGCAACGTTGGTCGAGACACCCTGAATGAGGTTGGACTGAAGTTCGTGGGCTTTCTCGATCGGCACCAGATGGTCGACGAAACCGCCCATTCCGGTATTCACGCCATAGATGACCGCTCCTTGTGCGACCAGGTTTTCCAGGGCTTCCCGCGAGGCCTGGACCCGTTGCCGCGTGGCCTGCGATGCGACGATTTTCTTTCCGGGCCGGGAGAACCTGATCAGGTCCGCGAGGCCGACATCGACACCGGGGTTGAGGACAAATGCGTCATCCGACGTGAAGTTCTTTTCCTGAATCGTCATTTTTTCATCCCTGAACTGCGTGTGACTGACCAGCCGCCCAATCGGCGATGATCACGTTGAGTTTCCGATTGCCCGAAAAAGCGCGCCGGCCATGGGCGTACTGAACATTGTCGAGCAGTAAAATGTCGCCCTGTGCCAGATCGACGTCGCGCTCCAGCCCTCTGACGGTATGAAACAGCTCGAGGGTGAGATCCTGCGCAAGCGGTTCACCGTCACCAAAGCACATGGCTTCGAGCAGTTGCGGGCTGCGACGGTGCGCGTTGATCAGCTCGCTTGCGTCCTGCTCCCGACCGTCGATCCGTGCCCACTCGATCATCGCGGCCGCGCCCCAGAAGTGCGCTTGGTTGCACCAGATGCTTGCCGCCTTCAGGGGATGCTGGCGCAACGGCGAGATGCAGTCCTGCCAGAGGATCAAGTCTTCACCGCTCCATTCGAAATCCCAGCCCCGTGCCCGGCAGAGCACTTCTGCCTCGGCCACGCTGGCGGTGGAAAATGTCTCCTGCCAGCTTTTCTTCACACCCGGCTTGAGATTGACCCGCGCCTGGTCGGGCAAGGTTCTGCGCAGTTTGAGACCGCGATCCGTCAGTTGCTGCAACGTCTTCGGATCAATCAACCGCTCCAGTTTGCGCATGTCCCCGATGACCGACTCGCCGCCCTTGCCGGCTGGCTCCACGCAGACGAATGCAATGATCTCGGGCGGGCTTTTCACATAAGCCATTTCCTGGTGAAGGATCACCGACCAGTCCGCAGGCGTGCGAGTCGCCTCCATGACTTTTCCCTGAATGGTCGAGCGCGGAGAACTCCCGCCGACGTAGTCCCGGGTCTCAAAGCCCAGCGCGCCAATGGCCGTTTCAAAAACGCCCGGGTCCCGGCACTGATCGGCGGCACGAATCACAACGGCCCCCTCACTCAGCAACCGGGCACGGATATCGTCTGCGGCGCCTGAAAAATAGCGTTGCGGATCAGCGTATCCGCTGACCACAAAATCGAATGTTCCTGCTGTCTCGCTGCCCTTCACGTCCATCACTCCTCACGTCCCTGGAATCGTCGGCACTTCCTTCTGCGGTGCATTAAGTACCATTCCCCATTTACAAATTCAACAGATAGAAATATGTTTCTTCCGCAAGATTTATTGTTCGAATTCGCAAAACGATACCGACGCCGGCACGTGAGATCTCGCCAACCTGTTGATGTAAAAAAGAAAAATTCCAGACTCGAAAAGCTTTGAAACCGTTGAAAAACCGAACCATTCGTTGCAGGCGCAGGCGCTTCATCGATGCCGCGTGAGTAGTAGCGCTTCAAGCCCCCTGCAACGCCACTCATCAAACTGACGCGAGCCCTACTCATGAGCGGATCCAACGCGCCCTCAGGCGAACTGAAGCGCAGCCTGAAAAATCGCCACATCCAGCTGATCGCCCTCGGAGGAGCGGTGGGCACCGGCCTGTTCCTGGGTTCGGCGGGCGCCCTCAAGGCCGCCGGTCCGGCCATGATCCTCGGCTACGCCATCTGTGGCCTGATCGCCTTTATGATCATGCGGCAACTGGGCGAAATGATCGTCGAGGAACCGGTCGCCGGCTCGTTCAGCCACTTCGCCCACAAATACTGGGGCGGCTTCGCCGGTTTCCTGTCGGGATGGAATTGCTGGATGCTGTACATCCTGGTGGGCATGTCGGAACTGACGGCCGTGGGCAAATACGTTCACTACTGGTGGCCGGAGATTCCGGCCTGGGTATCGGCCGCCGTCTTCTTCGTGCTGATCAATGCGATCAATCTGATTAACGTGAGGATTTTCGGGGAGGCCGAGTTCTGGTTCGCAATCATCAAGGTGCTGGCCGTGATCGGCATGATCGCCATGGGCAGCTATCTGCTGGTCAGCGGCAACGGCGGACCGCAAGCGTCGGTGAGTAACCTGTGGGCACACGGCGGTTTTCTGCCCCATGGCGTGGGCGGACTGGCGATGTCCATGGCGGTGATCATGCTGTCCTTCGGCGGCCTGGAGATGCTCGGTTTCACCGCCGCCGAAGCCGAAAAGCCTCGCACGGTGATTCCCAAGGCCATCAACCAGGTGATCTACCGCATCCTGATTTTCTATATCGGCGTGCTCGTCGTGCTGTTGTCGCTGACGCCGTGGGACAGCCTGCTGACCTCGCTCAACGCCTCTGGCGATACCTACAGCGCCAGCCCGTTCGTCCAGGTGTCGTCGATGCTGGGCAGTGACACGGCTGCGCACATTCTCAACTTCGTGGTGCTGACTGCCGCGCTGTCGGTCTACAACAGCGGCACCTACTGCAACAGCCGTATCCTGCTGGGTCTGGCCGAGCAAGGCGACGCTCCGCAAGGCCTGGTCAGGATCGACAGACGCGGCGTCCCCGTGCGCTCGATCCTCGCGTCGGCCGCCGTCACCCTGCTCGCCGTGGTGATGAACTACATGATCCCGCAATATGCCCTGGAACTGCTGCTGTCACTGGTGGTTGCGACGCTGGTGATCAATTGGGCGATGATCAGCCTGTCTCATCTCAAGTTTCGCCAGCACATGACCCGCAGCCGACAGACACCCCTGTTCAAGGCCTTGTGGCACCCCTACGGCAACTACGTTTGCCTGGTATTCGTGGTGTTCATATTGGGTGTCATGCTGATGGATCCGGTCGACCGGATTTCGGTGTATGCGATTCCGCTGTGGATTGCCCTGATGTGGATCTGTTACGGCATCAAACACAAACGCAGCGCTGCCCAGGCCCTCTACGGGGAGGCCTGATCAGCGGTGTTCTCGCCTGAAGCCTGGAGGGGAGGCTGGCCCTCCCCTTACTTGCGCGGCTTGGCCCGCGCCGTCGCTTCAGCCACCAAAGGATCATCCGGCCAGTAATCGCTCATACCAAATGACTGCTCTTAAGATTGACACCCCCTGCCCCCAGAAAAACCGGGGCCTAGCTCAATCGGGGTGCGACGGTGGTTGACTGTCAATTCTAGCTCCAGTGATTGACTGAAATCACCCTACCCAGCCATCACCATTGACACCCCGAAATCACCCTCCATTCCTGCTCTCTGCAGACCATTGACACCTTTCCTCATGCGCATGGAAAGCCGGTAGAGCCAACGAGGCTGGACGACGGATATTTCAGGTCAAAGGTGCAATAGACCAAAGAGCTCACGATTCAAACTCCTGAAGAGTCCTACAGCGATGAACTTTGGGGCCACCCCAAGAAGGCGCCGGCAGCCCCAATAGTCATAACCATAGGTTCACGACTTTGCCTATTGGGTGTGGCACACCGAGGCGCGCGTCCGGCAGCCATTCGACTGCTGGTACGTATTGCGAGCTTGACGCACTACGCTCACACCGCTCGTGTGGTAGCCGAGGTCGAGACGATTGTGGGGGGCCGGCAAGTAGATGCACTAACTGGTATGCACCTCGTGATCGCCGTTGGCTTGAGCCCGGTGGTTAACGAAATACTGGGCCATGTTACTGACCCCGCTCTTTGTTCGATTGGGCAAGAACCGAGGCCGCAAGGGTCTTGGTCGTGGCGCTGTGACGGATGCAGTTTGCTGCGGCTCGGTTCACGACAGCCGGTCTGCCGCAGGCAGCACGCCCCAACCAACCTGAAGATGGCAATGCAGGACGAAAAGGACGATACAGTCTATTGCAACATTCGAATGCCGGTTGCCCAGGGCAGGCAGTTGCTCCAAATCGTGAATGCGCTTAGAGAATCTCAGGTCCTACCCAGCCTGGATCGCGTATTCCAAGATATGCAGAGCGAGCTCAGCATGAGCATCGAGAACGTCGACAACCCGTCATCCTGGGGCCCTTGGTGCCAGTGAATTCTGCACCGTCAAAGCTCATCATCCAAACATTCATCGCCTCACTTTCGCTTCCAAGCCAACAACGTTCTGAGCTCTAGATCACATCTGCAACCTGCCGGCTCGCATCACCACCCACCCATGCCGGCAAGCTGTCCAGGCCGTAAGAAAACAGTCCAGCGCCCACAGCAGCACGGTGTGACCTATTGATACGCTAGCGATAGCGTTCCCGCAGTGGCATATTGCCGTCTTGAATAAGCTTTCCAGGCTAACGGAAGGCGATGACGGCTAGGTTGGTAATAGATAGGGATCATCATTGATGAGATTTCAAATTGATTCAGTTCAGGCTGATGGTTTCTGGGTGCCGCTGACCGACAATCGACTCACAAACATGCGTGACAACATTTACACGATGATTGTTGGGCAGAATGCGGTGGGCAAAAGTCGGCTATTGAGAAAAATCGTCAGCAACTATATTTTTGCCGACAAAGATCTTGAGCACTTTCGCCCCAAAACCAAAGAGCATTTTGAATTTAGTGAGCGCCACCCTAACTACCAGCTTTTCTATTCCAATCACAATAACAACTACTCAAGCCACAAGCATACTGATACAGAAATACCTGCAAACTCAAATGTTCATCCGGACATATGGCATGCGCTGTATTATCAGAATGAGCTAACATCCTCGTACTTCGATCCTGACGACCTAATTGAAGAACCACTCAGTTATGGGCGTGGGGAGGTTATGCCTTCAAAAGGTTCGACTTGGTCACCTACTCATGTAATTGCTGTATCCACGGGGCGGCACGATAGATTCCCAAACTCAAGCCAGTTTAAAAAAGAGTTGGCGTCATCGAGCTATAGCTACATAGGTACAGAGCGACCACATGGAAGCAGCGTGCCTAGCAGCATTGCTTCCCTAATAGATGGCCTATTAAAAGGTCAACAAAATACGCACAAGCTCTCGAAGATTTTTGATTATCTCGGCTTCTTTCCTTATCTCGACCTCAAGCTTAGCCTGGATATGAAGCAGTTAAAAAAATTAAGCGAATTGGAGAGGAACGAACTATACCTGAGCTGCCATCCTGACCTCATTGAATATCTGGCAGGCGAGCAAGAATACATTCCGTTTATCGACAGCCATCGCATAAAATTTCATGAAACACTAAGGCGGCAAAAAAGATATCATATTGAACTTAATTTTTGGGGCCTTGACTCAGGAATAGATCGAGAAATTCTGAGTGATTTAGTACCACTCTTGAAGGTCGGCCTCGTAAAAATTTACGATGTAACCCTGATCAAATCAAATGAGAAATCGAGACTAAGACTAAGCCAGGCAAGCTCAGGGCAGCAGTGTATGCTGACCATTATGCTTGGTATTGCGGGCTCAATTCAGAATGGATCATTAATCTGCATCGATGAGCCAGAAATTAGTCTACACCCTCAATGGCAATCAAACCTTGTCAAACAGCTACAAGAAGTGTTCTCTGATTACTATGGCTGTCATTTCATAATCGCGACTCACTCCCCACAGTTAGTGTCCGGCCTCGCAACCGAAAGCGGCTACGTGCTCAACCTGGAAGAAAAAAGACTTTATCACTCTTACGAGTACGCCAAACGATCCGCAGATTTCCAACTTGCAGAAATATTTCATTCCCCAGGGCAAAACAACGAATATTTACTCCGAATAACTCTCCTTCTTCTTACAAAAATAACTCGCCGCGAAAAACTAGAACTAGAAGACAAAGAAACAATCCATAAGCTTCTGCTGATCAAAAACAAAATGAGTGACACCGACCCGGTATATCACCTTATCGGACAGCTTGAGGCTCTGTATTGATGAAACCTATAGCCTTCACAGGTGCAGACCTCACATTTGTAGAGGCATACGATGGGGTAAACCATCGTATTTGGAACTCTACAACAGGGCCAATTGTTCCGCTTAGAGCTTCCATTCGCGATCATTACCTTGAAGAACAAGGTTTCGTCTGCGCGTACTGCCGAATGCTCAAGCGAGAAAAACACGGCTTGACTTGGGACGTCGAACACATAATCCCTAAGTCAGAGCATCCACGTTTTTTATTTGAGCCACTAAATCTCGCGCTGGCTTGCAAAGAATGCAATTTGAGCAAACATGACAAAAGCGTCTTAATAGCCCCTCTAAACGGCAAGTCTGCTTACCCAAGAGATAAAGACTCATTCACCATAATTCACCCGCACCTTGACACCTACTCCGAACATATGGAAGTAGCTTTCATTGCGGGCAAAGTATTTCATCGCCCGAAAAACAAGCACAAAGGCAAAGAGACCTTCATAATGTGCGACCTAATAAGATTCTCGTATGAATATGGGGAATGGAAAGACTTTAGCTACGGCATCACCAAGGAAGTAAACGATTTTCTAAACAAGTGCCCTCCCAACTCAACTCCCCAGAAGATATCTCAACTTCTTGGTTTTTTGAGCTTCACCGTCAATGTTGACTTTGCTCCGCAGTGAAACTGAAAAAAGGATCGAGCCCCTATCGCATCACGACAGGCCTATCGTGATGCGATAGGCTAGCCAAACTATTCAACACCAACATCAACATCAACATCAACATCAACATCAACATCAACATCAACGTCATGGTAGGCATGCAGTCATCTACCACTTAAGTTAAGTCTTTATAGGCTTGGCTTTTGCGGTGGCTTCCGCAACCAATGGATCATCGGGCCAATGGTCATCGACAGCATCTTGACACCCTAGAGTTCGACAGGCCTACGACCTTGAAAAACGGGCTATTTGACGGTGATCTTGTGATAATGCTTGACTGTTAAACATTCTGCTTTGGATTCACATAAAGCAATGAGGCACTGCCACAGGATTGACGGATAATGCTCCTAAATTCTCTATAAGACCTAATAAATTCATCGTGGATTGACATCAGCCTTAATGGCCCTTCGTTGCGTAGACACCGCGACCGGCCTGTACTGAGTCGGCAGGCGCCGGTCACCACAGGCCGGAGACAATCTAGGCTGCTACTCACCAGTGAGAGTAATCGGGCAGAATCGAAGACCCTCGTCGTGAACAATAGAGAGAAAATAATGAGCATAGAAAATGAGCTACTGGCTTTCCTCAGTAGCCAAATCAAGGATGGCTCCAACAAGGCGAGAGACATCGAGATTGTCAACCATTATTATGGATTTAATGATTCAGTTTGGCCCACCCTAGATGAGACAGCCAAGAAATTTAACATTGGAACTAGGGAGCGAGTTAGGCAACTGCTAAACGCCAAGTTCAGGAGCCATGTAGCCCCTGAAAGCATGAAAGCATTGCGTGAAGTTTTGAACATACTAGAATCTAAAGCATTTTGGGCTCTTTCCGAATTCAAATCTGTAATTTCGACCCATGGATTGGTAGGCGCGACATTTAGCGTAAAAGGCATATTCAACTTAGCAGAAGATGTAGGGCTTGAAAATGAATTCGATATTTACACCCCACAACTAAAAAAGGCAACACGAACCTCGATAGAGTCAAGCCAAGAAACCTTCATAATCAAAAAAACTAATTTAGCAAGAATAGAGTCCGCACTGAAATCGGCAAAGGATCTACCAGGTCGATGCGGGATCGCAAACTTAAGATATATATCAGAGTTTTTAGGAAGCGAGTACGAGCACGTAAAAGAAATTATCGCATCAACTCCAACTGCATGGATCAAAAATGACGGCAACCATTTTTGGTATCTCTTCGAAAATAAAGATAATACAATCATAAACTACAGCGAGAAAATATTTTCAGCTGTTAATTCTTGCGAATCTAAACGCCTGGCTTCATCGTATCGAAACGCTTTAGATGGTAGAACTCACAAGCACCCATATCCACCAGAAGAAATAATTCAGGAATACCTTGAAAGCTCAATCTACTTCAAAAATAATTCCGGCCAATTAAAATTTGAAGGGGAGACTACCGAACTAAATCAGATAGATGAGGATATTTTCTCCTATTTTTCGGGGCATGCACTAGCTAAATTTCCAGAACTCCGGTCTTACTTGAACTTAAAAGGGTATGGAGCGGCCCACATATTAAAGGCAATAAGCTCTTCACCTTTGGTGTTTGTGGATAAAAGCAACGGAAGGCAGCACTACACTTACAGCCTTATCGCCCCTAGAAAAACCGATATTATTAACTCACCATCTTTAGAACGCTATGATACATATTTATCCAGATTGAGAAAGCTGCTAGATACAGGAACGGATAACACCGTAGAGCAAAACGCACGTAAAGAACAGACAATACTCCAAGCCTGGCTCTTTGAAGATAAAGAACAAGAACAATGCGCCCTTTGCAACTGCAACTACAGCGTTCGCACTTTAGTTGCCGCACATAAAAAAAATCGTGCAGAGTGCAACGATGCAGAACGACTAGACCCGTATATTGTCATGCCGTTGTGCCTTATGGGATGTGATTACCTGTACGAGCACATGTACGTTTACATTGATAATGGAGTAATTCGTAAGGGTGTTGACTTAGCAGGCGCCGACTATGAGGCTGCGACGATACAAAATCTTGTAGGAAAAAAAGTAGACCCAAGGTGGCTAATGGGCTTGAGCAAATACTTCAGAACACCAACCTATCCGAAAAAAGGCATCTAATTTTTAATCAGTCTTGACCGCTTTTGGTTGACTGCAGCCCAAAGCGACCTACCGCAACCGCTCCATACCGATCAGCCGACCGAGCATTCTGAAAACACATAGGCGGTTGACCTTCCTGGCCAAGTACGATGCAATCGGTAATCACGTGTGTACGATTCAACAGCCTTTATCAAGTCGCTCAAAGCCAGAATATCGAGACCCCTTGAACCAACAAAGCCTTGCTTTGTTCGATCACATAGGAAGCTCAAATTTCGAAGACGTTCTAAGAGTCCTATACCACTCAAAGCTAGTAGATCAACAACTGGGAAACCCACAACATGAATTCTCCTTCCTAAGCAGAAACTGCTACGGCACAG
Organism: Pseudomonas botevensis; assembly: GCF_019145475.1. Lineage (GTDB taxonomy): Bacteria > Pseudomonadota > Gammaproteobacteria > Pseudomonadales > Pseudomonadaceae > Aquipseudomonas > Aquipseudomonas botevensis. The sequence goes on from NZ_JAHTKI010000003.1 coordinate 170,846, forward strand.
CAGGAAGGTAGTGGCGGACGATTGCAAGGTAAAATTCTTTCTCCGCCAGCATTGCAGTTGGATCCATTTTTTTGATAGGCTCCGACTTCGGTTTACGGGCAGATTTTGGGTCGCGCATCGCGATCAGTGAAAAAATTATCCGAAAGGATTGCCCTTGAGATGACTTAGCGATTCTTCGCGGTCCTGGTAATGCGTAAGAGTGCCCGTAAGCCACCTCATTTTCCGGCATGGCAGCAGAGAGTATTGAAGAAGATTGACGATCTACGCGCAGCAAGAACTAAACCAGATCTTGCCCTGCTGCTGAAAATTGATTCTTCTCATCTCACTAACGTTCTTTACAGATTGAGACCTGAGACTCAGTACAAGAGTTTCACTATTCGTAAAAAAAGCGGTGGTGACCGCACTATCCACGCACCATCCGACGAATTGAAGTCCATTCAGAAAGCTCTTTCGACTTTACTGCAAGACTGCGCTCAAGAAATTGAAAAGTCAAACGGGCCGAAGTTTAAGTCTACTCTTGCTCATGGCTTTGTCCGAGATCGTTCAATTCTGACGAACTCAGTGATGCATTTAAATAGAAAAAACGTTCTAAACATTGATTTGAAAGATTTTTTTGATGGCTTTAACTTTGGTAGGGTTCGAGGCTTTTTTATCGCCAACAGGAATTTCCAGTTACATCCTGAAGTCGCGACGGTAATTGCACAAATTGCTTGCTATGATAATAAACTCCCTCAAGGAAGCCCGTGTTCGCCTGTTATCACAAATTTGATAACGCACGCACTTGATATTCGCTTGGCATCTCTGGCGAAAGATAACTCGTGCATATACACTAGATATGCTGACGATATAACAATTTCGAGCCGCGAGAAAGAGTTTCCCTTGACCATAATGGCGGAGGGGGCTAGCAGCTATACCCCAGGTAAACGGTTGCAATTAGAGATTAAGCGCGCTGGATTTGAGATTAATCATCCGAAAACAAGAATTCAATACAAGGATTCGCGTCAAGATGTAACGGGGCTGATCGTGAATCGGAAGCCAGGAGTTAAGAGCGAATATTGGAGAACTGTGCGATCGCAGTGTCATTCGCTTTTTAATACTGGAGCCTTCAAGGAGGATGTGTCTGGAACTCCAACGGAGGGAAATATTTTTGTCCTTGAAGGTAAGTTGAACTTTATAGATCAGATTGATTTTTTTAATAGGAAGCGCAATAAGCCGATTCTAAATCCCAATTACGAGCCTTCAAATCATGGCTCTAATACGCGGAAACTATTGAGTGGCCGCGAACGCACGCTGAGTCGCTTCCTTTACTATAAGTATTTCTATGGTAATGCTAAGCCAACGGTTGTCTGCGAAGGCCAGACTGATAACATATATCTGAAAGCAGCAATTAATAGGCTGGCTGTTGGTTACCCTAAGCTGGTTAGGCCAAAAACTGTTGCTGCACCATATGAATTGCTTGTTCAGTTCATTAACTACACTGGCCGCACTAAGTTTTTGCTTGAGCTTGCAGGCGGAACTGATTATTTAAAAAAGTTTGTCGCCGAGTTTGGTTCTTATTTCAAGTCCTACAAAGCTCCAGTTCCGACGCGCCCCGTTATACTAATCCTCGATAACGATGATGGATTTAACGCAATCGAGGGGATTTTGAAGGGCAATAAGTATAAGCCAACTATTTTCCCTTCTGGCTTGGCTGCCAATGATTTCAGAAAAGCCGAGTTCATTCACGTAGTTCACAATCTCTATATTGTTCTTACTCCATTGGCGAAAAGTGGGACGAAGACTTCTATTGAGGATTTGTTTCCTCAAAGCGTCAGGGATACTAAGCTTGGTGAGAAAACCTTCAACAAAGAGAATAAAATAGATATCATGAAGGAATATGGAAAAGAGTTTTTTGCGACGAAAGTAGTGACTCCCAAAAGGAATGAGATCGACTTTTCAGGTTTCAATATCATACTGAAAAGATTGGAGCAGTGCATTGAGCATTTCGCTACGATGACGTTGACGAAATCCTGAGTTGCATTTCCGTGTTGCTCGATTTTGAGCCTATTAGCTGACTGGTGTTGCCGTTATACCCCGTCAACACGGAAACTTTCGAGTAAGCTCACGCCGAAGTGAAGCTCATGTCATTGTTATTACGCAGCATGGGTTCGACCTTCGACGAGCGGCCCGAGCGGCTATCAGCCATCGAGCGTTCCAGTTCACGGACCCGGTGCCACAACTTCATATTCTGAGCCAACACGTTGTCACGCTGTATCTGAGCGATCGACAGCGTTTTTTCCAGCGTCTCCAGCTGACTTTTCATCTGCCGGATCTGTTTGCCGCTCGATGACCCCGTCCCTTTGCTGGCCTCTGCCCGAACCGCCTCAATTTGAGCCAGTAGCGGTAAATGCGCTTTACGTGACTTCTTCAGGTAGCCACGGTCAAATCCAGCTTCCAGACTAACTATGCTGGCGGTGAGTTTCGACAGGTCTAAGCCCACATGCTCAGGCACAATAGGCTTCCCAACCAAGAGGCGCTGTAAGGCTTCCTCGCAAGTGCTCAACCCCTTGCTTGTTCCGTCACCAGATTTCATCGTTAAACCTCCACTGAGTCAATCCGGCGGGCTTTGAAGGCGGTTAAACGTTCAATGTCGCCCTTCACAATTTGATATTCGCCCGAGCCTTCTGCGTAGTTGCACAACTCATCCGTCGCATCCTTAATCGCAGCATCAAGCTTATCGGGCTTGATAATCGCGCCGACGCATGACAGGCATTCCGTGTAGTCACCGAGCAAGAAATCGTCACAGCGGCCCACCTTTGAACAGCCACCCAACAACGTCGGCCGGTAACTAATTTCACCGTTTTTCACCCGTTGTTCGGTATCAGCGCGCACATCCTCAATCTGAATCTCACCCGACTTAATTCGCTCTTTCTGTTTCTCCATGTACGAGCCGGTGCCGCCGAACAGCGGTTCCTCATCAAACAGAAGATCGGCAATCAACTGGTTCGCCACCGAAATTGGCATGGCCATCTGATACTCGAAGGCGAAGTGATTGCTTGGCAGCACAAAGTCTTTCTTCTTGTCGTCGTAGTAGCCAAAGACGGTGCGCAGGTTATCGTAGTGATTCGAGTAATAGCGCGCCATTTCAATCGTCATGTGCTTGAACTGCACCCGCAACGTCGGCAAAGAAAGAAAACCGCTACTGGTGCCATAGAATGACAGCGAGCGCCGAAACTGATGACTTGTCAACGGCCAGGGCTGGCCGACAGCAAACGCTGGCTCATTGTAAAAGTCCCGAGAAGGATCGCTCAGCCCCAGTTCCTCTAAGTCCTCTTTCTTGATCAACAGTCGGAGCAGAGCAATCCCTCGTGAATTGTTAAAATTCGTCACGCCAACCTCGGCTCTGTTCCGCGTATAACAAAGAACGGACGGATTGAGAAACAGCGGGCAGTGGGCATCCAATTCAATTTGGTAGAGTTTGGCGAGGCCGCGACAGATCGCCTGGGCGACTTCGACCGCCCGGACGACCTCCCCCGGCGCGAACCATGTGCCTTCTTTCTTGTAGCCGGTGAACTTCGTGGTGGTCGAGAACACGTTCACTGACTGCACCTTATCACGCTCAATGCCCTGATCATCGACAACTGCCTGCCTGACTACTTGATCGGAAAAACAGTGATACGGCATACGCATCACCTCCTGATCGCGCATGCCTGTGTAGAGGTGTATCACCATTTTCACCACAGCCTGCATCTGGACCAAGACCCCTTGCAGGCGCCTTAAATGAGAGCACTCAAACTCACCGGCGAACACTGAGATCAGACCGTGATCCTTGATCGCTTGCGCCATGTCGGGTCGCCAGTTTGCCTTGCCACCGACACCCAGACATCTCTGACGGACATAAGTAATACCGTAATACTCATCAGCAAAGCAGGCGATGAAGGCCTCGAAACGTCCAACACCTAGATAAAGCTGATCGAGCAGGTCGCCGGTAAGATTGATGAGCTTCAAATAGATTTGAGTCGGAATAACCGGATACTGCTTGTAGTCGGGCCGCTCGCCGTGAAAGTGGTCGGGATTAAGCACGGCATAACCCAGCTGTGCTTCGCCCACCCTGGCCAGTCCTTGCAAAATTCCAGCAAGAACCTTTTTACTAAAGCTACTTTGGCCAATAAAAGCCCCCATATAAACCGGCACGGTAAAGAGCTGTTGTAAGTACAGTACGCCTACCATGGGCTTCTGTTTCTGCTCATAGCAGAACTGAATGGCCACGCGCAGCACGACCCAATACTGGTTCAATGTGCTTGCACTTAGTCCACCTCTTCGCCCGCCACCTGCAAAATAGATAATGCAAAACAGCAGATACTTAGCCTCTTCTATCAGCGCCTGCTGCTCTGGCCCACTTTCATCAAGCACCGTATCAAAAAGTATTCGGGCGATTTTGTTTGCACTCAGCCGGTAAGGGTTAAAGTCCCAAACGGGCTCGCCGTATACCGCCGTGGCGTTGCCGCTCTCATCACGACAAAGAACGAAATCGGGCGCGGGTTTGCCTAGGAGTTGCGACGCTTTATCTGGCTCATTGGCCGACAGAAACCGACCGCTGGTAAAAAGACTGCCAATGGACTGGACAACAGCGTTCAAAATACCACCCCCATTTTTTCATAACGGCTCAGGCGGTTTTCCCAGAACATCGTGAGTTCACCGTATTCAAACACCTTAGCCTTGATCACTTCGACCAACTGCTTCACCGCATCCGAACGCTCGCCAAGCGCCTCAAGGATGAACTCGATTCGGATGGACAATTCCTTGTAGAGCGCTTCAGCATGTGCAGCATCGGGCGCTGCTTTACGCACCGCATTGATCACATACTGCAAGCTCACAATCTTGTGTAGGTCTTCTTCATCGTTGTGACAGATATAGTGCTCGCAGTACAAGCAGCCGTACTGGCTGCGGCAGTTCGGCTCTATTGCAACAGCCCCAAAATCGCGTACAGGGATAGGCTGATTAAACCCGTCACAGTGGCCCGTCGCCATTGCGATCTCTCCCTTTGCGGGCCTCTGGCTGCGCTCACGCACGACTTGAGCGGCATGATGCATGGCCCGCCAGAACTGTCCGAACTCAGCTGCCTGCTGATCAGGCGTAGCCTCCGAATAAGTCGAAAGATTCACCGCCCGGGTATGATTCAAGTTTGCCGCTACCGTGGACGGCGACACGCCAGCGGTGTGCATTCCCAGGCTCTTGTGCTTGCGCATCTTGCGCGGAGAAAGAATCTTCACCTTAGGGTCGAGGAAGTTGCCGCTGACGGTCCTAAAGAACCGAGACATCATTTCAGTTGTCTTAAAATCAGAAAATTCGTTATCGGTATTTACTCGTTCGCCAGTCGCGGGCATCGTAAAGAACAACCCCTCATGTGTCGCGCCATTCAGAATCCACTCACGAAGCTTCAGGTACTCCTTGAGCAGCGGCAAACCCGTGTCCCGCCCGATGTTGTAGAGAGTTGCTTTCCCGCCCGCCCGGAACTTTACAGCCGATAGCTCTTTCGTGATTGGAGACTTCTCAACTTCGAGCGCGTCTGCATATCTAAACTGGTCAAACTCGGTCGGAGTAGCGCCTGTGATCATCAAGAAAATATTCGCATAGGCTTTCGCGGCAAGACCTGCCACTTGAAGCCGGTGCCAGTGGCGCTCATATTCGTTGGCCGAATCCAAGTTCGCCTTTGCGGCTACTAGATCGTGTTCTGCTTCCGATTTATAGAGTCGCCTTCGCCCCTTTTTTTCGCTAGCTGCCCTCCACTCTTCGAACGTTGCAATCCGTCGCTCGGCGGCATTATATGAAGAAGGCGACTCCTTGAATGGGCCAACCCAACCATGGTTTGATGGAAACCCAACCACCTCATAATCCCTGATATTCACAACGAAGGGATAGGGCTGCCTGCTCAGGACGAAAGCGCTGCATTGCCGGGCAATGGCCAAACAAGCGTCCCGGTACACTTCAACATGGGCGTCGCTGGCTGCTTCAGAGCCCTTCTCCGCAATTATCCTGACCGCACCCGCGAGAATATTGTGGCTGTCTTCTGGATAAATCAGTTCAATAACTATGGATGCATTGCGCTGATAATTTAGCGCACTTCTAGGCTTCCATGCCTGATGGATTATTTGATGATTCAGGTGCGCAGTATAGTTTTTATAGGCCTCCTGGGCTTGCGGTGCACTGGCAAACACTTCTCTGTAGCCTTGCGCGTTCAGCCAGTCGATAAAGTATTCGATAATTCTCAATCGCGCTCGGACACTCGAATCACGCAGACCGACCAAGGACTCTAGTAGTCTCATAACCAATTCACGGCGGTTTTCAACAAAAGACCCAATCACTACCGGAGTGCCGCGATCATCCCAAACGCTTTCATTCTCACCACGAATTACATACGCGAAACTGCCGATATCAAATGGCTTCTTCATCTCCTTCGGAGACAGTTGCAGGCGCAAACGCTCAGGCTCGGCAAACTCATGGGTGACTTCACTTAGCGTAATAATCTGCGTATTTGGACGATGCTGGAATTGCTGACGACTATTCACCGTGCGCCTCCACCTTCAGCGTCGCGTAGCCGCCATTGAACAACCTGCCCTCCCAAATCTCTTGGGCAATGACCTTTTCGTGAGTCATCTTGAACAATTTAAGATAGTTCTCTGTCGTTTCTCTGGACTCGTGGTGCATGCGCTTTTGAATAAAGTCGATATCTTCGCCAGTCTTCATCGCTCCTTCCTGAACCAATGGCTGCAAGCGCTGGTAAAGCTGATAGCCATAGGTCGCTCGCAGCCAGTGATATGAAAAGTCTTTCGGAAATGGGCTAGAGGCTTTTTGGATCAATTTGCGCTTAATTGTGTCCGTTACTTGTCCTGTTTGCGGCGACTTCACGATCGTATAGCGCGGATCGCTTTCGGCCATGTAATAGCAGTTGCCTTGATCGGAGAGAAACAAATACATATCGTCCTCGGCCATCAACAGTCCGGGATGACTGGCCTCTAACTGAGCGCGGAATTTCTTTCGCCTCGCTTTCATCAAAGGGCTTTCGGAAAGCGTGACCAGTTCTTCGGCAAGTTGCTTCGGAACGTACAGGACTTGCGGTTTATCGTATTTCGTATCAATACCTGTGCCGGGACCGGCATGTAATTTATAGGCACCCTCAGGCTGCAGCCTGTCCTCTGTAAAGCCCTTCAAATGCTTCAAGCGTATAGTCAAAACGGTTTGCTTGCGGGCGCCCGTCATTAGTCCGACCATCAAGATCAATCGCTCAACCACAGACCATTCTTTTTCTTTGCAAATGGCGGCAAGAAACGCACCTAACTCACGATTGGAAAGAGGCCTGAGATCATCGCCATCTTCCCGCACAAACCCCAGCGGTACAGAACTAACCGGCGCCGTGCGCCGCGTTTGACTGCGCTTTTCTGCTTCTACGACTTTGCAGCCTTTAGAACCTTGCACCATGAACCGTACCTGCTTGATCGTATCGACACGTTTGATGTCAAGATCATGCCAATGCTCGGAAACGTATTTGTAAAAGTGATAAACAGCAGCGGTATATTGATTGATCACCTGATTACTGCGATGACCTTCGTTAATTAGGTGATAAAAGTATTTATAGGTAGGGCGATGCGGAGGTCGAGCACCGGAAAAGTCTTTCCAATCTAGATTTTTATCCTCACAAAACAGGAGGTAATCAAGCAGTTTGCTTGCACGACGCCGGATGTCATCAGTACGCCTATTTAGCGGAGTTTTGTCATGCATGAGGCTGAGCAAATAATCGTTCGCTTCGTGCCAGGGATCGCCGTTCGCGTGAAATAAAAACGGGAAATTGAACAAATCCCGATCATGCGCGCCGCCGACTTCATCGAGCTGGAAAATGATTCTAGAGCCATCCCCTTCGAGCCCCAAGGTGGCCGAATCTGTTGGGGCTTCATGGACATATAGATTGGCGAAGGCATCACGCAGATGCGAGATAAGGATGATTCGGCCTTGGTGAAGCGGATTAACATAGGACATGGCTACCTCCCCTTCTCAGAAGGTAGTCAAGCCTACATGTTACGCAATTTCAAATTACTCCTTATCTGTCAACCTATTTTTGTTAAGCGATTCAACCCAAGGGTCTAACTTATGGAATAGCTTCGGATAGCGCCCCTTCAGATCCTTCTTCACCTCGGCATAGGTGCTGCGCCAGAAGTTCGCCAGATCCTGGGTCACCTGCACCGGACGGCGGGCCGGGGACAGCAAGTGCAATTTGACCACCTGCCGGCCGCCAGCAATCCGTGGCGTCTCGGCCAGGCCGAACAGCTCCTGCAAACGCACCGCGAGAATCGGCGGCTGTTCGCTGTAGTCCAGACGAATCGACGAGCCCGACGGTACGCTCAGGTGATGCGGGGCCAGTTCATCGAGCTGCTGCGACAGTGGCCACGGCAACAGATTACGGACGATGCTCGACAGGTCGAGGTTGGCGAAATGGCTCAGGCGCGAGACTTTGCCCAGGTACGGCATCAGCCAGTGTTCAAGGGTCTTGAGTAACGTCGCGTCGCTGACATCCGGCCATTGGCTTTCGCCCTTGGCGTCCAGATCCAGTTGCCGCAACAACGCCACGCGGGCCTGCCACTGGCGCAGTTCCGGCGTCCACGGCAGCAGTTCCAGACCTTTGCGTCGCACCAGATTGACCAGCGCCTGACTGCGGGCGTTTTCATCCAGGCCGGTCAGCGGTTCGCGGCTGAGGATCAGTTCGCCGACCTTGCGCTGACGCTCGGCACGCAGCACGCCTTCGCGCTCGTCCCAGTCCAGTTGATCGACGCTGTGCACCTGTTCGGCCAGCACTGAGTCGAACAGCGCCGGATCGAAATCCGCCGCCAGATAAATCCGTTCCTCGCGCTGGCCCTGTCGGCTGCCGAGGTCGGCGATGACGATCCAGGCCTCCTTCATCAGGCTGTCGGCCTCGGCGAACAACGCCGCACGACCATTGGCCAGACGATATTCGGCACCGCCGGCACGGCGCTGTTGGGCGACGCGATCCGGGTAGGCCAGCGCCAGCAGCGCGCCGAGCCAGCGTGGATGATCGGGATCGGCCACGGGTTCAGTCGCTTTGCCGCGCAGATAGCCGCGATATTGCTTCGCCAACTGTCGGGCGCGCTGCACGCCACCCTGGGCACCGCGCGCTGCTCGTTCTTCGCCGGACAACAGCACCAGGCGACTGTGCAGATCCGCGCCGGCACCGCGCAGAATATCGCGCTCACCCAGCAACGCGGCGACGTCGCACGCCATGCTCGCCAGTCCCAGCGCCTGACCGCGCAGCAACAGATGCGCAATGCGTGGATGCGCCGGCAACCCGGCCATGGCCTGGCCGTGCGCATTCAGGCTCTGCCCGTCCAGCGCGCCAAGACGCGCCAACAAATCCTGCGCCTGTGCATACGCGGCGGCTGGCGGCACATCGAGCCAGACCAACTCGTCCGGCGCCACACCCCAGCGCCCGAGTTGCAACGCGAGCCCGGCGAGATCCGCCGAGAGAATTTCCGCGCTGCCATAGGCCGCCAGTTGTTCGTGCTGATCCTGTGACCACAGGCGATAACACACCCCCGGCTCCAGACGCCCGGCCCGGCCCGCGCGTTGAGTCGCGCTGGCCTTGGAAATGCGTTGGGTATCGAGGCGGGTCATGCCGCTGCCCGGATCGAAACGCGGCACCCGCGCCAGCCCGGCATCGATCACCACGCGCACGCCGTTGATGGTCAGGCTGGTCTCGGCGATGTTGGTCGCCAGCACCACCTTGCGCTGGCCGGCCGGCGCCGGATCGATGGCGGCGCGCTGGGCATTCAGGTCCAACTCGCCGTGCAACGGGCACAACAGGACATCGTGACGCTCACCGATGGCATCGCTCAATTGTTGATGGACCCGACGGATTTCCGCCTGCCCCGGCAGGAACACCAGCAGGCTGCCGGTTTCATCGTGCAGGGCTTCGAGCACGGTCTGGGTCACACGCTGATCGATGTATTCGCCGGGCTGGAACGGCCGCCCCCAGCGCATCGTCACCGGGAACATCCGTCCTTCGCTGCGCAGGATCGGCGCATCGTCGAGCAGCCCGGCCAGACGCTCGCCTTCAAGGGTCGCGGACATCAGCAGAATCTTCAGCGGCTGTTCAGCCCGGAACAGCTCGCGACCGTTCAGACTGAGGGCCAGCGCCAGATCGGCGTCGAGGCTGCGTTCGTGGAATTCGTCGAAGATCAGCAAGCCCACGCCTTCCAGCGCCGGATCGTCCTGCAAGCGACGGGTGAGGATGCCTTCGGTGACGACTTCGATGCGGGTATCGGGGCCGACCTTGCTGTCGAGGCGGATGCGGTAGCCGACGGTTTCGCCGACCTTCTCGCCCAGCTCGCTGGCCAGTCGCTCGGCCGCTGCGCGTGCAGCGAGCCGGCGCGGTTCGAGCATGAGGATGGTCTGCCCGGCCAGCCACGCCTCATCGAGCAGGGCCAAGGGCACGCGGGTGGTTTTACCGGCGCCGGGCGGTGCTTCGAGCACGGCTTCGTGGCGTGTCGCCAACGCGTCACGCAGGGCGGGTAAAACTTCATCGATCGGCAGAGAAATCATGCTGGCTCCAAAACTGAGGGCCGAGTATAACGGCGAACTGCACGGCGTTCGTCAGGGTCTTAACTTCACCGACGTTGCTTCGTTATCAGATGATTCAGGAGACTTTCCCATGCGCCTACCTTCTCGCCTGATCGGCGGTGTAGTGGCTGCCACCCTGCTCACTCAATTGACCGCCTGCGGTTCGATTTTCTATCCCGATCGCCGTGGCCAGATCGACGGCAAGATTGACCCGGCGATTGCCGTGCTCGATGCCGTGGGCCTGCTGTTCTACATCATTCCAGGGGTGATCGCGTTTGCCGTGGACTTCGCCACCGGCGCGATCTATTTCGAACCGGGCCACACCGCGCAAATCGATCCGGCCAAGCTCAAGCAGGCGGTCGGTCCGGATGGCCGGGTCGATAACCTCAAGCTTCAGGCTATTCTCGAAAGCGAACTGGGCCGCAACCTGCCGCTGGACGACCCGCGCCTGATCCAGCACAAGGGCAGCACCCAACAATTGGCGATGTTCGGCCTGCAACCCGCCGCCTGAGGAATCCGCAAACCCATGACCTCCAGCCCCGAACACGCCCGCCTGCTGCGGCTGGCGACCCGCGCCTCGGTGGCGGTGGCCTGTACGCTGATCATCGCCAAAGCCATCGCCTGGTGGCTGAGCGGTTCGGTGAGCATGCTCGCCGGCCTCACCGACTCGGCTCTCGATGGCGTCACCTCGTTGCTCAATCTGCTGGCGGTGCATTACGCGCTGCGTCCGGCGGATGACGATCACCGCTACGGCCACGGCAAGGCGGAATCCCTGGCCGGGATGGCGCAGGCGCTGTTCATCGGCGGCAGTGCGGTGCTGATTGCGTTTCAGGCGTTCGAGCGCTTGAAGACACCGGAGCCGCTCGGCGCGCCGTGGCTGAGCATTGGCGTGATCGTGTTTTCGCTGGTGCTGACGGCGGCGCTGCTGACCCTGCAACATCGGGTGATCAAGCAAACCGGCTCCAACGCCGTGCGCGCGGACTCGCTGCATTACCGCTCGGACCTGCTGCTCAACGGCAGCATCCTGATCGCGTTGATTCTGGCCGGGCTCGGCTTTCAGCAACTGGATGCATGGTTCGGCCTGGGGATCGCGGTCTACATTCTGTGGAGCGCGATCCAGATCGCCCGCGAGAGTTTTTCGGTGCTGATGGATGAAGAGCTGCCGCCGGACGTCAGCCAGCACATGCTCGAACTGGCGTGCGGCGTGCCGGGCGTGTTGGGAGCGCATGACTTGCGCACGCGGATTTCCGGCAATCACTGGTTCGTGCAACTGCACCTGGAATTGCCGGGGGAGCTGACTTTGTCAGTCGCCCACGGCATCAGCGATCAGGCGGCGGCGGCGATCCATGCCGCCTACCCACGGGCCGAAGTGCTGGTACACGCCGACCCGCAGGAAGTGGTGCTGGCCGCGCGGGCCGGGCACCCCGTTCAGTAGCTGACCTGATAACCGCGACTGCTCAGGCAATTGCCCTGGGCCTGGCGGTAGGCCTGCACCACTTCCGGCGCAGGCTGGTAGGTCGCGGTGCGCGGATCGAAACCGCTTTGCTGCACCGCGTACTGATAGCACTCGTAGCCGTCACGCTGAACCTGCTCCGGCGACTGGCCGTTGGCCGGGTACGCCACAACGTCATAGCCGTTGCTCGCCGGTTGCGCGGGCTGCACCGGCGGCTCGACCACTTCGTAATCCTGGGTCGCCTCCTGATAGGCGTAGTACGAGCCGGCGGCGAGGAACAGCAGCGCGCCGCCGATCCACACTTCACGGGCGTAATCGGGCAGGTACTGGATGCGGATCCCCCGTGGCGGCTGCACCACGATGTAGCGCGGGCCTTGCGGGCGATACCAGTAACCGCCGGAATAGAAGTAGTCCTGGCCGCGATACGGCACGCGGAAATCCCGATCCGGGAAGCGATCGATCACATGCCCCGGCCGATATTGCGGGCCTGGCCCCCAACCGTTGCCATGCCCGTCCGGACGTCCTGGCCAGCGATGGTCGTCGGGACGGTTGCCGGTCTGCCATTGCGGATGGTAGCCGCCGTTCTGCGGGCGCTCGTCACGGTAGTAGCCCTGGCGCGGTTCCTGGGTCTGGCGCACGGCGTCGGGGCGAGACTGGATCGGCAGGCTGTTGGCCGGCAGTTGTGGTGGCGGTGGTGGCTGGCGCACCGGATTGGGGTTGTAGGCCGGACGCTCGCGATTTTGGTTCTGATCGTGGTTCTGCCACTGATTCTGATCATGGTTCTGCCACTGGCCATTGTTGTGCTGCTGGCCGTTGTGTTCGAACTGGCGACTGTTGTCGCCACGGATGATCTCGTTGTTCTGCGGGCGTGGCTGATTCTGCTGCGGCTGGTTATTTTGCGGGCGCGGCTGATTGTTGTAGCCGTGGCCCTGATTATTGCCCTGGTGCTCAGGCCCGCGTCCGCCGCCGTTCGGGCCATGATTCTCGGACTCATCGGCGAGCGTTTGCGCAGTGACACTCACACACAACAAACCAACACCGGCCAGACGCCAGATGCGCGACTTCATGCTTTTCCTCACTGCGGGTTAGGGCTTGTAGCTAAGACCGGGAATCTACACACCGGGTTCTGCTACAGGTTATCAGTCGCGGGATTTATTTATTGAGCGCTATGACCGAATCGCAGGCAGGAAAAAACAAATCCGTCCCTCCTTTACAATGTGCGCTATCGGATTTTTTTGAACGCGGTGTTTCGATGTGCCGAGTAGCTGGGTGAGTGGATAGGGCAAGTGTTCTATTTAACGAGCCTGAGGCAAGTGAGACCTGTTTTATAGCGCAGCTGTTGAATGGGTTCGACGCTCTCCTGAGTCCCGACTTTTTTGACTACGTTAATTCCGCAGTGATGTTGGTCGTAGTTGAAGATGGGCAGGATGCCTGGCTTGGACTCACTCCAGAAGCCTGACTTCACCGTGTATACGGCCCCCGCCTGAGGTGTGAAGGAAAAAGGTATCCGGCATATAGTCCCTGCGACGACATCCTCGTACGTCAATACCAGCTCTTTGCCCACTGCAACCCGCGATTCTATGAAGTCATCGCTCAAATAGTTCAATGACGTAGCCTCTCCGTAGCAACCCTTTTCAGTAAACGTTATGGCGTCCAGGCTGGTACCGCGTGTGTATTTAAGGCGAACCGTCGCCGAGGGTTCATCCGGTTGAGGAAAGACGTACGGTTTGCCCAAAAATGAACTGCAACCAGTGAGTATCATTGTTCCAGCCAGTAGCGCGTACAAACCTGACTTGTTGTTCCCGTACATCAACCGACTCCTTGATATTTGCCACAGCACTGAGAAAGCCTCATAAACCGAGCATGATTGAGTGATGGCTTTATGATACTGAATACTCTGAAGGTTCAGTCAACAAGGCAAAAACAGGCAGCGTTTGAACAGAACAGAAAAACCGCATAAGCGCGGTTTTTTGGCAAGAAAAAGGGGAGACCCGTCGGCCTCCCCTCTAGTGAACTTCGTCCTGGCTCGACGCTTTTGACGTCGGCTCACCTCACGCCGTCTTCTGGACAGTGTGCAGCTCGGGGACCGGCACGACCCCGGTGGGGGTGGCGGTCGCGGCAGGCCGGATGGGGCGGGCCGCTGTGGACTGTGTTACCGAGCAGTGATTCTGGTGATAAGAATAGGCTCGAGACCGCGACAGATGATTGCGAAGATTGCTCAAATAAACATCACTTGCGCAATTTTTAACCCTGGATAGATAATCCTCCGCAATAGTTAGAACAAAGGACCGTTTGATGAGCAAACTCGACCGTTACGACCTGAGCATTTTGGCGGAATTGCAGCGCGACGCCCGCATCTCCAACCAGGAGCTGGCCGAGCGCATCGGTCTGTCACCCTCCCCGTGCTCGCGTCGGGTCAAACAACTGGAGGACGACGGCTACATCTCCCGCCAGGTCGCCCTGCTCGATCGCAAGATGCTCGGCCTGAGCCTGACCGCCTACGTGCTGATCGGCATGGACCGGCACACGCCGGAGCGTTTCGAGAACTTCGAGGCGGCGATCCGCACCTTGCCGCAGGTGCTGGAATGCAGCCTGGTGACCGGGGTGGACGCCGACTATCAGTTGAAAGTGGTGGTGCCGGACATGGATCACTATCAGAAACTGCTGCTGGGGCATCTGACGCGGATTGAAGGGGTGACGAGTGTACGGTCGAGTTTTGTGCTGAATCAGGTGCTGAACAGTACTGAGTTGCCGCTCACTCATTTGCGCAACTGATCCCCCAATCGGAGCGCCGCCCAACCGACCAATGACCGCGACACGCCGACGCAGGTCAATGCGCCGGCGATCCACGCTGGCGTATACTCCCCGCCGCCCTTTCAGCCGCGCCCGCGCCGGAGATGCCCGATGGATCCAGCAGTATTTGAAGAGTGGATGATGACTGGCCTGGTCAGCATCCTGATCATTTTCATGGGTTTCATCGTCTGGGATCTGGCGAAGAAGTCCAAGGCCGGGCGCTTCGGCTCGTTCATTCTGTTCTTCGTGCTGGGCCTGGGCGTGGCCGCGTTCATCATCAAGAGCGTGGTGATCGGCCTGATCGAATCCGGCGCCTTATAAGCGCGCCGGCACCTCTTTCCACTGGCCCTGATCGAGCCCTTCGATCGTCCAGTCGCCGATCCTGACCCGCACCAGTCGCAGCGTCGGCAGCCCGACCGCTGCGGTCATCCGCCGAACCTGCCGGTTGCGCCCTTCGCGAATCACCAGTTCCAGCCAGCTAGTCGGTACGGTCACGCGAAAGCGCACCGGCGGATTGCGCGGCCACAGCTGCGGCTCATCCAGTTGCCGCGCCTCGGCGGGCAAGGTCATGCCGTCATTCAGTTCGACGCCGTCACGCAGACGCTGCAACTGCTCGGCCGTCGGCACGCCTTCAACCTGCACCCAATAGGTTTTCGCCAGTTTGTGTTTCGGATCGGCAATCCGCGCCTGCAACTGACCGTCGTTGGTCAGCAGCAGCAAGCCTTCGCTGTCGCGATCCAGACGTCCGGCCGGATAGATGCCGGGCACATCGATGAAGTCCTTGAGCGTCGCCCGCCCTTCGCCGTCGCTGAACTGCGTCAGCACGTCGAACGGTTTGTTGAACAGGATCAGCTTCGGCTCGGCCGGCGGTGCCTTGGCCACGCGGCGGGGAGCATTGGGGGATGGCTTGGCACCGGGGCGGCGGGAAGGAGGACGCGGGGGACGGGACATGGGCAAAACAACATCTGACGGTCAGGGCTGCTAATGCTAGTAGCCTGACCGCCAAATGACCACGACTAACCGTTAACGGAACGGCGGCTCGTCGAAGCTGCGCAGTTTGCGCGAGTGCAGCGAGTTGAGTTCGGTGCGCAGCAGATCCACCGCTTCGATACCGATCTTCAAATGCTGGCTGACCGCGCGCTCGTAGAACGCGTTGGCCGAGCCCGGCAGTTTGATTTCGCTGTGCAGCGGCTTGTCGGAAACGCAAAGCAACGTGCCGTACGGCACTCGCAGGCGATAACCCTGGGCGGCGATGGTGCCACTTTCCATGTCCACCGCCACGGCGCGGGACAGGTTGATCAGCGGACGCTCCTGAGCCCAGCGCAACTCCCAGTTACGGTCGTCGTAGGTCAGCACGGTGCCGGTACGCAGGCGTTTTTTCAGGTCGTCGCCCTTCTCGCCGGTGATGTTCGCCGCAGCCTGCTGAAGTGCGAGCTGCACTTCGGCCAGCGCCGGGATCGGGATGTTCGGCGGCACCACCCGGTCGAGAATCCCGTCACGGCGCATGTAAGCGTGGGCCAGCACGTAGTCGCCGATGGTCTGCGACTGACGCAGGCCACCACAGTGACCGATCATCAGCCAGCAATGCGGACGCAGCACCGCCAGGTGGTCAGTGATGTTCTTGGCGTTGGAAGGGCCGACGCCAATGTTGATCAACGTCACACCATGGCCATCGCTGGCGATCAGGTGATACGCCGGCATCTGGTAGCGGTGCCAGACCACCCCGGCGGCAATCGCCGAAGCTTCGCCGTGGTCCATGGTCTTTTCGATGATCACGTTGCCCGGCAGCACCATGCGCACGAAACGCGGGTCTTTGCGCAGTTGTTCCAGGCCATGGACGATGAACTGGTCGACGTAGCGATGATAGTTGGTCAGCAGGATCCACGGCTGCACATGCCGCCAGTCGCTGCCGGTGTAATGCACCAGTCGGCGCAGGGAGAAATCCACCCGCGCCGCGTCGAACAGCGCCAGCGGCAATGGGTCGGTGTTTTCCCAGTCGTAGAGGCCGTCGGCGATGCCATCGGTGGCGGCGGACAGGTCGGTACTCGGGAACACCCGCGCCAGCACGGCAGCGGTGACGCCGGAACCGGCCAGTTCATCGCCCTGCTCGACCACGTATGGATACGGAATGTTCTGCTCGCTGACGCCGACTTCCACGGTCACGGTGAAGTCGTGCATCAGCGGCGTCAGTTGTTCCAGCAGGTATTTGCCGAAGGCCTTCGGGTGGGTGACGGTCACGCTGTAGGTGCCCGGCAACTGCACCTTGGCGTAGGCGCGGGTGGTCTGCGGGACTTCGCCCTGGCAATGGTAGGTCAGACGCAATTCGGGATAACGGAACAGAGCGCGCTGCTCGGCGTCGGGTTCGACACGATCCTTGAGGTAACGCTTGAGCGCCGAACTCAGCGCCGTGGTGGCCCGCTCATGCAGCTCGGCCAGACGATCCACGGCTTGTTCAGCGGTTTGAACGACAATAAACGCTTCGGTCACGATCAGCTTCCTGTGTTCTGACTTGCAGAGCTTCATCTTGCCTGCATCGTGGCGCGACGGGAACAGTGGCATGTTGGCTTTGCGCTATTGATGCGGACATCAAAAGCAATGTGGGAGCGGGCTTGCTCCCACAAGAAAAGTCCGCTGCTTCAGAAACCCTGCGGTGTCGAGCGGGCGACGATGGCTTCGACGTCCAGCCCACGGGGCAGCGCACCGTAGACTCGTCCACCGCCATTCAGACGACTGGCGATGAACGCATCGCTCACCGCCGAGTTGCCGACCTCCAGCAACAATTTGGCCTGAAGCCCCAGGGCGATGTCCTCGGTCAGTTGCCGCGCGCGGTATTGAATGTCGCCGGTGTCCTTGAACTGTGCCTGCAATTGCTGAATGTGCGCGGCCAGGCGTTTGTCGCCATGGCCGTCGCCGAGTTCGCTGAACAGCACATCGAGCACGCCCGGCTCTTTCGACAAGGCGCGCAACACGTCGAGGCATTGCACGTTGCCGGAGCCCTCCCACGTCGAGTTCACCGGCGCCTCGCGGTACAGGCGCGGCAGGATGCTGTCCTCGACATACCCCGCGCCGCCCATGCATTCGGCGGCTTCGTTGATCATTCCCGGCGCGCGTTTGCAGATCCAGTATTTGCCCACCGCCGTCACCAGTCGGGCGAATTGTGCTTCGTGGCGATCGTCCAGATGATCCAGCGCCTTGCCCATGCGCAGGCTCAGGGCCAGCGCAGCTTCGCTTTCCAGCGCCAGGTCGGCCAGCACGTTCTGCATCAGCGGCTGTTCGCTGAGCAGTTTGCCGCCGACCTTGCGGTGCGCGCAGTGATGGCTGGCCTGGGTCAGCGCCTGGCGCATCAGCGCGCTGGAGCCGACCATGCAATCGAAACGGGTCATCGCCACCATCTCGATGATGGTCGGCACGCCGCGTCCTTCTTCGCCGACCATCCACGCCAGCGCGCCACGGAACTCCACTTCACTGGAGGCGTTGGAAACGTTACCGAGCTTGTTTTTCAGGCGCTGGATGTAGAACTGATTGCGCGTGTCGTCCGGACGATGCCGCGGCAGCAGGAAGCAGCTCAAGCCTTTATCGGTCTGCGCCAGGGTCAGGAACGCATCGCACATCGGCGCCGAACAGAACCACTTGTGCCCCACCAGCTCATACGCCTGGCCCGGGCCGCTGGCGCCCACCGGATAAGCCTTGGTGGTGTTGGCGCGCACGTCGGTGCCGCCCTGTTTCTCGGTCATCGCCATGCCGATGGTGACCCCGGCCTTGTGCGCCATGCCGACGTTACGCGGGTCGTATTCGGTGGCAAGGATCTTCGGCAGCCACTGCTCGGCCAGATTCGGCTGCAGGCGCATCGCCGGGACGCTGGCGAAGGTCATGGTCAACGGGCAGCCGCTGCCGGCCTCGGCCTGGCTGTGCAGGTACGTCATCGACGCGCGAGCGACATGCGCGCCGTCCTGGGGATGAGCCCAGGGCAACGACGTCAGGCCGTGTTCGATGGCGGTGCGCATCAACTGGTGATAGGCCGGGTGAAACTCCACCAGATCGATGCGATGACCGTAGCGGTCATGGCTGGCGAACACCGGTTTGTTCTGGTTGGCGAGGAATCCTGCTTCCATCAACGGCCCACCGGCCAGGGCGCCGTAGGTGTCGATCCGCGATTCGGCCCGACCGGCGCCGAACCGGCGCGACCACTCCTGCAACGGCAGGTCGATGCGGTACAGGTTGGTGCCGTCCAGGGAAGGCGGCTGGTTGGTGACTTCGTGGGTTTCGGCGAACTGATGCAGGTTCATGACGGGGCTCCTTTGCTCGACCATGGGGTCAGTTAAGCACCGCCCCCCGGCCGATCAAAGTGTCATTTGCGCCTAATTGGCGGCGCTTTCACCCCATCATTCATTTCATCAGTAGCAGAGCACCCGACGCTCCAGCGCCACTTGCAGGTCTTCGAATTTCACCGGTTTGTTCAGGTAATCGATGAGCGCGCCACTGGTGCAGAACTCGCGATCGACGCCCGGCGCAATGACGAACACCGGCAGATGCGCACACCCCGGCAGGTCACGGATCTGGCCGCACAACGAGGTGCCATCGAGGGTCGGCAACTGGCAATCGACCAGCACCGCGTCGAACATCTCGCGCTGCAAACATTCGAGCGCCGCTGCGCCAGTGTCAGCGGTGCGCACGCGGAAACCGAGCTTGAGCAACATGCCGCGAATCACCAGTTGGTTGACGCTGTTGTCGTCCACCAGCAACACGGTGCAGTCCTGGGGCGAACGCCCGGTATCGCGGATGATCGCCGGCGCCGGCTCGACCGCCGGCAGTTCGAACTCGACATCCAGCTGGAAACGACTGCCGCGCCCCGGTTCGGAACGATGAGTGAGCTTGCCGCCGAGCAATTCCACCAGTTGCCGACAGATCGCCAGGCCAACACCGAGGCCACCGTATTCGCGGGTCATCGAACCGTCGAGCTGGAAGAAGCGCTGATACATCGTCGCCTCCCCCAGATCGGTGAAACCGATGCCGGTGTCGATCACCGCAAAGGACAGCGCCAGGCGATTGTCCGGCGAAGGTTTGCCGGTGACCCGCAGGGCCAGACCGCCAACGCGGGTGAACTTGATCGCGTTGTCCAGCAGGCACTCCAGGCATTGCGCCAGTTTCGCGCTGTCGCCATGCAGGCGATCCGGCAGGGTCGGCAGCACGTCGACCTTGAAGTCCAGCGACTTGCTCGTCGCATTGTTCTCGAATTGACCACGCAACGTCTCGATCACCCCGCGCAGGCTGAAACTGCCGGGCGTGGCCTTGAGCTTGCCGGCCTGCAATTCGGTCAGGGTGAGGATGCCGTTGACCATGCGCATCATGTCCCGCGCGGAACCGGCGGCGGTCTGCTGGTATTGCTCAAGCTCCGGGTCCAGTTCCACGGTCTGCATCAGCTCCAGCGAGCCGATCACGCCGTTCATCGGCGTGCGCAGTTCGTGGGTCAGGGTCGCGAGGAATTCGTCCTTGAGCTTGTTGCTGCGGGCCAGTTGCTGGTTGAGCACTTCGAGTTTCTGCCCGGCATCGAACAGGGTCTGCGCCTGTTGCTCACGCATCGCGTTGATCCGGTCGGCCAGCGCCAGCGACAACAGCGCCACTTCGATCGCCGAGCCGATCTGGCTGGCGTACATGGTCAGGAACACGTTCGGCAGCAAGCCCAGCACCATCAGGGTGTTGATCACGCCGCCCAGCAGAAACGCCGACCAGGCAATGATGAAATAACGCGCCACCCGCAAGCCGCGCCACCAGGCGAGAAGCCCGGCGGTAAAGATCACCACGGTGAAGGTCAGTGCCAGGGTCGTTGCCAGACGCAGGGCCAGCGCGTAACTGGTCATCAGCGACAACCCGACCACCAATGCGCCAAACGCGATCAGGGCAATCAGCACACGGTCGAGCCAACGGCTGTGCTGCCGGGTTTGCAGGAAACTGCGGGCGAACTGGCTGCCGAACAACCCCGCGCAACCAATGAAAAACGGTGTGGCGGCGTTGGCCCACCACGGGTTGTCCGGCCAGAAATACTCCACCGCCGCGCCGTTCACCGACAATTGATAGAGGCCGAATGAGGCGATATAGAAGATGTAATAGAGGTAGCTGGTGTCGCGCACGCTGAGGTAGATGAACAGGTTGTAGACCACCATCCCCAGCAGCACGCCATAAATAATGCCCAGCACGTACAGGCGTACCGGCTGGTCTTCGAGATAGGCGGTGCTCGACCACAACGTCACCGGAGCCTGGATCGAACCTTCGCTGGCCAGCCGCAGGTAGACGGTTTGCTGCTGTCCTGGCTCGAAGCTGAGGTCAAACAGATAGTTGTTCTGACGGATCTCGCGACTGGCGAACGGCAAGGCGTCGCCGGTCTGCCGCGCGAGGCGGTAATTGCCATTGGCGTCGGCCAGATACAGGTCGAGATGATCGAGGGGCGGATAGGCCAGCTCCAGCAGCCAGGTGCGCTGTGCTGTCGGATTGCTCGGAAGGTAACGCAGGTCGATCTTCAGCCAGAACGCCGAACGCGAATAACCGGCATTGAGCGTGGCTTTGTCGTGGGTCTTGAAATTTCCCGCAGCGGCCTCGGCGCGGACGTCGGCCAGCGTCGCCTCACCGCTCGCATCTTCGAACACTTGCAGGGAGCGGCCCAAAGGAAGGCTCTGGGTGAACTCGTCGAACTCGACGGCGTTTGCCAGGAGGGGCAAACAGAACAGCAACATCAACAAATAGCGCATTGAAGCCCCAGCGTGGCTTGTCCGGTTGTGTCAGGAAGCCCCCCATTTCCCTTTGAGCAGACGTAAAACCGGTATTACCTGTTATTGGTTTGGATCCACTCTAGCATAGCCGTTGATGGCCATTGAGCACCATGGAAATTTTTCCTACAACAGCTCTAGAACGGGCGTTTCAGAGCAAAGCAGCGAGCTAGAGCTGTTGACTTGGTCAGGTTGTGACAACAGCGTCGCCATCCACTGTCCGGGTTATCGGCCGAGCTGATCGCCACAACACCCGAAAAACAGGTTTGGTGGTAAGCTCGCGCACCATGAATATCTACAGCTCTCGCCCCGTTGTCCTCTGTCTCTCCGGCCACGACCCCAGTGGTGGCGCCGGCTTGCAGGCAGATATCGAAGCCCTGCTCGCCCAGGGTTGCCATGCGGCTCCGGCCGTCACCGCCCTGACCGTGCAAGACACGGTCAACGTCACCGACTTTCGCGTCCTCGACCGCGAGTGGGTGTTGGCCCAGGCCAATGCCGTGCTCAACGACTCCGAAGTCGCGGCGGTGAAACTGGGCATGCTCGGTTCGCTGGAAATGGTCGACACCGTCGTCGAACTGCTTTCGGCGCACCCGCACCTGCCAGTGGTCTGCGACCCGGTGCTGCGCGCCGGCGGCGGCGGACGCCTGGGCAAGGACGAAGTCGGCTATGCCATGCGCGAACGCCTGCTGCCGCTGTCGATCATCGCCACTCCCAATCTTCCCGAAGCACGGATCCTCGCTGAACTGCCCGAAGGTACGGCGGACGAGTGCGCGGAAAAACTGCTGCCGTTCGTCAAGAATCTGCTGATTACCGGCGGTCACGGCGACGAAACCGAAATCCACAACCGCGTGTACAGCCGCGACGGCCTGCGTGAAACCTTCATCTGCCAGCGTCTGCCGGGCAGCTATCACGGTTCCGGTTGTACGTTGGCCAGCGCCCTGGCCGGCCGTCTGGCCCAGGGCGAACATCTCGCCAGCGCCGTTCGCAGCGCACTGGATTACACCTGGCGTACCCTGCGCGATGCCGAACAACTGGGCAAAGGCCAGTACGTGCCGCGTCGCCTGCCGCTGGATTTCTGCTCGTAACGTCGTGAGGTCTGCCTGATGAAACTCCGTGGCCTGTACGCCATCACTGACAGCACGTTGCTGGAAGGCAAGTTTCTGTCTTACGTGGAGGCGGCGCTGGAAGGCGGCGTCACCCTTCTGCAATACCGCGACAAGAGCAGCGACGAGGCCCGGCGTCTGCGCGAGGCCGAAGCGCTGCGCGATCTGTGCGAACGCTACAAGACGCAACTGATCATCAACGATGACGCCGAACTGGCCGCGCGCCTGAACGTCGGCGTGCATCTGGGCCAGACCGACGGTCCGCTGTCGCCGACCCGCGCCCTGCTGGGCTCGAAAGCGATCATCGGTTCGACCTGCCACGCGCAACTGGCGCTGGCCGAACAGGCCGCCAAAGAAGGCGCGAGTTACGTCGCCTTCGGGCGCTTCTTCAATTCCAGCACCAAACCCGGTGCGCCGAGTTGCAGTCTGGGTCTGCTCGATGACGCCCGCCGCACACTGCAACTGCCGATCTGCGCGATCGGCGGCATCACCCTCGATAACGCTGCGCCGCTGGTGGCCCATGGCGTCGACCTGCTGGCCGTGGTGCATGGCCTGTTCGGGGCAGAAAGCACCACCGAGGTCACCCGCCGCGCCCGCGCATTCAATGAATTGTTCAAATCCTGAAATTTGAGAGCCCGATCATGTCCCGTTCCGAAACCCTGTTTGCCAATGCCCAGAAACACATTCCCGGTGGCGTGAACTCGCCGGTTCGCGCGTTCAAGAGCGTCGGCGGCACCCCGCTGTTCTTCAAACACGCCGAAGGCGCCTACGTCACCGACGAAGATGACAAGCGCTATGTGGACTACGTCGGTTCCTGGGGGCCGATGATCCTCGGCCACAGCCATCCAGACGTGCTGGACGCGGTGCGCCAGCAACTGGAGCACGGTCTGTCCTACGGCGCGCCGACCGCAATGGAAACCGAGATGGCCGATCTGGTCTGCTCGCTGGTGCCGTCGATGGACATGGTGCGCATGGTCAGCTCCGGCACCGAAGCGACCATGAGCGCGATCCGTCTGGCCCGTGGTTTCACCGGCCGTGACAGCATCATCAAGTTCGAAGGCTGCTACCACGGCCACTCCGACAGCCTGCTGGTCAAGGCCGGTTCCGGCGCGCTGACCCAGGGCGTACCGAGCTCGGCGGGCGTGCCGGCGGCATTCGCCAAACACACCCTGACCCTGGCGTTCAACGACATCGACGCCGTGGAAAAAATGCTCGCCGAAGTCGGTCAGGACGTGGCGTGCATCATCGTTGAGCCGGTGGCCGGCAACATGAACTGCGTACCACCGGCGCCAGGCTTCCTCGACGGCCTGCGCAGCCTGTGCGACAAACATGGCGTGGTGCTGATTTTCGACGAAGTGATGACCGGTTTCCGTGTCGCTCTCGGCGGTGCCCAGGCCTACTACGGCGTGACCCCGGACCTGACCACGTTCGGCAAGATCATCGGTGGCGGCATGCCGGTCGGCTGCTTCGGCGGCAAGCGTGAAATCATGCAGAAGATCGCGCCGCTGGGTCCGGTCTACCAGGCTGGCACGCTGTCGGGCAACCCGCTGGCAATGGCCGCCGGCCTGACCACCCTGCGCCTGATCAGCCGCCCGGGCTTCCACGCCGAGCTGACCGACTACACCACGCGCCTGCTCGACGGCCTGCAACAACGCGCCGATGCGGCGGGCATTCCGTTCGTCACCACCCAGGCCGGCGGCATGTTCGGCTTGTACTTCAGCGGTGCTGACGACATCGTCACCTTTGAAGACGTGATGGCCAGCGACGCCGCACTGTTCGGGCGGTTCTTCCACCTGATGCTCGAAGGTGGCGTGTACCTGGCGCCGAGCGCTTTCGAAGCCGGTTTCACCTCCATCGCCCACGGCGAAACCGAGCTGAAACTGACCCTCGACGCCGCCGAACGCGCCTTCGCCGCACTGAAGTAAGCGCCACAGCGCTGACGTTGGCCTGTGCCAACGTCAGCATTTACCTACATCTCCCCGCTTTTTCCGACGTGGCTGCTAAAAATCCCCAGCAAATTGGGTGATATGTTTCCCACGCAGCAGAAAATCGAGTAAAGACTTTGTAAGGTTGGCCCTGCTTATTTCATAATGCGCGCTTATTGGATCCCTCGGCGGGTCCGCGCGCCCTTCAGAGGTAAGTCGATTCCCATGAACCGCACCGGCCGCACCCTTGCACTGGGCTGCCTGTTGCTCCTTCAGCCCCTGCTCGCGCACGCACAAGCAGGCGGCAACTCGTTGTTGATCCCGGCGATGGGTCGTTGCACCCTCAATACTCAGCCGCAAGACGTCACGCAGGCACTCGCCGCCTGTCAGAAAGCGTCGGATGAGGGGGATGCGCAAGCGCAATACGAGTTGGGTGAGTTCTACTACGACGGCAAGAACGCGCCGCGCGACCTCAATCAAGCCTTGAGCTATTTCGAAAAGGCCTCGCTGCAAGGCCACGCCCAGGCGCAATTCAAACTCGGCACCATGTTCTTCCACGGTGAAGGTGTGCAGGCCAACAACATTCAGGCGTACATCGTGCTGAAGATGGCGGCGGTCAACGGCGCCGAAGATGCGCTGGACACCGCCGACGAAGTCTCCGAAAAAATGTCCCGCGAAGACCTCGAGACCGCCACCCAGGTGCTCGGGCAAATTTTCCGTAAATACCTGATGGAACTGCAAAGCGCAGACGGACGCACGCCCTTCTCGCCGCTGCCTTGAATCAGCGCTGGTTTTTCTGGCCCATTCGCAAGCAAGCCCGCTCCCACCTGAAATCTTCTAACCACTGAAGATCCCTTGCAGGAGCGGGCTTGCTCGCGAATGAGGCGACCGGACCCTGAGCCTTACTTCTCAGGCATCGGCATCGGGAACGGCATCACGTTGCCAACCCCGGCCCGGGCCTCGCTGATTTTCGGCGTGCCGAGGCGCTCCACTTCGTCGATGCGCACGATCGAATGCATCGGCACAAAGCTGCGCACCACGCCTTCGAACTGCGCCTTGAGCTTTTCTTCGCTCGGATCGACGACCACTTGCGTGCGCTCGCCAAAGACGAACTCTTCCACTTCCAGGAAACCCCACAGATCACTTTGATAGATCTGCTTGGCGTACATTTCGAACACCTGGCCCTGGTTGAGGAAAATCACCTTGTAGATTGGAGCTTCGCGTTTGGTCATGGCGGGCGGACAGCATCGGGGATAAAAATGAGGGCGCGAACTATAGCATAGCCACCAGACGCGCAGCGGTAGGAACCTGGGGACATGTTCCCTATAATGCGCGGTTCTTTGAATCACGTGACGACCCTATTCCATGGCCAAGAAGCTATACATCGAAACCCACGGTTGCCAGATGAACGAGTACGACAGCTCGCGCATGGTCGATCTGCTGGGCGAACACCAGGCCCTGGAAGTGACCGCCCGTGCCGAAGACGCCGACGTGATTCTGCTCAACACCTGCTCGATCCGCGAACGTGCGCAGGATCGGGTGTATTCCCAGCTCGGCCGCTGGCGCGAACTGAAACTGGCCAACCCGGAAATGGTCATCGCCGTCGGCGGTTGCGTGGCCAGCCAGGAAGGCGCGGCGATCCGCGATCGCGCGCCGTATGTCGACGTGGTCTTCGGCCCGCAGACCCTGCACCGTCTGCCGGAAATGATCGATGCCGCGCGCGTCAGCAAGCTGCCGCAGGTCGACGTCTCGTTCCCGGAAATCGAAAAGTTCGACCATTTGCCCGAGCCACGCATCGATGGCCCGAGCGCCTATGTGTCGGTGATGGAAGGTTGCAGCAAGTACTGCACGTTCTGCGTGGTGCCTTATACCCGTGGCGAAGAAGTCAGCCGTCCGTTCGATGACGTGATTGCCGAAATCATCCACCTCGCCGAAAACGGCGTGCGCGAAGTGACCCTGCTCGGGCAGAACGTCAATGGCTATCGCGGCCTGACCCATGACGGGCGCCTGGCCGATCTGGCCGAGCTGATCCGCGTGGTCGCCGCTGTCGATGGCATCGACCGCATCCGCTACACCACTTCGCACCCGCTGGAGTTCTCCGACAGCCTGATCCAGGCCCACGCCGAAGTGCCGGAGCTGGTCAAACATCTGCATTTGCCGGTGCAATCGGGGTCGGACCGGATTCTGGCGGCGATGAAACGCAACCACACCGCCCTGGAGTACAAATCCAAGCTGCGCAAACTGCGTGCGGCGGTGCCGGGGATCAGCATCAGTTCGGACTTCATCGTCGGTTTCCCCGGCGAAACCGAGAAAGATTTCGAGCAGACCATGAAGCTGATTGCCGACGTCGGCTTCGACTTTTCCTACTCGTTCGTCTACAGCCAGCGTCCGGGCACCCCGGCCGCCGACCTGGCCGACGACACGTCGGAAGAGCTGAAAAAAGAACGTCTGAACGCCCTTCAGCACCGTTTGAATCAGCAAGGTTTCGAGATCAGCCGACAAATGGTCGGTTCGATCCAGCGGATTCTGGTGACCGATTACTCGAAGAAAGACCCTGGCGAGCTGCAAGGGCGCACCGAGAATAATCGTATCGTCAACTTCCGCTGCGACAATCCGACCCTGATCGGTCAGTTCGCCGACGTACACATTGATTCGGCACAACCGCACTCGCTGCGCGGCTCGCTGATCCAGTAACACCGAAGATTCCCGTGGGAGCCCGCTCCCACGGCTGCAGTGCCAGAGGCCGGAATCGGCTGGCGATATTTAAGAGCTTTCGCGCCCACGCCACTGGCGTTATTCTTGATTTCATTCCAATTGCCCCAGGGCGGCTAAATACGACCTTGAACGCACCCATAGAACCCCATCGTTTTATCCTCGAGCCGTTTGAAGCTCGCCGCTTCGCCAATCTGTGCGGGCAGTTCGACGAGCATCTGCGCCTGATCGAACAACGCCTGGCCATCGAGATCCGCAATCGCGGAAACCAGTTCGAGCTGATCGGCGAACCCAAGCTCACCACCTCTGCGGAACATCTGATTCGCCGCCTGTACCGGGAAACCAAGGGTTCAGAGCTGTCGCCGGATATGGTTCACCTGTTCCTGCAGGAATCATCCGTCGTCGAGCTGGACAATCACGCCCCCGCCGAAGCCTCCGTCGCCCTGCGCACCAAGAAAGGCATGATTCGCCCACGGGGCTTGAATCAGTTGCGCTACGTGAAGGAAATCCTCGGCAACGACATCAACTTCGGCATCGGCCCGGCCGGCACTGGCAAGACCTACCTGGCCGTGGCCTGCGCGGTGGATGCCCTGGAGCGCGAGCAGATCCGCCGCATCCTGCTGGTGCGTCCGGCGGTCGAGGCGGGTGAAAAACTCGGCTTCCTGCCCGGTGACCTGGCCCAAAAGATCGACCCGTACCTGCGCCCGCTCTACGACGCGCTCTACGAAATGCTCGGCTTCGAATACGTGGCCAAGCTGATCGAGCGCCAGGTGATCGAGGTCGCCCCGCTGGCCTACATGCGCGGTCGCACGCTGAACAACAGCTTCATCATTCTCGATGAGAGCCAGAACACCACCGTCGAACAGATGAAAATGTTCCTGACGCGGATCGGTTTCGGCTCCACGGCGGTGATCACCGGTGACATCACCCAGGTCGACCTGCCGCGCGGCACCAAGTCCGGGCTGCATCATGTGATCGAAGTCCTCAAAGACGTGCCGGGCATCAGCTTCACCCACTTCCAGCCCAAGGACGTGGTGCGCCATCCACTGGTTCAACGCATCGTCGAAGCCTACGAGCGCTTCGAAACCCATGCCGAAGCCGCCAGGGAAGCCTCACGCGATGCTTGAGCTGGATCTGCAAATCGCGACCGAAGCGCGCGCGCCGAACGAAGCCGAATTCCGCCAATGGTGCGAGCTGGCCCTGCGCCAGCGCACTGCCGACTCGGAAATGACCATTCGTCTGGTTGACGAGGAAGAAGGCCGCGAACTCAATCACACCTGGCGCCACAAGGATTACGCGACCAACGTCCTGTCCTTCCCGGCCGAAGTGCCCGACGAGTTTCTCGACATCCCGCTGCTGGGCGATCTGGTGATCTGCGTGGCGGTGGTCGAGCGCGAAGCCGCCGAACAGGGCAAGGAACTGAAGGCCCACTGGGCACATCTGGTCATTCACGGCTGCTTGCATCTGCTTGGTTACGACCATATAGATGACGAAGAAGCCGAAGAAATGGAAGCACTGGAACGCGAGTTGCTTGCCGAACTGGGCTACCCCGATCCGTACGCGGACGACGAAACCGAAACATCCCCTATCGTTACAACAAAGGATTCAGAGTAATCGCTATGAGCGAAGATCGATCGAGCAACGGGCAGAAGTCCTGGCTGGGTAAACTGACCCAGGCTTTTGCCCACGAGCCGAAGAACCGCCAGGAGCTGCTGGAGCTGCTGCGCGATGCACATCAGAACAAACTGCTGGACAGCGAAGCGCTGGCCATCGTCGAGGGCGCCATCCAGGTGGCTGACCTGCAAGTGCGCGACATCATGGTGCCGCGTTCGCAGATGATCAGCATCAAGGCGACCCAGACACCCCGCGAATTCCTCCCGGCGGTGGTCGACTCGGCCCACTCGCGCTACCCGGTCATCGGCGAAAGCCACGACGACGTGATGGGCGTGCTGCTGGCCAAGGATCTGCTGCCGCTGATCCTCAAGGAGAACGGCGACAGCTTCAACATTAAGGATCTGCTGCGCCCGGCCACCTTCGTGCCGGAGTCCAAGCGCCTGAACGTGTTGCTGCGCGAGTTCCGCGCCAACCACAACCACATGGCCATCGTCATTGACGAATACGGCGGCGTGGCGGGCCTGGTGACCATCGAAGACGTGCTGGAACAGATCGTCGGCGACATCGAAGACGAGCACGATGTCGAAGAAGACAGCTACATCAAGCCGCTGCCCAGCGGTGATTTCCTGATCAAGGCCCTGACGCCGATCGAGAACTTCAACGAGTTTTTCGACAGCGAGTTCTCCGACGACGAGTTCGACACCGTTGGCGGCTTGGTGATGAGCGCGTTCGGGCACTTGCCAAAACGCAACGAAATCACTGAAATCGGCGCCTATCGTTTCCGCATCCTGAACGCCGACAGCCGTCGGATTCATTTGCTGCGACTCACGCCAATCGCCCGGTAATCTTTTAAGGATCGAAATGCGCTGGACAACCCGCCCCGGCTGGCCCGGTAACCTGCTGGCCGTGGCGGCCGGTGCAATCACCACCTTCGCTCTGGCGCCGTTCGACATCTGGCCGCTGGCCTTGCTGGCGGTCGGCCTGTTCTACGCCGGCCTGCGGGAACTGAGTCCGCGCCAGGCCCTGGGTCGTGGCTGGTGCTTCGGTTTCGGTCTGTTCGGCGCCGGCACCAGCTGGATCTATTACAGCATCCACCACTTCGGCGGCGCCTCGGTGCTGCTGGCCGGGTTCCTGATGCTGATTTTCACGGCGGCGATCGCCTGGTTCTTCGCCCTGCCCGCGTGGCTCTGGGCGCGCTGGCTGCGGCGTAACGAAGCGCCACTGGCCGATGCCCTGGCATTCGCGGCGCTGTGGGTCGGCCAGGAAGCGTTTCGCGGCTGGTTCCTCACCGGTTTCCCGTGGCTGTACTCCGGCTACAGCCAGCTCGACGGCCCGCTGGCCGGGCTCGCTCCGGTGGGCGGCATGTGGCTGGTGTCGTTCGTCCTCGCGCTGACCGCTGCGCTGATCTACAACGCACCACGCCTGCTGCAATCCGGCCGCAAGGGCTTTGTCGCCGCCGGTCTGGTGTTGCTGATCGGGCCATGGGTCGCCGGCATCGCGCTCAAGGGCCACGCCTGGACCAGCCCGGCCGGCGCACCGCTGAGCGTTGCGGCGATTCAGGGCAACGTCGAACAGAGCATGAAGTGGGACCCGGCGCAGCTCAACGCGCAACTGGCGCTGTACCGCGACCTGAGCTTCCGTTCCAGACCGGTGGATCTGCTGATCTGGCCGGAAACCGCCGTCCCGGTGCTGAAGGAGTCCGCCGAGGGCTACCTGAGCATGATGGGCAACTTCGCCGCCGAGCGTAAATCGGCGCTGATTACCGGCGTGCCGATTCGCGAAATGGTTCGTCACGAAAAACGCTTCTTCAACGGCATCACCGTGGTCGGCGAAGGCGATGGCACCTATCTGAAGCAGAAGTTGGTGCCGTTCGGCGAGTACGTGCCGTTGCAGGACCTCCTGCGTGGCCTGATCGCGTTCTTTGACCTGCCAATGTCCGACTTCGCCCGAGGCCCGGCCGATCAGCCGCTGCTGCAGGCCAAGGGTTATCAGATTGCGCCGTTCATCTGTTACGAAGTGGTCTATCCAGAGTTTGCCGCCGGTCTGGCCGCACGCAGCGATCTGCTGCTGACCATCAGCAATGACACCTGGTTCGGCACCTCGATCGGCCCGCTGCAGCACTTGCAGATGGCGCAGATGCGCGCTCTTGAGGCCGGTCGCTGGATGATCCGCGCCACCAACAACGGCGTGACCGGCCTGATCAACCCGTTCGGGCAGATCACCGAGCGCATTCCGCAGTTCGAACAGGGCGTGCTGTACGGCGAAGTGGTGCCGATGCACAACCTCACGCCGTACCTGCAATGGCGCTCGTGGCCGCTGATCATTCTGTGCGTGCTGCTGTTTGGCTGGGCCTTGATGACAGGCCGGATGTCCAAGACCCTGTAAACGCTTCGCGAGCCAGCCCTCTCCCCCAGACTGAGCGGGCCAGCTCGCGAAGACGGCATCCGCGACAGCGGATCAGTCCGGGGTTTCACCACCTCGATAGAACATCGAATACCCCACCTGCCCCACCGCTTCGTTCAGCAACTGCCCGCTCTGCCAGATCGACTTGAACTCCGGCAGCCAGCCGCCGAACGGCCGGGCGTTGTCCGTGCCGAGGAATCCCACCGGCGCCGCCACCACCTCGAAACCAGCCTGCTGAAAACTCCACACCGCGCGCGGCATGTGCCAGGCCTGGGTCACGACCACCACACGCTTGACGCCTTCCGGTAGCAAGATATCGGCACTGAACAGCGCGTTTTCCCAGGTCGTGCGGCTCTTGCCTTCCTGCCAGCGAACGGACACGCCGAAATCGTCGCGCAGCGAATCGGCCATCAGCTTCGCTTCCGTCGGCGGCGTGCCGTAATGCAAGCCGCCGCTGGTCAGAATCGGCAGTCCGGACGCCTTGGCCAGACGCGCCGCATAACGTTGACGCTCAAGCCCCACACCGGTCGGCTGATCCTCGCCCCAGGCCAGATCGCCGCGCTCGCGGCCGGACCCCAGCACCACGATCGCGTCGGCACGCCGGGCCAGGCCGGCCCATTCTTCCCGGGCCAGCGGCGGCTCGCGTTCCAGCGCCTTGGCACTCCATTGCACGACCACCGGCAGGCTCATCAGCCACAACCCGCCCAGCCCCAGGGCGAAGCACAGGCCGGCCAGTCGCGGGCGGGCACGGCGCAACCACCAGGCGATCAGCAACAGCAGAAAAAGAATGCCGGGTGGCAGCAGAAGTTGTTTGATGAAGTAACGGAATAACATCGGGCATCTCCAGAGATGCCCGAAGCCTAAGTGGGTTAATGCAGCGCGACAACCGATAGGGGCGGATCCCGTTGAAAAAGATCCGTTTCTTGACCTGCCATGCGTTTACTTGGCCTGCAGCGAGCGAACCTTGACGGTGTCTCTGCCGGGCGCCTTGTCCTTGAGCCAGATGACCTTGGCTGAATGTGCTGCATCGAGTTGCTTCACTGCTTGAGACAGATATCCGTGGGTTTCACGCTCACTGCGATCCAGATAGGCCTTGACCAGTTTGAACTCGGCGGGGCTCAAGCCACGCAATTCCAGCTCCAGGGGGCGCTCGTCGCGCAGCCGGCCAGCGGTTTTTGCGGCGTCCAGGGCCATCCCCAGACGGTCGATCAACCGCTCGTACAACTCGGGTTTGGTTACGTTTTTTTGCTGTGACTCCACCATCCCTCACCTCATTGAAGATAAGACTCACTCCCCAGTTAGAGCTTAGCTTCGCTGCACAAACCGGCTGCACGCCGCGACCAACGGCCCTCGCCACGGTTTTCGGGGTCCGAACGGCTGCAATCAGGGTTTCCCTAGGCCAAGGGCGGTCATGTATGCTACGGCGCTTCCTGTAACTCCACTTCCAGCTCGTCCGGGCCGCCCCGGATGTCGCATTGAAGAGGATTAGGCCACCCCTATCCAGTACAAAAGTAGCCATGCACGAACAATATCAGCCCCGTGAAATCGAAGCCGCCGCCCAGTCGTTCTGGGACGAGCAAAAGTCCTTTGAAGTCAGTGAACAGCCAGGCAAGGAGACTTACTACTGCCTGTCGATGTTCCCTTACCCCAGCGGCAAGCTACACATGGGGCACGTGCGCAACTACACCATCGGCGACGTGATCTCCCGCTATCAGCGCATGCAAGGCAAGAACGTCCTGCAACCGATGGGTTGGGACGCCTTCGGCATGCCGGCGGAAAACGCCGCGATGAAGAACAACGTGGCGCCCGCCAAATGGACCTACGAAAACATCGCCTACATGAAGTCCCAGCTGCGCAGCCTGGGCCTGGCGGTGGACTGGTCCCGCGAAGTGACCACCTGCAAGCCGGATTACTACCGCTGGGAACAATGGCTGTTCACCCGCCTGTTCGAAAAAGGCGTGATCTACCGCAAGAACGGCACCGTGAACTGGGACCCGATCGACCAGACCGTACTGGCCAACGAGCAGGTGATCGACGGTCGCGGCTGGCGTTCCGGCGCGCTGATCGAGAAGCGCGAAATCCCGATGTACTACTTCAAGATCACTGCCTACGCGGATGAGCTGCTGGAGAGCCTCGACGAACTGACCGGCTGGCCGGAACAGGTCAAGACCATGCAGCGCAACTGGATCGGCAAGTCGCGCGGGATGGAAGTGCAGTTCCCGTACAACGTCGACTCCATCGGCGAAACCGGCACCCTGAAAGTCTTTACCACCCGTCCGGACACCCTGATGGGCGCGACCTACGTCGCCGTGGCCGCCGAGCACCACCTGGCCTCCCTGGCCGCACAGAACAATCCCGAGCTGCAAGCGTTCATCGCTGAATGCAAGGGCGGCAGCGTCGCCGAAGCCGACGTCGCCACCCAGGAGAAAAAAGGCCTGCCGACCGGCCTGTTCGTCGAACATCCGCTGACCGGCGAAAAACTGCCGGTCTGGGTCGCCAACTACGTGCTGATGCACTACGGCGATGGCGCGGTAATGGCTGTGCCGGCCCACGACGAGCGCGATTTCGAATTCGCCCACAAGTACAACCTGCCGGTCAAATCGGTGGTGCGCACCAGCTCCGGTGACACCAACCCGGCCCCGTGGCAAGACGCCTACGGCGAGCACGGCACGCTGATCAACTCCGGCGAATTCGACGGTCTGGACTTCGCCGGCGCGTTCGACGCCATGGAAGTCGCCCTGATCAAGAAAGAACTTGGCGCCTCGCGCACCCAGTTCCGCCTGCGCGACTGGGGCATCAGCCGCCAGCGCTACTGGGGCTGCCCGATCCCGATCATCCACTGCGACAGCTGTGGCGACGTACCGGTGCCGGAAGACCAGTTGCCGGTCGTGCTGCCAGAGGACGTGGTGCCGGACGGCGCCGGTTCGCCATTGGCGCGCATGCCCGAATTCTACGAGTGCACCTGCCCGAAATGCGGCCAGCCTGCCAAGCGCGAAACCGACACCATGGACACCTTCGTCGAGTCGTCGTGGTACTACGCCCGCTACGCCTCGCCGCACTATCAAGGTGGCCTGGTCGACCCGGCCGCCGCCAACCACTGGCTGCCGGTGGATCAGTACATCGGCGGTATCGAACACGCCATTCTTCACCTGCTCTACGCGCGTTTCTTCCACAAGCTGATGCGCGACGAAGGCCTGGTGAACTCCAACGAGCCGTTCAAGAACCTGCTGACCCAGGGCATGGTGGTCGCCGAGACTTACTACCGTCGCGAAGCCAACGGCGCCTACACCTGGTTCAACCCGGCGGATGTCGAACTCGAGCGTGACAGCAAGGCCAAGGTCATCAGCGCCAAGCTGATCGCCGATGGCCTGCCGGTGGAAATCGGCGGCACCGAGAAGATGGCCAAGTCGAAGAACAACGGCGTCGACCCGCAGTCGATGATCGACCAGTTCGGTGCCGACACCTGCCGCCTGTTCATGATGTTCGCCTCGCCGCCCGACATGAGCGCCGAATGGTCCGACTCCGGCGTGGAAGGTTCGCACCGCTTCCTCAAGCGCGTCTGGCGTCTGGCGCAGGCCCATATCACTCAGGGTCTGCCGGGCAAGCTGGACATCGCCAGCCTGAACGACGAGCAGAAAGCCGTGCGTCGCTCGATCCACCTGGCGATCAAGCAAGCCAGCCAGGACGTCGGCCAGAACCACAAATTCAACACCGCCATCGCCCAGGTGATGACGCTGATGAATGTGCTGGAAAAAGCCGCGCAAGGCACCGAACAGGATCGCGCGCTGATTCAGGAAGGTCTGGAAACCGTCACGCTGCTGCTGGCGCCGATCACTCCGCACATCAGCCACGAACTGTGGAACAAGCTGGGCCACGCCGACGCCGTGATCGATGCCCGCTGGCCGGTGCAGGATGACAGCGCACTGGTCCAGGACACGCTGCAGCTGGTCATTCAGGTGAACGGCAAGCTGCGCGGCCAGATCGAAATGCCGGCCAGCGCCAGCCGCGAGGAAGTCGAAGCCGCTGCGCGCGCCAATGAGAACGTGCTGCGCTTCGTCGACGGCCTGACGATTCGCAAAGTGATCGTAGTGCCCGGGAAACTGGTCAATATCGTCGCCAGCTAATTGGATCGGGCGCCAGGTCGGCCTGGCGTCCAGTAAAACCTTTCGGGCCGCAGGGTCGGCCCACATGGTTTCAAGGGGAGCAACACAATGATCAAACGCAATCTGCTGGTGATGGGCCTCGCGGTCCTGTTGAGCGCCTGCGGTTTCCACCTGCGCGGTACTGGCACCAGCGAACTGACGATCAAGGAACTCGACCTGAGTGCCCGCAACGCCTATGGCGAAACCGTCACCCAACTGCGTCAGACGCTGGAGGCCAGCGGCGTCAAGGTTTACACCGGCGCGCCGTACAAGCTGTACCTGTCGGATGAGCAGGAAACCCAGCGCATCCTCAGCTACGCCGGTGCCGGCCGTACTGGCGAATATCAGGTCAGCACCGTGCTGAACTATGACATCCGTGGCGACCGCAACCTGGCCCTGCTGAGCGACAAGCTCGAAGTGCAGAAGGTGTTCATCCACGACGGCAACAACCTCGTCGGCTCCGACCAGGAAGCCAACGACGCCCGTCGCGAAACCCGCCGCGAGCTGGTTCAACGCATGATGCTGCGCCTGCAACAGCTGACCCCGGGTCAACTGCAACAGCTGCAACAAGCCGCCAACGACCGCGCCAAGGCTGAAGCCGACGCGCTGGAAGCGGCGCAGAAGGCTGAAGCGGAAACTCCGCGTCAGTCGCCGCTCGAACTGCCGCAGCAGTAAGACGTTCGGGGCGCTCAGGCGCCCCGTTCGCCATTTCTTATGAAGCTCGCTCCCGCTCAACTCGGCAAGCACCTGCAAGGCGCCCTCGCGCCAGTCTACGTCATCAGCGGTGATGACCCGTTGCTGTGCCAGGAAGCCGCCGACGCCATTCGCACCGCCGCCCGCCAACAGGGTTTCGACGAACGCCAGGTGTTCGCCGCCGATGCCAATTTCGATTGGGGCAGTCTGCTGCTGGCCGGCGCCAGCCTGTCGCTGTTCGCCGAAAAACGCCTGCTGGAGCTGCGCCTGCCTTCGGGCAAGCCCGGCGACAAAGGCGCGGCCGCCCTGATTGAATATTGCTCACGCCCGGCCGAGGACACGCTGCTGCTGATCAGCCTGCCCAAGCTCGATGGCAGCGCGCAGAAAACCAAGTGGGGCAAGGCGCTGGTCGAAGGTCCGCAAACCCAGTTCATCCAGATCTGGCCGGTGGATGCCAACCAGTTGCCGAGCTGGATTCGCCAACGCCTGTCCCAGGCCGGGCTGTCGGCGAGTCAGGACGCGGTTGAACTGATTGCGGCGCGCGTGGAGGGCAACCTGCTCGCCGCCGCGCAGGAAATCGAAAAGCTCAAGCTGATGGCCGAGGGCGGGCAGATCACCGTCGAAACCGTGCAGGCCGCCGTGGCGGACAGCGCACGCTTTGACGTATTCGGCCTGACCGACGCCGTCCTCAACGGCGAACCGTCCCACGCGCTGCGCATGCTCGAAGGGTTGCGCGGTGAAGGGGTCGAACCGCCGGTGATTCTCTGGGCGCTGGCCCGGGAGTTGCGTCTGCTGGCGAACATCTCCCTGCAATACAGCCAGGGCACGCCGCTGGACAAGGCATTCAGCCAGGCCAAACCGCCCGTCTGGGACAAGCGCAAGCCACTGATGAGCAAAGCCCTGCAACGCTACTCGGCGCAACGCTGGGCGCAGTTGTTGCTCGAAGCCCAGCGCATCGATGCGCAGATCAAGGGTCAGGCGGCCGGTTCGCCGTGGATGAGCCTGAGCCGGCTGGCGCTGTTGATGGCCGGCCAGCGTCTGCCATTGCCCGCTGAATAAGACAAAAGACCGCAGCTTTCGTCAGCACCTGCGCCACCTTATGCAGGAACTGCCGCCGGCTGCGACTTTGTGATCTTTTTTCCCACAAACTCCACCTGCATTTGCCCTATGGACAGACGCGCAACTTGAGCAGAATATGCGCGACGCAATCCCACTCACTCGCGAGAATCCTCATGAGCAAAAAGCCATCGAAACATGGCCCTAACAAGGCCAAATCCATCGTCGCCCAGCCCCTGTTCCGCAGCCGCCAGGAACGTCCCGCCAAGGGCAAAGGCAGCTACCGCCGCGAAGCCTTCCAGTCTGACAACTGGGAGGCTTCTTACTTTCTGGCCGCCTGAAGCACAGCACCCCTTCCTCATGTTAAGGTCTGCACCTGATTCGTACTCCCTGGACCTGTGCATGCCCCTTTGTCTTTCCCGTCGCTGGCCTGTTCGCCAGTTGATTGCCGCCACAAGCTTCGCCCTGCTTGTCGCCTGCGCGGAAAAACCCACCGCCGCCGACGCGCAACCGCTCCAGACCGTCCCCGTCGCCACGGCCCCAGCGATCATTCCGCCGGTAGTGCCGTCCGCCGACAATCTCGATCTTCAACCCACCCAGACCTTCGCCGAATGGCAGGCCGGTTTCCGCAAGGATGCCCTGGCCGCCGGGATCCGCGCCGACCTGTTCGACCGCGCCTTCGCCAACGTCAGCTTCGATGCCAGCGTGATCCGCGCCGACCGCAGCCAACCCGAATTCTCCCGCCCCGTCTGGGAATACCTCGATGGCGCCCTGTCGCCACTGCGGGTTCGCAAGGGCCAGGCGCTGATCAGCCAATACGCCGACATTCTGCAAAGCATCGAACAGCGTTATGGCGTCGATCGCCAGGCATTGGTCTCGGTGTGGGGGATGGAAAGCAACTTCGGCCAGTTCCAGGGCAACAAGTCGGTGATCAACTCGCTGGCGACCCTGGCCTATGAAGGCCGTCGTCCGGGCTTTGCCCACGCGCAACTGATCGCCGCGCTGCAAATCCTGCAACAGGGCGACATCACGCCGGAGAAGATGCTCGGTTCCTGGGCCGGCGCCATGGGCCAGACCCAGTTCATCCCGACCACCTACAACACCCACGCCGTGGATTTTGACGGCGATGGCCGCCGCGACATCTGGGGCAGCGCCGCCGACGCCCTGGCCTCGACCGCGCACTACCTGCAAAGCTCCGGCTGGCAGCGCGGCCAGCCATGGGGCTTCGAAGTGCAACTGCCGAGCGGTTTCAACTACACGCTGGCGGACGGTGCCATTCGCAAGAGTGTCGCCGAATGGCGGCAAATGGGCGTGATCCTGCCCAACGGCGGTCAGGCCCCCGCCGGCACCGAACAACTGTCCGCCGCCCTGTTGCTGCCGGCCGGTTATCGTGGCCCGGCGTTCCTGATCCTCGACAACTTCCGGGCGATCCTCAAGTACAACAACTCGTCGTCCTATGCCCTGGCGGTCGGCCTGTTGTCCGAGCGATTCAATGGCGCCGGGTTGATCAACGGCACCTGGCCGAAAGACGACCTGCCGCTGAGCCGCACCGAACGCATGGAACTGCAAAACCTGCTGAGCGCCCGCAACTTCGACGCCGGCACTGCCGACGGCATCATCGGCGCGAATACGCGCAAGGCGATTCGTAGCGCGCAACAGTCGTTTGGCTGGCCGGCGGATGGTTATCCGACGCACAAGCTGCTTGAGAGTCTGCGCAGCCAGTAAACGCTTCGCGGGCAAGCCCGCTCCCACCGGATCTGTATTGAATCCGTGGGAGCGGCCTTGCCCGCGAAGGCAGGCTGTCAGTCAGCAGGTCGTCAAGCCTTTACCACCACGTCCTGCTCCAGCAGCAATTCCTTCTTCCCCGCGTCCAGCCGAACCAGCGCCCCCAGTGGCAACGTCAGGTTCGGATCACAATGCCCGCTGCGCCAACCGGACAGCACCGGAATCCGCAACGGTTCGAAGGTCTGCTTGAGCAAGCGGTTCAGCGCCCCGATTTCGACCCCGGCCACATCCCCCACCAACACCCCACGCAACTTGTGCAGATGGCCGGCCAGGCGCATCTGGGTCAGCAGACGATCAATGCGATACAGCGGCTCGTTGATGTCCTCGATCAGCAGAATCACCCCTTCGGCGTCGATCTCATAGGGTGTGCCCAGGGTCGCGGCGATCATCGCCAGATTGCCGCCCAGCAGCCGCCCGTGAGCGATGCCGGGCTCGACGGTGGTCAACGGGTAGGCCGCCGGGTGAGCCAGTACGCTCCCCGCCTTCATCTGCCCGCGCAGCATGGCGAAAAACGAGGTAACGGTCGGTGGCTCCTTGTCACCCAGCAAGTCGGCGTTGAGCAACGGCCCGTGAAAGGTCACGAACCCGGCGTAACGGCTGATCGCCAGGTGCAGCGCGGTGATGTCGCTGTAGCCGACGAACGGCTTGGCGTGCCGGCCCAGCAAGTCGTAATCGATCCGGTCGAGCAGACGGGGCGTGCCGTAGCCGCCACGCAGGCAAATGATCGCGTCGACCTGCGGGTCAGCGAATGCCGCGTGCAAATCGTTGAGCCGCACGTCGTCGCTGCCGGCCAGATAACCGTCCTTCTCGTAGACACCGGGAAACACTCGCAGTCCGTAACCCCGGGCACGCATCCATTGCACCGCCTTGTCGGTGTCCAGGGCGCCGGGGCCGGCGGGCGCAATGACGCCGATCAGGCCTTCGGACGGCAGCGCCGGCACCGGTTTGTGCGGACAAAGGGTGTGAGTCGGTCGAACGGTCATCCATGGATCTCCCAGCGTGAAGTCGTGAGCACACAGTAGTCAGGAACGGCGACAAACAAAAGCCCGGCCACGTTGACCCATGAAAAGGTGCGTCAGATTGCGGACAAAAAAATGCCCGCCGGGCGTCGAAGCCTCGGCGGGCATTGTTCATCAAGCGTCGATCAGGAACCGAGCAGCTCGGCCTTGACCAGTTTCGCCTGCTCGTCGGCGTGGTACGAAGAACGCACCAGCGGACCGGACGCAACGTTCTTGAAGCCCATCTTGTAACCTTCCTCAGCGAACCAGGCGAAGGTGTCCGGATGCACGAAACGCTGCACCGGCAAGTGGCTGCGGGACGGTTGCAGGTACTGCCCCAGGGTCAGCATGTCGATGTCGTGCTCGCGCATGCGCTTCATGACTTCGATGACTTCCTCGTCGGTCTCGCCCAGACCCAGCATCAGGCCGGACTTGGTCGGTACGTGCGGCATCATCTGCTTGAAGCGTTGCAGCAGGGTCAGCGACCACTGGTAGTCCGAACCCGGACGCGCGGCCTTGTACAGGCGCGGTACGGTTTCCAGGTTGTGGTTGAACACATCCGGCGGCTCGGCGGCGGTGATTTCCAGGGCGATGTCCATGCGGCCACGGTAATCCGGGACCAGGGTCTCCAGCTGCACGTTCGGCGACAGCTTGCGGATTTCGCGGATGCAGTCGGCAAAGTGCTGGGCACCGCCGTCACGCAGGTCGTCGCGGTCAACCGAGGTGATCACCACGTATTTGAGCTTGAGGTCGGCGATGGCGATCGCCAGGCTTTCCGGCTCGTTGACGTCCAGTGGCTTCGGACGACCGTGGCCGACGTCGCAGAACGGGCAACGACGGGTGCAGATGTCGCCCATGATCATGAAGGTCGCAGTGCCGCCGGAGAAGCACTCACCCAGGTTCGGGCAGGAGGCTTCTTCGCAGACGCTGTGCAGCTTGTGTTTGCGCAGCAGGCTCTTGATCCGCTCGACTTCCGGGGAAACCGGGATGCGCACGCGGATCCAGTCGGGTTTCTTCGGCAGTTCGGTGGTCGGAATGATCTTCACCGGGATGCGTGCAACCTTCTCGGCGCCGCGCAGCTTGACGCCGGCTTCAACCTTGGGACGCGGGGCCGGGCGCTCGGTCACGTCGAGCGTCGGGATCATGGTTTGCACTGCATCAGTAGTCATATCAGTCGATTCCGCCCGTCAGGGTCGTCTGCTCAGCATAGTCGAGGTGTTTGACGAGCTGCGCGCGCAGCCGGGCACTTACCTCGGCAAATTCAATCGATCCTGCGTGATCGCTCAGCTGGGTCATGGCCAGCCCGGCATAGCCGCAGGGATTAATCCGTCGAAACGGCTCCAGGTTCATATCCACGTTCAGGGCCAGGCCATGAAAGGAACAACCGTGGCGAATCCGCAAACCCAGAGAAGCGATTTTCGCTCCGTCGACGTAAACGCCGGGAGCATCAGGCTTGGCTGCGGCGGTCACGCCGTAGCTGGCCAGCAATTCGATCAGGCACTGCTCCATGCGGCTGACCAGATCCCGCACGCCGAAACCCAGCTTGCGCACGTCCAGCAGCAGATAAGCCACCAGTTGGCCTGGACCGTGGTAGGTCACCTGCCCGCCCCGGTCGACCTGCACCACCGGGATATCCCCCGGCAACAACAGATGCTCGGCCTTGCCGGCCTGGCCCTGGGTGAACACCGGTGGGTGCTCGACCAGCCAGATCTCGTCGGCGGCCGTGGTGCCGCGCTCGTTGGTGAAGCGTTGCATGGCATGCCAGACCGGCTCGTAAGCCATCTGGCCAAGTTCGCGAAAGCCCAGCGTGCCCGGCATCACAACACCATATGAACGAAACCGGTCGCCCGCAGTTCGCTGTTGATGTTGTACAGCTGATCCTGGTCAGTCGCGACGATGTGCAACTGAATGGTGGTGTACTTGCCGTTGCTGCTCTGACGCTCGTCGATACGCTCGTCATTGATCTTTGCGTGTTTCTGGACGATCGCAATGATCTTGTCCTTGTTTCCCACACCGGTGTCGCTGATCACCTTAACCGGGTAATCGACCTGGGGAAATTCGATCTTTGGCGCCTTTACTTCGGTATCGCTCATGGCGTAACGGCCTCGTAAGCCGTGCCAACGAGCATGGCCCCGCTCCGGGTGGGAGCGGGGCCATGCAGGTCAACACTGAATCAGTTGAACAAGCCGTAGAAGAATAGACGGATGCTATCCCACATGCGACGGAAGATACCACCCTCCTCGACAGCGTCCAGGGCGATCAGGTCGGCACTGTGTACCACCTTGTCTTCCAGTTTCACTTCGACTTTACCGATCACGTCGCCCTTGGCGATTGGCGCGGTCAGTTGCGGGTTCATGGTCATGCTGGCAGCGAGCTTCTTCAGCTGGCCTTTCGGCAGGGTCATGGTCAGGTCTTCAGCCAGACCGGCCTTGACCTGGCTGGTGGTGCCTTTCCACACCGGAGCCTGGGCCAGTTCGGTGCCCTTCTGGTAGAAGGTCTGGGTTTCGAAGAAGCGGAAACCGTAGGTCAGCAGCTTCTGGGTTTCGGCGGCACGGGCCACTTCGCTGTTGGTGCCGAACACCACGGCGATCAGGCGCTGGCCATCACGTACGGCCGAGGACACCATGCAGTAGCCGGCTTCGTCGGTGTGACCGGTTTTCAGACCGTCAACGGTCTTGTCGCGCCACAGCAGCAGGTTGCGGTTAGGCTGCTTGATGCCGTTCCAGAAGAACTCTTTCTGCGAATAGATCGCGTAGTGAGCCGGGTCTTCGTGGATGATCGCGCGAGCCAGGATCGCCATGTCGTGCGCCGACGAATAGTGCTCAGGGTTCGGCAGACCGGTCGGGTTCATGAAGTGGGTGTTGCTCATGCCCAGATCGGTCACGGTCTTGTTCATCAGGTCGGCGAACGCATCTTCGCTGCCGGCGATGTGCTCGGACAGCGCCACGCTGGCGTCGTTGCCGGACTGGATGATGATGCCGTGCAGCAGGTCG
Organism: Pseudomonas botevensis; assembly: GCF_019145475.1. Classification (GTDB taxonomy): domain Bacteria; phylum Pseudomonadota; class Gammaproteobacteria; order Pseudomonadales; family Pseudomonadaceae; genus Aquipseudomonas; species Aquipseudomonas botevensis. The sequence goes on from NZ_JAHTKI010000003.1 coordinate 213,882, forward strand.
CTGACCGTGACCTGCGAGCCGACCTTGATGAACATCCGCGAACCGCCGGTACGCCAGGCGTTTTCGCTGACGGTCACCGGGTCGTTTTCGCCGATCTGGCCGCGACGGATTTCCAGCGTCGCAATGTACGCGGTCATCAGTTTGGTCAGGCTGGCCGGTGGCAGGCGCTGGTCACCGTTGTTCTCCACCAGTACGTTGCCGCTGGCGGCGTCCATCAGAACGTAGGATTTGGCGGCCAGTTGTGGTGGCGACGGCATCATCTCGGCCGCGAAAGCGGCTGGCGAGAGGAGCAGCGGGACTAGCAGGCACAGGCGTTTGGCAAAGGTGGTGATGTTCATCCGTCTCTCGAAATCGCTAATGGAAACTTGCCTAAGGGCAAAACTATTCAGACAGCCTTCTAAAGGGCCATCGCGTGTTCAGTTGCTCACTCCAGTCACCCTTTGCCGGGCTTTTGTTCTTCGACGAGCCAACAACCTGATCCACCCCCCAATCGCTGGTGAATCGTCAATCAAGTCCTACGTACTGCTTACTCGGTGACCACGCTCGGCGAACCGAGATTGGCCAGGCGCACGCTGTTTTGCACTTGCGCAATCTCACCCGGAGAACCGATCGGCCCCAGGCGCACCCGATGCAGGGTCTGCTGATTGCGCACGATCGAGCTGATGAACACCGGAGCGCTCACCATCCCGCTGAGCTTCGACCTCAGCAGCTCGGCAGCGTCCGGGTTGGCGAACGCGCCCACCTGCAGATACTGGCCAGACGCTGGTGCAGAAGCGTTTTTTTTTGCGTCGAGCTGAACCGGCACGACGGCCGCAGCGTGCTGCTGCGGCGGCGGGGTCCATTGCTCGACCGTACCGGCCGAGGCCGTGATCACCGGAGCGCTATTCTGCGCGACTTGCGGCTCGTTGAGCATCAAAGGCGCCGGACGGCCCTTGGCGGCCCACCATTGCTGCGGATCGATGCCTTCGACCTTGACCCGTGCGGTGCCGATTTCGGCGTAACCGAGCTTCTTTGCCGCCGCGTAGGACAGGTCGATGATCCGGTCCGAGTAGAACGGCCCTCGGTCGTTGACCCGCAGGATCACGCTCTTGTTGTTGTCCAGGTTGGTCACCCGAACGTAACTTGGCAGCGGTAGTGTCTTGTGGGCGGCGCTCATGCCGTACAGGTCATACACCTCGCCGTTGGCGGTGTTCTGACCGTGAAACTTGGTGCCGTACCAGGACGCGGTGCCCGAGGCGACGTAAGTCTTGGATTCCTGCAACGGGAAGTAGGTCTTGCCCAGCACGGTGTACGGGTTGGCCTTGTACGGGCCTGTGTGCAGGGTCGGCGTGGCGTCGGGAATGCGCGAGACATCGACGTCCCACCACGGCGCGCCATCCTTGTGGGCACGATTGATGTCCAGCCCCGGTTGCGAGCGAACGGCGGTGGACGAGGATTTCTGGCTCGGCGAGCGGCTGGTCGAGCAACTGGCGACCAGCACTGCCAACGCAGCGAATGCCACCAGCTTCAGGGGTTTGTTGATAGGCAATGCCCGCATTACTTGACGCCCCGTGCTTGTACCAGCTGTTCAGATAGCTGATGTACGGCCATGGCGTACATCACGCTGCGGTTATAACGCGTGATCGCGTAAAAATTCTTCAGGCCCATCCAGTATTCCGGGCCATTGTCGCCTTCCAGGCGGAACGCGGTGACCGGCATGTCATCGCGCAGCGCATCATGACTCGACCACCCCAGCGCTCGCAACTCCCCGACGGTTTTTGTCGGCTCGATGCCCGTGGTCAGGCCTTCGTCGACCTGCTCGCCCCGGACATCGGCGCGGCTGACCACCGGCTCCCCGGCGACCCAGCCGTGACGCTTGAAATAGCTGGCGACGCTGCCGATCGCATCATCCGGATTGTTCCAGATATTGATGTGACCATCACCGTCGAAATCCACCGCATAGGCGCGAAAGCTGCTCGGCATGAACTGCGGCAAACCCATCGCCCCGGCGTAGGAGCCCTTGAGGGTCAGCGGGTCGACCTGCTCTTCCCGGGCCAGCAGCAGGAACTCACGCAGTTCCTTGCGGAAAAATTCGGCACGGGGAGGATAGTCGAAACCGAGGGTGGACAAGGCATCGATTACCCGGAAATTACCGGTATTACGTCCGAAAAAGGTCTCAACGCCGATGATCGACACGATGACCTGGGCCGGAACGCCGTATTCCTGCTCGGCGCGGGCCAGGGTGGCCTCGTGCTGGCGCCAGAAGTCCACACCACGGGCGATCCGCGCGTCGGTGATGAACATCGGCCGGTATTCCTTCCACTGCTTGACCCGCTCGGCCGGCTTGGAGATCGCGTCGAGAATCGACTGCTTGCGCTCGGCTTCGCGGAACACGCTCATCAGCTGCTCACCGGCGAAGCCATAGTCGCGGGTCATTTCACCGACGAATTCGGCAACCTGGGGCGAGCCTTCGTAATCGCCGGCCAGCGCTTCCTGCACGCTGCCAAGGATGCCCACCAGGCCGACCCACGGCGCATATCGAGTCGCCCAGTCACGCACTGCTTGCATTGAACTCTTCACCTTATTCAAACCTGTGCGATCCACTTGCGATGGGTATGGATCGACATCAAAACCCCAAACGCTGACAGCAGCGTCACCAGCGAAGTTCCTCCGTAGCTAATGAACGGCAACGGCACCCCCACGACCGGCAACAGGCCACTGACCATACCGATGTTGACGAAAACATAAACAAAAAACGTCATGGTCAGCGCGCCGGCCAGCAATTTGCCGAACAGCGTCTGCGCCTGCGCGGTGATCACCAGCCCGCGACCGATCAGCAACAGATAGATCAGCAGCAGCGCGCAGATGCCCACCAGGCCGAACTCTTCACCCAGCACCGCAATAATGAAGTCGGTGTGGCTTTCCGGCAGGAAGTCCAGGTGCGACTGGGTGCCCAGCAGCCAGCCCTTGCCGAACACCCCGCCGGAGCCGATGGCGGCTTTCGACTGGATGATGTTCCAGCCGGTGCCTAGCGGATCGCTTTCCGGATCGAGGAAGGTCAGGATCCGCTGCTTCTGATAGTCGTGCATGATGAAGAACCACATGGCGATCGCCACGGGGACGGCGGCGGCGAGCACGCTGAGAATCCAGCGCCAGCGCAGCCCGCCCATGAACAGCACGAACGCGCCGCCGGCCAGGATCAGCAGCGAAGTGCCGAGGTCCGGCTGGCGCACGATCAGCACGAACGGCACCCCGATCAACCCCAGGCTGATGACCACATGTTTGAGCTGCGGCGGCAGCGTTCGCTTGGACAGATACCAGGCGATGGTCGCCGGCATCAGGATCTTCATGAACTCCGAGGGCTGGAAGCGGATCACCCCGGGAATGTTGATCCAGCGGGTCGCGCCCATGGCGTTGTGGCCCATGATGTCCACCACCATCAGCAACACCACCCCGAACACATAGCCGAGCGGCACCCAACGGGCCATGAACCGGGGTTCGAACTGGGCGATCACGATCATCGACACCAGGCCGATACCGAACGAGGTGGCCTGTTTGCCCAGCAGATCCCAGCTCTTGCCGCTGGCCGAATACAGCACGAACAGGCTGCCGGCGGCCAGGATCAGCAGCAGGATCAACAACGGGCCATCGATATGCAGGCGTTGCAGCAGCGTCGCGCGGCGACGCATCACATCCTCACTGGAGAGCATGCGATCGAAATTATTCTTCACGGGCCGTAGCCTCCGCACTGATAGGGCTGGCGTATTCGGCCTTCAGGCGTCCGTCCTGATCCAGAAGCCAGGCATCCATGACCTGACGTACCACCGGCGCGGCGACACCAGAACCGGACTCACCGTTCTCGACCATCACCGACACCACGATTTTCGGATTGTCCGCCGGCGCAAACCCGACGAACAAAGCGTGGTCGCGATGGCGCTCCTGCACCTTGGAGCGGTCGTACTTCTCGCCCTGCTTGATCGCGACCACCTGGGCCGTACCCGACTTGCCGGCGATCCGGTATTGCGCGCCGATCGAAGCCTTGCGCGCGGTGCCTCGGGCACCGTGCATCACCTGCTGCATGCCGTGGTTGACCTTGGCCCAGTCCGACGGGTCGCGCAGGACGATGTCCGGCATCGGGTTTTCGTCCTTCGGCTTTTCGCCTTCGATGGTCTTGGCCAGGTGCGGCCGGTTCCACACGCCCTTGTTCGCCACCAGCGCCGTGGCCTGGGCCAGTTGCAGCGGAGTCGACTGCATGTAGCCCTGGCCGATCCCCAGAATCAGGGTTTCGCCCGGGAACCATGCCTGCCGGCGGGTCGCGCGTTTCCATTCACGGGACGGCATCAGGCCGGGGGATTCTTCGAACATGTCCAGCGAGACCTTCTGGCCGATGCCGAATTTGTTCATGTAAGCCGACAGCCGATCGATGCCCAGCTTGTGCGCCAGGTCATAGAAGTAGGTGTCGTTGGACCGCATGATCGCCGTGTCGAGGTCGACGAAACCGTCACCGGTACGGTTCCAGTTGCGGTACTTGTGATCGTAGTTGGGCAGCATGTAGTAGCCGGGGTCGAACACCCGGCTCGACGCCGTCACCACGCCCGCGTCCAGGCCGGCAATCGCCACCGCCGGCTTGATCGTCGAACCCGGCGGATACAGACCGCGCAGCACGCGATTGAACAGCGGCCGGTCGATGGAGTCGCGCAACTCGGAATAGGCCTTGAAGCTGATGCCGGTGACGAACAGGTTCGGGTCGAAGCTCGGCTGGCTGACCATCGCCAGCACTTCGCCGGTGTTCGGATCCAGCGCCACGACCGCACCGCGACGCCCGCCCAGTGCGGCCTCGGCGGCTTCCTGCAACTTGATGTCGAGGCTCAGGACAATGTCCTTGCCCGGCACCGGATCGGTGCGCTTGAGCACGCGCAACACGCGGCCCCGGGCGTTGGTCTCGACTTCCTCGTAACCCACCTGCCCGTGCAACTCGGCCTCATAGAAGCGCTCGATGCCGGTCTTGCCGATGTGGTGGGTGCCGCTGTAATTCACCGGATCGAGGGTTTTCAGCTCTTTCTCGTTGATCCGCCCCATGTAACCCACCGAATGCGCAAAGTGCGCGCCCTGCGGGTAGTGCCGAACCAGTTGCGCGACCACTTCAACACCCGGCAGGCGGAACTGGTTCACCGCGATGCGGGCGATCTGTTCCTCGGTCAGCTCGAACAGGATCGGCACCGGCTCGAACGGCCGGCGCCCCTGACGCATGCGCTTCTCGAAAATCACCCGGTCTTCGGGCGTCAGCCCCAGCACTTCGACGATCACGTCGAGCACTTGCTGCCAGTCGCCGGAACGCTCGCGGGTCATGCTCAGGCTGAAACTCGGACGGTTGTCCGCCACCACCACGCCGTTACGATCGAAGATCAGGCCACGGGTCGGCGGAATCGGCTGCACATGGACGCGGTTGTTTTCCGAGAGGGTCGAGTGGTACTCGTACTGGATCACCTGGAGGAAATACAGCCGGGCGATCAGCACACAGATCAGCAACACGACCGCAATGGCCCCGAAAACGACGCGGCTACGCACTAGGCGTGCGTCTTTTTCGTGGTCCTTGATGCGGATCGGCTGGGACATGAGGGCAGGATTACTTGTGGTAAGGGTGGCCGGACAACACGGTCCAGGCACGATACAACTGTTCGCCGATGAGGATCCGCACCAGCGGGTGCGGCAGCGTCAACGGCGACAACGACCAACGCTGATCGGCGCGGGCACAGACTTCCGGCGCCAGCCCTTCCGGGCCACCGACCATGAAATTGACCGTGCGCGAGTCCAGCCGCCAGCGATCGAGTTCGACTGCCAACTGCTCGGTACTCCACGGTTTGCCGTGGACTTCGAGGGTGACGATCCGCTCGTTCGGCCCGACCTTGGCCAGCATGGCTTCGCCTTCCTGACGGATGAAGCGGGCCACGTCGGCATTCTTGCCACGGGTATTGAGCGGAATTTCCACCAGTTCCAGCGCCAGTTCGGACGGAAGACGCTTGGCATATTCATGCCAGCCTTCTTCCACCCATTTGGGCATGCGTGAACCGACGGCGATCAGTCGCAGTCGCACAGCGCTACCCTTACTGCTGGTCTTTGTTGAGCTTGGTGAAATGCTCGTGGGTGTTTTCCGGGCTGTGGTGCTTGGCGTCCGCCGCACGGCTTTGCTCGGCACCGGCCCACAGACGTTCCAGGTCGTAGAACTGACGAGCCGAGGCGGTCATCATGTGTACGATCACCAGGTCCAGGTCCAGCAGCACCCAGTCGCTGTCGCCCTTGCCTTCTTCACCCAGTGGACGGGCACCTTTCTTTTTGACTTCTTCGCGGACCTTTTCCAGCATCGCGTTGATCTGGCGATTGGAAGTACCAGTCGCGATGATCATGTAGTCGGTGATGCTCTGCTTGTCGCGAACATCGATGATCTGGATGTCCTGGGCCTTGACGTCTTCCAGGGCTGCCACGGCGACCTTGACCAGTTCGTCACCGTTGAGCGGCTCGTTGGTGTTGACCGGTTCCGGCAGCGGCGCACTCTTGAATGTGCCTTTGCGCTTTACTTTAGCTACGTCTTTGTCAGTCATATAAAACTCGTTTTGCTCATGTATTCGGCGGCTTGGCGACACGTTTGTCCGTATCAGTGAAGCACGCCTTGTTCAGTTCGACGCACGGTACAGACCGTGCGCATCGATGTAGGCCAGGACCGCGTCGGGCACCAGGAAACGTACCGACTTACCGCTGGCCAGCAGTTGACGGATCTGGGTGGCGGAAACCGCGAGCGGTGTCTGCCAGACGAATGCAATCTGTCCGCTCGGCCCCTTGAGGGCCAGCGGGTCGCTCACCGAACGCGCTGCCAGCAGGTTGCGCAAGGCATCCGGCGGTTCGCTGTCGGCGTCCGGGCGCTGAAGCACCAGGATGTGGCAATGCTGGAGCAACTCTTCCCAGCGGTGCCAAGTGGGCAGGCCGCAAAATGCGTCCCAGCCCAAAAGCAGAAAAACCTGGGTGTCCGCGGCCATTTCGGCACGCATCGACTCCAGGGTATCAATGGTCCAGGACGGTTTGTCCCGCTGCAATTCGCGGGCGTCCACCACCAGCGGCGGCACTCCGGCCACCGCACACTCGACCATCGCCAGCCGGTCCTGCGCCGACACCTGCGGCGCATCGCGATGCGGCGGTCGGGCGCTGGGCATCATGCGCAGCTCGTCGAGCGTCAGCGCTTCGGCGACTTCCAGCGCGCCGCGCAGATGGCCGACGTGAACCGGGTCGAACGTTCCGCCCAACACGCCGATGCGCAGGGGGCGCGACTCGCTGCCGGTATGCGGCGCTGTCAGGTCGAGGTCGGTCAAGTCAGACCGTCGCCTGGCCGCGCAACTGGCCATCACCGACCACGATGTACTTCTCGCAGGTCAGTCCTTCCAGGCCCACCGGGCCACGGGCGTGCAGCTTATCAGTAGAAATGCCGATCTCGGCACCCAATCCGTATTCGAATCCGTCGGCGAAGCAGGTCGGCGTGTTGATCATCACCGACGCCGAGTCGACCTGCGCCACGAACTGCCGGGTGTCGGCGAGGTTTTCGCTGACGATCGAATCGGTGTGGTGGGAGCCGTAGCGGTTGATGTGTTCGATGGCCTGATCCAGGCCGTCGACGACGCGGATCGACAGGATTGGCGCCAGGTATTCGGTGCTCCAGTCGTCTTCAGTGGCCGCAACGGCCTCGATGATCGCCCGGGTGCGCTCGCAACCGCGCAGCTCGACGCCTTTTTCGCGGAACTGGGCAGCCATCGACGGCAGGAAATCCTTCGCAACACTTTGATCGACCAGCAGCGTCTCCATCGCCCCGCAGATGCCATAGCGATAGGTCTTGGCATTGAAGGCGATGCGCTGGGCTTTCGGCAGGTCGGCGTGGGCGCTGACGTAGACGTGGCAAATGCCATCCAGGTGCTTGATCACCGGCACCCGGGCGTCACGGCTGATACGCTCGATCAGGCCACGGCCGCCGCGCGGCACGATCACATCGACAAACTCGGGCATGGTGATCAAAGCGCCAACGGCGGCGCGGTCGGTGGTTTCCACCACTTGCACCACGGCGGCCGGCAGTTCGGCCTCGGCCAGGCCACGCTGGATGCACGCGGCAATCGCCCGGTTGGAATGAATCGCCTCGGAGCCACCGCGCAGGATGGTTGCGTTGCCGGACTTCAGGCACAGGCTGGCGGCGTCGATGGTCACGTTCGGCCGGGATTCGTAGATGATCCCGATCACGCCCAGCGGCACGCGCATCTTGCCGACCTGAATCCCCGACGGACGGAAGCTCATGTCACGGATGGCACCCACCGGATCCGGCAGCGCCGCGACCTGCCGCAGACCGACGATCATGCCGTCGATCCGCGCCGAGGTCAGTTCCAGGCGTTCCAGCAGCGCGGGCTCCAGACCGTTGGCGCGACCGGCGGCCAGGTCCTGTTCATTGGCTGCCGCAAGCTCCGCGCGAGCCGCGTCCAGGGCATTGGCGGCAGCCAGCAGGGCGCGGTTTTTCTGCGCGGTGCTGGCACGGCCGATGACCCGGGAAGCTTCGCGGGCGGCGCGACCCAATCGGGTCATGTAGTCAAGAACGGACTCAGTCATGGTCTGCTGGGGTCTTGGCAAAGAGGAAAGCGGCAGATTATAGCTGTCACGTCCCGGGACTAACAGCGGTGACGGGCGGATGGTCGAAATGGACAGTGATTTGCCGACGTTCAGCCGTAATTAAGCCAGCGATTGTTATCATCACGACCTCTTCAGCCGGAATAAATGCCGCTTGCCATGTCCAACCTGACCGTTCGCGCCACCGCCACGCGCCTGCCTGTGGGACTTCCAGACAGTTTTTTCGACCGTGACGCACAGACGCTGGCGCGGGATCTGCTCGGCAAAGTCATCCGTCATCGGGTCGGCGATCTGTGGCTCAGCGCCCGGATCATCGAAACCGAGGCCTATTACTGCGCGGAAAAAGGCAGCCACGCCTCCCTCGGCTACACAGAAAAGCGTAAGGCTTTGTTTCTGGACGGTGGCCACATCTATATGTACTACGCCCGGGGCGGCGATTCGCTGAACTTCAGCGCCCAGGGGCCGGGCAATGCGGTACTGATCAAATCGGCTTATCCGTGGGTCGATGAAATCAGCGGCCCGGCCAGCCTGGCGCAAATGCTCCTGAACAATCCCGACGCCCAGGGTCGCCCGCGTCCGTCGCAGAAGCTCTGCGCCGGACAGACGTTGCTGTGCAAGGCGCTGGGATTGAAAGTGCCGGTATGGGACGCCAAGCGCTTCGACCATGAGGTGCTGCTGGTGGAAGACACCGGCCCTGCGCCGGCCCACATCATCCAGGCCACCCGCCTGGGCATTCCCCACGGTCGCGACGAACACCTGATGTACCGCTTCGTCGATGCCGCCTACGCACAATGGTGTACGCGGAACCCGCTGCGGCGGGGTCAGGTCGAAGGTCGCGATTATTTTTTGTTGCCCTGAAAGCACTCGGGACTTGAGTTCGAAGAAATCCCCCGTGGGAGCGGGCAAGCCCGTTCCCACAATTGAATGGAGTTGTTCATATGAGCCAATGGCTCGATAGCGTGACCGGCTGGCTGGCAGCCAATCCGCAGTGGCTGGCCGCTGCGGTGTTCATCGTGGCCTTCGTGGAGTGCCTGGCGATTGCCGGGCTGATCGTGCCCGGCACGGTGCTGCTGTTTGCCGTGGCGGTGCTGGCGGGCAGCGGTGCGCTGTCGCTGAGCGAAACCCTGTTGCTGGGCTTTCTCGGGGGGATTCTCGGTGACGTGATTTCCTACTTCCTCGGTCGCCATTTCCACCAGAACATCCGCCGCCTGCCTGGCCTGCGCCATCATCCGGAATGGATTGGCGGGGCCGAAACCTACTTCCAGCGCTACGGCATCGCCAGCCTGCTGGTCGGCCGCTTCATCGGCCCGCTGCGCCCGATGCTGCCGATGGTCGCCGGCATGTTCGACATGCCCTTCCCGCGCTTCGCCGCTGTCAGCCTGCTGGCTGCCGCCGGCTGGAGCCTGGCCTATCTGCTGCCGGGCTGGGCCACCGGGGCGGCGATCCGTCTGCCGCTGCCCGAAGGTTTCTGGCTGCAGGCCGGCATCGTCGCCGGCGCCATCGCGGTCATGGTCGGGTTGAGCGCCAACAGCAGCCTGCGTCGCCATCGTCGCGCAACGCTGTGGATCAGCAGCATGAGCCTGTTGATCCTGATCGGCATGTTCTTCGGCTATCCGTACCTGACCGCGCTCGATCAGGGCGTGATGACACTGGTGCAGGAGCATCGCAGTCCGGCCCTCGATGAGGTTGCGGTGGTGCTGACCCTGATCGGCGAATTCCGCAACATGCTGCTGTTCAGCGCCCTGCTGACTGTCCTGCTGCTGGTCTGCCGACAATGGCGCCAGGCGATTTTCACCGGCGCCACCCTGCTCTGCACCGCTCTCGCCAACACCGGCACCAAGCTGTTTTTCGCCCGGGTCCGGCCGGAAGTGCTGACCGATCCGCTGACCAGTTACAGCATGCCCAGCGGTCACGCCTCGGGGTCGTTCGCGCTGTTCCTGACCCTCGCGGTTCTCGCCGGGCGCGGCCAGCCACCCCGGATGCGCCTGACCTGGCTGCTGCTCGGCTGTCTGCCGGCCTTGTCGATCGCGTTGTCGCGGGTCTATCTCGGCGCGCACTGGCCGACCGACGTGATTGCCGGCGCGATGCTCGCGGCGTGCGTCTGCGCGGCCAGCCTGTGGTTTATCCAGCGCCGCGAACCGCTCGAACCCATGCCGCAGAAAGTCTGGTGGCTGGTGCTGCCAGCGCTGGTGGCGTTGTTCGGCTTCTTCGTATTGCGCCACTTGCCGCACACCTTGCTGCGCTACGCCTACTGACGACACCTGCGCCGACAAAAACACCCGTCAACTTAAAAGTGACGGGTGTTTTTATTCAAGTTTGACTTTATATAACGGCAACTTCGGCTCTGTTAGTTCTCCTACATATAAAGACATCACATATACAGAAAAACAAAACCACCTGAATCATTCGCTACTTCGTGACACCGTGGGCGTCCCAATTATCACTTGAAGATAATTAACTCTCTTTATGAAAGTTCACGCCCATGACCCTCGACAGCAATAACAACCGCGACATTTATCCGCCAATAAAAATTTCCGACATTAATCCGGCCCTCTCTCCCCTCCCCGGTAAAACACCTGACCTCAACGCTCTGGACAAACTGTTCGGCCCCCTGCCGATCGGCGAGCTCAGTGTCAGTCGGCAAGAACTTTACGTATTGGGTGCCACGCTCGACGGTGAAACCCTCACCCCGGCAACGGTGTACTTTTCCGAACCCGATCAAACGTTCATCGACGCCCTCGAGTTTGACCCGGTCAAAGTCGAGCAGCGTATCCGCTCCGCTGACGCCACGGCGAGCGAACTGGTTTCAACCTTGCTCTATGAAATAGTCACGCTGCGCTCGCCGGACGCTGCGCCATTATTGCGCCAGATACCGGCAGCCGCCGCTGAACCGCTCATGGACAGAATCACTCGTCTGCTCAACGCCACGCAGCGCGTGGACATCCGCAAAAACCCGTTGCCCGCGCATCTGCCGGGCTGGGTCGATCTCGCCAAGAGCCGGAGCATGACCAGCATGGGCGCGGGGTTGCAGGCCTACGGTTTGTACAGCGCCTACACGGGCATGATCGATGCGCTGAAAAAGGGCCAGCTCGGCGAAGCACTGGTCAATGCCGGGGGCGGCGTGACAGAAATCGGCTCGCTGGGCCTGGAATACGCCCTGACCCGCACTGGCGAAAAAATGATCCGCCAGGGCGCGCTGACCTTCGAACACTTCGGCAAGACCACCATGGGCAAATGGTTGTGCCGCAGCGCCGGGCTGATCGCCAGCGCGCTGACGCTGCCGTTCGACATCTACACCGCCATCAAGTCCTTCAGCGACGCCGCCCATGCCCAGGGCAAGGAGGCTCAGGACCTGTACGTCGCCGGTGGCCTGAGTGTGTTCAGTGCAGGTCTGTCACTGATGCTGGCCACCGCCTCGCTGATGGGATTCCAGGCCGCCGGCCCGATCGGGATTGCCGCCGCCGCGATCCTGATTGTCGGCGCGCGGGTCTACAGTGCCGTGCGCGTGGTCGACGATATCGACGACTACATCGAACTGAGCGTCAACGAGCGCTGGCGCGCCGGCTGGTTTGCGTTCACCGGCCAGGATCAGGACAAGTCGCTGATGGATCGCTTCACCACCGCCAAGACCCACAGCGATTACGCCAAGGCCTTGCAAACCCGCAGCAACGGCTGGCTCGACCATGAACTCAAGGGCAGCATCGAGGCCGTGGTCAACGGCCGCTTCGAGGTAAAACTGCAACCTGCCCGGGTCTACAAATACCAGTGGGATGACGCCACGGGCGAATCAGCCTTCTCCACGGTCGACACGCCGCTCATCGAGGAAACCGACGATCATTACGACGCCAGAAACGGCCTGCCCTCTGCGAACGCCAACATCGTCAGCCGCCCCGGCGACGCCAGCAAAGGCATCCTGTGGAAACTCGGCGGCGGCAACGACAGCGTCCTCGGCGTTCGGGACAAACCCAACCACTTCAACTACGGCGCCGGCCAGAAACACCTGAACGGTGGCGACAAGGACGACACCTTTGTCTTCCAGTCGGCCGCGGCGGCGCTCGCCTCGGCGCCCGACAAGGTCAGTTATCTGCAAGGCGGCCGCGGCGCGGATCTGCTGTGGCTGCAAGGCAAGCACCTCGGCCAGGATCACGGGCCGGACGCGCCGCGCTTCGTCGGCTACGACATCGACCTGGTCAAGCACCAGCTCGGATTGCGCTCAGCGGATGCCGGCGTCGAACCCGTACTGCACTCGACCCTCGACGGCTTCGAAAAGGTCGAGACACTCGCCGGCGCGGCCAATCGGGTCCGGGGTGGCGCCGGCAACAACCTGATCACCGCCAATGGCGACGACCGGGTCGACGCCGGCCCCGGTGACGATCAGGTTTTCGTCCGGGGCAGTCATGCCGTGGTCGATGGCGGCAGTGGAGCCGACGCCTACCACATCGATCGGATGGGCCTGCGGGTGTCGATCAGCGAAGACGCCGGGGAGCCGAGCAAGGTTTACCTGGGCGTGGCCCTGGAGGCGATCCAGTCCTGGCGCATCCATGACAACGATCTGCTGATCGAGACCCTGCGCAGCGATGACCCGCAAACGCCGCGACGAGAGCTGATTCTGGAGGCGGTGTACCAGACGCTCGACGGCAAGCGTTCACTGCGCAACGACAAATGGATGTTCATCACCGAGGACGGCTATCACCTGCAACCGGACTGGCCGGCCGAAACGGCAGATCTGAACGATCAGGAGTTGAATGCCATCGTGGTCGTGGCCGGCATCGGCAAAGCCTCGCCTTTCCTGCTTCACGACACCCCGCAAACGGCACTCGCCAACCAGCACTCGTCCTACTTCGTATCCCGTGACAGTCATTACACGACGCTGCGGGCCGGCAAGCAGGACAAGGACAATCGCAGCACCTTGTATGTCGACTTCGACAGCACGGAAATCGACGAACTCAGGTCGGTCTACACCGTAGACGTCACCGAGCGCGGTGCCTATCGGGTCGTGAGCTATCAGCAGATCCACTTCATCCTGACATTCATCGGCGGCGGCAAACTGCTTTCGCTGCACGGCGGCGTGAGCGAAAAACCCGGCAACAAAACCGAGAGCGTCGCCGGGATCCTCGCCTCGCCGTGGCAGATCACCCATCCCTTCACCCTGGTGATGCGCGATGGCGTGTCCTACCACCTCGACCTGCCCCGCAACAATTATCGGGAGGATGCGCAAAAACCCGGTTACAACGTCGTCCGCAGCCGCGAACCGCTGCGCGAGCGGGCCGGCAAATACATCTTCGTCCAACCCGCCGAGGTAACACGCCGGCTGAAGCGGACGGCGCAACGCATCGACTTCCGCGCCATTGCGCACAGCGCCACGTACTCGCTGGAAGGTCGATCCGCCTACTACGAGATGTTCCCGGCCAGCAACATGACGCTGCGGCTTTCAACCGCAATGGCGGACGCCAGCATCAGCGGTTCCTCGACCTGGCGGATTTACACCACGGCCCTGACGGAACACATCGGACGGGAGCAACTGAGCATCGCCGACAACCTGCTGATTATCGGCAGCATCCATGTCCATCTGCCGGACAGCCGCGACCCGTCGCTGCCGCTGGAAACCGTGGACGTGGTGGTATCCGCCGGGCATCGCTACCGGATCAATCCGCTGTTCGAGGTGATCGGTCTCTGCGCAGTCAATGCCCTGGCTTGCGCCACGCTGCCCAGGGTTATCGAACTGATCCATACGCACAAAAAACGCAATGAGCTGGAGAGCGATGAGGTGCCGATCGAGAACATCCGGCTGCCGGACTCCCCGGCCGGCAAGATCTTTTACAACGCGGTCACCGAGCGCTGGAGCCTCGCCAGCAAGCCGTCGCGTCCGATCAACCCCGAGCACCTGATCATTGGAGAAGTCCCCAAACCGCAAACCACCTGACAACGGACTGATCGTTTTTCAACCCCTCTCTTCAACCGTCAAGGAATGACACCATGCGACCAAAACCACCGCCCGCCCCCAACGTGCCCAAAGTGAACCCGCCCGCGCCGGGACCCGGCCGATTGCGCCCGGACGCCGACCTGCCGCTGATCCACCCTCCCGTCTCAGGTACGCCAACCCGGCCAACCGCCAACCCGGAACCGGGACACACCATCCGCCCCGGCGACCCTGCCGAAGTGCCCCGCGTCGAGGTCTCCGACCTGCCCACGGTCCGGCCCGAAACCAGCGCCGGACTGAACGGTTACCTGCTGAATCAGGCCTTTCTGCGCAATCTGCAGGCTGCCGATACCGAGGGCTTTCGCTTTATCGTCAATCGCAGGTTCGTCGATATCAAAGACCTGGGCACGGTGTACGTGGAATTCGATGCTACGGCGGGCGCCTATCGCGCGCGGGACCTCTACAACAAACTGCCGCCGGGGCCGATTCTGTTTCGGAATGAAGGAGAGCCGACCTGGGGCCTGCTGCCTTCCCCCTCCCCGGAGACTCGGGCCGCACAAAAGCGGCCGTCAGCGGACGACGCTGGCGATCAACCCGGCAGCAAGCGACCGGCGAATCCAGCGCCCGATCAATCGCTGCGCCCGGCCGTCGCCACCGTCTATCCGCTGACGATTTACGCTCGAAGCTACTTTCGGATGCGCCTCAGCCAGTCCGGCGACGGCGAGCCGAGCTTCCTCTATGGCTACGAAAAGGACGGCGAGCGCATCCTTCTCGACGCCCCGCCACCTGAATACGTGCGAGGCCCGAAACAGCACACGAGCTGGGATGACCTGATGTATTACGCCGCCGCCAAACCCGGTCCCGACGGGCAAGGCTACTACCGGATCGCGATCAAGACCGACGCGGCCAGCGACACGTCGTACACCCTTTACGGCTTCAAGGATGCCAACGACCATCTGGTCAAAGTCGACCCGCCCGTGGCCGGGATCGATGCCCGCCCCCGCCACCTGACAGGCTGGACCGATCATGAAATCTGGCGCCTCTACCGCCTGCATGGCGCGGACATCCCGCGTTTTCGCGCCGATGCACAAGCCAGCGGCACACGGCCTGAGTGGGCCAGGCCGGTGAAGTTCGGCAACCCGCGAAAGGAGCTGCTGAGGGATTCGTTGCGCTGGCTGTATCCACAAATGACCCGCGAACAACTGAGCACCCGGTTGCGCGCCTACAACCTGTCGCCTGGCCAACACGCCCGGTTGCGTCAGGATCTGCTGGACAATCCGCGCGTCATTCCGCCATGGGCCGAGCAGCACAAACTGCGCTCCCTGGACGCAAACGAGCCGAGCCGGTTTGCCGCCATGCAACAGGAAATCGAACCGTTGTTGCTGCCATTGCGCAACGGCACCCTCACGCTCAAGGGTCTGCATGGCCTGGACAAAATGGTCACCCGGGATTTTCTCGAGGCCTTCGTCAATCGCCTGGGTTACCGGCGCAACGCCTCGAACTGCCTGTACCGCACCGACATTCCGGCGCTGTTCAGGGCCGATGAGCGCACGCTGTTCGAGTTGGTCGACGACGGCCGGATGCTGCCGCGCATGACCCACGCCAAGGGTGGCACCAGCGAGAAGCCGATCAGCGCGACGGTCGGCCTGCAACTGGTCTGGACCTACGCCGGCAAAGGCACGACCGCGCCCGACCCGGAGCACCTGCGCTACAACAATCAGAAGAACAAATACCCCGGCAAGCGACCGGGCGAATCCGACAATGACTCCGGCGAATCCGACAACGAATGGTCCGAGGCCTCGGACGTGGAGCTGGATGACGAGCGTAATTACGAGACCATCCGCCACCAGCAGAAGATCAACTTCATCTACCTCATCGACACCCGCAACCTGGAAGTGGTGTTGCGCGAAGAGAACATCCTGCTCAACGGCAGCGCGGAAAAAAACGGGGCGAACTTCCCCGAGGATGAAAACGAAGCCTTGCTCTCGGCCTCGCGACGGGGCATTGGTTCCCAGCGTATCTGGCTGCTGGATTCCACCCTCGGCCGCGCGGCAAAAATCGATGACATCGCCGAACAGGCCGATTACTCGTTGCGCCGCAGCATCGAAGACAACACCCACAACGGCCAGTACAACCAGGCTCAGTACGACGCCTTGATCAACGCGGCGGCCAGGGCCGGCAAGCCGGTTCTGCGGATGGTGAAGGGGTTCGATACCTTTGCCAATGACATCGTCTGGCCCGAATAACCGGCCCCGGACTCAGGCAAACAGCTCGCCCTGCAACTCGTCGAGCAGCGCCTGGATCGCATCCAGGCGCTGTTGCGGATCATCGAGTTGCAGCAGGTCGAGCTTGTCCTCTTCGGCAAAGGGCAGCAGGTAGGCCAGTTGATTGGCCAGCGACTGTTGCCCGGCCGCGTCGGTGCCCATGTTCAGCGCCTCGACCATCGGATGTTCGGCCAGGGCCTTTAGCAACGCCATCAGATCGGCGTCTTCGTCCTGCAACGGTTGCTCGGGTTCGTCGTCCAGCCAGTCGACCTCGGCGACGAGCAACTGATCGCGCTGCACCTCGGTGCGCAACACATGGAAACGCCGTCCGCCCTGCACGCGAATGCCCAGCAGGCCGTTGTCCTGTTGCTGGAAATCGGTGATCCGCGCCTCGCAGCCGACCAGGGCAAAACCTTGCGGCGCAACGCCGACTTCGCTGCCCTCGAGAATGCACACCACCCCGAACCCGCCGCCCTGTTTCATGCAACGGCCGATCATGTCCAGGTAGCGTGCCTCGAAGATCTGCAAATCCAGATTGCAGCCGGGAAACAGCACCGTGTTCAGCGGAAAAAGCGGCAGACTCATAGACATTTCCTTAGACCACCATCGACACCGCCAACGGCAGGAACACCGCCGTGGCCACGCCCATCAGACTCATCGCCAGCGCCGCGAAGGCGCCGCACTCATCGCTTTCCTGCAACGCCACCGACGTGCCGACCGCATGCGCCGTCATGCCCAGCGCCATGCCGCGCGCCTCGGGGCTGTGGACGCCAAGACGGTTCAGCAGCGCCGGGCCGAAAATCGCGCCGATCACCCCGGTGATCAACACGAACACCGCCGCCAGCGCAGCGACGCCACCGATCTGTTCGGCCACCAGCATGGCGATCGGTGAGGTCACCGACTTCGGCGCCATGGTCATCAGGATCATGTGCTCGGCACCGAACCACCAGCCCAGCGCCACGCCCATGCCCGTGGCGACCACGCCGCCTATCACCAGCGTAGTAAAAATCGGCCAGAACAATTGGCGGATGCGGCGCAGATTGAGGTACAGCGGCACCGCCAGTGCCACGGTCGCGGGGCCGAGCAGAATGCTGAGGATTTCCGTGCTCTTGCGGTACTCGGCATAGGTCAGGCCGCAACCGACCAGTACACCGATCACCAGCAGCATCGACACCAGCACCGGTTGCAGGAAGATCCAGCGGGTTTTCTCGAACGCCGCCAGCACCAGTTGATAAGCCCCCAGGGTGATGCCGATGCCAAACAGCGGATGGTGGATCACCGACGCCCAGGCGCCTTGCCAGTCAAACAGCATCAGGACGCCTCCGACCGGGCGGCGTGACGCTTGACCAAGCGTTGCATCAGCACCCCGGCAAACGCCATGGACAGAATCAACGACACCACCAGCGCGCCGACAATCGCCCAGAAATCAGCGGCAATCGCCGTGGCGTAGACCATCACACCGACCGCCGGCGGCACCAGCAGCAACGGCAGATAACGCAGCAGGCTGCCGGCCGCGAGGTTCAGCGGCTCGCCCACTTCACCGCGAACGATCAGGAATACCAGCAACAGCAGCAGGCCGATGATCGGCCCCGGCAGCACCGGCAACAGCAAATGGTTGAGGGCCGTGCCGAGCAATTGAAACAGCACCAGCATGGTCAGGCCACGTAACAACATCCGTCATCTCCGTCCGACTTCCCGACAAGCACGGGCCGGCCATTATAAGCACGCGAACGCTATGAACCGGCATTCGCCAAAAGCATGGTCGGTTGACCTGAGCAAATCGTCATGATGATCTACAGTGGTTCGCAGGGCGGTTTTATCCCCCACCTGAAAAACTAAAAAAACGATGAACCCAAGGAGAGTCTCAATGCCCTATGTTCCAGTTGCAGAGCTCAAAGATTATGTCGGCAAGGAACTCGGACGTTCCGAATGGCTCACCATCGATCAGGAGCGCATCAACCTGTTCGCCGAAGCCACCGGGGATTATCAGTTCATCCATGTCGATCCGGTCAAAGCCGCGCAAACGCCATTTGGCAGCACCATTGCACACGGTTTCCTGTCGTTGTCGCTGATTCCCAAACTGATGGAAGACATCCTGATCCTGCCGCAAGGTGTGAAGATGGTGGTCAACTACGGTCTGGACAGCGTGCGTTTCATCCAGCCGGTCAAGGTCAACTCCAAGGTCCGCCTCAAGGTCGACCTGGGTGAGGTGACCGAGAAAAAACCCGGTCAGTGGCTACTCAAGGCCACCGCCACCCTTGAGATAGAAGGCTCGGACAAACCGGCCTACATCGCCGAACCGCTGTCGCTCTGCTTCGTTTAAGCGCCTGGATGCGAAACGGCTCACGCTGTTTCGCATCCGCGCCCTTCCGGCGGCTGTATAAGGTCACATAGCTGCGGCATACTCGGTCGCCTAATTGCCCGGATCCCGCTATGCGCTCATTCGCTCCGCTCGCCCCTCTTGCCCTGACCCTGTTGCTGGCCGCTTGCGGCGACGGCGAATCGCTGTTGCCACCGGATGCGCGCCTGCCCGACGGCGGACGCTATCGCGGCGAGCTGGTCAACGGCCTGCTGCAGGGTCAGGGGCGGGTCGACTATCCCAACGGCAGTTGGTACGCCGGGCAGTTCGACAAGGGGCAGTGGCACGGTCAGGGCGAGTGGCACGGCAGTAACGGCGAGGTCTATCGCGGCCAGTTCCAGCAAGGCTTGTTCGACGGCCAGGGCACGCTGACCACCCATGGCAGCAGCTACACCGGCGGCTTCAAGCTGGGCCGACGCGAAGGTGAAGGCACCCTCAAGGAAAACGCCATGACCTACCGTGGCGAGTTCAAGGCCGACCAGTATTCCGGGCTCGGGCGCCTGGAACTCGATGACGGCAGCTCGTATCAGGGCCAGTTCGCCCACGGCAAACCCAACGGCGAAGGCCAGCGTGGCGACGCCAGCGGCAATCAGTTCAGCGGCCACTTCATCAACGGCCAACTGGAAGGCAACGGCACCTTCAACAGCGCCGACGGCGACATCTATGTCGGCGGCTTCAAGAACAATCAACTGCACGGTAAGGGCCGCTACGAAAACGCTGACGGCGACGTGTGGCTCGGCCAGTTCAAGGAAGGCGCACTGACCGGCAAGGGCGAGCTGATCGGCGCCGACGGCAGCCATTACATCGGCTCGTTCAGCGACTGGCGCTTCAGTGGCCAGGGCCGTCTGAACCTGTCCGACGGCAGTTTCTATATCGGCCAGTTCGACAGCGACAGTTATGCCGGGCGCGGCACCCTGGTCCTGACCGATGGCACGGTGCTCACCGGCACCTGGATCAACGGCCAGCGGGTACGCGATGCCGACGGCAAACTGCTGCCCGATACCCTCGAAACCGGCCTGCTCGCCCAGGGCCGCCTGCTCGACGATGCGCTGGCCAGTGTGCCCGCCTCGACCCCAGCCGTGGAGCTGTACACCCTGACCCTCGGTGGCGACGGCAAGCAGAGCGTGTTCCTGCGTGAGTCCGATTACGTGGCCAACATGCTCGCCACCCGCTTTGGCGCCTACGGCCAGATCCGTCTGGTCAACCATCGCGACCACCTCACCGACCGGCCGATGGCCACCCGCGAGAACCTGCGCCGCGCCGCGCAGACCCTCGCCGAACGCAGCGGCCCGGAAGACTTGTTGTTCATCTACCTGACCAGCCACGGCACCGCCGAACACGAACTGGTACTCGACCAGCCGCGCATGGAACTGGCCGACCTGCCCGCCGACGAACTCGCCGCCGTGCTGGCGCCGCTGAAGAATCGCGACAAGATCATCGTGATTTCGTCGTGTTACTCCGGCGGGTTCATTCCGGCGCTCAAGGATGAACGCACGCTGATCATGACCGCCTCGCGCGCCGACCGCGTGTCCTTCGGCTGCTCGGAAGAAGCCAACTTCACCTACTTCGGCGACGCCCTGTTCGCCCAGGCGCTGAACCAGACCGACGACCTGGAACAAGCCTTCAAGCTGGCCAAGGCCACCGTCGCCGAGCGCGAACTGGCGGACAATTTCGAAGCCTCGGAGCCGCAGATCTGGGCGCCGAAAACCGTACTCTCGCACTGGCAACTGCTGCGCAAGCAGCAAGCACGAAAAGCATTGCAAAGCGCTGCGTTGAACGACGGGACGACAAAGAGCAACTAAGCTGAACAGTATCAAGGGAGAGACACTATGTACTTGACGCCTCAGCATGTCTTGCTTGCCGGAGCCACCGGGTTGACCGGGGAACATCTACTCGACCGTCTGCTCAACGAGCCGACGATCACCCGTGTTCTCGCCCCTTCACGCCGGCCGCTGGCCGAGCATCCGCATCTGGAAAACCCGGTCGGCGACCCGCAGGCATTTCTGCCGCAACTCGCCGGGCGCGTCGACATCGCCTATTGCTGCCTCGGCACCACCATCAAGCAGGCCGGCTCCGAAGAAGCGTTCCGCGCCGTGGATCTGGACATGGTGGTGGCATTCGCCAAACGCGCCCGGGAAATGGGCGCGCGGCATCTGATCGTGATCAGCGCCCTGGGGGCTGATCGCCGATCATCGATTTTCTACAACCGGGTAAAGGGCGAGATGGAATACGCACTGCGCGCGCAGGACTGGCCGCAACTGACCATTTGCCGGCCCTCTCTGCTGCTCGGGGAGCGCAGCGAACCGCGCCTGGGTGAACAACTGGCCGCGCCGTTCTCGAAACTGATTCCCGGCAAGTACCGTGGCATCGAAGCCTGCCAACTGGCCCGGGCGATGTGGCGGCTGGCGCTGGAAGAACAGGATGGGGTGCGGATTGTCGAGTCGGATGAGCTGAGGAAACTCGGCAAGTAACTGTCTGGTGACTCCCTCCGAGGCGGGAGCGCGCAGCGCTCCCCTACAATCCCCCGGTGGCCTGAAACCCGACGCCAAGCACCGTCAGTAACGACAACGGCAACAGCAGCGTATCGAGCAACGCACTGGCCGGCAGATCCACACCCGGATAGCCCGGCGCCTCGGCCCCGAACCGATCCTTCGCGCAGCACCCGCCATTCATTGCATACAGGTCCAGCCGCGTTCCCGAATACACCACGGGTGCCCCCGGTTTGGCCGCATCCAGCGTGCGCGCCGTGGCGCAGCCGGTCAGTTGCAGCGCCAACAGAATCGCCAAGAGCTTATTCATCGCTGCTCAAATGATGTTCGCCCCAACGCGGCAGCATGTCCTGGGGAATGCCCAGCAGATTGAGGATCCGCGCGACCACGAAATCGATCAGGTCATCGATGGTCTGCGGCTGGTGATAGAAACCCGGCGACGCCGGCAGAATGGTCACGCCCATGTTCGACAGCTTGAGCATGTGCTCCAGATGAATGCTCGAATACGGTGCTTCGCGAGGCACCAGGATCAACTGGCGGCGCTCCTTCAGCGTGACGTCGGCGGCGCGTTCGATCAGGTTGTTGCAGGCGCCGGTCGCAATCGCCGACAGGGTGCCGGTCGAGCACGGCACCACGACCATCGCCGCCGGCGCACCGGAACCGGAAGCCACCGGCGACATCCAGTCTTCCTTGCCATACACGCGGATCTGCCCGGCGGCGGCGCCGGTGTATTCGGTAAGAAAGGCCTGCATCATCTGCGGCTTGGCCGGCAGCGAAACGTCTGTCTCGGTGGCCATCACCAGTTGCGCGGCCTTGGAGATCAGGAAATGCACCTCGCGATCTTCCCGCACCAGGCAATCGAGCAGGCGCAAACCATACTGGGCGCCGGACGCGCCGGTCATCGCCAGCGTGATGCGTTCCGGGCCGTTGCTCATTTCAGCGCCTCGGCGAGTTTGCCGTGCAGGCCGCCGAAGCCGCCGTTGCTCATAATCACGACATGGGTGCCGGGCTGGGCCTGACTCTTCACCCGCTCGATGATCCCTTCCAGTGAATCGCTGACAATCGACGGCACCGTACACAACGCCGCCGTACCCGCCAGATCCCAGCCGAGGTTGGCCGGGGCGTACCAGATCACCTGATCGGCATCGACCACGCTGTCCGGCAGACCGTCGCGGTGTGCGCCGAGCTTCATCGAGTTCGAACGCGGCTCGATGATCGCGATCAACGGCGCATCGCCGATACGTTTGCGCAGGCCATCCAGGGTGGTGGCAATCGCGGTCGGGTGGTGGGCGAAGTCGTCATAGATGGTGATGCCGCGCACTTCGGCGACCTTCTCCATCCGCCGCTTCACGCTCTTGAACGCGCTCAACCCGGCAATGCCCATCGACGGCACGACACCGACATGACGCGCGGCCGCCAGAGTGGCCAGGGCGTTGGCAACGTTGTGCTGACCGGTCAGCTCCCACTCGACCACACCCTGGGACACGCCTTCGAACATCACTTCGAACGCCGAACCGTCGTCCTTGAGCAATTTGACCTGCCACTGGCCGCCGGCACCGGTGGTCTGCACCGGGGTCCAGCAGCCCATTTCGATCACGCGCTGCAAGGCCGGCTCGGTGGTCGGATGGATCACCAGGCCTTCACTCGGGATGGTGCGTACCAAGTGGTGGAACTGCCGCTCGATGGCCGGCAGATCGGGGAAGATGTCGGCATGATCGAACTCAAGGTTGTTGAGAATCGCGGTGCGTGGGCGGTAGTGGACGAATTTCGAACGCTTGTCGAAGAACGCGCTGTCGTACTCGTCGGCCTCGATCACGAAGAACGGCGTGCCGCCCAGGCGCGCGGACACCGAGAAGTTCTGCGGCACCCCGCCGATCAGGAAGCCCGGGCTCATGCCCGCATGTTCCAGCACCCAGGCGAGCATGCTGCTGGTGGTGGTCTTGCCGTGGGTGCCGGCGACGGCCAGGACCCAGCGCCCCTGCAGCACATGATCGGCCAGCCACTGCGGGCCGGAGACATACGGCAGGCCTTTGTTCAGCACGTATTCCACCGCCGGGTTGCCACGGGACATGGCGTTGCCGATCACCACCAGATCCGGCGCCGGATCGAGCTGGGCCGGGTCGTAACCCTGGGTCAGTTCAATGCCCTGGGCTTGGAGCTGAGTGCTCATCGGCGGATAAACGTTGGCGTCGGAGCCCGTGACATGATGGCCCAGCTCTTTGGCCAGAACCGCCATCGAGCCCATGAAAGTCCCGCAGATACCCAGAATATGAATGTGCATAGTCGACCTCGTAAAACATGGCCGCAGGTTAGCGCAGGGAGGGGGAAATGGCACTCTTTAGGTGAGGGGCTCGGATGGGGTGGGCCGCTGGGTCCAGACCTGGCTCAGAATCGCTACCCTCGCCCAACCCTCTCCCGAAGGGAGAGGGAGCCGATCCTCGTGAAATTCAAAACCGGGTTCGACTCGGAACTTGCAGGGTTGGCGAAGTTTGCAAGGACGACTCGGTCAGTCCCCTCTCCCTCTGGGAGAAAGGCTCCTAGCTGACGCGCCGCTCGATCCCATGCTTGCGCAGCTTTCTATATAGCGTATTGCGACTGACCCCAAGCTGCTCCGCCGTGTGGGTCATGTGCCAGCGCGTATGCTCCAGCGCATTGAGCAACGCCAGCCGTTCCGCATCGTCCAGCGGATGCTCCGACGATGACGCTGAAACCTCCAAAACCGCCGGCCGCGCCTGCCGGATCATCGCTGGCAAATCCTCCATCCCGATCCGTCCGCCATCACACAACGCCGCCAGCGTGCGCAGCACATTGCGCAATTGCCGCACGTTCCCCGGCCAGTTGAAGGCCAGCAACGCTTGCCGCGCCGGCTCATCGATCAAGATCGTTTCGCCGCCCGCCTCTTCGGCCAGCAGGAAATCCAGCAACTGCGCCCTGTCACCGCGCTCGCGCAACGCGGGCAGCGCCACCTCCAGGCCATTAAGCCGGTAATACAGATCCTCGCGAAAACTGCCATCCTCGACCCGCTCCAGCAGATTGCGGTGGGTGGCGCTGATGATCCGCACGTTGACCGCTTCCGGTTCGCCGCCGATCGGCACCACCTGACGATCCTCCAGCACCCGCAGCAACCGGGTCTGCAAGGCCAGCGGCATATCGCCGATTTCATCGAGGAACAACGTACCGCCATCGGCCTGCTGCAACTTGCCGCGCATGCCGTCCTTGCGCGCGCCGGTGAAGCTGCCACCGCGATAGCCGAACAGTTCGCTCTCGATCAGGCTCTCGGGAATCGCCGCGCAATTGAGGGCGACGAAGGCTTTGCCGGCGCGCTGACTGGCGTGGTGCACTGCCTTGGCGAACGCTTCCTTGCCGGAACCGGTTTCGCCATTGATCAACAGCGGCACGTCACGCTCGAACACCCGCAGCGCCTTGCGAAAATCTGCCTGCAACGCGGCATCGTCCAGGCAGATACCAGACAGCCGTGGTGCTTCGGGGGCCAGCGCAACCGCCGCAGGCATCACCGGCAGAGGGCGCCGCGCCTCACCGCGCAACACCGCAAACAGATGTCGTCCATCCCGGGTGCGCAGCGGCCAACTGGCGCTGGCATTGGCGCTGGCCCGGCCAAGCAGCTCATCCAGCGAACAATCGAAAAACGCCTCCACCGGCTGACCGAGCAAGCCACCACGAATGTGTCCGAGCAGGTTCAATGCGCTCTGGTTGACCGCACTGATCCGCCCTTCGCCGTCGAACGCCAGCAATCCTTCGCTGAATAAGCCAACGGACTCGGCCTGCAAATGAAAGCGCAGCAGCCATTGATTATCGAAGCAGCGCAGGAAGTAGCAGCTTTCGATCATCTTCGCCGACAGATTGACCAGCGCCATGGTATGGAACTGGCTCTGGCGCGACACATCCGGCCGCGCCGAGGACACATCGAGCACCGCCAGCAGTTCGCCGTGCGGGTCGAACACCGGGCTCGCCGAGCAGGTCAGGCCGGTGTGGCGGCCGCGAAAATGTTCATCCTGATGAATGGTCAGAGCCTGGCGCTCGACCAGGCAGGTGCCGATGCCGTTGGTGCCTTCGCAGGCTTCGCTCCAGTCGGAACCCAGCCACAGCCCGGCGCGCTCGAAGATCTTGCGCTCGGCGGGGGCGGTCACGCAGTTGAGGATCACCCCCCGGGCGTCGGTCAGCAGCACCGCATGGCCGGCGCCGGACAGTTGCTGATGCAGACTGCTCATTTCATTGCCGGCGATCTGCAACACCTGTTGCAGGCGCTCGCGGCTTTCGAGGACGCGCCCATGTTCGAGCACTGTCGGTGCCATGCTCAGGGCCGGGTCGAGGTGATAGTCCTCAAGACAACGCAGCCACGAACGGGCAATCGACGGATCGGCACCCGGCCCGTGCAGGTGCGGTTTGCCCTGGGTGACAGTGAGAACCTGTTGGGCATGGCGACTCAAATGGTTGTCGTGCATTTCTTATTGTTCTCCCCGAGGCTCGTTGGCCCATGCGTGAAGTGGTGCCCAGCATCCTCCAGCCACCGGCGCATTGCAATGCTGGCAAGACCGCTCGGTCACGGGCTGTGCCAGAAGCGGTACAAACTGTCACGACCTCTGTACCGAATGCGCCACAGGTGCCGCCCGTCCGTCCGACAAAAATCACGCAAGGCCTTGATTTGCCTGACCTGCACGGCAGTGGCCCGACCTTTGCTCTACGCTTATAACAAGCGCACTTGCGCGTTTCTCTAATAAGTACAAAGCCAAGGAGAACATCATGCGTTACGCCCATCCCGGTACTGAAGGCGCCAAAGTCTCGTTCAAGAGCAAGTACGGTAACTACATCGGCGGCGAGTTCGTCGCGCCTGTCAAAGGTCAGTACTTCACCAATACCTCGCCAGTGAATGGCCAACCGATTGCCGAATTCCCGCGCTCCACTGCCGAAGACATCGACAAGGCACTGGACGCCGCGCACGCCGCTGCCGATGCGTGGGGCGCCACGTCCGTGCAGGCCCGCTCGCTGATCCTGCTGAAAATCGCCGACCGCATCGAACAGAACCTCGAACTGCTGGCGATCACCGAAACCTGGGACAACGGCAAAGCCATCCGCGAAACCCTCAACGCCGACATTCCGCTGGCCGCCGATCACTTCCGTTATTTCGCCGGGTGCCTGCGCGCCCAGGAAGGCAGCGCCGCCGAAATCGACGGCAACACCGTGGCCTATCACATCCATGAACCACTGGGCGTGGTCGGCCAGATCATCCCGTGGAACTTCCCGCTACTGATGGCCGCATGGAAACTCGCCCCGGCCCTGGCCGCCGGCAACTGCGTGGTGCTCAAGCCTGCCGAGCAGACCCCGCTGGGCATCTGCGTGCTGATGGAACTGATCGGCGACCTGCTGCCGCCAGGCGTGCTCAACGTGGTGCAAGGGTTCGGCAAAGAAGCCGGCGAAGCCCTGGCCACCAGCAAGCGCATCGCCAAGATCGCCTTCACCGGCTCGACCCCGGTGGGCTCGCACATCATGAAATGCGCCGCCGAGAACATCATTCCGTCCACCGTGGAGCTGGGCGGCAAGTCGCCGAACATCTTCTTCGAAGACATCATGCAGGCCGAGCCAAGCTTCATTGAAAAGGCTGCCGAAGGCCTGGTGCTGGCGTTCTTCAACCAGGGCGAAGTCTGCACCTGCCCGTCCCGCGCGCTGGTACAGGAGTCGATCTACGACGACTTCATGCAGGCGGTGATGAAAAAGGTCAGCCAGATCAAGCGTGGCGACCCGCTGGACACCGACACCATGGTCGGCGCCCAGGCGTCCGAGCAGCAATTCGACAAGATCCTTTCGTACCTGGAAATCGCCAAGGGCGAAGGCGCCGAGCTGCTGACCGGCGGCAAGGTGGAAAAACTCGAAGGCAACCTGGCCTCCGGTTATTACATCCAGCCGACCCTGCTCAAGGGCACCAACAAGATGCGCGTGTTCCAGGAAGAAATCTTCGGCCCGGTGGTGAGCATCACTACCTTCAAGGACGAAGCCGAAGCCCTGGCCATCGCCAACGACACCGAGTTCGGCCTCGGCGCCGGCCTCTGGACCCGCGACATCAACCGCGCCTATCGCATGGGCCGCGCCATCAAGGCCGGTCGCGTGTGGACCAACTGCTACCACCTGTACCCGGCGCATGCCGCGTTCGGTGGGTACAAGAAGTCCGGCGTCGGTCGTGAAACCCACAAGATGATGCTCGATCACTATCAGCAGACCAAAAACCTGCTGGTGAGCTACGACATCAACCCGCTGGGCTTCTTCTAAAAACCGGGGCTGCACGGGGATTGCCGTGCAGCCCGCTCCATCGCTTTCGCGAGCAGACCCGCTCCCACAATGGATTTGTGGGTCGGCACACGTCCCCTGTGTGTGCGGGCCTACCCGCGAAAGCGCCCTGAATGAAACGACTTTATTGGCCTGGCCGCTCTGGCACGGCCCTTGCGTACGCGTCGTTCAGGATTTTCGCTACCACCGCCGCCGCGTGCGCAGCCTCCATCCACCCGAACGCTGCACCCGAAAGTCCAACAGATCGAACAAAAAACAGACAGCGAGGACTTATGACTTCCACCACACAGCTCAAACCCACACTCGGCACCCTGCACCTCTGGGGCATTGCCGTCGGCCTGGTGATTTCCGGCGAATACTTCGGCTGGAGCTACGGCTGGGGTACTGCAGGAACCCTGGGTTTCCTGGTCACCGCCCTGATGGTCGCGACCATGTACACCTGCTTCATCTTCAGTTTCACCGAACTGACCACCGCGATTCCCCATGCGGGCGGGCCGTTTGCCTACAGCCGTCGGGCGTTCGGCGAGAAAGGCGGATTGATCGCCGGGATCGCCACCCTGATCGAGTTCGTCTTCGCCCCACCGGCCATCGCCATGGCGATCGGCGCGTATCTCAACGTGCAATACCCGGAGCTTGATCCGAAGATTGCGGCGGTCGGCGCCTACTTCGTGTTCATGACCCTGAACATCCTCGGTGTCAGCATCGCCGCGACGTTCGAACTGGTGGTCACCGTGCTGGCGGTCGCCGAATTGCTGGTGTTCATGGGCGTGGTCGCGCCGGGCTTCAGTTTCAGCAACTTCGTGCTCAACGGCTGGTCGGGCGCCAACGAGTTCACCCTCGGCTCGATTCCCGGGATTTTCGCGGCGATTCCGTTCGCGATCTGGTTCTTCCTCGCCATCGAAGGCGCGGCCATGGCCGCCGAGGAAGCCAAGGACCCGAAACGCACCATTCCCAAGGCGTACGTCAGCGGGATTCTGACCCTGGTATTCCTGGCAATCGGCGTGATGGTGATGGCCGGCGGCGTCGGCGACTGGCGTCAACTGTCGAACATCAATGACCCGCTGCCCCAGGCAATGAAAGCGGTGGTCGGCAATAACTCGACGTGGATGCACATGCTGGTGTGGATCGGCCTGTTCGGCCTGGTGGCGAGCTTCCACGGGATCATCCTCGGTTACTCGCGCCAGTTCTTCGCCCTCGCCCGCGCCGGTTACCTGCCCAAAGGCCTGGCCAAGCTCTCGCGCTTCCAGACCCCACACCGGGCGATCCTGGCGGGCGGCGTGATCGGCATCGCGGCGATCTACAGCGACGGCCTGGTCAACCTGCAAGGCATGAGCCTGACGGCGGCGATGATCACCATGTCGGTGTTCGGCGCCATCGTGATGTACATCATCAGCATGCTCAGCCTGTTCAAACTGCGCAAAACCGAGCCGAACCTGGAGCGCACCTTCCGCGCACCGGGCTACCCGATCGTGCCGGCCATCGCGCTGTTCCTGGCGCTGGTGTGCCTGGTGGCGATGGCCTGGTTCAACACCCTGATCGGTGGTGTGTTCCTCGGTTTCATGGCCGCCGGCTATCTGTATTTCCAGTTGACCGCCAAACAACGCTCCGAAGCGCCGTCGGACGCTATGCTCGAAGGTATCTGAGGTTGCACCGGCACCGGGCTTGATGCCCGGTGTCTGCAATATTGAGGTGCATCGACATTCATTGCAGTACAGACAGGAGGACACCGCCCCATGGCCGCATTTGCCCATACCGTCGGCGCCCAGACCTACCGTTTCGACAGCCTCAAGGACGTGATGGCCAAGGCCAGCCCGGCGCGTTCCGGGGATTTCCTGGCCGGCGTCGCCGCGCTCAATGACGGCGAGCGGGTGGCCGCGCAAATGGCGCTGGCCGACATACCGCTCAGCCATTTCCTGCAAGAAGCGCTGATTCCCTACGAAACCGATGAAGTCACCCGGCTGATCATCGACAGCCACGACAAACAGGCTTTCGCCGTGGTCAGCCACCTCACCGTCGGCGGTTTCCGCGACTGGCTGCTCAGCGACGCTGCCGATGAACAGAGCCTGCGCGCCCTCGCCCCCGGCCTGACCCCGGAAATGGTCGCCGCCGTGTCGAAGATCATGCGTGTGCAGGATCTGGTGCTGGTGGCGCAGAAAATCCGCGTGGTGACGAAGTTTCGCGGCACCCTCGGTCTGCGCGGGCGCCTGTCGACACGCCTGCAACCGAACCATCCGACCGACGAACCGGCCGGTATCGCCGCGAGCATTCTCGACGGTCTGCTGTACGGCAACGGCGACGCAATGATCGGCATCAACCCGGCCACCGACAGCATCGCTTCGATTTGCGCGATGCTGGAGATGCTCGACGCAATCATTCAGCGCTACGACATCCCCACCCAGGCCTGCGTGCTGACCCACGTCACCACGTCCATCGAGGCCATCAACCGGGGCGTGCCGCTGGATCTGGTGTTCCAGTCGATTGCCGGCACCGAAGCGGCCAACGCCAGTTTCGGCATCAACCTGAACATTCTCCAGGAAGGTTACGACGCCGGCCTGAGCCTGAATCGCGGCACCCTCGGGCAGAACCTGATGTATTTCGAAACCGGCCAGGGCAGCGCGCTGTCGGCCAACGCCCACCACGGCGTCGATCAACAGACCTGCGAAACCCGGGCCTACGCGGTGGCACGCCATTTCAAGCCGTTTCTGGTGAACACCGTCGTCGGCTTCATCGGGCCGGAATACCTCTACAACGGCAAACAGATCATCCGCGCCGGCCTCGAAGACCACTTCTGCGGCAAGCTGCTCGGCGTGCCAATGGGCTGCGACATCTGTTACACCAACCACGCCGAAGCCGACCAGGACGACATGGACACCCTGCTGACCCTGCTCGGCGTGGCCGGGATCAACTTCATCATGGGCATCCCCGGTTCCGACGACATCATGCTCAATTACCAGACCACTTCGTTCCACGACGCCCTCTACGCGCGTCAGACCCTGGGCCTGAAACCGGCGCCGGAGTTCGAACAATGGCTGGCGAACATGGGCATCTTCACCCAGGCGGACGGCAAGGTCCGCTTCGGCAACAACCTGCCGCCAGCCTTCCGCCAGGCTTTGGCGCAACTGGGATGAGCCTTATGGAAAAACCGCCCGTCGACCCGCAAAACCCATGGCTGGAGCTGCGTCGCCTGACCCCGGCGCGCATCGCCCTTGGCCGTACCGGCACCAGCCTGCCGACCCGCGCCCAACTGGATTTCCAGTACGCCCATGCCCAGGCGCGAGATGCCGTGCATCTGCCGTTCGATCACGCGGGTATCAGCACGCAATTGCACGAACGCGGGCGTGACAGCCTGCTGCTGCACAGCGCGGCGGTGGATCGCAACAGCTACCTGCAACGTCCCGATCTGGGGCGCAAGTTGAGCGATGCCTCGGCGCAGACCCTGCGCGAACACGCGCAGGCGCATCCGGGCGGCGTCGATCTGGCGATCGTCGTGGCCGATGGCTTGTCGGCCTTGGCGGTGCATCGCCATACGCTGCCGTTTCTCACCCGCCTGGAAGAGCAAATGAGCGCCGACGGCTGGTCCAGCGCCCCGGTGATTCTGGTGGAGCAGGGCCGCGTGGCGATTGGTGATGAAATCGGCCAGTTGCTCGGGGCAAAAATGGTGGTGATGCTGATCGGAGAGCGCCCCGGCCTCAGTTCGCCCGACAGCCTGGGTTTATATTTCACCTACAATCCAAAGGTCGGTCTCACCGATGCCTTCCGCAACTGCATTTCCAATGTGCGGCTCGAAGGCTTGAGCTACGGCATGGCGGCCCATCGCTTGCTGTATCTGATGCGCGAAGCGTGTCGGCGGCAGCTGTCGGGGGTCAATCTGAAGGACGAAGCACAGGTTCAGACGCTGGAGTCGGAAACCGGTGCGGATATGAAAGGCAACTTCCTACTCGATCAGTCGAAATCCTGAACCGGTTCCGCATTGCGTTTACGCGCCGGTTTCAGGCAGGATCGACGCACGGCCGCCCGGGTTTCCCATTGCCGTCAGAGCACGTGAAGACAGCCACTTGAAGGACGAGACCTACCATGCGGATTATCCAAGCGACCCTCGAACACCTGGATTTGCTGACCCCGTTGTTCGTCAAATACCGCGAGTTCTACGGCTCGCTGCCGTATCCGGACTCGTCTCGTGCGTTCCTTGAAAAGCGCCTTCGACGCAAGGAATCGGTGATCTACCTGGCCCTGGCCGATGATGACGACAAGAAACTGATGGGTTTCTGCCAGCTCTACCCCAGTTTTTCCTCGCTGTCGCTCAAACGCGTGTGGATCCTCAACGACATCTATGTCGCCGAAGACGCCCGCCGCCAACTGGTCGCCGACCACCTGATCCGTACCGCGAAGAAAATGGCCAAGGAAACCCAGGCCGTGCGTATGCGCGTCTCCACCAGCAGCGACAACGAAGTGGCACAGAAAACCTACGAATCCATCGGGTTCAAGGAAGACACCGAGTTCAAGAACTACGTACTGCCGATCAGCGACTCGCTCTGATCGCCCGGATCGCTTGTGGGAGGAGCAAGCCTGCTCCCTCCCCACGATCCAGCCATACCCGACAAATATTCACACCCCGACATTCCCCGCTACAAAACCGACACGCTTTTCACCTCTCAAACCGTATAATCCCGAGCTTTCCGGCTTGTAAGAAAAACTACACCCCTCTGTAGGCTTTCACGAAGTCATCCGCACAGGCCTGCCGAGTCGGGCCGTCACACAGGTGCCCTCCATGGATTTCAACCCGCTCGACCTTATCCTGCATCTCGACGTTTACCTCGACCTGCTGGTGAACAATTACGGGCCATGGATCTACGCCATCCTGTTTCTGGTGATTTTCTGTGAGACCGGTCTGGTGGTGATGCCATTCCTGCCGGGCGATTCGCTGTTGTTCATCGCTGGCGCCGTGGCGGCGGGTGGCGGCATGGACCCGGTGCTGTTGGGCGGTCTGTTGATGCTCGCGGCGATCATGGGCGACAGCACCAACTACGTGATCGGACGAACGGCAGGCGAAAAACTGTTCAGCAACCCGAACTCGAAAATCTTCCGTCGCGATTACCTGCAACAGACCCACGACTTCTATGACAAGCACGGCGGCAAAACCGTGACCCTGGCGCGCTTCCTGCCGATCATCCGCACCTTTGCACCGTTCGTCGCCGGTGTCGCGAAGATGCCGTACCCGCGTTTCTTCGCGTTCAGCGTCTTCGGCACCGTGCTGTGGGTGGGCGGTCTGGTGACCCTGGGCTACTTCTTCGGCAACGTGCCATTCATCAAGAAAAACCTGTCGTTGCTGGTGGTCGGCATCATTCTGCTGTCGCTGGTGCCGATGATCATTGGCGTGGTTCGCAGCCGTTTCGGCGGCGCCAAAGCCCAATCGCATTAAGTCGATGTGGTCACTGAGCGCCTGGCGACGCCGGCGCATCCTGGCCAGGCACCCGATTGCCGACGACCTGTGGCAACGGGTGCGCCATCACCTGAGCTTCCTTGACGGCATCAGCGCCGCCGAGGATCAGTGGCTGCGCGAAGCCTGCGTGCTGTTTCTCGACGACAAACACCTGACCGCCCTGCCCGGTGTCGAACTGCATCAGGAACAACGCCTGCTGCTCGCCGCCCAGGCGCAATTGCCGCTTTTGCACCTCGGCGATCTGAACTGGTATCAGGGTTTTCATGAGATCGTCCTTTATCCCGACGACTTCCTCAGCCCTCAGCGTCATCGCGATGCCAGCGGCGTCGAACATGAATGGGACGGCGAGCACAGCGGCGAGGCCTGGCAACAGGGGCCGATCATCCTCGCCTGGCCAGGCGTGATGGCCAGTGGTGGCTGGGAAGGCTACAACCTGGTGATCCACGAACTGGCGCACAAGCTCGACATGCTCAACGGCGACGCCAACGGCCTGCCGCCGCTGCATGCCGACATGCGGGTCAGCGACTGGGCGCACGTCATGCAGGCGGCCTACGACGACCTCAACCGCCAACTCGACCGCAATCCCGACGCCGAAACCGCCATCGACCCCTATGCGGCAGAGAATCCGGCCGAGTTCTTTGCCGTCACCAGCGAATACTTCTTCAGCGCCCCCGACCTGCTGCACGAGAGTTATCCACAGGTGTACGCGCAACTGCGGCTTTTCTACCGGCAGGATCCGTTGGGCAGGCTGCGGCAACTTCAGGCCACGAACCCGGTCTATCAGGCGCACGAACACGGTCTGCACGACTAGACACGCGACTTTCGGCACATGGCGTCCACGGCAGAATATGCCTATAATCGCCGCCACTTTTTGGTCAATCCGGCCAAGTGTTTTTGGTCAACTACGGGGGCAAAGCCCAATGAGCTACAGCAAGATTCCGGCTGGCAAAGACCTGCCGAACGACATCTACGTCGCGATCGAGATCCCGGCCAACCACGCGCCGATCAAATACGAAATCGACAAAGACAGCGATTGCCTGTTCGTTGACCGTTTCATGGCCACCCCAATGTTCTACCCGGCCAACTACGGTTTCATCCCGAACACCCTGGCTGACGACGGTGATCCCCTCGACGTGCTGGTCGTGACCCCTTACCCGGTTGCTCCAGGTTCGGTTATCCGCGCCCGTCCGGTTGGCGTCCTGAACATGACCGACGACGGCGGCGGCGATGCCAAAGTCATCGCTGTTCCACACGACAAGCTGTCCCAGCTGTACGTGGACGTGAAGGAATACACCGACCTGCCGCCGCTGCTGATCCAGCAGATCGAGCACTTCTTCGCGAACTACAAGGATCTCGAGAAAGGCAAGTGGGTGAAAATCGAAGGCTGGGCCGGCGCAGACGCCGCCCGCGAAGCGATCACCAAGTCGGTTGCCGCCTACAAAGGCTGAGCGACGGATTGCAGGACGCTTGAAAAGAACCCCGGTTGATCCGGGGTTTTTTTATGTCCGGTGATTGTGCTTTCAACAGGTCGTTTAAATTCATTACGACGCGGTTTTGCTCTGTCTAATTTCTCACAAGAATGCCTTACATCCTGTCTCAAAATTAGTGCCGATTTTGAACGCGAGGTTTATTCAAACCGCTCTGACCCGCACTTAGACTCGTGTGCATGAGAAAGAACACTAGCGGTCCACGATTCAAGGCACTCCTGGAAGAAGCGAACATCACCACCACCGGTTTCGCGAAGTTCTGGGGCACGGAAGCCCAAAATATTCATAACTGGTACACCCGGGGTGTCCCGGCGTATCGCATGGAAGAAGTCTCACGCCTGCTGTCGGTCAACAGCGACTGGCTGAAAACCGGCGAAGGGGTAAAAGAGCTGCCACGCCTGCAGGCTGCCAGCAACGGCGACACCTTCGACGCCCACTCCGTCCGGGGCATTTACACGGTCATCGACCCCAACGACATCGAACTGCCGTTGTTCAAGGAAACCCCACTCACCAATGGCTCCGGCAAAACCCACGTCATCCAGGACCCGGACCAAACCACCCGCTTGCCCCGCGCCCACCTCGATCAACTGGAAATCCGACACGCCGACGCCATCTGCGCCCACATGATCGGCAACAGCATGTCCGAACGAATCGAAGACGGCTCCATCGTCGCCATCGACCGTGGCCTGACCCAAGTGGTGGACGGCGAAATCTACGCCATCGAACACGACGGCATGCTGCGCATCAAATACCTGCATCGCATGCCCGGCAACGCCCTGCGCCTGCGCAGCCACAACAACGCCGAATACCCGGACGAAATATTCCGCGCCGCGCAGATCGAAGAGCAACGGATTCATATATTGGGCTGGGTGTTCTGGTGGTCGACATTGAGCAAACGGCGCCCGGTGGTGCCGTTTCTCTGATACCCCCCGTTCCCTTTGGACGGCACAGAGCCCCCTGGGAGTGGGCTTGCCCGCGAAGAGGCCCGGATAATCAGTACAAATTCCTCAGCGGCGGCATAGAAATCGCTCTAATCCGCACATCGGGCTGGGAATCGGGCGCGGAAATCAGTATCCTGCGCCCCACATTCGCGCATCGCCCGCCCTGCGGCCAGATGACGCCTGACGCGGCAGACCACTGTCTGACCAAGTCCCACAGCCGGACGCAAGATCCGGATGTACGTTTTGAAGGCTGGCGCGGTTTACCAAAAATGAACCAAGCCAGTCCCCGAGAAGCCGGCCACAAGCCGGCTTTTTAATGCCTGTCGGAAACCGGTTTTTACAGGCGCATTTGCAGGTTGCGCCGTATCACGCCAATGGAATGCATATACGAGTACCGCAGGTAAAAACCTGTGCAACGGGCGCTCGCAGAAATGACACTCAAGGATGACCAACACGATGCCAACCATCGCCCCTGCCCGCTTGAAGTCTGCGATCGCCACAGCGCTGCCATGTCTTTTTCTGGCTGGCTGTGTCGGTGTAACTGTCTCGCTTCCAGAGACGACAACCAGAAAAACCGAGGCTTTCAGAGCATTGGCCCCTCAGTCGTCATCACCGCCAATCACCAGAACGACACGATCGCCACTCACTCGCGAATGGTGCGGCATTACTGTCTGGGTGGCGGTCATACCGGTTCCAATGAAGTTGCCGGTATGCAGTTCTTATTCCGAGCAGTCTTTCGGTAACGATGGATTCGGGGATGAAACATTGCTGCTCTATTCGCAACAGAAAGTCCCTTCGCCGTTATATGCGTGCGGTCCATTCATGGTGCTCGGGCCAATCATTCATGGTTACCAGGGCAACGCCATTTGCGGTGTCTTTCCTGACTGAGTTCATCACCCAAAAACTCGCCCGCCGAGATTTCACTGCGCCACTAGTACATCCGCCCTAATTGCCCCCACCCCACGCTCCCCGCAGAATTTCCACTCCAGTTTTGTGCACAACAAACGCCCTGCGCCATACAACAACGCACAAAAATCCAAGGAATGGAGCAACACCATGTCTGCGCTCTTCAAGCTCAATAAAACCCTGCCCCTGCTGACAGCCCTGTTAATCACTTCCAGCCCGGCGTTCGCTGAAGAAGCGACGCCCATAGGCGACTGGTGGATCATCTACGGCAACGGCGTGCCAAACAAAAACATCATGTATGTGGCTGACACCACTTCGGTGGTGCCCTCGAACCACACCAAGGGCGCGAAGCTGGTTGCAGTGACGCTGGTTTATGAAGAACCGGGCAAGCCGATGATCGATGTCTACAACATGGAAGTGCAGTGTTCGACCAACAAGGTGCGTTTTCTCAATGGGCAATCCGTCGAGCGCCTGGCGTACACCCTGCGTCATCTGAAAGTATCCGAGCAGTGGCAGACACCGAAGGACTTCTGGGTCCAGCGCACGCAGGCGTTTGTCTGCGCACGCAATGCCAAGGACATGGTGGCGATGGGCAAGATGCCGCATCTGCAGATGATCCAGACCGTGCAGTACATGTTTTCCAGACTGGCGCCGGTCCAGCAGAAGAACCAGATGATGGACGACCTCGATGCCATGTTGGGCAACAAGCCGTAAGCCGCCCCTTTCCTCGCTCTGGCCATGGCGCCGGGAGTCATGATGAATCAATGGACTAAAACCCTGGCGGCGCTGCTGCTGACGCCCATGATGTTGCTGGCCGGCGGCTGCCACTTGATCGCGCAGTCACGCTGGGAAGGACGCGATGTCCAGGAGGCGCTGGATCTGTTCGGCCGGCCTGACTCGATGAAGAAACAGGCCGGCGCCAATGGCGAAAACCTTGCCGTGCTGACCTGGTACAAATCCGCCAGTTGGACCACTACCGAAGCGGCCGGCACGTCAATGAATCATACCGGCAACGGCATGGTGTACACCGAGTACTACGAAACCGTCGGTCACAGCTCCGATTGCAAACTGGAAGCCACGGTCAATAAAGCCAAAAAGATCGTGCTGTTCCGCATCGAGGACGGCAAGATCATTCATGGCAAGTGCATCAACGTCCCGTTTGTGCCCGGTTACATTCCACCCGGGTTCTAGCCATCAGTGATCTTTCGCGTCGCGATCGATTCGGGGAAACGTGGTGCCGATCCTCGAGCGCTCATTCGAGAACCAGATGCCGGTAATCCGGCCACGGATATCCTTGAGATCGACTTGTCCCATGAAACGACTGTCATTACTGACATCGCGATTGTCACCCAACAGATAAACGTGATTCGGCTCGACTTTCAGTGGGGCGAGCGTCAACGAGTAGTCCTTTTTTACCCGGTCGGCAGGCGCGTAAAACAGCCCGAGGCTATCACCATTGTTGATCAGGTTTCCGTCACTGATCTGCACGACATCACCGGCAACACCGGCAACGCGCTTGACCGCTTCCGTACCGTTCCAGGCGTACACCACGATATCGCCGACCCTGATCTCGCCAGGGCGGATGTCAGACACCACGTAGTCACCGATGGACAATGTCGGGCTCATCGAACCTGATGGAATGAAGTAGTTTTTGTAACCGAGTAACGGCGTTCGAAGTGGCACCAGCAGTACCAGCGTGACAATCGCCAGAGCCAGTACATAAAGCACATGGAACCGGGTGCCTGGCATTGCCACGTCAGCATTGCCATGGCGCGCCAGTCTTGCAGCCGCGATAGCCGAAACCAGTTTGACCAGGATGACGAAGCCGGCGAAGGCGTACAGCCCCTTCGGACTGGCGATCAACCCGAAAGCCCCCAGGGCGATGCCCCCCAGATAAAGCAACGCCGCGACCCGCAGCGCCCATTTGATCCGCCCGACATACACCAGCCCCCAGCCGGCTACCAGACAGGACATCACAAACGCCTGCAACGGATTCTTTTGGAGCTTCACGATCAACCCTTACCCAGTATTTTCAGTTGCTTCTCTTATCGGCGCAGATCACGGATAACTGAACGACTTCACCAACGTCAGCTCTCCCACCGCCCGCATCGGCACCAGAAAAGTCTCCATCTTCTCGCTCGGCGTTCCTTCTTCGGTAATCACCGTCACCTGCGCCGTGGTCAGTGGCTGCACCGCCTCGTCCCCACCCTCATCATCCCCGCGATAGCCCCCGCCAAAATAATTCACATACACCAGATACTGCCCCTTGAGCGGCGCCGGCATGGCGAAGATTTCCGGGCCGTAGCCGGTGGTGACGTCAACGTCGAGGGCGGCGCCGTTGGGGGCGGTGCGGTCGCCGTACCAGATGTGCGCGCCGTCCGGGGTGATGAGATGCAGGTCGAGGTCGGTGCCGTCGCTGTCCCACGCCAGCAACACCCGCAGCTTGGCCGGGGTTGCGCCGCCGCTGGTGTTGAGGAACTGCGTGCGATGACGTTGCTGGCCGTCGGGGCTGCGCACTTCGACGCTGTTGCTGCCATTGGGGAAGGAAAACGGGCGGTCGAAACGGCCACCATCACCGATTTTCAGCGGCATGCTCACACCGTTGACGATCAACCTGCCAGGCTCGTTATTCTTTGGCGTGGCGGCGATCTGCCCGCTGATTCGCGCGGTGTTGGCCTGGCCGACCGGGGTGTTCACCGACGAGGCCGGGTAGTTGACGGTCTGGCGGAAGCTTTCGCCCTCGCCGTCGGGCGCGCCGCTGCGCCAGCCGCCGACCGGCGTGTCGAGTTTGACGCCGTCTGCGGCCATCGTCGGCGATATCGCGGCGAATGCGCAGAGCAACAGCAAGACCTGTGGATAACGGAGTGGCATGGTCTATTCCAGCAAGAGATGACGGGCGAGCCCTTCGATGTAGGTTTCATCCTGGCCGTTGGGGTGTGCCTCAAAGGCCAGGTGCAGGTATTCGTGAGCCAGGTCGAGACGATCCTGCAGCGTCAGCACGCCGCGCACGTAGATGCGCTGTCGTTCGCGGTCGACGAAGGGGCGGCCGAACGCAAGT
Source organism: Pseudomonas botevensis (assembly GCF_019145475.1). Taxonomy (GTDB): domain Bacteria; phylum Pseudomonadota; class Gammaproteobacteria; order Pseudomonadales; family Pseudomonadaceae; genus Aquipseudomonas; species Aquipseudomonas botevensis. The sequence goes on from NZ_JAHTKI010000003.1 coordinate 253,677, forward strand.
TTGCACACCGCGAACGTGCCGACTTCGTTGTAGCCGGTTTCGCTCTCGAGCCTCGGACGCCAGCCGCGTCGCTGTTTTTGCAGCCAGTCTTGCGCGGCAGGCAGCGCTTCGCAGGACGCCACCGGGTTGTCCCAGCGGCTGAGGCTGGCGCGCGGGTAAGCGTGCAGCAGAATCGCGTCATAGCGCTGGCCGACATTGGCTTGCTCGACCGCTTGTTGCCAGGCGAGCTTGTCCGGGCCGGGTTGGTCGGAGTGATAAGTGACGGTGCTGCCGGCCAGTACCAGATCCGCCGTCCACGCTGCAATGCTGCGGGATTCGGCCGAGGCCGGACGCGGCGCAACACGCTGGCGGTTGCTGCTGTCATCGATGCTCAGGCACTCGCCATGGCGCGTGGCGTTTTGCAGCAGGTAGGTGCGGATCGCCACGGCCAGGGCTTTGGCGGCTTCGGCAGGTTCGGGTTTGGCTTCGCGCTCGAGGACGCGGGCAACGTATTCCTCGCGATCAAGACGTGCGACCAGTTTGTCGTTGAGGAGAAACAGTTCGCCATCGCTGTGGATATCCAGCGCATTGCCATTGGCAAACTCGACGCGATAGTCGCCCTGCAACGGGCCGGAAGTCACCGCGCGATCAGCCGCCAGAACCCGCGTCAGCGGATAGCGCGAAAACAGTCCGACCTCGACACACCGCCCCACCTCCGCCGGCCAGGCTGCCGGCAACACCGTCGCCAGCGCCTGCCCATACTGACGCAGAACGATCTGGCTGGTGCCGCGCCCGCCGGCCCACACCGGCGCGCCATCAGCTGTCCAACCGGCGAATCCGCCCTGCCGTGATTGCGGATCCTGATCACCGAGCCAGCTCCAGGTTTTCACCCGCAGACGTCCGCCCAGTTCACCGACGACATTGCCGTCCGCCGCGTTCAGCACCACATCAAGTAGTACCCGGCGCATCTGATCCTGAGCCGGCAACACAGACAACACCTTCAGCAAGTCTGCTACGGAAACACGCGTAGCCGGTTGCACCGATGGCAAATCCAGCAGCCACGACGGCGCTTGCCGTGCCTGCCAATAGGTTCGCCAATCAGCCGCCACAATGCCCAACCGCGCCGGTTCGAAGTACAACCCGCAGGATTTCACCAACGCCTGATCGCGCTCGACCTTACCGCCCGCCGAGCAGCAATAGACTTCCTCTTTCGACTGCCCGCGACACTCGTACACCGGCTCCCGCGCGCCGGTATCCACCAGCCACGCATAGACGAACAGCTTCCACAGACTGCCCAGTGGCGTTTGCAGCGTATCGGGCAAGGGCTCGCGAGCAGTCAACTGCGTGCGGCTCAGCGACAGCAGTTCGCCCTTGTAGGCCAGCCGCAACGGTTCATCCTGCGCCGTCGCCAGCGCAGGAATCAGACACAGCAGCAGCCAGACCAGTGGCCGGGTCATGTCAGTTGACCGTGACCTGGCCGAGGGCGGCTTTCGCTTCCTGGGCCTGATGCTCTGGCGCATAGACCTGAGTGAATCGCACCGGCGGCAGGTTGAACTGGCCTTTCTGCGAGAAGCGCACCAGATGGCGCAGACGCAACTCACCGCTCAGCGCATCCACCGGCACCGCGTAGGCCAGTTGCCCCGGCTCGAAGCGCGCCTTCTCCAGCGCCGTCGGCTCGGTGCCGTCCTTGCCCTGCAACTTGATGCCCCAGGTGGTGCGCTCAACATCGGCGCCCGGCGGCAGCGGCACTTCGAGCATGCCGTAGCGCAGCGGTTTCGCCGTTTTGCCGGTGAGGATCACTTCGTCCAGGTACAGACTGTCGCTGGACAGCGGTTTAGTGCCGACCGGCTCCAGTTTGAAAGTGAACGCTTCGTCGCCCGGCACCAGACGCGACAAGCGGCGGGTGATGGTCACCGGCACCGGCTCGGCGGCCGGTTGCCGCGTCTGGAAACTCAGCGCCGCGCGCAGCGGACGCTCTTGAGTGCCGGACACCGACAACACGCTCGGCACTGGCGGGGTGCCCTGCCACGTCCAATACATCTCGCCGGTCGCCCCGTAGTTTTTCTTCCAGCCTTCGCCCGGTGCCAGTGCGATGGTCGGCGAGGCCTGGGCGATGCTGCGTTGCAGCCAGGTCAGCGCCAGCGCGCGCTCCAGGGTCGATTGTTGCGGCAGCAGACGTTGCAGCAACGCCGTCGCACGCGCCTGATCGAACGCTTGCAGCGACAAATTCAGCGCCTCGGCAAACGGCTGCGAACTGACCGACAGACGCTGTTGCGCGGCGCCCACCTGACGATTGAACGCGTCCGGCAAAGCGACTTTCGACTGCGTTGCCAACGAAGCGGTCAGCACCCGCGCCGCCGCCAGCCCAAGCGCCGAATCCGGATCGCCCATCACCAGGCTGTATTCGCCGTCGTCCATCAGGGTTTCGGCAGTGCCCTCGCCGGCCTTCGCCAGATCGTCCATCAAACCGCTGAGCAGGGTGTTGACCGGCAGATGCATCTGTTTGGCGAACGACAGAATCAACGCCCGTTGCAGCAACGGCGTATTCGGCGCCTGCTTGGCGTAGACCTCCAGCACCCGCTGCCAATGCTCCGGTGGCAGGGTCAGCTCCAGCACCCGACTGGCGTTCCAGTCGGCGTAGTAGGCGTAGGCGGTCAGGAATGCATCCGGCTCACCGTCATAACCCCACCAGGTAAAGCTCGCCGACGGTCCGGCCATTTGCACCAGCCGCAGACGGCTGTTCTGCATGATCAAACGCAGGCGGTCACGGGTCTGCGGACTCGACGCCAGCGACGGATAAGCGATGCTCAGCGGCAGCAAACGGCTGGCGGTCTGTTCGACGCCGCCGTACGGATAGCTCAGCAGATCATCGAGGGCCGAACGGAACAGCGCTTGCGGGCTGTCGTCCAGGCGCAGGCGAATATCGGTGGCGTCCGCCGGCAGGCTCAACGGCGTATCGCCGCTCGCCACATCGAGGCTCTGGGCCTGGGTGACTTGCCAGCCTTCGCCGGTCGCGGTCAGGCGCACGGCGAGGGCGTCAGCGGTCTTGCCGTCCAGCACCAGCTCCGCCGTCCACTCGCCGGTTGCCAGGGCAAACGCGGGCAGCGGCAGGTAATTGATGCCGCTGTTGAGCGTCACCGGCAGACGCTGTTCGGCGCCAGCATAGTGAGTCACCAGTTCAGCCTTGACCGGTTTTTCCGCCTGGTTGAACGCGAACACACCAAGTTGCGGCTGATCGCCCTGGCGGAATTTGCTCGGCCCGCTCCACTTCAGGTACAGCGGTTTTTCCGAGCGGACGAACTGCTTCTTCTGCCCGACCTGACCGTCGTCGGCAATCGCCCGCGCGGTGATGCGCCAGCGGGTCAGCGAGTCCGGCATCTTGAAGGTGAAACGGGTCTTGCCGTTGGCGTCGGTCAGCAACTCCGGCTGCCACGCGGCGGTGTCGACGTCTTCACGACGCGGCCGCTCCAGCACTTTCACCCCGCGTTCGCTGCGATTGGCCTTGCCCGGCGCGCCGGGGCTGCCCGGCAGCGCGACGTCGTAACTGATGAACGACAGACTGGCGCTGGTGCGCACGTTGTTGCGACGCGGGTGGTAGAAGAACTGGTCGATGGTCGGCGCGACTTCCGGTTGCAGCGCATAGACCATTTCGTCGACCACGCTGACCGTCAGGTGCGCCGGCACCGCTTTGCCGGCGAACAGTGTGGTCAGGTCGACGGTGACGGTGTCGCCCGGCTGATAGACCGGTTTATCCGTGCTGATCGCCACATCGATCTGCGGCGCGACGACCTTGATCCCGGCGTTCTGGAAGCTGTACTGACCGCCCTTGGTGTAGAGCACGGAGAAGGTCAGGTTCGGTGCGAAGTTGTCCTTTACCGCAATGCGTGCGCGGTATTGGGTGTCGCTGAGTTTTTCCAGTTTCAACCAGTCGGCACCTTTGGCCAGCAGCGCGGTGGCTTCGACCTTGTCACGTTCCAGCGACAGCAGCGCATCGCTCACCGGCTCCGGGAAAGTGATCAGCGCCAGCGCTTCGTCGCCGGCCTTGTACTCGGGTTTGTCGAGGACGATTTCCACGGTGCCCGGTACGGCTTTGACGCCTTCACCAGTGACCGAATGCCCGGTGGCCCCGAGCACCCGGCCATGTTGATCGTTAAGTGTCAGGTTGTACGTGCCCGGACGCTCGAAGGCCACGCTGAAACCTTTGTCGGTCGCCGCGAGTTTGCCTTCGCCGGTGCTCTGGTCTTCCAGGCGCACCCAACTGTAGCTGCTCGGGGTCACCGCTTTGGCCTGCTCGCTCCCACCCTCGTTGGCGTAGCTGAACGCAACCTTGTCACCGACTGCACTGAAACGCTGCGGCGCGCTCAGGCGGAAACTCGCAGCGCCACGGTCGATAAGGATTTCCTTGGTGGTCTTGACCCGATACGCCGCGCCATCGCTGGCGAACACGGTGAGCATGTAACGGCTCGGTTTGTCGGCGGCCGGCAGGTCGAGGCTCGCATTGCCTTTGCTGTCGGTGGTCAGCTCGGTGCTGGTCAGCTCGATCGGGAATTGCCCGAGGTATTGCAGCTCGTTGTCGACCATCGACAATTGCTGGGCACGCAGGCTCAGGCTCAGTTTGGCGTTCGCCACCGGCTTGCCGTCCGGGTACAGCAGCACCAGGCTGCCCTTCACCGGCTCGCCGGTGCGGTAATCCTGCTTGGCCAGGTTCAGCGAGATTTCGAAATGCGGCTTGATGTACTCGGCCACGCGGAAGGCGCTGCTGTAGGCCTGATCCTTGTAGTTGAACCGGATCTCGTAACCACCGGCCACGGCGTTGTCCGGCAACTGGAAACGACCTTGCGTACCGGCCTTGGAATCGAGATTCAGATCGAGGCGCTGCAACTCGGTGCCAGTGGCATCGAGCACGCTGACGCTGACATCCGCCGCGCCCGGCGCGACCGAATCCCGCGCATTCTTGAACTCGCGGCCAACGATTTTCAGCGACACCCAATCCCCCGGCCGGTACAGCGGCCGGTCGGTGAAGGCATAGAGTTTGGTGTCGTAGATTTCGCTGTCGTAATAGAAGTTCTCGGAGACGAACACCCCGCCCTCTTCGTCCTCGCCGATCACGAACGAACGCTCGGGGCTGACGTGTTTCAGGCGCAGCAAACCATCGGTGTCGGTGGCGCCGCTGCTCATCACACCGAGGCCGTCGGTCCACAGCACATTGACCTTCGGCACCGAACTGCCTTCGTGCTTGCGCGCAGCCCACACCAGCAGTTCATCGCCGGCAATCTTGCTCACCGCCACGGTGTTGGAAACGAAGACCATCGTGGTCGCGCGGTATTTGCCGACCAGCGCTTCAACCAGATACAGCCCCGGTTTCAACTGCCCCAGCGGGATATACACGTTGCCCGGCGCGACGCTGACGAACTCACTGGAGGAGCCGGCCAGTTTCACCCCTTCCGGCGGCTGGATCGGTTTGGCCTGCCACAGTGGATAACGAAACTGACTGACCACCGGCAGACCCGGAATCAGCGCGAATTGCGGTTGCGCGTCGTAAGGCGTTGGCGCGGCGATGGCATTGCCCATCTTCAGTTCCGGCACTTCCTCGGTGACTTGTTTACGCGATTCGTAGGAAAACGCCCGCTGCATCACCCGACGAGACTTGCGATACCAGTTGTCCCACAGGTACGCGAGGGTGTTGGACAGGCCTTCGCCCTTGAACTGACCGTCGCTGACCACCCGATGCAGGTTCTTCTGGCGCTTGAGGAAGTCCAGCGGCTTGTCGATCCGGTACACGCGGATATCGGCGCCGCCATAAGGCTCCATGCGGAAGCGACGGTAATCGCGACCCGGCGCTTCGAGACGCACCATCGCCTGTTCGTCGCTGGCGAAGCTGCTGTCGGCCAGCAGGAAGAAACTCTCACCGGACACCGGCGTATAACCGCTCGGCTCCACCGAGTCTTCGGCGTTGACGGTCGCCAGTGGCAGCAACAGCGCCAGCAGCAAAGGAATTTTTGAGCAAATGCGCAGCATGCGGGCACCGGTCATTGGGTGAGAAAGTTCAGTCGATAGACGCCGATGAAGTTGGGGTTGGCTGCGTCGGGTATCCATCGGGTGTCCTTCCATGTCATGAGTTGTTGCAGGCTTGCCGAACGCATGCCGTTGTCGGTGGGGGTCGTGGTGCCGGTGTGATAGGCGATGTAGCGGCCCATCCAGATCATCAGGTGCTGGTCGTCGCCCTGATCGAAAAACATCAGATCGCCGGGACGTGCCTGGGACACGTCGCGGCCGACCAGATGACTGTTGAACTGAATCAACTTGATCGCGTTGACGTACGGCCCGACCTTGCCGCCGCCCTGCTGCCATTGCTGGGCGAGCTTGCGTTGCTCGCTGCTCAGCGACAGCTCCGGCGGCAGGTAACGATTGGACAGGCCATTGCTGCGCAGCCATTTGTCGTCATGGACTTTCAGCGCTTCATTGGCGGCGAAACGCACCAGGCCCGCGCAGTCCTGCTGATACCAGCGCGGGCTCGGCCCCTGGCTCAATTGCTCCTGGGCGATGCGCACGAACCAGGCGCGGAACACCTGCGACTGTGCCGGGTCCAGTGCGGGCGCTTCAGTCGCGCGGACAGTGGCGCTCAACAGCAGCGCCAGCAGGCCAAGGCTGCGGATCAGTGTCGTCACAGCGCTTTCCATTCCAGCGGCAGCCATTGCCAGTGGCCGTCAGGCTCGCTGCCTTCGGGCAGGGTCAGGGCGTATTTGCCGTAGCCGCCGAGTGTGCGCAGCTTAGGGATCAGGTAGGTTTGCGCGGCGTTGTAGAACACCGGCTCCATGTCCTGCGGCAGGCTGTCGAGGGTTTCCTGCTGCATCAGTTGGGCGATGGAGTCCGGGCCGAAGTAGATCGGCATCAGCACATCCTTCGGCAACACGTCGGCCATCGGCGGGAAACGCTTGTCGAGGGTGCCGAGGGCCTTGTCGACCAGTTTGTCGTCGAGGGAAAACAGCAGCGTCGAACCATGCCGGGCGAGGCTGACTTTCATGAAGGCGCGACCACTGATCGCGTCCGGGTTCTCGGCATCCTTGGCCGCGTACTGGCCGAAGTTCGAGCTGACCTGGCGCTGCCACAGGTGGCTTGGGCCTTGTTGCTTCTCGACCACCGGGAACGCATGTTCATCGACATTGCTCTCGTAGGCGCCAACCATCGAACCGAACAGCGTGCCGAGGTCGCCATCGAGCTGACTGCTGTCCTCGTCCTTCAGGCTGGCGACCAGCAATGGCGTGTACAGCCGCGAGTCGGCGTACCAGCACAGGCCCGCCGCGCCGGCCACATGCTCGGTGAGCTTCTGCGCCACCGCTTCGTCGGCGCCAAGCTTCACCAGCAACGGTTTCTGCGGTTCGGCGGCGACCGGCAGGGTCACGCAGGCACTGGCGCCCAGCGGCATGGCCTGCCAGACCGGTTTGAAGTCGAAGTCCGGCTGGTCTTCCAGTTCATCCATGGCGAGAAAGCTGTGCCAGCCCTTGTCATCCATGTCGAAACGCACGCCGGCGAAGTTCGGAATGAAACGCTGGTAACCCATTGCCAGCACGCTTGAGTTGACCGACAGGCGTTGTTTGATTTCCGGGGTTTTGGCCGGCAGGCCGAACGCTTCGGGGAACAGTTTTTCGCCGCTGAGCAGCGCCGCCAGCGCTTGCGGCGAGACATGGCCCGGCTCGTCAGAAGGGCCGCTGTCCGGCTCGTAGTATTTGGCCGGGTTCGACAGCACCACCAGTTTGTTGCCGTGAGAGGCGAACAGCAGCGATTTGCTGGCGTTATAGCTGAGCTGGTACAGCGCCACGCTGTCGCCGCCGACCTTGAGTTCGCCCAACTGGCTCAGTTGCGAATCATCCAGCGCCACTTTCGCCAATGGCTCCAGCACTTTGGCCAGGCCGCCGCGATCCATCACCAGCAGAAAATCCTTCAAGCGCCCGTCAGCCCCGCGCCACAGTGCGACGTCCGCCGGTTGGTCGAAGAGTTGCTCGATCAGGCTGTCCTGCAACTTCAGGTCGTGTTCGTAGATGATCCGGCGCAGGCTGCCGATCAGGCCGAGGCGATCGGCGTGGGTTTCGTAATAGAAAACGAAATCTTCGGTGAGCGTGGCCTTGAGGAACGGCACCGCCAGCAGGTCCTTGGGCAACTGGCTCAGGGAGCGGGTTTCCAGCAGGGCGTCCGGGCGGCTCAGGCCGAGCTTGTCACTGGCCAGCTCCGCCGGCGGCGCCTTCGGCTTGTGCATAAACCAGCCAAGACCACCGGCCACGCCAGCCACCAGGCACAGCCCGGCCAACAGCAACGGCCAGCGCCGGGGAGATTGGCCGGCAGGTGTCGGGACGGCCGGAGAAGCAGCGTTATCACTCATGTTCACAAAACCCGAAGTTCATCCGTGGAGCGGGATGCTTAATAGTTGAAAGTCTTGACCAGCAGCAGATCACCGATGGCCCGCAGGGGCACGATGAACGTTTCGCGTTTTTCGTCGACGGTGTTTTCGTTGAGCACCAGCGTGATTTGCGAGGTGATGACCTCGTTCTGGTTGCTGGTCTCCTCGAAGTTATAGCCGCCGTTGCCGAAGTTGCCCCAATAGTTGACGTAAACCAGATAAGTGCCATGCAGCGGCGCGGTCATGGTGAACATTTCCGGGCCGGGGCCGTCGACACCGTCCGGGTCGAGGCCGCCGCCATTGCTCATGGCCGGCCGCGCCCAAAAGGCGTGCTGGCCGTCAGGCGTAATGACGTGCAGGTCAAGTTCGGCTTTAGGATCGTCCCAGCCCAGCACCACGCGGATTCGCGCCGGGGTGCGCAAATTGTTGGCTTCGTAGAATTGCACGCGCTTGAGCGACTGGCCCTCGGCGCTGATCACTTCGACGCTGTTGGAGCCGGCGCCGAACGCATACGGCCGGGCGAAACGCCCCTCGTCGTCGGTGTACAGGTTCAGTGGATTGCCATTGACCGCCAGGCTGTGGGGCGGGCGCATGTGACCGATGGCCTTGAGCTGGCCCTGGATCATCGTGCGATTGCGTTGAATGCCGCGATCAATGGGCGGCGTCGGGTAGGCGACCTGCGGATTTTCCGTGCGGTCGAGCAAGCCGTGATAACGCCAGCCGCCCACCGGCTCGGACAGCTCGGCACTTGGCGCAGCCAGCAGCGCGGGCGCGCAGGCAAGCCCGATCAGCAGCAAAAGAAATGAACGCATGTAACGCCTCCTGCCATGCCTGAACGAAACCTTGCACCCGATCCTCGGCGCTTCACAGCGGTCAACCCTGCGTTTCGTCTGAAAGACCCGTGACTATCGGGTCGTAGAAGGCGCGAAGATTAGCGATTCGGCAGTTTTTTAACAATCGGATACATCTGGATCTGCGGTGGGAATCACGCCACCGGATAGACACTGAGCCGAATAGGCGTCATATTCGGCTCACAAAATGAGCCGAATAACTTATTTATTCGGCTCACGCACTCAGGACAAGCATTTGAATGGCAACTCTCTGGATCTGGCAGCAGCCCGACTGGCCCGACTTCAACTGGCAGACAGAACGCCTCGCTTCGTTGTTGCGCGAATGCGTACAGGCGCAAGGTCAACTGATGGGTATGGCCGGATCAGTGAGCAAATCCTTGAGTGCCCAGACGGAACTTGATGCCCTGCTGCAAAACATCGTGACCTCCTCGGCCATCGAGGGCGAGCAACTGAATGTCGGTTCAGTGCGTTCGTCGCTGGCTCGACGTTTGGGCCTGGAGCTACTCGATGGCGATAAGGTCAGTCAACGTAGCGAAGGGCTGGCACAACTGATGTTCGACGCCACCCGGCGCTTCTCCGAACCGCTGACGACAGACCGCCTGCTGGAATGGCATGGGTGGTTGTTTCCAAATCAGGACGAAGGACTTTTCTCACGCCCGATCAATGTCGGTGAATTGCGCGGTGATGAGCCAATGCAAGTGGTGTCCGGCCGTATCGATCGGCCCACCGTGCATTTCGAAGCGCCCCCCCGTCAAGGCCTCGAACGGCAACTGGAGCAATTCCTCGAGTGGTTCGAAACCAGCCAGAGCCAGTCAACGCTGGATCCCTTGTTGCGCGCAGGTATCGCTCACTTCTGGTTCGTCACATTGCACCCGTTCGACGACGGTAACGGTCGCCTCACCCGCACGATCACCGATCTGGCACTGGCTCAGGGCGAAGCCCAGGCCATCCGCTTCTACGCTATGTCAGCCAGCATTCTCGATGATCGCGCCGGTTACTACCGGATACTGGAGTCAAGCCAGAAAGCCACGCTGGACATCACCGCATGGCTCATGTGGTTTCTGCAGACGCTGTTGCAAAGCCTGCAACAGGCGATCGCACGGATTGAAAGCGTGCTGGGCAAGACCCGGTTCTGGCAGGCCCACCGTACGTCGGAGCTTTCGACGGAACAGATCAAAGTGCTCAATCGCTTGCTCGACGGCGGTGAGCGCAGCTTCGAGCACGGCATCAGCGCGGCGCAGTATCAGTCCGTGGCGAAAGTGTCCAAAGCCACGGCGACCCGCCATCTGGCGGAGTTGCTGGAAAAGGGTTGCCTGCAACGCTTGCCGGGAGGCGGACGCAGTACGCGCTATCAGATCGCTTACCCGGATCGGGCCTTGAATTGAGGCTTTTTGGCGGGGGCGCTCATTTGCCCATAAACCCCCTATCTGCTAGTGTCGCGCCGGTTTAACGTCAACCGGAATTAGCCGCTATGGCCCGCAAAAAAGCTGCACTGGATTTCGAACAATCCCTCGCCGACCTGCAAACGCTGGTGGAGCGTCTGGAGAATGGTGAATTGTCGCTGGAGGACTCGCTGACCGCTTTCGAGCAGGGCATCGGTCTGACCCGTGACTGCCAGGCGGCGCTGGCCCAGGCCGAGCAGAAAGTCCAGGTGTTGCTGGAGCGCGATGGCGAACTGGCGGAAGAACCCTTCGATGCGGATCAGCCAGAATGATTGCAGCGTATTCGGCCACCAGCCAGGCGCGGGTCAACGCCGCCCTGGAGCTTCTGTTCAAAGCACCGCTGCCGGAACTGGCGCGTCTTTACGAGGCCATGCACTACAGCGTGATGATCGGCGGCAAACGGGTGCGTCCACTGCTGGCCTATGCCGCGTGCGAAGCCCTCGGCGGCAAGGCCGAACAGGCCAACGGCGCGGCGTGCGCGTTGGAGCTGATCCACGCGTATTCGCTGGTGCACGATGATTTGCCGGCGATGGACGACGACGATCTGCGTCGCGGCCAGCCAACCACTCACAAGAAATTCGATGAAGCTTGCGCGATCCTGGCCGGCGACGGCTTGCAGAGCCTGGCATTCAGCGCCCTGCTCGACCCGCGTCTGAGCGATCTGAGCGCGGACATCCGCCTGCAACAGGTCACGGCGCTGGCGCACGCTGCGGGCCCGGCCGGCATGGTCGGCGGTCAGGCCATCGACCTCGGTTCGGTCGGCCTCAAGCTTGATCAGAAAGCGCTGGAACAGATGCACCGGCACAAGACCGGCGCGCTGATCGAAGTCAGCGTCAAACTCGGCGCCCTGGCCAGCGGCCGTGCCGAGAAGGACGAGCTCAAGTCCCTGCAGACTTATGCACAGGCCATCGGTCTGGCGTTCCAGGTGCAGGACGACATTCTCGACGTCGAAAGCGATACCGAAACCCTCGGCAAACGCCAGGGCGCCGACATCGCCCGCGACAAACCCACCTACCCGGCCCTGCTCGGCCTCGATGCGGCCAAGGCCTACGCCTTGGAACTGCGTGATCAGGCCCTGCACGCACTGCGACCGTTTGACGCGGCCGCCGAACCCTTGCGCGATCTGGCCCGGTATATCGTCGATCGCCGCCACTGAAGGCGATTGCGCCAAAAAAGACCAACGCGTGGGCAGGGGGCGATGCATCAGGTAAACTGCCGCATCTTTTATACCTATAACGATTCGCCTGATGCCCACGACGTTTCATGAGATTCCCCGCAAGCGCCCGACCACGCCCCTGCTCGACCGCGCGAAGACGCCGGACGGCCTGCGCCGGTTAGGCGAAGCCGAGCTGGAAACCCTGGCCGATGAGTTGCGCCTGGAATTGCTCTACACGGTCGGCCAGACCGGTGGGCATTTCGGTGCCGGCCTGGGCGTCATTGAGCTGACCATCGCGTTGCATTACGTCTTCGACACCCCGGACGACCGGCTGGTGTGGGACGTCGGTCATCAGGCGTATCCGCACAAGATCCTCACCGGCCGCCGCGAGCGCATGGAAAGCCTGCGTCAGAAAGACGGCATCGCCGCTTTCCCGCGCCGTTCCGAGAGCGAGTACGACACCTTCGGCGTCGGTCACTCCAGTACCTCGATCAGCGCTGCGCTGGGCATGGCAATCGCCGCCCGCCTGCAAAACAGCGAGCGCAAGGCGATCGCCGTGATCGGTGACGGCGCGCTGACCGCCGGCATGGCGTTCGAGGCGCTGAACCACGCGCCTGAAGTCGACGCCAACATGCTGGTGATCCTCAACGACAACGACATGTCGATCTCGCGCAACGTCGGCGGTCTGTCGAACTATCTGGCGAAAATCCTTTCCAGCCGCACCTACGCGAGCATGCGCGAGGGCAGCAAGAAAGTCCTGTCGCGCCTGCCCGGCGCCTGGGAAATCGCCCGCCGCACCGAAGAATACGCCAAGGGCATGCTGGTTCCCGGCACCCTGTTCGAAGAGCTGGGCTGGAACTACATCGGCCCGATCGACGGCCACGACCTGCCGACCCTGATCGCCACCCTGCGCAACATGCGCGATCTGAAAGGTCCGCAGTTCCTGCACATCGTCACCAAGAAAGGCAAAGGCTTCGCCCCGGCGGAAGTCGACCCGATCGGCTATCACGCAATCACCAAGCTCGAACCGCTGGACGCCCCGGCCACCGCGCCGAAGAAGGCTGGCGGGCCGAAGTACTCGGCGGTGTTCGGTGAGTGGCTGTGCGACATGGCCGCCGCCGACCCGCGTCTGGTGGGCATCACTCCGGCGATGAAGGAAGGCTCGGACCTGGTGGCGTTCAGCGAACGCTTCCCGCTGCGCTACTTCGACGTGGCGATTGCCGAACAGCACGCGGTGACTCTGGCCGCCGGCATGGCCTGCGAAGGCTCGAAACCGGTGGTGGCCATCTACTCGACATTCCTGCAACGCGGCTACGACCAACTGGTCCACGACGTGGCCGTGCAGAACCTCGACGTGCTGTTCGCCATCGACCGCGCCGGTCTGGTGGGCGAAGACGGCCCGACCCACGCCGGCAGTTTCGACCTGTCGTTCCTGCGTTGCATCCCGGGCATGGTCATCATGACCCCGAGCGACGAGAACGAACTGCGCAAGATGCTCAGCACCGGCCACCTGTACAACGGCCCGGCGGCCGTGCGTTATCCGCGCGGCAGCGGCCCGAACGCGGCCATCGAGAAAGACCTTGAACCGATCGAAATCGGCAAGGGCGTGGTGCGCCGCCAGGGCAGCAAGGTCGCCCTGCTGGTGTTCGGCGTGCAACTGGCCGAAGCGCTGAAAGTCGCCGAGAAACTCGATGCGACCGTCGTCGACATGCGCTTCGTCAAACCGCTGGATGAAGCCCTGGTGTGCGAAATCGCCGACAGCCACGACCTGCTGGTGACCCTCGAAGAGAACGCGATCATGGGCGGAGCCGGTGGCGCGGTCAGCGAGTTCCTCGCGCGGGAGAACATCCTCAAGTCGATGCTGCACCTGGGCCTGCCGGACATCTACGTCGAGCACGCCAAACCGGCGCAGATGCTCGCCGAGTGCGGACTGGACGAAGCCGGGATCGAAGCCTCGATCCGCGAACGCCTGGCCTTGCTCGACAAGTAAACACGAAACCCTGTGGGAGCGGGCTTGCCCGCGAAGACGGACGGTCAGTCGAAGCAATCTGGACTGACACACCGCTTTCGCGAGCAATCCCGCTCCCACAGTCGTTTGTGCAGCCTCCAAAATTCAATTCGCCTCACGGATCACCGATGAACCTCCCGCGCTACGCCCTGCCCCTCTTCCTGCTGCCTGCCACCAATGTCCTCGCCGACACCTTCGAGCGCGATCAGGCCCTGAAGCTGCCGGACGTGGTGATCAGCGCCAATCGCCAGGTCGAGGCGCGCAACGACAGCAGCGCGGCCAACACCGTGTTCACCCGCGAGGACATCGACCGCCTGCAACCGCGCAGTGTCACCGACCTGCTGCAGCGCGTGCCGGGCGTGCAAGTGGCGCAGGCCGGCGGGCGTGGCAGTCTGCCGGGGATCTACATTCGCGGCACGCAATCGGCGCAGAGCCTGGTGCTGGTGGACGGCCAGCGTATCGGCAACGCGACTTCCGGCGACAGCAACCTGCAACATCTCAACATCGAGCAGATCGAACGGGTTGAAGTGTTGCGCGGTTCACGCTCGGTGATTTACGGCAGCGACGCGATTGGCGGGGTGATTCAGATCTTCACCCGGCGCGGCAGCGAACAAGGCTTGCAGCCACGGATGCACATCGGTTTCGGCAGCAACCAGACCTGGGAGCGCAGCCTGGGTCTGTCCGGTGGCGACGAGCAAACCCGCTTCAACCTCGGCGCCAGCCTCGATGAAACCGCCGGGATCGACCGCTCGCACCAGTCCTATCCCAGCGACAGCGATCACGATGCCTACCGCAACCGGTCGGTCAGCCTGAGCCTTAGCCATGCGCTGAGCGACGACATCGAAATCGGCGCCAACCTGCTGGATAACCACGGCAAAAGCGAATTCGACAGCCCATTCGGGCCGTCCCAGCAGCAGCCCTACAGCGATTTCGACGTCAGCAGCCTCAGCAGCTACGTCGATGCCCGGGTCAACGAAACCTGGAAAACCCGCCTCGAGTTCGGCCACAGCGAAAACCGCGAAAAGACCTTCGACAAGCTCAACGACGAACGTTCGGTGTTCAATACCTACCGCGACTCGGTGACCTGGCAGAACGATTTGACCCTGGACGCACGCAACAGCCTGATCCTGGGCGGCGACTGGTACGAAGACCGGGTCAACAGCAGCACCGCATTCGATGAGGACAGCCGCTGGAACCGCGCAGCGTTTATCCAGCACCGTTATCAGGCCGACAGTTTCTCCACGGAGCTGGGCCTGCGTCACGACGACAACCAGCAGTTCGGCAGCCAGAACACCTGGAGCGGCACGTTCACCCTGCCGCTGAACCCGGACAACGATGTGTTGCTGAGCTACAGCGAAGGCTTTCGCGCGCCGACCTTCAACAACCTGTATTACCCGCTTTTCAGCAACCCGAATCTGAAACCGGAGACATCGAAAAGCTACGAACTGCAATGGCGCAGCCAGCTCAGCGACAGCAGCCGCCTGGAAGCTTCGCTGTACCGGACCGATCTGCAGGACGCGATCATCTTCGGCAGCGACTCACGTCCGCAGAACGTTGCCTCGGCGCGAATCAACGGTTTTGAAGCGGCGCTGAAACAGGAACTGTTCGACTGGCAGAGCAACCTCGGCGTGGCAATCATCGATCCCCGCGACCGTGACAGCGGCCACACCCTCACCCGTCGGGCCCGCCGCACAGTGAGCTGGGATCTGGATCGGCAATTCGACCGCCTCGGCCTCGGCGCCAGTTGGCAGGCCGTGAGCGGCAGTTACGACGATATCGACAACACCCGGCGATTGGGCGGCTATGCCCTGTTCGGACTGCGTGGCAGTTGGGCGCTGAGCCGTGAGATCAAACTGGATCTGAAGGTCGACAACGTGCTGGACAAGAATTACAGCCGCGCGCTGTACAGCCATGACGGGAGTCAGTACGGCTATCGCGAAGAAGGTCGGGCCTTTATGTTCGGGGTGACCTGGACGCCGGAAATCTGACCGGGAATCTGCATCGTCAGGACTGGCCTCTTCGCGGGCTGCTCGCGAAGAGGCCGCGCGGTTTCAGCGCCCAGGCGCGATCAATTGGCAGAGCCTGGCCGTTGCTTCAATCATCTGCCCGCTCGGCCGCTCCAGACCTTTATCGGTCACCAACAGCAACTGCCCGCGCTTCACCGCCGCCACTTGTGGCCAGGCTTTCCACGCGTCGAGTTGAGCCTGATCCCCCGCCAGAATCACCTCGGGATTACGCTGTAACACCGCTTCGACGCTGACCTGCGGCGCCGGCAGTTGCAGATCGGCAAACACATTGCTTGCGCCGCAGACATCAAGCGCAGCACTGATAATCTGCCCGCCCCCCACGGTGTACAGCGGCTTGTCCCAGACCTGGTAGAACACCTGCAACGGCGTGTCCCGGTGATAGCGCTGGCGCAGTTCGTTCAGCCGCTGGCGCAGATCCGTCGCCAGTTTCAGCCCGCGCTCGGGGCGGCCCAATTGTCCGGCAATACCTTCAATCTGCGTGGTCAGTTGGTCGAAGTCATGGGGTTCGGCGACGTAGGTGGGAATGTTCAGACGCTTGAGCTGATCGCGCTGGGCCGGCCCGACACTGCCGGGCCAGAGCAGCACCAGATCGGGTTTCAGGCTCAGCAGACGTTCGATATCGAGCTGACCGTAGCGGCCCACCGAAGGCACATCCTTGAGCGCGGCCGGACGTTCGCCGGCATCCAGCACGCCTACCAGCAGGCCGGCGGAGTCCAGCTCAACAACGATTTCAGACAGGGACGGCGCGAGGCTGACCACCCGCAGCGCGGCCAGGCTCGGCGCGCTTGCGGCCAGCAGCAGAACCGCCAGCCACAGGCGACGCATCAGCCGAGTTGACGCGGGATACGGTAGAGGTAGAACAGCACCGCAGTGGACAGCGCCAGCAGCATCACCGGCACCGCCTCGAGGCCGACGAACACCGCCAGCGCACCGATCCACGCCGGCAGCGCCGCGGCGAGAAACGCCGTGCGACGACGGGCCGCCAGTTCAATCCAGGCAGCGGGCTCAGCGGGGGTATCTAGGGATTTTTGCGTGGCGATCAGTGCATGTTTGTAGCGGCCGAAAAACTTCAGGCTGACAAACATCGAGGCCACGCCGGCGATGAACAACGGCATCGCCAGCATCGGCAGAATCCCCTCTCCCTGGCCGAACAAACCGTTGAGCACGAACAGCGGGACCAGCGCCAGCGCGAGGTATTTCCACCAGGCGACCGACAAGCGGCGGCGAACCTGTCCACGCGTCACGAATGATCGACCTCGCCTTGATGCTCGTTGCCCATCATGTGGTCGAGCTTGTCGGCTTTGGTCGCCAGATAGAGTTTGTTGTGCGGATTGTGCCCGGTGTGCAGCGGCACGCGCTCGGCGACGACCACACCCATGTCGGTCAATGCTTTGACCTTGCGCGGGTTGTTGGTCATCAGACGCACGGACTTCACGCCCAGATGCTCGAGCATCGGCAGGCACATGGAGTATTCACGCTGGTCGGCGGCGAAGCCCAGGCGCTCGTTGGCTTCCACGGTGTCGGCGCCGCCGTCCTGCAATTCATAGGCGCGGATCTTGTTCAGCAGACCGATGCCACGACCTTCCTGGCGCAAGTACAGCAACACACCACGACCTTCACGGGCGATCGCCTTGAGGGCGGCTTCCAGTTGCGAGCCGCAGTCGCAACGCTGGCTGAACAAGGCATCACCGGTCAGGCATTCGGAGTGCAACCGGCCGAGTACCGGGGCACCGTCGGCAACCTCACCCAGGCTCAGCACGACGTGCTCGCGGCCGGTGGCTTCATCGAGAAAACCGTGCATGGTGAATTGCGCAAAAGGCGTTGGCAGCTTGGAAGCGGCGACAAAAACGACAGGCACCGGTGTGCTCCTGATCTAAAAGTCTGAAGATTCGCAGGCCGGCATTGTAACAGCAGGTTCCCGCAGGCGCTTAGGCTGAATTATCGGCCATAACGATCAAAAAGTTTGATGACTGCCCTGCCGCGGGAGTGCTGGAATCACTTCGCGTCGAACGGATACGGCTGCTTCCAGCGCTCGAATATCGGTTTCAGCTCGCCGCTTTTCACCAGCAGCTCCATGCGCTGGTCATAGAGCGCCAGCAATGCGCGCCCCTGCGGGGTGTCGGCGAAGCCGAGAAACAGCGGCAACTCGGCCAGATGCGAGTAGCGATATTGCCCGGGATCAGCGGCATCCCGGACCACCGCTTCGACTTCCGTCAGCGCATCGATGTAGTAATCCGCACGCCCCTGCCTGAGCATCGGCAGGATGCCGGTGCGGCGTTCGATCTGGTTGTAGCGCTTGATATTGGGCAGATAGTTTTCATAGCGATAGCCGCGCACCCAGGCCAGACGATACTTGCCCAGCGTCGCCAGGGTCGGTATCGGATTGCTCGCCAGGCCCAGGGCGTAGATGTGGTCGGAGTCGAAATTCCACTGCGGATACAGGACTTTCTCGGCTTCATCGCGATAGGAGCCGACCAGCGCATCGACTTCCTTCAACTGCACCAGCCCCACCGAGCGGGTGTATGGCACGGTGCGGATATCCAGTTGCACACCCGCCGGCTCGAACACCTTGCGCAGCACATCCCAAGCCAGTCCGTGACCGTCGGCGGCGGTGTAGTCTTCCCAGTCCTCGCTGGCCAGATGAATGACCGAAGGGGGCGCATCCTGTGCCCATGCCGCCGCACCGAGCAAGGTAAACACCACTATCGCCAACCAGCGTCGGGCCATCCCTAGTTCTCCCACATGCATCCCTTATCTAAATCCGCAAGATCAGGTGAAAATCCATACCAGCCCTTGCATCGCCAGCCAGGCGAACACGCCGGCCAGCACGTCGTCGAGCATGATGCCGACGCCGCCATGCACATGACGATCGATCCAGCGGATCGGCCATGGCTTGAGAATGTCGAAGAAGCGGAACACCAAAAACCCCGCGAGCAACCAGTACCAGCCTTCCGGCACCAGCCAGAGGGTGATCCACATCCCGACCATCTCGTCCCAGACGATGCCTTCGTGGTCATGCACCCGCAGATCGTCGGCCACCTTGCCGCACAGCCAGAAGCCGAACAGCATGGTGATCCCGAGCATCAGCCAGTAGCCCCAGTCGGGCAGCATCTGCCACAACGGAATAAAGGGTAGCGCAACTAACGAGCCCCACGTGCCCGGCGCCTTGGGCAAGGTGCCCGAGCCGAAACCGAAGGCGAGGAAATGCCAGGGATTGCGCCAGACAGAAGGCGGGACGAATTCGGCCGGAACCTGTTTCGGGTGATCGGTCACGGTGTCTCCTGAAAATGTTGATAACCCCGGATTTGCGGGGTGATGTCATGGCCGTCGCGATCCAGCAGCACCACGCCCTGCCCCTCGGTCACCTGCCCGATTACATGGACAGGCCAGCCATCTGCCAGCAGTGCCGACAACTCGACAGACGGTAAGGTGAAGGCCAGCACATAATCGTCACCGCCGCTCAGCGCGGCACGTTCGGCTCCGCGCTGGCCAAGAAAGCTCACTAGAGCATCCGACAACGGCACGCGCTCGCGTTCAACCTCAAGGCGTACCTGGGAGGCCAGCGCGATGTGGCCGCAGTCGGCGAGCAAGCCATCGGAGATGTCGAGGGCCGAAGTGGCCTTGCCGCGCAGGGCCTGGCCGAGGGCCAGTTGCGGTTGCGGCGACCAGTAATGATCGAGCAACGGCTGCGCGATGTCCGGCGCCGTGTCTCGCTGGCCGAGCACCAGCGGCAAGGCCCCGGCGGCATTGCCCAGCTCACCGCCGACGCACAGCAGGTCACCCGGTCGGGCGCCACTGCGGGTCAGGGCCTGGCCGGCCGGGACCCGACCGAACACGGTCACGGTCAGGCTCAATGGCCCACGGGTGGTGTCGCCGCCGACCAGCGCCACGCCGCAGCTCTGCGCCATGCGGTTCAAACCACGGGCATAGGCTTGCAGCCAATCGGCGGTCACCTTCGGCAGGGTCAGGGCAAGGGTAAAAGCGACGGGCGTGGCGCCCATGGCAGCGAGATCGCTGACCGCCACGGCCAGCGAGCGCTGACCGAGCAGAAACGGATCGCAGGGGTCGGCGAAATGCACACCGGCCACCAGCGTATCGGTGGAAACCGCCAGTTGCTCCCCGGAGGGAACCGCCAGCAAGGCGCAGTCATCGCCGATCCCCAGGGCAACGCCCTCGCCGCCCTGCGCACAAGGCGCGGCGGCGAAGAAATTGCGGATCAGCTCAAACTCACCCATGACTGAGACAAAGACCTCAAGCGCCGATCAGCGCTTGAACGCCTTCACTTCAGCTTCACGCAGGCGCGGGGCCAGCTTGTCGAGCACACCGTTGACGAACTTGTGGCCGTCGGTGGAACCGAAGACCTTGGCCAGTTCGATACCTTCGTTGATCACAACGCGGTACGGCACGTCGACGCGCTTGAGCAGCTCCCAGGTGGACAGGCGCAGAACCGCCAGTTCAACCGGGTCCAGCTCTTCGATCGCCAGGTCCAGGCAAGGCTTGAGCGCGGTGTCGATTTCGGTGCGGCTGGCCGGAACCCCGTGCAGGATTTCGCGGAAATACGCGCCGTCGACATCGCTGAAATCGTTATCGACCCGGAATTGCGCTTCGATCTCGTTCAGCGAAGCCTTGGCCATGTGCCATTGATACAGGGCCTGAGTCGCGAGCTGACGGGCTTCGCGGCGCTTGGCGCTTTTCGATGGCTTGCCGGCATCCGCAGGTTTCGGATCGCGCGGGTTGAAACGATCGCTATCGTCGCTAATCACTTGGCCTCCAACTGCGCCAGCAGGCTGACCATTTCCAGAGCGGACAGGGCAGCTTCAGCACCTTTGTTGCCGGCCTTGGTGCCGGAACGCTCGATGGCTTGCTCGATGGAGTCGACGGTCAGGACGCCGAAAGCGACCGGTACGCCGAACTCCATGGACACCTGGGCCAGGCCCTTGGTGCATTCGCCCGCCACGTATTCGAAGTGCGGAGTACCGCCACGAATGACCGCGCCCAGGGCGATGATTGCCGCGAACTCGCCTTTCTGGGCGACTTTTTGCGCAACCAGCGGGATTTCGAAGGCGCCAGGTGCGCGGATGATGGTGATGTCGCTTTCGCTAACGCCATGGCGAACCAGGGCATCAACTGCACCGCTGACCAGGCTTTCAACCACGAAGCTGTTGAAACGGCCCACTACCAGAGCGTAGCGGCCTTTAGGGGCGATGAAGGTACCTTCGATGGTCTTCAGGGTCATTCGTCAGATCTCTTAAAGAGCCGGGACGCGTCTGTTACGCGCCCCTCAGTGATTTATTTACCGCGAACGTTCGGCCGGAAACACCCGGTCATTATTCGGAGGGCACGTATTCTACAACTTCCAGATCGAAACCGGATATCGCATTGAACTTCATCGGTGCCGACATCAGGCGCATTTTGCGCACACCGAGGTCACGCAGGATCTGCGAACCGGCACCGACGATGCTGTAGGTGGTCGGTTTTTTCACCGCTGCCTGATCGCCGGTTTCACGGATGTGCGCCAGCAGCACGTCACCGTCGAGCGGGTGCCCGAGCAACAGCACCACGCCGCTGCCGGCCTCGGCGACCGCAGCCATGGCGGCGCGCAGGCTCCAGCGGCCCGGTTGCTTGACCATCAGCAGGTCACGCAGCGGGTCCATGTTGTGTACGCGAACCAGGGTCGGTTCTTCGGCGCAGACATTGCCCAGGGTCAGGGCCATGTGTACGTCGCCTTCCACCGAATCACGATAGGTCACCAGGTTGAATTGGCCCAGTTCGCTGTCCAGCGGCTGCTCGGCAATCCGCTGAACGGTACGTTCGTGGATCATCCGGTAGTGGATCAGGTCGGCAATGGTGCCGATCTTGATGTTGTGTTCGGCGGCGAATGCTTCGAGTTCGGCGCGACGGGACATGGTGCCGTCATCGTTCATCACTTCGCAGATCACGCCGCTCGGCTCGAAACCGGCCATGCGTGCCAGGTCGCATGCCGCTTCGGTGTGGCCGGCACGGGCCAGGGTGCCGCCGGCCTGAGCCATCAGCGGGAAAATGTGGCCAGGGCTGACGATGTCCTCGGCCTTGGCATCTTTCGCGGCGGCGGCCTGCACGGTGCGTGCGCGGTCGGCAGCGGAGATACCGGTGGTCACGCCTTCGGCGGCTTCGATCGAGACGGTGAACTTGGTGCCGAAGCCGGAACCGTTGCGCGGGGCCATCAGCGGCAGCTTGAGGGTTTCGCAGCGCTCGCGGCTCATCGGCATGCAGATCAGGCCACGGGCGTGCTTGGCCATGAAGTTGATGTGCTCGGCCTTGCAGCATTCGGCGGCCATGATCAGGTCGCCTTCGTTCTCGCGGTCTTCGTCATCCATGAGGATGACCATCTTGCCTTGGCGGATGTCTTCAACCAGTTCTTCGATGCTATTGAGCGCCACAAGGCACCCCCTTCTTTGGGAATTTGAGCTTCAGGATTTGAGATAGCCGTTTTGGGCCAGAAAGCTTTCGGTGATGCCACCGGACGTCGGCTCGGCGGCCTTGTCGCCCAGCAGCAGACGCTCGAGATAGCGCGCCAGCAAGTCGACTTCCAGGTTCACCCGGCGGCCAGGCTTGTACGACGCCATGATGGTTTCGCTCAGGGTGTGGGGGATGATCGTCAGGAGGAATTCGGCGCCGTCGACCGCGTTCACGGTCAGGCTGGTGCCGTCGACGGTGATCGAGCCTTTATGGGCGATGTACCTGGCCAGCTCCTTCGGAGCGCGGATGCGAAATTCCACGGCGCGGGCATTGTCGCTGCGCGAAACCACCTCGCCGACACCGTCGACGTGACCGCTGACCAGATGCCCGCCAAGACGGGTGGTCGGTGTCAGGGCTTTTTCCAGATTGACCGGGCTGCCGCTTTTCAGGTCATTCATGGCCGTGCAGTCGAGGGTTTCGCGACTGACGTCGGCCGCAAAGCCGTTGCCCGGCAGTTCGACGGCGGTCAGGCAGACGCCGTTGACGGCGATGCTGTCGCCCAGTTTGACGTCGCTCAGGTCGAGCTTGCCGGTTTCGACATGCACCCGTACATCACCGCCCTTGGGGGTCAGTGCGCGGATACTGCCGATGGATTCGATGATGCCGGTAAACATGGGGTTCTCCTTGAGAACGAAGCCAGCGCTAACGCGATGGCCGAAAATTATACGCTCGTCGATGGCACAGGGATGGCAGTGACTCGCCAGTCATCGCCCACCGCACGAATTTCACTGATTTTCAGCTCCGGCGCGTCTTTCATGTACGCCAGCGGCCAGTCGAGCAGCGGCCGTGCCGTCGAGCCGAGAAACTTGCCGGCGATGAAGATCACGAACTCATCGACCAGCCCTTGCTGGGCAAACGCACCGGCCAATCGCGGGCCGGCCTCGACCAGCACTTCGTTGACGCCACGGTTGGCAAGCTCGACCAGCAATTGATGCAGATCGACCTGACCGTCCGCGCCCGGCACGTTCAGGCACTCCGGACCGTTGGCGTACTGCTCTTCCACCGCCATGCAGGTGGCGACCAGCGCCGGGCCGGCCTTGAAGAACGGCGCATCCAGCGGCACCCGCAGGCGTCCGTCGATCAGCACCCGCAGCGGCGGACGGCTCATAACCAGCGCGGTCTGCCCGGCATCCAGTCCCAACTCGTCCGCGCGCACGGTCAAACGGGCGCCATCGGCCAGTACCGTATCGGCACCGGTCAGCACCACGCTGGCCTGGGCGCGCAAACGCTGCACCGCCGAACGGGCGGCCGGACCGGTGATCCATTGGCTTTCGCCACTGTCCATCGCCGTGCGGCCGTCGAGACTCATCGCCAACTTGACCCGCACGAACGGCAAGCCGTGCTCCATGCGTTTCAGGAAACCCTGGTTGAGCTTGCGCGCTTCGGTTTCCAGCACGCCGCTTTCAGTGGCGATGCCGGCATCGGCCAGACGCTGCAAACCGCGTCCGGCGACTTGTGGATTGGGATCGCGCATCGCCGCGACCACCCGCCCGACACCGGCCTTTACCAGCGCATCGGCGCACGGCGGCGTGCGGCCGTGATGGCTGCAAGGTTCGAGCGTGACGTAAGCGGTGGCGCCGAGGGCCAGATCACCGGCAGCGCGCAGGGCGTGGACTTCGGCGTGCGGTTCGCCGGCGCGTTCGTGCCAGCCTTCGCCGACGATCTGCCCGTCGCGCACGACCACACAGCCGACCCGTGGATTGGGATGAGTGGTGTAGTGACCCTTGCGCGCCAGCTCCAGGGCGCGAGCCATGAAATGGGCGTCGAGGATGGCCTGCTCGGCGGTGCTGGTCATTCTTTCACCGGCTCGCGGGCGAGACGGTCGATCTCTTCGCGGAACTCGTTGAGATCCTGAAAGCGCCGATAGACCGAGGCGAAACGGATGTAGGCCACTTCATCGAGCTTCTTCAGCTCGGCCATCACCAGTTCGCCGACCACGAGGGATTTGACCTCGCGCTCGCCGGTGGCGCGCAGCTTGTGCTTGATGTGGACCAGCGAGGATTCGAGACGCTCGACACTCACCGGGCGTTTTTCCAGGGCGCGCTGCATGCCGGCGCGGAGTTTTTCTTCGTCGAACGGCTGGCGGCTGCCATCGGTTTTGATCAGGCGCGGCAACACCAGTTCGGCCGTCTCGAACGTCGTGAAACGCTCGCCGCAGGCCAGGCATTCACGCCGGCGGCGCACCTGCTCGCCCTCGGCGACCAGACGCGAGTCGATGACCTTGGTGTCGTTGGCACCGCAGAAGGGACAGTGCATGGTGGCTGGCAACAAAAAAAGGGAGGGCCATGGTAGCGCATCCCGGTGGCAAGACAAGCCATAGGCTTTGCGGTATACAGACTGCCATGATCGTTTGATCCATGGATTTCATTTTGCCGGAGCTGCCAATGCCGTTACGTCCGCTCGTTTTGCTCAGCCTTTTCACCCTTCTGGTGGCCTGTGGCAGCGACGCACCCAAGCCTCAGCCGCCGACACCCGGCCCGGCGCCGCAGCAGGCGCAGAAGAAAGCCCGGGAAGCCGCCGACCTCGGCCCGCTGCCGGCCTATCAACGTGAGCTGAGCGGCACCCTGCAAGGCGTGCCGGCCGGCGCCGAAGTCGAACTGGCGCTGCTGGTGATCGATGAAAAGGATCGCCCGCAACAATTGCTCGCCAGCTCCAGCCTGATCGGCAACAACCAGATCCTGCCGTTTCATCTGCGCTTCAACCCCGAAGCCTTCCCGGCCGGTGCGCGGGTTGAACTGCGCGGTCGCGCCAGTCAGTCCGGGCAGTTGATCCTGCATCTGCCGTCACAAACCATCACCCAGCCGACCACCCAGGCCCTGGGCCAACTGCAATTTGTCAAAGCACCATGAATGCACCGCTCGACCTGCAACGGGCCTTGGGTGAACTGCTCGGCGATGCGCGTCTGGTCGCCTGCCCGTTGCCGGACACCGATCTGCAACTGTGGCTGATCGACGGCGACAACATGGCCCGGGAATTCACCCCGGACGAAACCCGGCGGATTCTCCATGAACCGCCCTACTGGAGTTTCTGCTGGGCCAGTGGATTGGCGGTAGCGCGTTATCTGGCCGAGTTTCCCGAATGGGTCCGGGGCAAACGGGTGCTGGATTTCGGCGCCGGTTCCGGAATCGCCGGGATTGCCGCCGTGAAGGCCGGCGCGCTGGAAGTGGTGGCCTGCGATCTCGATCCGCTGGCGATTGCCGCGTGCCGGGCGAACGCCGAACTCAACGACGTGCACATCAATTACTCGACGGACTTCTTCGCCGAGCAGGATCGCTTCGATCTGATCCTGGTGGCGGACGTGTTGTACGACCGGGAAAACCTGCCGTTGCTCGATGCGTTTCTCAGCCGTGGCCGCGAAGCGCTGGTGGCGGATTCCCGGGTGCGGGATTTTCGTCATCCGCTGTATCGGCGCATCGAAATGCTCGAAGCCATGACCTTGCCGGATCTGGCCGAGCCGCAAGAGTTTCGGCATGTCAGCCTCTACCATGCGGCCCGTGCCTGACCGTATAGTTGCCCCATTCACGCTTTTATGAGATGCCCCATGAGTCAGCAAACGCCGTACATCTTCGACGCCACGACGGCCGATTTCGACCAGTCGGTGATCGAAGCCTCCTTCCAAAAACCGGTGCTGGTGGATTTCTGGGCCGAATGGTGTGCGCCGTGCAAGGCGCTGATGCCGATGCTGCAAGGCATCGCCGAGAGCTATCAGGGCGAGTTGCTGCTGGCCAAGGTCAACTGCGACATCGAGCAGGACATCGTCGCCCGCTTCGGTATCCGCAGCCTGCCGACGGTGGTGCTGTTCAAGGACGGGCAACCGGTCGACGGTTTCGCCGGGGCGCAGCCGGAGTCCGCCGTGCGTGCATTGCTCGAACCCCATGTGCAAATGCCGCCACCGGCCGCCGCCGATCCACTGGAACAGGCCCAGGCGCTGTTCGATGACGGCCGCTTCGCCGATGCCGAAGCGGTGCTGGTGGTGCTGCTGGGCGAAGACAACACCAACGCCAAGGCGCTGATTCTCTACGCCCGCTGCCTGACCGAACGCGGTGAACTGGGCGAAGCGCAAACCGTGCTCGACGCGGTCAAGACCGATGAGCACAAAGCCGCGCTGGCCGGCGCCAAGGCGCAGATCAAGTTCCTCGGTCTGGCCCGGGACTTGCCGGACGCCGCCGACCTGAAAAGTCGTCTGGCGCAGAATCCGCAGGACGATGAGGCGGTGTACCAACTGGCGATCCAGCAACTGGCCCGTCAGCAGTACGAAGCGGCGCTGGACGCGCTGCTCAAGCTGTTCATCCGCAACCGCAGCTACGGCGAGGGCCTACCGCACAAGACCTTGCTGCAAGTGTTCGAGCTGCTGGGCAACGATCACCCGCTGGTGACCGCCTACCGGCGCAAGGTGTTCGCGGCGCTTTACTGAAGATTTAAAGATCGCAGCCTGCAACGGGCTGCGATCGTTTTGCCGCTTACTCGATCCAGCTATAGAGCGGCGTATCCCCGCCATTCGCGACTTTCACGTCCGCACTGTGGCGCAAGCGCACCAGCAAACGCTTGCCCGCCGCCGCACTGCCGGTCAGTCCTTCCAGTTGATCCAGCAGATCCGGCCCGCTGAGTTGCCCGGCCTTGCGCAACAGATCCCTCGCCACCTGCCACAACGCATCGTCCTGATTCTGCGGCTTCGCCGTGGGCGTTGTGGTGGCCGGCTGGGCCGTCTGCACCGACATACCGAACTGCGAGCCGAGCCGCGCCCAGTCGCTTTCATCCAGCTCCAGCGTCAAGTCCACCGGCAAGTCGCCGACGGTTCCGCGTATACGCAACATGGGGTTCGCTCCTGCACATTTCTGACCTGCATGCTCCCATGAGTCTTGTGTAACACCAAGTGTCCAGAGGGTACGCATGACTGGCTATCGACTACATTTTTTCTTTTTTCAGGGAAAGGATGCCCATGTCTTCAGGACGAAAACTGGCGTCGAAGGGAGGCCCGACTTCGACGGGCGGCGTGATTCTCGAGGGAAATGAAAATCTCCTGATCGAGGGAGAAATTATTGCCTCTATCGGACAACTCGCCAGTTGTCCGGCGTGCAGCCCAGGCAAAGGCCCGATCGTAGCGGTGGGCGAAAGAACCCTGATTCTGCCCGCCGGTCCGGCCGCGCTGGAAGGAGATTACGTCGCTTGCGGCTGTCCGCCCATGGCCAACAAGCTGCTGACCCAGCAACACAGCGGCTTCGCCGGCATTGGTCGTCCCGCCCCCATCGATATGGGCCCACCGATTGCGGCCCTGGCTGCGCATCGTTATCTGCAAGTGATCATCGAACGCCAGGACGATACGAAAAAACCAGGGCTGGCCTACAAGCTCAAAGACAAGAAAAAGATCGCCGTCCTGCAGGACAGCACCTGCACTGCTACCGGTGAAGGTTGCGAGCACCGGGTCGAAAACCCTGAGGATTACGACACGCTCATGGTCGGAGAGGAAGCCGAATGGACGTTCTACTCCTATGAAGAACCGCTGAAACAGGATCTGTCATGAAATCGGAAATCAAGCTGGTCTTTAAAGACTTCCTGATGCAGCCACCAGGAGGTGTAAAGTTTCAAATGTTGATTGATGGGCAGGTCGTCGATGACAACATTGTCCAAAAGAAGGACACCCCCTTTACCTACTCCCTGGTTTCAGACAAAGAGCAAACCGTTATCACCCGCGACGATGCGAAGAAGCTGCCGTCGATCAAAAACCGCAAGACCCACGACGTGGTCATCCAGATCATCGGTGTTTCCGGCACGAAAAAGGCCGTCAACCAATCCACGCTGACCCCGGGCAATCTGCTGACAATCGTTGCAGTATCACCCTGGGTGAAGGTCCCCCTGTCCAACACTGGTGCCGTTACCCAGGACATGTTTTATGAAGTGGAATACGGCGTGAAGCGCCAAAACAAGACCAATACAGTGAAAGTTGTCATTCAGGATCTGCCACGCAAGATACTGTTAGAGGCGCTCTCGCATCGCAACTCCACAGTCTGGGCTGGCGATCGGAGTAAAAAGTCCTTGCCGCACAGGACAGCCGATGAGTCCAGCAAAAGCGTCGAATTCCCCGCCAACACCCACAAATGCAACCTCTTCGTTTATGACGTGCTGACCGCCGTGGGAATCAACGTGGCACTGATCGAACACGGCAAGTCGAAATACATTCCTGGATACTCAAAAGTCGGCCCGCCGTTGGCCGGAGAGTGGGCTGACGAAAATCGTTTGCTTAAGAGCTGGAGCGTGCAACGCTCACCTCTACCCGGCGACGTCGGTGCATATGCTGTCAATTATTCGGATGCCAGCGGACATGTTGGTTTTGTCTTGATTC
Source organism: Pseudomonas botevensis (assembly GCF_019145475.1). GTDB lineage: Bacteria > Pseudomonadota > Gammaproteobacteria > Pseudomonadales > Pseudomonadaceae > Aquipseudomonas > Aquipseudomonas botevensis. Next base: position 282,373 of record NZ_JAHTKI010000003.1, read on the forward strand.
AGGGCGTATGCATTTCTGCTGGCTGGGAGAAAATCGAAGTCAACGATGTCGGCTTCCGTCAGAGGTCCGGCAACGCCCATGCCAGCGATCACGACTTCACCATCTTTCGGCGATACAAATACAGCACACCACAATGAAACGTCTTCTCTGGATAGTCCTGACTGCTTCACTTTTACTGATTGTGGCATGGCGATTTTGGTCGCCCGCCAACCTTTCAGCCTGTACCTACCAGAACACAGCGCCGGGTCCGCTCACCGCCGTGATCCGCAATTATTTTGAGGGTAACAACCGTATCGACTGGCGGGATATGGACGACCGTTTCGACATACTCTCTACTCCCGAAGGCCAGAAAATCGCTGGCGAACCCAAGCCGTACACCTGCGAAGCACTGCAGATACTACAAAGCCCGGCGTTCAGTCAGAGTGAAAAAATCTTCACCACTGCGTTGATGTTCGAGTTACCGATCGGTCAATACATGGGGCTCATGGATCGCAGCCATCAACTCTACGCTGAGGGCAAAATAGACCGGGAAGTTATGAAACTGGTGATACTTCCGCGCGGAACAGCCCTCAACTACTGGTGGCTGCCGGCCTGGCGCGAGCGCTTTGCTCGCGATGCGCCGAGCATCCTGGATGCAAATCTGATCAGGCAAGTGCTATCGGGACACTACTGGTTCGACTACCCCGGCGCAGGCTACTGACTCAAAAATCGTGACCTCCAATCTACGCGCCGCCCCGCAAGCTTCCGGGCGGTGCCTAGTCACGTCTTGCGCAAAGTGGGACAGGCGGGCAAACTCTGCGCACTTTCGTTATAAGATTACATAACAAACTCTTCACTTTACTTCCCGGAGACCGCCATGCGTCGTCTGCTGCTCGCTTTGCCGTTTGCCCTGTTGCCGCTGGCCGTTGCCCATGCCGTCGACGAACATGACCACGATCATGAACACGGCAGCCTCGGCGCCCATGAACATGGCGTCGGTCGCCTCAATGCCGCGCTGGATGGGCAAACCCTGGAGCTGGAGCTGGAAAGTCCGGCGATGAACCTTGTCGGCTTCGAACATGCCGCCACCAGCGACGCCGACAAAGCCAAGGTCGCCGCCGCCCGTGCGCAACTGGAGAAGCCGCTGGCGCTGTTCAACTTGCCAGCCGCCGCCGGTTGCAAGGTCGTCAGTCAGGAACTGGAGAGCCCGCTGTTCGGCGACAAGCCGGACGCCGACGACCATGACGATGAAGAAGCGAACAAGGACGGTCACGAGCATCACCACGACCACAGCGAAATCCACGCGCATTACCAGTTCAGTTGCGCGACTCCGGGCGCGTTGAAGACGCTGGATCTGGCGAACATCTTCAACACTTTCCCGGCGACCCAGAAAGTCCAGGTACAACTGATCAGCGCCAGCGGCCAGCAGGGCACGGAAGTCACCTCCAAGGCACCAGCCCTGAAGTTCTGAACGGCATGAAGACTCCCTGTGGGAAGGGACTGCCCCCTCCCACAGGGGATTATGTTGAGTGAGACACCACCCGATCCCATGAAAACCGCGCCATGACCCAAGCACTCATCGAACTGTCCGACCTGGGCTTCAACTGGCCCGGTCACCCGCCGCTGCTGGATATCCCGGCGTTTCGCCTGGAACCGGGCGAAACCCTGTTCCTCAAAGGCCCGAGCGGCAGTGGCAAGACCACCCTGCTCGGCCTGCTCGGCGGGGTGCAGAAGCCCGGTCGCGGCAGCATCCGCCTGCTCGGCCAGGAGCTGACCGAACTCGGTGCCGGCGCGCGCGATCGCTTTCGGGTCGATCACACCGGCTACATCTTCCAGCAGTTCAACTTGCTGCCGTTTCTTTCGGTGCGCGAGAACGTCGAGCTGCCGTGCCACTTCTCGAAACTGCGCGCCGAGCGGGCGAAGCAGCGTCATGGCAGTGTCGATCAGGCGGCGGCCACCCTGCTCGCCCACCTCGGTCTGCAGGATGAAAACATCCTCGGGCGCCGCGCCGACTCGCTGTCGATCGGCCAGCAACAACGGGTCGCTGCGGCCCGTGCGCTGATTGGCCAACCGGAACTGGTGATCGCCGACGAGCCGACTTCGGCGCTGGATTACGACGCCCGGGAAAACTTCATCCGCCTGCTGTTCGCCGAATGCCGCGAGGCAGGTTCGAGCCTGTTGTTCGTCAGCCACGACCAGAGCCTGGCGCCGCTGTTCGACCGTCACCTGTCCCTGGCCGAGCTCAATCGCGCCGCCACGTCTGCCGAGGTCTGAGATGTATTTGCTCCGTCTGGCCATGGCCAGCCTGGCCAACCGCCGTTTCACCGCACTGCTGACTGCCTTCGCGATCGCCCTTTCCGTGTGCCTGCTGCTCGCGGTGGAACGGGTACGCACCGAGGCCAAGGCGAGTTTCGCCAGCACCATCAGTGGCACCGACCTGATCGTCGGCGCCCGCTCGGGCTCGGTGAACCTGCTCCTGTACTCGGTGTTCCGCATCGGCAACGCCACCAACAACATCCGCTGGGACAGCTTCGAACACTTCGCCAACGATCCGAAGGTGAAGTGGGCAATTCCGATGTCCCTCGGCGACTCCCATCGCGGCTACCGGGTGATGGGCACCACCGAAGCGTATTTCGAGCATTACCAGTACGGCCGCCAGCAACATCTGGAACTGGCGGACGGCCGCGCGTTCGCCAGCGATCCGTTCGAAGTGGTGCTCGGCGCCGAAGTCGCCGACGCGCTGCACTACAAGCTCGGCGACAAACTGGTGCTGGCCCATGGCGTGGCGGCGATCAGTCTGGTCAAGCACGACGACAAGCCGTTCACCGTGGTCGGCATTCTCAAACGCACCGGCACGCCGGTGGATCGCACGCTGCACATCAGTCTCGGCGGCATGGAGGCGATTCACATCGACTGGCACAACGGTGTGCCGGCCCGGGGCAATGGCCGGATCACTGCCGATCAGGCGCGCAACATGGACCTGACCCCGCAAGCGATCACCGCGTTCATGCTTGGTCTCAACAGCAAGATTTCCACCTTCGCCCTGCAACGGGAGATCAACGAGTTCCGTGGCGAGCCGATGCTGGCGATTCTGCCGGGCGTGGCCTTGCAGGAGTTGTGGAGCCTGATGAGCACCGCCGAAAAAGCGTTGTTCGTGGTGTCGCTGTTCGTGGTGCTGACCGGGTTGATCGGCATGCTCACGGCGATTCTCACCAGCCTCAATGAGCGCCGGCGGGAGATGGCGATTCTGCGTTCGGTCGGTGCACGCCCTTGGCACATCGCGAGCCTGCTGGTGCTGGAAGCCTTTGCCCTGGCGCTGACCGGGGTGATCGCCGGGCTGGGGTTGCTGTACATCGGCATCGCCGCCGCCCAGGGTTATGTGCAGGCCAATTACGGTCTGTATCTGCCGCTGGCATGGCCGAGCGAGTATGAATGGACGCTGCTCGGTGGCATTCTGGCGGCCGCGCTGCTGATGGGCAGCGTACCGGCCTGGCGCGCGTATCGCCAATCCCTGGCCGATGGCCTGTCGATCCGTTTATGAGGATGTTCACCATGCCCCGCGCCGTGCTCGCGCTGTTGCTGCTGGTCGCCCTGCCCGTGTGGGCGGCCGCACCGAAAGACCTGACCTGGTCGGAGATGATCCCGCCGGACGCCGCGCCGGAAGTGCCGAACATGACCCCGCTGCACGACCTGTCGAAGATGGGCGATGCGCTGTCCGCCGAGTCGGCACCAGCGGCCAAGCAGGACATGCCCAACGCCCCGGTGGTGCAGAGCCTGGACGGGCAGAACGTCCGTCTGCCAGGCTATATCGTGCCGCTGGAAGTCAGCGAAGAAGGCCGCACCACCGATTTCCTGCTGGTGCCGTATTTCGGCGCCTGCATCCACGTACCGCCACCGCCGTCGAACCAGATCGTGCATGTGAAAAGCGAGCTGGGGGTGAAACTCGACGAGCTGTATCAGCCGTATTGGGTCGAGGGACCGTTGCAGGTCAAGCAGTCCACCAGCGAACTGGCCGATGCCGGGTATCAGATGGAGGCGGACAAGATTTATGTGTATGAGCTGCCGGAGTGATCCGGCAGTTTTGTGCTGTGTGATCCGTCGAGTTCGCGGGCAAACCCACAAAGTTCCAGCGAAAAACCTGTCATCACTGTTTCATTGAGCTGAGTCAAAAGACCGTATCAGACGGATTCGTACCATAGGACATCAAACATTTTTAACGTCCTTTGGGAGCTTCCATGAACAAGTCCTTGCTCAGCGCCTCGCTGTTTGCCCTCGCGCTTGCAGCCCCGCTCGCCCATGCCCACGAAGCCGGCGATATCATCGTTCGCGCCGGTGCAATCACCGTCAACCCGAAGGCCGACAGCTCCAGCGTCAAGGTCGATCAGGGTCCGCTGAGCGGCACCAACCTGGGCGGCAAGGCGACCATGAGCAGCGACACCCAACTGGGCCTCAACTTCGCCTACATGCTCACCAACAACATCGGTATCGAGTTGCTGGCTGCCACGCCATTCGAGCATGACGTGAAGCTCAAGGGCACCGCCCTGCCGGCTGCCAACGGCAAGCTCGGCACCCTGAAACACCTGCCGCCGACCCTCAGCGTCGTCTACTACCCGCTGGACTCGAAGTCGGCGTTCCAGCCGTACATCGGCGGTGGCATCAACTACACCTGGATCTACGACGAACACGTCGGCAGCGAAGCCCAGTCCAACGGTTTCAGCAACTTCAAGGCGAAAAACTCCTGGGGCCTGGCCTGGCAGGTCGGCGCCGACTACATGCTGACCGACAACATCATGCTCAACGCCCAGGTGCGCTACATCGACATCGACACCCGCGCCACCGTCGAGAACAACGCGGTCGCCCCCGGCACCCGCGCCAAGGTGAATGTGGATGTCGATCCATTTGTGTACATGGTCGGTCTGGGCTACAAGTTCTAAGCCTCGATTCAAAAGAACGTTCACGTGGTGGTGAATGAGGCTCAATGGTGAGCAGGCTTAGAACTGACGGCGACGGCTCTGCGGTCGCACGGGGATAATTTCCCTTGCCACAGGATTTTCCAGGGTTGTAACGGAATTCCGGCCGTGAAAAAGGCGCCTGTTGAAGGGCGCCTTTTTCATGTCTGCTGCAAATGCGTTGCGAATCGGTCCCTCACCCCGGCCTGTTCCCTCCGGGACAGGGGCTTTTGACGCTAGCGTCCCAACAACCGCGCCAGCCCCACGCTCAGCGGCGTCGGCTGCGGACACACAAAACGCTCCAGCAACCGCGCATTGTTCGCCCGCGAATGACGAATGTCGCCGGCCCGCGCCGGGCCATAACTGACCGGTGGCAATTCACCGATGACCTTCTCCAGCGCTTCAAGCATCTGCTTGAGATTGGTCGCCTGATTCCAGCCGACGTTCACCGCACCGATTTCCACTTCAGGCTTTTCGAACACCTGCACCAGCACATCCACCAGGTCTTCGACGTAGAGGAAATCCCGGGTCTGCTCGCCATCGCCGAACACGCTGATCGGCAGGCCTTTCTGCGCGCGTTCGCTGAAGATGCTGATGACCCCGGAGTACGGCGAGGATGGATCCTGGCGTGGGCCGAAGATGTTGAAGAAACGGAAAATCACCGGCTCCAGGCCATGCTGGCGGCGATAGAAATCGAAGTAGTGCTCACCGGCCAGTTTGTCCGAAGCGTAAGGCGTCAGAGGCGCCTTTGGTGTGTCCTCGTCGATCGACTCGCCCTCGCCGTTGTTGCCGTAGACCGCTGCACTCGAGGCGAACAGCACACGCTTCACGCCGGCCTGGCGCATCGCTTCGCAGACGTTGAGGGTGCCGATAAAGTTGCTCTGATGAGTCTTCACCGGGTCGTCCACCGAGGCCTGCACCGAGGCCACGGCCGCCAGGTGCGCGACCGCGCTGCAACCTTGCATCGCTTGGGCGACCAATGCGGCATCGGCGACATCGCCGACGATCAGTTCGACCTTGGGATTGTCCAGCGGCAGGTTGCTGCGCTTGCCGGTCGACAGGTCATCGAGAATCCGTACCGAATATCCCTTGGCCAGCAAGGCATCAGCCAGGTGCGAGCCGATGAAACCGGCGCCGCCGGTGATTAAAACAGGGCCGTCAGCCATGGCGATAAAACCTATCCAGTAAGCCCGGGAGTGCGGCACGCCAGGCGCGCGGCTTGATCCCGAAGGTGTGCAGAATTTTCTTGCAGGCGAGCACTGCATGCTGCGGCTCTTCGGCGGCGTCCGGTCGCGCGGCGTGGGCCTGGGCGGTCGGTTCCTCGATGGCCAGCTGATGCAGGCTGCGCGCCTCGGTGAGGATCGCCTGCCCAAGTGCCAGCGGGGTGGTCGCCTCGTGTCCGGCGTAGTGGTAAGTGCCCCACAGCGGCGCCGCGCAATCGAGTTGCTTGAGCACTGAGATGATCACCCGTGCCGCGTCGTCGACCGGCGTCGGATTGCCCCGGCGATCATCGGCCAGCAGCAGTTCGTCGGGTTGCTCGGCACGGGCGAGGAAGCGCCCGAGGGTGCCGTCCGGGCTGTCGTCGAGCAGCCAGCCGAAACGCAGCAACACGTGTTGCGGGCAGGTCGCGCGGACGCTTTGCTCGATCCGCCACAGCGCCTGACCGCGCAGGCCGAGCGGCACCGGTTCGTCTTTTTCGCTGTAGGCGGTGGCGCGCGAGCCGTCGAACACCCGATAGCTGGACGGTTGCACCAGCACGATGTTGTGGTGCTGGCACAGCTCGGCCAGACGCTCGATCGCTCGTTCCTGCCCGGACAGACGGCTTTCGCTGACAGTCTCGGCCTGGAACCAGTCGAAATAATAGGCAAGGTTGATCAACGCATCGGGACGGGTGTCGTCGAGCAGTTGTGTCAGGCTCGCGGCATCCCAGCCGTCTTCCGGGGGGCGGGGGGCGAGGAAACCGATGTCTTCCTCCGCACCGAGGCGAATCAGCGCCTGCCCAAGGGCATTTCCGCCGCCCAGTAACATAAGGCGCATTCGCATAGAGTCAGCAGGCCCAGTCTGATTGGAACGATGGCTTTGGCGACGGCGCTTGTGGCACCGACGTCGATAATTGCCGGAATCGTTGCATTTTGCGGGTTTAGTGCGCAACCGTCACCCGTAAAGTGTAGATCGTCAATTTTTACGGCGCCCCGAGCGGTACTTGCATCTTCCCGCCCGCGCCCGCATAACTGAACCCATGAATCTGCCCCTCCCCGCCGGCAGCGCCCTGGCAGGCTTCCATCCTGCCGTCAGCGCCTGGTTCAGCCAGACCTTCGCGACGGTCACCGCCGCCCAGGCCCGCGCATGGCCGTTGATCCGCCAGCGCCGTTCGACGCTGATCGCCGCCCCTACAGGCTCGGGCAAGACCCTCACCGCCTTCCTCGCCGTCATCGACGACCTCGTCCACCGTGGCCTGGAAACCCCGGACGGTCTGCCGGATGAAACCCTGGTGGTCTACGTTTCGCCGCTCAAGGCGCTGTCCAACGACATCCGCATCAACCTGCAGACCCCGTTGGCGGGAATCACCGGACAATTGCGCCAGCTCGATTTGCCGGAGCTGCAAATCACCACCGCCGTGCGCACCGGCGACACAGCGCAGAAAGACCGCACCGCCATGCGCAAGCGCGCGCCGCACATTCTGGTGACCACCCCGGAATCGCTCTACGTGCTGCTGGGCTCGGAATCCGGCCGCAAAATGCTCGGCACCACGCGCACGGTAATCGTCGATGAGATCCACGCCATCGCCGCCGGCAAGCGCGGCAGTCACCTGGCGTTAAGCCTGGAACGGCTGCAAGCCCTGTGTCCGGAACCGCTGACCCGGATCGGTCTGTCAGCCACGCAAAAACCGATCGACGCGGTGGCACGGTTTCTCGTCGGTCATCGACGCCCCTGCGAAATCGTCGACATCGGCCACGCCCGGCCACGGGATCTGGGCATCGAAGTGCCGCCGGTGCCGTTGTCGGCAGTGATGGCCAATGATGTCTGGGAACTGGTTTACGACCGCCTCGCCGTGCTGGCCCGCGAACACCGCACCACGCTGATTTTCGTCAATACCCGACGCCTCGCCGAACGCCTGAGCCGACACCTGAGCGAGCGCCTCGGCAAGCACGCGGTCGCCGCCCACCACGGCAGTCTGGCCAAGGAATTTCGCCTCGATGCCGAACAACGGCTCAAGCGCGGCGAACTGCAGGTTCTGATCGCCACTGCCTCGCTGGAGCTGGGGATCGACATCGGCGAAGTCGACCTCGTCTGCCAGATCGCCTCGCCGCGTTCGATTGCCGGTTTTCTGCAACGGGTCGGCCGCTCCGGGCACCAGGTCGGCGGTACGCCCAAGGGCCGCCTGTTCGCCACCACCCGCGACGACCTGATCGAATGCGCCGCCCTGCTCGACTGCGTGCGCCGGGGCGAACTCGACACCCTGCACATTCCCCAGGCGCCCCTGGACGTGCTGGCGCAACAGATCATCGCCGAAGTCAGTTGCCAGGAATGGGCGGAAGACGCGCTGCTGGCGCTGTTCCGTCAGGCGGAACCCTACGCCGTTCTCGACGAGCGTCACTACCAGGCCCTGCTGAGCATGCTTGCCGAGGGCTACAACGGTCGCCAGGGCATCCGCAGCGCCTACCTGCACCGCGACGCCGTGAGCCGAACCCTGCGCGGTCGACGCGGCGCGCGACTGACGGCGGTGACCAGTGGCGGCACCATCCCGGACAACGCCGACTACAGCGTCCTGCTGGAGCCCCAGGGCCTGAACATCGGCAGTGTCAACGAAGACTTCGCCGTGGAAAGCATTGCCGGCGATGTGTTCCAGCTCGGCAACACCTCCTATCGCATCCTGCGGGTGGAAACCGGCAAGGTCCGGGTCGAGGATGCCCAGGGCCAGTCGCCGACCATTCCGTTCTGGCTCGGCGAAGCGCCGGGACGCAGCGATGAGCTGTCGGCGGCGGTGGCCCGCCTGCAAGCGCAACTCGATGAATTGCTCGGCGCCAGCCCCGGCAATCTGCAACCGGCCCTCGACTGGCTGACCGGCACCCTCGGCCTGAACCCGGCCAGCGCCGAACAACTGGTGGACTACCTCGCCCGCGCCCGCCAGGCCCTCGGCGCGCTGCCCTCGCAAGACACGCTGCTGATGGAGCGTTTTTTCGACGAGTCCGGCGGCACCCAGTTGATCATCCACTCGCCGTTTGGCAGCCGCATCAACCGCGCCTGGGGCCTGGCCCTGCGCAAGCGTTTCTGCCGCACGTTCAACTTCGAATTGCAGGCCGCCGCCAGCGAAGATGCGATCGTGCTGTCGCTGTCCACCAGCCACAGCTTCGAACTCGACGAAGTCTGGCGCTACCTGCACAGCCACAGCGCCGAACACATCCTGATTCAAGCCGTGCTGGAGGCGCCGCTGTTCGGCGTGCGCTGGCGCTGGAATGCCGGTGTCGCGCTGGCGCTGCCGCGTTTTACCGGCGGGCGCAAAGTCGCGCCACAACTGCAGCGAATGAAAAGCGAAGACCTGATCGCCAGCGTGTTTCCCGACCAGATCGCCTGCCTGGAAAACCTCGCCGGCGAACGGGAAATCCCCGAGCATCCGCTAGTGGAACAAACCCTCGACGATTGCCTGCATGAGGCGATGGACAGCGAAGGCTGGCTCGATCTGCTGCGGCGCATGGAGCGCGGCGACGTGCGTTTGATCAGCCGCGACCTCCCCGCGCCGTCACCGCTGGCGGCAGAAATCCTCAGCGCCCGCCCCTACACCTTTCTCGACGACGCACCGCTGGAAGAACGCCGCACCCAAGCCGTGCTCAACCGTCGCTGGAGCGATCCGCAATCCACCGATGACCTCGGCGCGCTGGACGCCGACGCGATCAGCGCCGTGCGGGAAGAGGCCTGGCCGACGCCGGGCAACGTCGATGAAATGCACGAAGCGCTGATGAGCCTGGCGTGCATCAGCGCTACCGAAGTGGCGGCCAACGAACACTGGCCTGAATGGCTGCAAACCCTGGCCGACACTGGCCGCGCGTGTCGCTTGCGGGTCGACCCGGCGCATTCGTTCTGGTTGCCCCGGGAGCGCCTGACTTGCCTGCAAGCGCTGTATCCACAGGCTGCCGTTGAGCCCGCGCTGCAAGCGCTGCGCGGATTCGACGAGGCGTGGACAGCCGAGGAAGCGCTGCTGGAAGTGATCCGCGCACGGCTCGGTGCGTTCGGCCCGTTGCCGCTGCCCGCCATTGCCGCACCGTTGGCGCTGGCCACAACCCGTGTCAATCAGGCCCTCGCGCAACTGGAGCGCGAAGGCTATGTACTGCGCGGCCACTTCACACCGGGGCTGGATGTCGAGGAATGGTGCGAGCGGCATTTGCTGGCGCGAATTCATCGCTACACGGTCAAGCGCCTGCGCCGGGAAATCGAGCCGGTGGCGTTGCAGGATTTCATGCGTTTCCTGTTCGACTGGCAGCACTTATCTACAGCGACCCGAGGCCAGGGCAGCGCCGTGTTGCCGACGATTGTCGGCCAGTTCGAAGGCTACCCGGCAGCGGCTTCGGCGTGGGACAGCGACATCCTCCCGGCGCGGCTCAAGGACTACTCGCCGGGCTGGCTGGATGATCTGTGTCGCAACGGCAAACTGGTATGGACGCGCCTCAGCGCCCGACAGAAGAGCGGCGGCACGGCGTTGCGCAGCACGCCCATCGTGTTGCTGCCACGCACTCACGTCGGCCTGTGGAGCACGCTGGCCGAACAAACACCGGAGAACGAACTGACACCAAAAGCGCAGAAGGTTTTCGAGGCGCTCAGCCAACACGGCGCACTGTTTTTCGACGAACTGGTGCATGAGGCACACCTGCTGCGCACGGAGCTGGAAATCGCCTTGCAGGAACTGGTCGGCGCCGGCTTGGTCAACGCCGACAGCTTCGCCGGACTGCGGGCGCTGATCACCCCGGCGAGCAAACGCCAGCAACGCAGCAGTCGGCGCGGACGCGGGGCGTTTGTCGGCGGAATGGATGATGCCGGGCGTTGGGCGTTGCTGCGCCGAGGATCGGTTGCGGTGGTGGACAAACCCGCTCCGGAAACCCTGGAACACATCGCCATGACTCTGTTGCGGCGTTACGGCGTGGTGTTCTGGCGCTTGCTCGAACGCGAGGCGGACTGGCTGCCGAACTGGCGCGAACTGCTGCGCACGTTCCATCGCCTGGAGGCCCGTGGCGAGATCCGGGGCGGGCGGTTTGTCAGCGGCCTGGCGGGTGAGCAATTTGCCCTGCCCGAAGCGATCCCGTTGCTGCGCGAAGTCCGTCGCCGCCCCCATGACGGCAGCCTGATCGCCGTGTGCGGGGTAGATCCGCTGAACCTCGCCGGCACCTTGTTGCCGGGCGCAAAAGTACCGGCGCTGGCGAGCAATCGGCTGGTGTATCGGGACGGCTTGCCGGTGGCGGCGGAAATTGCCGGCAAACCACAATTCTGGGTGGAGCTGGAGCAATCGGTGATGGCCGAGGTGCGCGGCAAACTGATTCGGCATTGATCTATGGAGTCCGAGCCTGCTGCGGCAACACAACCGGCGATGACTCAGGCACTGGGTCTTCAACGTCCACACCTTGCCGCTTCGGCAACAGAACCTGCTGTGGATAAGTCTGCGCGAAATGCACCCACGGGCTGTTATCCACAAGCTTTTTCAAACGCTGGTTGAACGCCCGGCTCACCGCATATTGCCCGCCCGACACGGTACGGAACTGCGCCGTCAGCACCACACCGTTGAGGTCCATCCGGTCCACCCCGAACACATCCAGCGGCCCTTGCAGGTTGTACTTGAGAAACGGGTCTTCGCGGATCGAGTCCCCGGCCTGGCGGATCAGCTCGATGGCCTTCTCGACATCGGTGTCATAGGTGAACTGCACCGAGAAAAACGCGAACGCAAACTGCCGCGATTGATTGGTCACGGCCTTGATCTGGCCGAACGGCACCGAATGCACGAACCCCTTGCCGTCACGCAGGCGCAGGGTGCGAATGGTCAGGCCTTCGACCGTGCCGGCATGCCCGGAGTCGAGCACCACCCAGTCGCCGATCGACAGGGTGTCTTCGATGATGATGAACAGCCCGGTGATCACGTCCTGCACCAGTTGCTGCGAACCGAAACCGATGGCCAGCCCCACGACCCCGGCACCCGCCAGCAGCGGCGCGACGTTGATCCCCAGATTGGCCATGGTGGTGATCGCGCAGATCACCACCAGAATGATTTTGATCGCATTGCGCAGCAACGGCAGGATGGTTTTCACCCGCGTACTCGGCTGGCGCGATGCACGTTTGTTGAGCGGTGGTTTCAGCGCTTCCTGGATTGCTGTGTCGAGCACCACCCACAGCAGCCACGTCACCAGAAAGATCAGGCCGATGCTGCTCAAGGCATTGCTGATCGCCCGGCCGACGGTACTGCTCTGGGCGAAGTCGATCAGCGACACGCCCCAGATCCGCCCGAGAATATCGATGAATGCAATTGCGATGACGATCCGCAGCAAGGCATGCAGCAGACTGAGAAAGCGTTCCTTGTAGGCGCTGCTGCGCTGGATCGCCTCGGCCCGGCGCGACTTGAACAGGTGTTGCAGGACGGTGCTGAGAAACACCGTGCCGATCAGCAGCACCGTGGTGAACAACGCGCAGCGCAAGGCTTTCTGGTTGTCCTCGCCGATGCCGATCAGATTGACCGCCGACACCAGCACCATCAGCACGATCGGCCAGTACCAGAGTCCGGAAAAAATCCGCAGCGACTCCTGCAACGACGGTTGTTTCAGACGCTGCGCCAGCGAGCGGTTGCGGATCAGATGCGCCACCGGCCGGCGCAGGCGGATCACCAGCAGACCGAAGATGATCGACGCCAGCAAGCCCGTGAACACAGCGATGCTGCTGGTGATATTGCCGCCCAGTTGCCGGGCGATCTGCGGACTGGTCAGGGCATCGCTGAGGGCGGCCAGGAAGCCGATCAGGAACAGCGGTTTCGGGCAGTAGTCACGAATGATCTGCACCGCCCGGCGCTTATGGCCGACGTTGAACATCACCACCACACACAACAGCATCGAGGTGGAAAAGATCCCGCTGCTGGTGGCGTAGGCAAAACACAGCGCCAGCGCGCGGCCGACCGAGACCGGCAGGAAATGGCTGACGTACAGGGTCAGCGGCAGGCAGATCAGTGCCGGCAAGGTGTAGGGCAGCAGGTAGCCGAGCAGATCCTGGCTGCGCTGGCGACTGCGCAACCAGCGGCCTTCGCGCAGACGCTTGCCGAGCAAACTGCCCAGCACGGTCAACAGGGCGAAGGTGCCGAGCCACACCCCCGACAGCATCAGGAAATCGCCGGCCACGCTCCACGCCGAGCGGTCCGACGGTTGATTGACCAGCCTGTCGACTTCATCCGCCGCCCGATCGGCACGCAGGCGCCAGGCATCGACCAGATGTTCATTGAGATCGAGTTTGTCCTGTACGTCGTCGATGCTGGAACTGATGGCGCCGAGTAGTCCGCCCTGTACCAGCGGCTCGGGTTCGGCGGGCTTTTGCGCAGTGGCCGGAACGCCCGGCAGCGTGGCGGCATCCAGTTCACTGGCGCCGAGAAACAGCAGTGCTCCCAGCAGAATGACGATCCTGAACTTGATCAAAACTCCGATCTCCCTTTGGGTGAACCTGTAAGGAACTGATCGGTGAATGGCGGACAAGTTCGGTTTTGAATGGAAATCAAAGCCCCTCAGCGACCACCCGTACCCCCACCGAAACTTTCCCGCCCCGCCCACAGTCATCCACAAACAGAGGCAGCGCGAGGACATTCCACGGGAGGGCGGCATGGCGGCGATTCACATTGGTATTTCAGGCTGGCGCTACGCCCCGTGGCGGGGCGGTTTCTACCCCAAGGGGCTGACGCAGAAACGCGAATTGCAGTTCGCCTCACGGGCGGTCAACAGCATCGAAATCAACGGTTCGTTCTACGCCCTGCAACGGCCGGAACGCTACGCCCAGTGGTATGCCGAAACCCCGGACGACTTCATTTTCAGCGTCAAGGCTCCGCGGTTCATCACGCACATCCGTCGCCTGCGCGACATCGAGAAACCCCTGGCCAACTTTTTCGCCTCCGGGGTGCTGGAACTGAAAGAAAAACTCGGGCCGATCCTCTGGCAGTTTCCGCCGAGTTTCAAATTCGACGCCGAACTGTTCGAACACTTCCTCGCTCTGTTGCCCCACGACACCGAAGCGGCTGCCGCCCTCGCCCGCCAGCACGACTCGCATCTGCACGGCCACGCCAGCCTCAAGGCGTACGGAAAAAAACCGCTGCGCCACGCCGTTGAGATCCGCAACGACAGTTTTCTCGATACTGATTTCGTGCGCCTGCTCAAACGCTACAACACCGCCCTGGTGATCGCCGACACCGCCGGAAAGTGGCCGTACCGCGAAGACCTCACCAGCGACTTCGTCTACCTGCGCCTGCACGGTGCCGAAGAGCTCTACGCCAGCGGCTACTCGGAAACAGCACTCAAGAGCTGGGCCGAGCGCATCGACGCCTGGCACCACGGCCGGCAGCCCCGCGATGCACACTTGATCGCACCACGCCTGAAACCCCGGGCACGCCAATCCCGCGAGGTGTTCTGCTACTTCGACAACGACATCAAAGTCCGCGCGCCTTTCGATGCCCGCAGCCTGCTGCATCGCTTCGACCTCGATAAAGACCTCGCCACCACCCCCGGCGAGCCGGCCAACGAAGGAGTGCTGTCATGAGCATCCGCGAGCCCATCGGCGTCACCGACGAGCAAACCGAAGTCATCAGCACCATCAACCGTTTCACCGTGCTGACGATCAACACCCACAAGGGTTTCACCGCGCTGAACCGGCGCTTCATCCTGCCGGAACTGCGCGAAGCGGTGCGCAGCGTGTCCGCCGACGTGGTGTTTCTCCAGGAAGTCCACGGCACCCACGAACACCATCCCAAGCGCTACCTCAATTGGCCGACGATGCCGCAATACGAATTCCTCGCCGACAGCCTCTGGCCGCAGTTCGCCTACGGGCGCAACGCGGTGTATCCGGATGGCGATCACGGCAATGCGCTGCTGTCGAAATTCCAGATCATCCGCCACGACAATCTCGACGTATCGATCAGTGGACACGAAAACCGTGGCCTGCTGCATTGCGTGTTGCGACTGCCGGGCGATGACCGCGAGCTGCACGCGATCTGCGTGCATCTGGGCCTGCGCGAGAGCCACCGCAACGCGCAACTGAAACTGCTCGGCAAACGCTTGGCGGAGCTGCCGGATGACGCCCCGGTGATCGTGGCCGGTGACTTCAACGACTGGCGCCAGCGCGCCGATGCCTTGCTCAAACCTAGCGGTCTGCGCGAAGTGTTCGCGGCCCATCAGGGCAAACCGGCACGCAGTTTTCCGGCGCGCCTGCCGACCCTGCGGCTGGACCGCATCTACGTGCGCAACCTCAAGGCCCGTCAGCCGAAAGTCCTGGCGAACCGACCGTGGTCGCACCTTTCCGACCACGCGCCGTTATCGGTGGAGATCGAAATATGAGCAGCGCACCGCTGGAAAAATCCGCCGGGGAACCGCTGACCATTACCCCGCCGATCCGCGAGCCGGGACACGTCGATGTCCAATACGGCTGGCACGGCAGCAACCGGGTCGAGCTGCTGGAAAATGGCGAGGAATATTTCCCTCGGGTGTTCGAGGCGATGCGCGCGGCCAAGAGTGAAATCCTCCTGGAAACCTTCATCGTTTTCGAAGACAAGGTCGGCCGCGAATTGCAGCAGATCCTGATCGACGCCGCCCGGCGCGGCGTGCGCACCACCGTCAGCTTCGACGGCTTCGGTTGCGGCGAATTGAGCGCCGGTTACCTCACTGCCCTGAGCGACGCCGGGGTGCATCTGCAAATTTTCGATCCGGCGCCCAAACACCTGGGCATTCGCACCAACTGGTTCCGCCGCCTGCACCGCAAGATCGTGGTGGTCGACGGCCTCGTCGCGTTCATTGGGGGGATCAATTTTTCCGGCGACCACCTGGCCGATTTCGGCCCCGAGGCCAAGCAGGATTACTCGGTGCAAGTCCAGGGTCCGGCGGTGACCGACATCCACCACTTCGCCCTGCTGCAAAGCGGCCGTCCCGGCCGGGCGCGGTTCTGGTGGCAGCGTCGGCGCCAGCGGCGGGAGCAGATGGCCGTCGACGATCACGACGGCCAGGTACGCCTGGTGTTTCGCGATAACGACCAGCACAACACCGACATCGAGGACGTGTATTTGCAGGTGCTGCGCAACGCCCGACGCCGGGTGGTGATCGCCAACGCCTACTTCTTTCCCGGCTACCGATTGCTGCGCGAAATGCGCAACGCGGCACGGCGTGGCGTCGATGTGCGGCTGATTCTGCAAGGCCAGCCGGACATGCTGGTGGCCAAACTCGCGGCGCGCATGACCTACGACTATCTGCTCAAGGCCGGGGTGCGGATCTACGAATATTGCGACCGTCCATTGCACGGCAAAGTGGCGCTGGTGGATGACGAATGGAGCACGGTCGGCTCAAGCAATCTCGACCCGTTGAGCCTGGCGCTGAACCTGGAAGCCAACGTGCTGATCCGCGATCGCACATTCAACCGCCAACTGTTCCAACGCCTGGAAGACCTCAGCCTCAATCATTGCAAGGCGATGGACCCGGCCAGCGCGCCACGGGGGCGGATCTGGCACATGACGGTGGGCTTTCTGGTGTTCCACTTTCTGCGTCACTTTCCGGCCATGGCCGGTTGGCTGCCGGCGCATAAACCTCGGCTGAAACCGTTTTTCCGTGCTGCAGGGGGTGATCCTTCATGAGCCGTTCCGAAGCCCGTGCCGCCGCCCATTCACCGGCGACCAGCCACTCGCGCTGGAGCCGCTGGAAGCGGCCGCTGACCCTGTTGTTTTTCCTCGCGCTGATCGTGCTGCTGACGATGTTTGCCCGGCGCATCGAGTGGGCCGAAGTGTTGCAGACCCTCGCCGACTTCAAGGTGCGCACGCTGATCATCGCCTCCAGCCTGACCCTGGTGAGTTTTCTGGTGTACGCCAGTTTCGACCTGATCGGCCGCACCTACATCCGCCAGGATCTGACCTGGAAACAGATCCTGCCGGTGGGCGTCATCAGCTACGCGTTCAATCTCAACCTCAGTGCCTGGGTCGGCGGGATCGCCATGCGTTATCGCCTGTACTCGCGGCTCGGAGTGAGCAAAAGCAACATCGCCAAGATCCTCGGGCTGAGTCTGGCGACCAATTGGTTCGGCTACATGACCATCGCCGGGGCGGTGTTCGCCAGTGGTCTGGTGAGCATGCCGCCGGGGTGGAAAATCAACAGCACGGCGTTGCAGGGAATCGGCGTGCTGTTGCTGTTGCTCAGTGCCGGCTATCTCGCGGCGTGCCGGTTTTCCCGGCGTCGGGAATGGTCGATTCGCGGCGTGGAAATCAACCTGCCGTCGCTGCGCATGGCGGTGCTGCAATTGCTGCTCGGCGCACTGAACTGGTCATTGATGGCGGCGGTGATCTTCACCTTGCTGCCGAGCAAACTCGATTATCCGCTGGTGCTCGGCGTGCTGCTGATCAGCGCGATCGCCGGAGTCATCACGCACATTCCGGCGGGCCTCGGGGTGCTGGAAGCGGTGTTCGTCGCGCTGCTGCAACACGAGGCGTCGCGGGGCAGCCTGGTGGCCGGGTTGCTGGCGTATCGGGCGATCTATTTTCTGCTGCCGCTGCTGATCACGGTGGTGATGTATCTGCTGGTGGAGGCCAAGGCCAAGGCGTTGCGCATCGAGAAGAAACCCGGCTGATCGCGGCGCCCTTCGCGAGCGCCCTCGCGAGCGAGCCAGCCCCCACGACTGCCGTCACTGGGCTTGAATGATGCTCAACCGCTCGCCCACCACCATCTCGGTGATCCAGTCCACCAGAATCGATGTGTAGGCCTGCTGCGATACCGGTTCGCTCAGCGCATGGTCGGCGCCGTCGATGATACGGTGGGTCAGCGAGTGGGTCTGCTGGCACGCCGCGCGGTAACTCATGATCGTCGCGTGGGGCACGTAGTCATCGGTTTCCGACTCCACCAGCAACACGTCCCCGGTGAACTGTGAACAGGCGTGCAACGCGCGATTGCTGTCGGCGCGCACCAGAGTGCCGCGATAGTCGCGCAGGTCGGACTTGTCCAGATCACGCTTGGGCGTGTGCCATTGTTCGTCGCGATACAGCGCCGGCACCCGCAACGCCAGCCAGCGCACCGGACGCAGCGAGGTGAGGATCGATGCGAGGTAACCGCCATAACTGGTGCCGACCACGGCGATGGCCGAAGTGTCGAGCGCCGGGTGCGCGAGCAGTCGATCATAGGCCGCCAACAGGTCACGCAGATTGTCCTCGCGGGTCACCCGGGTCAACGGAATCCCGGTGCCGCCGGTGTGCCCGCGCAGGTCGAAGGTCAGGCACACGCAACCCAGACCGGCGATACCTTTTGCCCGCTCCAGATCACGCTCCTGACTGCCACCCCAACCGTGTACGAACAGCACGCCGGGGACTTTCGATTTGGGACTGAGAAACGTCCCGCTCATCTGTTCGTCATCAATGTCGATTTGAACGCTTTCGCTTCTAGCCGTCATAGGATTTGACCGTTACGTATTTGAGGAGAAATTCGCTGTTCTCGGCCGGGCCGCGATACACCTCGATGGCATCGGCCGGCAGGGACTCGTCGATGTAGGTTTCCACCGACGACACACGGATCGCGCGCATCGCCGGGTCGTTGACGAAACTTTGCAGCGCCGCGACTTCCGCGCTGCTGGCGCCACCCATGCGCCACGATTGTTCGAGCACGCCGCTGCGCGGTTTGCCGTCGCTGTCCAGGCCTTGGGCGATGTCGTAGTTGCGGCGCGAGGCGAAGAAATTCGGGTAGGCCTCATCGGCGGCGCTGTCGAACACCTGCGCCTGCTCGATCGCCAGGCGCACGTCGTCGGGCAGCTCCAGCGCCAGCAGCTCGGCATAGCCACCCTGCACCACCAGCAGATTGGAGCCGCCATAGACCTCTTCGCCCTGCCCGTCCTGCGTCAGGTATTGATCGCCGCAGTAACTCAACACCCGATCGCCGATGAACGACTGACCGACGCTGTGCGTGACCACCTCGCGCAAATCCTGCTCCAGCACCACGCCGTTGCCGAACAGTTTTTCAGCGTCCGGGCGGGCGAGGATTTCGTCGAAGGCGTCGAGGCTGTCGATCACTTCCTGGCCACGACCGGCGCAGGCGTGAATCGGCTTGAGCCGGATCGGGCCGCTGTACAACAGATGCTCGGCAGCGGGCCGCGCGTCCTCCAGGGCAAATACGCTGAGGCCGTCGAGCACCACATTGCGTACCCGCTCGGAAAACAGCGGCGACCAGCCTTGCGGCGCGCGGGCCTGATAACTTCGCAGGCCGTGGCTGATGGCCTTGGTGCAGATGAAATCGTGCTCGACGTAACCGCCCCACAAGTCGTCCGGGCCGTTGATGCCCAGCGCTTTCGCGTGGGCCGCGCCGACAATGGTTTGAGTTGGCAGCAGATACAGCTCGCGACCGCGATGTTTTTCCGGCTCGTAACGGCCGCCGAAGTTGAGCCCGAGAATCTGCGCCAGCCAACGGGCCAGGGCTTTGTTGGTCTGCACTTCATGCTGCGGCGCGTCGGCACGCACCGAATGCGCTACCACCAGTTTCCTGCGGGATGTCGGGGTCATGCGTCCCCCTTCCAGCGGCTTGATGAATGTGGGAAGAGGGGTGCAGAGATCAGG
Organism: Pseudomonas botevensis; assembly: GCF_019145475.1. Classification (GTDB taxonomy): domain Bacteria; phylum Pseudomonadota; class Gammaproteobacteria; order Pseudomonadales; family Pseudomonadaceae; genus Aquipseudomonas; species Aquipseudomonas botevensis. Next base: position 302,089 of record NZ_JAHTKI010000003.1, read on the forward strand.
CCAATCGGGAATCTGTGGAAAACGTCAGCGAATCAATCGCTTGGCAAAATCCTGATGGCATCGCGCCTGTTTCAATCTGCACGACCGGACGCAGGACTCCGGCAATTTGCACGATCCGGCTGATGTACAAAACGCTCACACCAGTGCAGTCCATTCAGGACTTCGACGGAGTCACGCCAAACCGCCCGCGATAATCACTCGGCGCCAGCCCGGTGATTTTCTTGAACGTCGCGCGAAACGCCCCTGGATCCTGATAGCCCACCGTCCAGGCAATGTGGTCGATGGTGCCGTTGGTGAACTCCAGCAGCTCCCGCGCCTTGCCGACCCGCAGGTGTTGGCAATACTCGGTGGGTTTCAGGCCGGTCGCGGCACGGAAGCGGCGCAGGAACGTCCGTTCTTCCAGCCCTGCCCGCTCGGCCATGGCCGTCAGCGAAACATCGGTCGCACCGGTGCCTTGCAGCCAATGCTGAACCTTGAGAATCGCCCCGTCACCATGGTTGAGGATCGGCGCAAAATTGCTCCCGCACTCGCTGGCGCTGTCGCTGTGTTCCACCACCAGAAAGCGCGCGGTGCCGCTGGCGATGCTCGGCCCGAGCAAGCGGTCGACCAGACGCAATCCCAACTCCGACCAGGCCATCAGCCCGGCGGTGGTGATCAGGTCGCCGTCATCGACTATCGGCGTATCGGCCTTGAGGTGGATCTTCGGATAACACTCGGCGAAGGCCTTGACCGAGGTCCAGTGAGTGGTCGCGCTGCGGCCGTCGAGCAGACCGCTTTCGGCCAGCAGCCACGAGCCGACACAAACCCCGCCAAGGGTTGCGCCCCGAGCGTGTTGCTCGCGTAGCCAGGGCACCAGACCGGCCGGCATGTGCGCAGCGGAAAACCCGGCGATGGACGGCGGAATCAGTACCGCCAGCAAACCGGTTTCCGTAGCGGGATGACTGTCGTAGACCCGCACCGGCGGCTGATCGCCTTCGACCTGCCAGTGACTGATCCGCAGCAACGGCAACTGCGCCGCCTCGTGCTCGGAAGCGATCCGGTTGGCCACCCCGAACAGGTCGGTCAAGCCATGCACCGCCGCCATCTGCGCGCCGGGATAAATCAGCACGCCCAGTTCGGCAACGGCCCTTTCTGCGCCCATTGTCAGTTTTCCCCTGTCTATTGTCGGTGCGGCCAATCCTCGAAACAGCGACCGGCGCCAATACTGGCGCCACACCCATCCACACTTCGAGGACACACCCATGGCCAAGCAAGCGCTCATCGTAGTCGATATCCAGAACGACTACTTCCCCCAAGGCAAGTGGCCGCTGGTCGGCGCCGATGCCGCCGCCGACAACGCCGCGCACCTGATCGCAGCCTTCCGTGAGACAGGTGATTCAGTGGTTCACATCCGCCACGAATTCACCTCCACGGATGCACCGTTTTTCACCCCCGGCTCCGACGGTGCGAAGCTGCACCCCAAAGTGCTCAACCGGGCCGACGAACCGGTGGTGCTCAAGCATTTCGTCAACTCGTTCCGCGAGACCGAGCTGCAAGCGATCCTCGACGAGCAAGGCATCAAGGAACTGGTGGTGGTCGGCAGCATGAGCCACATGTGCGTCGACAGCGTCGTCCGGGCGGCGGCGGATCTGGGTTACACCGTCACGGTGATCCACGATGCCTGCGCCACCCGTGATCTGGAATTCAACGGCGTCAGCGTACCCGCTGCTCAGGTTCACGCCGCGTTCATGTCGGCTCTGGGTTTTGCTTACGCCAGCGTGGTCTCCACCCGGGAATTCCTCGCCGCCAGCCGTTAATCACGGCTTGGAAAAACTTCGCAACACCTCCGGCCCGCCTCGCTGCGGGCCTTTTTGCGTGTGTCATAAAAATCTCACGCGTGAGTCATTGCTGAGGTTTTGGATTGGTTGTAGTGTGGCCCACGCGTGAGATGTTCATAACGGAGTCATTGCCATGAAAAGCCGCTCCCCGGCCGCTGCGTCAGACAACCCGAAGGGAGTGCGCTCGACACCGTCCGCGAAAAAACCGTCGAGCTTCTATATGAAGCAGATGCGCGCGGGCCTGGCGGCCGCCGGTTATGTGAAACACGAAACTTGGGTGCTTCCCGAAAACCGAAGCTTGCTCAAGCAAATGGAGCAACAGCTACGCCAACCGATTCTGGCTGGCTCTTTCATGTCGGAGAATTACATGAGCGCAGGCAACAACTGGAACATCGATAGCCTCTACACCGCACTCAAGGCGCTGGACGAGGTGGCTTCGCAAGACATCACGCTGTCCCTGATCCAGAGTTCCGAGCCCAGCCTGAAACTGGAGATGAACGAATTCGGCGGCCTGCCGATTCACATCGCCATCGCCGGTCAGCAGATCATCGTCGACACCGTGCTGGTGGACATCGATTCGATCTCCGACGTGCGCGCCTTCAACGACGCCGTGCTGCGCAGCCGGGAAATGTTCCCCCTGTCGTCGATCGGCATCGAGTCGATGCCCAACGGCCAGACCGTCTACAACATGTTCGGCGCGCTGAGCGCAGATTCGAGCCTGACCAACGTGGTCACAGAGGTCAAAACCCTGGTCGACAACGTGCAGCGCGCCAGCGAAGCCTTCGAACACTTCTTCAAGTAATCAACAGGGAAAATCCAATGACTCAGTCCATCTGGAGCAAGTTGTTCACCGCACTGCGCGGCGGCGCCAATGAAGTCGGCGAAGCGATCGTCGACCAACAGGCCCTGCGCATCCTCGACCAGGAAATCCGCGACGCCGACGGCGCACTCTCCAACGCCCGCCGCGAACTGGTCACCATCATGGCCAAGCACAAGCTGTCCGCCGACCGCGTGAGCGAGTACGACGCCAAGATCAAGGACCTGGAAGCCAAGGCTGTTTCCGCCCTGAACGCCGGCCGCGAAGACCTGGCGCTGGAAGTGGCCGAAGCGATTTCGACCCTGACCAACGACCTCGACGCCGAGAAAAAGCAGAGCGACGAGTTCGGCACCTACGCCGAAAACATGCGCAAGGACATCAACAAGGCCGAAGCGCGCATCAAGAGCCTGCGCCAGCAAGTGGACATGGCCAAGGCCCGTGAAAGCGTGCAGAAAGCCCAGGTCAGTGCCTCCATCGCCAGCGGCGGTGCCAACGGCAAACTGGAAACCGCCGTCGGCACCCTGAACCGTCTGCAAGCCAAGCAACAGCAACGCGCCGCCGAACTGAGTGCTGCGGACGAACTGGCTGATGCCTCGACCGGCAATGACCTGGACCGCAAACTGCGCGAAGCCGGCATCACCCCGAACGAAGGCAGCGCCAACGCGATCCTTGAGCGTCTGAAGCAAAAGTCCGCCCAGTAATCACTGGAAGGAAAAGTCTGTGGGAGCGGGTTTGCTCACGAAGGCGGTGCGTCAGTCGACATTCCTGTCGGCCGATAAATTGCCTTCGCGGGCGAGCCCGCTCCCACTTGCTTTCCATCGCGCAAATCCTGCTGCTCGTTCAGCCCGCCGCCCGGTACACTAGCGGCGTTTTTGCCGACGAACACCTCCACCCGCTTCAAGGAACGTACCCATGGGATGGTTTAAAGACTTGCTGGGCACCAGCAACTGGCAGACTTCCGCGCCGACACCCGAGGTTGCCGGTGGCCCGCTCGGCCTGGCGCAAGGCAAGGCGATCCGGTTCGACTCGACCCTGGGCCTGCTGCTCGACGGCAGCACATCGGTACAGGTTCCCGACGCCCAGGCCATCTGGAGCGCAGGCTGGATCGACCTCGGCCAGTCGAACAAACTGCATCGCTACTACCTGAACAACGAAGATTTCTGGGTGCAGATCCATGTCACCGGTGACGATCAGGTCGAGTCGGTGACGCTGTTCAATTACCTCAGCTACGTGACCGTCAACAGTGACGCCGAATTGCAGCGCCTGGCCGGTCCCAACAGCCTGATCGGCCTGCCCTCCTACACCCACGATGGCGTTGTGTTCACGCGCGAATGGGGCACCGAACAGGGCCAGACCGAACTGGTGCCGCTGACCGAACAGGTGATCAACCCGGACGAGTCCTACACCATCGAACACCATTCGATGCTCTATGCCCGCGACAGCGGCCTGACCGACCGCCGCGAATTGCTGTTGTTCTCGGTCGAACAGGACGAAGAAGGCACGGTCAGCCTGAGCACTTCGCTGGGCATTTCGCTGTACACGACCGACCTGAGCACCATTTGAATAAGGAAGTTTTTCATGCTGGAAATGCTTGCCGTCTCCTTGAACAAGACCGCGCTGGTCGGTTTTGTCGTCTACCTGATCGGCGCCGTTGCGCTGTTCATGCTGTTTCAGTTCGTCTACACCCGCATCACCCCGCACAAGGAATTCGAGCTGATCCGCTCCGGCAACAGCGCCGCCGCCATCGCCCTGTCCGGCGCGATCATCGGTTTCGCGATTCCGGCGAGCAACGTGATCGCCTACTCGATCAACGTCCTCGATTTCGTGCTGTGGGCGGTGATCGCTGCCGTGGTGCAACTGCTGGCATTCCTCGCGACCGGGCTGGTACTCAAGGGCACCTCTCAGCGTATCGCCAACGGTGAGGTCGCTTCCGGCATCTACGTTGCGGCCGTGGCAATCAGCGTCGGCATGCTCAATGCCGCGTGCATGACACCGTCCAACTGACCGGCAGGAAGCCTGTGATGAAACGAAGCAAATACGTTCAACTGTCGCTGGCCGCTTCGGTGGCGCTGGCGATTTCCGGCGAAGCGGCAGCGCAGGAGCAGCAGCGCAGCTTCCAGAGCGTGGAACAGTGCGTGGATGCCGAGGTCGCGGCCGACGTCTGCTCCAACGCCTACGTCGCCGCCCTCGCCGAACATCGGCGCGTCGCGCCGGCCTACGACGACAAGGCTGCGTGCGACGCGGACTTTGCCGCCGACTGGTGTCAGAAAAATTCCGCCGGCCGTTTCGTGCCGAAACTCGGCGGCTTCAAGATCCCGCAGAACGGTGAGCCTGCGCAGGATCTCGACGCGATCGCCGATGCGCAAATGCCGGCGGGCGATACCAGTGCCGCGCAAACAACCCAGACCACACAGAGCACCTCGCACTCCTCCAGTGGTGCCGGCAGCGGCTGGCTGACCGGATGGCTGATTGGCAATGCGATGAGCAATAACAGCTCGAACCGCACGGTTTATCGTGACCGCGATACCCGCCAGACCTACAACACCTCGACCCAATACCGAAAAATCGAATCGGCACCGCGCAGCCAGGATTACGAGAGCAGCAAAAGCAAACCGGTCAACGTCGCCTCTTCGACGTCCCGTGGCGGCTTTGGCAGCCAGTCCAGTGCCCGCAGCGGCTGGGGTGGCTGGGGCCGCTCGAGCAGCTGACCATGAAAAAGATACCCTGTGCCGAACGCCACGACTGGAAGCAGACCGCCGAAAGCCTCGGTTTCATGTTCCACACCATCGATAACGAGCCGTATTGGGACGAGCGCGCCTACTACCAGTTCTCGCTCGCGCAGATTGAAAACGATCTTGAGGATCCGACCACCGCACTGCATGAGATGTGCATGGATCTGGTCGACCGCGTGGTGCACAGCGAGGAACTGCTGGATCGCCTGAGCATCCCCGCACCGTACTACGACATGATCCGCACATCCTGGCTGGAAGGTCATCCGCATCTGTACGGGCGCATGGACTTTTCCTACAGCGGCAATGGCCCGGCCAAGCTGCTGGAACTCAACTACGACACGCCGACCAGCCTCTACGAAGCATCGGCATTCCAGTGGGGCTGGCTGGAACAATGCATCGAACGCGGCCTGCTGCCGGCCCGCGCCGATCAGTTCAACAGCATCGACACCAAGCTGCATCAGGCCTTCGCCGAGTTGCAGTTGAAGCGGCCGTTCTACTTCGCCTCGATGAAAGGCTCGGTCGAAGACAAGGGCACCACGGATTATCTGCGACTGATTGCAGAAGCCGTCGGCATCGAATCACGCCACATCGACATCGAAGACATCGGCCTGACCGCCGAAGGGCGCTTCGTCGACCTCGAAGACCGCTGGATCCCGCACCTGTTCAAGCTGCATGCCTGGGAGTTCATCTTCCACGAACCGTTCGGCCCGGCGATCGCCCAGTGCGATACACAGTTTTTTGAACCGGCATGGAAAGCCATCCTGTCGAACAAGGGCGTTCTGCCGCTGTTGTGGGAAATGCACAAGGGCCATCCAAACCTGCTCGCTGCGCATCTCGATCCGAACCCTGATTCTTCCGTACCCAATGGCTGGGTGCGAAAGCCGTATTTCTCCCGGGAAGGCGCCAACATCGAATTGCAGACGGCCGAAGGTCTGACGGTGAAAGAGGATGGCCCCTACACCGACGCGCCCTTCATCCTGCAGGAATTGGCACCGCTGCCGAAGTTCGATGACAGCTACACCCTGATCGGTTCCTGGGTGATTGGCGATCAGGCGGCGGGGATTGGCGTGCGCGAGGACAACAGTCTGATCACCAAGGATTCGAGCCGGTTTTTGCCGCATCTGATTCTGGATTGAAAAAACCTCGCCCACAAAAAAGGCCCGTCGTGCGAACGACGGGCCTTTTTCATTCAGATCGGCGGTAGCGCCGGATCAGAACGGAATATCGTCATCGAAGCTGTCGAAATCCGGAGCCGGTTGCGGTGCGGCCTGCTGTGGAGCCGGCGCAGGACGCTGTTGCGGAGCCGACTGCTGCGGACGCGGAGCCTGCTGGCGTGGCGCCTGCTGCTGATAGTTGTTGCCGCCACCTTGTTGGTCGCCCTGTTGTGGACGGCCGCCGAGCAGTTGCATGGTGCCTTGCATGTCGACCACGATTTCAGTGGTGTAACGCTTGATACCGTCTTTTTCCCACTCGCGGGTCTGCAGTTTGCCTTCGATGTAGACCTGCGAACCCTTGCGCAGGTATTCGCCGGCGATTTCGGCAACCTTGCCGAACATCGATACACGGTGCCATTCGGTCTTCTCGACCTTCTGACCGGTCTGCTTGTCGGTCCACTGCTCGCTGGTCGCCAGACTCAGGTTGGTCACGGCGTTACCGTTAGGCAGGTAGCGTACTTCGGGGTCCTGGCCGCAAGTGCCGACCAGGATGACTTTGTTAACCCCACGGGCCATAACGTTCTCCTAGGCTTCGCACGCAGTCTGCGCCGGGTTGTTCACCAGGCGTTCAAGAGTGGTGCGATCCATTAATTCGGTGTCCAGTTTGATGTAGATGGCCGCTTCATCGGCAACAATCACAGCATCCGTTACCCCTACAAGGGCCTTGAGGCGCTCGACCAGACCCGCTTCGCGTATCGCTTCAGGCGACAACGGCAGGCGCAGGCTCGTCACGTAGGGAGGTTCGCGCATGGTAACAGCAAAGGCCAGCCAAAGTGCAGCCAGTCCCGCACATCCAAGGAACACAACCGACAGACCGCCATGCTGGAACATCCAGCCGCCGAGAATCCCGCCGAGTGCCGAACCGAGGAATTGACTGGTGGAGTACACGCCCATGGCCGTGCCCTTGCCACCCGCCGGTGAAACCTTGCTGATCAGCGACGGCAAGGAGGCTTCCAGCAGATTGAACGCGGTAAAGAAGATCACCGTGCCAATCACCAGAGCCCGCAGGCTGTCGCCGAACTGCCAGAAGAATAGCTCAGTGAGCATCAGCGTCAGCACGGCGCCGAGCAAAACTCGTTTCATTTTGCGTTTCTTCTCGCCATAGATGATGAAAGGGATCATGGCGAAGAACGAAATCAGCAGCGCGGTGAGGTACACCCACCAGTGCTGCTCCTTGGGCAGGCCGGCCTTTTCCACCAGCGCCAGAGGCAAGGCGACGAAGCTCGACATCAACATCGCATGTAACACAAAAATGCCCAGGTCCAGACGCAGCAGATCCGGATGTTTGAGCGTCGGCATCAACGCCTGACGGGCCACGCCGGATTCGCGATGGCTCAGAGGCCCGGTGGATTTGGGCACCATGAACATCACGATCACGATGCCGAACAGCGCCATGCCGCCGGTGGCGAGGAACAAGCCGGACAGACCGAACGCGCGGGTCAGCAGCGGGCCGACCACCATCGCCACGGCAAACGACAGGCCGATGGTCATGCCGATCATGGCCATCGCCTTGGTCCGGTGCTGTTCGCGGGTCAGGTCGGACAGCAGGGCCATGACCGCCGCGGAAATCGCCCCGGCACCTTGCAGGATCCGCCCGGCGATCACGCCCCAGATCGAGTCGGCCTGGGCCGCCAGCACACTGCCCAGCGCGAAGACGATCAGCCCCAGGTAAATCACCGGACGCCGGCCGATGCGGTCGGAAATGATCCCGAACGGAATCTGGAAAATCGCCTGGGTCAGGCCGTAAGCGCCAATCGCCAGCCCGATCAGGGCCGGGGTCGCTCCCGCCAGATCCATGCCGTAGGTCGCCAGCACCGGCAACACCATGAACATGCCAAGCATACGGAAAGCGAACACCAGAGCCAGACCGCTCGCCGCGCGGGTCTCGCTGCCACTCATGCGTTCGCTGTGGGGATCGTGCATGGAAAAACCTCGTGTGAACCGGCGGCGATTCTACCAGTCCCATCGGAAGACGGGGTATATCGCGACGCTTTGACGCGTACAGATGAAACTCTCTTCATGAACGGCAAAAAAACCTTCATTCGATAGTGTGCATCCATCCAGTAGTTGGTCGTATACTCCTACGTTTTCGACGCCCGCCGAGCGAGGCCACTTTGGACAAGATCCTGATACGTGGGGCCCGTACCCACAACCTGAAGAACATCGACCTGACCCTGCCACGGGACAAGCTGATCGTCATCACCGGCCTGTCCGGATCCGGCAAGTCTTCCCTGGCCTTCGACACGCTGTATGCCGAAGGTCAGCGCCGCTATGTCGAATCGCTGTCGGCCTATGCCCGGCAGTTCCTGTCGATGATGGAAAAACCCGACGTCGACACCATTGAAGGCCTGTCGCCGGCAATCTCCATCGAACAGAAGTCGACCTCGCACAACCCGCGCTCCACGGTCGGCACCATCACCGAAATCTACGACTACCTGCGCCTGCTCTATGCGCGCGTCGGCACGCCACGCTGCCCGGATCACGACATCCCGCTGGAAGCGCAGACCGTCAGCCAGATGGTCGACCTGGTGCTCGCACAACCGGAAGGCAGCAAGCTGATGCTGCTGGCTCCGGTAATCCGCGAGCGCAAGGGCGAGCATCTGTCGGTCTTCGAAGAACTGCGCGCCCAGGGCTTCGTCCGCGCCAGGGTCAATGGCCGGCTATGCGAACTCGATGAACTGCCGAAGCTGGATAAACAGAAGAAGCACTCCATCGAAGTCGTGGTCGACCGCTTCAAGGTACGCGCCGATCTGCAGCAGCGTCTGGCCGAATCCTTCGAAACCGCGCTGAAGCTGGCGGATGGCATCGCTCTGGTCGCGCCGATGGACGACGAACCGGGCGAGGAAATGATCTTTTCCGCGCGCTTCGCCTGCCCGATCTGCGGCCACGCGATCAGCGAACTCGAACCCAAGCTGTTCTCCTTCAACAACCCGGCCGGTGCCTGCCCGACCTGCGACGGCCTGGGCGTGAAGCAGTTCTTCGACATCAAACGCCTGGTCAACGGGGACCTGACCCTGGCCGAAGGCGCGATTCGCGGCTGGGACCGGCGCAACGTCTATTACTTCCAGATGCTCGGCTCCCTGGCCTCGCACTATGGCTTCAGCCTGGAGAAGCCGTTCAACGAACTGCCTGCCGATCAGCAGAAGTACATCCTGCACGGCAGTGGCTCGCAGAACGTCGACTTCAAATACCTCAATGATCGGGGTGACATCGTCAAACGCTCGCACCCGTTCGAAGGCATCGTGCCGAACCTCGAGCGGCGCTACCGCGAAACCGAGTCGGCCAGCGTGCGCGAAGAACTGGCGAAGTTCCTCAGCACCCAGTCATGCCCGGACTGCCGGGGCACGCGTCTGCGTCGCGAAGCGCGGCACGTGTGGGTCGGCGAGAAAACCCTGCCGGCGGTGACCAACCTGCCGATCGGCGATGCCTGCGACTACTTCGGCGAGTTGAAGATGACCGGCCGCCGTGGCGAAATCGCCGACAAGATTCTCAAGGAAATCCGCGAACGCCTGCAATTTCTGGTCAACGTCGGTCTCGATTACCTGTCGCTCGATCGCAGCGCGGACACCCTTTCCGGCGGCGAGGCCCAGCGGATTCGTCTGGCCAGTCAGATCGGCGCCGGCCTGGTCGGCGTCCTGTACATCCTCGACGAGCCGTCGATCGGCTTGCACCAACGCGATAACGACCGCCTGCTAGGCACCCTCAAGCACCTGCGGGATATCGGCAACACGGTGATCGTGGTCGAGCACGACGAAGACGCGATTCGTCTGGCCGACTACGTGGTGGACATCGGCCCGGGCGCCGGTGTGCATGGCGGGCAGATCGTGGCCGAGGGTACGCCGGATGAAGTCATGGCTCACCCGGACTCCCTGACCGGCAAATACCTGTCGGGACGGGTCAAGATCGAAGTGCCGGCCAAGCGTACCCCACGCAACAAGAAGCAGGTTCTGGCGCTCAAGGGCGCGCGTGGCAACAACCTGCGCAACGTCGACCTGGAAATTCCGATCGGCCTGCTGACGTGCGTCACCGGCGTGTCCGGCTCGGGCAAATCGACGCTGATCAACAACACGCTGTTCCCGCTGAGCGCCACCGCACTGAACGGCGCGACCACCCTCGAAGCCGCCGCCCACGACAGCATCAAGGGCCTGGAACATCTGGACAAGGTCGTCGACATCGACCAGAGCCCGATCGGGCGTACGCCACGCTCCAACCCGGCGACCTACACCGGGCTGTTCACGCCGATCCGCGAACTGTTCGCGGGCGTGCCGGAATCGCGCTCACGCGGTTATGGCCCGGGGCGTTTCTCGTTCAACGTCAAGGGCGGGCGCTGCGAGGCCTGCCAGGGTGACGGCCTGATCAAAGTGGAAATGCACTTCCTGCCGGACATCTACGTGCCTTGCGACGTGTGCAAGAGCAAGCGCTACAACCGCGAAACCCTTGAGATCAAATACAAGGGCAAGAGCATCCATGAAACCCTCGAAATGACCATCGAGGAAGCCCGGGAGTTCTTCGATGCGGTGCCGGCGCTGGCGCGCAAGCTGCAAACGCTGATGGATGTCGGTCTGTCGTACATCAAGCTCGGCCAGTCAGCCACGACGCTGTCCGGCGGCGAGGCGCAACGGGTCAAGCTGTCCCGCGAGCTGTCCAAACGCGATACCGGCAAGACCCTGTACATCCTCGATGAGCCGACCACCGGCCTGCACTTCGCGGATATCCAGCAACTACTCGACGTCCTGCATCGCCTGCGCGACCACGGCAACACCGTGGTGGTGATCGAGCACAACCTCGATGTGATCAAGACCGCCGACTGGCTGGTGGATCTCGGGCCTGAGGGTGGCTCCAAGGGCGGGCAGATCATTGCGACCGGGACACCGGAGGAAGTCGCCGAGATGAAGCAATCTCACACCGGTCATTACCTCAAACCGTTGTTGATCCGCGATCGGGCCTGATCGCCAGGCATGAAAAAGCCCCTGTCACGTTGTCAGTGACAGGGGCTTTTTTGTACCTGATGAAATCAGGAAGTGTGCGACTGCAGGTAGTTCTGGATACCGATCAGTTTGATCAGACCCAGCTGCTTTTCCAGCCAGTAAGTGTGATCTTCTTCGGTGTCGTGCAACTGCAGCTTGAGAATATCGCGGCTGACATAGTCGCCGTGCTTCTCGCAAAGCTCGATGCCTTTGCACAGTGCGGCGCGAACCTTGTACTCAAGGCGCAGATCCGCTTCGAGCATGGTTTCCACCGTGGTGCCGACATCCAGGTCATCCGGACGCATGCGCGGGGTGCCTTCAAGCATCAGAATCCGGCGCATCAACGCATCAGCGTGACCGGCTTCTTCTTCCATCTCGTGGTTGATTCGTTCGTAGAGCTTGGTGAATCCCCAGTCCTCATACATCCGCGAGTGAACGAAATACTGGTCACGCGCGGCAAGCTCGCCGGTCAGCAACGTGTTGAGGTAATCGATAACGTCTGGGTGGCCTTGCATCGCCCTACATCTCCCTGCCTGAAAGTCTGTAGTTTGAACCAACCTGACCATAAGGTCACTCACTTCGCGCAATAAAAGCGAAGATATTCTGAGAAAAGCAGCCTAAATAACGCAAAAACCGCCCTAATGAGGGCGGTTCTGCTTCTCGTTTAGACTTCGTTAAGCTGTACGTTGAGCAGCTTTGCGATTGCTTCTCCATACGCCGGGTCGGCCTTGTGGAAATGCTGCAACTGACGGTCGATCACATCACTCGACACACCAGCCATGGCACCAGCAATGTTGCTGACCAACAGCGCTTTCTGCTCGGCACTCATCAGGCGGAACAACGCACCTGTGTGGCTGTAGTAGTCGGTGTCCTCACGGTGATCGTAACGATCTGCTGCACCACTCAACGCCAGGGCTGGCTCTGCGTAGTGCGGTGCCTGTTTCGGCGACTCCACATAGCTGTTCGGCTCATAGTTCGGCGTCGCACCACCATTGCTGCCGAACGCCATCGAACCATCGCGCTGGTAGGTGTTCACCGGGCTGCGCGGGGCGTTGACCGGCAGTTGCTGGTGATTGGTGCCTACACGGTAGCGATGGGCATCGGCGTACGCGAACACTCGGCCCTGCAGCATGCGATCCGGCGACAGACCGACACCTGGCACCATGTTGCTCGGACCAAACGCAGCTTGCTCGACCTCGGCGAAGTAGTTCAGCGGATTACGGTTCAACTCCAGTTCGCCAACTTCGATCAGCGGGAACTCCTTCTGCGACCAGGTCTTGGTCACGTCGAACGGGTTCTCGTAGTGAGCCGCAGCCTGGGCTTCGGTCATGATCTGGATGCACACACTCCATTTCGGGAAGTCACCGCGCTCAATGGCTTCAAACAGATCGCGCTGAGCGTAGTCCGGGTCAGTGCCGGCGAGACGCGCCGCATCGGCTGGTGCAAGGTTCTTGATCCCTTGCAGGGTCTTGTAGTGCCACTTGACCCAATGACGCTCGCCCTGAGCGTTGATCAGGCTGTAAGTGTGGCTGCCAAAGCCGTGCATGTGACGGTAACCGTCAGGAATGCCGCGATCGGAGAACAGAATAGTTACCTGGTGCAGCGCCTCGGGCGAATGCGACCAGAAGTCCCACATCATCTGCGCGCTTTTCAGGTTGCTTTGCGGCAGGCGCTTTTGGGTGTGGATAAAGTCTGGAAACTTCAGCGGGTCACGAATGAAGAACACCGGCGTGTTGTTACCAACGATGTCCCAGTTGCCTTCCTCGGTGTAGAACTTCAGGGCAAAACCACGAGGATCGCGCTCGGTATCAGCCGAACCACGCTCACCGCCCACAGTGGAGAAGCGCAGGAACGTCGGAGTCTGCTTGCCGACAGCGGAAAACAGCTTGGCACTGGTGTATTGAGTGATGTCACGGCTTACGGTGAACGTACCGTAGGCACCCGAGCCCTTGGCGTGGACGCGGCGCTCAGGAATGTTTTCACGGTTGAAGTGGGCAAGTTTCTCGATCAGATGAAAATCATCGAGCAACAGCGGCCCGCGCGGGCCGGCGGAACGAGAATTCTGGTTGTCAGCGACGGGTGCACCGCTGGCTGTCGTAAGCGTCTTGTTTTGGCTCATGCGATCATCTTCCTCTGTCGGTCTTGAACTGCCGGCTAGTCGGCTTGGTTGGGAGTATTGATCATCAATGTGACACCTACAAATTCATTAATTTTCAGGTATCGATAGAAAATTACTAATGATGACTCCCAACACATGGTGACAACAGAATGGCGTCGCACGCTTGTACAAAAAGCGCTTTTCTTACAGGCACAAAAAACCGGGCACTAGGCCCGGCTTTTTGTTTCAGACTGACGTCTTACTCAGCAGATACAGCTTCGCCGCCGGTAGCACGATCAACCAACTCGACGTACGCCATAGGCGCGTTGTCGCCAGCGCGGAAACCGCACTTGAGGATGCGCAGGTAGCCACCCTCACGGGTAGCGTAACGCTTGCCCAGGTCGTTGAAGAGCTTACCAACGATAGCTTTCGAACGAGTACGGTCGAAAGCCAGACGACGGTTAGCAACGCTGTCTGTCTTGGCCAGAGTGATCAGCGGCTCGGCAACGCGGCGCAGTTCTTTGGCTTTTGGCAGAGTAGTTTTGATCAGCTCGTGCTCGAACAGCGACACCGCCATGTTCTGGAACATGGCCTTGCGGTGCGAGCTGGTGCGGCTCAGGTGACGACCACTTTTACGATGACGCATGGTTCATTCCTTACCAAACACTACGTTCGGTGATTACGACGATCAGGCAGTCGCCTTGTCGTCCTTCTTAAGACTTGCAGGCGGCCAGTTGTCGAGGCGCATGCCGAGGGACAGACCGCGGGAGGCCAGAACGTCCTTGATTTCAGTCAAGGATTTCTTGCCCAGGTTCGGAGTCTTCAACAGCTCTACTTCGGTACGCTGAATCAGGTCGCCGATGTAGTAGATGTTTTCCGCCTTAAGGCAGTTAGCCGAACGTACAGTCAGTTCCAGATCGTCAACCGGGCGAAGCAGGATCGGATCGATCTCGTCTTCCTGCTCGACAACCACTGGTTCACTGTCACCCTTGAGGTCGACGAACGCAGCCAACTGCTGTTGCAGGATGGTTGCAGCGCGACGGATAGCCTCTTCAGGATCCAGAGTACCGTTGGTTTCCAGATCAATAACCAGCTTGTCCAGGTTGGTACGCTGTTCGACACGGGCGTTTTCCACCACGTATGCGATACGGCGAACCGGGCTGAACGAAGAGTCGAGCTGCAAGCGACCAATGCTGCGGCTTTCATCTTCATCGCTCTGACGCGAGTCTGCTGGTTCATAACCACGACCACGAGCTACGGTGAGCTTCATGTTCAGGGCGCCGTTAGACGCCAGGTTAGCGATTACGTGATCGGGATTAACGATCTCGACATCATGATCCAGCTGAATATCGGCAGCGGTAACCACCCCCGAACCCTTCTTCGACAAGGTCAGCGTAACTTCGTCACGACCGTGCAGCTTGATGGCCAGACCTTTAAGGTTCAACAGGATTTCAATTACGTCTTCCTGTACACCTTCGATGGCGCTGTACTCGTGGAGCACACCGTCAATCTCGGCCTCGACTACTGCGCAGCCGGGCATTGAGGACAACAGGATGCGGCGCAGCGCGTTGCCCAGGGTGTGGCCAAAACCACGCTCGAGAGGCTCGAGAGTGATCTTGGCGCGGGTTGGACTGACAACCTGCACGTCAATGTGACGGGGTGTCAGGAACTCATTTACCGAAATCTGCATGGATGCACCTATTTTCTAGCCCTTACTTACTTGGAGTAGAGCTCGACAATCAGGCTTTCGTTGATGTCGGCGGACAGATCACTGCGAGCAGGAACGTTCTTGAAAACGCCCGACTTCTTCTCAGCATCTACCTCTACCCATTCTACGCGGCCACGTTGGGCGCACAGCTCGAGAGCTTGGACAATGCGAAGTTGGTTCTTTGCCTTCTCGCGAACAGCAACCACGTCACCAGCACGAACCTGGAAGGACGGAACGTTTACGGTCTGACCGTTAACGCTGATCGACTTGTGCGATACCAGCTGACGGGATTCGGCACGAGTCGAACCGAAGCCCATACGGTATACAACGTTGTCCAGACGGCATTCGAGCAGTTGCAGCAGGTTCTCACCGGTTGCGCCTTTCTTGCTGGCAGCAGCCTTGTAGTAACCGCTGAACTGACGCTCGAGAACGCCGTAGATACGACGGACCTTCTGCTTTTCACGCAGTTGGGTGCCGTAGTCGGACTGGCGACCGCGGCGCTGGCCGTGGATACCAGGTGCAGCTTCAATGTTGCACTTCGATTCGATCGCGCGCACGCCGCTCTTCAGGAAGAGATCGGTGCCTTCGCGACGAGCGAGTTTGCATTTTGGACCAATGTAACGAGCCATTCTTTACGATCTCCTGGATTACACGCGGCGCTTCTTCGGCGGACGGCACCCGTTGTGCGGGATTGGCGTCACGTCGGTGATGCTGGCGATCTTGTAGCCACAGCCGTTCAAAGCGCGGACTGCGGATTCACGACCTGGACCTGGGCCCTTGACGTTTACGTCGAGGTTTTTCAGGCCATATTCCAGCGCAGCTTGACCAGCACGCTCAGCAGCTACTTGAGCAGCGAACGGGGTGGACTTGCGGGAACCGCGGAAACCCGAACCACCGGAGGTAGCCCAGGAAAGAGCGTTACCTTGACGGTCGGTGATGGTCACGATGGTGTTGTTAAAAGAAGCATGGATGTGGGCGATGCCATCAACCACTGTCTTTTTAACTTTTTTACGAGGACGAGCAGCAGGTTTTGCCATGATTAAATTCCTGTCGATTCGCTGGGGCGATTACTTGCGGATCGGCTTACGCGGACCTTTACGGGTACGCGCGTTAGTCTTGGTACGCTGACCGCGTACTGGCAGACCACGACGATGACGCAGACCGCGATAGCAACCGAGGTCCATCAAGCGCTTGATTTTCATGTTGATTTCGCGACGCAGGTCACCTTCAGTGGTGAACTTCGCCACTTCGCCACGCAGCTGTTCAATTTGCTCGTCGCTCAGATCTTTGATCTTTGCAGCTGGGTTTACCCCAGTCACTGCACAGATTTTCTGTGCGGTAGTGCGACCAACACCATAGATGTAGGTCAGCGAGATAACAGTATGCTTGTTATCTGGAATGTTAACGCCTGCAATACGGGCCATTCAGTGGGACTCCAATTGACAGCTACCTACGCCCCGGAAGCCAAGAAATAGGGCGCGAGATAATATCGCTGTAATAACAAATAATCAACCCGGCAGCACACTAGCTGCCGGGCTTGAAGCACAATCACACTCAGCCTTGGCGCTGTTTGTGACGCGGTTCCGCGCTGCAAATTACTCGAACAACACCTTCGCGGCGAATAATCTTGCAGTTACGGCACAGCTTTTTCACCGATGCACGAACTTTCATCACCAACTCCTCGAACCTTATGGGTACTCAGCGCAACATGCCGCTGCCGTAACCCTTCAGGTTGGCTTTCTTCATCAGGGATTCGTACTGGTGCGAAACGAGGTGCGATTGTACTTGGGACATAAAGTCCATCACAACCACGACCACGATCAGCAACGAGGTCCCGCCAAGGTAGAACGGAACGTTTGCTGCAACCACCAGGAACTGGGGCAACAGGCACACGGCCGTCATGTAAAGAGCACCGAACATGGTCAAGCGAGTCAGGACGCCATCAATGTAGCGCGCAGACTGCTCACCTGGACGGATGCCCGGAATAAAGGCACCGGACTTCTTCAGGTTTTCCGCTACGTCTTTCGGATTGAACATCAACGCCGTATAGAAGAAGCAGAAGAAAATAATCCCTGCACTAAACAGCAGAATATTCAACGGCTGACCAGGAGCGATCGACTGCGAGATGTCCTGCAACCAGCCCATACCTTCAGACTGACCGAACCAGGCACCCAACGAAGCCGGGAACAGCAAAATGCTGCTCGCGAAAATAGCCGGAATAACACCGGCCATGTTCACCTTCAGCGGCAAGTGGCTAGTCTGCGCAGCAAAAACCTTGCGGCCTTGCTGACGCTTGGCGTAGTGAACAGCGATACGACGCTGACCACGCTCAATGAACACCACGAAACCGATAATCGCTACTGCCAGCAAACCGATGGCAACCAGGGCGAAGATGTTGATATCACCCTGACGCGCAGACTCGAAAGACTGCCCGATTGCTCTCGGAAGACCGGCGACGATACCCGAAAAAATCAACATCGAGATACCGTTGCCTACACCACGCTCAGTAATCTGCTCACCCAGCCACATCATGAACATCGCGCCAGCCACAAACGTGGATACCGCGACGAAATGGAAGCCAAAGTCACCAGTGAACGCAACGCCCTGCCCCGCCAGACCAATGGACATGCCAATGGCCTGAACGAGAGCGAGGACGACGGTGCCGTAGCGGGTGTACTGGCTGATCTTGCGACGGCCAGCTTCACCTTCCTTCTTCAACTGCTCCAGCTGTGGGCTGACGGCGGTCATCAGCTGCATGATGATCGATGCCGAAATGTACGGCATGATCCCCAGTGCAAAGATGCTCATCCGCTCCAGCGCACCGCCGGAAAACATGTTGAACAAGCTAAGAATGGTCCCCTCATTCTGTCGAAACAGGTCCGCGAGTCGGTCAGGGTTGATACCTGGAACCGGGATGTGTGCGCCTATTCGGTAGACGATAATCGCCAGGAACAGAAAACGCAGACGAGCCCAGAGTTCAGACATACCGCCTTTGCCGAGCGCAGAGAGAGCACCTTGCTTAGCCATTTATTCCTCGAACTTGCCGCCAGCTGCTTCGATAGCCGCACGCGCACCTTTGGTGGCGCCGATTCCCTTGCCGATAGTGACAGCGCGAGTCACTTCACCGGACAGCATGATTTTCACACGCTGTACGTTGACGTTGATCACGTTGGCATCTTTCAGGGACTGCACGGTGACGATGTCGCCTTCCACTTTGGCCAGCTCGGACAGACGCACTTCTGCGCGGTCCATGGCTTTCAGGGAAACGAAACCGAATTTCGGCAGGCGACGATGCAGCGGCTGTTGACCGCCTTCAAAGCCTGGAGCAATGGTGCCACCGGAGCGGGAGGTCTGACCTTTGTGACCACGGCCACCAGTCTTACCCAAACCACTACCGATACCACGGCCCGGACGATGCTTTTCGCGACGGGAACCCGGCGCTGGACTCAGATCATTGAGTTTCATCGATTAACCCTCGACACGCAGCATGTAGTAAGCCTTGTTGATCATCCCGCGATTCTCGGGAGTATCCTGGACTTCTACAGTGTGACCGATGCGACGCAGACCCAGACCCTTAACGCACAGTTTGTGGTTAGGGATGCGGCCGGTCATGCTTTTGATCAGCGTAACTTTAACGGTAGCCATGATTACTTGATCTCCTCAACGCGCAAGCCACGCTTGGCAGCAATGGATTCAGGAGATTGCATGGCTTTCAGACCCTTGAAAGTGGCGTGAACCACGTTTACAGGGTTGGTCGAACCGTAGCACTTGGCCAAGACGTTCTGAACGCCAGCAACTTCGAGAACAGCACGCATAGCGCCGCCAGCGATGATACCGGTACCTTCAGAAGCAGGCTGCATGTACACCTTCGAAGCGCCATGGGCGGACTTCATTGCGTACTGCAGAGTGGTGCCGTTCAGATCAACCTGGATCATGTTGCGGCGAGCAGCTTCCATTGCCTTCTGGATCGCAGCAGGCACTTCACGCGACTTGCCACGGCCGAAGCCAACACGACCTTTACCATCACCAACCACGGTCAACGCGGTGAAAGTGAAGATACGGCCGCCTTTAACGGTTTTTGCTACGCGGTTAACTTGAACCAGCTTCTCGATGTAGCCTTCGTCGCGCTTTTGGTCGTTATTTGACATAACTTAGAACTCCAGTCCGCCTTCACGAGCAGCATCAGCCAGCGCTTTCACGCGGCCGTGGTACTTGAAGCCGGAACGGTCAAAGGCAACTTGAGATACACCGGCGGCTTTCGCACGCTCAGCTACCAGCTTGCCAACCTTAGTGGCCGCGTCGATGTTGCCAGTGGCACCATCACGCAGTTCTTTATCCAAAGTCGAGGCGCTTGCCAGGACTTTGTTGCCGTCGGCCGAAATGACCTGGGCGTAGATGTGCTGCGAAGAGCGGAACACGCAGAGACGCACGACTTCGAGTTCGTGCATTTTCAGGCGTGCTTTGCGAGCGCGACGCAGTCGAGTAACTTTTTTGTCGGTCATTTGCTATGCCCTACTTCTTCTTGGCTTCTTTACGACGGACGACTTCGTCCGCGTAGCGCACACCTTTGCCTTTGTACGGCTCTGGTGGACGGAAGTCGCGGATCTCGGCGGCCACTTGACCTACCAGCTGCTTGTCGATGCCCTTGATCAGGATATCGGTCTGGCTAGGAGTTTCAGCGGTGATGCCTGCCGGCAGTTCGTAATCCACTGGGTGCGAGAAGCCAAGAGCCAGGTTCAGCACCTGACCTTTTGCTTGCGCTTTGTAACCAACACCGATCAGCTGGAGCTTGCGCTCGAAGCCTTGGCTTACGCCCTGGACCATGTTGTTTACCAACGCACGAGTGGTACCAGCCATCGCACGAGTCTGTTGATCGCCATTGCGAGCAGCAAAACGCAGCTCACCGGCTTCTTCAACGATCTCAACGGACGAATGGACGTTCAGTTCAAGAGTACCCTTGGCACCCTTCACCGAAAGCTGTTGGCCTGCGAATTTGACTTCGACACCGGCTGGCAGCTTAACGGGGTTCTTAGCGACGCGAGACATGCTTATCCCCCCTTAGAACACAGTGCAAAGAACTTCGCCGCCGACACCGGCAGCGCGCGCAGCACGATCAGTCATCACACCTTTGTTGGTGGAGACGATAGACACGCCGAGACCGCCACGTACTTTTGGCAGATCTTCAACGGACTTGTACTGACGCAGGCCTGGACGGCTAACGCGCTTCACTTCCTCGATGACCGGACGGCCTTCGAAGTACTTCAGCTCGATGGACAGCAGTGGCTTGGATTCGCTGCTGATCTGAAAACCCGCGATGTAACCTTCGTCCTTCAGGACTTTTGCTACAGCCACCTTCAACGTGGAAGAAGGCATGCTTACGACGGACTTTTCAGCCATCTGGGCATTACGGATTCGAGTTAGCATGTCCGCTAACGGGTCCTGCATACTCATGGGCTAGACGCTCCTAAAACAGAAAAATTAGCCTTGCGGCTACTACTTGTCGCCGAGAAATTCCGGGTACAAAAAACACGGGCTCAGGCGAGCCGGTCATTCTAGACATACCCCAGAAATGAATCAAGCCCCAAAAGGGGCTTGATTCAAGCTCAAGGCACCGACGGTCAGATTCTTGCGAGCCAGACCGTCGAGACTTTGACAGCGATTACCAGCTGGCTTTAACCAGACCTGGAACGTCACCACGCATTGCCGCTTCACGCAGTTTGTTACGGCCCAGGCCGAACTTGCGGTAAACGCCGTGCGGACGACCGGTCAGACGGCAACGGTTACGCATGCGCGAAGCGCTTGCGTCACGTGGTTGCTTCTGCAGAGCTACGGTAGCTTCCCAACGTGCTTCTGGACTTGCGTTCAGATCGACGATGATAGCTTTCAGCGCTGCACGCTTGACGGCGTACTTGGCAACAGTGAGCTGACGCTTCAGCTCACGGTTTTTCATGCTCTTCTTGGCCATTTTCCTACTCCAATCAGTTGCGGAACGGGAATTTGAAAGCACGCAGCAGAGCGCGGCCTTCGTCATCGTTCTTGGCAGTGGTGGTCAGGGTAATGTCCAGACCGCGGAGAGCATCGATCTTGTCGTAGTCGATTTCCGGGAAGATGATCTGCTCTTTCACGCCCATGCTGTAGTTGCCACGACCATCGAAGGACTTGGCATTCAGGCCGCGGAAGTCGCGAACCCGAGGCAGGGAGATCGACAGCAGACGATCCAGGAACTCGTACATACGCTCACGGCGCAGGGTCACTTTGACGCCGATCGGCCAACCTTCGCGGACTTTAAAGCCTGCGATGGATTTGCGAGCGTAGGTCACAACGACTTTCTGGCCGGTGATCTTTTCCAGGTCAGCAACAGCGTGCTCGATGACTTTTTTGTCGCCGATCGCTTCGCCCAGACCCATGTTCAGAGTGATTTTGGTAACGCGCGGAACTTCCATCACGTTCGAAAGCTTAAGTTCTTCCTTAAGTTTCGGTGCGATTTCCTTCCGGTAAATCTCTTTTAGTCGTGCCATGGTCTTCTACCTAGCAGTGTTCAAGCATCAACCGCTTTTTGGGTCGACTTGAAGACACGAATTTTTTTACCGTCTTCTACTTTGAAACCAACGCGGTCAGCCTTGTTGGTTTCGCCGTTGAAGATGGCGACGTTGGAAGCGTGCAGTGGCGCTTCTTTCTCGACGATACCGCCCTGTACGCCCGACATCGGGTTAGGCTTGGTATGACGCTTGACCAGGTTCAGACCACCAACAACCAGACGGTTGTCAGCCAGAACCTTCAGCACCTTACCGCGCTTACCTTTGTCTTTGCCGGCGATCACGATGATCTCGTCGTCACGACGAATCTTTTGCATGTCGGATCTCCTTACAGCACTTCTGGGGCGAGCGAGACGATCTTCATGAACTTCTCAGTACGAAGTTCACGGGTCACTGGCCCAAAGATACGGGTGCCGATCGGCTCTTGCTTGTTGTTCAGCAGAACAGCAGCGTTGCCATCAAAGCGGATAATGGAGCCATCAGCACGACGTACGCCGTGACGAGTGCGGACTACAACAGCAGTCATCACTTGGCCTTTTTTCACTTTACCGCGAGGAATTGCTTCCTTAACGGTAACTTTGATGATGTCACCGATACCAGCGTAACGACGATGGGAGCCACCCAGCACCTTGATGCACATAACGCGGCGAGCGCCGCTGTTATCGGCCACATCGAGCATGGATTGAGTCTGAATCATATAATTTCTCCGACCCTTAGCCCTTAGACTTCCACAGCGCGTTCGACAACTTCAACCAGCGCCCAAGACTTGGTCTTGGCCATCGGACGAGTTTCACGAATAGTGACTTTGTCGCCGATGTGGCACTGATTGGTTTCGTCGTGCGCGTGCAGCTTAGTCGAACGCTTAACGTATTTACCGTAGATCGGGTGCTTAACGCGACGCTCGATCAAAACGGTGATGGTTTTGTCCATCTTGTCGCTGACAACACGGCCAGTCAGCGTACGGACAGTTTTTTCGGCTTCAGCCATGATCACTTACCTGCCTGCTGGTTGAGCACAGTTTTCACGCGAGCGATGTCACGCTTAACTTGCGAGAGCAGATGAGACTGCCCCAACTGGCCAGTTGCTTTCTGCATGCGCAGATTGAACTG
Organism: Pseudomonas botevensis; assembly: GCF_019145475.1. Taxonomy (GTDB): domain Bacteria; phylum Pseudomonadota; class Gammaproteobacteria; order Pseudomonadales; family Pseudomonadaceae; genus Aquipseudomonas; species Aquipseudomonas botevensis. The sequence goes on from NZ_JAHTKI010000003.1 coordinate 325,087, forward strand.
GTCGCGCAGCAGGCCGAGCAGTTGCTCGTTCAGCTGCTGTGCGGATTTTTCACGAAGTTCATTCGCTTTCATCACATCACCGTCCGTTTAACAAAGGAGGTGGCGAGCGGCAGCTTTGCAGCAGCCAGGGCGAAAGCCTCACGCGCCAGCTCTTCAGAAACACCCTCGATTTCATACAGGACTTTGCCTGGCTGAATCTGGGCAACCCAGTATTCGACGTTACCCTTACCTTTACCCATCCGAACTTCGAGAGGCTTTTTGGAAATAGGCTTGTCCGGGAATACACGGATCCAGATCTTGCCGCCACGTTTTACGTGACGGGTCAGAGCACGACGTGCCGACTCGATCTGACGAGCGGTGAGACGACCACGAGCAACAGACTTCAGCGCGAACTCGCCGAAGCTGACTTTGCTACCGCGCAGTGCCAGACCACGGTTGTGGCCGGTCATCTGCTTGCGGAACTTCGTACGCTTTGGTTGCAACATTTTGCGTACCCCTTACTTAGCAGCTTTTTTACGAGGCGCTGGTGCTTGTGGCTTCAGTTCTTCTTGGCGACCACCGATTACTTCGCCTTTGAAGATCCAAACCTTTACACCGATCACACCGTAAGTGGTGTGAGCTTCGTAGGTGGCATAGTCGATATCGGCACGCAGGGTGTGCAGTGGCACACGACCTTCGCGATACCATTCAGTACGTGCGATTTCAGCACCGCCGAGACGACCGCTCACTTGGATCTTGATGCCCTTGGCACCAATGCGCATGGCGTTCTGTACGGCGCGCTTCATGGCGCGACGGAACATCACACGACGCTCCAGCTGCTGAGCTACGCTCTGGGCAACCAGCATACCGTCGAGTTCCGGCTTGCGGATCTCTTCGATATTGATGTGCACAGGCACACCCATTTGCTTGGTCAGGTCCTGACGCAGTTTCTCAACATCTTCACCTTTCTTCCCGATAACGATACCTGGACGAGCGGTGTGGATGGTGATGCGTGCAGTTTGAGCCGGACGATGGATATCGATACGGCTTACGGACGCGCTTTTTAGTTTGTCTTGGAGGTACTCACGCACATTCAGATCTGCGAGCAAATAGTCCGCATAAGTCCGACCGTCTGCGTACCAGACGGAGGTGTGCTCCTTGACGATTCCCAGGCGAATGCCAATGGGATGTACTTTCTGACCCATCTCTTCGACTCCGTTACTTGTCAGCAACCTTGACAGTGATATGGCAAGACCGCTTGACGATGCGATCAGCACGGCCTTTCGCACGTGGCATGATGCGCTTCAGCGAACGCCCTTCGTTGACGAATACGGTGCTGACCTTCAGGTCATCAACGTCTGCGCCTTCGTTATGCTCGGCGTTGGCTACGGCCGACTCCAGCACTTTTTTCATGATCTCGGCGGCTTTCTTACTGCTGAAAGCCAACAGGTTGAGCGCTTCGCCCACCTTCTTCCCGCGGATCTGGTCGGCGACCAAGCGGGCTTTCTGGGCGGAGATTCGAGCGCCCGACAACTTAGCGGCTACTTCCATTTCCTTACCCCTTAACGCTTGGCTTTCTTGTCTGCCACGTGCCCGCGATAAGTGCGGGTACCGGCGAACTCGCCCAGTTTGTGGCCGACCATGTCTTCGTTAACGAGAACTGGGACGTGCTGACGACCGTTGTGTACTGCGATGGTCAGACCGACCATTTGTGGCAGGATCATGGAACGACGCGACCAGGTCTTAACTGGTTTGCGATCATTCTTCTCCGCCGCCACTTCGATCTTCTTCAGTAGGTGAAGATCAATAAAAGGACCTTTTTTCAGAGAACGTGGCACTGTCGTATCCCTCTATTTACTTGCGACGACGGACGATCATTTTGTCGGTACGCTTATTACCACGAGTCTTCGCGCCCTTAGTCGGGAAGCCCCATGGCGATACCGGATGACGACCACCAGAGGTACGACCTTCACCACCACCATGTGGGTGGTCAACCGGGTTCATGGCAACACCACGAACGGTTGGGCGAACGCCACGCCAGCGTTTGGCACCAGCTTTACCCAGCGAACGCAGGCTGTGCTCGGAGTTCGAGACTTCGCCCAGGGTCGCACGGCATTCAGCCAGGACTTTACGCATTTCACCGGAACGCAGACGCAGGGTAACGTACACACCTTCACGAGCGATCAGCTGAGCCGAAGCACCAGCGGAACGAGCGATCTGTGCACCTTTACCTGGCTTCAATTCGATGCCGTGTACAGTGGAACCAACCGGAATGTTGCGCAGTTGCAGAGCGTTGCCTGGCTTGATTGGAGCCAGAGCACCCGCGATCAGCTGGTCGCCAGCACTCACGCCTTTAGGGGCGATGATGTAGCGGCGTTCGCCGTCTGCGTAGCACAGCAGTGCGATGTGAGCAGTACGGTTTGGATCGTATTCGATACGCTCGACAGTGGCAGCGATGCCATCTTTGTCGTTGCGACGGAAGTCGACCATACGGTAATGCTGCTTATGACCACCACCGATGTGACGAGTGGTAATACGGCCATTGTTGTTACGACCACCAGACTTCGATTTTTTCTCGAGCAGCGGTGCGTGAGGAGCGCCTTTATGCAGCTCCTGGTTGACCACCTTGACCACAAAACGGCGGCCAGGGGAAGTCGGTTTGCATTTAACGATTGCCATGATGCACCCCTTCCTTACTCAGCACTGCTGCTGAAATCGAGATCTTGGCCTGGCTGAAGGGAGATAACTGCCTTCTTCCAGTCATTACGCTTGCCCAGACCGCGAGCGGTGCGCTTGCTCTTACCCAGAACGTTCAGGGTAGTAACACGCTCAACTTTCACGCTGAACAGGCTTTCGACGGCCTTCTTGATTTCCAGCTTGGTTGCGTCGGTAGCAACCTTGAAAACGAACTGGCCTTTCTTGTCTGCCAGAACCGTAGCCTTCTCGGAAACGTGCGGGCCAAGCAGAACTTTAAATACGCGTTCCTGGTTCATCCCAGCAGCTCCTCGAATTTCTTCACGGCCGACACGGTGATCAACACCTTGTCGTATGCGATCAGACTAACTGGATCGGAACCTTGCACATCACGTACATCTACGTGCGGCAGGTTGCGAGCAGCCAGGTACAGGTTCTGATCAACAGCGTCGGACACGATCAGAACGTCGGTCAGGCTCATGTTGTTCAGTTTGCCCAGCAGATCTTTGGTTTTCGGAGTTTCGACTGCGAAATCCTGAACCACGACCAGACGATCAGTACGCACCAGCTCAGCAAGGATGGAACGCATTGCTGCGCGATACATCTTCTTGTTCAGCTTCTGGGAGTGATCCTGTGGACGAGCTGCGAAAGTGGTACCGCCGCCACGCCAGATTGGGCTACGGATAGTACCGGCACGAGCACGGCCAGTACCTTTCTGACGCCATGGGCGCTTGCCGCCACCACGAACGTCGGAACGGGTCTTCTGCTGCTTGCTACCTTGACGGCCGCCGGCCATGTAGGCCACGACTGCTTGGTGAACCAGCGTCTCGTTGAACTCGCCGCCAAATGTCAGTTCGGAAACTTCGATCGCTTGAGCGTCATTTACATTTAATTGCATGTCAGCTTCCCCTTAACCGCGAGCCTTGGCTGCTGGACGTACAACCAGGTTGCCGCCAGTAGCGCCAGGAACAGCGCCCTTGACCAACAACAGATTGCGTTCAGCGTCCACGCGCACTACTTCCAGGGACTGCACGGTCACGCGCTCAGCGCCCATATGACCGGACATTTTTTTGCCCTTGAATACACGACCAGGAGTCTGGCACTGGCCGATAGAGCCTGGGACGCGGTGGGATACGGAGTTACCGTGGGTGTTATCTTGCCCGCGGAAATTCCAACGCTTGATCGTACCCTGGAAGCCTTTACCTTTGGACTGACCGGTTACATCAACCAGTTGACCAGCAGCGAAGATTTCAGCGTTGATCAGATCGCCGGCCTGGTACTCGCCTTCTTCAAGGCGGAATTCCATTACGGTACGACCAGCGGCAACGTTCGCCTTGGCGAAGTGGCCAGCCTGAGCAGCTGTTACACGCGAAGCACGACGCTCGCCGACAGTGACTTGCACTGCACGATAGCCATCGGTCTCTTCAGTTTTGAACTGGGTGACGCGATTCGGCTCGATCTCAATGACCGTGACCGGAATGGAGACACCTTCTTCGGTGAAAATACGGGTCATACCGCATTTACGACCGACTACACCAATAGTCATGTTGTAAACCTCATGAGTGTACGGGGCTTTCACCCGCTATGGCCGCCCATTTCAGAGCGTTACACGACCAAGACCGAGTCTTAGCCGAGGCTGATCTGCACTTCCACACCGGCCGCAAGATCAAGCTTCATAAGTGCATCAACGGTTTTATCCGTTGGCTGGACGATGTCCAGAACGCGCTTATGAGTGCGGATTTCGTACTGGTCACGCGCGTCTTTGTTGACGTGCGGGGAAACCAGAACGGTGAACCGCTCTTTACGGGTAGGCAGTGGAATTGGACCACGCACTTGAGCACCAGTACGTTTCGCGGTTTCCACGATTTCCTGGGTTGATTGGTCGATCAGGCGATGGTCAAAAGCCTTCAACCTGATACGGATTTGCTGATTTTGCATTGGATTTCAGACTCCGGCTGCTATTCCCACCGGGCGCAATACGCCCGTTAAAAGGAGGCGCAATTCTATAGACGCCCCATATAGGTGTCAACCCAATAAAAAAGCCCCCGCTGAGCGGGGGCTTTTTCAACTCATCAAGCAGACTCTAAAAGAGTCTTACTCGATAACTTTGGCCACGACGCCAGCGCCGACGGTACGACCGCCTTCACGGATAGCGAAACGCAGACCATCTTCCATCGCGATGGTTTTGATCAGAGTGACAGTCATCTGAATGTTGTCACCTGGCATTACCATTTCAACGCCTTCTGGCAGCTCGCAGTTACCAGTCACGTCAGTAGTACGGAAGTAGAACTGTGGACGGTAGCCTTTGAAGAACGGAGTGTGACGGCCGCCTTCTTCCTTGCTCAGAACGTAAACTTCTGCGGTGAACTTGGTGTGCGGCTTAACCGAACCTGGCTTGACCAGAACCTGACCACGCTCAACGTCGTCACGCTTGGTGCCACGCAGCAGAACGCCGCAGTTCTCGCCAGCACGACCTTCGTCGAGCAGCTTACGGAACATTTCAACGCCGGTGCAGGTAGTTTTCTGAGTATCGCGCAGACCAACGATCTCAACTTCTTCCTGGATGCGGACGATGCCACGCTCAACACGACCGGTCACAACAGTACCGCGACCCGAGATCGAGAATACGTCTTCGATTGGCATCAGGAACGGCTTGTCGATAGCGCGCTCTGGCTCTGGGATGTAGCTGTCCAGAGTTTCTACCAGCTTCTTGACGGCAGTGGTGCCCATCTCGTTGTCGTCTTTGCCTTCCAGCGCCATACGAGCCGAACCGATGATGATTGGAGTGTCATCGCCCGGGAAGTCGTAGGTGGACAGCAGGTCGCGAACTTCCATCTCGACCAGTTCCAGCAGCTCAGCGTCGTCTACCAGGTCAGCCTTGTTCAGGAAAACCACGATGTACGGAACGCCTACCTGACGGGACAGCAGGATGTGCTCACGGGTTTGCGGCATCGGACCATCAGCGGCCGAGCAAACCAGGATCGCGCCGTCCATCTGGGCAGCACCGGTGATCATGTTTTTTACGTAGTCGGCGTGACCCGGGCAGTCAACGTGCGCGTAGTGACGAATGTTCGAATCGTACTCTACGTGTGCAGTGTTGATGGTGATACCACGAGCCTTCTCTTCCGGGGCGCTGTCGATCTTGTCGAAGTCAACAACTGCGGAACCGAAAACTTCGGAGCAAACGCGAGTCAGAGCAGCGGTCAGAGTGGTTTTACCGTGGTCAACGTGACCAATGGTGCCAACGTTGACGTGCGG
>NZ_JAHTKI010000040.1 GCF_019145475.1 Pseudomonas botevensis
CGCTCCCACCCCCGGATGAACCCCTCCACTCAGCCTGCCGAAGGGGCCGGCACGGCAAGATCAAAAGCGGTACTCGAGCTAACGCTCATTGTGTTGAGTGGTGGGGAGCGGGTGTGGACGGCTTTTGCTTTTGCTTTTGCTTTTGTGGGAGTGGGCTTGCCCGTGGAGGCGGCCTTCGGGCCGACCGGGTTCTGGTGGGGGTACATGTTCTTTACTGCCGCTGTGGCCAGTTCCATCTCCCTCCGGGCGGTCCGACGTTTCGGGAGGGTTAGGGTGAGGGCTGCGATCTGAAGTCTGCTGAAAAGCCGCCTGAATCCACGATGGCGGCCTGACAGCCGGCCTCAGTCCTGTGAGAGCCGGCTTGCAGTGTGTCAGGTGTGGTCAGTTGGCGCGTTTGTCGTCGCCAGGCTCGCCGCCGACATGGACGCCGCGATCATCGCCCGGTTCGCCTGCGGCATGCAGGCCTCGGTCATCACCGATTTCACCGGCGCGATGCACGCCGCGATCGTCGCCGATTTCACCAGCGCGATGGACGCCGTGGTCATCGCCGATTTCACCAGCGCGATGGACGCCGTGGTCATCGCCGATTTCACCGGCCCGATGCACGCCATGGTCATCCCCCGGTTCGGCGTGGGTGCCGTTGCGTCCCGAGGAGGCGCTGGGGCCTGAGTTTGCGGAGCCGTGGCCGCTGTTGCCGCTGGCGCTGTGACCGCCGCTGTCGCCATGGCTGCTGCCACCACCGGCGCCGCTGCCGCCGTGACTGCCGCCATTGCCACCACCACTTCCACCACCACTACCGCCGCCTCCGCCTCCGTTGCCACCACCTCCGCCTCCATTGCCGCCGCCTCCATTGCCGCCGCCACCACCGCCGCTGCCACCTCCGCCATTTCCTCCATGGCCGCCGCCTCCACCTCCGCTACCTCCGCCGCCACTACCTCCTTCCTTGGCCTGAACGCTGGACATTCCCGAAAGGTTGTCCGGAATCAATACGGTAGACGCCGACAGGACTGCGCCGATGGCCATTGCGAGCATGAGCTTTTGAATGTGCATATCGTTCTCCGTCTTTGTTGTATTGGTTGGGAACGTGGATTGCGTGGTTGCCGTTGATCCGACCCGTTCCCGAGGTCAGTGGATGCTTGAAGCGAGTTCGAAGATCGGGATGTACATCAGGATCACGATCACCCCGATGAGCAGGCCGATGAAGGTCATGAGCAGTGGTTCGAAGAGGCGCACGAACCACTCGATCCAGCGACTGATTTCTTCGTCGTAGAAATCGGCGCTGCGCTCCATCATCTGGCCGAGGTTGCCGGACTGTTCGCCGGCCCGCAGCAGGCGCAGGGACACGGGGGTCACCAGACGATTGAGTTCCAGCGCGGTGGACAGCGATTGCCCCTCGCGCACTCGCTCGCAGGCCTGGTCCAGGCGTACCCGCGAGGCCGGGGTAAGCAGGTTGCGCACCATGCCCATGGCGGTCACCAGCGGAATCCCGCCTTGCAGCAGGATGCCCAACGAGCGGTAGAACCGTGCCAGTTCATACATGAAGATCCTCTGGTGTACGGCGGGCAGTTTTTCCACCAGCCGATCCAGCGCCCGACGAAACGCCGGTTGTTTTTGCAGGACGGTGAGGGCGACGATCAGTGCCGCCAGCCCACCGAAAAACTCAGCCTGATGAGCGTGCAGGAACATGCCGCTGCTCATCAGAATCTGCGACAGCCAGGGCAGGTTCGAGCCCAGGCCTTCGAATACCAGGCTGAAGCGTGGCACCACGTAACCCATCAGAAACAGCACCACGCCACCGCCGACCACCAGCAACAGCAGCGGGTAGATCGAGGCGCTGACGATCTTCTGCCGCACCTCGTCCATGCGCTGGCGATAGCTGACGTAACGGCCCAGCGCATCGCCGACCGCCCCGGTTTTCTCGCTGGACTGTACCAGCGCGACGTACAAGGGTGGGAAAACCGCCGACAACTGGCCCAATGCCTGGGAGAAGGATTTGCCCTCATAGAGCAGGCGCACCAGTTCGCTGAGGGTCTTGCGCGCGGCCGGTGCGGTCTCTTTTTCCGCCAGGCTTTCCAGGGCATCGATCAGCGGCAGTCCGGCGTTGAGCAGGGTGGTCAGCTCCTGGCTGAACAGCACCAGATTGAAGGTTTCGCGCTGGCGCAGGCGCAGCGAGCGCCAGTGCTTTTCGGCGTGCAGGCTGACCACGCGCAGGCCCTGGTCTTCGGCGATCCGCCGCGCCTCGCTATCGCCCGGCGCCTCGACGCTCAGCGACACCACCCCGGCCTTGCCCACTGCCTTCAGATGAAAACGCATGCGCTGTGCTCCGCTTATTGCCAGTTGGTGACTTCGGCGTTTTCGCCTTCACCGCCGGGCTGGCCGTCCTTGCCCATCGACAGCAAGTCGTACTCGCTGTTCTCGCCGGGGTAGCGGTAGGTGTAGTTGCGGCCCCAAGGGTCCTGCGGCAGTTTTTTCTGCAAGTACGGGCCGGTCCATTTCGCTTCGTCGCTCGGTGCGGTGACCAGTGCTTGCAAGCCCTGTTCGGTGGACGGGTAGTGGCCGACTTCCAGGCGATACAGATCCAGCGCCTTGCTTAAGCCTTCGATCTGCGCCTTGGCGACCTTCACTTCGGAACGTCCCAACTGGGCGAAATATTTCGGCGCGACGATCCCGGCCAACAGGCCGAGGACCACCAGCACCACCAGCAATTCGAGCAAGGTGAAACCCCGTTGGGCACGCGGACGAAAATGCGCCTTCATGATGACCTCCCGTGAGTGGCAGTCGTGTCTCCCGAGGGCTTATGCAATTGCCATGCTCACCCACCACTCAAACCCAGTCATCTGCCTGAACCCCTTGTATTACGGGCTTTGCGCGAGTCGGCACAGTGCTTGCGTACGGCTCAATCACGACGGGTCAGTGGGGCATTTCCCCCAATTTTTCGGGCCGGTCAGGGGAGGCGCAATGCTCAATCCAATCAGGCTCAAACCCATCTGTGCAGGACTGCTGGGCTGCATGCTGTTGACCGGCATCGCCGAGGCCGATGTGTTCGTTTCCGTGGACGCCAAGGGCGGCTACGTACTGTCCAACGTCCACCGCCCCGGACGCACCTACGAACGGGTGATTCACGAACCGCAAATGCCGGTGGTGAGCCTCGATCAACAACCGCAAATGATCGCCAGGCAGCCCTACGCCGAACTGGTCTCGGCGGCGGCTTCGGCCAACCATTTGCCCGAGGCGCTGCTGCATGCGGTGATCAACGCCGAATCGAACTACAACCCCGGTGCCACCTCGCCCAAGGGCGCGGGCGGGCTGATGCAGCTGATGCCCGACACTGCGCGAGAGCTGGGGGTGACCGACGTCTACGACCCCCGCGCCAATATCCAGGGCGGCGCCCGCTATCTCAAACGCCTGATGACCCTGTTCGACAACGACATCGCCCTGGCTGTGGCGGCGTACAACGCCGGGCCGGAAGCGGTGCTCAGCCGTGGCCGGGTGATCCCGCCGTTCGCCGAAACCCAGCGCTATGTGCCCAGCGTCCTGCGCCAGTACCGGCGCTTGCAGGGCCTGGCGGCGGATGCGCCGTTGTAGTCCGCAACCCGGTTTTCCCCAACATCGGGGCAAACGAAAACCGGGGAAACGGGTGGGGAATATTCCCCAACGCTTCAAGTCGCCGATGTAACCGGTTGATAGATAGCGAAATTTTTTGTGGCACGCGGATTGCTCCAAGGGGTTTGTCGAGAATCATTCCCTGTGAGCACCCACTACGAGGTTTCCGATCATGGTTGGCATTCACCACGTACCGTCCCTGTTGAACTGGCTGGTTTTGCTGGCCTCCATGCTCAGCGTCGAGATCGCCAGCGCGGCTGTGCGCTGCGAGCGCAATCTGGTGGCCAACGTCGTGGCGTTCGATCAGCCGCTGATGTTCAACCGCCTCGGTGCGCAGAACGCCAACGGCATGATGTACGCCCTGCGCCGTGATGTGGTCGATGACCATGACGTGTCGCTGGCTCACGGTGGCGCGGCGGTGCCGGGCAAGGTTTCGCTGCGGGCCGACAAGCGTCCACGGCCGCTGGTGCTGCGGGTGGCCGCCGGTGATTGCCTGACCATCAACCTGCAGAACCTGCTCGATTATCAGGCCAACCCGAACAAGCATTTCGAGAACGAAGGCGAAGAGGAAGAGGGTATCGAGAATGCCAACGCCGCCGAAGACTTCAAGGTCGACGAGCAAGTCGCCGATCGCCATGTCGGGTTTCAGGTCAACGGCCTGCAAGCGGTGAACAGCATCGATGACATCTCCTCGTTCACCGGACGCAATGCCAACAGCCTGGTGCCGCCGGGAGCCAGCCGCTCCTACGTGCTGTACGCCGAGCGCGAGGGTGCGTTTGCAGTCAGCAGTCGCGGCGCGACCTTCGGCGGGGAGGGGGCGGCCGGCAACGTTGCCAATGGCCTGTTCGGTCAGGTCGTCGTGCTGCCCAAAGGTGGCCGCACCTATCGCAACACCCTCACCGAAGAAGAAATGCGCCTGGCCACCACGGGCCGCACCCCCGCCGGACAACCGATCGTCGACTACCAGGCCCGCTACCCGCAACGCGAGCCGTGGCTGCGTGAAGGCAAGGCCGGCACGCCGATCATCAGCATGGTCGACGGCAGCGAAATCATCTCCAGCGAAAGCGACGCGATTGTGATGGGCAGCAACGCTGATGGCAGTTTCCCGCCCAGCACCTATGCCCTGGAGTCGGTCGGCAAACGCAACCCGGCGATTCCCAACCGGCTGGAACCGTTCCGCGATTTCGCCTCGCAATTCCAGGATGAAACCGCCGCGACCCAGGCGTTCCCCGCCTACTGGGCCGATCTGGTCATGGCCCATGTGCTGGAGCCGACCCGCGATTCGTTCATGATCAACTACGGCTCCGGCGGCATGGGCGCCGAAGTGGTCGCCAACCGTTTGGGCGTGGGGCCGATGCACGATTGCCTGTCCTGCGCCTACGAAGAATTCTTCCTCAGCTCGCACACCGTCGGTGACGTGGCGATGCTGGTGGACGTGCCGGCCAACACCGGGCTTGAGAACATCGCCCCCGGCCAGACACCCTCCGCCGACCAGATCGGTGTCAAAGCGACCATGGCCCTGTATCCGTCGGAGCCGTCGAACGTCAACCACAGCTACATCGGTGACTTCGTCAAATTCCGCAACACCCACAACGGCCACGAGCAGCACATTTTCCACCTGCACGGCCACCAGTGGCTGTTCAACCCCAACGATGACAACTCCGATTACGTCGACGCCCAGGGCATCGGCCCGGGCGCCGGCTACACCTATGAAATTGCCAACGGCGGCTCGGGCAACCGCAACCGGGTTGCGGGCGATGCGATCTATCACTGCCACTTCTATCCGCACTTCGCCCAGGGCATGTGGGCCATGTGGCGGGTGCATGATGTGTTCGAGGAGGGCACCCGACTGGAGGTGTCCGCGCAAGGCGCCGACGGTTATCACAGCGAACCGTATGCCCTGCGCAGTGGTAAACCGGCGGCCGGTGCTCGGGCCTTGCCGGACGGCGAAATCATTGCCGGCACGCCGATTCCCGCCGTCGTGCCGCTGCCCGGCAAAGCCATGGCACCGATGCCCGGCAAAGTCGTGGTAGTGCCGAAGGTCGGCGAAACCCTGGTCGCCGGCAATGATGACGACGAGGACGAAGAAGAGGCTGACGACGACGGCGAACACCACGGCGGTAACGGCGGCTCGGGCGCGATTGGCTCACTGGCGCTGGTGGATCGCAGCGAAGCCAACCGCAACGCCGACGGCACCCTGAAAAACCCGGGTTATCCATTCTGGATTGGCGGTATGGAAAGTTCGGTTGGTCAGCGTCCGCCAACCCCACCGCTGGACATGCTCGACGCCGCCACCGCGCAGGCGCTCAAATCCAGCGGCAAGGCGCTGTGGGCCAACCTCGACCCGGCGCAGTCCGGCGGTTGGGACGGCGGTTTGCAGCGTCACGCCCTGGACGGCGTCTCCGCCGGTGGCGAGGCGCATACCGTGACCACTTCGCTGGACTTCTCCAAGGAAGTCACCCGCGCCAAACCGATTTATCTGCCGGAAGAGGGCACGGAAGTCGAACAGGCGGCGATGGCGTTCCACGCGAAAAAGGATCACCCAAGCTTTGCCTTGCTGCCCGGCAATCAGATCGTCGCGCGCAACTTCCGCACCAACGGCGCCTTGCCGATGGCCGGTGCGCCGTACTACGAACCGTGCATGGACGACCGGCAAAAACGCCTGACCGCCAGCGCCGGCACCGGTGAGTTCAACAGTGGTGAGCGCATCGACGGCATGTCGTTCGTCGGCGCCTCGACCTTCACCGCCGACCGTCCACGGATCTACAAAGCCGCCAACATCCAGTTCGACGCGGTGTACAACAAGGTCGGTTATCACTTCCCGCAGGCGCGCATCCTCGCGTTGTGGGAAGACGCCTGGCCGGTGATCACCAAGCAGCGTCCGCCAGAGCCGTTGGTGATGCGCATGAACACCTTCGATTGCGTGCAATACCAGCAAACCAACCTGGTGCCGGCTGTCTACGAGATGGACGACTATCAGGTGCGCACCCCGACCGATGTGATCGGCCAGCACATTCACCTGCCGAAATGGGACCTGACCTCCGCCGACGGCTCCTCCAACGGCTGGAACTATGAGGACGGAGTGCTCTCCCCAGGTGCGGTGCAGGAACGCATTCATGCGATCCGCGAGTTCAACCAGTGCGCAGGCACCGACCCGCGTGACGGCACCCAGGCCTGCCCGAAAGCCAAGGCGCATCCGTTCTTCGGTCAATACGGGCGCAGCGACTGGATGGGCGCGCGCACCGCGATGCAGCGCTGGTTCGTCGACCCGGTCGTCAACATCAAAGGCGTGGATCGCGGCCTCGGCACGATCTTCACCCACGACCACCTCGGCCCATCGACCCACCAGCAGATCGGTCTGTACGCCACGGTGCTGGCGGAACCGGCCGGTTCCACCTGGTTCCACGCCGAAACCGGCGCGCCGTTGTACAGCGGTGCGCGTCAGGACGGCGGGCCGACATCGTGGCAAGCGGTGATCAATACCGGCGACCTCGACGGCGACGGCAAGAACGACAGCTTCCGTGAGTTCTTCCTCGAGTACAGCGACTTCCAGCACGCCTATGAGGCTGGCGTGTATGTCGGTGCCGGGCCGAATGGTGTGCCCAATCCGCAAGCCTTCCCGGCCACTGCCGACAGCTTCCGCTACGCGATCAACCCGCCGGTGCGCAACAACGCCAGCAGCCTGCTCGAAGGTGTGCTGGAAGTGCAGGGCGGTCAGGTGCCGGGCTGCCCGAGCCGGCCATGCCCGCAAGCGATTTCCGTGGATGATCCGGGCATGTTCGTCGTCAACTATCGCAACGAGCCGCTGGCCCTGCGCGTCTACGACCCGAACAAGGTCGGCCCTGACGGCAAGCGCGGCATGCAGGCCGACGGCCTCGGCGGCGACCTCGCCTATGCCATGCAAAGCCGTACCGACCGGGCGATCCCGGCGATGAACCTGGCGCCGAACCTGGTGACCTCGGCCACCGGCCCGACCGGCGGCACCACGCTGTTCCCGCCGCACATCAACACCGGCGGCAGCGAGGCAGGTGATCCGTTCACCCCGATGCTGCGTACTTACACCGGCGACAACGTGCGGCTGCGGGTACATGCCGGCGGCCACGAAGAAGAGCACAACGTCACCCTGCACGGCGTGAAGTGGCTGCAAAGCGGTTCCGGCTTCGGCAACAGCTCCAACTCGGGCTGGCGCGCGTCGCAGATGATCGGCATCTCCGAGCAGATGGGCTTCATTGCGCCGGTGTCGATGCTCTCCAGCTCCGCCGCGACCACGGGTGACTACCTGTACTCGATGGACGCCTCGATCGAAGGCTACTGGAGCGGAATCTGGGGGGTGATGCGCAACTACACGGCCAAACGCAATGATCTGTTCGCCATCCCCAACAACCCGAGTCCGGCGGGCATGCGCAATACCGTGGCGTTCGAGGGCAGTTGCCCACGGATCAGCGCCAACCTCAACGGTATCGGCACCCGGCCGACGGTGCAGCGCAACTATGACGTGGTGGCGGCGCTGGCCAACGACATCCTCGGCAACACGCTGGGCCTGACCCTAGGCGATCCTGCCGGGCTCGGCCAGCATGTCGGCGGGCCGCTGAATCCGGCGGGCGGCACCCTGGTGCTGAACTCGCGCACGGTGAGCATTCCGCAAGTCACCGTGACCGATCCGGAGGATGGCGAGACCATCACCATCGGCGGGCAGAGCGGGCCGCTGCATGATCCGACCGCGATCCTGTACGTGCGCAAATCCGACCTCGATCCGGTCACCGGCAAGCTCAAACCCGGTGTGCCCGTCGAACCGCTCGTGCTGCGTGCGGCGGCCGGGGACTGCATCAACATCACCCTGGAAAACCGTCTGCCGAGCGTGATGCCCGACCTGACGCAAACCGCCGTGATGCAGGGCATCGTCAAGCGTGACCGCAACAGCGGCCTGGGCTCGACCACCTTCAGCAACAACCTGATGCGGCCGTCCAGCCACGTTGGCCTGCACGCGCAACTGCTGGCCTACGACATCACCAAGTCCGACGGTGCCAACGTCGGTGCCAACCCGATCCAGACCGTGCCGCCACGGGTGGGCAACAGCGGCGCGTACCCGACCCGTACCTATCAGTACTACGCCGGGCACCTGGAGCGTGAAGGCAAACCGGTGACCCAACTGGGCCGCAGCGTCGACAACATCAACGCCACGGCGGTGGAGTTCGGCGGCTTGAACATCACTCCGGCGGACGTCATCAAGCAGCCGCAAAAAGGCCTGGGCGGAGCGATGAGCATCCTGCCGGCCGGCGCCACCTGGGTCGACGATGTGCGCAAGGTCAACGCCACGGTCACCGCGCCGGGGCAAACGCCTTACCGCGACTTCGCGATGGTCTGGCACAAGGCGCTGAACACCCGTTGGGCCAATGGCCGGCCGGTGGAGGGCATCGCGGCCGAAGGCTTTGGTGTGCCGACCGACCCGCAGGACAACTCGAGCATGGCGATCAACTACAAGACCGAGCCGCTGTGGTATCGCTTCGGCCTCGCCCCGGATGCGCCGTTCGGGCATGCCGACGGCGCCGGTTACGGCGACATGACCAACGCGCACATGGCCTACAGCAACGCGCTGGTGGGGGGCGATCCGCAGACGCCGGTGCTGTACGCCAAACCGGGGCAGCCGTTCCGGACCCACATCCTGATGCCGACCGGTGGCAGCCGTGGCACCACGTTCCAGCTCGACGGGCATGTGTGGTCGGTCAATCCGTTCCTGGCCGAGAAGAGCGACACCGGTGGTTATCCGATGGGGGCGCCGGGGGTGGGGTCGGTGCGCTTCGGCTACAACCCGATGTCGATGTACATCGGCGCCCACGAGAGCGTCCTGCCGGCCGCGCACTTCAGCTTCATGATCCCGAGCGCCGGGGGCAGCAACGCGATAGCGGGGGACTACCTGTTCCGCGACTACGCCGCCTACGGCAACACCTCGGGCCTGTGGGGATTGTTGCGGGTGACCAACGAGCCGGAGCCGGCCCCGCAGGGCCAGTGATTGAAAGGCAAGCCCTCCTTGCGGGAGCGGGCTTGCCCGCGAAGACGGCGGCACAGGCGGCATTGATGTGACGGGAAGGACGCTTTCGTGAGCAGGTCCGCTCCCACGGGTGGTGATGTTTCGCTCATGGGGGCGGTGATGTCGGGCACAGGTTTGAAGGGGAGAGCGCTATGAACAGGATCATCAGAATCAGCGCCGGTGTACTGCTGGTGGCGGGCGCGCTGATCAGCTTCGGCGTCTGGCGCACGGCGCCGTCGGCGATGCTCAGCGAGGTCGCGCTGCCGGACACCTGGAGTGGCCAGACCCTGGCCCGCGATGGCGTCAACGTGGCGTTCCAGCTCAAGCCGCTGGCCAGTGACGGCAAACTGCGTGAAGGCGAGTTCGCCGACGTGCAGTTTCGCGTCACCGATGGCGCGTCCGGACAGCCGTTGTCCGGCGTGGCACCGGGGGCCTGGATCGATCCGCAAACGCTCGCCGCCGACCAGGCCCAGGGCCGCGACAAAAGCTGCAAGTCCCGGGTCGGCACGTTCCTCAAGTCGAATATCGGCGCCCGGCCGCTGCTCGACCTCAACAGCTATTTCCTGCTGGTGATGAACCGCGATGCGAGCATTGCGGTGGTCGACCCGTCGGTGTCGGTCGGCGGGATCACCAGCACCCTGGCGCGCATTGAGCTCAAGCAACCACCGATGGATTGGGTCACGCCCAAAGACAACAAACGCGTGTTCGTGTCGATGCCCGCTGCCGGGGAAGTGGCGGTGATCGACAGCGAGCAATTCACGGTCATCGACGCGGTCGCCGCCGGCAGCCAACCGGTGCGCGTGGCGCTGCAACCGGACGAACGCCTGCTGTGGGTCGGCAATAACGCGACCCAGGCTGAAGAGTCCGGGGTGACGGTGATCGACACCCAGAGCCTGAAACCCCTCAAACATCTGGCGACCGGGCGCGGGCACCACGAAATCAGCTTCAGCAAGGACAGCCGTTTCGCCTTCGTCAGCAATCGCGACGACGGCACCCTGAGCGTCATCGACGTCGCCAGCCTGAATATCCTGCGGCAACTCAAGACCGGCAGCAGCCCGCTGTCGGTGGCCTATTCGCCGCTGTCCGGCGCGGTGTACGTGGCCGATGGCAAGGACGGCAGCGTCACCGTGATCGATGCGATCAGCCACGCGGTACGGCGGGTGATCAAACTGCAACAGGGCCTCGGCCCGATGGGCTTCAGCGCTGACGGCCGCTTCGGCGTCGTGCTCAACACCGTGGAGAACCGTGCCACGGTGATCGACGCCGCCAACGACGCTGCGATCCACGACCTCGACGTCTCCGCTGAACCCTACCAAGTGGTGTTCACCAAGGCCTACGCCTATGTGCGTGGATTGGCCTCGCCGAAAGTCACCATGATCAACCTCGCATCCCTCGGCGAAGGTCGCCAGCCGATCAGCCAGGGTTTCGAGGCCGGTCCGCAGCCGCCGCGGCTGGCCGGGGATCTGCCGCTGGCCTCAAGCCTGGCGGTGTCGCGGGACGACAACGCGGTGTTCGTGGTCAACCCGGTGGACAACACCACCTACTTCTACGCCGAAGGCATGAACGCGCCGATGTCCGGCTACCCCAACCGTGGGCAGATCGCCCGTGCGGCCATGGTCATTGACCGCAGCCTGCGCGAGGTGTCGCCGGGGCTCTACAGCACGCGGGTGAAGCTGCCGCTGGCCGGGACGTTCGACGTGGCGTTCCTGCTCAATCAACCGAACATCATTCATTGCTTCACCGCGCAGATCGAGGACGACGGCAAGCCGCAAAAGCACGTTGGCAAGCCGAAGGTCGAGTTCCTGCTGGACAAGACCGCCGTGGCGCTCAACGACCCCTACGTGGTGCGCTTTCGCATCGTCCAGGGCAAGCAGAAGCTGCAACGCAGCGGCGTCAAGGACGTGCAGTTGCGCTACTTCCTCGCTCCGACCTCGCGTCCCCGTGAAGTGGCGGCGCTGGAAGTGGCGGACGGCGTGTATGAGGCGCCGGTGACCCTCGACCGCAGCGGTGCCTGGTATCTGCACGTGCGCGCGGCCTCGCTGGGTGCCGGTTTCGATGACCAGACCTTTGCCAGTGTCCGGGTAACCCCCGACCCGACCCGTTGAAGAGGAATTCGCCATGAACCGATTTGCATCTCGCGGCCTGCTGACCCTGTGCCTGCTGGCCGTCGGCATCCATCAGGCCCAGGCCCATTCGGCGGACGAGCACGCCGGGCACCAGGCCCCCGTCGCCAACACCCAGGAGCACGCCCAGGTCAAGTTCGCCAACGTGCCGCTGCTCGATGAGAACGGCAAGACCGTGCGCCTGGAGCAGGATCTGGTGCAAGGCAAGATCGTGGTCATGGGCTTCATCTACACCAGTTGCACGACGGTGTGCCCGGTGGTGTCGTCGATCATGGGCAAGGTGCAGACCGCGCTCGGCTCGCGGGTCGGCAAGGAAGTGCAACTGGTGTCGATCAGCATCGACCCGCAGCGCGACGACCCGAAACGCCTGCGCGACTACGCCCGGGCGTTCCAGAAAGGCCCGGGCTGGAGCTGGATCACCGGTTCGCCGCAATCGATCAGCGAAACCCTCAAGGGCCTCGGCAGCTTCAGCGGTGACTTCAAGAATCACCAGCCGCTGATCCTCGTCGGCGACGGCAACAGCCGCCACTGGACCCGTTACTACGGCTTCACCGACCCGGCGCTGCTGACCAAGGAAGTCGAGAAACTCAGCGGCCTGCGCACCCACGCCAAACACACCGCGATTGCCATGGAGCAACAGCCATGAGAGCGCTTCTGCTGATCTTCCTGACCCTGTGTTTCTGCGTCATCAGCCTGCTGGCGATCGCCCATGAGGGTCACCAGCAACAGTCGCCAGTGGTGGTTGCGGCGCAACCGGCCACGGGCACCCACGACGCGAAAACCTGGTTCACCGACACCCCGTTGCAGGATCAGAACGGCGACACCCTGCGTTTCTACAGCGATGCGCTGCATAACCGGGTGGTGCTGCTCAACGTGATCTTCACCAGTTGCAATGACGCCTGCCCGCTGATTACCCGCAAGCTCAAGGAAGTCCGCGAGTTGCTGGGCGACAAGGCCGAGGGCATCACCTTTATTTCCCTTACCAGTGATCCGCTGCGCGATACACCGGCGGTGCTCAAGGCTTACACCTTGAAGCAGGGGGCCGATGACCCCCACTGGTTTTTTCTGACCGGCGACAAGGCGCAGATGGATCTGATACTCGGTCGTATCGGCCAGATCGTGCCCACTCCCGAACAACACTCGACCCAGTTGATCGTCGGCGATGTCGCCAACAAGCGCTGGAGCAAGATTCGCCCCGATGCTCCGGCCGCCGCCATTGCCCAGCGCTTGCAGTTGCTGACAATGCCCGTGGCCGGTCGCTGAGCTTCGGTCATGAAAACCTGCCGCCTTCTCGCCCTGTGCCTGCTCGCTGGCGTCAGCCTTGGCGCGGCCGCCGTGCCGCTGACCGACGCGGAAAGCGCCGGCAAGCGCCTGTACCGCGAAGGCCTGTCGGCCAGCGGCGAGGCGATCATGGCGCGGGTCGGCGCGGCGGACGTGCTGTTGCCGGCCACCAGTCTGCCGTGCGCCAACTGCCATGGCGCCGATGGTCTCGGACGGCCCGAAGGCGGGGTGCGCCCACCGGCGTTGAGCTGGACACGGCTGACCAGCACCTACGGTCAGCAGCAGATCAACGGCCGCAGTTATCCGGCCTACACCGACAGCACGCTGGCGCAGGTCATCCAGCACGGCCGCGACCCCGGTAACAACCGACTCGACCCGAGCATGCCGCGCTTCCTGCTGTCGATGAAGGATCAGCGCAACCTCACGGCTTACCTCAAGCGTCTGGCCGATGACCGCGATCCGGGGCTGGAGGCCGAGACCCTGCACCTGGGCACCTTGCTGCCCAGCCAGGGGCCGCTGGCCGAGGAGGGCACGACCGTGGCGGCGGTGCTCAATGGCAGCGTGGCGCGGATCAATCAGGCCGGTGGCATTCATGGCCGGCAATTGCGCCTGACCGTGGTCGATCCCGGCCCGGATCGCGCCAGCGCCGAGCAAGCCCTGCAACGGCTGATTGAGCAGGAGCGGGTGTTCGCCCTGATCGCTCCGCTGGCCCCGGCGCTGGACAGCGAACTGGCGCCGCGCCTGGAGTCGGCCGGCGTGCCGCTCATCGGGCCGCTGTCGCTGCTCGGCCCGGTGCAGACGAGTCCGCAGATTTTCGAGCCGTTGCCGGGCCTGCGCGAACAGCTGATCGCTCTGGCCGACTACGCCAGCGCCAGCCTGCGCGTGCTGCAAGGGCCGACGCTGATCGCTTATCCCAACGATCCGGGCCAGGCGCTGGCGGCGCAAAACCTTGGCGAGTATTTGCAGGCCCATGGCTGGCAGAAAGTCCATCTGCAAGCCTACGACCCGGCGGCGGATGCCTTGCCGCTGGGCTCGCGCTCGGTGTTCTACCTGGGCAGTGGCGATGGCTTCAGTCGGCTGGCGGCCGGATTGCAGAGTGCCGGGCAGGTGCCGTATCTGTTCGCGGCGTCGAGCCAGGTGGCCGGGGACCTGCTGCAAGTGCCGGACGGGTTTTCCCGGCGGGTGTTCCTCGCGTATCCGTTCGTGCCCAGCGACTGGACCCAGGCCGGGCGCATGGCGCTGGGCGTGTTGCGCGAGCATCAAGGCCTCGGCGCCCAGCATGCGGTGCTGCAAGTCGGCGCCTATGCCTCGATGCTGCTGTTCAGCGAAGGCATGAAGCAGGCCGGACGCGATGCCAGCCGGGAAAAACTGGTGGCGGCCCTCGAAGGCCTGCACGACTTCGACACCGGCCTGACCCCGCGCCTGAACTTCGGCCCCGGACGACGATTGGGCTTGAGCGGGGCGCATGTGGTCACCGTCGACTTGCCCGATCAGCGCTTCTATCTGGTCGCGCCCTACAAACCCATCATCGCCAGCCCTTGAACGGAGGTTCCGATCATGAAGATCACACTGCTGTGCTTGCTGCTTTCAGGCTGGCTGTCGGTGGCGTCGGCCAACAATGAACCGGCCGCCGCGCGGGTCAACGGCGAGGTGATTTCCGAATTTCGCCTGGAGCGCTATTTCGCCGAATACCTGGAGGATCAGGGCCGCGCCGTGGCGAGCATCCGCAATCCCAAGGCCTACAAACAGCTGCGCCAGGCGGCGCTCGATGCGCTGATCGACAGGGAACTGCTGTGGCAGGAGTCGCGTAAACGCGGGATACAGATCGATGACCAAACGGTGAACCAGCAAGTCGAGCAGACCCGCCAGGCCATCGGCGGCACGGAAAACTTTCTCCGTCGTTTGCAGGACGCCGGCTTCGATGAAGCCTCGTTCACCGAGTACACCCGCCGCGAGCTGGCGGCACAGCAGACGTTTGCCGAGTTGACCAGGACCCCGGAACCGGAGGAAAAACAGGTGCGCGAGTTTTTCCAGCAGCACCGCGCCGAGATGGGCACGCCGGAACAGGTGCAGGCCCGGCACATCCTGATCAAGGTCGCGGCGGATGCCGATCCCGCCACAGTTGAAGCGGCGCGACTACGCTTGATGCAAATGCACGTTGCTGTCAGCCAGGGTGAAAGCTTTGCCAGCGTCGCGCAAACCGGCTCTGAAGATGCCACGGCCAGTCAGGGCGGGGAATTGGGTTATTTTTCCCGTGGGCAAATGGTCCCGGCGTTCGAGGCGGCGGCGTTTGCCTTGAAACCGGGCGAGCTCAGCGGGGCGGTGCGGTCACCGTTCGGCTGGCATTTGATAGTTGTCGAGAACCACTTGGAGGCAGCCGATGTCCCAGAGTTGCAGGGGCTGGAAACAGTCAGGGCTTACCTTGCCCGACAGCAACAGTCCCAGGCTCGTCGCCAGGTGCTCGCGCAATTGCGGGCGCAGAACAGGATCGAACGAATTGACGACGAATGAAGGTTCCCCCCCAATAGTGGGGAATGGCTTCGATGCCCATTCAGGTGCTGCCCCGTTTTTGGGGAACGGGGTGCCGGGACGAGCGGGCATTGTCATGAAATTCAAGGACATGAAGACTAAATTTTACCGGCACTCAGCCTGGCATGAAGTGTGCGTTACCTCTTGCGAGGCGCACTCCATCAGGTTCGGTTCTCGGTTTCAGTTGCCGGACCTGCGGTTTCAAGGAGTCCACCTTGGTTAACAAAGTACTGGTTGTCGAAGACGAACAGCTGCTTGCACAGAACCTTCAGGATTATCTGTCGGCGCAAGGGCTGGACGTCCGGATTGCCCACGACGGCGCAGACGGCATCGGCCAGGCCGAGACGTTTGCTCCCAAAGTGGTGGTGTTCGATTACCGCTTGCCCGATATGGAAGGCTTTGAGGTGCTCGACGCCGTCCGCCGGAACAGGACGTGTCATTTTGTGCTGATAACGGGTCACCCGACCGCTGAAGTCTGTGAGCGGGCGCGGCAACTGGGGGTCAGTCACATCCTGTTCAAACCGTTTCCACTGGCGGAACTGGCCCGAGCTGTCTGCGACCTTCTGGGGATTGAGCGCGAAGCGAAACCCGGGGCGAGCCCTTCCGAGGGCTTCGTCGAACGACGCCAGAGCAAGACCGAGAGCTTCCCGTTGCAGTTGTACGATGGCAGTTGGGTGCTGGCGGATCGTCGACGAAAATCGACCTCCATGGCGCCGGACGACGATCAGATGCTCACCGGGGAGTAGTGGCGCGATAGAACGTTCCGGCACTTGCCGCGATGGCCTCCCGCGCCGACAGGGCTTCAAGCCCCGGGTGCTGGAGAGCAAGCCATGGAACGTTTGTCCGTTGTCGTCGAAGCCTTGCCGCCTGCGTGTGCCCCGACACGCTTTGGCAGTGACCAACTGGCCCAGGCCCGTGCGCGGGCCACCAGCTCCGGAGAACGGGTGCTGGATGCGCTGGCCGCACTCTGCGAACTGGCGCCGATGCCGTTCATTGCCTGCCTCGGCGCCACCCTGCATTACCCGGTGCTCGACACCGACAACCTGTTCCAGGCGACACCGGTGTTCGACCGGGTCACCCTCGCGCAATGCCTCAAACGTGAATTCATCCTCCTGCGCCATCACGACGAGGTCATCGGCGTATTCGCCGACCCCTTCGACACCGCGCGCCTGGCCTGGATCGACGAATGCCTGCACGGCGCGCCGCTGTATCTGGTACACGCCGACGACCTCAAGGCCTACCTGGCGCGTCATGAAGAAAGCTTCCACGCGGTCGAATCGCTCAACGCCCAGGCCGATGCCGGCGGCGAAACCGACACCCTGCAAAGCCTGTCGCTGACCAGCATCAGCGAAGACGCCAGCACCGTGGTCAAACTGGTCAACTCGACCCTCTACGACGCGCTGAAAATGCACGCCAGCGACATCCACCTGGGCACCACCGGCAGCGGCCTGGTGATCAAGTACCGGATCGACGGCGTGCTGAACAACATCAGCAAGATCCAGGGCAGCGAGTTCGCCGAACAGGTGATCTCGCGGGTCAAGGTCATGGCCGAACTGGACATCGGCGAAAAACGCGTGCCCCAGGACGGGCGTTTCAAGATCGGCATCAGCGGTCGGCAGATCGACTTCCGGGTGTCGATCATGCCGAGCATCTTTGGCGAAGACGCGGTGCTGCGGGTGCTGGACAAACAGGACCTGGCCGACAAGGTCTGCGGCGTGCAACTGCAAGCGCTGGGCTTTGAAGACGAAACCCTGCGCCAACTGCGCCGCCTGGCCGCCGAACCCTACGGCATGGTGCTGGTGACCGGCCCCACCGGCAGCGGCAAGACCACCACGCTGTACGCGATGATCACCGAGATCAACCATGGCGTGGACAAGATCATCACCATCGAAGACCCGGTGGAGTATCAGTTGCCCGGCGTGCTGCAGATTCCGGTCAACGAGAAAAAAGGCCTGACCTTCGCCCGTGGCCTGCGTTCGATCCTGCGCCACGACCCGGACAAGATCATGGTCGGCGAGATCCGTGACCCGGACACCGCGCAGATCGCCGTGCAATCGGCGCTCACCGGGCACCTCGTCTTCACCACCATCCACGCCAACAACGTGTTCGACGTGATCGGCCGCTTCACCCAGATGGAAATCGATCCCTACAGCCTGGTCTCTGCGCTCAACGCGATTCTTGCCCAGCGCCTGATCCGTCTGGTGTGCAGCAGTTGCAGCGCGCCGATCACCCCGAGCGAAGAAGAACTGCGCGCCTCCGGCCTCGACCCGCACAAGGTCGGCCATTACCACTTTGTTCATGGCAAGGGCTGCGGTCATTGCCGGGGCAGCGGCTATCGCGGGCGCACGGCGATTGCCGAGCTGCTGCACCTGGACGACGAACTGCGGCAAATGATCGTCGAGCGCCAACCCATCACCCAGATCAAGACCCTGGCCTGTGCCCGTGGTTTGCGCCTGCTGCGCGAATCGGCGCTGGAGCTGGTGGAGCACGGTCGGACCACGCTGGAGGAGATCAATCGTGTCACTTTTATCGCGTGAGCGTTTTATCGCCGTGCTCGGCGCCAGCGGTGTCGGCCTGGGGCAGCGGCGGGGCAGCGAAACCCTGTGGCTGGGCAGCGTCGGCTACATCGACGAAGGCTTCCAGAGCTACGCGGTGGCGCTGGACACCCTCGACCGGTTGCTCGGTGAACATGCCCGCGCCGGTGCCGAGCTGAGCGTGGTGATCTCCGGCCACTTCAGCCGTTTCTGCCTGGTGCCGTGGAGCGAGCAGATCAGCAGCCCCGACGAACTGCGCGGCTTCGCCCAACTGTGCTTCGAAGACCTGTTCGGCGCGCCGACCCAGCCGTGGAGCCTGGTGCTGTCCGCCGAGCCCGCCGGCTACGACCGCGTCGCCAGTGCCTTGCCGCAAGACCTGCTGGAGCGCCTGCGCAGCCTGGTCAGCGGTCGCGGTTTGCGCCTGCGTTCGGTGCAGCCGTACCTGATGACCGCGTTCAACCGCTTCGACCACAGCCTTGAGGCCGGCGACTTTCTGTTCGTGGTCGCCGAACCGCAACGCAGCGTGTTGCTGCTGGCGCGGGAAGGGCGCTGGGCGGCGGTGCGTTCGGTGGGCGGCAACGACAGCGATGCGACGCTGAGCGCACTGATCGGGCGTGAACGGCAGTTGCAGGCGTCCGCCAGCGAACGCGCCTTCAACGTTTATCTGCATGCCCCGGCGCGGCTCGATGCGCTGCCGGAGATTGCGGGGGTGCATCTGCGCACCCTCGAAGACGACTCGATGACCGTGCGTGACGGCTTGTACGTCATGTCCCGGGCGGTGGCCTGACATGCGCGCGCTCAATCTCGACTTCCAGCCACGTCCGCGTTCCGGCCCCTTGGGCTGGAGCCTGCTGGGCGCCGGCGTGATCCTCGCGCTGGTGTGCTTCGGCGTGCAGCAACACCTCGGCGAGCAGGCCGAACAGCAGCAAGGGCACTTGCAGCACACCCAGCGCCAGCTCACCGGCGACAGCGGCGTGAAGACCAGCCTCAGTCCCGCCGAAACCCGCGAACAGGTACAGAACCTGGCCGAGATGCGCAAAGTCTCGCAGCAACTGCGCCGCCCCTGGGAACGCCTGTTCGCCATGCTCGAAGCGATGCCGCGCGATGACATCGCGCTGCTCACCCTGACCCCGGATGCCCGCAAGGGCCAGGTGCGGATCAGCGCTGAAGCGCGGGATCTGCAAGCGATGCTGGACTTCCATAAGCGTCTGGAAGCCAGCGACGAGTTGTCCGACGTGTCGCTGCTGAGCCACGAAATCGTCGTCAAATCGCCGGAGCAACCGGTGCAATTCAACCTGTCGGCGACTTGGGAGATTGGCGATGCGAATCCCTAGACTGATCGTCCACGAATACCTGCAAGGCCTCGGTGTTCCGGGCCTGGCCGGGCTGGCGTTGGTGATCGTTGCGTTGTTCTGGATGCTCGGCGGACTGCTGCCGGGCTGGCAGGCGCTGCAGCACTTGAATCAGCAGACCGAGGAAGCTACCGAGTACCTGGCCAAGGTCGAGGACGGCAGCATTGCGCCGCCGGTGGTGCCGCAACGTCAGCTCGACGATTTCCGCAACAAACTGCCGGCGCAGCCCCAGGCCACGGTCGCCATCGACCGCATCTACGCGCTCGCGGCCCAGGAGCACATCACCCTGGCCCGTGGCGAGTACGCACTCGGCGTCGATCCGAAAACCCACTTGGCGCGCTACCAGATCCTGCTCCCCGTGCGCGGCAGCTACCCGCAACTGCGCCGTTTCCTCCATGCCTTGCTCGGCCAGTTGCCGGCGGTGGTGGTGGAAGACCTTGAGCTGCAACGCAAGAAAATTGCCGACACCGACCTGACCGGCCGGATCCGTATGACCCTTTATCTGTCGAGGTCGTGATGGATACCAAGCGCATAACCGGTTGGGTGGCGTTCTTCGGCGTGGCGGCGGCGTTGGCCTGGTTGCCTGAGTATTTCTCGCCGAGCGACGACGCTGATTCCAGCGAAGTCGCCGTGGCGACTCCGGCCAAAACCACCGGCAAGGGTGCCCTGCCGGCCAGCACCGCCAAGACCGGCACCGCGCCGCTGAAGGACCTGAGCCCGGCCGGCGATCTGTTTGCGGCCAAATCCTGGAAGGTCGCGCCGACCCTGGCGACGGTCACCGAGCAACCCGTCAACCCGACAGCGGTGGTGCAAGCCCCGAGCCTGCCACCGGTGCCGTTTCAATTCGTCGGCCGCCTGCATGACCGCAGTGACCTGCAAGTGTTTTTGCAGGACGGCGAAAAAATCTACGTCGTGCGCAACGGCGATGTCATCGATGACACCTGGAAGATCACCGGCATCTCCGATCTGGAATTGAGCCTGGTCTATCTGCCTCTGCATTTGTCGCAGACCTTGTCTGTGGGGAGTACGCAATGAACAGATCCCGTTTGCTGTTGAGCCTGGGCCTGTGTGCCGGGCTGGCCGCGTGCAGCTCCGCACAGGTCGCCAACAAGGAAGCTTCCGACCTGATCGAACAGGGTCAGTACGAGGCGGGGCTGGCGCGGATCCAGGAAGGCTTGCGGGAAAATCCCCGGGACACCGAGCTGCATCTGTTGCTCAACAGCGGCCGGGCCAAGGCGATCACCGCGCTGCTGACCTCGGGTGACACCGACCGCTCGCGGCGTGACTTCGCTTCGGCCCGCACCGCCTACAACCGGGTGCTGACCATCGAACCGAACAACCGTCGTGCCCAGGATGCCCTGCGCCAGCTCGACTACCTTCGCAGCATGGACGAGAAACTCGAACTGGCCCGTGGCGACCTGCGTCGGGGGGACATCTACGGCGCTGACCGCCAAGTGAAACAGATCCTCGAACTCGACCCGACCAACGAAGGCGCGCTGGAGCTGCAAGGCAATATTCGTCTGGTGCAGAGCCGCAACGTGGTCCAGTACCCGCAATTGCGCACCAAGCTCGACCGGCCGGTAACCCTGGAGTTTCGCGACGCCAACCTCAAGACCATTTTCGAGGTGTTGTCCCAGGTCGCCGGTCTGAATTTCATCTTCGACAAGGACCTGCGTCCGGACATGAAAGCCACGATCTTCGTGCGTGACGTGCGCATCGAAGACGCTGTGCAACTGCTGCTGCAACAGAACCAGTTGCACCAGAAAGTGGTGAACGAAAACACCTTGCTGATCTTCCCGGACTCGCCGCAGAAGCTGAAGGACTATCAGGAACTGGTGATGCGCACCTTCTACCTGACCAGCATCGACGCCAACACCGCGCTGAACATGGTCAAGACCATGCTCAAGACCCGCGATGTGTTCGTCGATGAACGCCTCAACACCCTGACCATGCGCGACACCGAAGACGCGGTGCGCATGGCCGAGAAGCTCCTGCAATCGCAGGATCAGTCCAACCCGGAAGTGGTGCTGGAAGTGGAGGTGATGGAAGTCGCCACCCAACGGATTCTCGACCTCGGTCTGCAATGGCCAAACACCTTCGGCGTGGTCAACAGCGACGGTTCGGCGGTGACCATTCTCGATCAGCTCAAGGGCATCAACTCCAGCCGGATCTCCATCTCGCCGTCGCCGCAAGCCAAGATCAATGCCCAGGACAACGACATCAACACCCTGGCCAGCCCGGTGATCCGCGTGAGCAACCGCGAGCAGGCGCGTATCCACATCGGTCAGCGCGTGCCAATCATCAGCGCCACCTCGGTGCCGTCGACTCAAGGCCCGGTGATCACCGAAAGCGTGACGTACCTGGACGTCGGTCTGAAGCTCGAAGTGCAACCGACCGTCCACCTGAACAACGAAGTGGCGATCAAGATTGCCCTCGAAGTGAGTAACGCCACGCCGCTGGAACCGACCCGCCAGGGCACGATCCCGGTGCAGGTTGACACCCGTAACGCGCAGACTTCGCTGCGCCTGCATGACGGCGAAACCCAGATCCTTGCCGGTCTGGTGCGTAACGACCACGGCGCCACCGGCAACAAGATTCCGGGCCTGGGTGACATTCCTGGTCTGGGCCGGTTGTTCGGTAGCAACAAGGACACCGTCGGCAAGTCGGAACTGGTGCTGTCGATCACCCCCCGGATCGTGCGCAACCTGCCGTATCAGAGCCCGTCGGACATGGAATTCCCCACCGGCACCGAAACCAGCATGCACATCCAGGCACCGGATCGCTCGCAGACTTACTCGATGCCGGCGCCATCGGCGCAGCCAAAAGCCATCGGCGAGGCTGCCGTGGCCACCACCCGCGTCACTGTCGAGAAGCCTTGATCATGAACGCCCAACGCGGTTTCACCCTGATCGAAGTCGTGGTGACGCTGGCCTTGATCGGTCTGCTGGCGAGCATGGCCGCGCCCCTGACCGAGACCCTCGTACGGCGTGGCAAGGAGCAGGAGCTGCGCACCGCGCTGTATCAGATCCGCGATGGCATTGATGCCTACAAACGGGCCTTTGACGCCGGTTACATCGAGAAGTCGCTGAACAGCAGCGGCTACCCGCCGAACCTCAAAGTGCTGGTCGAAGGCGTGCGCGACGTGCGCAGCGCCAAGGGTGCCAAGTTCTACTTCCTGCGCCGCATCCCCCGGGACCCGCTGGTGCCGGCCAAACGTGACGACAACGGCGGTTGGGGCCTGCGGGCCTACAACAGTTCCGCTCAGAACCCGCGCGATGGCGAGGACGTGTTCGACGTCTACTCCCACGCCCGGGGCAAGGGCCTCAACGGCATCGCTTACCGCGAGTGGTGAATCTCATGCGCCGGGAAAAGGGTTTTACCTTGCTGGAACTGATGGTGGTGATGGCGATCATCGCGACCCTGATGACCATCGCACTGCCGCGCTACTTCAACAGCCTGGAAACCTCGAAAGAGACCACGCTGCACCAGAGCCTGTCGGCGATGCGCGAGGCGCTGGATCACTTCTACGGCGACACCGGGCGCTACCCGGACTCCATCGAGCAACTGGTCGAACAGCGTTACCTGCGCAACGCGCCCCTGGACCCGATCACCGAGCGCAACGACCAATGGGTGCTGATCGCGCCGCCGGACGGCGTGGCGGGCGGCGTGGCCGATATCAAGAGCGGAGCTACCGGGAGGGCGCGTGATGGCAGCCAGTATTCCGAGTGGTAAGCCCGCGCAGCAGGGCGGCTTCACCTACCTGGGCGTGCTGTTCCTGATCGTGATCATGGGCATGGGCCTGGCCAGTGCCGGCGAGTTGTGGTCGACCGTGTCGCGCCGTGATCGGGAAAAGCAATTGCTCTGGGTCGGCAGCCAGTATGCCCAGGCCTTGCGCAGCTACTACCGCAGTTCGCCGGGGCTGGCGCAGTACCCGAAAGAGCTTGCCGACCTGCTCGAAGACCAGCGTTTCCCGGAGCCTCGGCACCACTTGCGCCAGCTCTACCCGGACCCCATCGGTGGCGGTGAGTGGTCGCTGCAACGGGGCTTCGACGGACGCATCACCGGGCTCAACAGTGCCTCGACCGAGCTGCCGTTGAAGCAGGCGGACTTCCCGGCGCAGTGGTCGGATTTCGAAGGCATGCAGCGTTATTCGGACTGGCAGTTCGTCGCCGAGAAGGCCTTCCTCGATGGCACCAACGGCCCGGCCAAAGGCCAGTCGGCCCTGCCACAGGCGTTGCAGCCATGAGCCGCCAGGGGTGGTGGGCGTTGATCCTCACGGTGGTGGCGTGCTGCGCCCAGGCCGGCGAGGAAGACGAAATGATGGGCTTCATCGTCGACGACACGATCTCGCACATCGGCCACGACTTTTACTACTCGTTCAGCGAGCGCCTGCGCGACACCAGCCCGATGGACTTCAACCTGGTGGTGCGCGAGCGCCCCGACGCGCGCTGGGGAAGCCTGGTGACCGTGGAATATCAGCAACGCCTGGTGTATCGACGCTTCCTGCCGCCGAACACCGTGGAACTGAAGGACGAGGCCTACGAGGCCGCCGACTCGGTTCGACTGGAGGTCGTCCGGCGCAAGCTGGAAGCCCTGTTGCAGGACACCACCGACCTTGAGAAGGACGAACTATGAACACAATAACGTTCTCACGGCGCAGCGGATTCTGGATCTCGGGATTGTTGCTCGGCCTTGCCGGTTCTGCCGCCGTCCAGGCCACCGAACTGGTCTACACGCCGGTCAACCCGTCGTTCGGCGGCAACCCGCTCAACGGCACCTGGCTGCTCAACAACGCCCAGGCGCAAAACGACTACGACGACCCGGATCTGAAGAAGCGCACCACGGTGGCCGGCACCTCGGCGCTGGAGCGTTTCACCAGCCAATTGCAATCGCGACTGCTGGGGCAGTTGCTGGACAACATCTCCACCGGCAACACGGGGAGCCTGTCCACCGATTCATTCATCGTCAACGTCATCGACGACTCCGGGGCACTGAGCATTCAAGTGACCGACCGAGCGAGCGGTGAAGTTTCGGAAATTCAGGTGAACGGCCTCAACCCATGACGGGATGACGGTTCCGGGGAGTGACGGACATGAAAAAAATAATAGTGCTAGGGCTGCTGTTGGCGACATTACAAGGGTGCGGTCTGCGCGAGCCGATGCCGGCCGAGCAGGACATCGCGACCCCGACCCTGACCCCCAGGGCTTCGACCTACTACGACTTGCTCAACATGCCTCGGCCCAAGGGTCGTTTGATGGCGGTGGTGTACGGCTTCCGTGACCAGACCGGGCAGTACAAGCCGACTCCGGCGAGTTCGTTTTCCACCAGCGTCACCCAGGGCGCGGCGTCGATGTTGATGGACGCGATGCAGGCCAGCGGCTGGTTCGTGGTGCTCGAACGGGAAGGGCTGCAGAACCTGTTGACCGAGCGCAAGATCATTCGGGCGTCGCAGAAAAAACCCAATACCCCGGTGAACATCCAGGGCGAGCTGCCGCCGTTGCAGGCGGCGAACATGATGCTCGAGGGCGGGATCATCGCCTACGACACCAACGTGCGCAGCGGTGGGGAAGGGGCGCGGTATCTGGGAATCGATTTGCAGCGCGAGTATCGGGTCGATCAGGTGACCGTCAACCTGCGTGCGGTGGATGTGCGCAGCGGGCAGGTGCTGGCGAATGTGATGACCAGCAAGACGATTTACTCGGTGGCGCGCAGTGCCGGGATTTTCAAGTTCATCGAGTTCAAGAAGTTGCTGGAGGCTGAGGTCGGGTATACGACCAACGAGCCGGCGCAGTTGTGTGTGTTGTCGGCGATCGAGGCGGCGGTGGGACACATGGTGGCGCAGGGGATCGAGCGGCATTTGTGGCAGGTGGCGGGGGATACTTCGACGCCTGGGCAGGATGATGTGTTGAATCGGTATTTGACTCAGAACAAGGTGGATCCGGGGGCTGAGGCTGAGTGAGCCTGGCGGCCTCTGGGCCGACCAGGTTCTTGGTTGGTTTGGGTGAATATCCGTTTTTTGGGGTGTTGCGGGTGGCGGTTTCGCCCTTACGGCGAGTCACCTTTTTCAGACGCCAAAAAGGTAACCCAAAAGGCTTTGCCCCGGCGTACGGCCCCTCGCTGGGGCTCGGGGTTCCTTCGTTGCGGGATTCATCCGGGG
>NZ_JAHTKI010000041.1 GCF_019145475.1 Pseudomonas botevensis
TCAAGATTAAATTCCGAAACCCCAATTGCGAAAGCAATTGGGGTTTTGTCGTTTCAGGGCCTGACGAATTCAAACTGCTTTACGTGCCTTGCTGCTTCGACGAGCCTGCCATTTGCGCCACCAGATGTAGACGCCAGTTCCCGACAACCCTGCAATCAGAACACCCAGCACCGCGATCATCACTTGCCCGGTGAAACCAATGATTCGCCCACCATGTATCGGCAACTGCAACCGATAGAACTGCTCTCCCAGCGTCCCCTCTCCTGCGATTTCCTGTCCTAATAATCGCCCGTCGGTGCCGTGGAAGAACAACCAGGATTTGCCGTGAGCTTCAGTGTCGTGTTGTCCAAATCCGGCACCGTAGAAGTTGTACTCAAAGCTGTAATACAACTCGCCGATTGCGGCGGTCAGCCCTAACCTTTTCCCCTCTTGTTCTGCTCTTTCATACGCCTGTTGATAACTCAATTGAGTGACGCCCAGATCTTCGGCTGGCATTCGCCCCCGGGCCTCATAAACGCTGGGTTCAATCGGTGAAAACAGGGACACCACTGGCTTGAATACCTGACTCGGCAGGTTCATCGCCACGCTGCTGATGGCGATTGGCAGCAGCAACAACCACAGCCATAAACCTCCCGCTCGATGCAGGTCGAAGTTGAGTCGATAGGTATGTCCGCCCTTGACCTTCCAGGCCATCGACCATTTCTTCCAGAACGGTCTACCTCTCGGTAGGGTCAGCCACAACGCGATGAAGCAATCGATTACCCAAGCGATCGCCACCAGCCCCATCAACAATAATCCCCAATTCCCGGGCAGTGTCAGGTTGTAATGAAACTCGAGAATGAACGGAACGAAGTTCTGCCGTTGAAAGCAGCACTCACCCCAGTAACGTTCACCTTTCTGCTCGCCGCTTACGGGATCGAGATAAAACACTTGATTGCGCTCGGCGTAAGGCTTGCCTGTCGCCGGATCAGTCCGGGGCACCGTCGCCAGCAATGCGGTATGACCCGCTTCAGCGGGATATTCCATGTACCAGACTTGCAGCTTCGGATGCGCAGCCTGCACCGTGTCGACCAGATCCCCTGCAGGCAACCGCAGCCCCTGAGCGGAGGCCTGATAAAACTCCGGATTGAGCCACTCATCCAGCTCATGGTTGAACGCCAGAATGCTGC
Organism: Pseudomonas botevensis; assembly: GCF_019145475.1. Taxonomy (GTDB): domain Bacteria; phylum Pseudomonadota; class Gammaproteobacteria; order Pseudomonadales; family Pseudomonadaceae; genus Aquipseudomonas; species Aquipseudomonas botevensis. Next base: position 1,170 of record NZ_JAHTKI010000041.1, read on the forward strand.
CGGTGATCCCGGCCAACAGTAAAAAAACCGCTGTCGCCAAGCCAATGTAGCGATGCAGTAAAACCAGAAATGCACGCATGAAAACTTCCCCACAGATACGATAAAGCCAGCCCCTGAACATCAGGGGCTGGCTTTTTTTGCACAGGACAAAAGGCTTAGAACTGGTAGCTGACCGTCGCGGTGACGTTGCGCTCTTCGCCCATGTAGCAGAAGTTCAGGCTGGCACAGGAAGCCACGTAGGATTCGTTGGTCAGATTGTTCGCGTTCAGACGTACGTCGACGCCCTTCAAGCCGACCTTGCCCAGGTCATAGCCGATCGACGCGTCGAACAACGTGTAAGACGGCACCTTCAGGGTGTTTTCCGCATCGGCCCAGCTATAGCCGACATACCGCACGCCGCCGCCCAGACGCAGGCCATCGAGCGCGGCGCTGTCGAACTTGTAGTCCGCCCACAGCGACGCCATGTGTCGCGGCGCCTGGGTCGGCGAATTACCCTTGTTCTCGATCACATTGGTGGGTGTGCTCAACGTGCTGACCATCGACTTCGAGTACTCGATGTCGGTGAAGGTGTAGCTGCCGAGGACTTTCAGGTGGTCGGTGAGCTGCAGGTGTGCTTCCAGTTCCAGACCTTGGGAGCGAACAGCGCCTACAGCCCGGTAGAAGTTTTCCTGCGGTAACTTGGTCGCCAGGTTCTCCTGATCGATGCGGAACAGCGATGCGGTAAACAGATTGTCGGTGCCCGGCGGCTGATATTTCAGGCCCGCTTCCCACTGCGTACCGTCGGTAGGCGCCAGGGGATTGCCGGCGCTGTCGGCATAGGAGTTCGGATTGAACGACTCGGAGTAGCTGAGGTACGGCGCCAGGCCGTTATCGAACAGATACAGCGCGCCGACGCGACCGGTCAGCTTGGTGCGTCTGTCATTGATCTCGGTGCCGACCGGGCGCCCGGCTTCGGCAATGCGGTTTTCGTCCGACGTCTCGACCCAGTCCTGACGCAGGCCGAGGGAGAAGCGCCATTTGTCCATCTCGATCAGGTCTTGCAGGTAGACGCCGGTCTGTTCCAGGCGGCGCAGGTAGCTGGTTTCACCGTACGGGGTGATTGTCGAATTGCCGTAAACAGGATTAAACGCGTTGATCGGCTCCAGCCCTCCGCTGGTCCAGTCGACCACGGTTTTGCGCCGTTGATAATCGGCGCCCATCAGGACCGTGTGCTTGGTGGCCCCGGTGAAGAATTCGGCCTGCAGCATGTTGTCGACGATAAACGCATGCAGACGCTCGTCACCGCCGGTGTAGTAGCGGTTCAGCTCGTTGCTGGTCGGTGATGTCCAGCCGTAGGCATAGACCTGATCCATGTTCACTTTGGAGTCGAGGTAACGGAAATTCTGCCGGGCGGTAAACACGTCGTTGAAGCGATGCTCGAACTGATAGCCGAACGATTGCTGGTCGCGGGAGTAACCATCGATCCCCGGTTCGCCCTCGAAGAAGTGCGGCGATATCCGGTTGCCGTTGCGCTGGTGAATCGTGCCGTCGGCCGGGACGCCGCCGTGGTAGCCACCCTCCGGGTCGTGTTGCAGGTACGCCTGCAGGGTCAGCGACGTGTCTTCGCTGAAATCTATGCTGACGGTCGGCGCGAGGGCGAAGCGCTTTTCCTTGTTGTGGTCGAACTGCGTGTCGGACTGATCCGTCAAACCGATCAGACGATAGGCAATGCGCTTGTCGTCATCGACCGGGCCGCTGAAGTCAAAACCGACCCCGCGCTGCCCTTGGGTCCCGACCGTCGCCTGGACCTGATGGTAAGCCTCGTAAAGCGGCTTCTTGCTGGTCAGCGCCACCAGACCGCCCGGCGAACTGCGACCGTAGAGCACCGATGACGGGCCTTTCAGAATATCGACGCGCTCGAGGAAATACGGATCGACCTGCATGGTGCTGTAGGTGCCGCTGTCGCCCATGGACTTCAGGCCGTCGAGGTAGATGTTGTCCACGGAGCCGTCGTTGAAGCCGCGCATGGCCACGTAGTCGTAGCGGTGAGTGGCGCCGTAAGGGTTGGTCAGCACGCCCGGGGTGTAGCGCATGGTTTGTGACACGGTTTGCGAGCCCTGGTCATCCATCTGCTCGCGAGTGACCACGGACACGCTTTGTGAGGTTTCCAGCAGCGCGGTACTGGTTTTGGTGGCGATCTGGCTGTGCGTGGCGTTGTAGCCTTCCATGCTGCCCAGCGCGTTGCCGAGGGCGAAGCCTTTGATGTCGGTGGTCGGCAGGGCGAGTGCTTCGCTGTCTGCGACGGTGCGAAGTACGTAGCTGCTGCCGTCCTGGCTGACGGCTTCGAGGCCCGAACCTGCGAGCAGATGGCTCAACGCCTGATCGGTCGAATATTCACCCTGAACCCCGGCGGATTGCCGGCCCTGGGTCTGTTGCGGGGTCATCGACAAGGTGATGCCCGCCTGCCGTGCGAACTGATTGAGTGCGTCGCCCAGCGGGCCTGCCGCGACGCTGTAGCGCTGGCTGCTGACCTGATTCGCGTCGGCGGCCATGCTGATTGCAGGCATCACACCGACGCCCAGCGCAGTGGACAACAGCGCCGCTCGCACGGCCTGTCGCAACAGGCCCGATTCGACGGTGAAATTCAGAGGGTTCTTACAGGTAACGCGCGCAGTCATTGTAGGTTTCCGTAGGAAGTCGCGAAGGCTGAGTGAAAGTGCTTACTGACTAAGCCGGACTTGCCGTGAAAACCCGCCAAAATAAATTCAGACCGCGCGCTCCAGCGTCACCCACCAGCGGGTGCGGTAGCGCACTTGCACCGGCAGGGTTTGCGGCAGGATCGCCAGCAGCTTGTCGGTGTCTTCGAGACGGAACACCCCGGAAAGGCGCAGATCCGCGACTTGCGATGCGCAGTTCAGCAGGCCATGGCGGTAGCGGGCGACTTCGTTGAGGAAATCGGCGAGACGCATGTTGCGGGTGACGATCAATCCGTCGATCCACGCGCCCGCCTCCATATCCAGTGGCGGCGCCGGGCGCGCTTGATGACGGTCGACCAGATAGCTCTGCCCGGCCAGCACGTCGATGGAGGCGCTGCGTGACGAATGAATGGCGACGCGTCCGCCGGTGACGCTCAGGCGCGTGCAATCACCTTCCTGGCGCAGGATGAACCGTGCGTTGAATGGCTCATAGGTGCCGTGACGGTCCTGCACCCGCAGTGGCCGCTCGAACGGCGCGCCTTCGTCGGCACCCCCGCAGGTGACGATGATTTCGCCACGATTCAATCGGATCAGGCGCTGCTGTGCCGTGTAGTCCAGGTCCACGGCACTCGCGGTGTTGAGTTCCAGGCGCGTGCCGTCCGGCAACTGGAACGCGCGGCGCTCGCCGGTGGCGGTGGCGTAGTCGGCGCTCCATTGCTGCCAGGCGGCCGTGTCCCTGGCGAGCCAGGCAGCGGAACCCACCAGCAAGGCACCGGACAACAGCTTCAGCGCCTGACGTCGACCCAGACCTTGCGCGCTGTTCTCCAGCGTATTGAATGCCACCTGCGCGCCGGGGACGGATCGCAGGTTGTGGCTCAATTCGGCTTGCAGTGTCTGTACTCGCTGCCAGGCCAGTTCGTGCTCATGGTGTTCGGCCCGCCATTGTTCGCACTGGTGATTGAGGCGCGGATTGCCGTGATTGTTGCGCAGGCGCAACAGCCAGTGGATGGCCTGTTTGACCACTTGTGGCTGCGGCTCGGCGCGGCGCCCGAGCGAGAGGTTATCCACAGGCATCAGGCGGCATACCTCAGCACATAACAGTGATACAACGCATCGGCGACGTAACGCTCCACTGAGCGCAGGGACAGGCCCATCTGCTCGGCTATCTGTTTGTGGGTCAAACCTTCGCACTGCGCCAGGAGAAACGCCTGACGCACTTTCGGCTTAAGTCCTTCAAGCATTCGGGCGATGCTTTCCAGCAGCTCGATCACCAGGGCACGGGCCTCGGCACTCGGGGTTTCGGCTTCCGGCAGATGGGCGATGGTTTCCAGATAGGCGCGTTCGATTTCTTCGCGGCGCCAATGGTCGATGACCAGACCGCGCGCGATGGTGCGCAGGAAGGCCCGGGGTGCCTTGAGTTCCAGGCGTTCGGTGCGTTGCAGCAGACGCAGGAACGTGTCCTGGGCCAGATCCGCCGCATCGGCCGCGTTGCCCAGCCGTGCGCGCAGCCACCCGTTGAGCCAGCCGTGATGACTACTGTAAAGCGCCTGTACAGCCAACTCAGATGAGGACATGAACGCGACAGCCCGGACGTCACAAATGATAATTAGTCGCATTGTCATCAGGAGTTACAGATTTTGCAACCGCCGCTCCAGCGACTGTCACAAAAAATCCGACAGCGGCCGCTCTAGTACGCCGTTCGGCGGGAATCTGGCAGAAATGCCGTCCATTTCGTACATGACCCTAAGATTTATCCGAAGTGTGCCGACAGACTGGTGAGACATGCGTGCACCAAAGTAGAGCAGCCAGAAGAACGCTGCCTGCGCTGTACATGGAATGTTGCATCCGGAACGCATCCCCACTTTTGGCATAAGAAGTCCCATGAAATGAATCTCAAGTTCAGCCATAAAATCCTGTTGGCCGCCTCGGGCGTCGTGGTCCTGGCGTTCGCGTTGTTTACGCTCTACAACGACTATCTGCAGCGAAACACCATTCGCCAGAACCTGCAGTCCTCCGTGCAGCAGGCCGGTGATCTGACCGCCAGCAGCGTGCAGAACTGGATGAGCGGACGAATTCTGGTGCTGGAAAACCTCGCCCAGAACGTCGCCCACCAAGGCAAGAACGCCGATCTGCCTGGCCTGGTCGATCAGCCGGCCTTGACCTCGAACTTCCAGTTCACCTACGTCGGCCAGGCCAACGGCGTGTTTACCCAGCGCCCCGACGCGAAGATGCCGGATGGTTACGATCCGCGTCAGCGTCCCTGGTACAAGCAGGCGGTGGCCGCCGACAAGACCATGCTGACCCCGCCTTACATGGCGGCGGTCGGTGGGCTGGTGGTGACCATCGCCCTGCCGGTGAAAAGCAATGGCGAATTGCTGGGCGTGGTCGGCGGTGACCTGAGTCTGGAAACCCTGGTGAAGATCATCAACTCGGTGGACTTCGGCGGCATCGGCCATGCGTTCCTGGTCAGCGGCGACGGTCAGGTGATCGTCAGCCCGGACAAGGACCAGGTGATGAAAAACCTGAAGGACATCTACCCGAACGCCAGCGTGCGCATCGAGAAAGGTAACCAGAACGTGGTGCTCAACGGCCAGGAACGCATCCTGTCGTTCACCCCGGTCAGCGGTCTGCCAAATGCCGAGTGGTACATTGGTCTGTCGATCGACCGCGACAAGGCCTACGCTGCGCTCGGCCAATTCCGCACGTCGGCGCTGATCGCCATGTTCGTCGCGGTAGCGGCGATTGCGGTGCTGCTGAGCCTGTTGATCAACGTGTTGATGCGCCCGCTGACCACCATGGGCCGTGCGATGCAGGACATCGCCCAGGGCGAAGGCGATCTGACCCGACGCCTGGTGGTGGAAAGCAAGGATGAGTTCGGCGAACTCGGCAGCTCGTTCAACCAGTTCGTGGAGCGGATTCACGCCTCGATCTGCGAAGTGTCCTCGGCCACTCGCCAGGTGCATGACCTGTCGCAACGGGTGATGACGTCCTCCAACGCTTCGATCATCGGTTCCGACGAACAAAGTGCGCGCACCAACAGCGTGGCTGCTGCAATCAACCAGTTGGGCGCGGCCACTCAGGAAATCGCCCGCAATGCTGCCGATGCTTCGCAACACGCCAGCGGCGCCAGCGAGCAGGCCGATGACGGGCGTCAGGTGGTCGAGCAGACGATCCTCGCCATGACCGAGTTGTCGCAGAAGATCAGCCTGTCGTGTACCCAGATCGAAACCCTGAATGCCAGCACCGACAACATCGGTCACATTCTCGATGTGATCAAAGGCATCTCCCAGCAAACCAACCTGCTGGCGCTCAACGCGGCCATCGAAGCGGCCCGTGCCGGTGAGGCCGGTCGTGGCTTCGCGGTGGTGGCGGACGAGGTGCGTAACCTCGCCCACCGTACCCAGGAGTCGGCGGAAGAGATTCACAAGATGATTACCTCGCTGCAAGTCGGTTCGCGCGAAGCGGTGACCACCATGAACGCCAGCCAGGCCTCCAGTGAGCAAAGCGTTGAAGTGGCGAATCAGGCCGGTCTGCGGCTGGTCAGCGTGACCCAGCGCATCGGCGAAATCGACGGCATGAACCAGTCGGTGGCGGCCGCGACCGAAGAGCAGACCGCCGTGGTGGAAACCCTCAACGTCGACGTCAACCAGATCAACCTGCTGAACCAGCAGAGCGTGGCCAACCTCAACGAAACGTTGAAGGATTGCGATGCACTGTCGCAGCAGGCCAATCGGTTGAAGCAGTTGGTGGACAGCTTCAAGATCTGATCAGTTGCTGAAAAAATCGAACCTGCTGCGGAGTGATCCGCAGCAGGTTTTTTTTGCCTTACACAAATAGCTTCAAGACATTGCCCATCGCATCATCGGCAAACCCCTGCACGAAATCCTTGAATCCCGGCAGCGCGTCGGCGCCGCCCGAGGCCGGCTCGGCAATGATCGTCCAGGTCGCCCGGGATTTTTCCGCGCCCAGCGGCTCCACATTCATCGCCGCCCACAGATGGCCGACGCCCAGGGTGTTGTAGATCGTGGTCCAGGTCATGCTCAGCCCTCGGTCGTCCCGGGAGTTGAGTTGCTCGACCACCACGTTGCCGTCCTTGAAGAACTTCTTGCGCAGCGAAGACACGCCTTCGCCGGTCATTTCAATGTGCGACAGCGCCGGAATGAATTGCTGGAAACCGCCGAAATCACCGACCACCGCCCAGACCTTCGCCGCTTCCACCGGCACTTCCACCGAAGACACGACGTGGCAGCCGTGGGGATTTCTGATCAGGGTATCGGGTTGCAGATTGCTCATGATGTTGCTCCTTTTCTTGCGGTTGATGGCTTTCAGATGAAGTTGATTTCTTTCAGGTAGTCGCAGCCCCGGCGCAGCAGCGCCGGGGATTTTTCCGGGTAGCGCGCGCCCATCTGCCGCACGCCGGCCTGGGCGTTGGCGTGACCGATCAGGGAGATGTCGCCGATGTCCTCCTCGAAGCCGTTGAGGTAGAAACCGAGTACGCCGAACAGCGCGTTGTCGGCATCGACCCGACCCAGTTGCTGTTGCCAGTCGGCGACGCTGACCAGCGAGAACTCGCTGCCGGTGTCGCGGAACGACGCGACGTAGGCGTCCCAGCTCAGAGGTTCGGGGTTGTGCAGGTTGAACACCGCGCGTTGCGGCGCATAACGGCTGGCGTGGAAGGCGATGAAGCGGGCGAGGAAGTCCACCGGCATCAGGTCGAAATTCAGCGCGAAGGCCGGCACCTGACCGAGCTGGATCGAGCCCTTGAGCATCAGCATCAAACGGTTCTTGTGCGGCTGGCAGACGCCGCTGAGGCTGTTGAAACTGATGTTGCCGGGACGATAGAGGTTGACCCGCACACCGCGTTCCCGGGCGCGTTCGAGGATGCGCTCGCCCACCCATTTCGACAGGTTGTAGCCGTTGCGGATGTAGATCGGCGGCGTCGGCGCGGCAGGCAGTTCCAGCACCCGGCCCTGCTCATCAACGGTGCTGGAAGCCGACAGCGTCGAGACGAAATTGAACACCTTCTTGCTGCGGCCTTCGCACAGGCGCAGCAGCTCGAAGATCGGCTCGACGTTGTCCGCCGCCAGCGACTCGTAATCGAGGACGTGATTGACGTTGGCCGCGTTATGCACCAGCGCGCCGAATGTCTGGTCGAGCCGCTGATAATCGGCATCGGCCAGTCCCAGTTGCGGTCGGCTGATGTCTGCGGCGTAGACTCGCACCCGACTCAGGTCCAGGTGTTCGAGACGGTTCTCGCGCAGGGCCTGGGCAAAGCGTTGCGCAGCGGTTTGCCCGCCGCCGTCACGCACCAGGCACGCCACCTCGCTGGCGCCCCAGCCCAACAGTGCTTCGACGATATGCACGCCGACAAAACTGTTGGCGCCGGTGACGATGACCTTATGCACATCGCCCATGCGGCTGATCGGCAGCGGCTCGATGTCCAGCTCGCGCTCCGCGTCAGCCATGGCCTGGGCGCTGAGTACGGCGCTGTCGTCGGTGCCGCGCACCAGGGTGGCGAGTTTGACGATGGTCGGCAGTTCGATGAAGCGGTTGATCGAGATGCTGCGCCCGAATTCTTCACGCAGCCGCAGAAGCATGCGCGACAGCAGAATGGAATGGCCGCCAAGATTGAAGAAACTCTCGTCGGTGGAAATGTCGCTGCCCGGCAGCTCCAGCAGTTCCGCCCAGATCTCCAGCAGCAAGGCTTCGTCGGCGTTCGCCGGCAGGCATTTCGGGCCGCTGTCCTGCACGCTGACCGGCAGCTCGAGCAAGGCCTTGCGGTCGACCTTGCCGTTGCTGGCGTACGGCATGCTCGGCAATTCGCTCCACGCCACCGGTTGCATGTAGTCCGGTAGAAATTGCCGGGCGTGCGCCTTCAACGCTTCGCGCGCAGCCCCCGGCTGGTCTTCCTGGGGTTGGGCGAGGAACGCCAGGATTCGCCGCTGCGAATCGATCAGCACCGCCACCTGACGGTACAGCTGACTTTCCCGCAGGCAGCGCTCGATTTCCTCCGGCTCGACCCGGAAGCCCCGGATCTTCACCTGATTGTCGCGCCGCCCGCACAGCTCGATGCCGTGCTCGCCCCACTTGGCCATGTCGCCGCTGCGGTAGGCGCGCAGACGCTGGCCGTCCGGCAGTTCCAGGTTCAGGTAGCGCTCGGCGGTCTGTTGCGGATTGTTCACGTAACCCAGGCAAACGCCGGGGCCGACGATGAACAATTCGCCGACCGTCTGCTCGGGCACCGGTTGCAGATCGTCATCGAGGATCAGCACCTGGCTGTTGGCAATCGGGCCGCCGAGGCTGCGATTGCTGTCGCCCGGTCGCAGTTGCCGGGCGGTGATCAGCACCGTGGCTTCGGTGGGGCCGTAGAGGTTGTGCAGTTTGCCCTGACGCGTCAGTTGCTCGATCACGAACGGCTCGCAGACGTCGCCGCCGGTCATCACTTGGCCGACGCTGCTCAGTTGCTCCAGCGGCAGGATGCTCAGCAGTGCCGGGGGCAGAAACGCATGGCTCAATTGCCGGCGGCGAATCAGCGCCACCAGTTGCAGCGGATCGCGCCGCTGGTTGTCGTCGGGCACCACCAGTTCAGCGCCTTCGATCAGGGTTGCGAAGATGTCGATCAGCGATGAGTCGAAACTCAACGAGGAAAACTGCAGCACCCGGCTCTGCGCGTCGAGCTGCGCGTAATCGGCGTACCACGCGGTGAAGTGCGCCAGGTTCGCCTGACTGAGCAGCACGCCTTTCGGATGCCCGGTGGTGCCCGAGGTGTAGAGCGCCATGCACGGGGCATCGTGTTGTGGCCGTTGGCGCATCAGCGGCTGCGCCGGATCGGCGCCAGCGCTGTCGATGGCGTTGACGTCCAGCCCCGGCATCGAAGCGCTGAGCGGATGCTCGCCGTCGTGCAACAGCAGCAACGCCCCGGCGTTTTCCAGAATGTATTGCTGGCGCTGCAACGGATGGCTCGGCTCCAGCGGCAGATACACCGCGCCGCTGCCGAGGATCGCCAGGATCGAGGCGAACAGCGCGCTGCTTTTCGGCAGGCAGATGCCGACCACCCACGGTTGCGGATGCTGTTCGAGCAGCGGCAGCAAGCGTTGCTGGATCGCCCGACTGTGAGCGTGTAACTGACGGTAGCTGATCGATTGTTCGGCGATGTGCAGCGCCGGCCGTTCGGCATGTTCGATCAGGCTCTGTTGCAGGCGCTCGATCATCGGGCGCTGCGCCAGTTGCAACAGCTTCGGATGGGCCGTGGCATTGAGGCGATGGACGTAGGCCAGGCTGTCGAGCCAACGCAGGTTTTCCACCTGCTCGAAATCCGGCGCGCGAGCACTTGTGGCGTGCTGGAAATACTCGGCGTCGCGGGAGAAGCGGCTGACCAGCAGCGCCACTTCGTCCACCACCTGCGCCAGCGTCCGCACGCGCAGGGACTGACCGTTGCCGGACGGCTCGTCGGCCATCGGCACGCGGCTCAGCAGTGTCCCGTTGTGCAGGCACAGCAGGTCCAGCGTCGGCAAGCCGCCGGCGCCGGTCGCGCCGATGCCCAGACGCAGTGACAGGTGCGGCGTCGGGGCGAAATTCCCAGGCGCGCAGGTGCCGTCGTCGATCGTCAGGTCCATGGCGAATGAGGCTCGCCCGTCGGTGTCGCTCAGCCGCGTGAGTGAGTGACCGTGTTGTTCCAGTTCCTGCGCCAGGTCGGTCATGGCCTGGCTGCAGCCGATCAGCAGAATGTCGAGACGTCTCATGTCAGCCTCCTCATCAAACCAGATAGTCACGCAGGGCGTGCTGCACGCAGGGCGTGTCGAGCAGCGAACTGCTGTGGAAAAACCGCACGATGTTGCCCACCAGCGGGTGGTGGCGATTGATCGGGAAGGCCAGCCCGGCCATCTCGTCCTTGAGCGCGCGGCGCGTGGCGTCGTTGACCGGCAGGGCGTCGATCAGGCGCAGGTCGAAGGCCTTCTGGATGTCGTTGGTCAGGTAATGGCCGATGAACACCGGCAGAATCTCGGCGATGCACTGGCGATCCGCGTCGCTCGCGGTGTGCCAGTAGATGCGCACCATGCGTGCCCAGAAACTCGAGTGGCGGCCCTCATCGAGCAGGTGATCGGCCATCAGGCCCTTGATCGACGCCTTGACCGTATCGTCCCGGGCGAACGCCGCGACATCGCCGGTCACGGTGTTTTCGGCGATGGCCACGCAGATCAGTTCCACGGCACTGCGCAGTGGTTCAGGCGCCAGTTCCACCGCCGCCGGGATCGCCCGGCTCAGCTCGATCTCGTGGGGCAAGTCGATGGGCGCGATGCCGGTCATGGCCATCGTCTGCTGCATGAAATCCATCGCCACCAGGGCGTGGTAATCCTCGTCCACCACCACGGTCATCGCGTCGTAGCGGCAAGGGAACGGGAAGGCCACCGGGAAGCGGTTCTTGGCGATGCTGCGGGCGGTCTTGTCGACGATTTCGGTCTCGAAAATCACCACGTCGTTGATGAATTTGTACAGCGTCTGCACCAGGGCGAAATCCCGCTGTTCGGGGCACTCGCGCAGGAACACTTCACTGAGTACCAACGGCTGGCGGCTGGTCGGATAGATCAGACGTTCGTCGTCCTCCAGCACACGGCGCGGTCGGGTGCGGATGGTCGCGCGGTTCTCCCAGGCGTCGGCGAAGGATTGGTAATCGGCGGCGTTCATTCGGCCACCTCCACCAGCGCTTCGCGCATGCTCAGACGCAGGCCGTCCCACAACGCGATGCGGCTTTCCACGGCGGCGACGGCGCTGGCATAGACTTCGGCCTGACGCTGCGGGTCGCCATCGACCAGCCGCTCCAGCAGGTTTTCCGCAGCGGGGCCGTGGTCTTCGGAGTCGACCTCGATGTGTCGCTGCAGGTAGTAACGGAAGGTCGGCGCCTGTTCGACACCGATGCCCCAGGCGTCGAGCATGCGTTGGAACATGGTCGGGATCACGCTCTCGCGACCGTGCAGGAATGCTGCGGCGACGCTATGCCCCGGCGCGTGCAGCGCGGTGTGCAGGGTGTCGCGAACGAACTGCGCCACGGCCGGATCGATGTCGACGCTTTGCAGCGCGACGTCGTAGCTCACGCCTTCCTGTTGCAGCGCGACGAAGCGCTCCACCGCCGTGGTGTCCGCGCCGACTTCGCGCATGGCGTCCAGATACAGTTCGAAGTGACTGTAATGCCCGTGCGACAGCCGGTCATCGGACTCTTCGCCCAGCACGATTTCATTGATCAACCGCGCGGCGTGGGGATCGCGCGGCGGCAGCCACGGGAGGCGGGTGCAGGTCAGTTCCTGTTGCAGGCGTTTGGTCAGCGACATGAAGTCCCATACGGCAAACACATGGGATTCCATGAACCGGCGCAGCACCGACAGCGAGTTGATTTCGGAAAAAATCGGGTGAACGCTGAGTTCGGCTTTCTTCGATGAAAGTTGTTCTTTAGTTGGCATGTTGGCGAGCCTCTGGCTTCTTGGGATATAGGGTGTGTTCAAACAGTGGCTAACTGCGTTGGACATATTTGTCCAGGCGAGCGACAGCCTCATTCGGTTCGATGAAAGTTCACGGTTTTTTTGAAAGGCCGGTAACAGCAACACGATTTTGAAACGCCGTGTTTAAAGGCCTACTGCTCAGTGGTGCCGGTTTCTGGATTCATATCCAAATTCGGCGAAGAAAAATTAATACATCGCAAAACAACTTAACAAGTATATTTTTTAATTATTTCAAGTTATCAGTTTCGCAAGTATGAGAAGAGCTGATAAAACTTTTAAGTTGAGTTTTATTTGGGCGTAGTTGCTCCTTTCGGCGATTGTTCGCCAAAATTTTGCAATAAGAGTGAATGCCTCACTCGAAGCAACTTTTAATGGATTAATTGAAATGAATTTGCGGGGATGAAGTTGGCCTGAACGGCGGCCTTGCTTCCTTTTCCCGTGACAAGGCTCCTTCCGTAGGTTCTTGGTGCGGGGACTGCTCCGTTGGGACGGTACGTCACCCGTTCTTTATGGGGTTGGCCGTCCAAGGGTGCGCGTAAATTGGCGCCGCGGCTATCGCCGGAGCGTGTTCCTTGCGGCAGGTTCCGGGCTGCGTGGGCAGAGGGAGGTTAGAGCGCTGGCGCGGATGTGCCACGGTAATTCACCGGGGCCGGGGGGAGGATTTGTAAGAGGGTGATTCGCCGGACGCGCGCTGGAGCGTCGCCCGGCAGATGCTTCAGCGGTTTGCTTTGCGCGTCTGGCCGCTGGTGCTGGCAAGGTAGCGGGTGATGACCTCGACGCCACGGTTGAGGTGTTGCTCGAGCAGATGCAAGGCGTGCTCGACGTCACGCTCTTTCACCGCCTGCAACAGCGCCCGGTGATCGTCCTGGGACAGCTTGCCCAGGCCCATCGCCTCAAGGTTGAAACGCAGGAAGCGCTCCTCCTCATTCAGTCCGTCTTCCACCAGTCGCAGCAATCGGCCGTTGGAGGCCTTGCAGTAGAGCGCCATGTGGAACAGGCGGTTGAGCCGGCCCATCTCGGTGTAGTTATGCTCGGTTTCGAGTTCTTCGATGTAGCCGGCCGCGCGTTGATGATCGGATTCGGTGAGCAGCGGGATCGACTGGCGCAGCGCCTCGGTCTCGAGCAGGATGCGCAGCTCGTAGGTTTCCGTGGCGTCGCCCTGGATCAGCGGCGCGACCACGGCGCCTTTGTGGGCGACCACGCTCAACAGGCCCTGAGCCTCCAGTTGGCGCAAGGCTTCGCGTACCGGCATGCGACTGACACCGAACAGATCCGCCAGGTCCTGCTGGCGCACGGCGGTGCCGCAGGGCAGGCGGCCGTCGAGAATGGCAGCGCGCAGGGTTTCTTCGATGACCGAGCGCGCCAGGTGCGCGGGGATCGGGCCGTCGACTTTGATGCTATGGAGTGGCTTGGGCTTCTGGGTCACAACTGCACACCCTGTCTAACTACGGAATTTGGATCCAAAGGACACTAGTGATTGCTCTACAAGTTGTCAAACCGTGTAGAGGAAACCAGTCATACATGCAGTTTAGCGCGTCGCCGATGATCTCAGGGTGCCATTGTTTTTTGCTGGGCTAACCTTCACCATCAAACGCTTTCTTCCTGCCCTCTGGATGCTTGGCATTGGCGGTACGATTCGCGATTCCTCGGACTGTGCGCTGGCTCGGCTGCGCACTGCTGCTGGCCGGCGTCATGCTGGGCGGCCTGCATGCCGATTGGGATTTTTCCGCGATCAGCCGCAAGGCCACGGCGCTGTACGGGCCCCTGGGGGCCGGGCAGCAGCGGATCGATGCCTGGCAGAATCTGCTGGCCACGCAGAAGCAGGTCAGCGAGATGGAAAAACTCAAAGTGGTGAACCTGTTTTTCAACAAACAGATGCGCTACGTCGAAGACATCGACCTGTGGCACGAGGTCGATTATTGGGAAACTCCGATCGAAGCCCTGTGGAAGGGCGCCGGCGATTGCGAAGACTACGCCATCGCCAAGTATTTCAGCCTGCGTCATCTGGGCGTCGCCAGTGACAAGTTGCGCATCACCTACGTCAAGGCCCTGCGTCAGAATCGCGCGCACATGGTCTTGACCTACTATTCCAGCCCCGACGCCATGCCGCTGGTGCTCGACAGCCTGATCGACCCGATCAAACCGGCCGCCGAGCGAACCGATTTGCTGCCGGTCTACTCTTTCAATGCCGAAGGTCTGTACCTGCCGGGGGCCAAGGGCAACAAGAAGGTCGGTGACACCAAACGCCTGTCGCGCTGGCAGGATGTGTTGAAGAAAATGCAGGCCGAAGGTTTCCCGGTCGAGACGACTAACTAGGAGCACGCGCTCAGATGTCTTTGTTCAAACAGCTGTTGATCGCTATCTGTCTGTTCCTGGTGGTCGCCTTCACCGGCAGCTTCATGGTCAGTCTGGAAAGCTCGCGCACCCAGTACGTCAACCAGTTGCGCTCCCACGCCCAGGACGCCGCCACGGCGCTGGCGCTGTCGTTGACCCCGAACATCGACGACCCGGCGATGGTCGAGTTGCTGGTCAGTTCGATTTTCGACAGCGGCTATTACGCGAGCATCCGTGTGGTCGATCTGAAAACCGATCAGACCATCGTCGAGCGCAGCGGCATTCCGGCGGTCAGCAACGTGCCGGACTGGTTCGTCAAACTGATCGGCCTGGAGCCGGCCGGCGGCGATGCGCTGGTCAGTCGCGGCTGGGAGCAGGCGGCGCGGGTCGAGGTGGTCAGCCATCCGATGTTCGCCCTCGCCAAACTCTGGCAGAGCGCCCTGGGCAGCCTCGGCTGGCTGCTGGTCTGCGGCGCGGTGAGTGCGGTGCTTGGTGCGTTGCTGCTGCGTCGGCAATTGCGGCCGCTGGATTACATGGTCAAACAGTCCCACGCCATCGCCCGCCGCGAATTCCTCAGCCTGCCGGATCTGCCGCGCACCCCAGAACTGCGGCGCGTGGTGCTGGCGATGAACCAGATGGTGGAGAAGCTCAAGGCGCTATTCCAGGAGCAGGCCGAGCGCAGTGAAAAACTGCGCGCCGAGTCCTATCAGGACAACCTCACGGGGCTTGCCAACCGACGCTATTTCGAGATGCAACTCAATGCCCGGGTGAGCAATCCGGAGCAGGCCAGTTCCGGTTATCTGCTGCTGTTGCGGGTCAAGGATCTGGCCGGGCTCAACCAGCGCCTGGGCGGTCAGCGCACCGATGAATTGCTCAAGGCTGTCGGCGAGCAACTTTCCCGCGAGTGCGCCAAATACCCGGAAACCCAGAACCTCGTGACCCGGATCCGTGGCGGTGAGTTTGCCGTGCTGGCGCCGGGGCTGGTGCGCGAAGAAGCGCTGCAGCTGGCGCAGAACCTCGACGGCGCGCTGGCGAGCCTGCACGCGACCGGTGCCACCGACGTGGCGGCAGTGGCCTCCATCGGCCTGGCGCCGTTCGCTCACGGCGATTCGCCGCAAGCGGTGCTCAGCCTTGGCGATCAGGCGCTGGCGCAGGCCGAAGGGCAGGGCGAGCAGAACTGGGCGTGTCTCGATCACAGCCTGGTGGCGGACGTTGGCGACGATCACCACGCCTGGCATCGCCTGCTCGATCAGGCGTTGACCCAGCGTCGTTTCGAGCTGTTCTTCCAACCGGTGGTGGCGGCGCAAGACACGCAACTGGTGCTGCATTACAAAGTGCTGTCGCGGCTGCTCGATGATCAGGGCCAGACCATTCCCGCCGGGCGCTTCCTGCCGTGGCTGGAGCGCTTTGGCTGGACCGCGCGGCTGGACCGGCTGATGCTCGAGCGGGTGCTGGAGCAGATGGCCGATCACGAGCAATCGCTGGCGCTGAACCTGTCCTCGGCGACCCTTGCCGATCCGCAGGCGCTGAACAAGGTGTTCGACGTTCTGCGGGCGCACTCCAACCTCGGCCCACGCCTGACCCTGGAAATCGGCGAAGAGCAATTGCCCGAACAAGCGGTGCTGGAGCAGTTGACCCGGCGTCTGCGTGAACTTGGGTTCTCCCTGAGCCTGCAGCGCTTTGGCGGACGCTTCAGCATGATCGGCAACCTGGCGCGGCTGGGGCTGGCGTACCTGAAGATCGATGGCAGCTACATTCGGGCGATCGATCAGGAGGGTGACAAGCGGCTGTTCATCGAGGCGATTCAGCGTGCGGCGCACAGTATTGACCTGCCGCTGATTGCCGAGCGGGTCGAGACCGAAGGGGAGTTGTCGGTGATTCGCGAGATGGGGCTGTATGGGGTTCAGGGCCAGTTGTTCGGTGAGCCCAAGCCCTGGCGGTGAGTCATTGAGAGTGGCCCCCTCACCCTAACCCTCTCCCAGAGGGTTAGGGGACTGATTGGGGGTTGCTTGAGAAGTGCATCGATCTGAGAGTACTGCGTTGAATCCAATGTATTGACCTGAACGATGGGGGCCGAATCCATAATCGGCTCGATCTTTCAGGTCGACGGATGCCGTGAGACACCTCGGTGTGCCCCCTCTCCCTCCGGGAGAGGGCTGGGGTGTGGGGCTTTTGACTTGCAGCGGAATCAGATCAACCCACTTTCATCCTCGTCAATCAACTGACTCAAACCGCCCAACGCCTCACGCGCATGGGTACGGTCCATCAGTTTCGCCTGGGCCGCCGGTGGCAGGTCGGTGACGCGAATCACGCCTTTCTGGGTCAGCACCTGAATCAGGTCGTCGAGTACCCGAATCATCTCCATGTCGCTCTGCTTGAGCTGATGGAGACTTTTTTCCACGGCCACGTTGGCGAACCATTCCTGGATTTCAACATGATCGGCCGGCAGCGTTCCCGTGGCCTCGGCGTAGGCCGCAGCTTCCACGCGAATCAACAGGCCTTGCGCATCGCGTTGCACGTAAAACATTGAGCGTCCCTCGGAAATGAACTCGCGTCATGCTGTCAGCAGCATAGCCAACTGCACGCGAGTATGCGGTGCGGCGACGTAATCGTCATCGGGCATTGGCTGCAAACGTGACGACCGCCCCGTAGGGCGGCCGTTTTGTTCACGTATCAGCTGTTGTTGTGGTCGACCTTGATGGTCGGGTCGCTGCCGGCAATCAGGTTGTGAATGTTGGCGCTCGACCAGTTGTTGCCTTCCAGTTTGATCGTCACGTCCGGGGTGGCGGCTGCCGCGTCGCCGGAGTTGAACTTGCCGCCCGAGCTGACTTGCAGCGTCGAGGTGCCGTCGACCGTGGTGATCTTCAGGAAGTTGTCGATGGTGCTGCCGGTCTCGCCCTGCAACAGATCGCGCAGGTCGATGCGGTCACCTTCGCTGGCCTTGAAGTCCTTGATCACGTCGTTACCGGTGTCGCCAGCCTTCCAGACGAAGGTGTCGGCACCGGATCCGCCGATCAGGATGTCGTTGCCCTGGCCGCCGATCAGCGTGTCGTTGCCGGTCCCGCCGAGCAGGATGTCATTGCCTTTGCCGCCATCGAGCAGGTCGTTGCCGCCCGAGCCGAACAGGATGTCATTGCCTGCGCCACCCAGCAGTGTGTCGTTGCCGTCGTGGGTACCGGACACATCGAACGCCTGATAGTGCTCGGTGATGTACTGATGCACGTTGCTGGTGGTGACTTTGCTGACATCCACGCCGGTCTGCTGCGCGACGAACGCCTGCATCGCCTGGTAGCCCTCACCGGCAATGCCGTTGAAGCTCACCAGGTCGCCGAACAGGATGTCGTTGCCGTCGCCACCGCTGACGGTGTCGTTGCCCGGCATGGTCGCTTCGGTGTGACCGATGATCGAGTTGGCCAGATCCTTCGGATCGATGTTGGTCTGTGGCGTGTGATCGCTGTCATACGGTTTCAGGTCGTTGAGGCTGACACCGCTGTTGATACCGATCGCTTCGACGTTCGACAGGCCGCTGAGCAGGGCGAAGGCACTGTTGGAGTTGTCGGTGGTGGTCGACGAAGTGCTGTTGCCACTGCCCGCCAGGCTCGACAGCTCGTAGGTGCCGTCACCCTGGGCGTGGATGGTGCCCAGGCTGCTCCAGTTCCAGTTGCCGTTCTTGTACGTCTGCAACACCACTTCCCCGGCGGTGCTGATGCTCAGGTAGTGAGTGCTGTCGATGTAGGTGGCGAAGCTGTTGCCCAGCTTGTAGTTGGTGGTATTCACCACGCTGTCGAGCTTGACGCTGCCGTACAGCGTCGGGTTGGTCTGCTCGCCGCTCTGGTAGTAGGTCGGCTGGCCGTCGGTGATGAAGTAGGTGAGGTTCTTCGCCCCGGTGTTGGCCACTGCTTCAGTGCTCTGGAAGAAGTTGGCCGTGGCCTTGAACACGTCTTCGTAGTTGGTGCCGCCGCCGGACGACATCGAGTCCAGAACAGCCTTGAGCTGGGTCAGCGCGTTCGGGTCGTTGAGGTTCACCGACACCGACTTGTTGACCTGGGTATCGAAGTCCACCAGGAAGATGTTCACCGTGCCGGAGTTGCTGCCCAGGCTTTGCTTGAGGGTGTTGAACACCGACGTCAGCGAGTCCTTGGCGGCACTGATCGACGAAGCGCTCATACTGCCGGAGCTGTCGACCATGAACGCGATGTTGTAGTTGGTGCCCGGCACCACGGTCAGACCGCCGATGTCGGCGACCATGATGTCGTTGCCGTCGGTGCCGGTGATGGTGTCATCGGCCGCTGTGGCGACGATGGAGTTGTAGACCGCCGGCACCACGGTGACCGGGATGGTCGCGGTGGTGCTGGCCGAGCCGCCCACGAACTCGGTGGAGGTCGAGGTCACGGTCAGGTTGAACTGGCCGTTGTAGTAGGTCGGCGGGGTCACGGTCAGGGTGCCGAGGTTCCAGCCGGTGACGTTGGCGTCGCCACTGGTCGCGGTCACGGTAAAGCTGTGGCCGGCGCCGTCGCTGAGTACCGAACCGACCGGTGCGCCGCTGATCTTCACGCTCAGGGTTTCCGAACCGTCGGTGTCGGTCAGGCCGGTGCTTACCGACGACAGCTTCACGGTGGTGCCTTCGGCGCCGGTGTTGAGCTTGTAGCCGTCGTAGTAGCCTTCGCCGTTGGCGCCATGCAGATCGGACACGGTCACGCCGGAGTTCACCAGATCCGTCACGCCGGTGTACAGCGGCACGCCGGCGCTGCTCAGGTCGATCAGCGTGCTGCCGTTGACCGACAGGTTGACGTCGTAGCTGCCCGGGCCGCTCTGGTTGTGGTGGTAGATGTCCAGGGTGTAGTAGCCGCTGGTGGTCGGGGTGAACGAACCGTTGAGGTTGCCGCCCGCGCCCCACGTCGTCGACGCCACGCTCTTGCCGCCAATGGTCACCAGCAGGCTGTCGTCGCCCGTACCGCTGAAGGTGTAGGTCTTGCCGGCTTCGAGGTAGATCAAACCGGAGGTCTTCGACGCCGTACCGGCGGCCACGCTGCCGTCGGACTGCACGTTGGTCACGGTGCCTTTGGTGTTCGCCGTACCGGCGGCATCGATCACGTTTTTCAGGGTGGTCGGGTTGGCGCCGCTGCCGTCGGTGCCCAGGCCCGACAGACCGGTCCAGACTTCCTTGATCAGCCCGGTGGACTTCACGCTGTTGTCGGCGACCGACAGGGTCGGTGCATCCGCCACTGGGGTGATGTCGATCTTGATCGTGCCGGTGTTGCCCAGCAGTTGGCCATCAGTCGGCTGGAACTTGATCTGCGCGTAGTCCGCCTGGTTGTTGCCCAGGCCGCTGCCGCCGTAACCGTTGACGCCCGATTCGTTGGCGTCCGGCAGGAAGCGCAGCTTGCCGGCATCGATGTCGGCCTTGCTGAAGGTCTGGTTGTTGGCAACGTCTTTCCAGGTCGAACCGTCCAGATACTGCAGTTTGCCTTCGCCCGGCAGTTGGGTGATTTTCACGCCCAGGCTGCTGGCCGGGCTGTCGACGTCGCTGACGCCGAAGGTCGACCAGCCGAGGATCAGCGGGGTGTCTTCGGTGCCGGTGACGTTGACCGGTGCTGCCACTGGCGCGTCGTTGACCGCCACCACGTTGACCGTGGTGGTCGCGACGTTGGAGTAGTTGCCACCGTCGGTTACCGTCACGGTGATGGTGCGCGGCACGGTGCTCGGATCTTCACTGTTGTTGGTGAAGGTGATGTTCTTGATCTGCTGCATGTAGTCGGCCAGCGTCGCGTTGCCCGACAGGGTCAGCGTGATCGATCCATCCTTGCTGTTGGCATTGATGGTGATGCCGTTGACGCTGTTGCCCAGGTTCAGCGAGTCGCCCGGCTGACGGTTGGTCAGCACGATGGTGGCGCCGGTCAGCATGGTGCTGTCCGGGTCGGTGATGCTGATGTCGGTGTCGGCGATCGACACGCCCGCGCCCGGGGTGTTCTCGGTGAACGTCACCTTGTAGTCGGCCCCGGTGGCACCGCTGGAATTGTTGGCGTCGAGGTCGAGAACCGGTGGCGCATCGTTGTCGATGATCGAGGTGCTGACGCTGCCATTGGTGCTGCTGACCGCCAGGTTCTCGAAGTTGCCGCCGGTGGCCGAGTCGATCTTGACCACGAAGTTTTCGGTGCCTTCGGTGATCTTGTCGTCGATGGTCGCCACGTTGAACTGCGCGCTGCTGGCGCCTGCCGGGATCTTCACGGTGTACACGCCGGTGAAGTCCGAACCGTCGGCGGCGGTGCCGCTGTAGACGATTTTCAGGGTCACTTCGGTCTGCGCCGGGTGGGTCAGGCTGACGGTGTAGCTGGCGGTCTGGCCTTCGGTCACCGAGGCGCTGCCGGAAATGCTGACTTCGGTCTTGTCGATGGTATCGGTGACGTTGGTCACGGCTGGCGTGTTGCTGGTTACCAGGTTTTCGAAGTTGCCACCGGTAGCGTTGGTGATCGATGCCTGCACCGGACCGGCGTCTTTGTAGACGTCGTCGGTTGGCGCGGGAACGGTCACGGTGCCGGTGGTTTTGCCGGCGTCGATGGTGATCACGGCGCCGTTCGACAGAGTCACAGTGACTGGCGAGCCGGCGGCGTTGGTCAGAGTGGCGGTGTAGATGATCGAACCGCCCTCTGCGACCGTGTTGGTGGCGCTGAGCGACAGGTTGGTGGTGTCGATGGTGTCGGTGACGGTGGTGCTGACCGGCGTCTTGTCGGCAACGAGGTTCTCGTAGTTGCCGCCGCTGACGTTGGTGATTGCGTTGGTCAGTGGCGCATGACCGGTCAGCGCATCATTCGGTGCGGTGGTAGTCACGGTGCCGGTGGTTTTGCCGACTTCGATGGTGATCGATTGGCCGTTGGACAGGGTCACGGTCACAGGCGAGCCGGTCACTGGTGCGCCAACAGTCGCGGTGTAGGTGACGGTGCTACCTTCGGCCGCTGTACCGGTTGCGGTGAGCTGGAACGGTCACGGTGCCGGTGGTTTTGCCGGCGTCGATGGTGATCACGGCGCCGTTGCTCAGGGTTACGGTGACCGGCGAGCCGGCGGCGTTGGTCAGGGTCGCGGTGTAAACAATCGAACCACCTTCGGCCACTGTGCCGGTCGCGCTGAGCGACAGGTTGGTGGTGTCGACGGTGTCAGTCACGGTGGTGCTGACCGGCGTCTTGTCGGCGACCAGATTCTCGTAGTTGCCGCCGCTGACGTTGGTGATGGCGTTGGTCAGTGGAGCGTGACCGGTCAGCGCATCGTTCGGTGCAGTGGTGGTCACGGTGCCGGTGGTTTTACCCACTTCGATGGTGATCGACTGGCCGTTGGACAGGTTTACGGTCACTGGCGAGCCGGTGACCGGAGCGCCAACCGTCGCGGTGTAGGTGACGGTGCCACCTTCGGCCGCTGTACCGGTTGCGGTGAGCTTCACGGTCGTGGTGTCGATGGTGTCGGTGACGCTGGCGNTGGTGATCGTGGCCTGCACATTGCCAGCGTCTTTGTAGACGTCGTCGGCCGGTGCTGGAACGGTCACAGTGCCGGTGGTTTTGCCGGCGTCGATGGTGATGACGGCGCCATTCGACAGAGTCACAGTTACTGGCGAGCCAGCAGCGTTGGTCAGGGTCGCGGTGTAGACGATCGAACCACCTTCGGCGACGGTGCCGGTCGCGCTCAGCGACAGGTTGGTGGTGTCGATGGTGTCGGTGACGGTGGTGCTGACCGGCGTCTTGTCGGCGACCAGATTCTCGTAGTTGCCGCCGCTGATGTTGGTGATGGCGTTGGTCAGTGGAGCGTGACCGGTCAGCACGTCGTTAGGCGCCGTAGTGGTCACGGTGCCGGTGGTCTTGCCGACTTCGATGGTGATCGACTGGCCGTTGGACAGGTTCACGGTCACAGGAGAACCGGTCACTGGCGCACCGACAGTCGCGGTGTAGGTGACGGTGCTACCTTCAGCCGCCGACGCGGTCGCCGTCAGCTTCACGGTAGTGGTGTCGATGGTGTCAGTGACCTGGGTTACGGCTGGTGTACTGCTGGTCACCAGATTTTCGAAGTTGCCACCGGTAGCGTTGGTGATCGTGGCCTGCACCGGGCCGGCGTCCTTGTAGACGTCATCCGATGGAGCCGGAACGGTCACCGTGCCGGTGGTTTTGCCGGCGTCGATGGTGATGACGGCGCCATTCGACAGAGTCACAGTTACTGGCGAGCCAGCAGCGTTGGTCAGGGTCGCGGTGTAGACGATCGAACCACCCTCGGCGACCGTGTTGGTGGCGCTGAGCGACAGGTTGGTGGTGTCGACGGTGTCAGTCACGGTGGTGCTGACCGGCGTCTTGTCGGCGACCAGATTCTCGTAGTTGCCGCCGCTGACGTTGGTGATGGCGTTGGTCAGTGGAGCGTGACCGGTCAGCACGTCGTTAGGCGCCGTAGTGGTAACGGTGCCGGTGGTCTTGCCGACTTCGATGGTGATCGACTGGCCGTTGGACAGGTTCACGGTCACAGGAGAACCGGTGACTGGCGCTCCAACAGTGGCGGTGTAAGTGACGGTGCCACCTTCTGCCGCCGTTTCGGAAGCGGTGAGCTTCACGGTGGTGGTGTCGATGGTATCGGTGACCTGAGTCACTGCCGGAACAGTGCTTGGTACCAGATTCTCGAAGTTGCCGCCGGTGGCGGTCGAAATGGTTGTTTCGACTTTGCCGGCGTCTTTGTAGACGTCATCAGCGGGAGCCGGAACGGTCACGGTACCGGTGGTTTTACCAGCGTCGATGGTAATGACCGCGCCATTGCTCAGGGTCACGGTGACTGGCGAGCCAGCAGCGTTAGTCAGGGTAGCGGTGTAAACAATCGAACCACCTTCGGCTACGGAACCGGTCGCGCTCAGCGACAGGTTAGTCGTGTCGACGGTGTCAGTAACAGTGGTCGAAACCGGCGTCTTATCAGCCACCAGGTTTTCGTAGTTACCACCGCTCACATCGGTGATCGCGTTGGTCAGCGGTGCGTG
The DNA here is from genome assembly GCF_019145475.1 of Pseudomonas botevensis. Taxonomy (GTDB): domain Bacteria; phylum Pseudomonadota; class Gammaproteobacteria; order Pseudomonadales; family Pseudomonadaceae; genus Aquipseudomonas; species Aquipseudomonas botevensis. Next base: position 24,668 of record NZ_JAHTKI010000041.1, read on the forward strand.
ACCGGTCAATGCATCGTTCGGCGCCGTGGTGGTCACGGTGCCGGTGGTCTTGCCGACTTCGATAGTGATCGATTGGCCGTTGGACAGGGTTACGGTGACTGGCGAACCGGTGACTGGCGCTCCAACAGTGGCGGTGTAAGTGACGGTGCCACCTTCCGCCGCCGACTCTGTCGCGGTCAGTTTGACCGTGGTGGTGTCGATGGTGTCGGTGACCTGAGTCACTGCCGGAACAGTGCTCGGTACCAGATTTTCGAAATTGCCACCGGTGGCGGTCGAAATGGTTGCTTCGACTTTGCCTGCGTCTTTGTAGACGTCATCGGCCGGTGCCGGAACGGTCACCGTACCAGTGGTTTTACCGGCATCGATGGTGATCACAGCGCCGTTCGACAGAGTCACGGTCACTGGCGAGCCGGCAGCGTTGGTCAGCGTGGCGGTGTAGATGATCGAACCACCCTCAGCCACGGAGCCGGTCGCGCTGAGCGACAGGTTGGTGGTGTCGACGGTGTCGGTGACAGTGGTCGAAACCGGTGTCTTGTCGGCGACCAGATTTTCGTAGTTACCACCGCTCACATCGGTGATTGCGTTGGTCAGCGGTGCGTGGCCAGTCAGCGCATCGTTTGGCGCCGTGGTGGTCACGGTGCCGGTGGTCTTGCCGACTTCGATGGTGATCGATTGGCCGTTGGACAGGGTCACGGTCACTGGCGAGCCAGTGACGGGGGCGCCGACAGTGGCGGTGTAAGTAACAGTGCCACCTTCTGTCGCCGTTTCGGAAGCGGTGAGCTTCACGGTGGTGGT
>NZ_JAHTKI010000042.1 GCF_019145475.1 Pseudomonas botevensis
TTACCTTTTTGGCGTCTGAAAAAGGTGACTCGCCGTCAGGGCGAAACCATAAGAAGCCGTTACCGCAGCAACGGATATTCCCCCCAACCCCCAAGAACCTGGTCGGCCCAAAGGCCGCCAAGACCAAAAAGCGCAACCACAAAAAAGCCCCTCAAAAGAGGGGCTCTTGCAAAGCTCAACCAGACATCAAGTCATCTGAATGATGGTCTGCATGATAGTGCTCTGAGTCGAAATGGTCTTGGCGTTCGCCTGATAGTTGCTCTGGCCCTTGATCAGGTCCACCAGCTCATTGGTCAGGTTGACGTTCGACTCTTCCAGCGAGTTGGAAACCACCGAACCCAGCGTGCCGGTTTCCGGCGCATCGTAGCCCGGGATACCCGAAGCGAAGGTTTCTTTCCAGGAGGTGCCGCCGATAGGCTGCAGGCCTTGCTCGTTGGTGAAGCTGGCCAGTGCGACCTGGCCGATGGCCTTGCTCTCGTTGTTGCTGAAGTTGGCGAACAGCGTACCGGTGCCGTCGATGGTCAGGTTGGTGATCTGGCCGGTGGCGTAACCATCCTGAGTCGGAATCGAACGGGCGGTATCAGCGTTGAACTGAGTGGTCTTGGCCATGGAGATCGTAATGCCGGCCGGGTTCGCGGCAGCGCCGTTAGCCGTCCAGACACCGTTGGTGACAGTACCAGGCACCCAGCCAGTGAACTTCAAGTCGCTGCTGATGACCGGACCGGAAGCACTCGGGGTGCTGACCTGAGTCAACTTGCCTGCGGTGTCAAAAGTCAGCGTCGAAGCGACCGGAGGGGTAGCCGCAGCGGTTGGATCACTGCCATCCGGGTTGCGACCATCGACCAGGGTGTAAACCTTCCAGGTGTTGGAACCGGTTTTCACCATGTACTGATCCATGCTGTGCTGGTTGCCCTGGCTGTCGTAGATCGGCGTGCTGAACGACTTGGTGTAGGTTTCAGTCTTGGACGGATCGAATTTGCCGGCCGCAACGGTGTCATCGATCACCGCAGCCGTCGAGTTCAGGTTGATGGTCGAACCCACCAGCGAGGTGGACTTCGGCGCCAGGTTCGAGGTGTCGATTTTCAGGTCGGTCAACACACCGTTGATGATCTTGCCGTTGGCATCCACACCGTAGCCTTGCAGGCGCGAGGTGTAATCGGTGTTGGTGATGAAGCCATCTTTATCGACCTTGAACGTACCGGCACGGGTGTAGGACACCGAACCGTTGTTGCTCAGGGTGAAGAAGCCCGAACCGTTGATCCCCATGTCCAGCACGTTGCCGGTGTTGTTGATGTCACCCTGGGTGAACTGCTGGGAAACGTTCGCCAGGCGCACGCCGTTGCCGATGACCTTGCTGCCGCTGCCCAGGCGAGTCGCCGAGTAGACGTCTTCGAATTCGGTGCGCGAGGATTTGAAACCGGCGGTCGCGACGTTGGCGATGTTGTTGCCGGTCACGTCCAGTTGTTTGTTGGCTGCATAGAGACCGCTAAGGCCGATATTGAAAGACATATTCCACTCCTTTGTGCCGGTTGGTCGGCTCTATATACCAATGGTTTGTACTTTGGACAGGGCAACGGTGCCCTTGCCGGACAGGTTGAGCATCAGCTCGCCACCGGTCTGGCTGATGGTCACGCTGTTGACCGTGGCCGGCAGATAGGTCGCCATATCCGTCGAGGTGCCGTTGATCGAGGCGTTGGCCTTGACGGTGTAAGTACCGGTCTTGACCAGATTGCCGTCCTTGTCCTTGCCGTCCCAGGTGAAGCTCGCACTGCCGGCAGCGCGGCTGCCCAGGTCGATGGTACGAATGACGGCGCCGGTGCTGTCGCTGATCGAGACGGTTCCGCCGGCAATCGACGACGGCACGGTGACCGAACCGGTCATGCCTTTGCTTGGATCGTCCAGCTGAACGGTGTTGGTCTGCACGATCACGTTGCGACCCACCAGCGACGAGGCCTGCAGCGCCTGCGACGAGTTGTAGTTGCCCGCCAGCGAGCTGACCGTGCTGTTGAGCGTGGTGATGCCTTCAAGGCTACTGAACTGCGCCAACTGCGCAACGAACGCGCTGTTGTCCTGCGGGTCGAGCGGGTTCTGGTTTTTCAGCTGGGTCACCAGCAGTTGCAGGAACGCGTCCTTGCCCAGGGCCTGGCCGCCGGTCGAGCTGTTGGTGGCCGACGCAATGCCATCGCTGGTCGAACCGGTCTTTTTCGACGAGTTCGCCAGGATATCGGTCATGCTCAGGCTGCTGGTGGTATCAGTAACACTCATGGCAGTCGCCCCTTATCACTGACCGAGGGTCAGTACCTTCTGCATCATGGTTTTGGCGGTGTTCATCATTTCGGCGTTGGTCTGGAACGACCGGCTCGCGGAGATCATGTCAGCCATTTCTTCGACCACATTGACGTTCGGGTAGTAGACATAACCCTTGGCGTCGGCCGCCGGATGATTGGGCTCGTAACGCGCTTCGAGGTTGCTCTGGTCTTCGACCACGCCGAGCACCTGCACGCCCTGGCCTGCGGCGTCCTGATTCTGGAACAGCGAGTCGCTGCCGCCGCTCTGGCCGCCCTGGAACATGGTGGCGAATACCGGGTGACGGGCGCGGTAGGTCTGGTCGATGCTCGACGAGACGGTCTCGGCGTTGGCGATGTTCGACGCCACGGTGTTCAGACGGGTGTTCTGGGCGCTCATGCCGCTGCCGGCAATGTTGAAAACGCTGGACAGGGACATGGATTACTCTCCGCGCAGGGCTGACACCAGCCCTTTGAATTTGCTGTTGAGCAGGGTGAAGCTGGCCTGGAAGCCGACGGCGTTTTCTGCGTAGTTCGCCTGCTCCAGTTGAGCGTCAACGGTGTTCTGGTCGATCGAAGGCTGCATCGGCGTGCGATACATCAGCGACTCATCGCCATTGCCCAGGCCTTCAGCTTCGATGTGACGGCTGTTGGTCATGTTCAGGGCAATCGTGCCGTTGTTGTTCTTCTGGCTCTGTGCTTCGAGCACTTTGGAGAAGTCCAGGTCCCGAGCCTTGTAGTTCGGGGTATCGGCGTTGGTGATGTTGTTGGCCAGGACTTCGGCACGCTGGGCGCGGAAGCCCAGGGCTTTTTCGTGAATACCGAGCGCTTTATCGAAGCTGATGCTCATGTCGGGAACCTTCAGGTGACCGGAGTTTTTCGTAACAGGGCTATAGCAAGCGGCGTGCCAATTCAAAAAAGCCCCGGATTGCGGGGCTTTGCTGCAAGTCGGCAACGCGGCAATGCCAGAAAAGCGGCAACCGGCTTCCGCTCAATGCCGCTTTTCTGCCGCCAATGAGCGGCAGGCATAAAAAAACGGGAGTCCCTGAGGACTCCCGTTTCTTTTGTGTTGCCGCGATCAGTCACTTCGCCTGGTAGATGATCCCAGGGCTGCACTGGACCATCTGGTAATGGTCCGGCAAACCGTTCAGCGCCTCGGAAGCGCCGAGGAACAGATAACCGCCCGGCTTCAGCGTGCTGTGGATGCGCAACAGGATGTCTTTCTTCACCTCGGCGGAGAAGTAGATCAGCACGTTGCGGCAGAACACGATGTCGAACTTGCCGAGGCTGGCGTAGCTGTCGAGCAGGTTGAACGAGCGGAATTCCACACGGCTGCGGATCGGCGCCTTGACTACCCAGCGCCCCGGCCCTTTCGGGTCGAAGTAACGTTGCAAACGATCAGCCGACAAACCACGGCCGATTGCCAGGCTGTCGTATTCGCCGGTCTTGCAGTTGGTCAGCATGCTGCCCGACAGATCGGTGGCAACGATCTGCACGCCCATCTTCAACTGACCGAGGTTGGTCCGTTCGAACTCATCGATCGCCATCGACATCGAATAGGGTTCCTGACCCGACGAGCAGGCCGCCGACCAGATCCGCAGACGCTGGTTGGGGCTGGCCTTGATCGCTTCGGGCAGGACCTTGTTCTTCAAGACTTCAAACGGATAGGTGTCGCGAAACCACAGGGTTTCGTTGGTCGTCATGGCATCGACCACCTGCTCGCGCAAACCGCTGCGCGGCTGGGTCTGGATGCGCTGGACCAGCTCACCCAGCGACTTGATGCCCTGCTGCTCCATCAGTTTGTTGAGACGGCTCGACACCAGGTACTGCTTGTTTTCACCGAGCAAAATGCCACAGGCCTTTTCCAGGAAGACCCGGAACTGTTCGAAATCCAAATTACCCGTAGACAAATGATGCCGCCTCTTAAATCGTGTTGACCGCCAGGGACGAAAGGTCCCTAGCTGATATCTGCTGCTTTGATCCGGTCGACTACCCGGGATGCCAGGTCATCAGGACGGAATTTGGCCAGGAAGTCATCGGCACCGACTTTCTTGACCATCGCCTGGTTGAACACACCCGACAACGAAGTATGCAGGATGATATGAAGCTTTTGCATGCGAGGATCGCTGCGGATCTCGGCCGTCAGGGTGTACCCGTCCATCTCCGGCATCTCGATGTCGGAAATCATCATCAGGAACTCTTCTTCCGGCTTCTTGCCCTCGTCGACCAGTTTGCGCAGGTAATCCAGCGCTTGCCGGCCGTCGTTCAGCGCCACCACTTCGACACCCACTGTCTGCAGGCAACGCGTCACCTGCTTGCGCGCCACCGACGAGTCATCGACCGTCAGCACCCGCAATGACAATGCCTTGCTCTGGGTCTCGACATCCACCACGCCGACCGAAATCGCTTCCGGCGTCGGCGCGACTTCCGCCAGCACCTTCTCGACGTCGATGATTTCGACTAACTGATTGTCCACCCGAGTCACAGCGGTCAGGTAGTGGTCGCGCCCGGTGCCCTTGGGCGGCGGATGGATCTCTTCCCAGTTCATGTTGACGATGCGTTCCACCGAGCGCACCAGGAAACCCTGGGTCTTGGTGTTGTATTCCGTGATGATCACGAACGGATTGTTCTTGTCTTTCAAAGCACCGGAGCCGGTCGCCATTGCCAGATCAAGGATCGGAATGGTCGCCCCCCGGATATTCGCCACCCCGCACACGACAGGACTGGACTTGGGCATCAACGTCAGTTGCGGGCATTGCAGCACTTCCCGAACCTTGAACACGTTGATCCCGTAGAGCTGCTGGCCGTCGAGACGGAACAACAGCAGCTCCAGGCGATTCTGCCCTACCAGTTGCGTGCGCTGGTTCACCGAATCCATTACACCAGCCATGCCCAGACTCCTACCCAACGCCAAGTGTTGTTGCGACGCACATTCATTGCTAAACGGCACGGCGCTTGCTTTTTAACTCGTATGAACACTCAAACGACATTTTTCCGACGCCTGACATCCCCAGCCCGCAGATGGCTTTGCGCGGTGTCGGCCGTTTGCATTTTCTACCCGGGCAGCCCTGCCGTTGCTGATACGGTTACCTTGCCTGACATGCTTATCGGCGTCACTCAGGGCTTTCTTGAATTCACCGTAGAAGACTATCTGGCTACCAGTCAAACGGAAGGTCGCTATGAAATCGAGGTGAACCAGCTCGATCCACGCATGCGCATGCCTATGTGCGACAAGGAATTGACAGCGACCCTGGAGAGTCCGGCACGTCCTCTGGGCCGGGTGACGGTCAAGGTCAGATGCGACGGCGCCTCGCCCTGGACAGTGTTCGTGCCCGCTCAAGTCCGGCTGTTTCGCGAGATTGTGACGACCACTCGTCCGCTCAAGCGCGCCGGCATCATCGAGCCTCAGGACGTGACCTTGCGTGAACGCGACGTCAGCCAGATCAATCAGGGATTCCTGACGTCGGTGGATCAGGCGATCGGGCAAAAATTGACCCGACCAACGGTCGCCGACCAGGTGATTACCCTGGTGCATCTGGAACAGGCGGAAGTCGTGCGCAAGGGCGATCAGGTGGTCATCACCGCGCGCAGCGGCACACTGGCGGTACGGATGCCCGGCGAAGCCCTTGCCAACGGCGGCTTGAAGGAACAGATTCGCGTGAAAAACCTTAATTCGCAACGGGTCATCAAGGCGCAAGTCACCGCGCCGGGCCAGGTGGAAGTGGCTATGTGAGCGACGTGGACAGAGGCCCTGCAGAAAACTGGCGCCGGCCTGCGTCGTTCCCTAAACTGTGGCTCATCTGCAGCGAGCGCTGACGCGCGCAAGCTCATTGATAAATGAGCCTAAAGTTTTATCGGGTATGGCCGAAAACATGGCAAGCGTCCAAATACCCAGAGGTTTTTATCATGGTCATCGATTTCAGCCGTTTGAACAGCTCCTCGTCACTTACGGGCAGTACACGTACCAGCACGCCTAAGGAAACCGCCGAAACCGGCACTTCCGCGCCGCTGAATACCCCGGCCGAACAGGCCAGTGCCGCAAAAAGCGGGGAATCGGTACACCTCAGCAATGAGGCTCAACAGTTGCAGAAGGTCACTGACAAGCTGCGCGATCAGCCTGCCGTCGACAAAGCCCGCGTGGCCGAGTTGAAAGCAGCGATTGCCGATGGCAGCTATAAAGTCGACAGCAACCGTGTAGCCAGCAAACTGCTCAACTTCGAAGCCCAGCGCTAGGCCCCGGTCTGCGCCAGGCTTTTGGACGCTTAAAACCCAAGGCCAGCCATGCACGACACTACTTTATTGCAACTGATCACCGACGATTTTGCTCCAGCTCAACAACTGCTGGAGTTGCTGCAAGTCGAATCCCTCGCCTTGCACGGTCGTGACATGCCGCAACTCGAAGACATCCTGGCACGCAAACAGGCGCTGATCATTCAGTTGGAGCAGCGCGGCCGCAAACGCAGCGAAGTCCTCGCCAGCCTCAACCTGCCGATCAATCGTCAGGGCCTGGAGCAACTGGCCAGCCAGTCGAGCATCGGCGACCAGTTGCTGGCCCAGAGCGACGTGCTCACCGACCTGATTGCCCAGTGCCAGGCGGCCAACGTCAAGAACGGCCAGTCGATCGTGATTCAGCAGGCTGCGACGGCTAATCAGCTGAAAATCCTCACCGGCGGTGAGCCTCCTGCGCTCTACGATGCCAGTGGCACCTTCTCCAAACTGCAGAAACCGCGCGCGCTCAGCCAGGCGTGATTGTTTCTTCTATGCTTGCGCCCTATCAACGCATGAAACATGCTGGCAAAATACTGGCCAGCCGTAGTCAAATTTTGTCTGGAGATTGATTCAACGTGTCCAACGTCCTCAGCGCGGATGATGCTCCGCAGCCACCAAAGGTGCTTACCACACCTCTGGAAATCTCCAGCAACCTGCGCCAGTTGCAAGAAAGCCACGACCCGCTGGTCATCACCTTCCACGAACGCAGCCAGCGCTTTCAGAGCTATCTGATCAAAGTGGATCGTGACACCGCCACCATCGCCCTGGATGAAATGATCCCGCGCGACGGCGAGCGTTTCCTGCTCGCGGGCGAACCGTTCAAGGTTGAAGGCTTCCATGACGGCGTGCGTATCGCCTGGGAATGCACGGGCACGCTGAACATCGAAGAAACCACCGGCGACCGCTTCTACACCGGCGAACTGCCGACCGAAGTGGTTTACCACCAGCGCCGCAATGCCTTCCGCGCCGCGCTGAAGCTGACCGACCTGGTCAACGTCGAACTGGGCGGCGAAAAACTCAAGGCGCCGATTGGCGGCAAGCTGCTGGATATTTCCGCCACCGGCTGCAAACTGCGCTTCGAAGGCGACATCACCGGCCGCCTGCAACTGGGTCAGGTCTACGATCGCCTGATCGCCCCGCCGCTGTTCGGCAATCAACCGACATCGGTCGAACTGCGTTACCTGCACTTCGAAGAAAAACTCAACATCACCTTCGCCGGCCTGCGCTTCCACAACATCAGCGGCCAGGCCGCACGCAACGTCGAACGCTTCGTTTATCAGTTGCAGCGCGAGGCACGTCGCTTCGATAAAGACGACTTCTGATCGCCGCGCGATAAAAAAACGGGCAGTCACTTGCGGTGACTGCCCGTTTTTTATGCCCGGTGCTTTTCAGGGAAAAGGCCTGGCGTCACTGATGTCAGGTACCGGTTTGTCTTTGTCAGCTTCAACCTCAGGCTCCTCCGACGGCTCCGGCTCAGGTGCCGGTTCAGTCACCGTGGTCTGCATCTGCTCCTGCACCACCTGCTCGTCGACCCGAGGATCGAGCGCCGCCACCAGCGGCGAACTGGACATGCTGTCCGGCATCGCCACGTGATGCAGTGGCGCATCATCGACCTGATGCAGATTGGTCACGGCTTTCGGCCGGATCCGCCACACCAGCACCAGCGCGAAAAAGGTGAAGAACGCATACAGGCTCTGACTGCCGAACAGCTTCATCAGAACGCCAGCGGCCAGCGGCCCGATACTTGCGCCGACGCCGTAAGTCACCAGCAGCATCGCCGTCAGCGATACCCGCCGATCACCCTCGACGTGGTCGTTGGAGAACGCCACCGCCAGCGGATACAGGCAGAACTGCACCAGCGAACACAGGAAGCCGACACCAAACAACACCTCCAGCGGCACCTTCGGCAGAATCGCCAACGGCAACGCCGCCACGGCCAGAATCCCGGCAAAGCTGCGAATCAGCACCGCCCGATCATAACGGTCGGACAACCAGCCCAACGGCCACTGCACCAGTAACCCGGCAAAAATGCAGGTCCCCATGAACAGACCGACCTGCTCGGTGGACAGCCCCTGCTGCGAGGCATACAACGGCGCCAGACCGTAGAACGAACCGATGATCAGACCCGCGCCCAGCACCGTACTCAACGACTGCGGCACGCGCTTGATGAAAAACCGCGGCTCCATCGGCGCCGGATGCAGCGGTGCCGGGTGAATCCGCCGGGTCAGCGCCACCGGCACCAGACACAACGCAAAGCACAGCGCGACCAGCATCAGCAGCTCCAGGCCCAGGCCCGGGTGCATGACCAGAATCAATTGACCCAGCACCAGCCCCAGATACGAAGCGATCATGTAGCCGCTGAACACCATGCCGCGCTGGTTGGCGTCAGCCTGCTCGTTGAGCCAGCTCTCGATCACCATGTACTGGCACATCATGCCGAGGCCGACGATGGTCCGCAGCACCAGCCATGCTGGCAGCCAGTCCACCAGACCATGACCGAGCACCGCCGCGCCGACGATCCCGGCACAAGCCGAATAGGCGCGGATGTGCCCGACCCGGGCGATCAGCCGATGGCCGATCTTGCCGCCCAGCACCAGGCCGAAATAGTTGGCCGCCATCAAGGCACCGACCCACAGTCCGTCGACGTGGTCGGCCGCCAGGCGCAATGCCAGATAAGTGCTCAACAGGCCCGAGCCGATCAACATCATCAGCGAGGCGAAATACAACGCTCGAAAGGATTTCCAGATCTTGTGCATCAGCGCTCCGAGCGGCTCCTTGCAATCAGTATCGGGCTAACGGAACGATAGCCCGATGGCAACGGTTCGTCAGGCCTGGGCGGCTAGAACACGACGCTCCCAGGGAGTGATTTCGTCAAAGAAACTGGTCAGTTCCATGGTTTTCGAAGCGATGTAGCCTTCGATGAACTCGGCGCCGAACAGTTCCTTGGCCAACGGGCTGCGCTTCAGACGCTCGATCGCGGCGTGCAAGGTACACGGCAACGAAAGGTTGTCCGGCACGTCGAACTCGCCCTGGATCGGCTCGCTCGGCTCCAGTTGATGCTCAATGCCGTACAGGCCGGCCGCAAGGCTCGCGGCAATCGCCAGATACGGGTTGGCATCGGCGCCCGGCAAGCGGTTCTCGACCCGACGCGCGACCGGCGAACTGGCCGGAATGCGCAGCCCCGCCGCCCGGTTGTCGTGGGACCAGCACGCGTTGTTCGGCGACGCGAACGGATGACACAGGCGCTGGTAGGAGTTGACGTTCGGCGCAAACAACGCGGTGAAGTCCGCCATGCCCGCCTGCTGCCCGCCGATGAAATGGCGGAACATCGCAGTCGGTTGACCGTGCGCATCATTGAATACGTTCTTGCCACTGCCGATTTCGACGATGCTCTGGTGGATGTGCATCGAACTGCCCGGCGTGTGCGCCAGGGGCTTGGCCATGCACACCACGGTCAGGCCATGCTTGAGCGCGACTTCCTTGAGCAGGTGCTTGAACAGAAAGGTCTGGTCGGCCAGCAACAGCGGATCACCGTGCAGCAGGTTGATCTCGAACTGGCTGACGCCCATTTCGTGCATGAAGGTGTCGCGCGGCAGGCCCAGGGCCGCCATGCATTTATAGACTTCACTGAAGAACGGCCGCAGCCCGCTGTTGGAGCTGACGCTGAATGCCGAGTGACCGTCCTCGCGGCGACCGTCGCGGCCCACTGGCGGCTGGAACGGCTGGGTCGGATCGGTGTTCGGGGCGAAGACAAAGAATTCCAGCTCGGTCGCCACCACCGGCGCCAGGCCTCGGGCGGCGTAGCGGGCGATGACTTTCTTGAGCTGACCGCGTGTCGACAGGTTCGAGCTTTCGCCGGTCAGTTCGTCGGCGTCACAGATCGCCAGGGCGCGTGGCTCGTCGGCCCAGGGCAGCGGATGAATCTGCGCAGGATCGGCCACCAGTGCCAGATCGCCGTCATCGCTGCCGTAGAATTTCGCGGCAGGATAGCCGCCCATGATGCATTGCAGCAGCACCCCCCGGGCCAACTGCAAACGCCGACCTTCGAGGAAACCCTCGGCGGTCATCACCTTGCCCCGTGGCACGCCGTTCAAATCCGGCGTGACACATTCAATCTCATCAATGCCCGTCAATCGCTGCGCGAGTGAACGCTGGCCATCGGTTGTCATGACGCAATCCTTGTTATTGTGCGAGCCGCGAACGGCGACCCGACAACATAGGCATCAGCCGCGCGGAAATTCAAGCCGCGCCAAACAAAAACCCAAACGACACGAACGACTTATACGCAGACAGCGTCAGGGCAGGTAGAGACTGAACACTCCGCCGCCCAACGGCCCGCCATTGCGGATCTCGGTACGCCCGCCAATGCCGTTGCGCTGATGCAGCGCCGCGATACGCCCCGCAAAGTACAGGCCCAGCCCGGTGCTGCCGCTGCTGTGATTGATGCCCTGCACATATTCGGACTGCCGCTCGAGCATGTCCGCCGGATAACCGTCGCCATCATCGTTGATGCTCAGCACCAGTTGCCCGGCTTCGTCGCTGACAGTGATCAGCAGCGATTCGCGGGCATAGCGGATCGCGTTGTTGATGCAGTTACCCAGCACCGAGGCGATCAGTTCACGGTCGAAGAAACCCAGCGGGCTCAGCGGATCGACTTCATAAGTGGCGATGATCCCGCGACTGGCGAACACTTCCTGATGCGCCGCCAGCTGTGCCTCGATGAAGTCGTCCAGCTCGTGATAGGCCGGCTGCAGCGGCATCTGGTTCACGCCGAGCTTATACAGCCCGAGCAACTGCACCAGCATGCCGTTGAGATGGGCGAACTCGAAGTCGATCACGCCCTGCTCCGCGCCTTCGCGCTGCGCTTCGGGCAGGCGTGCGAGCCATTGGCTGTGGGCCTGGGTCAGCATCGCCAGGGAGTTCTTCATGTCATGCACGGTGGAGGCGATCACCGTGGAGAAATCCAGTGCCTGCTCGTCTTGGTTCATTCGCCAAACGCCTTGCTTTTCAGCTTCTGATAACGCGGATAACGCGCGTCGGTGTCGGGCATCAGGCCGACCGTTTTCAGGCAGGCCCGACATTCTTCCAGCTCCGCCGACGGCACACTGGTGTCGGTGCCGTGCAGCAGCGATTGCGCCATGTTCAGCGCAATACTGATGTTCTTCGGTTGCATCTTCAGCGCCTTGCGGAACACCTCGCGGGCCTCCACCAGATTGCCGGTCTTGTACACCCGCACACCCTGCCGGTTGAGATCGGCGGCAGCGTTGCTCGAACTGAGGATAGCCGGGTCATCGGTGAGCTTGGCGATGTCTTTCATCACCGCCGGGTCATCGCCGTAGATTTCCGCACAGCTCTTGAGCATCGACGTACCGGCCTCGGCCTGGCCGAGCATCTGCAATTGCTTGGCGACCAGCAATGCCGCTTCCGGACTCATGAACTGCTCCATGCCGTCGAGGCGCATCAGCGCCTGTTCGGTGAGCTTGTCGGCGGTTTCGGCATCGTTGAGCAGCAGACTGGTGGCTTTCATCAGGCGCGCGCGAATCTGCAGGCCGGGGTCGGTCGGGTTTTCCTTGGCCACCGCGCTGAGGGTGGTGTTGATCTCCAGCCGCGTGCGGGTGTCGAGGCCGCGCTCGCTGCCCTTGCTGATCAACGCATGCGCCAGGCCCAGGTTGCTTTCCGGATCCTTGAACCGCGACTGCGCCCCCTGCGTCACTGCCTGACGATAGGCACGCGAGGCGGTATCGAAATCTTCGTTGGCCATCGCCAGCTTGCCGAGCAACGCCTGACGACGTACCGCCAGCGGCGACAGGCGAATCGCCTCTTCGAGCACTTGCTGCGCGCCCTTGGTATCGCCCTCGGAAACCAGCACGTCGGCCATGCCGTCATACAGCGCCGGCATCATCGGGAACACCTTCAAGGCTTTTTCGTACACGCCCTTGGCCTGCGCCACTTGCCCACGCTTGAACAGCAACTTGCCCAGCCCGGCAAACGCCCACGGCAACGGCCGATCGGCAATGATGCTGTCGTAGAGGCGTTCGAGCGCCTCGTTCTGGTTCATGTCACGCAGCGCATCGGCGCGGTAACGCAGGCACAGCGGCGAATAGCGGATGTCCTGCTTGCACAGGGCGATGCAGGCATTGAGCACCTCGACCGGTTTACCCCGGTCGAGGGCTTGCAGAATCGGTTTGAGCAACGTCTTGCGCTGCTCCAGACGCTCCAGGCGCTGAGCCAGCCCGGAACGGTTGAACGGCTTGGTCAGATAGGCATCCGGCTCATGCTCCAGGGCACTGAGCACCATCGCCTGGCTGGTCTCGGCGGTGACCATCACGAACACTGCTTCGTGACTGATCAACTTTTCCAGCATCAAGTCTTCCAGCACCTGCTGGCCGTTTTTCTTGCCGTCGCCGAGATGGAAATCCTGCAGGATGAAATCATAGGACTTCTGCGAACACATCTTCAGCGCCTGCTCACCGGTGTCGGCGGTATCCACATCCTTGACGCCCAACTCACGCAACATCGAGCGCACGGAACTGCGAAAATCCGAGAAATCATCGACGATCAGAAAACTCTTTTGGTGATACGACGACATCGAGCATTTCCAGGCAATTGAAGAGGATGGACCGAGGGCTTTCCACAGGCGCGCAGATGATAGCTGGAGGCCAAATGCTATCAAGCGATTTCGTGCGACTCTGAAGTCACCGAATGGGTTATCGGCCGGAACAGGGGTTCTCTTGAAGCGGGGTTCAAGATTCGTTGCGTGGGGATTACTCTGCGCGGCTGTTTTGGTTTTTCAACGTCAGGGATTGAATTGTGTATAGCAAGGGACGCTACATCGTGTCGGTGATTACGCTGGTGTTTGCCCAACTCGCACCGGCGGCGGGAATGGACTGCAGCAAAGCGGCGAGTGCTGTCGAGAATACGATTTGCGCGCAAAAGCCGCTGTATGAACTGGATGTGCAGATGGGGACGGCTTACCAAACGCTGATGAGCGTCGTCGCCGAGGAACGCTCCGAACTCAAGAAAGCTCAACGCCAATGGCTGAAAACCCGCACCGAATGCGCTGACGACGTCGGTTGCCTGGAACAAAGCTACCGGGATCGTTTACAGGCTCTGCGCGCGCAATGGATTGCAACCATCACTTTCCAGCCCGACGACCTCGACAAACAGGTCATGGAAGATCTGCGACAACGCGTTATGGATTTGCGCAAAAGCAATCCGGAGTTTGCACTGGAGCGCGCGCTTGGCACTCTGGCCTACAGCCAGAACGAAAGCGGATTTTTTGCCGAACTGGATAGCGATGAACATCCACTCTTTCCCAAGGCGATGCCAAAGGGGGTTACCCAAGACGAATGGAACGCGCTCATCGCCTCCAACATCACGGGAGCTGCCGAGTCGGGAGAAACCAATTACACCCTTATGGACTTGAATGGTGACGGTCAGCGTGACCTCATCGTTGAAACCTATTCCGGCGGCACGGGGATGTTTCATTTCACCGAGACCTATCGGCGCGTCCACAACCGATTTATCAAGACAGCACGGGAACCTGAGTCCAGCACCGATAGCTCGCTTTTCTACACCAATGATCGCGGCGCGAATCAATCGGCAACCTGGATCAAGGCTCGCGCAAAGGTCTACCTCGCCTATCGAAACAGTTTCTACGGTGTTGATACGGTCTATCTGCTCGATCCTCTGAAGATCAACAACCTCGTACCCACGATGATGGTTCACTACGACTACCAATTGACGGTTCCCCGCACTCAATACATCGAGGAAGGTAACAAGACTTACAAACTGGAACCTGGGCTGCACACAGCGCTGACCAAGGCTTTGATCAACGTGAATAGCCCGGCGCCCGAAGTGGCCAGCCAAGGGCGAGCGCCGATCTGCCCTATTCCATCGTCCGCCAAAGACAACGAGAGCTACTACGGGTTTGGTGCGGGTTACTACGTGGAAGAACCTGTCGCCGATATAGCGGTGACCATTGGCAAGGATTGCTTCGTCGCAAGACTGATCAACTGGTACGGACGTTATGACGAAAAGAGCGGGCTACCCGCGTTACTGATGCTGCGTAAACCCGACTCGGAAGATCCGGAACGGAGTTACTCGGTCAACGGACGTCGGCACATCACTCAGATCAGCACATCGATCGGGAAGGCTGAAAACGGGGCTGAAAGCAACTGAAAAATACAAAAAAGCCCCGCCAGACTTCTCTGCGCGGGGCTTTTCAATAGATGGTGTCCCAGGGCAGGTTCGAACTGCCAACCTTCCCCTTAGGAGGGCTACTCAAACCCCAACAATCACTGACAAAACCCCGTATTTATTGGGCTTTTCGTCCGGTTGTATCCGTGAAAACGACGCCGTATAGTTCTTTTTGCACCCACCATGCACCCATGGGAACAAATTGAAAGAGAAGCTCACCGCCAAGCTGCTGGCGTCCCTGCAGATAACCGGCCACGAACATGAGGTCCACGATACCACCGTCGGCGGTCTGTTCGTGCGCGTCACTGCCGCCGGCGCCAAGTCCTATGTAGTGACCTGGGTCAGGGGCCGCAAGAAGACCTTGGGTCGCATTGGCATACTGACGTTGGAGCAAGCGCGAGCGGAGGCTACTCAATATCTTGCGGAGGCAAGAACTCTAGGGGAACCGCTAGCCGTCACCCAAGGACGAAGAGGAACCACCCTGCCCTCCTTGCGGGAGTTTATCGACGACACCTATATGCCCTGGTTCAAGACGCACCATAAGGGGCATGAGAAAACTCTGCATACGCTCGACAACAACTTCGAGGCGATCATGCCTCAGCGGCTCGACGCGATCACCGGCCGCGACCTGGACCAAATCCGCACCGGATGGATGCAGTCGGGCAACCAGCCGTCGACGGTCAACCGGAAGATGGGCTCTATCAGCGGTGTATTCAGTAGAGCCGTTGAATGGGAGTACATCGATGCCCACCCGATGGATAGGCTCAAAGCCTTAAAAGTCGACTCGATGGGACTGGTCCGCTACTTAGATGCTGAAGAGACAAAACGGCTCCGGGAAGCACTGGACGCCCGCCAAGACGAAGCGCGGGCGGAGCGTGAGAGTGCGATCGCGGTAAGGAGCTAATGCCGAGCTTGCTGCAGATCCCATTCACCGACCACCTAAAGCCTATGGTTCTGGTATCGCTGAATGCCGGCATGAGGCGCGGAGAGCTGTTCGACCTGAAATGGTCCTCGGTGAACTTCCAAACGAAGACGATCACCGCCGTCGGCGCCACCACCAAAACAAGCGACACACGACACATCCCGTCGTCGATTGGTTGCCTTGGACTGCCGCGGGTTACTGCCGTGAATGCGCGCGCTCGCTCCGTCCAGATCTGATAGCAATCTTCGAAAGCTCGCGAAGGAGGGGTTGATACCCTGATGGAAAAAGGCACCACCCCGTTGCAGGGTAGTGCCTTCGATACCACGAAGCTTTCGTAGTTTGTCAGTCGATTTCTGTAGGAGCGAACTTCTCTGCTCCGGCACGTAGCGAACGCAGACCAATCACCGCAGCACGGGCCACTCGGTCGATGAATCCCGTTTCCAGACTTGTGCAGCGCCCTCCCATACCCACGATCGCGAATTGGATCGCATGGAACGCCTCTGTTTCGTCGTGAGCAGCCAGTTCGGAAATCTCGACATCGAAGTAAGCGATACCCTTTTCCCAGTCTCCAGGCACGCCGTAGTTGTACCGAGGCCAATTGATGAGCCGGCCGGCATCATCGCGTTTGGTGAAGCTCAGGTCCCCCCGTGATCGGATAGCGGCGCTCATTGGACCACCTCCACCGCGTCGAGCGCCTTCTGCATCTGTTCGACTTCACTATCGACGTAGTTCGCCCAGTCGTAGCCAAGGAAACTCCCGAGGCTGGCCAGCTCTTCGATGTCGTGCGACTTGCCGTGCTTCAAATCCTTCGCGATGGCGTTGAACAACACGCGCATATTACTGATGCGTTCGTGTGTGGCACGATAGGCCGCCGTCTATCGGCGGCCTGCTTCCACTGCTCTCGAGCCAAGCCAAGCCAAGCCAAGCCAAACGATTAAAAAAAGGGATTCGGAATGACGAAACTGTTCGCGGAGCGGTTCGGTGAACTTTGTAGTGGTCAACTAATCCCGGACACGACGTTAAGT
>NZ_JAHTKI010000043.1 GCF_019145475.1 Pseudomonas botevensis
TCGGCGCTGGCGTCGTGGCCAAAGTTATCGAGTAAGTAGTTGTAATGTCTTTTTCGGGCCGGCATAATGGTCGGCCTGATTTTGTTTTAGGTCAGTAGCTCAATTGGCAGAGCGACGGTCTCCAAAACCGTAGGTTGGGGGTTCGATTCCCTCCTGACCTGCCAGATTCACTCGGTGTGTCTGGCTTTCTTTTCACAGGATCTTCATAGATGACTCCTAAAGCTGAAGCTCAAGGCTCTCGCTTCGATCTGCTCAAGTGGCTTGTAGTAGTTGCTTTGGTGGTTGTTGGCGTTGTTGGCAATCAGTATTACTCTGCTTCGCCGATCCTGTACCGCGTACTCGCACTGCTTGTCATTGCTGCCGTTGCTGCCTTTGTGGGCTTGCAGACTGCCAAGGGCAAGTCGTTCTTTGTATTGGTTAAGGAAGCTCGCACCGAGATTCGTAAAGTCGTATGGCCAACTCGTCAAGAAACCACGCAGACCACGCTGATTGTCGTGGCTGTTGTTCTGGTTATGGCGTTGCTGTTGTGGGGGCTTGACTCCCTGCTCGGCTGGCTTGTTTCCTTGATTGTCGGCTAAGGGTGTCCCGTGGCTAAGCGTTGGTACGTTGTGCATGCTTACTCGGGTTACGAGAAGCATGTCATGCGCTCGTTGATCGAGCGTGTAAAGCTGGCTGGCATGGAAGATGGCTTTGGCGAAATTCTGGTTCCCACTGAAGAAGTGGTTGAAATGCGTAATGGCCAGAAGCGCAAAAGCGAGCGTAAGTTCTTCCCAGGTTATGTGCTGGTTCAGATGGATATGAACGAGGGTACTTGGCACTTGGTCAAGGATACTCCTCGGGTGATGGGTTTCATCGGCGGTACCGCTGATAAGCCTGCGCCGATTACTGATAAAGAGGCGGACGCGATTCTGCGTCGTGTTGCTGATGGTAGCGACAAGCCTAAGCCGAAGACGCTGTTCGAGCCAGGCGAGACTGTGCGTGTTATTGACGGTCCGTTTGCCGACTTTAATGGTGTTGTCGAAGAAGTTAACTACGAAAAGAGCCGGATCCAAGTGGCAGTGCTCATTTTCGGTCGCTCTACTCCGGTAGAGTTGGAGTTCAGCCAGGTCGAAAAGGTCTAGTTGAACAAGCATCCCAACCCCGCAGCCCTAGGCTGTGGGGTTTTGTCGTCACTGGGATAAACGCGCAAGTAACCGGGGAGCCTCTCGAGGCGTTCGAACCCGTAATTGGAGTGCCTCATGGCCAAGAAGATTACCGCTTACATCAAGCTGCAAGTGAAGGCCGCTCAGGCTAACCCAAGCCCACCTGTTGGTCCTGCTCTGGGTCAGCACGGCGTGAACATCATGGAATTCTGCAAAGCTTTCAACGCCCGTACCCAGGGTCTGGAAGCTGGCCTGCCGACTCCAGTGATCATCAC
The DNA here is from genome assembly GCF_019145475.1 of Pseudomonas botevensis. Classification (GTDB taxonomy): domain Bacteria; phylum Pseudomonadota; class Gammaproteobacteria; order Pseudomonadales; family Pseudomonadaceae; genus Aquipseudomonas; species Aquipseudomonas botevensis. The sequence goes on from NZ_JAHTKI010000043.1 coordinate 1,418, forward strand.
TGTCTACAGCGACCGTAGCTTCACTTTCGAAACCAAATCCACCCCTGCTTCGGTTCTGCTGAAGAAGGCGGCCGGTCTGACCAGCGGTTCCGCTCGTCCGAACACCGTTAAGGTTGGCACCGTTACCCGTGCTCAGCTGGAAGAGATCGCTAAAACCAAAAAAGCGGATCTGACAGCAGCTGATATGGATGCAGCCGTGCGTACTATCGCCGGTTCTGCTCGTAGCATGGGCCTTAACGTGGAGGGTGTGTAATGGCTAAGCTGACCAAGCGTCAAAAGGCTATCGCCGACAAAATCGAAGCAGGCAAGTCCTACAACTTCGAAGAGGCCGCTAAACTGCTGGCCGAGCTGTCGACTGTCAAGTTCAGCGAGTCGTTTGACGTTGCTGTAAACCTGGGTGTAGACCCGCGTAAATCCGACCAGGTCGTTCGTAGCGCTACTGTGCTGCCACACGGTACTGGCAAGACTGTTCGCGTTGCTGTGTTCACCCAAGGTCCAGCTGCTGAAGCCGCTCTGGCTGCCGGCGCTGACCGCGTAGGCATGGACGACCTGGCTGCCGAAATGAAAGGCGGCGACCTGAACTATGACGTAGTCATCGCATCCCCGGATGCCATGCGCGTTGTAGGTCAACTGGGTCAGATCCTCGGTCCACGTGGCCTGATGCCTAACCCTAAAGTCGGCACCGTAACTCCAGACGTCGCTAACGCGGTTAAAAACGCCAAGGCTGGTCAGGTTCGTTATCGCACCGACAAAAACGGCATCATCCACACTTCCGTTGGCAAGATCGGCTTTGATGCCGTCAAGCTGAAGGAAAACGTTGAAGCCCTGATCGCTGATCTGAAGCGTATCAAGCCAGCTTCTTCGAAAGGTATTTACGTCAAGCGCGTTACCCTGAGCACCACCATGGGCCCAGGTCTGGTTATCGACCAGAGCTCGCTGAGCGCGTAAGACAAAATTGGTGCAAGCGATTGCACCAATTGAAAGATTGGGGTCCCTGCCTGGCGGGGGCTATCCAAGACCGTAGGCGGCGCAAGTCTTAAACCTCAAGCCTACGCAGATGGTGCTCCCGGTTCCTTACCGAATCAGACACCAAAACGACATCCGGCTACGGCCAGATGAAACGGTAACAAGCAGGAGTTAAACCCGTGGCAATTAAACTCGAAGACAAGAAGGCCATCGTCGCTGAAGTCAACGAGGCTGCCAAAGTCGCTCTGTCCGCTGTCGTGGCTGATGCCCGTGGTGTGACTGTAGGCGCAATGACCGGACTCCGTAAAGAGGCTCGTGAAGCTGGCGTATACGTACGTGTCGTACGTAACACCCTGCTCAAGCGTGCTGTTGCTGACACTGAATTCAGTGTTCTCAACGACGCCTTCACCGGCCCGACCCTGATCGCTTTCTCCAACGAACACCCGGGCGCTGCTGCTCGTCTGTTCAAAGAGTTCGCCAAGGGTCAGGACAAGTTCGAGATCAAGGCAGCTGCGTTTGATGGCAAGTTCCTTGCCGCTAACCAGATCGACGTGTTGGCTACCCTGCCGACCCGCGACGAAGCTATTGCGAAACTGATGAGCGTGATCCAAGGCGCTACCAGCAAGCTGGCTCGTACCCTGGCAGCCGTTCGCGACCAGAAAGAAGCTGCTGCAGCCTAAGGCGCAGTCAGACCTTTCAAAATCATATGTTTAATTTGATGGCTGCGTAAGCTGTCACCCCAATACAGGATTCAAGTCATGTCTCTGACTAACGAACAAATCATCGAAGCAATCGGCCAGAAAACCGTTCTGGAAGTTGTTGAGCTGATCAAAGCAATGGAAGAAACCTTCGGCGTGACCGCCGCTGTTGCTGCTGCTGGTCCAGCTGCTGCCGCTGCTGTTGTTGAAGAGCAAACCGAGTTCAACGTTGTTCTGGTTGAAGCCGGCGAGAAGAAAGTAAACGTGATCAAGGCAGTTCGTGAACTGACCGGTCTGGGCCTGAAAGAAGCCAAAGAGAAAGTCGACGGCGCTCCTCAGGTTGTAGCTGAAGGCGTTTCGAAAGAAGCTGCTGAAGACGCTAAGAAGAAGCTGGAAGAAGCAGGCGCTAAAGTCGAGCTGAAGTAAGCATCGACTTTGCTCCTCCAGCCCGAGCTTCAAGCGACAGGCTGATGGCTGGTGGCTTTTGCCACCGGCCTTTTTCCGTTATTGGCAGCCGACTCGGTCGGTGTCGGTAACGAGCTGTAACCATCCGATGTGATGGCGCAAACCATGGGGTTTGCACGATTTTCTGGCTGTTCCCGTCGGGAAGAGCCAAACAAGCAGGTGACCAAGCTGGGGAACGCTGATGGCTTACTCATATACTGAGAAAAAACGTATCCGCAAGGACTTTAGCAAGTTGCCGGACGTCATGGATGTGCCGTATCTCCTGGCCATCCAGCTGGATTCGTATCGTGAATTCTTGCAAGCGGGAGCGACTAAAGATCAGTTCCGCGACGTGGGCCTGCATGCGGCCTTCAAATCCGTTTTCCCGATCATCAGCTACTCCGGCAATGCTGCGCTGGAGTACGTCGGCTATCGCTTGGGCGAGCCGGCATTTGATGTCAAAGAATGCGTATTGCGCGGTGTAACTTTCGCCGTACCTTTGCGGGTAAAAGTGCGCCTGATCATTTTCGACAAAGAATCGTCGAACAAAGCGATCAAGGACATCAAAGAGCAAGAAGTCTACATGGGTGAAATTCCCCTGATGACTGAGAACGGTACCTTCGTAATCAACGGTACCGAGCGTGTGATCGTTTCCCAGCTGCACCGTTCCCCGGGCGTGTTCTTCGACCACGACCGTGGCAAGACGCACAGCTCCGGCAAACTGCTGTACTCCGCGCGCATCATCCCTTACCGCGGTTCGTGGCTGGACTTCGAGTTCGACCCGAAAGACTGCGTATTCGTGCGTATCGACCGTCGTCGCAAGCTGCCGGCTTCCGTGCTGCTGCGCGCGCTCGGCTATACCACCGAGGAAGTGCTGGACGCCTTCTACACCACCAACGTATTCCACGTGAAAGGCGAGAGCCTGAGCCTGGAGCTGGTGCCTCAGCGCCTGCGTGGTGAAGTTGCAGTCCTCGACATCCAGGACAACAACGGCAAGGTGATTGTCGAGCAGGGCCGTCGTATCACTGCCCGCCACATCAACCAGCTGGAAAAGGCCGGGATCAAAGAGCTGGAAGTGCCTCTGGACTACGTCCTGGGTCGCACCACCGCCAAGGTCATCGTGCATCCGGCTACCGGTGAAATCCTCGCCGAGTGCAACACCGAGCTGTCGACTGACGTTCTGGCGAAGATCGCCAAGGCTGGCGTTGGCCGCTTTGAAACGCTGTACACCAACGACATCGACTGCGGTCCGTTCATCTCCGACACCCTGAAGATCGACTCCACCAGCAACCAATTGGAAGCGCTGGTCGAGATCTATCGCATGATGCGTCCAGGTGAGCCGCCAACCAAAGACGCTGCCGAAACCCTGTTCAACAACCTGTTCTTCAGCGCCGAGCGTTATGACCTGTCTGCGGTCGGCCGCATGAAGTTCAACCGTCGTATCGGTCGTACCGAGATCGAAGGTTCGGGCGTGCTGTGCAAGGAAGATATCGTCGCGGTACTGAAGACTCTGGTCGACATCCGTAACGGTAAAGGCATTGTCGATGACATCGACCACCTGGGTAACCGTCGTGTTCGCTGCGTAGGCGAAATGGCCGAAAACCAGTTCCGCGTTGGCCTGGTACGTGTTGAGCGTGCGGTCAAAGAGCGTCTGTCGATGGCCGAAAGCGAAGGCCTGATGCCGCAAGATCTGATCAACGCCAAGCCAGTGGCTGCGGCGGTGAAAGAGTTCTTCGGTTCCAGCCAGCTGTCGCAGTTCATGGACCAGAACAACCCGTTGTCCGAGATCACCCACAAGCGTCGTGTCTCCGCACTCGGCCCTGGCGGTCTGACTCGTGAGCGTGCGGGCTTCGAAGTCCGTGACGTACACCCGACCCACTATGGTCGTGTCTGCCCGATCGAAACGCCGGAAGGTCCGAACATCGGTCTGATCAACTCCCTGGCCGCTTACGCGCGCACCAACCAGTACGGCTTCCTGGAAAGCCCGTACCGTGTGGTGAAAGAGGGTGTGGTCACTGACGATATCGTGTTCCTGTCTGCTATCGAAGAGGCCGATCACGTGATCGCGCAGGCTTCGGCGACCATGGACGACAACAAAGTCCTGATCGACGAACTGGTAGCCGTACGTCACCTGAACGAATTCACCGTCAAGGCGCCTGAAGAAGTCACCTTGATGGACGTTTCGCCGAAGCAGGTGGTTTCGGTGGCTGCGTCGTTGATTCCGTTCCTCGAGCACGACGACGCCAACCGTGCGTTGATGGGTTCGAACATGCAGCGTCAGGCTGTACCAACCCTGCGTGCCGACAAGCCGCTGGTCGGTACCGGCATGGAGCGTAACGTGGCTCGCGACTCCGGCGTTTGCGTCGTTGCTCGTCGTGGCGGCGTGATCGACTCCGTTGATGCCAGCCGTATCGTGGTTCGTGTTGCCGATGACGAAGTTGAGCCGGGTGAAGCCGGTGTCGACATCTACAACCTGACCAAATACACCCGCTCGAACCAGAACACCTGCATCAACCAGCGTCCGCTGGTGAGCAAGGGTGATCGCGTTCAGCGTAGCGACATCATGGCCGACGGCCCGTCCACCGACATGGGTGAACTGGCGCTGGGTCAGAACATGCGCATCGCGTTCATGGCATGGAACGGCTTCAACTTCGAAGACTCCATCTGCCTGTCCGAGCGTGTGGTTCAGGAAGACCGTTTCACCACGATCCACATTCAGGAACTGACCTGTGTGGCGCGTGACACCAAGCTTGGCCCAGAGGAAATCACTGCGGACATCCCGAACGTGGGTGAGGCTGCACTGAACAAGCTGGACGAAGCCGGTATCGTTTACGTAGGCGCTGAAGTTGGCGCAGGCGACATCCTGGTCGGTAAGGTCACTCCGAAAGGCGAGACCCAACTGACTCCGGAAGAAAAACTGCTGCGTGCAATCTTCGGTGAAAAAGCCAGCGACGTTAAAGACACCTCCCTGCGTGTACCTACCGGTACCAAAGGTACTGTCATCGACGTGCAGGTCTTCACCCGCGACGGCGTTGAGCGTGATGCTCGTGCCCTGTCGATCGAGAAGTCCCAGCTGGACGAGATCCGCAAGGATCTGAACGAAGAGTTCCGTATCGTTGAAGGCGCGACTTTCGAACGTCTGCGCTCCGCACTGGTAGGCCACAAGGCCGAAGGCGGCGCCGGTCTGAAGAAAGGTCAGGACATCACCGACGAAGTACTCGACGGTCTTGAGCATGGTCAGTGGTTCAAACTGCGCATGGCTGAAGATGCTCTGAACGAGCAGCTCGAGAAGGCTCAGGCCTACATCGTTGATCGTCGCCGTCTGCTGGACGACAAGTTCGAAGACAAGAAGCGCAAACTGCAGCAGGGCGATGACCTGGCTCCAGGCGTGCTGAAGATCGTCAAGGTTTACCTGGCAATCCGTCGTCGCATCCAGCCGGGCGACAAGATGGCCGGTCGTCACGGTAACAAAGGTGTGGTCTCCGTGATCATGCCGGTTGAAGACATGCCGCACGATGCCAATGGCACCCCGGTCGACGTGGTCCTCAACCCGCTGGGCGTACCTTCGCGTATGAACGTTGGTCAGATTCTCGAAACTCACCTGGGCCTCGCGGCCAAAGGTCTGGGCGAGAAGATCAACCGGATGGTCGAAGAGCAGCGTAAGGTTGCTGAGCTGCGCGTCTTCCTGGACGAGATCTACAACCAGATTGGCGGTCGTAACGAAGACCTGGACAGCTTCTCCGACCAGGAAATCCTGGATCTGGCGAAGAACCTGCGTGGTGGTGTTCCAATGGCCACTCCAGTGTTCGACGGTGCCAAGGAAAGCGAAATCAAGGCCATGCTGAAACTGGCGGATCTGCCAGAAAGCGGCCAGATGCAGCTGACCGACGGCCGTACCGGCAACCAGTTCGAGCGTCCGGTTACCGTTGGCTACATGTACATGCTGAAGCTGAACCACTTGGTAGACGACAAGATGCACGCGCGTTCTACCGGTTCGTACAGCCTGGTTACCCAGCAGCCGCTGGGTGGTAAGGCACAGTTCGGTGGTCAGCGTTTCGGGGAGATGGAGGTCTGGGCACTGGAAGCATACGGTGCTGCTTACACTCTGCAAGAAATGCTCACAGTGAAGTCGGACGATGTGAACGGCCGGACCAAGATGTACAAAAACATCGTGGACGGCGATCACCGTATGGAGCCGGGCATGCCCGAGTCCTTCAACGTGTTGATCAAGGAAATTCGTTCCCTCGGCATCGATATCGATCTGGAAACCGAATAACACGTGACGCGATAGAGAGCGGGGCAGGATTGCTCGCTCTCTGCTCCGCCAGGAGGAAAGGCCTTGAAAGACCTACTGAATTTGCTGAAAAACCAGGGTCAAGTCGAAGAGTTCGACGCCATCCGTATCGGATTGGCCTCGCCTGAGATGATCCGTTCGTGGTCGTTCGGTGAAGTTAAAAAGCCGGAAACCATCAACTACCGTACGTTCAAACCTGAGCGTGACGGTCTGTTCTGCGCCAAGATCTTTGGCCCGGTAAAGGATTACGAGTGCCTGTGCGGTAAGTACAAGCGCTTGAAGCATCGTGGTGTGATCTGCGAGAAGTGCGGCGTTGAAGTTGCACTGGCCAAGGTTCGTCGTGAGCGCATGGCGCACATCGAGCTGGCTTCGCCGGTTGCCCACATCTGGTTCCTGAAATCGCTGCCGTCCCGTATCGGCCTGCTGATGGACATGACCCTGCGTGATATCGAACGCGTTCTCTATTTCGAGAGCTATGTCGTTATCGATCCGGGCATGACCACTCTTGAGAAAGGTCAGCTGCTGAACGACGAGCAGTACTTCGAAGCGCTGGAAGAGTTCGGTGATGACTTCGACGCCCGCATGGGTGCCGAGGCTGTCCGCGAGCTGCTGCACGCTATCGACCTGGAGCACGAGATTGGCCGTCTGCGCGAAGAGATTCCGCAAACCAACTCGGAAACCAAGATCAAGAAGCTGTCCAAGCGTCTGAAGTTGATGGAAGCCTTCCAGGGCTCCGGCAACCTGCCAGAGTGGATGGTGCTGACCGTTCTGCCGGTTCTGCCGCCAGATCTGCGTCCACTGGTTCCACTGGATGGCGGTCGTTTCGCAACTTCCGACCTCAACGATCTGTATCGTCGAGTGATCAACCGTAACAACCGTTTGAAGCGCCTGCTGGATCTGTCCGCTCCGGACATCATCGTGCGCAACGAAAAGCGTATGTTGCAGGAAGCTGTCGATGCGTTGCTCGACAACGGTCGCCGCGGTCGCGCCATCACCGGTTCGAACAAGCGTCCTCTGAAATCCCTGGCCGACATGATCAAGGGTAAGCAGGGTCGTTTCCGTCAGAACTTGCTCGGTAAGCGTGTTGACTACTCCGGTCGTTCGGTAATTACCGTAGGCCCGACCCTGCGTCTGCACCAGTGCGGTCTGCCGAAGAAGATGGCTCTCGAGCTGTTCAAGCCGTTCATTTTCGGCAAGCTGGAAATGCGTGGTCTGGCGACCACCATCAAAGCAGCCAAGAAAATGGTCGAGCGCGAACTGCCAGAGGTTTGGGACGTTCTCGCCGAAGTGATTCGCGAACACCCGGTTCTTCTCAACCGTGCACCGACCCTTCACCGTCTGGGTATCCAGGCGTTTGAACCGGTACTGATCGAAGGTAAGGCTATCCAGCTGCACCCTCTGGTCTGTGCTGCGTACAACGCCGACTTCGACGGCGACCAAATGGCCGTGCACGTACCGCTGACGCTGGAAGCCCAGCTCGAAGCGCGTGCGTTGATGATGTCGACCAACAACATCCTGTCGCCAGCCAACGGTGAGCCAATCATCGTTCCGTCGCAGGACGTTGTATTGGGTCTGTACTACATGACTCGTGAAGCGATCAACGCCAAGGGCGAAGGTCGTGTGTTCGCGGATCTGCAGGAAGTCGACCGTGTGTTCCGTGCCGGCGAAGCCGCACTGCACGCCAAGATCAAGGTGCGTATCAACGAAACCGTCAACGATCGTGACGGCAACAGCGTGAGCAACACCCGTATCGTCGACACCACTGTCGGCCGTGCGCTGCTGTTCCAGGTTGTGCCAAAAGGTCTGTCGTTCGACGTCGTCAACCTGCCGATGAAGAAAAAGGCGATCTCCAAACTGATCAACCAGTGCTACCGCGTGGTTGGTCTGAAAGAGACCGTGATCTTCGCTGACCAGTTGATGTACACCGGTTTCGCTTACTCGACCATTTCCGGCGTTTCCATCGGTGTTAACGACTTCGTTATCCCGGACGAAAAAGCCCGCATCATCGGTGCTGCCACCGACGAAGTGAAAGAAATCGAGAGCCAGTACGCCTCCGGCCTGGTAACCCAGGGCGAGAAGTACAACAAAGTGATCGACCTTTGGTCGAAAGCGAACGACGAAGTCTCCAAGGCGATGATGGCCAACCTCTCGAAAGAGAAGGTCATCGACCGTCACGGCGACGAAGTCGAGCAAGAATCGTTCAACTCGATGTACATGATGGCCGACTCGGGTGCGCGGGGTTCCGCAGCACAGATTCGTCAGCTGGCCGGTATGCGTGGTCTGATGGCCAAGCCGGACGGTTCCATCATTGAAACGCCGATTACTGCGAACTTCCGTGAAGGTCTGAGCGTACTTCAGTACTTCATCTCGACTCACGGTGCTCGTAAAGGTCTGGCGGATACCGCGTTGAAAACTGCGAACTCCGGTTACCTGACTCGTCGTCTGGTAGACGTGGCGCAGGATCTGGTCGTGACCGAGATCGATTGCGGCACCGAACACGGTCTGCTGATGACTCCGCACATTGAAGGCGGTGACGTTGTAGAGCCGTTGGGTGAGCGCGTATTGGGTCGTGTCATTGCCCGTGACGTATTCAAGCCAGGTACCGAGGACGTCATCGTTCCTGCCGGCACTCTGGTAGACGAGAAGTGGGTCGAGTTCATCGAGCTGAACAGCATCGACGAAGTGATCGTGCGTTCGCCGATCAGCTGCGAAACCCGCTACGGCATCTGCGCCAAGTGCTACGGTCGCGATCTGGCTCGTGGTCACCAGGTGAACATCGGTGAAGCGGTCGGCGTTATCGCTGCCCAGTCCATCGGTGAGCCGGGTACCCAGCTGACGATGCGTACGTTCCACATCGGTGGTGCGGCAAGCCGTACTTCCGCAGCCGACAGCGTTCAGGTCAAGAATGGCGGTACTGTCCGTCTGCACAACCTGAAACACGTTGAGCGCGTGGATGGCAACCTGGTTGCTGTGTCCCGTTCCGGTGAGCTGGCAATCGCTGATGACTTCGGTCGTGAGCGCGAGCGTTACAAGCTGCCGTACGGTGCTGTGATTTCGGTTAAGGAAGGTGACAAGGTCGACGCTGGCGCAATCGTGGCCAAGTGGGATCCGCACACTCACCCGATCGTTACCGAAATGAAAGGTACCGTGACCTACGTGGGCATGGAAGAAGGCATCACGATCAAGCGTCAGACTGACGAATTGACCGGTATGACCAACATTGAAGTGCTCGACGTCAAAGACCGTCCGGCTGCCGGCAAGGACATCCGTCCTGCGGTGAAGATGGTCGACGACAACGGCAAGGATCTGTTGCTGCCAGGTACTGACGTTATCGCTCAGTACTTCCTGCCAGCCAACGCCCTGGTCGGCGTGGCGGACGGTGCGAAGATCGCGATCGGTGATGTTATCGCTCGTATCCCGCAAGAGACTTCGAAGACCCGTGACATCACCGGTGGTCTGCCGCGTGTTGCCGACCTGTTCGAAGCCCGTCGTCCGAAGGAAGCGTCGATTCTGGCTGAAGTCAGCGGCACCATCGCGTTCGGTAAGGAGACCAAGGGCAAGCGCCGTCTGGTCATTACGCCGAACGACGGTAGCGATCCGTATGAAGAGCTGATTCCGAAGTGGCGTCACCTGAACGTGTTCGAAGGCGAACAGGTAAACCGCGGCGAAGTTATCTCCGACGGTCCGAGCGATCCGCATGACATCCTGCGTCTGCTGGGTGTGAGCGCGCTGGCCAAGTACATCGTGAACGAGATCCAGGACGTTTATCGTCTGCAGGGCGTGAAGATCAACGACAAGCACATCGAGACCATCCTGCGTCAGATGCTGCGTAAAGTTGAGATCTCCGAGTCCGGCGATTCCAGCTTCATCAAGGGCGACCAGATGGAACTTACCCAGGTGCTGGGTGAGAACGAGCGTCTGGCTTCGGAAGACAAATTTGTCTCCAAGTTCACTCGCGTGTTGCTGGGTATCACCAAGGCGTCGTTGTCGACCGAATCGTTCATCTCGGCGGCTTCCTTCCAGGAAACCACTCGCGTACTGACCGAAGCGGCAGTCACCGGCAAGCGCGATTACCTGCGCGGCCTGAAAGAAAACGTGGTCGTGGGTCGTCTGATCCCGGCCGGTACCGGTCTGGCATATCACAGCGAGCGCAAGCGTCGTCGTGATGCTGACAAGCCGTTGCGCGTAAGCGCCAGTGAAGTGGAAGCTGCACTGACCGAAGCGCTGAACTCGAGCGGTAACTGAGTTCTGCGATAAATGAGCGTAGGGCCCTGACCGCTCCGTTCATCGAATCGAGACAAATTGTCGAGGTTCGGTGGGTGGGGAGGTCGGGGCCTTGCCTTGACTGGGGGCAAGATCCTCTTTAGACTCTTGATCCCCTAAATTTGGCGGGAATCCGTTCCTGCCATTTTGCTTTTCTTGCAAGACAATAGCGTCGCAAGACAACAGTGGAGCTAGTAGATGGCAACTATCAACCAGCTGGTACGTCAGCCGCGTAAGCGTATCGTCGAGAAATCCGACGTACCTGCGCTGCAGAACTGCCCGCAACGTCGTGGCGTGTGCACCCGTGTGTACACCACTACGCCGAAAAAACCTAACTCGGCACTGCGTAAAGTATGCCGTGTGCGTCTGACCAACGGTTTCGAGGTTTCCTCGTACATCGGTGGTGAAGGCCACAACCTGCAAGAGCACAGCGTGGTACTGATCCGCGGCGGTCGTGTAAAAGACTTGCCAGGTGTTCGTTACCACACCGTTCGCGGCTCCTTGGATACTTCCGGCGTTAAAGGCCGTAACCAGGGTCGTTCGAAGTACGGTACCAAGCGTCCGAAGTAATCGGCCGTTTTGCAGATTTTCATTTTATTGAGTCGATAAGAGTAAGGTCGGGCACGCATCCAATGGGTCTGTCCCGAACTAACCTGAAGACCGTTTGAGGGCTTATCAATGCCAAGACGTCGCGTAGCAGCAAAGCGTGAGATTCTGGACGATCCGAAATACGGAAGCCAAATCCTCGCCAAATTCATGAACCACGTTATGGAAAGCGGCAAGAAAGCCGTTGCCGAGCGTATCGTTTATGGTGCCCTGGAAACCGTTGCGGCTCGTAAGACCGGCACCGATCCCCTGGAACTCTTCGAAAAAGCACTCGACGCCATCGCTCCGCTGGTCGAAGTGAAGTCGCGCCGCGTTGGTGGTGCTACTTACCAGGTTCCGGTCGAAGTTCGTCCGTCCCGTCGTAACGCTCTGGCAATGCGCTGGTTGGTAGACTTCGCCCGCAAGCGCGGCGAGAAGTCCATGGCTCTGCGTTTGGCTGGCGAACTGCTGGATGCTGCTGAAGGTAAAGGTGCAGCAGTTAAGAAGCGTGAAGACGTGCACCGTATGGCTGAGGCCAACAAAGCGTTCTCGCACTACCGCTTCTAATATCGGCATCACTCATTTTGCGAGGGCTTTATGGCTCGTACTACTGCAATCAACCGCTACCGTAACATTGGTATCTGTGCTCACGTTGACGCGGGCAAGACCACCACTACTGAGCGGATCCTGTTCTACACAGGTCTGAGCCACAAGATGGGCGAGGTGCATGATGGCGCCGCGACCACCGACTGGATGGTGCAGGAGCAGGAGCGGGGTATTACCATTACCTCCGCTGCTGTAACTACCTTCTGGAAAGGTTCCCGTGGTCAGTATGACAACTACCGCGTAAACGTTATCGATACCCCGGGCCACGTTGACTTCACCATTGAAGTAGAGCGTTCCCTGCGTGTACTCGACGGCGCCGTTGTAGTGTTCTGCGGCACCTCCGGTGTTGAGCCTCAGTCCGAAACCGTATGGCGTCAAGCCAACAAGTACGGCGTTCCACGTGTTGTCTACGTGAACAAGATGGACCGTGCCGGTGCGGACTTCCTGCGTGTTGTCGGCCAGATCAAAAACCGTCTGGGTCATACCCCGGTTCCGGTTCAGCTGGCGATCGGTGCAGAAGATGACTTCCAGGGTCAGGTTGACCTGATCAAGATGAAGGCCATCTACTGGAACGATGACGACAAAGGCACTACCTATCGCGAGGAAGAAATTCCTGCCGATCTGGTTGAGCTGGCTAATGAGTGGCGCAACAACATGGTTGAAGCTGCCGCCGAAGCCAGTGAAGAGCTGATGAACAAGTACCTTGAAGAAGGTGACTTGTCGGCTGAAGACATCAAGGCTGGTCTGCGCGCCCGTACTCTGGCGAGCGAGATCGTGCCTGCGGTCTGCGGTTCTTCGTTCAAGAACAAGGGTGTTCCTCTGGTTCTCGACGCCGTTATCGACTTCCTGCCTGCTCCTACCGAGATCCCTGCGATCAAAGGTATCCACCCGGATCTCATCGAGAAGCCGAAGGACGAGCTGCAAGAAGGTGACTACGACGAGCGTCATGCAGATGACTCCGAGCCGTTCTCCGCTCTGGCATTCAAGATCGCTACCGACCCGTTCGTTGGTACTCTGACTTTCGTGCGTGTCTACTCCGGCTTCCTGAGCTCGGGCGACTCCGTGATCAACTCGGTCAAGGGCAAGAAAGAGCGCGTTGGTCGTATGGTGCAAATGCACGCGAACCAGCGTGAAGAGATCAAGGAAGTACGTGCAGGCGACATCGCTGCCCTGATCGGCATGAAGGACGTCACCACTGGTGACACTCTGTGCGATCTCGACAAGCAGATCATTCTTGAGCGTATGGACTTCCCTGAGCCTGTAATTTCGGTAGCTGTAGAGCCGAAAACCAAGCAGGACCAGGAAAAGATGGGTATCGCACTGGGCAAGCTGGCTCAGGAAGACCCGTCGTTCCGCGTCAAGACCGACGAAGAGACTGGCCAGACCATCATCTCCGGTATGGGTGAGCTGCACCTGGACATCCTCGTTGACCGCATGAAGCGCGAGTTCAACGTCGAAGCCAACATCGGCAAGCCTCAGGTTTCGTACCGCGAGAAGATCAGCAAGAGCAACGTCGAGATCGAAGGCAAGTTCGTTCGTCAGTCCGGCGGTCGCGGTCAGTTCGGTCACTGCTGGATCCGTTTCTCGGAGCCGGACGTCGATGCGAACGGCAACATCACCGAAGGTCTGGTCTTCACCAACGAAGTTGTTGGTGGTGTGGTTCCTAAGGAATACATCCCGGCTATCCAGAAGGGTATCGAAGAGCAGATGAAGAACGGCGTCGTTGCCGGCTATCCGCTGATCGGCCTGAAGGCTACCGTGTTTGATGGTTCCTACCACGACGTCGACTCCAACGAGATGGCGTTCAAGGTAGCAGCTTCCATGGCGACCAAGCAGCTGGCCCAGAAGGGCGGCGGTGTTGTGCTTGAGCCGATCATGAAGGTTGAAGTAGTAACCCCAGAGGACTACATGGGTGACGTGATGGGTGACCTGAACCGTCGTCGTGGTCTGATCCAGGGTATGGACGACTCGGTGTCCGGCAAGGTTATCCGTGCTGAAGTTCCACTGGGTGAGATGTTCGGTTATGCGACCGACGTCCGTTCCATGTCTCAGGGTCGCGCGAGCTACTCCATGGAATTCTCCAAATACGCCGAAGCTCCGTCGAACATCGTCGAAGCTCTCGTTAAAAAACAAGGCTGATTTCAGTCCCCCTTTAGGCTAGGAGTTAATTGTCGTGGCTAAAGAAAAATTTGAACGTAACAAACCGCACGTCAACGTTGGCACCATTGGTCACGTTGAC
>NZ_JAHTKI010000044.1 GCF_019145475.1 Pseudomonas botevensis
CCGGATGAATCCCGCAACGAAGGAACCCCGAGCCTAAGCGAGGGGCCGAACGCCGGGGCCCAGCGTTTTGGTTCCTTTTGGGCGTTTGCAAAAGGGACTCGCCGTAAGGGCGAAACCGCCATCAGCAACACCCCAAAAAACGGATATTCACCCCAAACCCCAAGACCCTGGTCGGCCCAAAAGCCGCCAAGCCCTTCCCCAAAAAACAGCAAAAACCCAAGAGAACCCACACCCCCCAACTCTGGGGACTCTCGCCCTATCCCCCCGTAAAACAGAAACTCCCATCCCCGACACAACCCCCGCCCCACAAGCCCGCGCCGCAAAAATCATCACATTGGTATGGAAGTTGTACAGCCCCCCTGCAACTGACCCATCCCCGTGGGACAGGTACTTTGATAGAGGGATTAACTCATGCACCCTTTACTGTCCAAAACCGCGACCGTCCTGGTCGTGAGCGCCTTGGCCCAGGGCATCGCCCAGGCCGCTTTGTTCGCCGTCGACCCCGGCCCCTACACACCGGCCAACGGCGGTTTTGCCGGCTGGTATCAGGACACCCACGGCCGCACCCTGGACCTGTGCCTGTCCAAAGCACTCAGCTCGCGCGTCCCCAGCACACCCGGCACGCCGTCGTACATGTGCTCGCTGCTGCCGACCCCTGGCGTATTCGATGACACCCAACCGGTGGTGTTCCCCACCAACTTCCCCGACGAAGCCTTCTGGTTCACCGCCGACGCCTCGGTCGTCGACGCCGCCCGCGGCATCGACCTAGGTTATGTCGCGGCGGTTGAAGCCGCGTTCGCCGCCGAAGAACCGGTCGAAGGCGATCAGGTCAGCTTCGCCCGGATCCGCATCCGGGTCGACGTTCCGACCGCCGGCACCTACGTGATCACTCACCCTTACGGCGTCGAAGTGTTCACCGTCGACACCCCCGGTCGCCGCGCGATCAACATGACCCGCGACATCGGCATCGGCACCCCGAAAACCTACGACGGCGCGCTCAAGGGTGACATCGGGCCATTCCTGCGCAGCGTCAACGGGCCGTACACCGAGACCAACCCGGTCAGCGGTGCCGCCGAACAATTCGTCGGCGACCCGAACCTCGAAGAGGCGGTGACCGGCAGCCCGTTCAACACCAACTTCATCCGCATCGAAGGCCCCGGCGGCATCGACCTGCGGACCACGGTGTTCGCGATCTCCGGCAAGTTGTCCACGGTGGTCCGGCCTACCCCGCTGATCACCCAGCGCAGCACCTATTCGCGCACGCCCGGGGTCAGCGCTCCGATCGCCCAGCAGGACGTGTTCGTCCAGGCCCCGCCTGCACCGGCTACGGTCGCGGTCACCAGCAGCACTCCGGTACTCAATCTCAAGGAAGCCGACAGCACCGGCGCCTGGTACGCGCAGTCGTCGGCCAACCCGACCCTGCCGACCACCCTGCAAGTGACCGCCGACAACCACCTCGCCATCGCCAGCAGCACGCCGACCACCCTGCCCATGACCCTGACCGACCTGGTGGTGATCCAGCGTGCCGAGTACAGCCTCAGTTCCGGGCAACTGACCGTGGTGGCCTCGACCAGTGACGAAACCTCGCCGCCGGTTCTCACCGTCACCTCCGGCAGCGGCGCCGCCATCGGTGCGCTGGGTGGCGACGGCGCGGTGAAAACCCTGGCGACCGGCATCTCGCCGATTCCACCGGCCAAGGTTCGGGTGACGTCGTCCAACGGCGGCACCGATACCGAAGAAGTGGTCATCGTGCAATGAACGCTCACATGCCCAGATCCGCATCAGGAGGCATCATGAACAAGTGGCCACGCTTTGCGCTCAACGCGCTCGGGCTGACTCTCTCGCTGACCGGCAGTGCGTTCGCGCAACTGGCCGCCGTCGATCCCGGCCCCTACACCTTCGCCACCGGGAAATTCCCGATGTGGTATCAGGACAACAACCTGCTGTCGATGGAGCTCTGCCAGTCGCGCGCCGCCAGTTCGCGGGTGCCGGTCAGCACCCCACCGGCCTACATGTGTACGCTGCTGCCGGAACCGGGCATCTTCGACGACACCCAACCGATGGTGTTCCCCGACAACTGGCCGCCGGAAGCCTTCTGGTTTCTCGCTGAAACCAACATTGCCAACAACACCGCCGGCTATGGCATGGACGCGTATGTCGCCGGGATCGAAGCGGCGTTCGCCTCGGAAAATCCGGTGGATGGCGATCAGCAAAGCTTCGCGCGGATCCGCATCCGGGTGAACGTACCAACCGCTGGCACCTACACCATCACCCACCCCTACGGCGTGGAAACGGTCAACGTCACCACCCCTGGCCGGCGGGCGATCAACATCACCAAAGACATCGGCATCGGCGCGCCGGGCAACTTCAGCGGTGCGCTCAACGGCGCCATCGGGCCGTTCCTGCGCAGCGTCAACGGGCCGTACACCGAAGTGAACCCGGACACCGGCGGCATCGAAACCTTCGTCGGTGACCCGAACCTCACCGAAGCAGTGACCGGCAGCCCGTTCAATACCAACTTCGTGCGCATCAGCGGCCCCGCCGGCACCATCGAAACCAGCCTGTTCACCGTCGCCGGCAAGGTGCTCGACAACCGGCAACAGACCCAGGTCGCCATCGAACGCGCGACCTATCGCCGGACGTCGGCGGGGGTACGTGCCGAGGTGTTCGCCAAGGCTGACAACAGTTCGACCCTGTGCTTTCGCGAAAGCGTCGCGCTGCTCCCCGGCCCACCGCCAACACCGTGCCAGACCAGCCTGTTGGGCGACAACGGCCTGTTCTTCGGCCAGCGCCTGGGCACCGGCACCCTGCCTTCGGTGGTGGTCGTGACCGCGACCAACCCGGCGGGCACCACCCGACCGACCTCCGTGTCGAGCAAACTCACCGACATCGTGAAAGTGCAGACCGCGCGCTACAACTGGTCCAACCACAGCCTGCTGATCGAGGCCACCTCGACCGATGAAGTCGCGGTGCCGGACATGGTCGCCCAAGGCTACGGACGGCTGTCGAAGACCGGCACCCTGCAACGGATCACCGTGGCCGACCTGACGCAGCCACCGGCCACCATCACCGTCAAATCCGCCGCTGGCGGCAGCGACACCGAGCCTGTGGTCGTGGTCGGCACCGCGCCGGACACCGGTGAGAACCAGGCGCCGCTCTCCGTCGCCGACACCGGCAACACCAGCTTCGGCGTGCCGATCACGCTCAACCTGGTGGCCAACGACAGTGACCCGGACAACAACGTACCGCTGACCATCACCGCGTTGACCCAACCGGCCGCCGGCCAGGGCACCGTTGCCCTGAACGGCACCACCTCGGTGGTCTACACCCCGCCAGCGGTGGTGAACACCACGTTGACCACCAGCTTCACCTACAAGGCCCAGGACGCCAAAGGCCTGGCCTCGGTGAACCCGGCCACCGTGACCATCACCGTCGCACCGAACCGGCCACCGACCGCCGTCGCCGACAGCGTCGCCACCCTGGGTGTCGCCATCCCGATCAACGTGTTGGCCAACGACACCGATCCGGAAGGCAACACACCGCTGGGCGTCGCCAGTCTGACCCAACCGCCGGCAGGACGCGGCACGGTCAGCACTGACGGCACGGTGATCACCTACACCCCACCGGCCACCGTGACCACGGCCTTCACCACGACCTTCACCTACATCGCCCGGGACAGCTTCGGCGCCCAGTCGACGCCGGCGACGGTCACCGTGCAAGTGTCGCCACGGCCAGCGGCGGAGACGTTCACCATCACCACCTCGACGGTGCAGGCACGCTCCGGCAACCGCTTCAACTGGGACTTCGCCGGCACCTCGTCGGTGACCACCGGCAACACCATCACCGTGCAGGTCACCACCCCGACCGGGCTGGTCACCCTCGGCACGACGACGGTGCCGGTCACAGGTCGCTGGCGGCTGACGCTGAACAATACGAACGTGGTGCCTTCGGCCAACCCGACCGCCACCATCCGTTCGTCCCAGGGCACCGTGCGCACGGTGTCGGTGACCACGCTGTAAACGCGTACCTCACCCACCTTCGGGTGGGTGAGGCCTGACGTAGAACCGGTTGAAGCCCGACAGGACCTTTGCCATGAACAAGTCGACCGCCGCCCTGCTTTGCCTGCTCCTGCTGTGCAGCAGCACAGGCGTGCGCGCCGACGACCTGATGGAAAACGATGACCTGGCACCTTCGGCCGATCTCGGCGAGCTGCCACCGCCGGTGGGTCAGCAAGCGCTGATCGACCAGAACGGCCAGGCCAACCTCGCGCTGCTTTCACAGAACGGTCAGTCGCTGCTCGGGCGGATCGTGCAGTCGGGCAGCAATCAGGAGGCGTACATCCTGCAACAGGGCAGCGACCTGATGGCGCTGATCACCCAGAACGGTTCCGGCAACGCCGCTTCCATTACCCAGAACGGCAGCCACAACCGCGCGCAGATTTCGCAAAACGGCAACAACAACGACGCCAGCATCGAGCAGGCCGGCACGGGGCTGCAGAGCGCCGTGACCCAGTCGGGCAACGGAATGAGCGTCTCGGTCAAGCAATACCGCTAAAGCACTGCAACCCTTGGAGAGATCATCATGTTCAAATTGACGCCCCTCACCGCCGCCATCCTGGTCATGATCAGTGCCCAGGCGATGGCCGACGACAGCTTTTCCACACAAAACCAGAACGGCACCGCCAACATCGCCGATGTGAAGCAGACCCAGTCCTCATTCGGCACCGTCACCCAGCAGCAATTGGGCCAGGGCAACGACGCGGCAGCCGTGCAGGATCATGCCAGCAGCACCATCAGCCAGACGTCGGTCGGTGACTACAACGCCGGTTACGCCGAGCAACTGTTCGAAGACAACGGCACCATCACCCAGCAACAGGTCGGCGCCTTCAACACCGCCCACGCCAGCCAGTCCCTGGGTTTCGGCACCCCCAACCAGGCGCTGCAACAGCAGCAAGGCACCGGCAACTTCTCGTTCGTCTACCAGGACTCGCAGAACGGCAGCGAAGGCAAGACCTTCCAGTTCGGCGACAGCAACGAAGCCAACATCGAGCAACTGTACGAAGGCACCGGCAACAGCTCGGTGATCACCCAGTACGGCACCGCCAACTACGGCACCGCCGAACAAGTGCTGCACAACGGCGGCCAGATCGGTATCAACCAGGCCGGCGAAAGCAACTACGCCTACGGTGACCAGCGCAACGGCACCGGCGGCAACATCACCATCAATCAGTTCGGCAACCTCAACGGCACCGAAATCTGGCAGGACACCCAACTGGCGAGCCAGGCGACGATCAACCAGTACGGCGACAGCAACGAAACCGTGGTCGACCAGAGCTTCGGCGAAAACAACACCGCCGCCGTCACCCAGGTCGGCAACCTCAACGCGATCTACGCCGACCAGTTCGAATCGATCAACTCGACCCTGGCGCTCTACCAAGTGGGCAACGGCAACGTGCATTTCACCTACCAGAACGGCGACGGCCATGTGCTCAACGCCACCTCGGTGGGCAACGACAACAAGGTCTACGCCAGCAACTGGAAAGGCCCGCAATCCGGCGGCCAGTTCGGCAGCAACCAGCGCGCCACCGTCAACCAGGCCGGCAATGGCAACATCGCCAGCTTCACCCAGGACGGCGTCGGCCACATCATGACCACCAACCAGACCGGCACCGGGAACAAGACCACCATCAGCCAGGCCGATTCCTACAACGAGCTGTACTTCGATCAGAACGGCAGCGACAACATCCTCATCGCCGACCAGCGCGGCACCACCAACCTGATCCAGGGCTCATCCAACGGCTCAGGCAACAGCGCCGAGTTCGACCAGTCCGGCACCGGCAACCAGGCGTACACCGCGCAGTTGTATGGCAGCGACAACCAGATCAGCGTGAAACAGGCTGACACCATGAACGTCGCGTACGTGACCCAGGGCGGGACGGGGAACATTGCCAATGTGGATCAAAGCGGGATGACGCAGACCGCGACCATCCAACAGTTCGGGTCGGCCAACCAGGCGACGGTTTTGCAGCAGTAAGTGTTGGGTAAAAAAAACCGCGATCCTCGGGTGAGGGGATCGCGGTTTTTTTTTGCCTGCAGGACGATTCAGCCTTCGCTGCTCTTCACGACAGAAAACATCATGCCTGTGTGGTCACCTGTCCTCGCCGAGTATTTGAGGTCGCCTACCCGACGCTCGACCGACTCTTCAGAATTGAACTTCACAATGGATTCATGGAACACGTCCATCACCATCTTTTTGTTCTCCTCCACTGGAATGTCAGGATTGAGTGCCTCTGTGGTCGCCAACAGAACCGTCAACATACGAAGCTGTTCCGCCTCCTCCTCGTTTGGAGAGATGTTGATGATGATCAAGTCGACGTTGCCGTCATTCTTGTCAAGGGTTCCCATCATCGCCAGGTCCTGGCTGAAGATGTACTTGAACACCCCCGTGACACCGGTTGTGTCGACTTCAAAATCGGCGGCTTTGTATTCTTTTTTGTATCGACCAATAGCGGCGTTGAACGCGTCATGGAACTCGTCGACGCTCAATCCCATGGAAGTCGCAGAAGGTGAAGCGTCGCGCTTGGCGCTGGCGGAGACGACCCCCGACCCGCCAAAGCTTCCGGCCTGGTGAGCCTTCGTGGAGGAATAGGTGAGAAGAGCGAAAGAAACTCCGCTCATGACCAACCCTGCCAGGAACAGGCTAAACCGGCTCGGGATCCGACCGGTTTTTCTGTCCCTGAAAAGCTTCGGCGCTATCACACCAACCACCCCAATCAAGGCGGACGTCACGGTAAACAACAGGGCCAGCACGGACAGTATGAGCACTTATTCATTCCTTTTGATTTGATTTGCACACTGAAAATGATGGCATTCTAACGTCGCCCATGGGTAAAAGCCCATGGTTGGGTCCTACGGAAAAACGGAACGTTTTCAGAAGCTTCGGGAATTTTCTGACGAGTTCTGGCGGTTGGCCGTCGGAAGTGCAGGCTCTAGGATTTGCCGGGACAACTTGATCCTCATGCTCATGGAGCTTGGCCCACATGCAATTCATCCACACAGCGACGACAGCGATACCGTTACCGAATAGACTTCCAGGCACCAAACCCGGAGGTTCCATGATCGACCCGTCTTTGATCGACCCACTGTGCCCGGTTGTTTCGGATCTTGATCCTGAGGAGCAGGCTGCGAGTTATGACCGTTGGTTGATAGCCAAAGTGCAGGCTTCCATGAATGATCCACGCCCGAGTATTCCTAATAATCAGGTGATGGCCGAAATGCATGCCCTGATGGAAGCAAAGCGTAAAAAACACGATGCAGGTTGAGTGGCAGCCCGAAGCCAGGGCTGAACTCCTGCACATTCTTGACTACATCAGTGACCGTAACCTCAAAGCGGCTAACAGGCTTTCCAACGCTATTGAAGCCGCAACAGTTACCCTTGCCAAACATCCACATCTCTATCGAGTGGGGCGAGCTTCCGGAACTCGTGAGATGGTTGTACATCCCAACTACTTGCTTATTTACCAAGCCGTGGGCCGGATAAATATCTTGAGCGTTGTGCATGCACGTCAGGAATATCCGTGACGTAGTGCTCCCTCACAGCATGATCAACCTGACTCATACAAAAAAGCGCTCCCTTTAGGGAGCGCTTTTTTTGCAGATATTGCATTCGTTGAGAAGAAAAAACGCGGTAAAAACGCAACCCTGGTTCTAAGTCGCGTTTTTTGGATTGTTTAAGGTTGCAGCTCTACATGATCAAGCGCCTGATTGACCGCCAGCTCCGCAACCATCACCACCTGGGCGATGCCCAGTGCGGTTTTGCGGTGGGAGTGATCGAGGGTCGCGGCGAAGTTGCTGAGCATCTCGGAAGCTGAACCCAGGGTTTCGCTGGCATTGGCCAGCAGTGATTCGGTGTTGTAGGCCGGGTTGGCGAGGTACATGCGTTCGGGTTCACGGGCGGAAAGCATGATGAGCGCGGTTGGAGCCAGGTAGTGATCGAGGGCGCGTTCGGCGGCGTCGTGGAATTTCTTTGAGTCGTGAGATTCGTAGGGGGATGTAGGGTCTGAGGCGATGGGAGCTTCGGATTCAGGCGGGTTGGGTGTTGGTTTTTTCATGGTGTTTCTCTCTCATTGATAGTGGGCTGGCCCATCCGACTTCCAGGACAAATGGGTGGCAGCTGTACGCAGGCTGGAAATCCGGGAGAGAGAGCAACCCGGCAGACACGAATGTCTCCCGCGCACAACCGCCATAACAGCGTGCACACAATGAAAGTGCGCAAGCATACGTTATGAAAACTGTGTTTGCTCCCCCGTATCTTCGGGTTTCCAGGCCCGGTCACTGAATTGGCAGTGACGGGTAAAGGCTAGAGACCGCGCTTCCGACGGACAACCTGAAAACCTTGTGGGAAGGATCCGTTGATTCAGACATTTTTTTAAACAGACTTTAGAGCGCTGCCCTCACCCTAACCCTCCCGAAACGTCGGACCGCCCGGAGGGAGAGGGAACTGACCACAGCGGCAGCAAGGAATATGTACACCCGCCAAAACCAGGTCGGCCCAAAGGCCGCCTTCGCGGACAAGCCCACTCCCACAAAAGCAAAAGCAAAAGCAAAAGCAAAAGCAAAAGCCGTCCACCTCCGCCCTTCACCACTCAACACAATGAGCGTTAGCTCGAGTACCGCT
>NZ_JAHTKI010000045.1 GCF_019145475.1 Pseudomonas botevensis
CACTCACCGCCGGCAAAGCGGTGGCATTCACCATCAGGCCCGAACTGATCAAGGGCAACGAGGGCGGCACGGTGAAGGCCTCGTACCACCTTGAGCGCAAGAACGGGCGGGTCAGTTATTCGCAAGTCGAGGCGTTCAATGTCGGTCCGCAACTGGACCTGAAGCCGCCGAGTATCAAGGAAGCACCGAATGACACCAATCTGGATCCGTTCGAGGCAGCGAAAACACTGACCGCCATGGTGAGTTACACCGGTATGCAGCTCGCTGACAAAATTACCGTGACCTGGGCGGGGACGGCGACGCCGACGGGATCGCATACCACCGCCCCGGTGACGGTAACCAAACTCGGTACACAGGAGATTTTGCTGCCTGAGTGGCTGCCGGTCTTCAATCTGGGCAAGGCCGTAACGGTCAGCTACAGCGTTGTCCAGGGCAGCAGTGCGGCCAAGCCGTCGCAACCTCGCCCGCTGACGGTGATGCCCATTGCGAACGAGGAACCACGGTTGCCCAAACCGATCATTCTGAGCGCGCCGAACCAGGGTGAAGGGCCTGAACTGGACGTCACGACACTGACGGCCCCGGTCAACGTGCGTCTCTACGTCTGGCCGCACATTTATGGGCAACAGCGGGTCTGGTTGCACCTGGCGGGGCGCACCAACAGCGGGGCCGATTACAACAAGGTCATCTGGAACGCGGCTCAGGTGAGTGGCTCGTGGGTATCCACCGGTTACGCGGATGCGGCGCTGTTGCTGGCCGAATTGCGGGCACTCGCCAACAACAGCACGCTGACGATTACCTTCAAGGCCACGTTCGATCGCGATATCAATGAAAACCAGGCGGTGACCTTTCCGCTGCGTCGCTACACGATCAAAAATGTGGCAGATCTGAAACCCGCCATCACCCGCGCGGAAGACTCCAAAGGAACAGAAATTGCGCAGGGGGCGGTCACTGTCGATGCCATCGTGAAACTGATCGGCACCGCCACCGAGAGCCAGAAAGTCGAAGTATTCGACGGCACAACCTCCAAAGGACAGGCCACGGCCAATGCCGCCGGCCTCTGGGAGCTGCGCATGACGGCGCTCAGCGTCGCCGCGCATATCTTCAGAGCCAGGGCCTTGTATGGTTCGAACCTGGAGTCGGACGCTAAAACACTCACTGTGACGGCCCTGATTGTGCCGACGCTGGTAGAGGTTCTGGACACTGCTGGCGTCGACATCGTCAATGGGGGAATCACCACCAGTACGCGGCTGAAACTGTCAGGCAAGGCGAGCAATGCTCAGCGGGTCGAGGTCTTCGATGGCTCGGGTCCAAGTGCGGTTTCCATCGGTATCGCGACGACCAGTGCAGCAGGCGATTGGGAAATCAGCGTGCCTGTACTGGAGGGGGCGCATCGTTTTGCCGCCCAGTCGCTTTATCACCCGGCGCCGACTTACTCCAACGTCCGTACCCTGACCGTGACGGGGCTGATTCAGCCAACTCTGGAATACGTCCGGGACACTGCCGGTGCTGACATTGTCGATGGTGCAATCACCATCAGTACGACACTCAAATTGTCGGGCAAGGCGAGCAACGGACAGAAAGTCGAGATCTTTGATGGGAATGGGCCAAGCGCGGTTTCCAGAGGCATTGCGACGGCCAGTGCCGGGACAGGCGATTGGGAGCTCAGTGTCTCCGTACTGGAGGGGGCGCATCGTTTTGCCGCCCAGTCGCTTTATCACCCGGCGCCGACTTACTCCAACGTCCGCACCCTGACCGTGACGGGGCTGATTCAACCAACTCTGGAATACGTCCGGGACGTTGCGGGTGCCGATATCGATGAAGGGGCAAGCACTATCGACACAACGATGAAGCTGTCAGGCAAGGCGAGCAAGGGGCAGCGAGTCGAGATTTTTGATGGCTATGGTACTGGCGCAGTTTCCAAAGGCATTGCGACAGCCAGTCCGGCGACAGGCGATTGGGAAATCGTCATTACTGTGGAAACCGGGGCACGACGGTTGTATGGACTGTCGCTTTATCACCTCACACTGACGTACTCCAACGTCCGTACCCTGACCGTGGCGGCCCTGATTGTGCCCGTCCTGGAAGCGGTGCTGGATGCAACGGACATCTCGATCCCCGACAACGGAACCACGACCAGCACGACATTGAAACTGTCGGGCAAGGCGACAAACGGGCAGCGAGTCGAGGTTTTTGATGGCGATGGCCCAAGCGCGGTTTCCAAGGGCATCGTGACGGCCAATACAGCGACGGGCGATTGGCAGCATGTGATCACCGTACCGGAAGGTGCGCGTCGTTTGTACGCAAAATCGCTGTACCACGGGGCAGATGTCTACTCCAACGTGCGCTACCTGACCGTAGTCGCCATGGGGACACCGATCCACGAAAACTTTGATGCGTTAGCAGAAGTCAATTTGACGGCGGGTGTCAGTATCACCACCGCCAATATGGTTATCAGCTGCCTTGAGGCAAGCGGCATAAACAAAATAAAAAACACCGAGCTCAGTCTTCAGAATATTAAAGGCAAGGTGATGGACCTGAACTCAATGGGGCGTGTGAGGGTTCGATTTGAACTAAAGGGTGTTTATTCGGAAATATCCTTTTGGCATGTGATGAATATGACCAGCTCCAATAACACCAAAATTGAGTTGTACGATTTAAACGCTCAATTGGTTTCCAGTACGCTCATTCCCGCTGCGCAAGGGTGGGAAAGGCAATCCACTTTCAATGGGACCAAGTTCTCCAGAGTTGAAATCGTGATGGCCTCGGATTGGCTGGTCATAGATAACATCCGAATCTCACCCTGAATAACGTTCATTCCGGTTTGCGGCCGATGGCGCCTTTTCGGCGCTCACCGTGCTGCGGCAAGAGAGCACGTACATCCAATTTTCCCCACCCTCGTCGTTGCACCATAGCGGTCAATGATCGATCAAGGGTGGGGCCATGCACACCGCGCAACGTAATGAGTGGGCGCCAGACGCCGGTTTGCTGTTCCTGCGGGTCAGTGGCGGGTTGTTTCTGCTGTGGGTCCACGGTTTGCCCAAGCTGCTGGATTTCTCCGCGCAGTTGCAACTGATCGAAGACCCGTTTCACCTCGGTGCCCACCTAACCCTGAGCCTGGCGATTTTCGCCGAAGTTCTCTGTCCGCTGCTGATCGTCGCCGGGTTGCTGGTGAGATTGGCCTGCTTGCCTATTCTGTCTGTGCTGCTGGTGGCACTGCTGGTCGTGCATCCGCAATGGAGTGTGGCCGAAGGGCAGTTCGGCTGGCTGTTGTTGATCCTGTTTACCACTGTCTTCATCGCCGGGCCTGGACGGCTGGCGCTCAATGTTCGTCTGCCCGGAGTGTTGCGTTATGCCTGAATCCCTGTCCCTGAAAACACCGGGAGCCGATGAGATTGTGACGCTGATCGTCAAGCATCGGGTCAAGGCCGGTTTCGAGGCGCCCTATGAGGCCTGGTTGCGCAATATCGTCAGTGTGGCGGGGCGCGAGGAAGGGCACCTGGGCGTGGATGTGATGCGCAGCAAGCACGGCGGCCTCGACCTGTTCACCTGCGTGTTGCGCTTCTGTTCGACCGAGGCGATGCAGCGCTGGCTCGATTCGCCCAAGCGTCAGGCCTTGATCGATGAAGCGGCGCCGATGCTCGCTGATGGCGACCAGACCGAAGTCAATCAGGTCAACGAGTTCTGGTTCGCGCCACTGGCCGATGCCGCGTCGCCGCCACCGCGCTGGAAGCAGGCCGTGGTGACGTTGCTGGTGATCCTGCCGCACACCTTGCTGGTGCCGCTGATCTGGGGGCCGCTGCTGCAACTCAATGCCTTTCTCTCCAATTACGTGGTCGCGACGTTCCTGATCACCCTGACCATCGTGCTGTCGGTGGTGTACGTCTGCATGCCGGCCGCAACCCGTTTGTTCGCGCCATGGCTGACCGCGAGTCAGCCTCATGAACACCTGGAATCCAACGCCAATCCGCCGCGCTGAGGCGGCGGATCCCGGCTCCGTTTCACTTATCTCGAAGGAACTGCGATGAACGCCGATCTGATTCTGTTCAATGGCCAATTTCATACGGTAGACCGCGAAAAACCGCTCGCCAGCGCTGTGGCGATCAAGGATGGACGTTTTGTCGTCGTCGGCAACGATACCCAGGCCATGGCCCTGCGCGGTGCCGGCACTCAGGTTGTCGACCTCAAGGGTCGCTGCGTGATCCCTGGCCTCAACGACTCGCACTTGCACCTGATCCGTGGCGGCCTGAACTACAACCTCGAACTGCGCTGGGAAGGCGTGCCGTCCCTGGCCGATGCGCTGCGCATGCTCAAAGAGCAGGCCGACCGCACGCCAACGCCGCAATGGGTACGCGTGGTCGGTGGCTGGAACGAGTTCCAGTTCGCCGAAAAACGCATGCCGACCCTCGAAGAGATCAACCAGGCAGCACCGGACACCCCGGTGTTCATCCTGCACCTGTATGACCGCGCGTTGCTCAACCGCGCTGCGTTGCGCGTCGCCGGCTACACCCGCGACACGCCGAACCCGCCGGGCGGCGAGATCGTGCGCGACTCCAGTGGCAACCCGACCGGCATGCTGGTGGCGCGGCCGAACGCGATGATTCTCTACTCTACCCTGGCCAAGGGGCCGAAGCTGCCGCTGGAATATCAGGTCAACTCGACCCGCCAGTTCATGCGCGAACTCAATCGCCTCGGCCTGACCAGCGCGATCGATGCCGGCGGCGGTTTCCAGAACTACCCGGACGATTATCAGGTCATCGAGCAACTGGCCAAGGACGAGCAACTGACCGTCCGCATTGCCTACAACCTGTTCACCCAGAAACCGAAAGAAGAGCTGACCGATTTCCAGAACTGGACCGGCAGCGTCAAGTTGCACCAGGGCGATGACTTCCTGCGTCACAACGGCGCCGGTGAAATGCTGGTGTTCTCGGCGGCGGATTTCGAAGACTTCCTCGAACCGCGCCCGGATCTGCCACAGACCATGGAACAGGAGCTGGAGCCGGTGGTGCGCCATCTGGTCGAGCAGCGCTGGCCGTTCCGTCTGCACGCGACCTACAACGAATCGATCAGCCGCATGCTCGACGTGTTCGAGAAGGTTAACCGCGACATTCCGTTCAATGGCCTGCCATGGTTCTTCGACCACGCCGAAACCATCACCCCGCAAAACATCGAGCGGGTGAGGGCGCTGGGCGGCGGGATCGCGATCCAGGACCGCATGGCGTTCCAGGGTGAATATTTCGTCGACCGCTACGGCAAACAAGCCGCCGAAGCCACACCACCGATCAAGCGCATGCTCGCCGAAGGCGTGCCGGTTGGCGCCGGTACGGATGCCACTCGCGTTTCCAGCTACAACCCGTGGACGTCGCTGTACTGGATGGTCAGCGGTCGCACCGTCGGTGGCCTGGCCCTGTACGAGGAAGGCTTGCCGCGCACCACCGCCCTGGAACTGTTCACCCACGGCAGCGCCTGGTTCTCGTCCGAGCAGGGCAAGAAGGGCCAGATCAAGGTCGGGCAACTGGCGGATCTGGCGGCGCTGAGCGCGGATTTCTTCCATGTCGAGGAAGAGGCAATCAAGTGGATCGAATCGGTCCTGACCGTGGTCGGCGGCAAGATTGTCTACGGTGCCGGGGACTTCGAAAAACTCGGCCCGGTCAGCCTGCCCGTGCTGCCGGACTGGTCGCCGGTGGCGAAAGTCCCGGGCCACTGGCGGCCGAATGCGCCGTTGCAGGCGCAGGTTCACCAGTGCAGCGGCCCGTGCGCCGTGCATACCCACAGTCACGAGAAGGCCCGTATGTCGAATGTGCCGGTGAGCGATTTCGCCGGCTTCTGGGGCGCCTTCGGCTGTTCCTGCTTCGCGTTCTGAGTCTTGCAACAAGGCGTCGGCCATCGTGGCCGGCGCTTCACCTCTCCATCACCCGAGGAGTTTCAAATGAGCAACGTTCCTTACAGCCGCCTGAACAAAGACGACGCCGTTGTGCTGCTGGTCGACCACCAGACCGGCCTGATCTCGCTGGTGCAGGATTTCTCGCCGAACGAGTTCAAGAACAACGTCCTGGCCTTGGGCGACATCGCCAAGTTCTTCAACCTGCCAACCATCCTCACCACCAGCTTCGACAGCGGCCCGAACGGCCCGATCGTGCCTGAGCTGAAAGCGCAATTCCCGGACGCACCGTTCATCGCTCGTCCAGGCCAGATCAACGCCTGGGACAACGAAGACTTCGTCAAGGCGATCAAGGCCACCGGTCGCAAGCAACTGATCATCGCCGGTGTCGTGACTGACGTCTGCGTGGCGTTCCCGACCCTGTCGGCCATCGCCGAAGGCTTCGAAGTGTTCGTGGTGACCGACGCTTCCGGCACCTTCAACACCACCGTGCAGCAAGCGGCCTGGGCGCGTATGTCGGCTGCCGGTGCACACCTGCTGAACTGGTTCGCCGTGGCGTGCGAGCTGCAAGTCGACTGGCGCAACGACATGGAAGGTCTGGCAAACCTGCTGTCCGAGCGTCTGCCGAACTACCGCAACCTGATCAACAGCTACACCAAGTTCACTGCCAAGTAAGGCAGTGATGGAAAAATGCCCGCACGGATGTGCGGGCATTTTTTTTGCGGTGTTCGCGGTCAGCGATCTCAAAATCACGAATGACCCCATGTCGCACGCATCAACGCTTCTGCAACCACCCCAGAAAACCACCCTTGCGAATCGGCGCCGGCTTGGCCATCAACGCCAGCCGACTGTTCTGCTGCCGCACGGCCTGCAACTTGTTCAACGCCCGTGTCACCTCCCCACGCTTCTCCATGCATTCGCGCGTCAGACGCTTGTCGATGCGATAAATGATGCTCGACGTCAGTGCGGTAAACGTCGCCTGCGACGGCGTGTCGGCGAGGATGCTCTGCTCGCCCATGACCTCGCTTGGTCCCATCCGCCCGGCCTCGGTTTGCCCGGCGCCATCCGGCACGCTGGCGCTGACCACGCCGGTGGCAATCACGAACAGGCTGTCCGGCACTTCATCCAGATCCAGCACCACCTGGCCGGCGCTGTACTGCTGCGCGACCATCGATTCCGCCAGGCGATCGCGTTCTTCATGGCTCAGCGAGCGGAAGATCTTCACTTCGTCGAGCAAGGCCCGGGCGCGGCTCGACGGCTCGATCACGCCGTCCGGATGGCGGGAAATGCCGGCCGCTTCAAGGTGGCGATGGGCGAGGTCGAACAGCTGATTGCGCACGTCGCTTTTCTTGCTCAATTCGGCGATGAAACCACTGGCGACGTATTCGGACATCTCTTCGCCGGCCTCTTTGAGCACCACTTTCGGCGCCGGGTTCAGCAACAGGCTGCTGCTGCCTTGCAGGGTACGGTCGAGTGCGTCGAGCACCCGGCGAGGGCGGATGTGATTCGGCACCTTGATGCTGATCGACACCCCATGCAGATTGTTCGGCCGGCTGAGATTGACGATCTTGGCCTTGGCCGCCACCGAGTTCGGCACCACGGCCATCGTCCCCGCGCTGCTGAGCAGGTGCGTGGCGCGCCAGTTGATGTCGAGCACCTTGCCCTCGACGCCATCGATGACCACCAGGTCGTCCACCTGATACGGCTTGGTGGTGTTCAACACAATGCCAGAGAACACGTCGGCCAGCGTGCTTTGCAAGGCCAGACCAACCACGATCGCCACCACCCCGGACGTCGCGAGCAGACCTTTGACCGGCAGATCCAGCACGTAACCGGCGGCGGCAACGATGGCGGCGAGAAACACCAGCGCCCCGATCACGTCCTGCAACAAGCGACCGCTGTGCCCGATGCGGCGCATCAGCACCAGACCGAACACCTCGGTGACCACCCGCGCGGCGTACAGCCACCAGAGAATGCCCAGCGCCGTCGCGCCGAGTTGCGCCACCGGATCATCGGCGAACAGCGGCGCCTGCAACGGGCTGACGCCGGCATTGATGATCAGCGCACTGAACGCCAGAAACAGCGCCAGCCGCACACCCACTCGCGGTGCGCGATGACGGAAGGGGGCGAGGTGCCAGAGTACGGCGTCGAGCACCAGCAGCACGGCGCTCCAGGACAGCAGGTGGGCGAAAATAAAGGACATCGCAGGCTCCAGAACCGGATTACCGGCCGGTTGAACATAAAAAAACTCGCCACACCGTCGGGTGTGGCGAGTGCCGGGGCATCAGTTCAGATGTGTCTTCAGTTCAGCCGCCGCTTGCCGCACGGCTGCTTTCACTTCCGGAATCTGGCTCAGCGGATTGAGCAGGCCGAAATCGTGAATCATCCCGTTGTAGCGCACCGAGGTCACCGGCACACCGGCCGCATCGAGATGGCGGGCGTAGCCTTCGCCTTCGTCACGCAGCACGTCGAACTCGGCGGTCTGCACCAGGGCGGCGGGCAGGCCCTTGAGCTGCTCGGCGCTGGCGTTGAGCGGCGAGGCATGGATCTGCGCACGCTCGGCCGGGTTGGTGGTGTAGTTGTCCCAGAACCACTGCATCATGCCTTTGGTGAGGAAGTGCCCCTCGGCGAATTGCTGGTACGAGCCGTCGTCGAACTGCGCGTTGGTCACCGGCCACATCAACAGCTGGAAGCGCAGGGCAGGGGTTTTCTGCTCCTTGGCCATCAGCGCCACCACTGCCGCCATGTTGCCGCCGACGCTGTTGCCGGCCACCGCCAGACGCTTGCCGTCCACGCCGATTTCCTTGCCGTGTTCGGCTACCCACTTCGTTGCCGAGTAAGCCTGATTGATCGCGGTCGGGTACTGCGCTTCCGGCGACGGTGTGTAGTCGACGTACACCGCGACCGCGCCAGAACCCACCACCAGATCACGAATCAGACGTTGGTGAGTCGGGAAGTCGCCCAGTACCCAGCCGCCACCGTGGAAGAACATGAACACCGGCAACTCGCCTTTGACCTTGGCTGGACGCACCACTTTCAGGTTGAGGGTCTGGCCGTCGACCTTGATCGCCTTGTCGCTGACTTCAACCCCCGACAGGTCAACCTTCACCGAAGCCTGGGCGCCGGTCAGAACGGCGCGGGCGTCTTTCGGGCTCAGTTGCTCAAGCGGCTTGCCGCCACCGGCGGCGAGGGCTTCGAGGAACGCCTGGGTGTTGTGTTCGACGCCTGGACTGCCGGCGGCAAATGCGTTGCTCACGGACAGGGCGAGGAGGGAAGCGGTGAGGGTTTTCTTGACGATGTTCATGGTGGAAATCCTTTTGAATGTTTTTTGAGTTGTTTGCCTTGAGTGCGGGCTGCTGTGGCGCTGGGGTCAGGCCTCAGCAACACCGTGAGCACAGATTAATGAGATGCCGAAAAGTGAAAAAGCGGCTATAAAGCGTTTAACTGTCAACCAGAGAGTGACAATGAACCCGTTCGAAGACATGCGTATTTTTTGCCAGGTCATGGACTCCGGCAGTTTCACCGCCGCCGCCGACCAACTGGGGCTGTCCAAGCAGTTCGTCAGCCGTCGCCTGATGCAACTGGAAGAGCGGCTTGGCGTGCGCCTGCTCAACCGCTCGACCCGGCGCCTGGACGTCACGCCGCTGGGCCAGAGCTACTATGAATCGGCGCTGCGCCTGCTCGGCGAAGTGGAACACGTGGAGCAGGGCATCGCCGGGCAGACCGCAGAGCCTCGCGGCGCGATCCGCGTGAGTGCGCCGCTGTCGTTTGCGCTGGCGCATCTGGGCTGCCTGCTGCCGCCGTTTCTACAGCGCTATCGCGAGGTGACGGTGGAGGTCGACTTGAGCGATCGCCCGGTGGACCTGCTCGGCGAGGGTTATGACCTGGCGTTGCGTATCGGCGTGCTGGAGGATTCGACCCTGATTGCCCGGCGGATTGCCGCTGTTGAGCGGGTGTATTGCGCGAGTCCTGCGTATCTGGCCGAACGCGGTACACCGCTCCAGCCGGATGATTTGCTTGAGCATGACTGCCTGCCTTACGGGCACAATCGTTCGGTGCAGTGGCGGTTCAATGCGGGGCAGGGCAAGCCGGTGCTGGTGAATGTCACCGGGCGCATGCGGGTCAACAACGGCGAATTGCTGCGGGATGCGGCAGTGGCGGGGATGGGGATTACTTATCTGCCGACGTTCATTGTTGGCGCGGCGTTGAAGGAAGGGCGATTGGTGGCGGTGCTGGACGAGTTTCGTCCGGAGCCGCTGACGTTGTCGGCGGTGTATCCGCAGCATCGTCAGGCTTCGCGGCCGGTGCAGGCGTTGATTGAGTTTTTGCGGGAGCGGTTGGATCCGGCGCAGTGTGAGCTTTAGTTTTGGGTTGTTGGGGTTGTTGGGGTTGTTGGGTGTACATATCCGTTGCTTCGGTAACGGCGGCTTATGGTTTCGCCCTTACGG
>NZ_JAHTKI010000046.1 GCF_019145475.1 Pseudomonas botevensis
CCACCAACCTCACCCCAGGACTCACCCGCTCCCCCTGCAAAAAACTAACCGGCGGCCCGTCGTTGAGGCTGAGTATCGCCACCGCCCCCCGACTCCCCGCCATCACACCGCTGACCTTGATCTGCACCGGTGCCGTCTGGTTGGAAAACCACTGCAACGCCGGGCTGTCGCTGCGTGCTGCGAGCAGTTGCGGGGCGGCGGTCGGGGTGTGGGATTCGGCGGACGTCAGCAGCAGTGACGACCAGACCGCGACGCCCGCCAGCGCTGCCAGCAGGCCGAGGCCCTGGAGCATTTGCGGCGGGGAAAACCGTGGGATGAGCAACATGGGCTGAATCTCCTTTTAGTCCCGATGACCAGACTACGCGGCAATTCTCACGGTTTTATTTCACACGCCTTACATGTTCGCCGGGCAGGATGGTTTTTCAGTTCAGGGCACGACGCAAAGGAGCGCGTAACCGATGAATCCGTGCAGGCAGCAAGGCTTCACCCTGATCGAGTTGATGGTGGTGCTGGTGATTGTCGGCATCGCCAGTGCGGCGATCAGCCTGAGTATCAAACCCGACCCGTTGCAACTGCTGCGCAAGGACGCCGAGCGCGTCGCACAACTGCTGCAAGTCGCGCAGGCCGAGGCGCGGGTCGATGGGCGGTCGATTGCCTGGCTGAGCGATGCCAAGGGGTTTCGTTTCAGTCGGCGTAGCGACAGCGGCAAGGGCTTCGACCATTTCAATCAGGACCCGCAATTACGCCCGCGCCCCTGGCAGAGCCAGAAGGTTGAAGTGCGGGTGGAGCCGAAGCAGAAAGTGCTGCTCAACGCCGAATGGATCAACCCGCCGCTGCAGTTGACGCTGTCTGACGGACTCAATCGGTTGAGTGTGCTGCGTGATGCTTCAGGCCGGATCAGCGTGCAATGAACAAACAAGAAGGTTTCACCCTGATCGAGGTGATGGTGGCGATGCTGTTGATGGCGGTGGTCAGCCTGATTGCCTGGAAGGGGCTGGACAGCGTGACCCGGGCCGACAGCCATTTGCAGGCCAGCAGCGAACAGAGCGACAGCCTGCTGCGCGCGCTGAATCAGTTGCAGCGCGATGTCGAGATGCGCGCCGGCATCGAACTCAGCGAACCGAAAAGAGCCAGTGACGACGAAGCTCCCAGCGCCCCGCCCGCCCTCACCGTGCGCAGCAGTGACAGCCGGGGGTTTCGTCTGGACATCATTCGTAGCGCCGTCGACCAGCCCGGCGCCCTGCAACGGGTGCGCTGGTGGCTCAAGGGGGATACGTTGTACCGCGCGGTCGCCCCGGCGCGCAGCCGTTATCCGTTGCCGGCACCGGGCGCGGGGGTGGCGGTGTTGAATGAGGTCAGTGATTTGCAGGTGCGGGTTTGGGAGGCGGATAAAAGGTGGCGGCAGTTGAGTGGCAATCGGCGGGAGGATCCAATGGGGCTGGAGGTGCGTCTGACCCGGCAGACACCGCAAGGGCCGGAAAAGTACCGCCAGGTTATGGGGCCGTTGCAACTGCAATAGGCCACGGTGTCAGACGTTCCAATGAAGGGCAGCGGCTCGCCCGCAAAGGCGGAGTGTCCGTTGATAGATCAGCGACTGTTCCACCGCATTCGCGGGCAAGCCCGCTCCCACATCGGGCTGTGTTGCCTTTGTGGGAGTAGTTTGCCCAAGACAGTTGCTCCCACATTGGAATTCGGTGCTTTTCTGTGGGAGTGGGCTTGCCCATGAAGGCGGCCGAATGGCATGGACAAGACAGTTGCTCCCACAGGGGGGCCACCTTGACCAGCAAAAGCCTCAACTGAGAACCACAACCCCACCCGGCAACTCGGTGCATTTGACCCCATAGGCATCGCGAATCAGCAACGCCACGCCGGCCAGTTGATCGAGGCTGAAGCGCGCCTGCACCCGGCGCTGGCCCAGGTCGCGGTTGAGCAGCAACAGCATGCCCGGTCGGTAGCGGTTGATCTCGTCGATCATCTGGCTCAGGGTCGCGCCGTTGAACACCAGCACCTGTTGGCGCCAGTTCATCACCGCCGCCGTATCGACACTTTGCACGGCGCCAATCTGGCGGCCGTCATAGGTCAGTTGCTGGCCCGGTTCCAGGCGCACACTGCGGCCCTCGACATCCACTTCCACCGCGCCGTCGAGGCAGGTCACGCAGACCTGCTGGTCGATGTTGCGCAGGTTGAATCGCGCCCGACTGGCGCGTAGCCAGCCGCTGCCGGCCTGCATCGCCAGCGGCAGGCGCGCGGTCTGCACCTCGACTTCGCCACTGAGCAATTCGAAACCTTGCAGGCCGTCGTCCACGGCGCGCTGGTTGATTCGCGTCTGCGTGTTGAGTTCCAGGCTGACGCCGTCGGCCGGCTCGACCCGACGTTGCTGCCCGACCTCGGTGATGTAATCGGCACCCAGCCCGGAGAAGCCGCCCGGCACCGTGCCACGCACCAGAAAGAACGCCGCCGAGGCCGCGATGGCGCCGCCGAGAAACGCCCGTCGGCCATACCCGCGCGGCGCCTGCAAGGCTTCGGCGGCCGGACGCAGTTGATGCCACAAGGCTTTGCAGTCTTCAAAGGCGCGGGCGTGGTCGGGACTTTGCGCGCACCACTGGCGCAACGCCCGGGCATCGGCAACCGTGGCGCGGCCGGAGGTCAACAGAATCAGCCAGTCGCGGGCTTCGCTTTGCAGGCGCTCGGCGGCCGTCGGCTCGGCAGGTGTCAGACGGAAGATGTTCAAACGCGCAGATTCTCAACGGATTAATCGGGACTCTTCTCTCAAGACGGTTTTCCGGCCCCGCGACCGAACCGCTGAAACACTTTTCTTTCCAGACGCGTTGCGCAATACCCCAGGGCAGCCTTGATTTCCTTCTCGACCATGCGCGTGGAAATGCCGAAGCGCTGGGAGATTTCCAGATGCGGCGCCTCCTCCAGACGCGCGGCAATGAAGATCCGCCGCCGCCGCGCCGGCAACTCGTACAAGGCGCTGAGCAGCGACTGGATTTCCTTCTGCCCGCCCACCACCCGCGCCGGATCCAGGGCTTCGTCGCCGATTTGCAGCAGCTCCTCCACTTCCTCGCCGGTGAGCAGCCGCGCATCGGCCTGACGGCGGTCGGCAGCGATGTTCAGGGCCATGCGATAGAGGTAGGCATTGGGCCGCGCAATATTGGGCGGCGCCTCCATGCGGTCGACCCGCAGATAGGTTTCGTGCAGCACGTCGTTGGCCAGATCCTCGGAGCCGAGACGGCGCCGCAGGCGTACCCGAAAGTCCTCGTAGGACGTCAGGAACAACTGGACCATCGAACTTTGCCCGGCGTCTTTCATCCC
The DNA here is from genome assembly GCF_019145475.1 of Pseudomonas botevensis. GTDB lineage: Bacteria > Pseudomonadota > Gammaproteobacteria > Pseudomonadales > Pseudomonadaceae > Aquipseudomonas > Aquipseudomonas botevensis. The sequence continues at coordinate 3,319 of NZ_JAHTKI010000046.1, forward strand.
CCGGAAACTCCTTCCCTTTGTGTGCATTCCATGCGCTTTCCTGACGATTCGGGTAACAACAGCAAGGTGACCGGTTGGCGCAAGGCGCCGGGTGTCGGCCGTTCGATCCTGAGTGTGCGAAAGCTCTCTACCAGCGCCCCGTCGCGCCGTGTGTCGCCGGTGGAAGTGACCAGCCGGTTGTGCTGCACCACGCCGTCGCGGCCGATCCACACCTGCAGCACCGCGCGAAACGTGCCCGGACGGGTCAGCGGCGAACGGCACAAGTTGCGCTCGATCGCCGCCTGAACCGCTGTCGCATAGTTGCGGTTGACCACCGCACTGCCGGGCGCCGGCCTTTCCGTCGGCAGCGCGACCTCTTCGACCTGCGCCACTTGCAGGGTGAATGCGTCGTCCCGGGCATACCGGGCCATCAAGCCACTGCCGCCGAGCAACCGGCGCAAGGCATCGGCGGCGGTGAACTCACCGTCCACCGCCAACGAGCGCCGGCCACGACTCAACTGACTGTCGACCAGCACCGCCACGCCGGTGGCGCGACTGTACTGGTCCAGGGCCTGGGCCAGATCCTGAGCCGGAATGTGCAGCGTCATGCGCGTCGATGCCGGCATGGACCCTGCCGCCACATCGCGCAAAAACAGGCCAAGCAACAGCCCCAGGCATACCCGGCACACAAGCGCTGAACGTTGAAATCCGTCCCTGGCACTGCCTCGCTGCACGGCTGACGCACCCCTGAAAACCGTCATCCTGAGGTCTGTTTATGAATCTGGTGTGACGGCAACTGCAAAAAAACCATCACGGGATCACCCTCGGGGTTGCACTAGACTCAGACCCAGAGCGGCCCCTTCGGGCCGGCCAGGAGGCCGACATGAGATCAATCTGCGCAAGGGTGCTTGGCGGGCTGTTGCTGAGTGCGCTCAGCGTTGCCCATGCGGAGCAGCCACTGGGCTGCGTCGAGGTCACGGTGGGTGGCTACAAGGCACCGAATTACGACTGCCTCAGCCAACAAATGGGCAACAACCCCGACGGGGCGAAAGCCGCACAAAAGAATCAGGAAGCGCTGAACGTACCGGTGAACAAACGGCCACCGAATCAGGTAGGCCTGGCGACGCCTGCGGCTACCAGCACACGGATGGGCAACACCTTCGGCACTTCGGTCAAACCGCAGCGTCCGCCGAACTGACGGGCATCACTCACTCGCGGTCTGACGAAAACTCACCGCCAGGCGGTTCCAGCTATTGATGGTGCTGACGGCCATGGTCAGGTCCACCAGTTCACCTTCACTGAACTGTGCCCGGGCGTCCTGGTAGACATCATCCGGCACCCGACTCTCGGCCAGCAGCGTCACCGCCTCGGCCCACGCCAGCGCCGCCCGTTCGCGCGGATTGAAAAAACCGCTGTCACGCCAGACCACAATCGAATACAACCGCCGATCACTCTCCCCCGCCCGCCGGGCGTCCACCGAATGCATGTCGGTACAGAAGGCGCAGCCGTTGAGCTGCGAGGCACGGATCTTGATCAGTTGCAGCAGCGGCGGCTCGATACTCAGGCTGCTGGTCAAAGCCTCCATGGCAATCATCGCTTTCATCGCCTTGGGCGAGGCGCTGTAGTAATCCAGGCGCGGGGACATGGCGCGGGTCTCGAGAAGCTGAAGATGAGATTCAAATTAAGCGCAGACATCTTGGTATGACAGCCCCAATTCCACGGAAAACTGCTATGCCATTTTTTAACGGCCCGGCGCAGCTATCAGCCACATGCAGATGTATTTTTGGCGGACTTGAGGACGCAGCCCCTCACCCTAGCCCTCCCGAAACGTCGGACCGCCCGGAGGGAGAGGGAACTGACCACAGCGGCAGTAAAGAATATGTACACCCGCCAAAACCAGGTCGGCTCGGAGGCCGCCTTCGTGGGCAAGCCCACTCCCACAAAAAGCAAAAGCCGTCCACACCCGCGTCCCACACTCAACACAATGAGCGTTAGCTCGAGTACCGCTT
>NZ_JAHTKI010000047.1 GCF_019145475.1 Pseudomonas botevensis
CCCTAAGAAGCCGTTACCGCAGCAACGGATATGTACACCCAACACCCAAAACCTGGCCGGCCCAAAGGCCGCCAAGGCCAAACAAAAAAGGCCCACATCACTGTGGGCCTCCGAATCGGGGAATCAGCAGAACAAAAAACTCAGCCCGCCACCAACACCCGAATCGCCTCCAGCCGCAAAGCCGCCTTGTCGAGCATCGCCAACCCCTGCTCACGCTGTTCACGCAGCGCAACCAGCTCACTGTCACGCACCGTCGGATTGACCGCCTGCAACGCAGTCAGACGCGCCAACTCTTCGTCAGTGTCAGCCGCCAGACGACGGCGAGCCTCGGCCACACGCTCGGCATGACGCGGAGTGACTTTCTCTTCGCCGGCGTTGATCCGTGGCGTCAGTTGATCGCGCTGAGCCTGGATGAACTTGTTGGCACTGGCGCGCGGCACGCTTTCCAGTTGATCGTTCAGCGTCTCGAACGCCACGCGCGGCGACAGGTCGTTGCCGTTGGTATCGAGCAGGCAGCGCAGGGCGGCCGGTGGCAGGTAGCGGCCCAATTGCAGCGAACGCGGGGCAACCACTTCGCTGACGTAGAGCAGTTCCAGCAGCACGGTGCCAGGCTTGAGCGCCTTGTTCTTGATCAACGCGACGGCGGTGTTGCCCATCGAGCCGGACAGCACCAGGTCCATGCCGCCCTGCACCATCGGGTGTTCCCAGGTGATGAACTGCATGTCTTCGCGTGACAGCGCCTGGTTACGGTCGTAGGTGATGGTCACGCCTTCGTCGTCGCCCAGCGGGAAACTGGCGTCGAGCATTTTCTCGCTCGGCTTGAGGATCAGGGCGTTTTCCGAATGGTCTTCGCTGTCGATGCCGAACGCATCGAACAGGGTTTCCATGTAGATCGGCAGGGCGAACTGATCGTCTTGCTCGAGGATCGCCTCGACCAGCGCGTCACCTTCGCCGGCGCCGCCGGAGTTCAGTTCCAGCAGACGGTCGCGACCGGTGTGCAGCTCGGCTTCCAGACGTTCGCGCTCGGTGCGCGCCTCGTCGATCAGCGCTTGCCACTGGCCGTCGTCGGCCTCTTCCAGCAGCGGCAGCAGGCGCGGGCCGAACTGATGTTGCAGGGCGTTGCCGGTCGGGCAGGTGTTGAGGAACGCGTTCAACGCTTCGTGATACCACTGGAACAGACGCTCTTGCGGGCTGGTTTCCAGGTACGGCACGTGCAGTTCGATGACGTGCTTCTGGCCGATCCGGTCGAGACGGCCGATCCGCTGCTCCAGCAGGTCCGGGTGCGACGGCAGATCGAACAGCACCAGATGGTGGGCGAACTGGAAGTTGCGGCCTTCACTGCCGATTTCCGAGCAGATCAGCACCTGCGCGCCGAACTCTTCATCGGCGAAGTACGCAGCGGCGCGGTCACGCTCGAGGATGTTCATGCCTTCATGGAACACGGTCGCCGGGATGCCGGAACGCACGCGCAGGGCGTCTTCCAGATCCATCGCGGTTTCGGCGTGGGCGCAGATCACCAGCACTTTGGTGCGCTTGAGCATCTTCAGTTGATCGATCAGCCACTCGACGCGTGGGTCGAATTTCCACCAGCGTTCTTCTTCGCTGGCATCCGGCTGTGCCTGGAAGCTGACTTCCGGGTACAGCTCGGCGTGTTCGCCCAGCGGCAGCTCGAGGTATTCGTCCGGGCACGGCAGCGGGTACGGGTGCAGTTTGCGCTCCGGGAAACCCTGCACGGCGGCGCGGGTGTTGCGGAACAGCACGCGGCCGGTGCCGTGGCGGTCAAGCAGTTCGCGCACGAGGCGGGCGCTGGCTTCGGTGTCGCCATCGTTGACGGCGGTCAGCAAGGCTTCGCCTTCGTTGCCGAGGAAACCATGGATGGTCTTGTGCGCTTGCGGCGACAGACGGCCCTGATCCAGCAGTTCCTGCACGGCTTCGGCCACCGGGCGATAGTTCTCGCTTTCGGCGCGGAACGCGGCCAGGTCATGGAAGCGGTTCGGGTCGAGCAGGCGCAGACGGGCGAAGTGGCTGTCCTGGCCGAGTTGTTCAGGTGTCGCGGTAAGCAGCAGCACGCCCGGGATCGTTTCAGCAAGTTGCTCGACCAGGGTGTATTCCGGGCTGACGTTCTCTTCATGCCATACCAGGTGGTGCGCTTCGTCGACCACCAGCAGATCCCAGCCGGCGGCGAACAGGGCGTCCTGGGCTTTTTCATCGTCGACCAGCCACTCCAGCGCAACCAGCGCCAGTTGGGTGTCTTCGAACGGGTTGCTGGCATCGCTTTCGATGAAGCGTTCTTCGTCGAACAGCGCGACTTGCAGGTTGAAGCGGCGACGCATTTCCACCAGCCACTGGTGCTGGAGGTTTTCCGGGACGAGGATCAGCACGCGGCTGGCGCGACCTGACAGCAGTTGGCGATGGATCACCAGGCCGGCTTCGATGGTCTTGCCCAGACCCACTTCGTCCGCCAGCAGAACCCGTGGCGCGATACGGTCGGCGACTTCACGGGCAATGTGCAACTGGTGAGCGATCGGTTGCGCGCGCACGCCGCCCAGACCCCAGAGCGAGGATTGCAACTGGCGGCTGGTGTGTTCCAGGGTGTTGTAGCGCAGGGAGAACCAGGACAGCGGGTCGATCTGCCCGGCGAACAGGCGATCGCTGGCCAGACGGAACTGAATGAAGTTCGACAGTTGGGTTTCCGGCAGGGTAACCGGTTCGTTCTGCCCGTTGAGACCGTGATAGACCATCAGGCCGTCGACGTCGTCGACTTGCTGCACGGTCATCTTCCAGCCTTCGAAGTGGGTAATGCTGTCACCCGGCGAGAATCGCACGCGGGTGAGGGGCGCATTCCGTAGCGCGTACTGGCGGGTTTCGCCAGTGGCCGGGTAAAGCACGGTCAACAAGCGGCCGTCCTGTGCCAGAACGGTGCCTAAACCAAGCTCTGCTTCGCTGTCACTGATCCAGCGTTGCCCCGGTTGATACTGCTGCGCCATGCTGCCTGACTCCCACCTTGAAAAAGCGGGCTATCTTAACGGAATGAGGGCCTGAGGCGAAAGGAATAGGAGCAGCGGCGGCACTTTTAGCTTCAGGCGGCAAGAGGAAGCCAACGCGGTCATTTGTCGTTTTTTGCACAGGGATATGGCACCGGTGAGTGTTAATCCGGTCACAAGTTTGCGACCGGTGGCTCAAGCCGTCACTGCCCAAGCCGATAGCCTGCTGACAGGAGACCCTATATATGCTGCCACCGATGCTCCCCCTGAGCGCCGTGCCGATCACCTCCCAGCAGGATCCGATCCGCCAGCGACCGGACATTCCCCCCGTGGTGCCGGTGCAGGAAAGCTCCAACGAAAGCACGATCGATCTGCAAAAGCGCGATCCGGAAGAGGACGGCTATCTGCTGCGCGAAGAGCAGCGCCGCCAGCAGGAGCGCGACCGTCGTCGGCGCGAAGCCGATAACGATCCGGAGGAACATCTGGCCGTACCGGGCACGGAACTCAATGCCGACAACACCGTGCCGGTGGTGCCGCTGATGGAGGATCAGCCGCGTCAGGGGTTGTGGGTCGACATCGAAATCTGAGGGTGGCTCCCGTTCAGTGGCGGGAAAAACCGTCGCACGGCACATCAATTGTCGGGTGGCCGGGTAGCGATGGCTGGTCAGCGCCGCCGCCAGGCCGCATTATTGGCTCAGTCCTGCCGCTGAACCGGCAGTTGTGATTCTTATCCAGCGATGCACTGTGCCATGAGCCAAGACGACAAACTGATCGACCTCAATACCGAACGCGCCAAGCGGGTTCATGACCTCAACGAGAAGCGTCTGAACGAGGTGCGCCAGGCATTCGAGCAGGCGATGCCGTTGGGTAAAACCCGGAAAAAGCCGAAAAACAAACCGAAAAAGCGTTGATCCCCCCCTGCATCCGTTGATGCAGGTCAGTTATTTCCCCTCCTTTTCCCCGCGTCGTGACCGGAGTTGATCCCGGTCAATTTCTGCGCCTGCCCGATTGGTTAACTTAGCTCCATCGCAACAGGGCAAGTCCAGGAGGCCAGTCATGTTTTTCGATAACGTGGTGTTCGCCGGAGTGCTGACAGTCGGCCTCATGGTTGTGTTTTTTGCAGGGTTTGGAATTTTTATCTGGAAGGATGCGAATAAGCGCAAGAAGTAAGCGCGGGTCTTTTTGGATTTGATGAGCACGCAAGGCATTTTGGGCGACTTCGGTTGCCCTTTTTTTTTGCTCCTTGGCGGCCTTTGGGCCGACCAGGTTTTGGGTGTTTGGTGTGCATATCCGTTGCTGCGGTAACGGCTTCTTAGGGTT
>NZ_JAHTKI010000048.1 GCF_019145475.1 Pseudomonas botevensis
CTGCCCGTCCCGCCCGGCAGTCGCTTCACCGCCGTCGTGCTCGGGGCGTCCCGCGAGTTCTGCTGCCCCGGCTGCCAGGCGGTGAAGCGACTGCCGGGCGGGACGGGCAGGGCGCAGTGGTAGCAGGGGAGTGGGGTGGTCATGGCATTGTCGAGGGGATAAACCCTTGGAATCGAGTGGTCCGCTTGCCCTCACCCCAGCCCTCTCCCGGTGGGAGAGGGAGCCGATTGATGTGAGCCGGAAAAATAGGTTCAGTCACCGACATCGTCACTGACATGCATAGCGCGTGCAACCACCCGGGAACCTGGGGTGAGTGGGCACTTGCAGGTTGCTTACTTCTTCAAATCCTCGGCACCCTGCAACGGCTCATCACCCAGCAGCAGATCCTTGTCATGGCTGACCAGTTCTTCCTCGAACATGCGCCATACGTGATCGTCCTGAGTGCCAAGCAGCTCGACGAAGCGCCGGCCTTCGATCTTGTCGCTCAACTGGCCGATGTAACGACCCTGTTCGGTCTCGCTGCGGGCCAGGACGATCTTGCGGTCCTTCTCCGGCTGGGTCGGCGAGATCAGGTTCAGCTCCAGGGTTTTCGGCTGGCTGTCACCGCTCAGGCGCAGGTCGACTTCGCCGGTCACGTCATCCAGGTGCACGGCGGCGCGCATCTTCAGGGTCTGGGCCAGCAGCTCGCGGTCCAGCGAGCGGTTGATGCCTTTGCCGGCCTCGTAGTAGTTGTCGTTGACCAGATTGTCCGGGTGGTTCACCGCAATGGTCACCATGGACAGGGTCAGGGTCACCGAACAGGCCAGAATCCCGATGATGATCCATGGCCAAAGGTGCTTGTACCAGGGACTTGCGGCGTTTGCTGCGGGCATGTTCAGTTCTCTCAACGATTTTGTGGGCCGATGAATCGGCTCTTGGCTTCTACGTGGACGCTGTTGTCATCGGCGTCCTTGAGGATGAATTTCACCTCGTTGGTGCTCGATGGCAGTTGTTCCGGCGCGCTCGACAACTCGACCGGCATGCTGAAGATTTCCCCGGCGGGCACCTTGATCTCGCGCCGGCCTTGCAGGCGCAGATCCGGCAAGCCGGCGGCTTCCAGCACGTAGGTATGGTCGCGCTGATCCTTGTTCATGATTTTCAGGCTGTAGACGTTTTCGATCCGGCCTTCGGCATTCTCGCGGTACAGCACGCGGTCCTTGCTGACGTCGAAACCCACCAGCGAACGCATGAAGAACGCGCTGACCAACAGGCTGATCATCGCCAGCAGCACCACGGCGTAGCCGATCAGGCGCGGACGCAGTTTATGGGTTTTCTGCCCCGACAGGTTGTGCTCGGTGGTGTAGCTGATGAGCCCCCGCGGGTAATCCATCTTGTCCATGATGCTGTCGCAGGCGTCGATGCAGGCGGCGCAGCCGATGCACTCGATCTGCAGGCCGTCGCGGATGTCGATGCCGGTCGGACAGACCTGGACGCACATGGTGCAGTCGATGCAGTCGCCCAGGCCCTGAGCCTTGTAGTCGGCGCCTTTCTTGCGCGGGCCACGACCTTCGCCGCGCCGTGGATCGTAGGAAACGATCAGGGTGTCCTTGTCGAACATCACGCTCTGGAAGCGCGCATACGGACACATGTAGATGCACACTTGCTCGCGCAGCCAGCCGGCGTTGCCGTACGTGGCGAGGGTGAAGAAACCGACCCAGAAATACGACCAGCCATCGGCTTGTCCGGTGAAGAACTCGATGACCAGTTCGCGGATCGGCGAGAAGTAGCCGACGAAGGTCATGCCGGTGACAAAACCGATCAGCAGCCACAGTGCATGCTTGGCGAATTTGCGCAGGAATTTGTTGGCGCTCATCGGCGCCTTGTCGAGCTTGATGCGCTGGTTGCGATCGCCCTCGGTGACCTTTTCGCACCACATGAAAATCCACGTCCACACGCTTTGCGGACAGGTATAGCCGCACCAGACCCGGCCGGCGTACACGGTGATGAAGAACAGGCCGAACGCCGCGATGATCAGCAGGCCCGAGAGCAGAATGAAGTCCTGCGGCCAGAACGTGGCACCGAAAATGAAGAACTTGCGCTCGGGCAAATTCCACCACACCGCCTGATGGCCGCCCCAGTTCAGCCACACCGTACCGAAATACAACAGGAACAGCGCTGCGCCGCCCATCATCCGCAGATTGCGGAACAGGCCGGTAAAAGCACGGGTGTAGATTTTTTCTCGAGAGGCGTAAAGATCGACGCTGTTGTTCGCGTTTTTGCTGGGTGGTGTGACGTCGTGAACCGGAATCTGATTACTCATCATTGCATCCCACGGCAGTGGAAAAATGCCTCGATCGATACGTGCCGACCGGGGTCATGAAGGGGTGTTGCAGTGGCGCAATGATACGCCTGTCGCTCTAGCTCAAGGGTGCGACCTTTGGTCGCGTTGGGTGAAAAGCGTGAATGGTGTAGCAGATGAAACAAGTCATGATCCAGATCAATTGACTATAGACGATTCATCCTTTCTTCCTGCGTAAGGATCGCCGGACTGGAGAATGCCGCGCATCGACGCGGCATGGCCCGCATGTCAGGGAAGGCGCCCACCTCCCAGAGAGTCCAGACCGCCGGTGTAGTGCTTCTTTTTCGGTTTTTTCGGGCAGTCGGCAGAGCGGGGGTGGCGTGACAATACAGTGCTATCGTCGATTGATTGATCTTCCTCGTATTCTTCAGCGCTCCGATCTTCAATTTCTTCGTTCGGGAAATCATCACCGGGTAGTTCTGACATGGCTTCACATCCGTGTTGTTGGCATTTTTAAAGATTGCTCATGGCTGCTTGTCATGAGTTGGGTCTGAGGCTAATGGTTGGAGATTTGGGCGTCGATCAACCAAAGGTTTCAGGATGTGATTAGCTGTGAACCTTCTCATCCAGAATGTTTATCCGACTCAAACGAAAAAGGCCCCGTCGAGTGACGGGGCCTTTTTCGTTACTTCAGCATTGGCCTTATTCGGCGTTCGCTTCCGGCGTTTTGTCACCGTGGGACAGGCTGTACACGTACGCTGCCAGCAGGTGCACCTTGTCGTTGCCTTGCAGTTGTTCCTGGGCAGGCATCTGACCCTGGCGGCCGTAACGGATGGTCTGCTGCAGTTGGGCGAAGCTCGAACCGTAGATGAACGCGGCCGGGTGGGTCAGGTTGGGCGCGCCCATGGCCGGGGTGCCTTTGCCTCCAGGGCCGTGGCAGGCCACGCAGTTGGCGGCGAACAGTTTCTGGCCGTTGGCCGGATCTGCCTTGGTGCCTTCCGGCAGCTTGCGGCCATCGAGGTTGGTGACCACGAACGCGGCCACGTCGGCCACGCCTTGCTCGCCAATCACGTCGGCCCAGGCCGGCATCACGGCGTGACGACCGCCCATGATGGTGGTCTTGATGGTTTCCGGCTCGCCGCCCCAGCGCCAGTCGGCGTCGGTCAGGTTCGGGAAGCCATAGGCGCCTTTGGCGTCGGAGCCGTGGCAGACCGAGCAGTTGGAGGCGAACAGGCGGCCACCCATCTTCAGGGCTTGCGGGTCCTTGGCGACTTCCTCGATCGGCATGGCGGCGAACTTGGCGAAGATCGGACCGAACTTGGCGTCCGAACGGGCCATTTCCTTTTCCCACTCGTGAACGCCGGTCCAGCCGGTCTGGCCGTTGGCGAACGCGGTCTGCTTGTCGTTATCGAGGTAGTTGTACCCCGGCAGCAGGCCTTTCCAGTTGCCCAGGCCCGGGTACAGGACCAGATAGCCGAGGGCGAAGACGATGGTGCCCACGAACAGCATGAACCACCATTTCGGCAGGGGGTTGTCGTACTCTTCGATCCCGTCGAACGAGTGGCCGACCGTCTCGTCGGTCTGCTCGGCGCGCTGCCCCTTGCGGGTCGACAGCAACAGCCAGGTCAGGGAAAAGATCGTACCGAGACTGAGGACTGTGACGTACAGACTCCAGAATGTAGTCATTCTTTGTTACTCCTAGAAGCTTGCTCGACGTGCTTGATGGCTTCGGGATCATCCGCAAAGGGCAGCAAGGTTGCGTCTTCAAACTCCGACTTGCGCTTGGGGCTGAATACCCATAACGCCAGACCGATGAAGGCCACCATCACGACAACGGTGCCCAGGCCACGAATCATCCCGATATCCATTAAGAATCACCGTTTGCTTTTGATGATGGTGCCCAGGCCTTGCAGATAGGCCACCAGCGCGTCCATTTCGGTCTTGCCCTTCACGGCATCCTTGGCACCGGCGATGTCTTCGTCGGTGTAAGGGACGCCGAGCGTGCGCAGGACTTCCATTTTCTTGGCAGTGTCTTTGCCGTCGAGCTTGTTTTCCACGAGGAACGGATACGCCGGCATCTTCGATTCCGGCACCACGTTGCGCGGGTTGTACAAGTGCGCACGCTGCCAGTCATCGGAGTAGCGACCGCCGACACGGGCCAGGTCCGGGCCGGTACGCTTGGAGCCCCACAGGAACGGGTGGTCCCAGACGCTTTCACCGGCGACCGAGTAGTGGCCGTAGCGTTCGGTTTCGGCACGGAACGGACGGATCATCTGCGAGTGGCAGCCGACACAGCCGTTGGCGATGTAAACGTCGCGGCCTTCCAGTTCAAGGGCGGTACGCGGCTTCATGCCTTCGACCGGCTTGTTGGTGACGTCCTGGAAAAACAGCGGAACGATTTGGGTCAGGCCACCGACGCTGACGGCGATGACCATGAAGAAGGCCAGCAGGCCAATGTTCTTCTCGACTGCTTCATGCTTCATCAGTGAGCTCCAACTACGGCAATCGTGGCGGCGGCTTCGGCTTCAGCCGGGTTCGAGGCGCGAACGGTGCGCCATACGTTGTAAGCCATCAGCAGCATGCCGCTGGCGAAGAACGCTCCGCCGAGGGCGCGGACGATGAAGCCCGGATGGCTGGCTTGCAGCGCTTCGACGAACGAGTAGGTGAGGGTGCCGTCATCGTTGATTGCACGCCACATCAGGCCCTGGGTGATGCCGTTGACCCACATCGAGGCGATGTAGAGCAC
>NZ_JAHTKI010000049.1 GCF_019145475.1 Pseudomonas botevensis
GTCAACGTGACCAATGGTGCCAACGTTGACGTGCGGCTTGTTACGTTCGAACTTTTCCTTAGCCATCGAAATCACCCCTGAGAGTAGAATTAAGCGAACTACGTTGACCATTAAAACAAAGGCAGATATTTTCATATCTGCCTTGTTATATGGAGCTCTTGAGCGGATTTGAACCGCTGACCTCACCCTTACCAAGGGTGTGCTCTACCAACTGAGCTACAAGAGCGTAACACTTTGCACAATCTGCAAACTTGGAGCGGGTAGCGGGAATCGAACCCGCATCATCAGCTTGGAAGGCTGAGGTTCTACCACTAAACTATACCCGCGGAGCCTGCAGCTCACGCTAAAATCTGGTGGAGGGAGAAGGATTCGAACCTTCGAAGTCGTAGACGTCAGATTTACAGTCTGATCCCTTTGGCCGCTCGGGAACCCCTCCTAATCGAGCCGGCATTCTATACTATGCCAACCCCGTGTCAAGCATTTTCTCATTTAAAAACCTGAGGTTAGCTGCATTGACATCGCCCTGCTGCTTCAACCGTTAAAGGTCTTCACTGCGGAGCGGGCGCCATTCTATGCAAACTATTCAGCAGGTGCAACCCCCTCGCACAGCATTATTTTATGTTTTAACTCATTGAATTCCTTGGAAAGGTTTTGCAACTGCGCATCCCCCAGCAATCGCTGGCTCTCTGGCGCGATACGCAGCCAGTAACCAGCCCCCAAGGCGCCATCCTGCGATGGCTGAAACTTGATACCCGACTCCACCAGTCGCCGAGTCAAGGCCTGGACAGACTCCTGACCCACCACCCCTCCCACATACAAGCAGTCTTCGCCCGACGATTTTCCCGCCCTGGACCGCACGCCATCACTCGCCTCACTCAATAATCGAATGTCCTGCTGGGATCCGCGATACAGATTCAGCGGCGTGACGTCTTTGGCGCGCAGAGGAGCCTCCTGCTGATGCCAAACGTAATAAAACACATTGAGAACGAGCAACAGCAGGAACAACCAACGCATACAAACCTCAAGACAAAGGGCACGCCATAGCCAATCCGACGAACACCAGATCGGGAACAATCCTGGCCTGCGGGACAACCCCAGAAACCAGATTCGCATCACCACCGGTAATAAAGACCATGAAATCCGCTCCCCAATAACCGCGCGCCATTTCCACCTGAGTGAGCACAAACCCTTGCAGCATCAAAGCGCAGCCTCGCTCAACGGCTTCAACCGTGCTCCGGCCTGGTGCCTGACTGGCCAGCGCACGCTCGGCAGCCAAATCGCCATAGCGAATTTTTCGAGTATGAGTGCGCAACTGATTGCGCATCAGCGGCATCCCAGGACAGATAAAGCCTCCCAGGTGTTCGCCATCAGACGCAATGAAGTCAGCGGTCACCGCCGTCCCGAAATCAAGCACCAGACAGGCTCCTGATGCGAGATGAAACCCACCAAGCATCGCCACCCAACGATCGAGCCCCAATCGCTCGAAATCGTCATAACCATTCCTGACACCTGACATTTCACGGGCAGGCGATGCACACACAACAGAAACACCGAAGGCCTGCTCAAGAGCCTCGATCAACGCGCCGGTTTCCTCCGTCGTTCTCACGCTAACCAGACGGCACTTGCGCAGAAATAATCCCGCAAGCGCTTTCAGCTCACTGAGCAACATCTGATCAGAGTCAACCACCCCTTCCGAGAACACAGAACCGGAGGCGCCAGTCAGCACTCGCCACTTGATAAAACTGTTTCCGCAGTCGAGCTCAAGAATCATCACGCAACCTCAAACTGAGCTCACCACCGCTAAAGACTTTTTCCACACCATCCACCTTCAAGCGCAACGCACCCTGCCTATCAATGCCCTGCACCACACCCTCGATCTGGCTGACACCCGCGATCAATGAAACCGACTGCCCTTGCCATAGATGATTCCTCTCCCACTCCGCCTGGAGCGCCGAAAAACCCTCAGACTCGTGCCTCGCCATATAAGCCCGCAACTGCCGACTCAGCTCAGCCGCCAAAACGTTACGATCACAGCTAACGCCCGACTCGAGCCTGACAGACGTCCACTGCTGATCAACCTCGCTGGCCGCCTGCATATTCACGTTAATTCCAATGCCTAGAACCACATGACAGACATCCGCCGGATCACCGACAAGCTCGAGCAAAATACCGGCAATTTTTTTTCGCCCAACCAATACATCATTGGGCCATTTCAGCCCCACCTCTGAAACACCGAGCTTACGCAAGGCACTCATCACAGCCAAACCAACAACAAGACTCAACCCCTCAAGACGACGCACCCCACCATCGATGCGTAAAACGAGGCTGTAGTAGAGATTATCCGCGAACGGGCTTACCCATTTGCGCCCTCTTCGGCCTCGTCCCGACACCTGACGCTCAGCGATCACCAGAAATGGCGCAGCTTGGCCACGATCAACAGCGCGCAGCGCCTCGGCATTGGTCGAATCAATTGAGTCAAAGACAAAGATTGGCCAATCCAAAGCCCCCGAACTGATCTTTAGAGGGTCGAGCAAGGTCAGCGGATTGGTCAACTGATAGCCTCGCCCGCGAACCTTATGAATGCTCAGCCCGAGTTCAGCCTCCAGGTGCTGCAACTGTTTCCAAACGGCACTTCGACTGACCCCCAGGGCTTCACCCAGAGCCTGACCGGAGTGAAAACGACCATCTTTCAATAGATTCAACAACGTCAGCATGCAGGTTTCGCCTCACAATGAGGCCCGAATGATAGCCATGCCCCGGGCCGTTGCATAGAAATCAAGTTGGCGAACTTTCCTGCGGGCAAAACAAAACCCCAACTGCT
>NZ_JAHTKI010000004.1 GCF_019145475.1 Pseudomonas botevensis
AGCAAACCGTAGGCGATGCCCCCGGATGAATCCCGGAACGAAGGAACCCCGAGCCTCAGCGAGGGGCCGTACGCCGGGGCAAAGCCTTTTGGGTTACCTTTTTGGCGTTTGAAAAAGGTGACTCGCCGTAAGGGCGAAACCGCCAGCAAAAACACCCGCAGCAACGGATATTCACCCAATCCCAATCCCAATCCCAATCCCAATCCCAATCCCAATCCCCAACCCTCACCCCATCAACTGCAAAATCAACCACCCATTAGCCCCACTGATCACCCCGAACAACCCCCAGGCCAAAACCCGCGTCGGCAACCGATTCACAAAACCACCCATCAACCGCCGGTCATTGGTCATCCGGATCAACGGATAAAGCGCAAACGGCAACTGCAGACTCAACACCACCTGACTCAACACCAACAACTTGCCCACCGCCCCATCGCCCATCAGCCAAACGCCAATGAACGCCGGGATCAGCGCCAGCCCGCGCGTAATCAGACGCCGCTGCCAGCAAGGAATCCGCAGATTGAGATAGCCCTCCATGATCACCTGCCCGGCAATCGTCCCGGTAAAGGTCGAACTCTGCCCCGACGCCAGCAACGCCACGCCAAACAACACACTCGCCAGCGCCCCGCCCACCAGCGGGTCGAGCAAGTGATACGCGTCCTGAATATCCACCACATCGGTATGCCCGGACTGATGAAACGCTGCCGCCGCCAGAATCAGGATCGCCGCGTTGACCAGCAACGCCAGCGCCAGCGAACCGATAGTGTCGATGCGCGCCAGTTTCACCGCGTCCTGCTTGCTCGGCAGATCCTTGCCGATCAGCCGGGTCTGCACGATCGAAGTGTGCAGGTACAGGTTGTGCGGCATCACCGTGGCGCCAAGGATGCCGATGGCCAGGTACAGCGGCGCGGCATCGCTGATGGCCGACAGCGAAGGTTTGAAGCCCTGGGCGACGTCCGGCCAGAACGGTTTGATCAACAGCAGCTCGACGAAGAAACAGGCGCCAATGGTGGCAACCAGCACCAGCATGATCGCCTCCAGCCGCCGAAAACCACGGTTCTGCAAGGCCAGCACCAGCAAGGTGTCGAACGCGGTCAGGGCGATGCCGAAGGTCAGCGAACAGCCCAATAACAAGTGAAACGCCAGGGCGCAACCGAGCACTTCGGCCAGGTCGGTGGCGATGATCGAGATCTCCGCCAGCACCCATTGCAGGCGTGCGGTCGGCGTGCTGTAGCGCTCGCGGCACAGTTGCGCCAGATCGCGCCCGGTGGCGATGCCCAGGCGCGAGCACAGGCATTGCACGACCATCCCCGCCAGACTCGCCAGCAACACCACGAACAACAGGCTGTAACCGAAGCGCGAACCGGCCTCGATGGCTGTCGCCCAATTGCCCGGGTCCATGTAGCCGATCGACACCAGCAAACCGGGGCCGGCAAAGCGCAGCACGCGCTTGAAGAACGAGGCGTTGGGATCAACCGGGACACTGCCGGCCACTTCCGGCGGACAGAACGGCGCCGTGGCGATTTTGGGCAAACTGAATTTCACGCACACATCCAGAAACAAGTCGAAAGACGCAGCTTAGACGTTTCGACTTGTGTCGTGTAGCGCGCACCTGCATCGCAACGATTGCGGCTAAGGTCGACCGCCACCCAGCAACTGCTGACGCAACTGCGGACTGCGCGTACGCGGGTCAAACCAGATATCGAAAAACGCGCGGGCAAACAGCGGATCATCAATTTCATGCTGCAATTGCTGCCCGACGAAAAACCGCGCGCCCCGGCCCGGCAGATAAACGCCGGTGATTCGCGTGCCGGCCTGCACATCGACAAACGACTGTTGCATCTGCGTTTGCCACCCGGCCAATTGCGCAGGGCTGACAGTGGCACCCGCCAGACGCTTGATTTCATCGACGCTGGCCTTGACCAGATCGTCCCGGGAAATGGTGCGCCGATAAATCAGTTCCAGCGCGAACGGCTGGCCCTCCGCCAAGGGCCGCGCGGAACTCCAAAGGCGAGCGTTGTAAACATCGAACCCGAACACACTGAAGTCACCGCTGCCGATGATTTGCGCACCGGGCAACGCGTCCTGCCAACTCGCCCAGGTCGGCGTCAGCAACAAGGCCCACAAGCCGATTCCGCAACATCCACGAAACACCCTCGGCGCCCTGTTCATTGCGTATCGACTCCGGGAAACCCTGATAGTCAGAGCATAGTCGGCGATTGCACCGGGCACTTTGTATACAAAAATTGCAGACACATGCAGCAATCGGTTATCAGCAGTGCTACCGTGACCGCCTCTCACACCACGGAGACTCCCGCGTGCTGATCCTCAAGTTGCTGCTGATTCCCGGTTTTCTGCTGCTGATTTCCCTGGCGGGAAAACGCTGGGGGCCGAGTGTCGCCGGGTGGCTGTCGGGGTTGCCGGTGGTGGTCGGGCCGATTCTGTTTTTTCTCGCCATCGAGCAAGGCCCGACATTTGCCGCGCAATCGGCAGTGGCCGCGCTTTCGGCCATGTTTGCGATGATCGCGTTCTGCATCACCTACGCGCAGGTGGCGCAACGGGCGAACTGGCCGTGGGCGTTGATGATTTCGCTGACGGTGTGGGCCGTGATCGCGCTGGTGTTGTCGCTGATTCCGGCGTCGCTGCCCTTTTCGGTCGCTGCAGCGGCGACGGCGTTACTCGCCGCGCCTCATCTGTTTCCCAACGTGCAACCGGTGATCGGCGGCCCGGCGCCGAAGTCGGACAGGCTGATCTGGCGGATGATCGCCGGCGCAGCGTTGACCCTGGTGGTGACAATGCTCGCCAGCACCGTCGGCGAACGCTGGAGCGGTCTGCTCGCGGTGTTCCCGGTGCTCGGCAGCGTGATGGCGGTGTTCTCCCAGCAGACTCGCGGCCCGGCCTTCACCGCCGCCTTGCTGCGGGCGACGGCCATCGGGATGTACTCGTTTTCCGCGTTCTGCCTGGTGACGGCGCTGACCTTGCCAAGCCTGGGCCTCGGCGGGTTTGCCGTTGGCGTGGCGGTGTCCGTGGCGATGCTGGGCGTCACCCGGCAGTTGCTCGCCCGCCCGGCCCCGAAACAGAGCCTGCCTCAGTAAAAGCTGACAGACGAATCGCGCTGGAGTGTCAGACATGCTCCGTGGGATGATCGCCGCCCAAGCGCGATCACCCTTCGGAGTTTCAAATGTCATTGCTGTCCAAGAAAGCCGTCGTCCTGTTGCTGGCGGCGGTTGCCGGTTTCGGCGCCATCAACGCCCAGGCGGCCAAGGCCAAGGAAAAAGCCGTCGCCGCCAGCGTATCGATGCTCGGCGGCAAATTCATCTTCACCCTGCCCAAAGGCTTTATCGGCGACCCGATCCCTCCGGGACCGACCGGTGCCAACGGCAACATGTACACCAACCAGACGACAAAAACCGTGGTGATCGCCGCCGAGAACGATCTGCCGGGCCAACCCAACCTCAAGGACAACGACAGCGCATTCCTCGATGACACCGTCGACTCGTTCGTCAAGGAGCAACGCAAGGGCCTGTCGGACTTCAACAAGCTCAGCGAAAAGAGCCTGACCCTGAAAAACTCCGGGCTGGGTGTGCGTCAGGTCGACAGCACCGTGACCCAGGGCGGCGGTTTGACCCTCACCACCACGCTGATGGCCGGCTCGGGCAACCGCATGGCGATCGTGCAGATCATCTCGCGCCCGACCGACACCAAGGGTCACGACGAATTGGTCAACCGGATCGTTTCCGGTCAGTGACCGTCAGGGATTGAGCGTCTGCAACCAGCCGTTCAAATCCCGCAATTCGGCCGCGCTGATGCTGTGGCCGACACCCGGATAGGCATGGAACTGCGGCTGGTAGGCCAGGCGTTGCAACAGCGCATCGGCCTCGGTGCCGCCGCTGTAAGGCACGCGGTCGTCGGCGGTGCCATGGCCGATGAAGATCGCCAGCGACGCCGGTGGCGGATCGGTCTTCAGCTCATTCTTGAGTACCGGCAACACACGCCCGCTCAACGCGGCGATGCCCCCGACCGCCGCCGGCTGCCGCAACCCCACCTCGTACGTCATCATCGCGCCCTGGCTGAAGCCGATCAGGTACACCTTGTCCGGCCGGGCGTGATACTTCTGCGCCGCTGCCGCGATGAATGCCCGCAGTTTCTGGCTGCTGGCCTTCAGATCATCGCTCTCGCCGTTGTAGGCACCGTCGCCCTTCTTGCGAAACCACTGGAAACGCCCTTCGCCCAGCGCCATCGGAGCCTGCACCGACAGGTAGTTGTACTGCGGGGGCAGCTGAAATTTCATACCGATCAGATCGGCTTCGTTACTGCCGTAGCCGTGCAGGAAAATCACCAGCGGCCGCCACTCGGTATCAGGATGAACCTGTGCCAGGTAGTTGAGCGGCAGATCGCTTTGCAGCGAGGTTTGAGCCTGGACGGCGCTGGACGCCAGGAGGGTCAGCAGAGCAAACACCTTCAACATAAGCCTTCCTTCACAGAGGTGCAGGGTTCGGGGCAGAGCCTAACACTGTGAGGACAGGATCCAAATGTGGCGGTGTCGCTGATACCCCTTCGCCGGCAAGTCCGGCTCCCACAAGGCGGTGTCCACACATGTTGTGTTCCGCCGAAAATCTGTGGCAGCCGATCAATCCAGCGAAGCCCCGTCAGTCGTTGATCAGCTTGCCCACCCGGATCGGCTCGCGCCCGGCCACTTTCGCCTGCCAGATCCCCGGCTGGGTGTAGCGCCCGCGATCGATGGCAAACAGCACTCCGCTGGTGCCGGCGCGCACGGTGGTCACCCGGTCGTTCAACGGATCGACCACTTCAAACAGGGCATCGCCCTTCTCCACCCATTCCCCGGCATCACGCAGGAAACTCACCACGCCATGGTGCGGCGCGAACAGATACTCGGTGCCTTCGAACGGCATGCCTTCGCAGCATTCGCCCGGTGCCGCCGGCCATTCACCGCTGATGAAACCCTGCTCGGCCAGGAAGCCCAGAATCGCTTCGCAATTGGCCTGGGCCTGATCGACACGGGTGTCACCCATGCTGCCCAGCTCAAGCGTGGTCGCCAGGTTGGCCGCCGGGATTGCCGCGTTCGGGAACGCCCGCGCCAGCCGCAGCCACGGCGACGAACACGACTCGTCGAACGAACTGCCGCCGGAGTCCTCGCACAGCAGCGCCACGCCAGCCTTCAGGCGTGCGGCCAGGGATTGCCACTGTGGCCAGTGTTGCGGCAGTGCATAAATATGAATCGCCGCGTCGAAATCGCAATGCAGATCCAGCGTGATGTCGGCATCGCAGGCGTGACGCAGCAACAAACGATGCAGCGCTTCCAGTTGCGAGGCCGGTGCCGGCAGGTCGTCGAGCACCTGGCCCATGGTCTGGCGAATCAGGACGATGTTGGCCTCGGCATCGCTGCCCAGACGCTCACCGATCAACGCCGCAACCGGAGCACTGAGTTCAACGAAGGCACGGTTGAAATTCTTGCCGCTGCCCAGCTCGAAACGGCCCATGTGGCTGCCCTGCAAATGCTGGTCGAGGCCAATCGGGTTGGCCACCGGCACCAGTTCGATTACCCCTTGCAGACGGCCCTGCTGTTCGAGTTCGGCAAGGCGTTTTTTCAGCTCCCAGGCGGTGCGCATCCCCGGCAGTTCGTCGGCGTGCAGGCTGGCCTGGATGTAAACCTTGCGCGGGCCGGCGCCGTAACGGAACACGCTGAGGGAGCGTTCGCTGCCCAGGTGGCTCCACGGCAGAAGATGATCGATGCGTTGCATGGGCGTTCTCCAGAATGCTTGAACGGCGAAAATCACCTGTGGGAGCGGGCTTGCTCGCGAATGAGATTTGACGGTCAACAAAGAGGTTGAATGTCTGACCGCATTCGCTGGCAAGCCCGCTTCCACAGGTATTTCGTCTGGATGAAAAAAGTGGTCGCCCTCGGCGGGCGACCACTTATTTTTTACGGCGTATCAATGGCCGTAAACATCAAAATCGAAATACTTGTCCTGCACGGCCTTGTACTTGCCGTTGGCGCGAATTTCGCCGATGGCGGTGTTGAATTTGTCCGCCAGCTCCTTGTCGCCCTTGCGCACGGCGATACCGGCGCCGCCGCCGAAGTACTTGGCGTCTTCGTAGGTCGGGCCGACGAATTCGAAGCCTTTGCCGGCGTCGGTTTTCAGGAAACCGTCGCTCAGGTTGACCGAGTCGGCCAGCATCGCGTCGATACGCCCGGCCACCATGTCCAGGTTGGCTTCCTGTTGCGAGCCGTAACGCACCAGGTCGATCCCGGCCGGGACCAGCACTTCGGTGGCGTAGCGGTCATGGGTACTGGCACGCAGCACGCCGACTTTCTTGCCCTTGAGTTCGGTCAGCGGGTCTTTGACGCCCGAGCCTTCCTTCATCACGAAGCGCGCCGGGGTGTGGTAGTACTTGATGGTGAAGTCGACGTTTTTCTTGCGGTCGTCAGTGATGGTCATGGACGACAGGATCGCGTCGATCTTCTTCACTTTCAGCGCCGGGATCAGGCCGTCGAACTCCTGCTCGACCCAGGTGCATTTGACTTTCATCTGCTCACACAGCGCATCGCCGATGTCCACGTCGAAACCGGTCAGTTTGCCGTCAGGGGTTTTCATCGAGAATGGCGGGTAACCCGCTTCGATACCGATGCGGATCGGCTTGGCGTCTTCGGCCACGGCCGTCAGGGACAACATCGACAGTGCCAGGGCACCGAACATAACCAGCTTTTTCATTTATTACTCCCGTGTGCGGAGGCTTTTATTGGCAGCTTTGGATTCAGCGTCCGGTCATGGCTTTTTCAAAGCAAAAACCGAAGTGGCCGGAGTCTATGGCGGCGCGCACGGGGCAAATTGTTTTTAAGCGACAAATACTTATAGAAAATCGGCGCACCTTTCAGCATCGGAAAAGAGTGCGCCATGTCGGTGCGAAAGCTGTAGGACAAGACCTGCAAGCGATCACATTGGCTGCCGGTTTCAGCAGGCGCAACTGATCGCAGTCGTCACCGGCACGCTCAATGTGAAGCCCTCATCCAGCCACCCGGTCACGCCGCCGATCATCTCCTTGACCGGATACCCCAGCGCCGCCAGTTTCACCGCTGCCTTGTTGGCGCCGTTGCAATGGGGGCCGGCGCAATAGACCACGAACAGCGTGGTTTTCGGGTATGCCGCCAGCGTCTCGGCATTCAGCAGACGCCCCGGCAGGTTGATCGCCCCCGGTACGTGTCCGCGCTCGAAGGCCTGTGGCCCGCGTACATCCAGCAGCACAAAATCCAGTTCACCCGCCTCCTGGCTGCTGAAGACGTCGGAACAATCGGTTTCGAAAGTCAGACGGTTGCTGAAATGCATCAGGGCAATGGCGGAGGGGGCAGCAGGAATTTCGCGAACCAGGCTGGTCATGGGGGTGTTGCTCCTACGTCTGTGTGGGTGTGAACAGACTTTATCGAGCTGCCGCTTGCCGCTACAGTGGCGCACAAGACACTCACCGGGAATTTTCCGCCAAATGCCTGCCTCCCCTGGATTGGTCGCGATCCTGGCCTACGATGGCCTCTGCACCTTCGAATTCGGCATCGCCGTGGAGGTCTTCGGCCTCGCTCGACCAGAGTTCGATTTCCCTTGGTACACGCATCGTATCGCGGCGGTCGATCAAGGCCCGATGCGCGCCATGGGCGGGATTCAAGTGCTGGCCGACGGTGGTCTGGAATTGCTGGCCGAGGCGCGCACCGTCATCATTCCCGGCTGGCGCGACCGCAGCGCCCCGGTGCCGGAACCGTTGCTCGATGCATTGCGCCAGGCCCATGCACGCGGCGCACGCCTGCTGTCGATCTGCTCCGGGGTGTTTGTACTGGCGGCCAGCGGCTTGCTCAACGGGCACGGCGCCACCACCCATTGGCGCTACGCGGCGGAACTGGCCGAGCGGTTTCCAGAGATTGCGGTGGACCCGGATGTGCTCTATGTCGACGCCGGGCAGTTGATTACGTCGGCGGGCAGCGCGGCCGGGATCGACGCCTGCCTGCATCTGGTGGCGCGGGATTTCGGCACGCAGATCGCCAACGCGGTGGCGCGGCGGCTGGTGATGTCGCCGCAGCGCACCGGCGGCCAGGCGCAATTCATTCCCACCCCGGTCAGCCCGACACCGCGCAGCGATCTGTCGCGGGTCATGCAATGGGCCCGCGAGCGTTTACATGAGCCACTGGAAGTGCGCGACCTGGCCAGTGAAGCCGCGATGAGCGAGCGAACCTTTTTACGAAGATTCACCGAGGCCAGCGGCCAGTCGCCCAAGACCTGGCTGCAGCACGAGCGCCTGGCCCGCGCACGGGAACTGCTCGAAAGCAGCCCGCACAACACCGAGCAGATCGCCCTGCGCTGTGGTTACCGTTCAGTGGAAAGTTTTCGCGTGGCGTTTCGCAGCGTGGTCGGCGTGCCGCCCTCGGTGTATCGGGAGCGGTTCGGGCGCGAGGCCAGGGTGATTTCCTGAGGTGTCCGCGAAGAGGCAGGCTCGATCAACCCCCTGCCTCAAGGCTTGCGCAACAGATAGGTATCCATGATCCACCCATGCGCCAGCCGGGCCGCCTTGCGCACCCGCTCGATCTCATCGGCGACCTCGCCCAGCTTGCCGCTGATCAGGATCTCATCCGGCGTCCCGAGGTAGGCGCCCCAGTAAATCTCGGTCTCCGGGTCCGCCACATGATGGTAGGAATCTTCGGCATCGAGCATCACCACCAGGCTGTCCGTGCCACTCACCTGCCCCGCCGCCAGACGCCGGCCGGTGGTGATTTCAATCGAACGCCCGATGGTGTTCAGCGGCACCTTGTGCTGCGCCGCCAGGGCTTGAACGCTGGTGATGCCGGGGATCACCTCGAACTCGAACTGACAGTGCCCGTCCGCCAGAATCGCTTGCAGGATGCGAACGGTGCTGTCGTACAACGCCGGATCGCCCCACACCAGAAAACCGCCGCACTGGCCGTCAGCCAACTCGTCATCGATCAGGCGTTCGAAGGTCTGCTGCTTGGCGCGGTTCAGATCATCGACGCTGGTGGTGTAGTCCACTTCACCACGCTCGCGCTCCGGGCTGTGGGCTTCGGCGAAACGATAAGGGTGATCGGTGATGTAGCGCTCGCAGATGTCCCGGCGCAGGTCGATCAACTTGTCTTTGCTCTGGCCCTTGTCCATCAGGAAAAACACGTCCACCCGATTCAGCGCCTTCACCGCCTGCATCGTGATGTAGTCCGGGTTGCCGGCGCCAATGCCGATGACCAGCAATCGCTTCATTAAAGAACTCCTTCAGGTTCGATCGCACACAAGCGTAGCCGCCAGCGCCCGGCGAAACGCAACTCGACCGCCGCCAGCGGCTCGACATCGATACTGTGCAACGCCTGCCCTTGCATCACCTGCATCAGCGCCGCGCGAATGAAAAACGGATGGGTGACCGCCACGACATGACCCGGCGTGTTTTGCAGGGAAGCCAGCCACGCGGCCACGCGCTCGCCCAGTTGTGCCACGGATTCACCGCCGTGGGGCGCTGCATGAGGATCGTCGAGCCAGGCCTGCAACGCCTCGGGTTCGTCCCGTTGCAGCGCCTTGATCGATTGGCCCTGCCAGCGGCCCCAATCGCAATCGCGCAGGGCCGGATCAATCTGCGCATCGCGGCCAAACCACTCGGCGGTCTGCCGGGTACGCAATTCCGGGCCACAAATCAGACGGCGCGGCGCGATGAATCGGGCGCTCAGGGACGCGGACGCCAGCCCGGTCTCTTCAACGGGTTCGTTCGTAGGAAAACACGCCAGTTTTTGTGCGACGGTTCTGGCATGGCAAATCAATGTCAAACGCGTGGCCTGCACGGTCAATCACTCGCTAGGAAAGCCATCAAAGTTATCGGCAAAATGCCAATGTGGCGGCAATTGTGCCGGAAACAGCCGGGTTGCAGGCAGTCGGTGATAGTGGCTATGCCGCAATCCGGCGGCAATGTCTGACACCGTTATGGGCAATGGACTACAAACCCTGTCGGCATCCGTGTAGCCCCCGTTACACGGGCGTCTCGCTCCATATTGGGGCGTTCATTCAACCGTCAAAAATTCACTAGACATGTAACGTAAATTACATAAATACTGTTTTAACGGATTGTGAAGCGAATTCTACATACCCATCCAGCAGGAGCCCGGATGCCCCCTCTCAGAGACCTGATCACCGATCCCGGCCTGGATCTTACGCCGTCGGAGCGCAAAGTCGTTCGCGCCTTGCTCGATCAGTATCCACGCAATGGCCTTGGTCCTATGGCACGCCTGGCGGAACACGCCGGCGTCAGCGATCCGACCATCGTGCGCCTGGTGAAAAAGCTGGGCTTCGGCGGTTATGCCGAGTTCCAGGACGCCCTTCTCAGTGACATGGATCATCGCCTGCGCTCGCCGCGCACCCTGTTGCAGCCCCGCTCGCACCAGAACAACGACGACGCCTGGAGTCATTATCTGGCGGACAGTCATCGTCTGCTGGTCGAAACCCAGGCACTGACCCAACCGGAAGATGTGCGGATCCTTGCCGACTGGCTGCTCGACGCCCGGCATCAGGTGTACTGCTTTGGCGGGCGTTTCAGCAGCCTGCTGTCGACTTACCTGCTCAATCACCTGCGCCTGCTGCGCCCCGGCTGCTTCACCCTGGAAGACAACGCGCAACTGCCGGACCGGCTGTTCGACCTGCAACGCCAAGACGTAGTGCTGGTGTTCGACTATCGCCGCTACCAGAGCCAGGCCCTGCGCGTAGCCAGCGCGGCGAAGAACAGCAACGCACGGGTGGTGCTGTTTACCGACATCTATGCCTCGCCGCTGCGTGAGCTGGCGGACCTGATCATCAGCGCCCCGGTGGAATGGGCCTCACCGTTCGACACTTTGGTGCCGGCAATGGCGCAGATTGAGGCGCTGATCGCCTGCCTGGCGCTGCGCAACCCCGATCTGGCCGATCGCCTGGAAGGCATCGATGCCCTGCGCAACGACTTCGACACCCACTTGCTGGAGGATAAATAAGGATGTTCAGCCTTCCCCACCGCTCGCCGCGGGATCTGCCGTTTGTCACCGGCCACACCGCGTTGCTGCTGGTGGACATGCAGCGCGCCTGGCTCGAACCGCAGTTCGACGCGCATCTCGAAGGCCCGCAGGCGACGTACTTCCTGAACCGTGCCCGCACGCAAGTGGTGCCCAATCAACGCCGGCTGCTCGAGGCCTTTCGCCAGGCACGGCAGAATGTGCTGCACACGATCATCGAAAGCCTGACCGCCGACGGTCGCGACCGCTCCCTCGATCACAAGCTGTCGGACATGCACCTGCCCAAGGGCAGCCCGCAGGCCCAGGTGATTGCCGAGCTGACCCCGGTGGAGAACGAAATCATCCTGCCCAAGACCTCGTCCGGGGTCTTCAACTCGACCAACATCGACTACGTGCTGCGCAACCTTGAAACCCGCCACCTGATCATTGCCGGCATCGTCACCGATCAGTGCGTCGACATGGCCGTGCGCGATGCCGCCGACCGTGGCTACCTGGTCACGCTGGTCGCCGACGCCTGCGCCACTTACACCGCCGAACGGCACGACGCCTGCCTCAACGCGATCAAGGGCTATTGCTGGATCACCGACACCGACACCGTGCTCGGTCGCCTGCGGGAGATGCAGCCATGAGCGAACGCCTGTCACCGCTGCCGATGACCACCATCGTCACCACTGACCTGATCGGCATCACCCGGGGCCGCTCGTTTCCCACCGACGAGCTGGAGCACTATCAGGCCGCCGGTTGCGGCTGGGTGCCGGCCAACAGCGCGCTGACGCCGCAGGACATCATTGCCTCGAGCAACCCGTGGGGCGCCTATGGCGACTTGCGGCTGATTCCCGACCTGTCGAGCCGCGTCACCGTCGGCAATGGCCCGGATCCGCAGGCCCCGGCGCTGGACTTCATCCACGGCGACATCCGCGAGACCGATGGCCGCGCATGGGCGGCCTGCCCGCGCACGCTGTTGCGCGATGAAGTCGAGCGTTATCGCGATGAACTCGGCTTGCAGGTCAACGCGGCGTTCGAACACGAATTCAATCTGCATGCAGGTTTTGCCGAGCATCTGGCGTTCTCCCTCGAGGCCCAGCGCCAGGGCGCCGAATTCGGTGGCTGGCTGCTCAGCGCGCTGCGCGCCGGTGGTGTCGAGCCGGAAATGTTCCTGCCCGAATACGGCAAGCATCAATACGAAATCACCTGCCGGCCGACCCTCGGCGTGGCGGCGGCGGATCGCGCGGTGAACGTGCGCGAGATCACCCGCGAGATTGCCCGGCAGATGGGCCTGGACCTGAGTTTCGCCCCGAAGACCGCCGCCGATGCGGTGTGCAATGGCGTACACCTGCACGTCAGTCTGCTCGATCTGGGCGGTCAGCCGATGCTCTATGACGCCGGCACCAGCAACGGCCTGTCGACCCTCGGCCAGCACTGGGCGGCGGGCGTGCTGCATTACTTGCCGGCGCTGTGTGCGTTGACCGCGCCGACACCCGTGTCCTACGAACGTTTGCAACCGCATCACTGGAGCGCGTCCTATGCCTGCCTCGGCCAACAGAACCGCGAGGCGGCGCTGCGCATCTGCCCGACCGTGAGCCTGAGCAGCAAATCCGTGGCGGCGCAGTACAACCTCGAATTCCGCGCCATGGACGCCACCGCCTCGCCACACGTGGCGATGGCCGCGCTGCTGATCGCCGGACGCCTGGGCATCGAACAGCGCCTGGCACTGAATGCGATCACCGATGACATTCCCGATTCACTCAACGACGAGCAACGCAAGGCCCGGGGCATCGTTGCCCTGCCCGCCTCCCTGGCTCAGGCACTGGATTGCCTGCGCCGCAGCGAAGCGCTGATCGAAGCGCTGCCGAGCGCGCTGCTCGAAACCTTTTTCGCCCTTAAAACCGAGGAACTGGCGCTGACGGAACAGCTCTCGCCCGCTGACTTGTGTGAGCACTATGCACGCCTGTACTGAATCCGCCGAGCTGGGGCTGTACACCCGGCCGGTCTACAACCTGAGTCGCGAAGACTCGACGCATCCGCTGATCCTGGTGTGCGAACACGCCAGCCGCTACATCCCCGCCGCCCTGAACAACCTGGGCCTGGATGACGCCGCTGCGCGCGAGCACATCGCCTGGGACATCGGAGCGCTGGAGCTGGCCGGGCAATTGTCCGAAAGCCTCGGTGCAACATTGCTCAGCGCCAATTATTCGCGGCTGCTGATCGACCTCAACCGCCCACGGCATGCCCCCGACAGCATCCCGGCGCAGAGCGAGATCTATCAGGTTCCGGGCAACCGCGATCTGGACGAAGTGACCCGCGAATACCGTCGCCAGTGCCTGTTCAAGCCGTTTCACGCACGCCTGCAGCAATTGATCGATGAACGCCTGGCCCGGGGCTTGCCGGTGCGGGTGGTGGGGATTCACAGTTTCACCCCGGTGTATTACGGCCAGCCGCGCGATCTGGAAGTGGGCGTGCTGTTCGGTCAGGCGCAGGATTACGCCCGACGCCTGCTCGACGGCCTCGAACGACACCCGTTGAAAGTCGCTGGCAACCAGCCGTACCGGATTGACCCGCTGGGCGACATGACCGTACCGGTACACGGCGATGCACGAGGCCTGGAATCGGTGCTGATCGAGGTCCGCAACGATCTGCTGCGCAACCCCGAAGCGGTGTCACGCTGGGCCGGATACCTTGCTCCACTGCTGTAAAGACTGTTTTGAAAGACTGCTGACGCGGTAAACGACGGACCGATATAACAACTAAAACGACCGATTGGCTGACAAGGAGTTGCGCTTCATGGAAATAGAAGAATTCGGCTACAAGCAGGAGCTTAAACGCAGCCTGACGCTGACCGATCTGGTGGTGTACGGAATGATCTTCATGATCCCCATCGCCCCGTTCGGCGTGTACGGCTACGTCAACGCCGAGGCACCGGGGATGGTGCCGCTGGCCTACATCATCGGCATGGTGGCGATGGTCTTCACCGCGCTGAGCTACGGCAGCATGGCCCGGGCGTTTCCGATTGCCGGTTCCGTGTATTCCTACGCGCAGCGGGGCTTGAATCAGCATGTCGGTTTCATCGCCGGCTGGCTGATGCTGCTCGATTACCTGCTGATTCCACCGCTGCTCTACGTTTATGCGGCGATGGCGCTCAACCACCTGTACCCGGACATCCCGAAAGTCGGGTTCATCCTGGCGTTCCTGGTCAGCGCAACCTTCGTCAACCTGCGCGGCATCACGTTCACCGCGCGGATGAACATCCTGTTCCTGCTGGCGCAACTGGTGGTGCTGGGGATTTTCCTGTTCTACGCCTGGAATGCCCTGCACAACGGTGGCGGCAATGGCCAGTTGACCCTGGCGCCGCTGTATCACCCGGAAACCTTCAACTTCGCCCTGCTGATGCAAGCGGTGTCGATTGCCGTGCTGTCGTTCCTCGGTTTCGATGCGATCTCCACCCTCGCCGAAGAGATCAAGGGCGATCCGGGCCGCAGCGTCGGCAAGGCAGCGCTGATCACGCTGGTGGTGATGGGGGTGATTTTCGTCGTGCAAACCTGGATCGCCACCGATCTGGCGGCAGGCATGGGCTTCAAATCCGCCGACACCGCGTTCTATGAAATCGCCGAAATCGCCGCCGGCAGCTGGCTGGCGACCCTGACCGGTGTCGCCACCGCCCTGGCCTGGGGCGTGGCGGTGGCCATCACCTCGCAAGCCGCCGTCTCGCGCCTGCTGTTCGGCATGGCCCGTGACGGCAAGCTGCCGAAAGTGCTGGCCAAGGTTCATCCGAAGCACAACACGCCGTACCTGAGCATTTACCTGGTGGCAGTGTTGTCGCTGGTGATCTGCTACCTGTTCATCAATTCGGTGGACACCCTGACCTCGCTGGTCAACTTCGGCGCGCTGAGCGGTTTCATGCTGCTGCACCTGACCGTCATCAACTACTACTGGCGTCGGCAGAAGTCCGGTCAGGTGATCCGTCACCTGATCTGCCCGGTGATCGGCTTCGTCATCGTCGCGGCCATCATGTACAACATGGGTGTTGATGCGCAAAAACTCGGCCTGATCTGGATCGCACTGGGCCTGGTGTACCTGTTCTTCCTGAACAAGCTCGGCGCCAGTACCGCGCTGCCTGACCCGAGCAATGGCTGACAAGAAAAAGAGCGGCGTCTGACAACAAATCAGGCGACCGCCGATTTAACGCGTGGAAACCGACAGTGATAGTCAGGTTCGGCGATTCGTCGAACCTTTTGATACAGGAGTGCATCCATGCTGGTCTTACGCCCAGTCGAGCCAACCGACCTGCCTCAACTGCAACAATTGGCCCGCGACAGCCTGGTCGGCGTGACGTCCCTGCCGGACGACAGCGAACGCCTGGGCGAGAAGATCGCCGGCTCCCGCGATTCGTTCGACAGCGAAGGCAGCGCCCATGGCCCGGAGAACTATTTCTTCGTCCTGGAAGACCTCGACAACCGGCGCCTGGTCGGCTGCTCGGAGATTCTTGCCACCGCCGGGTACGACGAGCCGTTCTACAGCCTGCGCAACCGCCATTTCACCAGTGCCTCGCGTGAGCTGAACATCGAGCACGGCGTGCCGGCGCTGTCGTTGTGCCATGACCTCAGCGGCCACACGCTGCTGCGTGGTTTCCACATCGACGCGGCGCTGGTGCGCACGCCGTTTTCCGAATTGCTATCGCGGGCGCGGCTGCTGTTCATCGCCGCCCACGGGCAACGTTTCGCCGAAGCGGTGATCACCGAAATCGTCGGTTACAGCGATGAACAGGGCCATTCGCCGTTCTGGGATGCCCTGGGCAAGCACTTCTTCGATCTGCCCTACGCCGAGGCCGAACGCCTGTGCGGCTTGCAGAGCCGCACGTTTCTCGCCGAACTGATGCCGCAATACCCGATTTACGTACCGATGCTGTCCCAGGCGGCGCAGGACTGCATCGGCCGCATCCACCCCGATGGCCAGGAAGCGTTCGACATCCTCGAGCGCGAAGGCTTTGAAACCAACAGCTACATCGATCTGTTCGATGCCGGCCCGACCCTGTATGCACGCACCGCGAACATCCGTTCGATCGCCCGCAGCCAGACCGTCACCGTCTGCCGGCAGGCCCAGATCGATGCCCGGGGTCGCTACCTGCTGAGCAACGACGCGCTGCACGGATTCCGCGCCATCGTCGCTGAACTGGATTACCAGCCTGGTCAATCCCTGGCGCTTACCCCGGCCATGTGCGCGGCGTTGCAGGTCAGCGATGGCGCCAGCGTACGGCTGACAGCCCTGTGAACCGCGCCCCTACCCCACGACAGTGCCCGAGCAGGCGCGCAAAAGGAGTTGCAGCATGATTGTCCGTCCGGTTCACATCAACGATCTGCCCGCCTTGATGGCACTGGTCCAGCAGGCCGGCCCGGGGTTCACCACCCTGCCGGCCAACGAAGAGCGCCTGGCTCACCGGGTACGCTGGGCTCGTCGGGCCTTCGCCGAACAGGTCGAGCGGGCCGACGCCGATTATCTGTTCGTGCTCGAAGACGACGAGCAACGGCTGGTCGGGGTCAGCGCCCTGACCGGCGGGATCGGTCTGCGTGAGCCCTGGTACAACTACCGGGTGGGCGTGACCGTCAGCTCGGCTCCGAACCTGGGGATTCAACGGCAGATTCCGACCCTGTTTCTCAACAATGAACTGACCGGCCAATCGGAGCTGTGCTCGCTGTTCCTCGGCCACGATCAGCGCCACGGCAGCAACGGTCGCCTGCTGTCGCTGGGGCGACTGCTGTTTGTCGCCGAGTTCCCGCATCTGTTCGGCGAGAAGATGATCGCCGAACTGCGCGGCAGCGCCGACGAACAGGGCTGCTCGCCATTCTGGGACAGCCTGGGACGGCACTTCTTCCAGATGGATTTCAGCCACGCCGATCATCTGTCGGGGCTGGGCAACAAGGCGTTCATCGCCGAACTGATGCCACGCCAGCCGCTGTACACCTGCCTGCTCACCGAACAGGCCCAGGCGGTGATCGGCCAGCCGCACCCCAACACCGAGCCTGCGCTGAAAATCCTCCAGGGCGAAGGTTTCGCCCACAAAGGCTACATCGATATTTTCGATGGCGGCCCGGTGATCGAAGCCCCGGTGCGCAGCATCCGAACCGTGCGCGACAGCCTGGAACTGACCCTGAGCCTCGGCACGCCGGACGATCAGGCGCCGCTCTGGCTGATTCACAACCGGCGCCTGGAAAACTGCCGCATCACTGCCGCCCGTGGACGTCGCGTCGGCGGCAGCCTGGTGGTCGACCGCCTCACCGCCAAACGCCTGCAATTGCAGCCGGGCAACTCGGTACGCGCGGTCATGCTGCCCAACCGGCAGCAACAAATCGCCGCCGCCTGAACCCACGGGAACACTCGCTTCCCGTGGCGAGGGCGGACGCGCCAGCGCGCCCGGTCAGCCTCCCTCGCAAATTCGTCATGATCCTTGACCCATTCGCGTGATAGCCTTTTCATCCTTCGGCGTTGACACCTTTGCTCAAGCCTTTCCATTCCTTTGTATGGTGGAACTCGTATGTCCAGGCTTTCTCATCAAGATTTGCGCCGTAATTTCCGTCAGCTGCTGGCGTCCGACACCTGCTATCACACAGCCTCCGTGTTCGATCCGATGTCCGCCCGCATCGCCGCTGACCTGGGGTTTGAAGTCGGCATTCTCGGCGGTTCGGTCGCCTCCCTGCAGGTACTGGGCGCCCCGGACTTCGCCCTGATCACCCTCAGCGAGTTCGCCGAGCAAGCCACCCGCATCGGCCGCGTCGCCCAATTGCCGGTGATCGCCGACGCCGACCACGGCTATGGCAACGCCCTCAACGTGATGCGCACCATCGTTGAGCTGGAACGCGCCGGTGTCGCCGCGCTGACCATCGAAGACACCCTGCTGCCGGCCCAGTTCGGGCGCAAGTCCACCGACCTGATCACCGTGGCCGAAGGTGTCGGCAAGATCCGTGCGGCACTCGAGGCCCGGGTCGATGCGGAAATGGCGATCATCGCCCGGACCAACGCCGGCATCCTGCCGGTCCAGGAAATCATCAGCCGCACCCGCCAATACCAGGCTGCCGGTGCTGACGGTATCTGCATGGTCGGCGTGCAGGACTTCGATCAGCTCGAGCAGATCGCCGAACACCTGAGCGTCCCGCTGATGCTGGTCACCTACGGCAACCCGGCGCTGCGCGACGACAAACGCCTGGCCGAGCTGGGCGTGCGCGTGACCATCGACGGCCACGGCGCCTATTTCGCCGCGATCAAGGCCACTTACGACAGCCTGCGCGAACAACGGCAGATCTTCACCCAGGCCTCCGACCTCAGCGCCACCGAACTGACGCACACCTACACCCTGCCGGAGGATTACATCCGTTGGGCGAAGGAATACATGAGCGTCAAGGAGTAACAAGGACGCAGACGAGCGGCTCGCAAAGACGTCGTCAGCTCCTACACTGAAGGCTCCCGAACCCGAACGAGCCTTCCGGCATGAATCGCAACGACTTGCGCCGCGTCGACATGAACCTGCTGGTGATTTTCGAAACGTTGATGTTCGAAAAGAACCTGACCCGCGCCGGGGAAAAGCTGTTCCTCGGCCAGCCGGCGGTGAGCGCCGCCCTCGCTCGTCTGCGTGACCTGTTTGATGACCCGCTGCTGGTACGCAATGGCCGGGTCCTGGAACCGACCCAGCGGGCGCTGGCGATCCTCAGGGAATTGCAGCCGGCGATGGACACGATCTCCGGTGCCGTCAGCCGGGCCAAGGACTTCGACCCGCTGAGCAGCCGCGACGTGTTCCGCATCGGTCTGTCGGATGACGCCGAATTCGGTCTGCTGCCGCCCTTGCTCAAGCAATTGCGCGAAGATGCGCCGAACGTGGTGGTGGTGATTCGCCGGGTGAATTTTCTGCTGATGTCGTCGATGCTCGGCTCCGGGGAGATCTCCGTTGGCGTCAGCTACACCACCGAACTGCCGGCCAATGCCAAACGCAAAAAACTGCGGGATCTGCACTGCAAGATCCTGCGCGGCGACGATCGCCCCGGCGCTCTGACCCTCGACGACTACTGCGAGCGGCCCCATGCACTGGTGTCGTTTTCCGGCAGCCTGGACGGTTCTATCGACAACGATCTGGCGCGGGTCAACCGCACCCGCAACGTCGTGCTGGCGGTGCCGCAATTTGCCCCGTTGCGGGCAATCCTGGCCGGCACCGACCTGCTCGCCACCGTGCCGGATTTTGCCGCTTGCGCGCTGGTCGACGGCAGTACGGTGTTGCGCGCCGACGAACCGCCGTTCCAGATCGTGCCGTCGGAGTTGTCGATGGTCTGGAACGGGGTCAACGACAACGACCCGGCGGAACGCTGGCTGCGCTCGCTGATTGCCCATCACATGTCGGCTCCGCTACCGTCGCAGGCGCACTGACCGGCCTGAACCCGGGATCGGCCTCGCGCAGGTACACCGGCAGATCAGTCATCGGCGGCATCTGCGGGATCTCGAAATACATCTGCACCACCCAGCCCCGGTGATAGTTGTTGTGGTTGATCACATGCATGAGGATCGCCCCGGCGTTCATGGTGCCGCCGTCACCGGAGACGAACTTGAAATCGATCTCGCGGGTCAACGAAGCCTCGGTCTGTCGTGCGCTCCAGGTGCGATACCAGCTATCGACCTCCTGCTGTGCCTGGCGCAGGTCCCCGAGGTCGTCATGCACCAGATCGTGGGAGGTTTTGAAACCATGGTCACGGCCTTCGAGATGCGCCTGCCAGATCCGGTCGACCACGTAGATATGGTTAAGCGTGCCGAGCATGTTATGGAAAACGGTTTTGCGTTCTCGGGTGACCTCCCCGGACGGCAGCGCTTGCAGGCTGTCGAACAGGCGCTGATTAGCCCAGGTCTTGTAGTCAGCGAGCAGATGGGCAGTGGCTAAGTTGATCATCGCGGGTCACCGTAGGCACAAAAGGGCTGCGTCCAGCATAGACGTTGATTGGCGGGATGGGCGTCGGGCCGACTGTCGGTTCTCTGGACTGCTGGGAGAGGGCACGATCGTCGCTCAGGCCCCAAGGCTCGCCCACCCCGCCACCCGTTGTGCACTGATGCTGACCCCGCCGCAGACAATGATCACCACATCATGCGCCCCGGCCAGCGCCGGATGATCGAGGTACGCCGTCGCCAGCGACACCCCGCACGCCGGCTCCACCAGTTGCCGCAGATCATTGGCGAAACGCACCACACCCATGATCGCGTCGTCATCGGACAGCACCAGGCACTCATGGGTAAATTCGCCGATATGCTCGACCGGCCACGCCGCCACCTGACTGGCGCCAAGGGACGTGGCAACGCTGTCGATCTTGCTCAGGCGCACCGGATGGCCGGCCTGCAGGGCGGCGGCAAACGAAGCGGCGCCCCGGGTTTCGCAGGCCACGATCCGGCAGTCCCGCCGGTCATGGCGCAACAGCCCAACCAGCAGCCCGGCAAGCAAACCACCGCCGCCGACCGAGGTCACCAGGACATCGACCTGCGGACAATCTTCGAGAATTTCATCGACCATCGAGCTGTGCCCTTCCCACAACACGGGATGGTCGAAGGCCGGCACGTATTCGCTGTCCGCCGCGCTCGCCAGCGCCTGCGCGCGTTGATTGGCCTCGTCCCAGACCTTGCCGTGGACGATGACCTCGGCGCCGGTGCGGCGGATGCGATCACGGGTTGCTTCCGGCGTGGTGTTCGGCACCACGACGCAGGCTTGCAGGCCCAGGCGGGTCGCCGCCACCGCTGTTGCCAGCCCGGCATTGCCACCGGACGGACAGACGACTTTGCGTTTGCCCTGCGCCTCGGCCTGGCTGCACAGCAGGCCGATGCCGCGAATCTTGAACGACCCTCCGGGTTGCAGGTTTTCCAGTTTCAACCAGATGCGCCGCGTGGCGCTCGATAAAGTCGGGTGCAGGATCAAAGGCGTGCGGATGTGCAACATGACGGCTCCTGACGACGCCACGACCGGCATCATCCGGGTCGGATCGTGGCGAGTGAATCAAAACGTCCCACGTTCAAGCTTAGTCCACGGCCCTTGCATCGGGTAAACGCCGGAGATCGTGCCGGGATCTACACTGAACAGCATCAGCTCAGAGGTGCCCATGAAAATGTCTGCGCAAATGACCGTCGTCGCGGTGCTCGCCACCCTCGCCTATCTGGGTCTGGCGGTCTGGGGTATGGGTGGCGTGGCGGTGTTCTTTTCCCACGATGCGCTGGTGCTGATAGCGCTGGCGACCCTGGCGATGGTGGTGGCGTCGCTGTTCACCGAAGTGAACCTGAGTGCCGGCGAACGCGAGGATCGGGCCAATCGCTGGGTGATTCCGGCCTTCGCCGTGATTGGCGTCATCAGTGGATTTCTCCCGGCCTATTGCGACCGGATCAATTTCTGGACGTTTGGCGGCGAAGGCGTGCGCTGGCTCGGCGCGCTGCTGTTCATCGTCGGCGGCGCGCTGCGGTTGTGGCCGGTGTTTGTGCTCGGGCATCGCTTCAGCGGGCTGGTGGCGATCCAGCCGGGGCATCGACTGGTCACCGAAGGCATCTACCGGCACCTGCGCAATCCCAGTTACCTGGGGCTGGTGATCAATGCGCTGGGCTGGGCGCTGGCGTTTCGTTCAGTGGTCGGGATTTTGCTCGCGGCGCTGACCCTGATCCCGCTGATCGCCCGTATTCATTCTGAAGAAGCGCTGCTGCGGGGACAGTTTGGCGCGGAGTACGACGCCTACTGCACCCGCAGTTGGCGGCTGCTGCCGGGCGTCTACTAATCCTGAAACCGCCGAACATGCCCGCTCCCACGAGGGGCGATGGTTCAGATGGCTTGCAGGCGCAGTTGGCCGTCGCTGCCGACCTTGACCCCGAGCGCATCGTAGCTGGCGATGGTCGCGTGAGCGGTTTCGAGCGGGTGCTGGTGGGTCGCGGTGATAATCATCAGCGCCGAGCCTGCCGCCTCCGCTGCAAGGATGCCGACGGTGGCGTCTTCGAAGATCAGGCAATCGGCCGGTTCAAGCCCCAGGCGTTTCGCCGCCAGGCGATAGCCCGTCGGATCCGGTTTGCCGGCGGTCACGTCCTCGGCGGTAATCATCACCGCAGGCTCGGGAATCCCGGCCGCCGCCATCCGCCGCAGCGCCAGATCCCGCGGCGCCGAGGTCACCATGGCCCAGCGATCCGCCGGCAATGCGTCGAGAAACGCCGCCGCACCGGGGATCGGCACGATGCCTTCGACATCTTCGATTTCCGCTTCGGTGATGAACGCTGCCTGGGCCTGGGCATCCACGCCCGGCAGGTTCAGCCGATTGATGGTGTCGATGGCCCGCGCACCATGGATGGTGGGCAGAAAGGTTTCGACGTCGACGCCATGACGCACCGCCCAGGCCGACCAGATCCGCTCGGCGGCGGCGATGGAGTTGAGGACGGTGCCGTCCATGTCGAACAGGAAGGCGCCGAACGCGCGGTTGAAAACAGCATCGAGAGCAGACAAGGGGTCGCATCCTCTGGCAAGGGGCCGGGCAAATGTGCCCGGCAATGTAGCACTTGCGCAGGCCTCAGTGCAGGCGCGGAGCCCTGGATTTGAACGCGCCGTCCACGCAGTCGAGCAACTGGCCGATGGCCCAGGGCTTTTTGATGAACGCCACCGGACGCTTGACCCCGGACGTCTCCGGTGTCTCATAACCGGACATCACCATCACCGGTTTTTCCGGCCAGCGCTCGCCGACCAGATTCGCCAGATCCGCACCGTTGAGGGTGCCGGGCATGGTGATATCGGTGAGCAACAGCGCCACTTCCGGCGCGTGTTCCTCCAGATATTGCGAGGCCGCATCGGCGCTGGTCTGCGGTTCGACCTTGAAGCCTTCCTCCTGAAGAATTTCGCACAGAAACTCCAGAATCAACGGATCATCCTCGACCACCAGAATCAACCCGTCATGAAGGTGCGTACTCGACGGAATTGGACTCATGAACTGGCACTCCCTGAATTACGTGTACGTTTTAGCGGCTTGACCCGCTGCTTATCTGGTATGAGCGGCGACTTGTACAGAAATTCATTTTTGATACAGGTCTTTTCCGAAGTGCCTGATCGGCGACCCATCGCCCCCGCCCATTTATGGTTAAAATGCCGGCCCTTTTGCCGGCCGATCCCGATTGATGAACCCTCAAGCCCTTGCCACTCTCCAAGCTCACCTGCTGACCGCGCTGACCTCGGCACCGGCCGAAACCCGGCGCCTGTTCCATGGGCGCGGACGCTGCTGGCCGGGACTGGAGCAGCTCACCGTCGACTGGCTGCAAGGCGTGGTGCTGGTGTCGCTGTTCAAGGAGCCGGCGGCGGATCAACTGGACGACCTCAAGCGTCTGTTGCTGGCCCTCGGTGACAGCGCGCAATGGAAAGACTCCGGTGCCCACACCCTGCTGATCCAGCACCGTTATCTGCCGCAAAACACTGCCGAATGGTTGCTGGGCGAGGAAATCGACGAAATGACCATCGTCGAGGGCGGCCTGAAATACCGGGTCGACCTGGGCCGCAAGCAAAACGCCGGGCTGTTTCTCGACATGCGCTACGGGCGCAACTGGGTGCGCGATCAGGCGGCAGGTCAACGGGTGTTGAACCTGTTTGCCTACACCTGCGGTTTCTCGGTGGCGGCGATCGAGGGCGGCGCCAGCCATGTGGTCAATCTCGATATGTCCCGCGCCGCGTTGAGCCGGGGTCGCGACAATCACCGTTTGAACGGCCATGACTTGAGCAAGGTGAGTTTTCTCGGCCACGACCTGTTCAAGTCCTGGGGCAAGGTAATCAACAGCGGCCCGTATGATCTGGTCATCATCGATCCACCGTCGTTCCAGAAAGGCAGCTTCCTGCTGACCAAGGATTACCAGCGCGTGCTGCGCCGCCTGCCGGAGCTGCTGACGCCGCAAGGCACGGTGCTGGCGTGCATGAACGATCCGTCGTTCGGGTCGGACTTTTTGATTGATGGCGTGACCCGCGAGGCGCCGGGCCTGCGCTTCGAACAGCGCCTGGAGAACCCGCCGGAGTTTGCGGACATCGATCCGCAAAGCGGCTTGAAAGCGCTGGTGTTCAAGCGCACCGAAACCCTCTGACCCCACTCCCCCCAGTGGTCAACGCGGACGCAACACCAGCGCGAACAATTCGCCATGCCCGGTGACATTGAGCTTGTAATAGAGGTTGCGCCGATGGACCTTCACGGTCTCCGGCGAGATGTTCATCCGCTGGGCGATAGCCTTGCTGGAAAAGCCTTGCAGGATCAACCGCGCGGTGTCGATTTCCCGCCCGGTCAGCCGCGCATCGAAACGATCCAGCAACGCTGCCAGGTCACCGACACCCGCTTCGGTGACCGGGCCTTGTGGCGGCAGCAGTTGCACATGCCGGCGCATCGCCGCCAGCACCCAGTCCCGCACGCAGAGCAAACGCCCCTGCTCCTGTAACTCGAACGCCGTCCTCCGCCCCAGCGACAGACCCAGCACGCCGCCATCGACATTGACCATGAACTGCAACTCGTCCGCGCCAACCACCGAGCGGAAGTAGCTCTGGTAATACTCGCTGTGCAGAAACTGGTCCGGCGCGACCGACGCCAGGCTGTGCAAGCCATCGGCGATCCCGGCGGTGGCGGCCTGATAGAACGGATCGAGCAGGTACATCCCGGCGCTGTAGCCGGCCAGGTCTTCCTGCTCGTCGGTGCCGCCCTTGCTGTCGAAGTCGATGAGCAATCGTGGCGCCTGCCCGCCGGTCATCAGCGCCACCAGAGCGTTGTCCAGCGGCACCAGCAGGCGCACGGTGTCCACCAGCGCGCGCCAGAAACCGTCCTGGCCGACGGCGGCGAACACCCGCGCCAGACTCTGGTGAACCGGCAACTCCTGCAACAACGCGTCCACGCTCTACCCCTTTTGTGTAACCCATGATGGGAATGGGTCAGGCGCGGTCGCGCCGATAGGCTGACCACTCCTGTTCATCACCGGCCGCACAGGCCAGGAGTGCCGCATCATGCGTCGTCATCGTGGGTATATCAACCTGGGCCTGGCGGCCTGTCTGGCCAGTGGATCAATCGCCATGGCGGCCGATGCGCCGAGCGTGCATGTCTACAACTGGTATGACTACATCGGCCCCGATACCCTGCACGACTTCAAGCGACAGCGGCATCCAGCCGGTGTACGACACCTTCGACAGCGCCGAAGTGCTGGAAGGCAAACTGCTCACCAGCCGCAGCGGCTACGACGTGGTGGTGGCAAGCAACTACAGCCTGCCGACCCTGATCAAGGCCGGCGCCCTCGCCCCGTTGCCGCGCGAGCAACTGCCGGGCTGGAAAAACCTCGACAGCGACCTGCTGGGCAAACTCGCCAACAACGACCCCGGCAACCAATACGCTGTGCCCTATCTGTGGGGCACCAACGGCATCGGCTACAACGTCGACAAGGTGCGCGCCGCCCTCGGTGACCAGGCGCCGGTGGATTCCTGGGATCTGGTGTTCAAGGAAGAGAACCTCGCAAAACTTGGCGAGTGCGGTGTGGCGATGCTCGACTCGCCCTCGGAAATGCTGCCGGTGGCCCTGCATTACCTGGGCCTACCGCCCAACAGCACTAATCCCGAGGACTACAAGAAGGCCGAGGCGCTGCTGCTGAAACTACGTCCGCACATTGCCTACTTCAACTCGTCGAAATTCATCAGCGACCTGTCCAACGGCAATATCTGCGTGGCGGTCGGCTGGTCCGGGGCGATGCTTGAAGCCAAGACCAACGCCGAGCAGGCCGGCAACGGCGTGAAGATCGCCTACAGCCTGCCGAAGGAAGGCGCACCGGTGTGGTTCGACACGCTGGTGCTGCTCAAGGATGCGCCGAACCGCCCCCAGGGCCTGGCATTCATCGACTATCTGCTGCACCCGGAGGTGATCGCACCGGTCAGCGATCACCTGTCCTATCCGAACGGCAACCGCGCCGCCACCGCGCTGGTCGCTGCGGCCACTCGCGACAATCCGGCGGTATATCCGCCAGCAGCGGCCATGGCCACGCTGTACACCCTCGAACCGTTGCCCAAAGCCACCGAGCGGGTACGCACCCGGGTGTGGAGCAAGGTCAAGAACGGCCAGTAAACACACCGCCCCCACAGAGGGGATGAGTAACCCGTCAGATTTCCATTGAGAGAACCATCGATGAAACCACGTGCCCGCGACCTCGATATCCGCATCGGTCAACTGTCACCCGGCCCGCTCAACGCCATCACCGACGTGCCCGGCGTGCGGGTCGGTCACAGCAATGTCCGGGGGCGCAGCGCCGCCGGGCGCGACATCTGCACCGGCGTCACCCTGATCGAACCCCGCGTCGGCTCGACCAACCGGCAACCGTGCTTCGCCGGGGTCCATGTGCTCAACGGCAACGGTGATGCCACCGGGCTGGAATGGATTCGTGAAGCCGGACTACTGACCAGCCCGATCGCCTTCACCAACACCCATAGCCTGGGCGTGGTGCGCGATGCCTTGATTGCGCTGGATCGAGCGCAGCAACCGGATGACGGGCGGCTCTACTGGAACATGCCGGTGGTGCTGGAAACCTTCGACGGCCTGCTCAACGATATCAATGGTTTTCACGTAACCGCCGAGCATGTTGCCGAAGCGTCACGCAACGCCGCTGATGGCCCGGTACAGGAGGGCGCAGTGGGCGGCGGCAGCGGAATGATCTGCCATGAGTTCAAGGGCGGCATCGGCACCGCTTCACGCCGGTTGAACAGCGCCCGGGGCGGTTGGACGGTGGGCGCCATCGTCCAGGCCAACCATGGTGTTCGTCGCGAATTGCGGGTCGATGGCTATCCGGTCGGGCGTTACATGGCGCGTGAGGATTCGCCCTTTCTGCGCGCCGCGTTGCCGCATCCCGGGATGGGCTCGATCGTGATCTGCCTGGCCACCGACGCACCGCTGCTGCCGCACCAATGCACCCGCCTGGCACAACGGGCCAGCCTCGGTCTGGCGCGTACCGGCGGCGGTAACGAAGACCACAGCGGCGACATTTTCATCGCGTTCTCCACCGGTAACGCGCAGATCCCGCCCGCCGCCTACGAAAGCCAGGGCGCACCGACCTGCGACGGTTTGCGCATGGTCAACAACGACCATATCAGCGAGCTGTTCCTGGCCGCGACCGAAGCGGTGGAAGAGGCGATCATCAACGCCTTGCTCGCCAGCAACAGCACCGAAGGCAATGGCCATTCAGTGCCGGGGCTGGAGGGTGCGACGCTGTTGAGCGCACTGGAAAAGGCAGGCTGGCGCGGGTCTTTGTAACAACACGCCACCTCATGGTGGGAGCAAGCCACTCCCACACTGTTTTGGGCTGTTACCGACACGGCTGTGTGACGC
Source organism: Pseudomonas botevensis (assembly GCF_019145475.1). Lineage (GTDB taxonomy): Bacteria > Pseudomonadota > Gammaproteobacteria > Pseudomonadales > Pseudomonadaceae > Aquipseudomonas > Aquipseudomonas botevensis. The sequence goes on from NZ_JAHTKI010000004.1 coordinate 27,382, forward strand.
AAAACCCTGGGCGGGATGGGTGCTCGAAAGCACCAGAAAACAGCTGACTGACGGTACTTGAGCGCCTCCTCGCACCTTCCTACGATGGAGCTACGCAGTCATTGGGTTCGCCCAATCGCCGCGTAGACGCGGGTGTACTGAACCCCAATCAAGCCCGCGTCTGGCTTCATGCGCATCTTGAGCCTCACGGGCTCCACTTCCTCCCCATCGAAGAGTCTTGAGGCTCTTTTTTTGTCTGTGCGAAAGGCTCAGTGCAGGGTCATTCGCTGGCGAACAAAGGCTTCGGTCTGGCGGGTCACCTGATCCAGATGCCGGTCCCGCTGCTTCTCGGCATCGAGCATCGCCCGCTTGCCGTGCTTTTGCAGCAGGTAGGTGTGGATCTGCTGCACCTCCAGCGAACGGTAGATCGGTGTCGTGTCGATGAATCCGCGCAGGCCGTTGCTGCGGTAATGCCGGGTGCTCATCAGCACCTGGGTTTCACGCTGGCCGATCACCTCAAAGCCCAGCGCTTCGAAATACGCGACCTTGCCGACGCTGCAAGTCAGCTCCGCATGCGGGAAACGCGCAAGCATCTCGCCGATCATCGCCCGCGCCACACCCTGACGCCGATACCCCTCGCGCACCGCCAGATAGGCGACGTTGCACGCCTCCCAATCGCCCTGCACCGGCAGGTACAACAGGAAGCCGATCACCTGTTCCGGGTCGTCCTCGTCGGTGGCGACCAGCAGTTCCACTTCCGTGCCCTTCTCGCCGTTCAAGGCCTCCAGGTACAGATGCACCTCGTAGCCGACCGCGTACTGATAGACGTTGTAGAGCAGATTGCTCGGGCCAAGTCCGACCGCGCTGATGTCGGTCAGGTAGTCGACCACCATTTGCAGGATCTGGCTGTTGACGCCTTCGGGGCATGGGGATTTGTAGTGGGTGATGCGGGGCATGGCGGGTGAACTCCAACGCTGAAAACGGGTTGCCGACGACCTGGCCGCTGGCGAACAGCGCCATCATACCCCGCGGCGGCCCGGACACTGGCTAAAGTTGCCCGGCGTCGCGCCGATGCAACGTTTCCCCTCATTCCAAAAAACGAAGGATCGTCCGATGTTCCACCCGCGCGAAGCCCAGCGAGATCACCTCTACAACCGTATCGTCATGCTCACCGTGGCTTGTTGCGTGGTCTTGCTGTTGGCCGGGATGGCCCGTCATCAGGGCATCCGCTATGGCGCGTTGCAGTTCAATGCGATGCAGGTCAGCGGCACCGTCACGGCGCTGGAAGAGATCCTGTTGAACGACAACGGCAAAATCATTCACTACCGCTACACCGACGAGCAGGGTCTCAGCCACGACGATCAATACGCCGACGAACGCTACGCCGAGCACACCCAATATGAAGTCGGCGGATCGATTGCGTTGCTGGTGTCGCGCTGGTTGCCGAAACAGAACGCCATCGCCAGCGAACTGCACAGCTATCGTCCGAGCTTCTACATCATGACCGGCGGCCTGTTGCTCGCGGTGCTGTTCCTGCTGATCTCGGGGCGCACGTTCTGGCAGATTCAGGCGATGAAAGACCAGGACCGCTACTACTGAGCCCTCGCCCGTCGCCCTCAAATTCTCCCTGAAGAAAATTTCATCTGCCCGACGCCGGATCTTTCGCCAATCCGGCGTCCAATTCTTCAGCTGCGTTCAATTCCCGACGCAGGCCCTGAGGAGTTGTCATGAACGTTTTGCGTTCCCTGTTCAAATTGCTGCTGGTGCCGTTGACGCTCGCCGCCCTGTCGAGTGCGCCGGCATTTGCCCAGCCCGAAGTCATCATCCGCGAAGCGCCACCGCCGATGCGCATGGAACCCATGCCCGGCGCACGGCCCGGTTATGCCTGGGATCGCGGCCACTGGCGCTGGGAAGGACGCGGTTACGCCTGGGTGCCGGGGCACTGGCAGCCGGTGCGTCACGGCGCGCGCTGGGAGCCGGGCCATTGGCAGGCACGCGGGCCGAACTGGTACTGGATTGAAGGCCATTGGGTGCGTTGATCGCCCATCCGCCAATCCCTCTCATCGACCAGGAATCCAATCATGTCGCGAACCTTGAAAACCCTGCTTGGCGCCACGCTGGTGGCAATCACCCTGTCCGGCTGCATCGTCGCCCCGGCCCGTCCGCACCGGCCACCGCCGCCGGTGGAAGTGGTGCCGGTCATGCCTGCGCCGGGCTATCACTGGGTCGCCGGCCACTACCGCTGGGGCGGTGGCGAATGGCGCTGGGTGCCGGGGCACTGGCGCGCCTATTGAGGCCCGTCACTGCTGGGGCGCCACCACTTTGAACTTGATGTCGATGTCCTTCGACACCACGGTGTCCGCCCACTCCCCCGCGCCGAGGCTGAACTCGTCACGCTTGAGCACCAGTTCACCGTCGAAGATGCCGATGCCGCTGCCAGGCTTGAGCCGCACCGGCACCTGCACGTCGCGGGTGATGCCTTTGAGGGTGAGCCGGCCGGCGATCAGGTATTGGTTGTCGCCGACCTGACTGAAACGGGTCGACTCGAACAGCGCCACCGGAAACTGCGCGGTGTCGAACCACGCCGGTTTCACCAGCTCGGTGTTGGCATCTTCACTGCCGGCGTCGATGCTGGTGAGGTCGATGTGCAGCGTGGTACGGGCGCCGGCGAGGTTGGCGGTGTCGAACTCAAGGGTGGCCTCGAACTTGCCGAACGTGCCGTACATCCGCGAGCCCATCTGGTTGTAGGTGAAACTGATCTGGCTGGCGGTGGTGTTGACTCGGGTGTACTCGACCGCCTGCGCCGCCGGCATCACGATCAGGCAACACACGGCAGCCAACAACCATCGGATCGACATGGGATTCTCCGGCGCCGGAATGGGCCTCGATTGACTTAAGCAAACAACCGCCGGTTATGCCATCCGCGCCTTCAAGTAATCGATCAGCGCGGTGACCTTGGGGGATGGCAAATGCTCGCGGGCGGTCACCGCATTGAGGTCCTGGGGCGGGCCGGTCCACTCCGGCAGCACCCGCACCAGCCGCCCGGCCCGGACATCGGCATCCATGCTCTGCTCCATCGCCAGGCTCAACCCTTCCCCGGCCAGCAGCGAGTCGTGCAACAGCGCCGGATCGTTGGCGAGAATCGACGGTTCGACCCGGTAATCCTTCAGCCGCGCACCGCCCCGACGCAGCGGCCAGACATAGCCGACATCGCGTCGGGCCTGATGCAGGATCAGTGTCTGATGCTGCAGCAGTTCCTCGGGGCTGGCCGGCTGACCGTGGCGCGCGAGGTAATCCGGCGCGGCAAAAATACCCGTGGGGAAACTCGCCAGACGCCGGGCGATCAGGCTCGAATCCGGCAGGCTGCCGAGGCGCAGGGCGACGTCGATCTCTTCCGCGACCAGATCCAGCGGCACATGGGACGCAAGAATCTCCAGACGAATTTCCGGGTACGCCCGGCGAAACCCCGCCAGCATCGGCGCAAACCAATGGGCGCCAAAAGAAAACGGCACCGTGACCCGCAACCAGCCACGCGGGCCGTCGCGCAACTGATGCACCGCGCGCTCGGCGTGTTCCAGGGTGTCGGCGATGGTCCGGCACTGCTCGTAATACACCGCGCCGGCCTCGGTCAGGCTCAACTGGCGGGTGGTGCGGCGCAGCAACTGGACGCCGATCGCCTGTTCCAGCTCGCGCACCCGTCGGCTGACCGTAGTCTTGGGGATCTGCAACGCATGGGCGGCGGCGGTGAAACTGCCGAGGCGCACCACCCGCACAAATACCAGCGTGTCATTCAAATCGCGGATCATTCGAGGCCCTTCCCGAGAGGCACAGGATTGTGCCACTGACGGCACATTGCATGCCGCGATTATGGGCTAATCACGACGAGGCACGCGACCTAAGATCGAGACTTCTCACCTGGAGTCTCCACGATGAATCTCAACGAATACGCCGCTCACGACGGCATCGCTCTGGCGCAACTGATCGCGGCGGGCGACGTCAGCACTCAAGAAGTTGCAGCGCTGGCCATCGAAGCCGTGCAGCAGATCAATCCGTCGATCAACGCCGTGATCGAACACTGGACGCCGAGTATTTCCACCGGCAGCGGCCCGCTCGCCGGGGTGCCGTTTCTGATCAAGGATCTGGCGATCACTGCCGCTGGCCGGCGCAATGAACTGGGCAGCCGCCTGGCTGCTGGTCTGGTCGCGGAACACGACTCCTACCTGATGCAACGCTTCAACGCCGCCGGGTTGAGCACGGTTGGCCGCACCACGACCCCGGAAATGGCCTTCAGCACGGAAACCGATTCCACCCGGCAAGGGCCGACGCGCAATCCCTGGGACACGCGGCTGTCGGCCGGTGGTTCAAGCGGTGGCGCCGGTGCCGCCGTGGCGGCGGGGATCGTGCCGATCGCCCATGCGACCGACGCCGCCGGCTCAATCCGCGTGCCGGCGGCGTTCAACGGTCTGGTCGGCCTCAAACCGACCCGAGGCCGCTGTTCCCATGGGCCGGTGATGGATGAAGTGTTCGCCGGGCTCGGCGTGCAGTTGGGCCTGTCCCGTTCGGTACGCGACAGCGCCGCGCTGATGGATATCGTGCAGGGCCACGCGCCCGGTGATCCGTATCACACCGCCGCGCCGGCCGAGGGTTTCCTCGCCCAGGTCGGCCGCGATCCGGGGCGGCTGCGCATTGGCCTGCTCGACACGCCGTGGAACGGCGCCGCCGTCGATGGCGAAATCCTCGACGCCACCTCGCGCATCGCCCGGGAACTGGACACCCTCGGCCATCGGGTGGAATCGGTACAAGCGCCGCTGGGTCTGTCCTGGGACGCCTTCGTCGAGGCCAACGCGCACATCTGGTGTGCGAGTCTGGTGCGCTGGATCGATCATCTCGCTGGCGCCACCGGTCGGCCGATCGATGAGCGCACGCTGGAGCCTGCCACCCTCGCCTGCTACGCCTTTGGCCAGCGCTCCCGTGGCACTGATTTCGCCGCCGCGCTGGAGGTACGCAACAGCATCGCCCGACAGGTCGCCGGGTGGTTTGAAGAAATTGACGTGCTGCTGACCCCGACCCTGCCGTGCCTGCCGCAAGCCATCGGCACTTACAACCTGGGCGCCGAACACATGGACGGCCGGCAGTGGACGGCGCGGGTGTTCGAACATTCGCCGTTCACGCCGGTATTCAATGTCGCAGGGACACCGGCGATTTCGCTGCCACTGGGGATGTCCAGCGCCGGGCTGCCGATCGGCCTGCAATTCGCCGCGCGGTTTGGTGCCGAGGACATGCTGTTGCGTCTGGCCGGGCAGCTGGAACAGGCGCTGCCGTGGCAACACCGCAAGCCGCCAATCCGGGTGGGGCATCCGGGCTGACGATCAATCCGGATGCCAGAAAAAAGGCTGCCCCGACAGGGCAGCCCTCCGCTCCGCTCGTCCAGACAATCAAACCAGCCGCTCGATCTTCTGATGCTGCCAAACCATCCGGTAATACAGCGTCTGCAACACCAGCATGCCGAGGTAGGCCACCGGGAATGCCATCCACACGCCTTGCAAACCGAATTGGCCATCCAGCCAGTACGCCGCCGGCAACTGCACGCCGAGCACGCAGACGATCGCGATCCCCACCGGCACCAGCACCGTGCCGCTGGCGCGCATGATGCCGCCGATGATCGCCTGGAAACCGAATATCAACAGGCTCCACAGCATGATGTGCAGCAAGTGTTCGGCCATCGCCCGGGTCGAGTCTTCGGTCAGGAACAGCCCCAGCAGCCAATGCGACAACAGATAACCGAGCACGATCAAGCCACCGGTCAGGCAGACGTTGATCCACAGCCCGGTGCGCAGGATCGGCCCCATCCGCTCCAGCCGTCCGGCGCCAATCGCCTGGGCGCCGAGGATCGACGCGGTGATCGCAATCGACAGCGCCGGAAACTGTACGTAGTTGACGATCTGCGTCACCGCACCGTAAGCCGCCGTCGCCTGCGAGCCGTGCTGGTTGACCAGCGCCAGAATCACCAGCTCCGACAGCGACAGGACAATCATCTGCACCCCGGTGGGCAGGCCGATGCGCAGCACTTTGCTGAGGATCTCGCGGTCCAGGCGCAGCGCTGCAAAGAACTCGCGATCCGGCGCCAGCGGGTGGTTCTTGCGAATCAGACTCCAGGCCAGCCAAGCCATCGCCGCCAGCGTCCCGAACAGCCCGGCAAAAGCGGCACTCTGAATCCCCAGTTGCGGCAGCCCGAGCCAGCCGCGAATGAACGCCGGCGTCAGCGCCAGCCCGACCACGGTCGAGAGCAGCAGCGCCAGCATCGGCGACAGCGTATCGCTGACCCCGCGCAGCAACTGCGTGAACAGCACGTACACCAGCACAAACGGCAACGTCCACATCATCACGTGGGCATACGCCACCGCATCGTCCAGCACATCCGCCGGCGTCCCCAGTCCTTGCAACGCCTGCCGCGCGAACACACTGCCCAACACCGCCGCCACCAGGCCGATCAACACCCCCAGCAGCAGCGTCGCCCCGGCAATGGCCTTCACCATATGCCCCTCGCGCGCACCCCACGCCTGCCCGATCAACACCCCGGCACCGGCGCCAAGACCAATGACCAGGGCGATGAAGAAAAAGATGATCGGAAACATCCCCGACACCGCCGCCAGCGCCTGGGTGCCGAGCATCTGGCCAATGTAGATACTGTTGACCGTGCCTGACATCGACTGCAGGAAGTTCGACAGGACCATCGGGGCCAGGAACAGGAAGTAGGTTTTCCAGAGCGGGGATTGCGCGGGGTTTTGCATTGACTGGCGGTCCGTCTCGACGACTGGGGGGACTGATGGAGGATAGCTTCGGTGAGTTGGATCCGAGGTGCAAATGAACATCTCAGGTATAAGTATTTATTTCCAGCCGGGGCGGTGAATCTTTTATCAATAACGCGATAGGTGTCCGCTCGCCGCTGTGATAAACAAGCCACTCTCAGGATATCCATCAAGGCTCTTGTTCATGCACCTCTCTCCACGCCTGCTCACCTGCACCCTCTTCGCCCTGTTTGCCAGTGCCGCCCAGGCAGCCGCCCCGGCGCCGGACGCCCTGCAACCCTTGCTGGTTACCCTGAACGAACGCCTGAACATCGGCGACCTCGTGGCCCTGACCAAGTGGGACAGCGGCAAGCCGATCCAGGACAGTCCGCGTGAGGCTCAGGTGATCGCCAATGCCCGGACGCTCGCCGCCGGGCGCAAGCTCGATGCGGAGGATGTCGCCCAGTTGATCGCGGCGCAGATGGAGGCCAACAAACTGGTGCAGTACGGTTTGCTCGCGCAGTGGCAAGCGGCAGGCGCGGCGCCGGACACGCCGCGTCCGGATCTGGGCACGCAGATTCGCCCACGACTGGATGAACTGCAAACCCGTCTGTTGCAGCAATACGCCGACTTCACGCCCTATCGCCACGATCCGAATTGCCCCGCCTGGCTGGCCAGGGCGCGCAATGGCCTGGCCCATGATGCGCTGCATGAACTGGCCCTGACCCGCGCCACCGGGGAGTTGTGCATTCGTGCGACGGCCCCGTGAATCGGGGTGACGGCATACATCGCTGACGTCGATAGTCACCATCACGTCAATGAAGTTCTCATAAAAAATCCCGGGCGTAACATCTGCTCCATACCAACCAAAAACACCCCGGAGCACACGATCATGAAACGCCAGACCCTCCTCAGCATCGCTTTCTCGGTTTTTGCAGTTAACGCTTTTGCCGCTACTCCCGCTCACACGATGATCGCCGAAGGCGGTTCTGACCGGTTGATTGAAAGCCGCGTGGCTGAAGGTGGTTCGGATCGTCTGCAAGAACGCCGTGTAGCCGAGGGTGGTTCGGATCGTCTGATGGAACGCCGTGTTGCCGAAGGTGGTTCTGATCGTCTGATGGAACGCCGTGTTGCCGAAGGTGGCTCGGATCGTCTGCTGGAACGCCGCGTTGCCGAAGGTGGTGCGGATCGTCTGCTGGAACGCCGCGTTGCCGAAGGTGGTGCGGATCGTCTGCTGGAACGCCGTGTAGCCGAAGGTGGTTCTGATCGTCTGCTGGAACGCCGCGTCGCCTGAATCAACCGCTGCACTGCAACACCCATAAAAAGCCCGGCCTGATCAGCCGGGCTTTTTTGCATCCAGCCGCCAGTTACTGCACGGTTTTCAGCTTGACCACGTCACCGGAGATCTTGGTGGTGTAACCGGTCAGGACCCATGCCCAGAACCAGTTTTCCTGAACCTGGGTGTTGATCATCGCGTCGCCGCCCTTGGCCTTGATCGCAGCGTCCTGAGCGCGGACGAAACGGTTGTTCTGGCGGATCGGGATAACGCCGAACAGCAGCAGGCCGGTAGCGCTGGCTTCGCTGTGGCCAACCACGGTGTATTGGCTGCTGTCATATTGTCTGGTGTTCATCGGGGTGCCGGTGCAACCTGCCAGAACCACACCGAACAGTGCGGCGGCGACTACTTTGCTGAGGTATTTCACTGCAAGACTCCATGGGTAAACGCCCGGGATCCATCTCTCGGGCGGTGCACACTTTACGCAAAATGATGGCTCATTAGTATCATCTCTCGACAAGTTTCATGAACCCGTTCTCTGTTCGCCACTCGGCGATGTCGCATACCATGACGCCACTCCAATAAAGACAGACATCGCCCATGCTCAAAGCCAGTCTGCGCAGTCACCTGACCCTGTGGTTCGCCGGTTTGTCCCTGCTGACGCTGTTGAGCGTGGGCTTTTACGTCGGCCACATCGCCACCGAGCAAATGAAACAGGCCAGCGGCAATGCCCTGTTGAGCACCGCGCGGTCGGCAGCGGTGTTGTTGGGCGAACAGTTGCGCGAGCGGCAGCTGGAGGTCTACCTGCTCAGCCGCGCGCCGCATCTGGAACGTGGCGACCTGGACAATCCGTTGATTCTGCGGTCGATGCAGTTGCGCACCCAGGCCCGCACCGAGTATGCGTGGATGGGCGTGACGGATGCCTCGGGCCAGGTGCATCAGGCGGTCAACGGCTTGCTGGTCGGCCAGTCGGTTCAGGCACGGCCCTGGTTCCAGGCCGGCCTGCGCGGTGAGTACACCGGCGATCCGCACGAAGCGGTGCTGCTGGCGAAGTTGCTCCCGGGGTTGCCCAACGGCGAGCCGCTGCGTTTCATCGATTTCGCCGCGCCGATCCGTAATGCCGAAGGTCAGGTGATCGGCGTGCTCGGCGCCCATGCGCACTGGAACTGGGTGACACGCATCGTCGAATCGGCGGCCATGTCGCACAAGGGTGTGGCGCCGGATATCGAAGCCTTGATCATCGATCACGACGGCAAGGTGCTGTATCCGGAAGCGCTGGTCGGCCAGCAACTGGCCGCCAATGATCCGGCGTCGCCGGGCTGGACCGCCGGCAACGGTTACCTGACCAGCGTAGTGACGGTGCCAACGCCCTCAAGCACGGCGCTGTCGTGGTCGATCGCCGTGCGCCAGCCGCTGGACACCGCGCTGCAACCGGCACGCCTGCTGCTCTACAAATTGCTGCTGTTGGGCGTGTTTGCCGCCGTGGTCTTTGCGCTGGTGGCGTATTACCTCGCGCTGTACCTGAGCCGTCCGATCGAACAACTGGCGCATTCGGCCAAACAGGTGCAGAACAACCAGCCCGGCGCGCACTTCGCGCTGCAACATCCGGTGCAGGAAATCGCCCAGCTCGGCCAGTCCATCGACGCCATGACCCAATCGCTGCTGGCCAAGGAGCGCGAACTGCAAGACGCCAATGCCTCACTCGAAGCCACCGTCGCCCAGCGCACCGCCGCCCTCACCCAGGCCAACGCCGAACTGATGAACCTGGCGACCCACGACGCCCTGACCGGCGTCTACAACCGCCGCCGCTTCGACGAAAAGCTCACGGAGTACAGCCTGCTGTTCCGCCGCACCGGCCGACCGTTCGCCCTGCTGCTGATCGACGCCGATCACTTCAAACGCATCAACGATACCCACGGCCACGCCGTCGGCGATGACGTGCTGCGGCAACTGGCGCAGCTGATTCAGCTCAGCACCCGCGCCACCGACTTCGTCGCCCGTTATGGCGGTGAAGAGTTCGCCGTGCTGCTGCCGGAAATCGCCAAACCCGATACGCCCGAAGTGGTCGCCGAAAAGATCCGGACGGCGGTGGCCGACGCGCTCTTCCCGGCGGTGGGCGATGTCACGGTGAGCATCGGCGTGGGCCTGGCCGATCCGGCGGACAATCATCACACCGCCCTGATCAAACGCGCCGACCAACAGCTCTATCAGGCGAAGGCAGCGGGCCGGAACCAGGTGGCGTGATTCAATCCGTCACGGCTGTTTCAAGTCATCCACCAGCTTGTTGACGAGCAGATCCGTGACGTGAGTGAACGCCTTGCGCAGCGCCTCCCCATCCGTGGCGTACTGCTCAGGCAAATAGGCAATGGTGTTGGCATCGTTGAACACGGAAATCGTCTCGAAATTGCGCCACACCGACGAACCCTGACGCTTGATCGAGGCGTTGGCGCCGATCACCGGATACAGCACGGTGCTGAAGTTCTTCAGGCACAGTCCCCACTGCGACACCATGATTTCCACCTCGGCATCGGCCTGCTCGCCTTCACCGACGATGGTGAACAGGCGCTCCTGCCTGACCCGGTCGGCAAAGCTCTGCCGGATCAATTTGCTCAGGTCAATGTCATGGGCCTGCATGTTATTGCGGATCGCCCGGGAAATATCCCCGGTCGCCACATCACCCGCCTTCGTCCCGGCCACGGAGCCTGCGCCCGCCAGCGCACTGGTCCCGGCTGTCGACGCCCCGGCAGCCATGCCGCTGGCCGCACCTGCACCGGCGCCAAGCCCGGCGCTCCAGGCCTGGGTCATGCTCGTGTACTTGAAGTTATCGACGGCGACAAACACCGGCAGGATCTTCAGCGTCTTGATCTGCTGGCGATCTTCCGTGCTCAGATTTTTGGTCACGCAGCCCGACAGCAGCAGGAGCCCACAGATAACAGCGAATAGCTTTTTCATGGCGAAAGGTTTTCGAGGAAATGACAGGGGACTTATCGCCCGCGACGGCCGATCCTTGAGCGCCCTGTTGATGCGATCACGGCGCCGGGAACGTCTGCAGATAGGCCAACAGGTCGTCGATCTTTTCCTCGTCACTCAATCCCCAGAAGATCATCCGCGTCCCCGGCACTACGCCTTTCGGGTCTTTCAGGTACGCCGTCAGGGTTTCGCGATTCCAGGTCACGCCCGAGTTTTTCATCGCATCGGAATACACGTAATTCGCCGAGGTGCCGGCGGGCCGGCCGAAAATGCCGTTGAGTTGAGGGCCGAAGCCGGGACGGGCGGACTCACCCACCTGATGGCAGCCACCGCACAGGCGCGGGAAGATTTTGCCGCCCGCCTCGGCGTCGCCGGCTGCAAGGGCGGGGGGCACGCTGAGCAGGCTGGCGTTGAGGATCAACAAGGTCAGTGCGGTGATGTTTTTCATCAGGGTTCCGGAGCAGAAATTCGGCGGGCGACAGGGTAGCAATTTTGCGACGCAGGAGCGCAGCTACAGGTAGGCCCCAACCACCTGCCGAACCTTGATCAGTGCCTGACGCAGCACCTCCATGCTCACCGAACCCAGCGCCAGCCGGATCGCATGGGGCACGTGGGCGCAAACCACGAACGGCTCGGCAATCGACACCGCGATCTGCTGCTGCATCAACTCGACCACCACTTGATCGGCGCGGGCATCTTCCGGCAGTGGCAGCCAGAGGAAATAGGAGGATGGATGGCCGATGCAAGGCAAGTCCTTGAGGATCTCGGCCGCCAGCGCCTGACGCGCCTGGGCATCACGGCGCTTTTGCGCTTCGAGCAACGTGACGGTGCCATCGTCGAGCCAGCCGCAGGCGATGGCCGTCATCACGCCTGGGGTGTTCCAGGTTGTCGCGCGGATGATGCGCTCCAGCGCCGGCACCATGGGCACGGGCGCGGCGATGAAACCGACGCGCAGGCCGGTGGCGATGTTTTTCGAAAGACCCGAGACATGAATCGTTCGCTCCGGCGCCAGTTCAGCCAAAGGTGGCGGTGAGTTATCGACCAGAAAGGAGTAGGCCGCGTCTTCGATGAGCGTCAGATCATGCGTCCGGGCAATCGCCACCAGTTGCTCCCGCGCCTCAAGCGGCATCACCCAGCCAAGAGGATTGTGCAGGGTCGGCATGCTGTAGACGGCGCGCACCGAACGGCTGCGGCAGAGTTTTTCCAGTGCCGGCAGATCCGGTCCCTGCGCGGTCACGGGAATCGCCACCACCTCCAGATGCAGCGCTTCGGCCAACACCTTGAAGCCTGAGTAGGTCAACGCATCGGCGGCAATCACATCGCCGGGTTTGAGCAATGCCATCAGCGCCACCGCCAGCCCTTGTTGCGCACCGTTGACGATCAGCACCTGCTCGGCATCGACATTCACACCGCGAGTTTGCAGATATCGCGCAACCGAGGCGCGCTCGTGCTGACGTCCGGCGTGGGGCTGATAACGCAGCAGTGCTTCGAGATCGCCCGACAGCGCCAATTGCCGCAGCGCGGTGCGCAGCAGCTCAGCCTGACCGGGCAATGACGGGTAGTTGAAATTGAGGTCGACCATGCCGACCGCAACATCTTTCTGATCGATGCTGTGCCCCGGCGGCAAGGCAATTTCACGCACATAGGTGCCACGCCCAGTTTCGCCGCTGACCAGGCCCATGGCCTCCAGTTCGGCATACACCCGCGATGCCGTGACCAGCGCCAGCCCTTCGCTGGCAGCCAGTTGCCGATGGGTCGGCAGGCGTGTACCGGGCAGCAGTCGACCGGAGCGGATATCCGCCGCGTAGCGGTCAACGAGAGTCTTGTAGCGGGAACGTGGCATGTCGGGATGTATCCATGACAATTCTTTGATTGTGCTGATTCTCAGTCATAGGATTTATCCGACGCAACCCCACTTCAGAGCGCAACTCGTATGGAACGCACTTCTCATCTGCCCAGCCCGGCCCTGGAAAAAACCAGTGGCTGGATCAACGGCTTCATCGGCGTCGTGATCTTCAGCGGCTCGTTGCCGGCCACGCGCCTGGCGGTGCTGGAGTTCGATCCGCTGTTCCTCACCGTCGTCCGCGCGACCATTGCCGGAGTGTTGGCGCTGTGCCTGTTGTGGCTGTTTCGCGAGCGGCGTCCGGCGCGGGACCAGTGGTTTTCGTTGTTGATCGTGGCGCTGGGCGTGGTACTGGGTTTTCCCTTGCTTACCGCGCTGGCGCTGCAGTACGTGACGTCGGCCCATTCGATTGTCTTTGTAGGATTGTTGCCGCTGACTACGGCGATTTTCGGTGTATTGCGCGGTGGCGAACGGCCGCGTCCGGTGTTCTGGATCTTCTCGGTGCTGGGTAGTGCGCTGGTGGTCGGTTTCGCTATTTCCCAGGGCCTGAGTGCTTCGCCCATCGGCGATCTGCTGATGCTGGCGGCCATCCTCGCCTGCGGGCTCGGTTACGCCGAAGGCGCAAAGCTGTCGCGAGCCCTCGGCGGCTGGCAAGTGATCTGCTGGGCGCTGGTGCTGTCGCTGCCGGTGATGGCGCTGCTGAGCGTCTGGCGGATGCCCGCCTCGCTGCATGGCATCAGTGTTTCGGCCTGGATGTGCCTGGCATACGTGTCGCTGTTCAGCATGCTGATCGGGTTTGTGTTCTGGTATCGCGGCCTGGCCCAGGGCGGGATTGCGGCGGTCGGGCAGTTGCAGTTGTTGCAGCCGTTTTTCGGCCTGGCGCTGGCGGCGACGCTGCTGCATGAACAGGTCAGTATCGGCATGCTCGCCGTGACGCTGGGGGTGATTCTGTGCGTGGCCGGGGCGAAGAAATTTGCCCGGTAATCTTCAACGGGCGCCCGCCTTCCACTCCCTCGGACTGAGCCCGGTCTTGCGCCGAAACGCCCGGGCCAGCGCCGAAGGACTTTCGTAGCCGACCTCCTCGGCGATCAAGGCAATCGGTCGACCCTCGCGCAGGCGTTTCTGCGCGAGGCTGACCCGCCAGTTCACCAGATAATCCGCTGGCGTCTGCCCCACCACCTGCCGGAAGTGTTCGGCGAAAGCGGCCCGGGACATGCTCGCGGCAGTCGCCAGCTCGGCGACGCTCCAGGCTTTGGCCGGTTGTTCGTGCATCAGGTTCAGGGCGCGGGACAATCGTGGGTCCGCCAGCCCCGCCATCATCCCCGGTTGCTGGTCGCGACTGCCGATGAGGTGACGCAGCAGCAAAATCACCAGCAATTCGAACAGACGATCCATCACCGCCACGCGCCCGCAGTGGCCGTCGAACGCTTCCTTGAACAACCATTCCAGAGTGTTGGCCATCTCCGGCAGCTCGCCGAGTTTCAGTATCAGGTAGTCCGGCAGCGCCGCCGCCAAGGCATTCCCCGCGCCGCCGTCGAAGGTCAGCGAGGCGCACACCAGTTGCGTGTCCATGGCTTCGTCAGCAAACAGACGATGGGCAAACGGTCGGGGGAAGAAAATCAGCGTTGGTTCGCTTAGGATGACTTCAGGCTCATTCCCCGGTTTGAGCCGCAATTGACCGGCCTGCAACAGATGCACATGACCTTCCGCCTGCTCGCCACCGTAGGCGCTGATGCCGCAGAAAGTGCCGCTATGGAACGTGCCGGCATTGACGCCGAAATGGCTGAGCAAAGTAGAAAGGCGATCCATGGGGGATGTTCTCGGTGACAGATTTGGACGATCTGTTGTATATCCTCGACGATTTGCACCCAAAGCACCAGCCGCGCTGATTAGCATGAACTCCATCCCCGGCGCACTTCGCGACGGACTTTCGGAGAATCACCATGAGCCGCATCGCCCCCCTCAGCCTCGATACCGCCACCGACGCCACCCGCCCATCGCTTGAAGGCGTGCAGAAGAAAATCGGCTTCCTGCCCAATCTGTTCACCACCCTGGCCAAGGCTCCGGTCGCGCTGGATACCTACCTGCAAGCCTCGGCCATACTCGGCAAGACCTCGCTGAGCGCCAAGGAAAAAGAAGCGGTGTACCTCGCCACCTCGCAGGTCAACGGTTGCGACTATTGCCTGACGGCGCACTCGCTGTTCGCCAGCAAGGCCGGACTCTCGGCGCTAGAAATTGGCGAGGCCCGCCACGGCCGCCTCAACGCGTTCGCCGCCCTCGCTCGGGAGCTGACCGAAACCCGTGGTCACCTGAGCGACGAGCAGATCGCCATTGCCCGCGCCGCCGGCATCGATGACAAGAAAATCATCGAAGTCATCGCCCTCGTCGCCGTACAGACCCTGACCAACTACCTGAACAACGTCGCCCTGACCGACATCGACTTCCCGGCCATCTGAACAGACACCACAAACAATCGTGGGAGCGGGCACCCCGCTCCCACGTTGTTGAAGGAAGACGCCTTCAGTCGTGATCGACGCCCGCGCGTTTGAGCAGTTTCTTGCAGCGCTCGGACAGATGAAACACCTGCAGATGCTTGCCCGCCTTGGCATAGCGTTCACGCAGGGTTTTCAGTGCGGCGATGGCCGAATAGTCGACGAAGATCAGATGCCGGCAATCGAGGGTGACCCGCTGCGGATCGTTGGCCGGGTCGAACTGGTTCAGGAACGGCGTGGTCGAGGCGAAAAACAGCGTACCGTGCAGGCGATAGAGTTTGCTGCCGTCCGCTTCCTGATGCTCATCGGCGTACAACTCACGGGCCTGCTGCCAGGCGAAGTTCAGCGCCGCGATGACGATCCCGCACAGCACAGCCGTCGCCAGGTCGGTGAACACGGTGATGGTGGTCACCGCGATGATGACCAGCACATCGTTGAACGGCACTTTGTTCAGCACCCGCAACGACGCCCAGGCGAACGTCTGCTGCGACACCACGAACATCACCCCCACCAGCGCCGCCAGAGGAATGCGCTCGATCAGCGGCGACAGAAACAGAATGAACAGCAGAATCAGCATCCCGGCCACCACGCCGGACAAACGCCCGCGCCCGCCGGAGCTGAGGTTGATCACGGTCTGCCCGATCATCGCGCAGCCGCCCATGCCACCGAACACACCCGAAACCATGTTCGCCGCACCCAGTGCCACGCACTCGCGATCCGGGTAGCCGCGCGTTTCGGTGATTTCATCGGTAAGGTTGAGGGTCAGCAGGGTTTCCAGCAGCCCGACCAGCGCCATCAGAATCGCGTACGGGGCGATGATGCCCAGGGTTTGCAGATTCCACGGGATGTCCGGCAGGGCGAAGGTCGGCAGACCGCCAGCAATGTGCGCCATGTCGCCGAGGGTGCGGGTCGGCAGACCGAGCAGGTAGACCAGCAGGCCCACGCCGAGGATCGCCACCAGTGCCGGCGGCACCGCGCGGGTCAGGCGCGGCAGGATGTAGACGATGGCCATGGTCAGCAGCACCAGCCCGGTCATCAGGTACAACGGCGTGCCGCTGAGCCAGTGTTCACCGCTCTTGAAATGCTCCAGTTGCGCCAGCGCAATGATGATCGCCAGACCGTTGACGAAGCCGAGCATCACCGGATGCGGCACCATCCGCACCAGTTTGCCCAGGCGCAACACACCGAAGGCCACCATGATCAGCCCGCCGAGCAACACCGTCGCCAACAGGTATTGCACGCCGTGCTGCACCACCAGCGCCACGATCACTACCGCCATCGAACCGGCCGCCCCGGAAATCATCCCCGGCCGACCACCGAACAGCGCCGTCAGCGTACAAATGATGAACGCGCCATACAGGCCCATCAGCGGATTGAGATGCGCCACCAGCGCAAACGCAATGCATTCGGGCAACAGGGCAAACGAGGTGGTGAGTCCGGCCAGGACATCGGCGCGCAGACGAATCGGTTTCATGGCATACCTGACAGAGCGGCCGACGGGCACGGCCGCTGATATTCGCGGGAAAAGAAGGGTTGCGGATGTTACGGAAATGTCCGGGATCGGGCCAGTCATCGCTGACAGCCAATGACTGGCGCACTATGCTTGCGCGCTGTTTTTATCGAAGGAAATCCGCATGTCGACCGAATTGACCCGCCGCGAAGTCTGCCAGCAGTTGCGCGACGCGGCCCTGGGTATTCGTCCGTTACAAGTGATCCACGCGGGAACGAGTCAGGTATCGGTCGACATCGAAGGCTGGCAACTGCAACTCGAATTCGACGGCCAGCATCTGCATCACTGCAGCCAGTGCCGCTGCCCGGACGGCCGCGAATGGACGCTCGACAGCCGGCAACGCTTCGGCACCGATCCGGTCAGCCTGCTGAGCACCTGGGAATTGGCGCAGATCGAGGGTTTGTTGCGCCGGGTCGAATGAGGCGGGCGAACACCCTTGCTCGATGATGGCACTCTGCCCATAATTCGCCCCCCTCCTCTACACGCAAGGAAATGCCGTGAAAAAATCTCTGCTGTTCGTCCCGCTGCTGGCCCTGCTGCTTCAAGGTTGTGGCGTGACCATGACCCGCTACGAGCCAAGTTACGACAACGTTCAGAAGCTCAAGCAAACGCCACCGCTGCACGCGATCAGCAATCCGCAAGTGACGGCCGCTTCGGGCGAAGGCTCGCTGATGGTCCGGGCCAACCCGATCAGCTCGCCAACCGGCAGCATCCCGGCGCACATCCAGGACGCCATCACCGAGGAACTGCGCAAGGCCGGCCTGCTTGACCCGAACGCCGCCCGCCACCTGCAAGTGCTGGTGGTGAAAAACCAGTTGAATGCCGGCATGGGCACCGGTGACGGCAAAATCGCCGCACGCTTCACGCTGCTCAACGGCAACGACGTGGTGTACGACGCGACCAAGGATGTCAGCCACGAGTGGAACAGCAGCTTCTTCGGCTTCATCGCCATTCCCAACGCCGCCAACGCCTACAACCCGATGCTGAAAGATTTGCTGAAGGATCTGTACAGCGATCCGCAATTCATTCAGGCCCTGAAATAAGGGTAAAAAAAGAGCCGCGATTGCGGCTCTTTTTTTGGCTGCTTACCCGCGCAACGCGGATCAGAGGGCCGAGTATTTCGGGCGGTTGCTGTCAGCCCATTCTTTGAGCAACGCATTGACCTGGCGAGTGAACGTGTCACTCACCGCAGCCTTGGGCGTATTGAACGCCAGAGGAATGAACCAGATGCCCATCCAGGTGCCGACCGAGTCATGATTGCTCGCTGTGGTCAGAGGCTGCCCTTGCTGATCGAGGGTTTCCAGGCTCAGGGTGTACTGGTCGGTGGCGTAGGCCGGAATGATCGTCATGCTCAGACCACTGATGAACGCCAGCGCCAACTCACCACCATTTGGCGGATGGTTGTACATCTTCAGGCGCAGACTGTAGTCGCCCGGTTGCTTCTCGAATTCGTCCAGCGTGACGCGACCGAACAGGCCGGAGTCCGTCAGGGCTTTTTGCAGTTGCGGCTTGAGCATGTCCCGCGCTTGCGGCAACTCCACGGCGGAAGCGCTTTTCGGCTCGCCCTGATAGAAATCGAAATCGACATAGACATTAGGCTTGTTGGCATAGCTTGCCATCGACGGCAGCGTGACCGGCGCCACTTCGTCCTTGGTAAAACTGGCGCAACCGCCCAGTGTCAGCACCAGGCCCAGCGCCAGGATTTTCCCGAATTGCATGATGTCTTCCCTAAGTGATAGCAAAGAGCCTCCATTGCGGAGAGCCGGGGCGGATTCTAGTGATCGCCCGTCTGCGGGAAAAGACCAAACAACAGAAAAACCCGAAAAAAGTCAGAGTCGATCAATCGCCTCGCAAATCGAGGTTGTAGGTGTAGTAACCGGTATCGCGCACATAACCCAGCGATTCATACAGACCCTGCGCGGTGAAATTGTCGATGGCGGTTTCCAGCACCAGCCCCTTGGCGCCGCTCGCCAACACAAAGTCCCGCGTAGTGTTCATCAATAGCCTGCCGACGCCCCGCCCACGGGCCGCAGGCGCAGTGAACAAGTCGCTGAGCAGCCAGGTGCGATGAGCATCGATGGACGAAAACGACGGGTACAACTGTACGAATCCGAGTGCTTCAGCGTTTTCGTTCTCAGCCAGAAAAATCACCGACTCACCACCCGCCATGCGCTCGGCGATGAACGCCCGCGACTGGGCGAGGTTCGGCGGCTGACCATAAAAGCCGCGATAGGCGTCAAACAGTGTGGCGACCGCCTCAAGATGAACCGCACTGGCGCGCAATGCCTGAATACCCATATGCCCTCCCCGATGACTTTCAATAATGGAACCAGCATAGCGCTGTCGACCGAGTGCGCTGGCTTAACCGCTATATAGTTTTGTATATTGCGAAACCGAATTCGCCAGAACCTTGCCATGCCGTCCTTGAAATCCGTACTTCCATGAGCAGCATCCGCGAACGCAATCAACAACTCATCCTCGCCGCCGCCAGCGAGGAATTCGCCGCCAACGGCTTCGACGCGACCCAGACCCGCGACATCGCCGTTCGCGCCGGCGTGCCCAAGGCCAATCTGTATTACTACTTCCAGAGCAAGGAAAACCTCTACGGCAAAGTGCTGCTCGGCTTTGTCGAACCGCTGCTGGAAGCCTCGGCGGTGCTGCGCGAAAGCGACGACCCGCTGATCGGCCTGCGCGCCTATGTCGCCGCCCGCATCCGCATCGCCCGCGAACATCCGGCAATTGCCAAGGTGTTCAGCGGCGAATTGCTGCTCGGCGGCCGCCAACTGCCCGAAGAATGCCGCGACCTGCTGCACGCCGAAGCCCGACGCAACGTCGATTGCCTGCGCAGCTGGATCGACCGGGGCCTGCTCGCGCCGGTCGACCCGGAGCATCTGATGCTGTTCATCTGGTCAGCGACCCGCACCTACACCAACATCGGCTGGCAAATGGGCCGCATCACCGGACGGGAGGTGCCGCTGGATGAAGATTATGAGAACGCGACGCAGACCATCACGCGACTGGTGCTGGAGGGCGTGGTGGCCGAGCCGGTGAGGGATGTCCGGATGTTGATGTTTGCGACCTGAACGGGGGACGCGATACCGCCTCACAATGGATTACGGCATCAGATCCAGTGGCAGAGCTTCGTCGTGCGTCATTCGTACGTGCCAGGCCTGCAGCACATCGGGCACCTGTTTTTTCCATTTCGCCACGTTGGTGTAGTAGCGCGCCCTGACTTTGCGCTGCTCGTCAAAAACCAACAGCACCAGCCACAACCGGTTGCCCGGCGCACGCATCAGGATCGCCGCATTGCTGGAAGCCAGGCCTCGTACCCAGAACTCATCGACCGCGCCATCCGGCACATCGGCCGATGCCTCGCCCGTCACCATCGAACCACTGTTGTTGAGCAGGGTTTGATAGTCGCCTTTGAGCAGAACACGCAACGCTTGATCTTCCTGCGGCGTGCGCAGCACGCCCAGACTGAGCAAATCGTAGTCGATCGATATGGGTTGCTCTGACGCGACATAACGTCCGGCGTAATAGACGCCCACCCCGCCGCCGCACGCCCCTTCACCCCCCTCCTGCTCAACGTCCAGCAGACCGTTGGATGCGCTGAACTTCAACGTGCAATTCCCGCCTTCGTAATGAGCGGCAGCACCGGCAATCGTGGCGACGCCATCCATGTCTCCAGAGTTGCCGCCGTTTGCCGCCGAGATATCAAAGGCGATGTGCGTAGCGTCCTGACGTGATGTGGTCACTTGCGCCGCCGTGGAGGTGCCCCACGGAATCATTTGCCAGGTCGCATTCCAGGTGAAGGGCCTGGCCGCGTATTCAAGTGCTTTCATACGCATCAGATACTGGCGGCGCAAACAGGAAATATCCTCTGCGCATCGATTGCGCTGCTTGAGCCACTCGCGCTGATCGGCCTTGAGGGCCTTGGAGTCGGACACTGTGGGGAGCGTTGTCTGCCAGAGTGCACCAAGCTTTTCATCAAGGCTTGAGGTGTAGGGGTCTGCGCAGATCGCCTTCTCGGCGGGATTGCCGGCACTGGCGCAATCGAAACTGCTGGCATGGACCATCGGGGTGAGCGAGAGGTACGCCAGTACGACGGCGTACCGGCACTTGAAAGCGGGCATTGCTGGATTCCATTCTTCAAACGATGTCGCAGTGACACAGAAATTCTGGGGGAGCGACGATTCGACTTCGCGAGCAAGCCTGCTCCCCCGGACAGCGGGGTGTGGTGTGCTTCAGAAAAGGATGTCGGCAGCCGGTTTGACGTCGATCCGCGCCACCGAACCGGTCAGGTGCGCCAGGTCCTTGTTGTGTTCGGCGATGATGTCTTCGGCGCTCATGTTGCCGTTGTCGACCGTGGTGTGAGCGTCGGCTGCAAGCTCCACGTCGTAACCCAGTTGATGGGCCTGGCGCACGGTGGCGTTGACGCAGTAGTCGGTTTGCATGCCGCAGATCACCAGGCGGTCGAAGTCTTCCAGCGGCACCAGTTTTTGCAGGTTGGTCTGGTAGAACGAATCCCGGGTGGTTTTGCCGACACGCAAGTCGCTGGATGCCGTGACCAGGCCTTCGGCCAGTTGCCAGCCCTCGGCGCCGTGGGCCAGCGGACTGTCCTTCTCTTCGTGCTGGATCAGCACAACCGGAACCCCGGCCTTGCGTGCGCGTGTACTGAGAGCGTTGATGGTGTCGATCACGCGAGTGACGTCGTAGCACTCGTATTCGCCCGCGCACAGGGCGCGCTGGACGTCGATGATCAGCAATGCGGTGGTCATGATGTGCCTTCCTTGATCGAACTTTGAGACAGGGGCGGACGCGTGTCCGCCCCCTTTTTACGCCTCTCAGTAACCCAATGACAACCCGGTGTTGCGACGCGGATCATTGGCACCGTAGAAACGGTTCTTGCCGACCGGTTTGCCACCCAGGGACGGTGCGCCAACCAGGATCGCAGCGATGTGGTTGGGGTCCTGAGGACCGGCAAACTTGTGCCCCCAGCTCTCGAGGATTTTCTTCGTGTCCGGGCTGGCCGCGAAATCTTCGAGGTTGGTTTGTTCCGGCATCCATTGCTGGTGGAAACGTGGCGCGTCGACCGCTTCCTGCAGGCCCATGCCGTAGTCGATGACGTTGAGCATGGTCAGCAAAGTCGCGGTGATGATCCGGCTGCCGCCCGGTGTGCCCACCACCATCACCACCTTGCCGTCCTTGGTGACAATGGTCGGGCTCATCGACGACAGCGGCGCCTTGCCCGGAGCAATGGCATTGGCCTCGCCCTGCACCAGACCGTACATGTTCGGCACGCCGACCTTCGAGGTGAAATCGTCCATCTCGTCGTTGAGGATCACCCCGGTCTTGCTGGCCATCACGCCCGCACCGAACCAGTCGTTGAGGGTGTAGGTCACCGACACCGCATTGCCCCACTTGTCGACGATCGAATAGTGGGTGGTGTTGCTGCCTTCATGGGGCGCGACCCCGGGTTTGAGTTCAGCGGACACACCGGCCTTCTGCGGCGCGATGGCGTCGCGCAGCTTGGTCGCGTAGTTCTTGTCCAGCAGGTGTTCGATCGGGTTCTTGACGAAATCCGGGTCGCCCAGATAGCTGTTGCGATCCACATAAGCGTGACGCATGGCCTCGATCTGATAGTGCATGCCCTGGGCCGAATGGAAGCCCAGATCCTTCATCGGATAGCCTTCGAGGATGTTCATGATCTGACAGATCACCACGCCACCGGAGCTCGGTGGCGGCGCCGATACGACGTGGTAACCGCGATAGTCGCACTCCACCGGAGCCAGTTCGCGGGTCTTGTATTTGTCGAGGTCGGCCTGGGTGATGATGCCCTTGTTGGCCTGGCTCGAAGTGACGATGGCGTCGGCCACCCAACCTTTGTAGAAGCCGTCGGCGCCCTTCTCGGAAATGGTCCGCAGGGTCTTCGCCAGATCCTTCTGCACCAGTTTCTGCCCGACCTGCATCGGTTCACCGTTGCTCAGGAAGATCGAGCCGGAGTCCTTCATGTCCTTCTTGAACACGTCGGTGGCGTAATCCAGCAGATCGACATCGCCCTGCTCCAGTGCAAAGCCGTCTTCGGCCAGTTTGATCGCCGGGGCAATCATGTCCTTGCGCGGCTTGGTGCCGTACTTGGTCAGCGCCAGTTCCATGCCGGACACGGTGCCCGGCACGCCCACCGCGAGATGGCCACGGGTACTCAGGTCGGGAATGACGTTGCCCTGTTTGTCGAGGTACATGTCGGCGGTCGCCGCCAGCGGGGCTTTTTCGCGGAAGTCGAGGAAGGTCTTGCGCCCGTCCGCCAGTTGAATGGTCATGAAACCGCCGCCACCGAGGTTACCGGCGGCGGGATAGACCACCGCCAGCGCATACCCCACGGCAACCGCTGCATCGACGGCGTTGCCGCCGCTTTTCAATACATCGACGCCAACGTGGGTGGCCAGGTGCTGGGCGGTGACCACCATGCCGTTTTCCGCCGCGACCGGCGCTACAGAAGCGGCGTGGGCCATGAGGCAACTGAGTGTCAGTGACGTCGCTATCAGCGACTTGGCAAAAGGTTCGTACTTCATGAGTCGATCTCTTTTTTGTTTTGGATTGATGCAACACACAGGGGGAACACTTGAGAGCAACAAGCAGTATGGTCGGGATTGCGGTTTGCGCCTCCCCGATCCGGCAGTATGCTGGCGGCTGTTTTCGTACCGATCCGGAGTCTGTCGCCATGGCCTACACGTTCATCACCCTGCCCTCGCCGGTCGGCGAGCTGAAGCTGGTCGCGAACGGTTCACGACTGGCGGCCATCCTCTGGGAAAACGACAAACCGAACCGGGTACGCCTGGGGCCGATGAGCGAGGCGCCGGACAATCCGGTGCTGCTGAAAACCGCCCGGCAACTGGCAGAATATTTTGCCGGCACGCGCAACGGCTTCGAGCTGGACCTGGACTTTGTCGGCACCGACTTTCAGAAAAAGGTCTGGGCGGCGCTGCTGACCATTCCCTTCGGTGAAACCCGGACCTACAGCGAAATCGCCCGCCAGATCGGTCATCCCACGGCAGTACGTGCGGTAGGCGCAGCGAACGGGCGCAATCCGATTTCGATCGTTGCACCCTGTCATCGGGTGATTGGGGCGTCAGGAAAACTGACCGGGTTTGCGGGCGGGCTTGAGGCCAAGGAGCGATTGCTGACGCTTGAGGGTTTTCGCGAAACAGGTCGTACGGGCGACCTGTTCTGATCTCGTTCTGGATGTAGGCCGCCCTCGTGGGCAGGCCTACTCCCACAAAGGCAACACATGCCAATGCGGGAGCATGACAATCAGTTGTTAAAGAGCTTGTTCATCGCCGCGTACTGCAACAGCATGATGGTCTTGGCATCGCAGATCTCGCCACGCGCGAACGCCGCCAGTGCCTCGTCGAAATGCCACTCCAGCACTTCCAGTTCTTCGGTCTCTTCCTCCAGACCGCCGCCGTCGCCGACCTTCGACGCCGAATCGTATTCAGCAATGAAAAAGTGCAGCTTTTCGGTCACGGAGCCAGGGCTCATGTAAGACTCGAACACCTTCTTCACATCATGGACGCGGTAGCCGGTTTCTTCCTCGGCCTCGGCGCGAATCCGTTGCTCCGGTGCCGCACCTTCCAGCAAACCGGCTGCCACTTCGATCAGCAACCCGTCATGACCGTTGACGAACACCGGCAAGCGGAACTGGCGGGTCAGCACCACGGTCCGTTTCTCACGGTTGAACAGCAGAATCGCCGCGCCGTTGCCCCGGTCGTAGACCTCACGGGTCTGACGCTGCCAGTCACCGTTGTTGCGCTGGTAATCGAAGGTGATTTTCTTCAGCAGATACCAGTCGTGGGACAACACCTGGGTTTCAACAATGTTGACCCGCTCGGCTGTGGTAGACATGACGCCTGATCCTTTTTTGTCATCGAAAGGCGTCCATCGTAGGCGAAAAACCACCCGCCAAGAACGAAAAAAAGCCCGGCAGCGCTACCGGGCTTTCATTCATTTACTGCTGACGGGCGACGCCTGGTGCGACGGCATCAGACTCTGGCGAAGACAGCCGCGCCCCATGGATCAGCGGCCCATAGCGCCGACTGAATTCCCAGTTGTAGGGCACGCGATCCTTGCTGGTGC
Source organism: Pseudomonas botevensis (assembly GCF_019145475.1). Lineage (GTDB taxonomy): Bacteria > Pseudomonadota > Gammaproteobacteria > Pseudomonadales > Pseudomonadaceae > Aquipseudomonas > Aquipseudomonas botevensis. Next base: position 52,373 of record NZ_JAHTKI010000004.1, read on the forward strand.
CGTTGTCCCAGTTCACCGACCAGGTCATCAGGCCCTTGATCGGATGCCCTTTGATCGCCAGGCGTTTCATCGCGTTGCCGACGGCAGTGTCGTCGATCACATAACCGGTGGCAGCCGCATCGACGTTGGCCGGCAGGCCGATGACGAACTTGTCCGCCGGAATACGGGTAAAGCCGCGAGTACCGGTCACCAGGCTTTCTGTCAGGTAATAGAGGAAATCCTCTTTCAGCGCATCGTTGTTCTGGGCGATCCACGCCCCGTTGCCGTTGTTGGCTTCCGGCACCCAGACGCCATCACCGCCTTGGTTGTAGAACTGTGGAGCGATGAAGTCGTAGTAGCCTTCCAGCGCTTGCAGGTAGCCGACGTATTTGCCGGTGCTGGTCAGGTACGGGAACTCCGGCGCCATGCTGATGATGAAATGCTTGCCCTGGCCGGCGTAGTGATCCTTGACCAGTTTCAGCGCGGCCGGCAGCACGGTCTTGTTGGCGGCGAAATCAATCGCGCTCTGTTCAAGATCGATGTCCAGACCGTCGAAACCATAGGTTTCCACCAGCCGGATGATTTCGTTGGCCAGAGGACGCTCCTGGCCGCTGCGCAGTTCGATGTGGGCATCGGCACCGCCGAGGGAAATCAGCACCGCCCGCCCCTGGCTGTTGAGCACGCCGACCTGGCGGCGAAACTCGGCATCGGAAACGTTGAACGGCTTGAAAGTCGGAATCCCGCTGCCCTTCATGAAGGCCACCGCGACGACGTTGTACTCCTTGGGTACGTCTTCGAGCGCAATGCTGGCGAAACGGCCTTGGCGGTAACCGTCGCTGGGGCCTGCCGGCCAGTTGTGCCAGAAGCCCATGAGGATCTTCTTGCCAGTGAGGCTCGGCATCAGCGACGCCGCGTCGCTCGCCTGGTTTTGCACAAGGGTGAAGTCAATGTTCGATGACATGTTCTAATCCTTCAGAACGTGTGAGTGGGGTGTCGCGTGGTTATTTGAAATCCACATCGAAGGCCTGATAGAAAGCGTTGCCGGTGTTGGCGACGATCCACATCAGCACGATGACGTGATGGCCTGTCTTGTTGGCCGGCAGTTTCACCGCATGATTGATCTTGGCCTTCAGTTCGGCCGAATGGCTGTAGTAAGGCACCTGAGGGTAAAAATCCTCGAAGAATGGCTGCGCTTCGAGCTGCGCACGGCTGATGCGCTGCTGCGGGTCCCAGCCATCCTTGGTGATCAGCCAGCGGTAGCCGCGGGTGGTGTGTGGCGCGGTGTATTCCCATTTGACCTCGAGGGTCTGACCGGGGGCGACATTGAGCAGCGGCCAAGAGAACGGACGACCGAGCTTCTTGCTCATTTCCGCGGCGGTGAAGTTCACGCAGTCGCGGGCATCGGTCTTGCCGCCGCTGAGGATGTAGCCATCGGCGGGTGGTACGTCGCTTGGGTTATCTGTCTCGAACGGCGCCGGGAACGGACCGGCCACCAGCGCCGGGAAGTTCTTGCCACCCTCCATTTCGTTGACCTGCCAGGCACCAAGCAATCCTTGCTCGATGGCCACCGCGCCGCGGCTGGCAGGAGAGATGACGCGACCGTGTCGCAGTTGGGTTTGAGCTTGTGGTTGATTCATGTTTTTCACTCCGTTGATTTAAGAACTCTCCTTTCCGAGGAGAGACCTTCAAGCTAGCGGAGCTGGTTATTTTGTCCATTGGCAGGTTTGTCGCAGCTAACAAGGTCCGGTGCAGCAAAACGCCGAAAATACTGGATATAAACACAGTGCGCTGCGCCGACGCCTACCCAACGCATGGCAAAAGGAGTACATGGCAACGTTGCGAAAACCTGCATTCACCACACGGCGCGCAGCCTCGAAAGAGGATTGGAATGATCGTCTGAAGCGCGCTAGGCTGCGTGCTCATTGCTATCAAGGAAGCGCAGATGAACTTGCGGATCGAGCTGTCGCAAAACTCCACGGACGAAGAACGCCAGGCCATCCTGGCACCGCTCCATGCCTATAACGTCGCCCAGGCCGGGATTGCGGTTTCGGAACCGCTCACGCTGCTGGTGCGCGACGAGCACGACGAGATTCTCGGCGGGCTGTATGGCCGGCTGGTCTGCAACTGGCTGTTCGTCGATTTACTGTCGGTGCCGGAACAGGGCCGGGGCCAGGGTGTTGGCTCGAAACTGATGCGCATGGCCGAGGAGCTGGCGCGAGAGAAAGGTTGCATCGGCGCGTGGCTCGATACCTTCGATTTCCAGGCGCCGGAGTTCTACAAGAAGTTGGGGTACAGCCAGTTTGGCGAGCTGCAGGATTATCCGCCGGGGCATAAGCGGATGTTTTTCCAGAAAAGGCTGGACGATTGAGTTGACTGAAGCTTTTCGCGAGCAGGCCGGCGCCCATGACTTCAGCGTGGGAACCGGCACGTTCTGCAGTGCTTAGAGACAGGTCGCCAGCGCCGCCATCCGGCGCTTGGCGACGAAGTCGTCTTTCTGCGCGTAATAGCTCAATGTCGTACCCGACGCATCGCTGGTCAGATCGACAAACGACTCCGCCGAACGCGTGTAGACCGTCGAGCCACCCTTCTTGCCCGGTTGCAGATAGGCGGCGGCATCGACCCCGAATACAGCTTCGTCCTGCCAGGCGAACTGTACGCACTGGGCCACGTCTTTCTCCGGCTTTTCCGAAGTCAGGGTCTTGTAAGGGGCCTTGGTGCGGGCATCGTCCATCACCGAACCCGCGCAACCGGCCAGCACGGTGGCCGCCAGCGCTACCATCAGAATTCGCATTGCATTCGCTCATTCGGAAAAAAGCGGACTGTATCACCGCAGCGCAGGAAAACGTTCTGCTTTACTGCATTTATGACGCGACACGCTGCGCCGACTCCTGCACCCTATGGTCAACCAGCCCAACAAGGAAACCCCATGGCGGCCACCGACCAGCGACACGAACAGGCCCTGAAACTGTTTCTCGATGCACGCCCGGAACTGCGCGAAACCCTCGATCACCTCAACCCGCTGCTGGCCCAGGCCAAGGGCGAGACTCAGGCGCAATACCGCGAAGAACGCCTGCACGAAGCCTTCGAAGCCGAGGCCGAAAGCCTTGGTCTGTTCGCCTGGGAACTCACTTTGCAATTGACCAGCGCCACGCCCGAGGACTATCAGGCACAACGCCTTGAAGTGCATCGCGAGGTCGCGGAAATGGCCGGCATGAGCTGGCTGGAATACTGCGATCTGTATGGCATAGAACCGTAATTGCCGCTCAAGGACCTCCTTATCAATGCTGCCGTCAGCCTCGACTCACCGCGCCAGTCCCGGTCATCTGCACACACAAAAGTGGCGCGGGCGTGTGGGCCTGGCGCTGGTTGCCGCGCTCTCGGTGCTGGCCGGGATGACCGATGCCATCGGTTTCATGGCCAGCGGCGATTTCGTGTCGTTCATGAGCGGCAACACCACGCGGCTGGCGGTGGCGATCAGCGCTGGCGATATGAGTCTGACGTTGCGGCTGGTCATCCTGGTCGTCACATTCATTGTTGGTAACGCCCTGGGCGTAGTGGTCGGGCGCCTGGGTGGGCGACGGGCGCTGCCGCTGCTGCTGTGTATCGCCACGCTGCTCTGCGCGGCGGCGGTCTGGCCGTTCGAGGCGCAACTGCCGGCGCTGCTGGCGGCGATCATTGCCATGGGCATGCTCAATGCCGCCGTGGAAGAAGTGAACGGCCTGGCCGTCGGGCTGACGTATGTCACCGGCGCGTTGTCCCGGTTCGGGCGCGGGCTCGGGCGCTGGATGCTCGGCGAACGACGCAATGGCTGGCGGGTGCAACTGGTGCCGTGGAGCGGGATGTTCATCGGCGCGGTTCTGGGGGCGGTGCTGGAACACCATCTGGGGCTGAAGGCGTTGTTCGTCAGCGGTTTGCTGGCAGGACTGCTCGGGGTGGTGTCGCTGGCGATTCCTCGGCGCTGGCAGTTGGGGTACATGCCGCGCTGAGGTTTGCAGATGCGGCATCGTTATCGCCTGAGCGGGCGCTTTCGCGGGCAAGCAACATCGACTTAGCCGCCCCGCCGATAAAGCTTTATCATGGCCGCAGTTTTGCTGATCGAGTCCGTCATGAAGTTCGCCATCGCGCTGTTTTCCGCCGCTCATGCGCCCTCCTCGCGCCGCGCCCTGCTGTTCGCTCAGGCCGCGTTGGCCGGCGGGCATGAAATCGTCCGGCTGTTTTTCTATCAGGACGGCGTCTACAACGCGTCCGACGCGGTGGTCACCCCGCAGGACGAACGGGATCTGCCCAAGCAATGGCGCGCGTTCATCACCGAGCAACAACTGGACGGCGTGGTGTGCATCGCCGCCGCCCTGCGTCGCGGTGTTCTGAATGATGAAGAAGCCAAGCGTTATCAGCGTGAAGCGGTGGCAGTCAGCGCGCCGTGGGAGTTATCCGGGCTCGGGCAGTTGCACGATGCGGTACAGGACGCCGACCGTCTGATCTGTTTCGGAGGCGCATGAAATGGCCAAATCCCTGTTGATTATCAGCCGCCAGTCGCCGTGGTCCGGCCCGGGCGCCCGCGAGGCGCTGGACATCGTACTGGCCGGCGGCGCATTCGATCTGCCGATCGGCCTGCTGTTTCTCGACGACGGTGTGTTGCAACTGGCCGCCGGGCAAAACGCCAAGGCCCTGCAGCAGAAAGACCTGAGCGCCAACCTGCAAGCGCTGCCGATGTTCGGCGTCGAAGAGCTGTTCTACTGCGCCGACAGTGCCAGCCAGCGTGGTCTGGCGAATCTGTCGCTGGACGAGGCACAACCGCTCGCCGCCGAACACATCACCGCCCTTATTGACCGTTACGACCAGGTGATCACCCTCTGATGCCGACTTTGCATGTGTTGTCTCACTCGCCGTTCGGTGACGAACGCCTGACCAGTTGCCTGCGTCTGCTGGGCGCGGCCGATGCTTTGCTGTTGTGTGGCGACGCCACCTACGCCTTGCAAGCGGGCACCGCGCCGTTCGAAGCGCTGAATACACGCCGGGTGAAGTTGTTCGTACTCGCCGAAGATGCCGAGGCGCGTGCCGTTCAGGTGCCGGACTGGGCCGAAGCCGTGGACTACCCGGCCTTCGTCGATCTGTCGATCCATCACGACAAGGTCAACACCTGGCTATGAATGCGCTGACCGTCGGCGCCCGCGCCATCGAACTGGACAAGGACGGCTTTCTGGTCGACCTCGATGACTGGTCGGCAGAGGTCGCCAGCGCCCTCGCCGCTGTCGAGAACATCGAGCTGACCCCCGAGCACTGGGAAGTCCTCGAACTGCTGCGCAGCTTCTATACAGAGTTTCAGCTGTCTCCGGCAACCCGGCCGCTGATCAAGTACACCGCGCTGAAGCTCGGCCCGGACAAAGGCAACAGCCTGCACCTGAACCGATTGTTCAAAGGCACCCCTGCCAAACTCGCCGCGAAACTGGCGGGCCTGCCCAAACCGACGAATTGCTTATGACCGACTCTCCAGCCCTGACCCTCGAAACGCCCGCCGAACATCCCTTCGCCCAGTTCGTGCGGATCCTCGGCAAGGGCAAGCGCGGCGCCCGCGACCTGACCCGTGAAGAAGCCCGGCAAGCCATGGGCATGGTGCTGGACGACACGGTCGAGGACACGCAGCTCGGCGCATTTCTGATGCTGCTGCGGCACAAGGAAGAAAGCGCCGAGGAAATGGCCGGTTTCACCGAAGCCCTGCGCGAGCGTTTGCAGGCGCCAGCGTTGAAGGTCGATCTGGACTGGCCGACCTACGCCGGCAAAAAACGCCATCTGCCGTGGTATCTCTTGGCTGCCAAGTGCCTGGCGCAGAACGGCGTGCGCATTTTCATGCACGGCGGCGGCGCCCACACCGCCGGACGTCTGTACTCCGAACAACTGCTCACAGACTTGAACATCCCGCTGTGCCGCAACTGGCAGCAGGTCGGCAGCGCGCTGGACAACGGTGGGCTGGCGTTTATGCCGCTGGTGGACTGGGCACCGCAACTGCAAAAGATGATCGACCTGCGCAACACCCTCGGCCTGCGCTCGCCGATTCATTCGCTGGCGCGGATTCTCAATCCTTTGGGCGCACGCTGCGGCCTGCAAAGCATTTTCCACCCCGGCTATCAGGCGGTGCATCGCGAAGCCAGTGGCTTGCTCGGCGACATGGCGATTGTGGTCAAGGGTGACGGCGGCGAAATCGAGATCAACCCGGACGCCGACAGCCACCTGTACGGCACCACGGGCGGCGTGAGCTGGGACGAGGAATGGCCACAGTTATCCGCCCAGCGCCACGTCAAACCGGCCTCGCTGGACGTCGAGCATTTGAAAGCGGTGTGGCGGGGTGAGGTGGTCGACAGCTATCCGCAAATGGCACTGATTTCGACCATGGCCCTGGCGCTGCGCGGTTTGGGACAACCCCGTGAACAGGCCTTCGAAACCGCTGAAAAATACTGGGCCGCACGGAACACATCGATCTAGTCGATCATTTGCGCCCGATCTTTGCGCTTTTTGTTCGAACTCATCGGAATAGACTCCACTCCAACGATTATTGGTTTCTGGAGTCTTGATCATGGGTTTACTCGTCGATGGCCACTGGCAGGACAAGTGGTACGAAAGCAGCAAGGATGGCGCCTTCCAGCGCGAACAGGCGCAGCGACGCAACTGGGTCACCGTTGACGGCCAACCCGGCCCGAGCGGGGACGGCGGATTTACCGCCGAGGCCGGGCGCTATCACCTCTATGTGTCATTGGCCTGTCCGTGGGCACATCGCACGCTGATCCTGCGCAAACTCAAAGGCCTGGAAGGACTGATCGACGTTTCGGTGGTCAGTTGGCTGATGCTGGAAAACGGCTGGACGTTCGACAAGACGCTCGGCTCCACTGGCGACAAACTCGACGATTTCGAATTCATGCACCAGCGCTACACCGCCGACACCGCCGATTACACCGGGCGCGTGACCGTGCCGGTGCTGTGGGACAAGCAGCTCAAGCGCATCGTCAGCAATGAATCGGCGGAAATCATCCGCATGTTCAACAGCGCCTTCAACGACCTGACCGGTAACGACCTGGACTTCTACCCGGCCCCCCTGCGCAGCGAGATCGATGCGCTGAACGAGCGGATCTACCCGGCGGTCAACAACGGCGTTTATCGCGCCGGGTTCGCCACCTCACAGAATGCCTATGAAGCGGCGTTCGATGATGTGTTCGCCGAACTGGATCACCTCGAACAGCTTCTGACTGCCAATCGTTACCTGACCGGCGAGTACCTGACCGAGGCGGACGTTCGCCTGTTCACCACCCTGATTCGCTTCGACGCGGTGTATCACGGGCACTTCAAGTGCAACCTGCGACGGATTGCCGATTATCCGAACCTGTCGAACTGGCTGCGTGAGATGTATCAGGTGCCGGGCGTCGCGCAGACCGTGGACTTCACCCACATCAAGCACCACTACTACGCCAGCCACAGGACCATCAACCCGACGGGCGTGGTGCCGAAGGGGCCGGAGCAGGACTTCAGTGTGGCCCATGACCGGGCGCGTTTGAGCGGAAAAGGGGTCTGGAAGCGGGATTGAATATTGCGTTGAATTGAACGCCCTTTCGCGAGCAAGCCCGCTCCCACATGTGATCTGAGTTCGACTCGATCTGATGTGGGAGCGGGCTTGCTCGCGAAGGGACAACGCGATCTGTCAGACCTGGCCCTGAGCCCCTTCGAACCACGCCAGTTTCTCGCGCAGTTGCACCACTTCGCCGACGATCACCAGGGTCGGCGCATGCACTTCATGCTCCGCCACCAGTTTCGGCAAATCGGCCAAAGTGCCGGTGAACACCCGCTGATTGACCGTGGTGCCCTGCTGGATCAGCGCCGCCGGGGTATCCGCCCCGCGACCGTGCCTGATCAACTGCTCGCAGATGACCGGCAGGCCCACCAGGCCCATGTAGAACACCAGGGTCTGCGCGGGCGCGACGAGGTCGGCCCAAGGCAGATCGGTGGAGCCGTCCTTCAGATGCCCGGTGACGAAACGCACCGACTGCGCGTAATCACGGTGGGTCAGCGGAATCCCGGCATAAGCCGCACATCCGCTGGCCGCCGTGATGCCCGGCACGACCTGGAACGGGATGCCATGGGCCGCCAGTTCCTCGATCTCCTCGCCGCCACGACCGAAGATGAACGGATCGCCACCTTTCAACCGCACCACGCGCTTGCCGGCTTTCGCCAACTCCACCAGTTGCTGGTTGATCTGATCCTGCGGCACCGCATGATCGGCGCGGCGCTTGCCGACGTAAACGCGCTCGGCATCACGCCGGCACAGTTCAAGAATCACCGGCGCCACCAGACGGTCGTACAGCACCACATCGGCTTGCTGCATCAGACGCAGCGCGCGGAAGGTCAGCAGGTCCGGATCACCCGGCCCGGCACCCACCAGATACACCTCACCGGTCGTGATAGCGGCATCGCCGTCGATTTTCGCCTGCAACAGACGCTCGGCCTCGGCGCCCTGCCCGGCCAGTTGCCGGTCGGCAATCGGGCCTTGAAACACGTCTTCCCAGAAACCACGACGCTGATTCACATCCGGAAACAGGTTTTTCACCTGATGACGGAAGCGCGCGGCGAGGCCGGCCAGATGGCCGTAGGTCGAAGGAATCCAGGTTTCGATCTTGGCGCGGATCAGCCGCGCCAGCACCGGCGCATCGCCGCCACTGGACACGGCGATAATCAGCGGTGACCGATCGACAATGGCCGGAAAGATCACGCTGCACAGCGCAGGCGCATCCACCACGTTGACCGGTACGCCACGCCGATGGGCATCGGCGGACACTTGGGCATTGAGCGCTTCATCGTCGGTGGCGGCGATGATCAGCCCGCAACCGTCCAGATCCGTTTCGACGTAACCACGCAGCAGGCATTCGCCCTTGCTGGCAGCGACCAGCTCGCGCAGTTGCGTTTCGATTTCAGGTGCGACCACCCGCAGCAGCGCACCGGCGTCGGCCAGCAGGCGGGATTTGCGCAAGGCAATTTCCCCCCCACCGACGACCAACACACGACTGCCGCGCAGGTTGTGAAACAGCGGCAGATATTTCATTTAGCCGATGACCTCGAGGCCACCCATGTACGGCTTGAGGACTTCCGGTACGCGGATCGAACCGTCGGCCTGCTGGTAGTTTTCCAGCACCGCCACCAGGGCACGACCGACGGCCAGGCCGGAGCCGTTCAAGGTATGAACCAATTCAGGCTTGCCGGTTTCCGGGTTGCGGAAGCGCGCCTGCATGCGGCGGGCCTGGAAGTCGCCGCAGTTGGAGCACGAGGAGATTTCGCGGTATTTGTCCTGGCTCGGAATCCACACTTCCAGGTCGTAGGTCTTGACCGCGCTGAAGCCCATGTCGCCGGTGCACAGCGCCAGGGTGCGGTATGGCAGCTCCAGCAGTTGCAGGACTTTTTCGGCGTTGGCGGTCAGGCTTTCCAGCGCGTCCATCGATTTCGACGGCTCGACGATCTGCACCATCTCGACCTTGTCGAACTGGTGCTGGCGGATCATGCCGCGCGTGTCACGACCCGACGCACCGGCTTCGCTGCGGAAGCACGGCGTGTGAGCGACAAACTTGATCGGCAGCAATTTCGCATCGACGATTTCACCGGCCACAATGTTGGTCAGCGACACTTCGGCGGTCGGAATCAGGTACAGATCGGCTTCGCCTTCGCGAGCGATCTTGAACAAGTCCTCTTCGAATTTCGGCAGTTGACCGGTGCCTTGCAGGGCCGGCGCCTGAACCAGATAAGGCGTGTAAGTCTCTTCGTAGCCGTGCTCGGTGACGTGCAGGTTGATCATGAACTGCGCCAGGGCGCGGTGCAGGCGGGCAATCGGGCCGCGCAGCAGAGCGAAACGTGCGCCGGACAGCTTGGCGGCGGTTTCGAAGTCGAGCCAGCCGAACTTCTCGCCCAGGGCGACGTGATCCTGAACCGGGAAGTCGAACGCGGTCGGCGTGCCCCAGCGGCGGACTTCGACGTTGCCGTCTTCGTCGGCACCGACCGGCACCGATTCGTGCGGCAGGTTCGGGATGCCCAGAACGATGGCGTCCAGTTCGGTCTGGATCGCATCCAGCTCGACCTTGCCTGCGCTCAACTCGCCCGCCATGCGCTCGACGTCGGCCATCAGCGGCGCGATGTCTTCGCCGCGCTGCTTGGCCTGACCGATGGATTTGGAACGCGCGTTACGCTCAGCCTGCAGTGCTTCGGTGCGGGTCTGGACGGTCTTGCGCTGTTCTTCCAGCGCTTCGATGCGCGCGACATCCAGGGCAAAGCCACGGGAAGCCAGGCGATCCGCTACGTCCTGAAGGTTGCTACGTAACAGTTTGGAATCGAGCATGTCGGTTTCTCGTTATCAAAGTTTGGTCAGGGACAGGCCGGCCCAGGTGGCGAGCAGCCCGCCGAATACGCTGATGGCCGCATAGCCCAGGGCCAGCGGCACTTGCCCGCTTTCCAGCAAGCGCACCGTATCCAGTGAAAAGGATGAAAAAGTCGTCAGCCCCCCGAGGAAGCCGACCATCAACCCGGCGCGCACCTCGATCGGCACCTCCGGGCGTATCAAAAACAGACCGTACAACACACCGATCAGCAGACAGCCCACGATATTAACGGCGAGCGTCGCGGTATAGAAGTGCCGTGGCCAATTGGCGTTGACCCAATTGCCGGTGGCGAAGCGCAACAAGGTGCCGGCAATGCCGCCGACCGAGACGGCAACAATCAATGGAATCACGGTTTTCTCCGCTGCCGGGGGCTTAGACGGTCAAGTTGGGCGAGGTGGTTGAGCTTCTCGCCGATCTTCAACTCCAGGCCACGGGGCACCGGTTGGTAGAACGGAATCGGATCGAGTTCTTCCGGGAAATAGTCTTCGCCGGCGGCATAGGCGTCCGGCTCATCATGGGCATAACGGTATTCGTCGCCGTAACCCAGCTGCTTCATCAGCTTGGTCGGGGCGTTGCGCAGGTGCAGCGGCACTTCCAGCGAGCCGTATTCGGCGGCGGCACGCAGTGCGGTCTTGAAGCCCATGTAAACCGCGTTGCTTTTCGGCGCGCAGGCCAGATAGGTGATGGCCTGCGCCACCGCCAGTTCGCCTTCGGGGCTGCCGAGACGCTCCTGCACTTCCCACGCCGCCAGGCACAGGCTCAGGGCACGGGGGTCGGCGTTGCCGATGTCTTCGCTGGCCATGCGCACCACACGCCGGGCCAGGTACAGCGGATCGCAGCCGCCGTCGATCATCCGCGCGAACCAGTACAGCGCGCCATCGGGATTGGAGCCGCGCACCGATTTGTGCAGCGCGGAAATCTGGTCGTAGAAGGCTTCGCCACCCTTGTCGAAACGTCGGCGGGTGTCGCCGAGCAGACTTTGCAGCAGCTCGGTGCCCATCTCGCTGTTGTCTTCGGCCAGGTCCGAAGCGTTCTCCAGCAGATTGAGCAGGCGTCGGCCATCACCGTCGGCGGCCGACAGCAGCATCTGGAACCCTTCATCGCTGAGGGTCAGATTGCGTTTGCCCAGGCCTCGCTCTTCGGTCAGCGCGCGATGCACCAGTTTGCGCAACGCTGTTTCGTCGAGGCTCTTGAGCACGTAGACCCGCGCCCGCGACAACAGCGCGTTGTTCAATTCGAACGAAGGGTTTTCGGTGGTGGCGCCGATGAAAATCAGCGTGCCGTCCTCGACGTACGGCAGGAAGGCATCCTGTTGGGACTTGTTGAAGCGATGCACTTCATCGACGAACAGGATCGTGCGCTTGCCGTACTGGCCGGCCTGCTGCTTGGCGATTTCCACCGCCTGACGGATTTCCTTCACCCCGGCGAGTACAGCCGAGACCGTTTCGAAGTGCGCGTCCGAGACTTCCGCCAGCAGCCGCGCCAGCGTGGTTTTACCCACGCCCGGCGGCCCCCAGAAGATCATCGAATGCAGGGCACCCTGCTCCAGCGCCTCACGCAAAGGCTTGCCGCGAGCGAGCACGTGTTCCTGACCGACGTATTCGTCCAGATTGGTCGCGCGCAAACGGGCGGCCAGGGGCTGGGCAATCGGCGCACTGCGAAACAGATCCATCACGTACCGTTGAAACCTCTGCTTGACCCTGTGGGGTTATTCCTGGATGACGTCGGCACCCTTGGGGATGTCGAACTTGAACTTGGAGGCCGGCACCGCTTCGTTGGCCTTCACCCCGGTGAACAGGATGTTGGTGCGCTGACCGACGCTGTCGATCAGTTGCATGTCATTGACCAGGCCGTTGCGGAACGACAGGCGCAGGCTGTCGAACAGGGTGTCCTTGGTTTTCGGCTTCAGGGTGAAGTCGATCACGCCGCCCGCTTCTTTCGCGGTGATGTCGAAGCTCTGGCTGATCTTCGACACATCGCCGGACAGCAACAGGGCCGGCGTCTGGGTCAGGCGCTCATCCAGCTTCTTGATGGTGGCCTGCTCGAGATCCGGGTCCCACAGGGTGACTTTCTTGCCATCGGACACCATGGTCTGCTCGGCGGGCGCATTGGTGTGCCAGTAGAACAGGCCCGGACGCTGCAGCGTCATCTCGCCGGACGTTTCCTGCAACTGGGTGCCGCTGCCGTCGAGGGTCAGCTGGGAAAAGTTCGCGGTCAGGGTCTTGGATGTTTCCAGCAATTGGGTCAGGCGTGCCACGTCCTTGTCATCGGCGTGGGCCGAGAGAGTGGTCAGAGCCAGTACCGGCAGCAGCATGCGGATAAGACGCATGGGAGTCCTCTTGAATACTCGTGGGAGAGCGGACGGCGCGTCATTGCGCCATCCCTTGCTTGGTAAATCCGGGGTTTCGAATCAGTCGCGCATCGGGCCGGGGGCCAGGACTTCACGAGAACCGTTGGTGTTCATGGCCGTGACGACCCCGGCCATTTCCATGGCTTCGATCATGCGCGCGGCGCGGTTGTAGCCGATCTTCAGCTTGCGCTGCACGGCGGAAATCGACGCCCGGCGGCTTTCGAGAACGAACTGTACGGCTTCGTCGTACAGCGCGTCGGCTTCCGGATCATCGCCATCACCACCGCCGCTGCTGCCCTCGAAACCACTGCCCGCTTCTTCGACACCGTTGAGGATGTCGTCGTTGTACTCCGGCGCGCCTCGCAGTTTCCAGGCTTCGACCACGCGATGAACTTCATCGTCGGAAACGAAAGCGCCGTGAACCCGGATCGGCAGGCTGGTGCCCGGCGGCATGTAGAGCATGTCACCGTGGCCCAGCAGTTGTTCGGCGCCGCCCTGGTCGATGATGGTCCGCGAGTCGATCTTGCTCGACACCTGGAACGCCATCCGTGTCGGGATGTTGGCCTTGATCAGACCGGTGATCACGTCCACCGACGGCCGCTGGGTCGCGAGGATCAGGTGGATACCCGCCGCACGCGCCTTCTGCGCGATACGGGCGATCAGTTCTTCGACCTTCTTGCCGACGATCATCATCATGTCGGCGAATTCGTCGACCACCACCACGATGGTCGGCAGCTTCTGCAGCAGCGGCGCTTCGTCGTGGATACTTTCGCGCTTGTACAGCGGATCGCTCAACGGCTCGCCGGCTTCGATGGCTTCCTTGACCTTGGCATTGAAGCCGGACAGGTTGCGCACACCCATCTTCGCCATCAGTTTGTAGCGCCGCTCCATCTCGGCAACGCTCCAGCGCAGGGCGTTGGCCGCGTCCTTCATGTCGGTGACCACCGGGCACAGCAGGTGCGGGATGCCTTCGTAGATCGACAGTTCAAGCATTTTCGGGTCGATCATGATCAGCTTGGCGTCGTCCGGCCCGGACTTGAACAGGATCGACAGGATCATCGCGTTCACACCCACCGACTTACCGGAACCGGTCGTACCGGCCACCAGCAGGTGCGGCATCTTCGCCAGGTCGGTGATGACCGGTTTGCCGCCGATGTCATGACCCAGGGCCAGGGTGACCGGCGACTTGAAGTTGTCGTACTCGGGGGTCGACAGCACTTCGGAGAAACGCACGATCTGCCGGTCTTCGTTGGGAATCTCGATACCGACCGTGGTCTTGCCCGGAATCACTTCAACCACCCGCACACTGGTCACGGCCAGGGAACGCGCAAGGTCTTTCGCCAGGTTGGCGATACGGCTGACCTTCACCCCGGCGGCCGGCTGGATTTCGTAACGGGTGATGACGGGGCCGGGATGGATCGAATCCACCGCGACCTCGACGCCGAACTCCTTGAGCTTGATCTCCAGCAAGTGGCCGACCGCAGCCAGGGATTCGGGCGAGTAATTGAGTTGTTTCTTTTCTGCAGGGTCGAGAATGGAAATCGGCGGCAAGGTGCCTTCCACCGCACTGTCGACGAACAGCGGCACCTGCTTCTCTTTCTGCACGCGTTTGCTTGGCTCGGGGGCCTTGACCGGCGCTGGAGCGATGACCGGCGGCACCTGTTTCTCACGCTCGGACATGTGTTTGCTCAGAGCCTGCTCGCGCTCGATCAGGCGCTCCTTGACCTTGGCCTGCTCGCGCTTGTCGGTGACGGTCGGTGCGACGACGTCGTGTACACGGTCGTCGACTTCGCGCAATTGCGCGACCAGTTGCTTACGCTCGGTGCGTGCCGTCCACCAGCGATTGATCGCGCCCTGAAACAGTTCGAACAGATCGAGGGTGATCTTGCCGGTGACGTCCATCACCTTGAACCACGACAGGTCGGTAAACACCGTCAGGCCAAACAGGAACAGCGCAATGAACAGCAGCGTGCTGCCCTGGATGTTCAGGGCGTTGCGGGCCAGATCGCCGAGGCTTTCACCCAGCGCACCACCGGCGCCAGCCGGCAGACCGGTGGCAGCGTGGAAATGAATGTGCGCCAGAGCGGCACCGGACAGCACCAGAAACACCAGGCCGATCAGGCGCCAGGAGAACAGCCAGCCGCTCCACTGCCAGGGTTCGTGGCGCTGACGGAAGATCTGATAAGCCTTGATCGCCAGCAGCAACGGGAAGATGTACGCGAAGTAACCCAGCACCATGAACAGGATGTCGGCGCTGTAGGAACCGGCCGGGCCGCCGAAGTTCTGCACGTCGTCGATCTTGCTGTTGTGGCTCCAGCCCGGATCGTCCTTGCCGTAAGTCAGCAACGCCATCATCAGGAACAGGCACAAGGCGCCGATGGCGATCAGTGCACCTTCCTTGAGTCGGTAGTGCAACTGCTGACGCCAGAGCGGAACGACTGTTTTTGGTGCTTCGGTGGATTTCTTCAAAACGCTTCTTTTCCTGCGCCAGCGGCGCGTCCATCTATTGAAATGACGATAAAAACTGCCCAATCCGGGCAGGTAAAAAAGTTGACGGGCGCAACTGAGACTACTTTTAACACTGCGCCCCGGTTTTTATAAACCGGGCGCGCGGCGAATATTCTGTAACAGCCCGGCATTGTACGGGTTTGTACGTCCGATGCCATGCTTCAAACCCCATGTTCAAGCATAGTCGGCCCCGCGCGACGTGCGGCTCAATTTGAGCATGCATTGTCTTTTGTGACAAAGGCTTATGAGGTGTATTTGATGAACGTAGCGAAGCATTACCGAACCTGCCTCCCCGACGAGCACCGGATGCCTGTCAGGCCGGACGCAGACAGGTCGCAACGCTCGCTTACGACCGCATCCACGGCGCCAAGTTGCAACCTTGCCGATGCCGAGCAGGATCGACACGACATTCCTGTCATTTAACGGCACACTTCATGGCGGGCCGAGACGCCCACCGCCCTCCCCTTCTGCAAGCCCGGATGCCATGCTGACCTGGTTACAACGCAACACACTGAGTTTTCCACCCCTGGAAAAGGCCATGCGCGACCCCAACGGGTTGTTGGCCGCCGGCGGTGATCTGTCTGCCGATCGTCTGATCCAGGCGTATCGCCATGGCTGCTTTCCGTGGTTTTCCGAAGGCCAGCCGATTCTCTGGTGGTCGCCGGACCCACGCACGGTCCTGTTTCCTGACGAGCTGCATGTGTCCCGCAGCCTGGACAAACTGTTGCGTAAACAGCGCTATCAGGTGACCTTCGATCAGGATTTTCACGCGGTCATCCGCGCCTGCGCCGCGCCAAGGGATTACGCCGACGGCACCTGGATCACTCAAGCCATGCAGGACGCCTACGTTGAACTGCACCGACGCGGCTTTGCCCATTCAGTGGAAGTCTGGGACCAGGGCGAACTGGTCGGCGGGCTGTACGGCCTGGCGATGGGCCAACTGTTTTTTGGCGAATCGATGTTCAGCCGCGCCGACAACGCCTCGAAATATGGCTTTGCGACCCTGGTACGGCATCTGAAAGAATCGGGTTTCGTGTTGATCGACTGTCAGATGCCGACCGACCATCTGCACAGTCTTGGTGCCCGAGCCATCTCCCGCCCCGCATTCGCTGACTACCTGGCCCGCCACCTGGATCAACCCAGTCGCGCCACCTGGGTTTGCTGAGCGACTTTGCCGCGCGTGGCTTACACTTAATTCACCAGCTTATCCCGAGGGTTGATCATGACCGAGTTGGCGCGTTTGAAGTTTTATGCCACTCAGCCTCACTCTTGCAGTTATCTGCCCGAGGAGCAGGCTACGACCCTGTTCCTCGATCCGAGCCAGCCCATGGATGTGCATGTCTACGCAGATCTGTCGGAAATGGGCTTTCGTCGCAGCGGCGATCACCTGTACCGCCCGCATTGCCAGAACTGCAATGCCTGTGTACCTGCGCGCATCCCGGTGGCGCAGTTCAACCCCAACCGGCAGCAGAAGCGGATTTTCAAACGCAACGCCGATCTGCAGGTTCGCCCGGTCAAGCCAGGGTTCAGTGAAGAGTACTTCGACCTCTACCAGCGCTACATCGAGCAACGCCACGCCGACGGCGATATGTACCCGCCAAGCCGCGACCAATTCTCGACTTTTCTGGTAAGAGACCTGCCCTTCTCGCGTTTTTACGAGTTCCGGCTCGACGGACGGTTGGTGGCCGTAGCAGTGACCGACCTGCTGCCCAATGGCTTGTCGGCGGTCTACACCTTCTACGAACCGGACGAAGAACGCCGTAGCCTGGGGCGTTATGCGATCCTCTGGCAAATTGCCGAAGCCCAGCGTTTGGGGCTCGAAGCGGTCTACCTGGGTTACTGGATCAAGAACTGCAAAAAGATGAACTACAAGACCCAGTATCGCCCCATTGAACTACTGATTAATCAGCGCTGGGTCATCCTGAACTAAACGCAAGCCCTAAACCCCTTGGCGTAAACCCCATTTTTCGGGCACAATGCACGCCGCTTTTGCCTGGCGCAGTTGCACCGGGCCATTCATTGGATACCGAGGGCTTTACTGCATGTCGAAAGAAGACAGCTTCGAAATGGAAGGCACTGTCGTCGACACCCTGCCCAACACCATGTTTCGTGTGGAGTTGGAAAATGGGCACGTCGTAACCGCGCACATCTCCGGCAAGATGCGCAAGAACTACATTCGTATTCTTACCGGTGACAAAGTGCGCGTCGAGCTGACGCCCTATGACTTGAGCAAAGGGCGCATCACTTACCGCGCTCGTTAATCAAGTCAATACAAGACGCCCGGCTAATGCCGGGCGTTTTTGTTTGTCCGGGATTTGGGTTTTGAGCGCTTGGAGCTTGGGATTTTGGGTGAATATCCGCTGCTGCGGTAACGGCTTCTTATGGTTTCGCCCTTACGGCGAGCCAAGGCGAAACCGCCAGCCGCAACACCCGAAGCAACGGATATTCACCCAAAACCCAAAAACCACCAGACAGCAAAAAGGCGCCCAAAGGCGCCTTTTGCTCACAACCAGCCGTCAGGCCATTTCAGCAGTAGTCTCGAAGTCGAAGGTCAGCTCGCCGTCCTTGATGTCGATGTGCACCACACCGCCATGCTCGGCCAGTTCGCCAAACAGGATCTCCTCCGCCAGCGGACGCTTGATCTTGTCCTGGATCAGGCGCGCCATCGGCCGGGCACCCATTGCCGAATCGTAACCACCGGCCGCCAGCCAGCTGCGCGCCGCGTCGGTGACCTCCAGCAGCACGCGCTTGTCTTCCAGCTGCGCCTGAAGTTCGGTGAGGAACTTGTCCACCACACTTTTGATGACCTCATGACTGAGGCGACCAAACTGAATGATGGTGTCCAGACGGTTGCGGAATTCCGGCGTGAAGCTCTTCTTGATCACTTCCATCGCATCGGACGAATGATCCTGATGAGTGAAACCGATCGAAGCGCGCGCCGCCGTTTCGGCACCGGCGTTGGTGGTCATGATGACAATCACGTTGCGGAAATCCGCCTTGCGCCCGTTGTTGTCGGTCAGCGTGCCGTGGTCCATCACCTGCAACAGCAGGTTGAAGACTTCCGGGTGCGCCTTCTCGATTTCATCGAGCAGCAACACGCAATGTGGCTGCTTGGTGATTGCCTCGGTCAACAGACCGCCCTGGTCGAACCCGACATATCCCGGAGGCGCACCGATCAGACGCGATACGGTGTGGCGCTCCATGTACTCGGACATGTCGAAGCGCACCAGTTCAATGCCCAGCGCTTTAGCCAACTGGCGCGCCGCTTCGGTCTTGCCGACACCGGTAGGACCGGCGAACAGGAAGGAACCGACCGGCTTGTCAGGCGATTTCAGCCCGGCACGGGACAACTTGATAGCCGTCGACAACGAATCGATCGCCGCATCCTGACCAAACACGGTGAGTTTCAGGTCGCGCTCCAGGTTACGCAGCAATTCCTTGTCGGAACTGGTGACGTGCTTCGGCGGAATCCGCGCGATCTTGGCGACAATGTCTTCGACCTGCGGCACTTCAATGCGCTTCACGCGCACATCGACCGGTTGCAGACGCTGGTAGGCACCCGCCTCGTCGATCACATCGATGGCCTTGTCCGGCATATGCCGGTCATTGATGTAGCGCGACGCCAGCTCAGCGGCGGCACGCAGCGACTCATCGCTGTACTCGATGTTGTGATGCTGTTCGAAGCGTCCTTTCAGGCCGCGCAGGATACCGATGGTGTCTTCCACCGACGGCTCGACGACGTCGACCTTCTGGAAGCGCCGCGCCAGGGCACGGTCTTTCTCGAAGATGCCACGAAATTCCTGGAACGTGGTCGAACCGATGCAACGGATATCACCCGACGACAGCAGCGGCTTGAGCAGGTTCGAGGCGTCCATCACCCCACCGGACGCAGCACCCGCACCAATGATGGTGTGGATTTCGTCGATGAACAGGATCGCCTGTGGACGTTTTTTCAGTTCGTTGAGCAGCGCCTTGAAGCGCTTCTCGAAATCGCCGCGATACTTGGTGCCTGCGAGCAGCGCGCCCAGATCGAGGGAGTAAACAACACTGTTCGCCAGCAGATCCGGCACCTGGTTGTCGACAATGCGCTTGGCCAGGCCTTCGGCAATCGCGGTTTTACCCACGCCCGCCTCGCCCACCAGCAGCGGATTGTTCTTGCGCCGGCGCGCCAGGATCTGCGCGACACGCTCAACCTCCATTTCACGCCCTACCAGCGGATCGATCCGGCCCTGGCGTGCGAGTTCGTTGAGGTTGCTGGCATAAGCATCCAGAGGATTGCCTGAAGAAGAAGACTCACCGCCCTCGTCGTCCTGCATATCTTGCTCACCTTCAGAGTGATCGCCATGCCCCGGCACCTTGGAAATACCGTGGGCGATATAGTTGACGACATCAATGCGGGCAACGCTCTGCTGTTTAAGCAGGAACACTGCCTGACTCTCTTGCTCACTGAAGATCGCAACCAGCACGTTGGCGCCAGTCACTTCGCGTTTGCCCGAGCTCTGTACATGAAAGACAGCACGTTGCAGTACACGCTGGAAGCCCAGGGTTGGCTGGGTTTCACGATCTTCGTCATGGACGGGGATCAATGGCGTGGTGGAGTCGATGAACTCCTGCAGATCATGCTTGAGTTTGTCGAGGTTTGCGCCGCAGGCACGCAAAACGGTGGCGGCAGCCTCATTGTCCAATAAGGCCAGCAGCAGGTGTTCGACGGTCATGAACTCATGACGCTTCGAACGAGCCTCCTTGAAGGCAAGATTGAGGGTGACTTCGAGCTCGCGGTTTAACATAGCTTCACCTCATACCCAAGTGGTCGGCGATTAACCGTCCTTCTCGATTTCACAGAGTAGCGGATGCTGGCTTTCCCTGGCGTACTGGTTGACCTGCATGGCCTTTGTCTCGGCGATGTCGCGGGTAAACACTCCACATACTGCCCGTCCTTCTGTATGAACGGCCAGCATGACCTTGGTCGCCAGCTCGCGATTCAGGTTAAAAAACACCTCGAGCACTTCGACGACGAAATCCATCGGTGTGTAGTCATCATTAAACAAAACCACCTTGTACATCGGCGGCGCCTGTAACGCAGGCTTTGCTTCCTGAACAGCAATACCCGCTGAATCGTCGTCGTGTAAATCAGGGCGATCCTGATTGAATGTTAGTCGAATCTGGCTGATTGCATGCATGGAAAGAAAGGTTCGTCAGTTGTGCAAATACAGTGGTGGGGGCGGCTTGACACGTTTTCAACTCCGACTGCCCGGTCACCTTGACTATCGGGAAAACGGTGTTACAACCAATAGAACCCACAGTGGGTAAAAAAGATCCGCGGCGTCAATCTTTTTAACGGATTGGATGGCGGATGAATTGGATGATACTCCAGCGTTGGAGTCTGTTGCAGAGGGATTTGAGCATGGCTGTCGGCAAGGTGAAATGGTTCAACAATGCCAAGGGCTACGGATTCATAAACGAGGATGACAAGACCGAAGATCTGTTCGCCCACTTCTCGGCCATCGAAATGGATGGCTATAAAACCTTGAAGGCGGGTCAGGCGGTGGTTTTCAACATCATTCAAGGCCCGAAGGGGCTGCATGCCGTCGCCATCAAGGACAAATCGGCCGTTGATGCGGCAGCGGCCGCCAGTGCCGTCGGCGCACAGGCCAAAGTTCTGAGCTGACCGACACTTCCCAAGGGTCTCAGCCATAAAAAATCGCCCGGCTCGATCACTCGAGCCGGGCGATTTTCGCTGCCCGTTATTTCGCTTACATGTGCGAAATCAGTGCATCACCGAAACCGGACGACGATACCAGCTTGGCGCCTTCCATCAGGCGTTCGAAGTCATAGGTCACGGTCTTGGCCTTGATCGCGCCGTTGGTGCCTTTGATGATCAGGTCAGCCGCCTCGGTCCAGCCCAGATGACGCAGCATCATCTCCGCCGACAGGATCACCGAACCCGGGTTGACCTGGTCCTTGCCGGCATACTTCGGCGCGGTGCCATGGGTCGCCTCGAACATGGCCACAGTGTCGGACAGGTTGGCGCCCGGCGCGATACCGATACCGCCCACTTCCGCCGCCAGGGCGTCGGAAAGGTAGTCACCGTTCAGGTTCAGCGTGGCGATCACGTCATACTCGGCCGGACGCAGCAGGATCTGCTGGAGCATGGCGTCGGCGATGGCATCCTTGACGATGACTTCGCGGCCGGTTTTCGGGTTCTTGAATTTCATCCACGGGCCGCCATCGAGCAGTTCGGCGCCGAACTCTTCCTTCGCCACCTCGTAGCCCCAGTCCTTGAAGGCGCCTTCGGTGAATTTCATGATGTTGCCCTTGTGCACGATGGTCAGCGACTTGCGATCGTTGTCCACGACATATTGCAGGGCCTTGCGCACCAGACGCTTGGTGCCTTCCTTGGAAACAGGCTTGATGCCGATACCGCAATCCTGGTCGAAACGGATCTTGGTGACGCCCATTTCCTCTTTCAGGAACTTGATGACTTTGGTGGCCTCAGCGGAGCCGGCCTTCCACTCGATACCGGCATAAATGTCTTCGGAGTTCTCGCGGAAGATGACCATGTCGACATCGCCAGGCTTTTTCACCGGGCTCGGCACGCCTTCGAACCACACCACCGGCCGCAGGCAGACATACAGATCGAGCTGTTGGCGCAGGGCAACGTTGAGGGAGCGGATACCACCGCCGACCGGAGTGGTCAGCGGACCCTTGATAGAGACGACGTAATCTTTCACGGCATCCAGGGTTTCCTGGGGCAGCCAGGTGTCCTGGTCGTAGACCTGGGTCGCCTTTTCGCCAGCGTAGACCTCCATCCAGGAAATCTTGCGCTTGCCCCCGTAGGCTTTGGCTACGGCAGCATCAACCACTTTGATCATCACCGGACTGACGTCGACGCCAATCCCGTCACCTTCGATGAAGGGGATGATCGGGTTATCAGGGACATTGAGAGAATGGTCTGCGTTGACGGTGATTTTGTCGCCGACGGCTGGAACCTGAATCTTCTTGTAACCCATGCTGAACTCCACTGATTGGATTGAACATCTGGCTTGGTTCGAGCGTAACCCACTTGAATCAACACGCAAACCCTATGTTCCGGCCCACCGCACATCTCGCGGCGTACAAGCCTGAAAGCAAAGGGAAAAGCGCCAAACTCAAGCATTCGCGACGACTCTATACCCCACCCTGCCCTGCGACCTTTAGACCAATGGACGACAAACGTTGCATATGAACCATCGGCAGATTGCCAGCTACCTATGTATAATGCCGCCCGCTGACCACAGGGTCACAACGGCCGACCTCTCTACGATGAGACTTTCCGCCTGATTAAGTCCGGCTGTTACCGCAGTCCGACCGCTTGACGCTCTACTGATGCACCCAACATCACCGCGAAGAAATCTCGACACTCGGTTCATGGATGACTTTGAACGAACGCGCTTACCCGGCGCCCCTCGAGTTTCTGCGCACGCTTTAGCAAAGAAGAGAGAGTTAATCCGAATATGCCCACCCGCTCGAAGATCATCTATACCTTCACCGACGAAGCTCCAGCCCTCGCCACCTATTCCCTGCTGCCAATCATCGAGGCTTACACCGCCTCGGCCGATATCGCCGTGGAAACCCGCGATATCTCTCTTGCAGGGCGCATTCTGGCCAGCTTCCCCGAGCAACTGGGCGACAAAGCCGTAGCCGACCACCTCGCCGAACTGGGCGACCTGGCCGTTACGCCTGAAGCCAACATCATCAAGCTGCCGAACATCAGTGCTTCGGTTCCACAGCTGCAGGCCGCGATCAAAGAGTTGCAAGCCCAGGGCTACAACCTGCCGGACTACCCGGAAACCGTGACCAGCGACGCCGACAAAGACGCCAAGGCGCGTTACGACAAGGTCAAGGGCAGCGCCGTGAACCCGGTTCTGCGTGAAGGCAACTCCGACCGTCGCGCTCCGCTGTCGGTCAAGAACTATGCGCGCAAGCACCCGCACAAAATGGGCGCCTGGGCCAAGGACTCCAAGTCTCACGTTGCACACATGAGCACCGGCGATTTCTACGGCAGCGAAAAAGCCGCCCTGATCGACGCCGCTGACGCCGTGAAGATCGAGCTGATCGCACAAGACGGCACCGCTACCGTCCTGAAAGAAAAAACCAGCGTCCAGGCTGGCGAGATCCTCGATTGCGCCGTCATGAGCAAAAACGCTCTGCGCGCCTTCATCGCCGCTGAAATCGAAAGCGCCAAGGCACAAGGCGTGCTGCTGTCGGTTCACCTGAAAGCCACCATGATGAAAGTCTCCGACCCAATCATGTTCGGCCAGATCGTTGCCGAGTTCTACAAAGACGCCCTGACCAAGCACGCCGACGTGCTGGCGCAGATCGGCTTCAATCTGAACAACGGCATCGGCGACCTGTACGCCCGCATCAAATCCCTGCCGGCCGAGCAGCAAGCCGCTATCGAAGCTGACATCCAGGCGGTCTACGCCGCTCGTCCGTCGCTGGCGATGGTCAACTCCGACAAGGGCATCACCAACCTGCACGTACCGAGCGACGTCATCGTCGACGCCTCGATGCCGGCAATGATCCGTGACTCCGGCAAGATGTGGGGCACCGACGGTCAACTGCACGACACCAAGGCCGTGATCCCGGACCGCTGCTACGCCACCATCTACCAGGCAGTGATCGAAGACTGCAAGGCCAATGGCGCGTTCGATCCGACCACCATGGGCAGCGTGCCAAACGTTGGCCTGATGGCCAAGAAAGCCGAAGAGTACGGCTCCCACGACAAGACCTTCCAGATCAAGGTTGACGGCGTGGTTCGCGTGACCGACAGCAAAGGCACCCTGCTGATGGAGCAGGCTGTCGAAGCCGGCGACATCTTCCGCATGTGCCAGACCAAAGACGCGCCGATCCAGGACTGGGTCAAACTGGCCGTCAACCGTGCTCGCGCCAGCAGCACTCCGGCGATCTTCTGGCTGGACCCGATGCGCGCTCACGACGGTGTGGTCATCGAGAAAGTTCAGGCTTACCTGAAGGATCACGACACCGCCGGTCTGGACATCCAGATCATGGCGCCAGTCGAAGCGATGAAGTACACCCTGCAGCGCACCCGCGAAGGCAAGGACACCATTTCGGTGACCGGCAACGTACTGCGTGACTACCTGACCGACCTGTTCCCGATCATGGAACTGGGCACCAGCGCCAAGATGCTGTCGATCGTGCCGCTGATGAACGGCGGTGGCCTGTTCGAAACCGGCGCCGGCGGTTCGGCTCCGAAGCACGTGCAGCAGCTGCTGGAAGAGAACTTCCTGCGCTGGGATTCGCTGGGCGAGTTCCTGGCCCTGGCCGCTTCTCTCGAGCACCTGGGTGTCAACTACAACAACCCGAAAGCACTGGTTCTGTCCAAGACCCTCGACCAGGCCACCGGCCAGTTCCTGGACAACAACAAGTCGCCATCGCGCAAAGTCGGCAACATCGACAACCGTGGCAGCCACTTCTACCTGGCGCTGTACTGGGCTCAGGCCCTGGCCGCTCAGACCGAAGACGCCGCCCTGCAAGCGCAGTTCGCACCTCTGGCCAAGACCCTGACCGAGAACGAAGCGACCATCGTCGCCGAGCTCAACGCCGTTCAGGGCAAGCCAGTGGACATCGGCGGTTACTACCACGCCAATGCCGAACTGATCAGCAAGGCCATGCGCCCGAGCGCCACGCTCAACGCGGCCATCGCCGCGCTGGTTTAAGCGGTAAAGATGTAAAGAAGCCCCGGCCCAGCGCCGGGGCTTCTGTTTTGGGCTTCACACATCGACCTGCAGCTCCCACACTTTGCAATTCAACCTTTGAACCGAGGACACCTCATGGATTGGCAACCCCACATCACCGTCGCCACCATCGTCGAGGACAATGGTCGTTTCCTGATGGTCGAAGAGTCCAAGGGCGGCCGCAACGTGCTCAATCAGCCCGCCGGCCATCTCGACCCGGACGAAACCCTGATCGACGCCGCCATCCGCGAAACCCTCGAGGAAACCGGCTGGGACGTCGAACCCACCGCCGTCATCGGCATTTATCTGTACACCGCCCCGAGCAACGGCGTGACTTACCAGCGCGTCTGCTTCAGCGCCAAACCTGTGAAACACCACCCGGACTACCAACTGGACGACGGCATCGTCGGCACCAAGTGGTTGACCCGCGACGAATTAATCGAGCAGCGCGACAACTGGCGCAGCGAGCTGATCATCCGCTGCATCGACGACTATCTGGCCGGTAATCGCTTCGGCCTCGAATTGATCCGCCCTTCCCTTTAGCCTTGAGGCCGTGAGCCTGATAGAATCGCGTCCTTTTTCAAGACACTCATTGAATCCCTATGCGTGATCCAGCCCCTTCTGACACATCCAAGAAGCGCGTCATTGTCGGCATGTCCGGCGGCGTGGACTCTTCCGTTTCCGCCCTCCTGCTGATCGAGCAGGGTTATGAGGTGGAAGGCCTGTTCATGAAGAACTGGGAAGAAGACGACGGAACGGAATACTGCACCGCCATGGACGACCTGGCGGATGCCCAGGCCGTGTGCGACAAGATCGGCATCAAGCTGCACACCGCCAACTTCGCCGCCGAGTACTGGGACAACGTGTTCGAGCACTTCCTCGCCGAATACAAGGCCGGACGCACGCCGAACCCGGACATCCTGTGCAACCGCGAGATCAAGTTCAAGGCGTTCCTCGACTACGCCATGATGCTCGGTGCCGACCTGATCGCCACCGGCCACTATGTGCGCCGCCGCGACATCGATGGCCGCACCGAACTGCTCAAGGGCCTGGACCCGAACAAGGATCAGAGCTACTTCCTGCACGCCGTCGGCGGTGAGCAGATCGCCAAGACCCTGTTCCCGGTCGGCGAACTGGAAAAGCCCGAAGTGCGCGCCATTGCCGAGAAATACGAGCTGGCGACTGCCAAGAAGAAGGATTCCACCGGCATCTGCTTCATCGGCGAGCGTCGTTTCAGCGACTTCCTCAAGCAATACCTGCCAGCGCAACCGGGCGAGATCAAGACCACCGAAGGTGAAATCATCGGCCGTCACCACGGCCTGATGTACCACACCATCGGCCAGCGCCAGGGCCTGGGCATCGGCGGCCTGAAAGACGCTGGCGACGAGCCTTGGTACGTACTGCGCAAGGATCTGGAGCACAACGAACTGATTGTCGGCCAGGGCAACAACCACCCGTGGCTGTTCTCCAGCGCCCTGCTCACCTCGGAAATCTATTGGGTCAACCCGATCGACCTGAGCCAGCCACGGCGCCTGACCGCCAAGGTTCGCTATCGCCAGAGCGATCAGGCCTGCACCCTGGAACAGACCGCGACCGGTTACCGCGCCGTCTTCGACGAGCCGCAGCGCGCGGTCACGCCGGGCCAGTCGGTGGTGTTCTACGACGGTGAAATCTGCCTCGGCGGCGGCGTGATCGAAGTCGCCGAGCCGTGGAGCGGCCAGGCATGAGCCCGATTCAGGAACAACTGACGGCGCTGGGCGGCGTGTTTCTTGCCGCCGTACTGGTCGACCGGATCGCCAAGACCGGGCAGACCAACGAAGCCGGCCTGAGCTGCATGCTCGGCAGCCTGCTGGTCCGCGACCCGAAGGACACTCTGGATGTGTACGGCGGCGACGACATCAATCTGCGCGACGGCTACCGCGCACTGATCGGCGCCCTCGAACGCGATCCGAGCGCCCTGCAACGCGAACCGCTGCGCTACGCCCTGTCGATGCTGGGCCTGGAGCGGCAACTGGCCAAACGCGGCGACATGCTGGACGTGATCGGCAAGCGTCTGCCGCAGATCCAGTCACAGGTCGAGCACTTCGGCCCGGCCCACGAAAACGTGGTCGCCGCTTGTGGCGCGCTGTACCAGGACACCTTGAGTACCTTGCGCCAGCGTATTCAGGTGCATGGCGACATGCGCAACCTGCAACAGCCGAGCAACGCCTCGAAGATCCGCGCCCTGCTACTCGCCGGTATCCGTTCGGCCCGCCTGTGGCGACAGCTTGGCGGCCATCGCTGGCAGCTGGTGATCAGCCGTCGCAAGTTGCTCAAAGAGCTTTATCCGCTGATGCGCAGCAGCTGAACCGCGCCTGCAACACCGCTTCAAGTCAGTAACGCGTAATACGCCGGTCAGTTGGCAACGGATCGGCGGATTTTTTCATGTATGATACGCGCCCCATTTCGTTGCCCGACTGTCCGAGAACACCCCATGCAGCTCTCTTCGCTCACTGCGGTTTCCCCTGTTGACGGCCGCTACGCCGGCAAAACCCAGGCCCTGCGCCCTATTTTCAGCGAGTACGGCCTGATCCGTGCCCGCGTCCTGGTTGAAGTGCGCTGGCTCCAGCGCCTGGCCGCTCACGCCGGTATCCCGGAAGTGCCAGCCTTCTCCGCCGAGGCCAACGCCGTTCTGAATGAACTGGCTGAAAACTTCTCGCTGGAGCACGCCGAGCGCGTCAAAGAGATCGAGCGCACCACCAACCACGACGTCAAGGCGATCGAATACCTGCTCAAGGAGCAGGCGGCCAAGCTGCCGGAACTGGCCAAGGTCAGCGAGTTCATCCACTTTGCCTGCACCAGCGAAGACATCAACAACCTGTCCCACGCCCTGATGCTGCGCGAAGGCCGTGACGACGTGATGCTGCCGCTGATGCGCCAGACCGCCAACGCCATCCGCGAACTGGCCATCCGTTTCGCCGACGTGCCGATGCTGTCGCGCACCCACGGTCAGCCGGCTTCGCCGACCACCCTGGGCAAGGAACTGGCGAACGTGGTTTACCGTCTCGAGCGCCAGATCGCTCAGGTCGCCGCCGTTCCGCTGCTGGGCAAGATCAACGGCGCTGTCGGCAACTACAACGCTCACCTGTCGGCCTACCCGCAGATCGACTGGGAAGCCAACGCCCGCGCCTTCATCGAAGACGAACTGGGCCTGGGCTTCAACCCGTACACCACGCAGATCGAACCGCACGACTACATCGCCGAGCTGTTCGACGCGATCGCGCGCTTCAACACCATCCTGATCGACTTCGACCGTGACATCTGGGGCTACATCTCCCTGGGTTACTTCAAGCAGCGCACCATCGCCGGCGAAATCGGTTCGTCGACCATGCCGCACAAGGTCAACCCGATCGACTTCGAAAACTCCGAAGGCAACCTGGGCATCGCCAACGCACTGTTCCAGCACCTGGCGAGCAAGCTGCCGATTTCCCGCTGGCAGCGTGACCTGACCGACTCCACCGTACTGCGTAACCTCGGTGTCGGCTTCGCCCACAGCGTGATCGCGTACGAAGCGAGCCTCAAAGGCATCAGCAAGCTCGAACTCAACGCCGACAAGATTGCTGCCGATCTGGACGCCTGCTGGGAAGTCCTGGCCGAGCCGATCCAGACCGTGATGCGTCGCTACAACATCGAAAACCCGTACGAGAAGCTGAAAGAGCTGACTCGCGGCAAGGGCATCAGCCCTGAAGCGCTGCAGACTTTCATCGACGGCCTGGACATGCCAGCCGAAGCGAAAGCCGAGCTCAAGCAACTGACGCCGGCCAACTACATCGGCAACGCTGTGGCACAAGCCAAACGCATCTGATCGACCGCTTGACCCGTTTAAGACGCCCGGCCGCGCCGGGCGTTTTTATTCCCGCGTGAAAAGTGCTTTTTTTCAATAGGTTACATATGAATTCCGATACTCCTCTTCAACTTCTGGGCGGTCTCACGGCGCGCGAGTTCCTGCGCGACTACTGGCAGAAAAAACCACTGCTGATCCGTCAGGCGATTCCTGACTTCGAAAGCCCGATCGACCCCGACGAACTGGCCGGCCTGGCCCTGGAAGAAGAAGTCGAATCGCGCCTGGTGATCGAACACGGCGAGCGTCCCTGGGAACTGCGTCGCGGCCCGTTCGCCGAAGACGAATTCAGCAAACTGCCGGAACGCGAGTGGACCCTGCTGGTACAGGCTGTCGACCAGTTCGTGCCGGAAGTCAGCGAACTGCTGGAAAACTTCCGCTTCCTGCCGAGCTGGCGCGTCGACGACGTGATGATCAGCTTTGCCGCTCCGGGCGGCAGCGTCGGCCCGCACTTCGACAACTACGACGTGTTCCTGCTGCAAGGCCACGGCAAGCGCAACTGGAAAATCGGCCAGATGTGCGACTCCGAGAGCCCGCTGCTGCAACACGCCGACCTGCGCATCCTCGCTGAATTCGAAGAGACCGCCGAGTGGGTACTGGAGCCCGGCGACATGCTCTACCTGCCGCCGCGCCTGGCCCACTGCGGTGTGGCCGTGGACGACTGCATGACCTACTCGGTCGGCTTCCGCGCGCCAAGCGCCTCCGAGGTGCTGACCCACTTCACCGACTTCCTCAGCCAGTTCCTGACTGACGAAGAGCGCTACACCGACGCCGATGCCGTCCCGGCAGCCGATCCGCACCAGATTCAACACGATGCGCTGGATCGCCTGAAAAGCCTGCTGGCCGAGCACATGAGCGATGAACGCCTGCTGCTGACCTGGTTCGGCCAGTACATGACCGAACCGCGCTACCCGGAACTGGTGGTCGGCCCGGAAGAAGTCGGCGAAGAAGACTTCATCGCCGCTCTGGAAGACGGCGCCATCCTGATCCGCAATCCGAGCGCGCGCCTGGCCTGGTCGGAAGTCGATGACGATCTGCTGCTGTTCGCCAGCGGCCAGAGCCGTTATCTGCCGGGCAAGCTGCGCGAACTGCTGAAGATGATCTGCGCCGCCGACGCGCTGCACATCGACAACCTCGGCGAATGGCTGAGCGACGAGGATGGTCGCGGCCTGCTGTGCGAGCTGGTCAAGCAGGGCAGCCTGGGGTTCGCCGATGAATAAAATTCGCGTACGTGTCGCAGACTGGCAAAAGGACAACGCCGAGATCCGGCGCATTCGTGAAACGGTGTTCATCGCCGAACAATCGGTGCCACCCGAGCTGGAATGGGACGCCGATGACGCGACCGCCGTACATTTTCTGGCACTGGAAGGCGACTTTCCGATCGGCACCGCCCGCCTGCTGCCCGACGGGCATGTCGGCCGGGTTTCGGTACTCAAGGACTGGCGCGGACTGAAAGTCGGCGACGCACTGATGCAAGCAGTGATCGCCGAAGCCGAAGCGCGCGGCCTGAAGCAGCAGATGCTCAGCGCCCAGGTACAGGCCACAGCGTTTTACGAACGCCTGGGCTTCAACCTGGTCAGTGAGGAATTCCTGGAAGCCGGGATTCCGCATGTCGACATGGTTCGTCATTCGGCCTGATACCGAGGCGCGGCCCAGCTCGCGAAGAGAGCCTCAAGAGCACCACAAAACGCCCCGCCATTCTCGGATGCCGGGGCGTTTTGCTGTCTACGATTCAACTTGCCCCACCCCGGGCCGACAAACTGGCAATATCAAGCCTTTCGAAAGCGGAGATAACGGACATGTCCCTACGCACCCTGCTCACCACCCTGCTGCTCGGCTGCAGTCTTTCGGTGATGGCAGCCACAGAAATCGTGCCCCTCAAGTACCGCACCAGCGCCGACATGCTGCCGGTGGCACAGGACTTCATCGGCAAGGACGGCCAGGTCAGCGCCTACGGCAATCAACTGATCGTCAAGGCAGAACCGGACAAGATCGAGGAACTCAAGGCGCTGCTGTCACAACTCGACACCGCGCCCAAACGCTTGCTGATCACGGTCGACACCAACGAAAACAACGGTCGCGGCGACGACGGCTACTCGGTCAATGGCGCCCAGACCCGCATCATCAGCCGCAGCACCGCCAGTCGCGACGGCGGCATCCAGCAAGTGCAGGCCAGCGAAGGCGCACCGGCACTGATTCAGGTCGGCCAGAGCGTGCCGATCACCAGCAGCCAGAGCGACTCCTACGGCAACTACGCCAGCCAGACTCAATATCGCAACGTGACCCAGGGGTTCTATGTCACCGCCAGCGTCACCGGAGAGACCGTTCATCTGTCGATCAGTACCAACCGTGACCGCATGAGCCAGGAACGTCCCGATGTAGTGAACGTACAAAGTACCGACACAACCGTCAGCGGACGCCTGGGCGAATGGATCACCCTTGCCGGCGTCAATCGCCAGACTCAAGCCGACAAACAGGGCCTGGCCCGCAGCTACTCGACTCAAGGCCGGGATGACATGACCTTGCGGGTGAAAGTCGACACCCTGGACTAAAGCACCAAAAACTGACTGATTAGTCGTATTAGACGAAAGATGTAGTGCTTTAAAAAAAGCACTACAAAACGTTTGACGCGAAAAAAAAGCGAAGGCATGATGGCCTCGCTCCCGCTAATCAGAGGCCCTGGCAAGGGCCTTCGAAGCGATGTTCGCACCTACCCCGCGAACCGCTTCGTGTCTGTACCGCCCACAAGGTGTGTTTGACGAGGTTGCCGACTGGAACGAAGTTGTCCCGAGGGACGGAAGCGTAATTAGGTAACCCGGCATCACACTGCTGTTCGCACAACGGTCCACGACACCCGCATGCGCCCGTCAGTTTCGCCCTTACCTGCTCACTTCCCCTCGAGCCCATCGTTCATCCCGTCGCCTACCCCGTTCGAATCCGACTTGACCACCCAACCTTCTGGTCAGCGAGCGCAGGAATTTTCCACCGCAGAACAACTTTTCATAAAGACGCGACGAGGTTTATCTCCATGGCACTGACACGCGAACAGCAAATTGCAGCCCTTGAAAAAGACTGGGCTGAAAACCCGCGCTGGAAAGGCGTGACTCGCACCTACTCCGCTGCTGACGTCGTTCGTCTGCGTGGCTCGGTTCAACCAGAGCACACCCTGGCGAAAATGGGCGCCGAGAAGCTGTGGAATCTGGTGACCCAGGGTGCCAAGCCGTCCTTCCGCCCAGAGAAAGATTTCGTCAACTGCATGGGCGCCCTGACCGGCGGCCAGGCCGTGCAACAAGTCAAGGCCGGTATCCAGGCGATCTACCTGTCCGGCTGGCAGGTTGCAGCGGACAACAACTCCGCCGAATCGATGTACCCGGACCAGTCGCTGTACCCGGTGGACTCGGTTCCAACCGTGGTCAAGCGCATCAACAACTCGTTCCGTCGTGCCGACCAGATCCAGTGGAAAGCCGGCAAGAACCCGGGCGACGACGGCTACATCGACTACTTCGCTCCGATCGTGGCTGACGCCGAAGCCGGTTTCGGCGGCGTCCTGAACGCTTACGAGCTGATGAAGAGCATGATCGAAGCAGGCGCCGCCGGCGTTCACTTCGAAGACCAACTGGCGTCCGTGAAGAAATGCGGCCACATGGGCGGCAAGGTACTGGTTCCAACCCAGGAAGCCGTGCAGAAGCTCACCGCTGCCCGTCTGGCGGCCGACGTTGCCGGCGTACCGACCATCATCCTGGCCCGTACCGACGCCAACGCCGCCGACCTGCTGACCTCCGATTGCGACCCGTACGACCAGCCGTTCGTGACCGGCACCCGCACCCAGGAAGGTTTCTACAAGGTTCGCGCCGGCCTGGATCAAGCCATCGCCCGTGGCCTGGCCTACGCGCCGTACGCCGACCTGATCTGGTGCGAAACCGCCAAGCCGGACCTCGACGAAGCCCGTCGCTTCGCCGAAGCGATCAAGAAGGAATACCCGGACCAGATCCTGTCGTACAACTGCTCGCCTTCCTTCAACTGGAAGAAAAACCTGGACGACGCGACCATCGCCAAGTTCCAGCGCGAACTGTCCGCCATGGGTTACAAGCACCAGTTCATCACCCTGGCCGGCATTCACAACATGTGGCACAGCATGTTCAACCTGGCGCACGACTACGCCCGCAACGACATGACCGCCTACGTGAAGCTGCAAGAGCAGGAATTCGCTGACGCCGCCAAGGGCTACACCTTCGTGGCTCACCAGCAGGAAGTGGGCACCGGCTACTTCGACGACATGACCACCGTGATCCAGGGTGGCTCGTCCTCGGTCACCGCACTGACCGGTTCCACCGAAGAAGAACAGTTCCACTGATCGACTTCGCCTGAGCAAACGGCCTTTGCGGACCGGATAGAAAGCTAACCGCACTGCCGCACAACTGACGCCCCGACTGGTTCGGGGCGTTTTTTTTGCCTGCTGCTCAGCAGCCCTCTCCTGGATTCTCTGTCAGCCCGGACCACAACATTGATCCAGCACAAGGCAGGCAGCAAAAAAATCCGCTAAAACGAGCGCCGCCGCTACTTGCAGTAACGTGCAAGTAAGACAACTTCCCAACACCCGGCTCGAATAAAAGTAACAAAACCAGCCCAAACGATATTAATTATCATTTAGCAACAACTATGCTTGTTACGATTCTTACAAAACATCATTCACAGAATTCCGGCTAATGCCCGCAACGCATGGGCTGCGGGGCTTTCGAGGTGCGCTATGTCCTTATTCCAATAAATAATTTCGCTATAGGAATTTTACTTGCAGGGTGTTTAGCCATAAAATCAGCGCGATTGATTGCTGCGACATATCGTCACTGCCTTATTTCTTTATCAAGCTCAGAGACCTTTGCTCTCTGTTAAGGATTACCAGCATGCCCGAAGCGACAGGACTCATGGCCCACAACTGGGGCTTTGCCATTTTCCTTCTGGGTGTCGTCGGCCTGTGCGCCTTCATGCTCGGTGTTTCCAGCCTCCTCGGGTCAAAAGCCTGGGGCCGCAGCAAAAACGAACCGTTCGAGTCCGGCATGCTACCTACCGGTGGCGCCCGCTTGCGGCTCTCAGCCAAATTCTATCTGGTCGCGATGCTGTTCGTGATCTTCGATATCGAAGCCCTCTTTCTCTTTGCATGGTCTGTGTCCGTCCGCGAAAGCGGCTGGACCGGATTCGTCGAAGCTCTCGTTTTCATAGCAATTCTGTTGGCAGGTCTTGTCTACCTGTTCCGAGTGGGCGCCCTTGACTGGGCTCCGGAAGCTCGTCGCAAGCGGCAGGCGAAGCTGAAACAATGAGGCTTTGGCAATGCAATACAATCTCACCAGAATCGACCCTGATGCTCCTAACGAGCAGTATCCGATCGGCCAGCGGGAAACCGTTTCCGATCCGTTAGAGGATCAGGTCCACAAAAACATTTTCATGGGCAAGCTCGAAGACGTGCTGAGTGGCGCGGTCAACTGGGGGCGTAAAAACTCCCTGTGGCCGTACAACTTCGGCCTTTCGTGCTGCTACGTGGAAATGACCACCGCCTTCACGGCGCCCCACGACATCGCGCGCTTCGGCGCCGAGGTTATCCGGGCATCGCCGCGCCAGGCCGACTTCATGGTTATCGCCGGCACCTGCTTCATCAAGATGGCCCCGATCATCCAGCGTCTGTACGAGCAGATGCTCGAGCCCAAGTGGGTGATCTCGATGGGTTCGTGCGCCAACTCCGGCGGCATGTACGACATCTA
This sequence comes from Pseudomonas botevensis, assembly GCF_019145475.1. Taxonomy (GTDB): domain Bacteria; phylum Pseudomonadota; class Gammaproteobacteria; order Pseudomonadales; family Pseudomonadaceae; genus Aquipseudomonas; species Aquipseudomonas botevensis. Next base: position 86,983 of record NZ_JAHTKI010000004.1, read on the forward strand.
CTCCGTGGTTCAGGGGGTGGACAAGTTCCTGCCCGTTGACGTCTACGTACCTGGCTGCCCGCCCCGTCCAGAAGCATTTCTGCAAGGCTTGATGCTGTTGCAGGAATCGATTGGCCAGGAGCGTCGCCCTCTTTCCTGGGTCGTTGGTGATCAAGGCGTTTATCGCGCCGACATGCCTTCGCAAAAGGAACAGCGTCGCGAACAGCGTATTCAGGTAACCAACCTGCGCAGCCCTGACGAAGTCTGATCCAGATCTGTTCTTACAAAGAAACGAGAAGCTGGCTTCATTCTTTACGTTGACCGAAAGCGAAAAAATAACCATGACTACAGGCAGTGCTCTGTACATCCCGCCTTATAAGGCAGACGACCAGGATGTGGTCGTCGAACTGAACAACCGTTTTGGCGCCGAAGCGTTCACCGCTCAGCCGACCCGCACCGGCATGCCGGTGCTGTGGGTGGCACGCGCCAGGCTCGTTGAAGTCCTGACTTTCCTGCGCAACCTGCCCAAGCCGTACGTCATGCTCTATGACCTGCACGGCGTGGACGAGCGTCTGCGCACCAAGCGTCAAGGGCTGCCGAGCGACGCCGAATTCACCGTGTTCTATCACCTCATGTCGCTGGAACGTAATAGTGACGTGATGATCAAGGTTGCCTTGTCCGAGAGCGACCTCAGCCTGCCAAGCGTCACCAGCATCTGGCCGAATGCCAACTGGTACGAGCGCGAAGTCTGGGACATGTACGGCATCGACTTCAAAGGCCACCCTCACCTGTCGCGCATCATGATGCCGCCAACCTGGGAAGGTCACCCGCTGCGCAAGGACTTCCCGGCGCGTGCCACCGAATTCGATCCGTTCAGCCTCAACCTGGCCAAGCAACAGCTCGAGGAAGAAGCCGCGCGCTTCCGCCCTGAAGACTGGGGCATGAAGCGTTCCGGCCCGAACGAGGACTACATGTTCCTCAACCTCGGCCCGAACCACCCTTCGGCCCACGGTGCATTCCGTATCATCCTGCAACTGGACGGCGAAGAGATCGTCGACTGCGTGCCGGACATCGGCTACCACCACCGTGGTGCCGAGAAGATGGCCGAGCGTCAGTCCTGGCACAGTTTCATCCCGTACACCGACCGTATCGACTACCTCGGCGGCGTGATGAACAACCTGCCGTACGTGCTCTCGGTCGAGAAGCTGGCCGGCATCAAGGTGCCGGAGAAGGTCGACGTCATCCGCATCATGATGGCCGAGTTCTTCCGGATCACCAGCCACCTGCTATTCCTGGGTACATACATCCAGGACGTCGGCGCGATGACCCCGGTGTTCTTCACCTTCACCGACCGCCAGAAGGCGTACACGGTGATCGAAGCCATCACCGGTTTCCGCCTGCACCCGGCCTGGTATCGCATCGGTGGTGTCGCCCACGACCTGCCGCGCGGCTGGGACAAACTGGTTCGCGACTTCGTCGAATGGCTGCCAAAACGCCTCGACGAATACACCAAGGCCGCCCTGCAGAACAGCATCCTCAAGGGCCGGACCATCGGCGTTGCCCAGTACAACACCAAAGAAGCCCTGGAATGGGGCGTCACCGGTGCCGGCCTGCGTTCCACCGGTTGCGACTTCGACCTGCGCAAGGCGCGTCCGTACTCCGGCTACGAGAACTTCGAGTTCGAAGTGCCGCTGGCCGCCAACGGCGACGCCTATGACCGCTGCATGGTGCGCGTCGAAGAGATGCGCCAGAGCGTCAAGATCATCGAGCAGTGCCTGCGCAACATGCCGGAAGGCCCGTACAAGGCGGATCACCCGCTGACTACGCCGCCGCCGAAAGAGCGCACGCTGCAGCACATCGAAACCCTGATCACGCACTTCCTGCAGGTTTCGTGGGGTCCGGTCATGCCGGCCAACGAATCCTTCCAGATGATCGAAGCGACCAAGGGTATCAACAGTTATTACCTGACGAGCGACGGCGGCACCATGAGCTACCGTACCCGGATCCGCACTCCGAGCTTCGCCCACCTGCAGCAGATCCCTTCGGTGATCAAAGGCAGTATGGTCGCGGACATGATTGCGTACCTGGGTAGTATCGATTTCGTTATGGCCGACGTGGACCGCTAAGCATGAACAGCACGCTTATCCAGACAGACCGTTTCACCTTGAGTGAAACCGAGCGCTCGGCCATCGAGCACGAGCTGCATCACTACGAAGACCCGCGCGCGGCGTCGATCGAAGCCCTGAAGATCGTTCAGAAGGAACGCGGCTGGGTGCCGGACGGCGCCTTGTACGCCATCGGCGAAATCCTCGGCATCCCGGCCAGCGACGTTGAAGGCGTGGCCACGTTCTACAGCCAGATTTTCCGTCAGCCAGTGGGCCGTCACATCATTCGCGTCTGCGACAGCATGGTCTGCTACATCGGCGGCCACGAGTCGGTGGTCAGTGAAATCCAGAACAATCTGGGCATCGGCCTGGGTCAGACCACCGCCGACGGTCGTTTCACCCTGCTGCCGGTCTGCTGCCTCGGCAACTGCGACAAGGCGCCGGCACTGATGATCGATGACGACACCTTTGGCGACGTACAGCCTGCCGGCGTCGCCAAACTGCTCGAGGGCTACGTATGACCCTGACTTCTTTCGGTCCTGCCAACCGCATCAAGCGTTCGGCCGAGACTCATCCGCTGACCTGGCGCCTGCGTGACGACGGCGAAGCCGTGTGGCTCGACGAATACCAGGCCAAGAACGGTTACGCCGCCGCGCGTAAAGCCTTCGCCGAAATGGATCAGGACGGCATCGTCCAGACCGTGAAGGACGCCGGCCTCAAGGGTCGCGGCGGTGCGGGCTTCCCGACTGGCGTGAAATGGGGCCTGATGCCCAAGGACGAATCCATCAACATCCGCTACCTGCTGTGCAACGCGGATGAAATGGAGCCGAACACCTGGAAAGACCGCATGCTGATGGAGCAACTGCCCCATCTGCTGATCGAAGGCATGCTGATCAGCGCCCGCGCGCTGAAAACCTACCGTGGCTACATCTTCCTGCGTGGCGAGTACACCACCGCCGCCAAGCACCTCAACCGTGCGGTGGAAGAAGCCAAGGCAGCAGGCCTGCTGGGCAAGAACATCCTGGGCAGCGGCTTCGATTTCGAGCTGTTCGTCCACACCGGCGCCGGGCGTTACATCTGCGGTGAAGAAACCGCGCTGATCAACTCCCTCGAAGGTCGCCGCGCCAACCCGCGCTCCAAGCCGCCCTTCCCTGCCGCCGTGGGCGTGTGGGGCAAGCCGACTTGCGTGAACAACGTTGAAACCCTGTGCAACGTGCCGGCGATCATTGCCGACGGCGTGGACTGGTACAAATCCCTGGCCCGCGACGGCAGCGAAGACATGGGCACCAAGCTCATGGGCTTCTCCGGCAAGGTCAAGAACCCGGGCCTGTGGGAGCTGCCTTTCGGCGTGACCGCACGCGAGCTGTTCGAAGACTACGCCGGCGGCATGCGCGACGGTTACAAGCTCAAGGCCTGGCAACCAGGCGGCGCCGGTACGGGTTTCCTGTTGCCGGAACACCTCGATGCACAAATGTATGCCGGCGGCATCGCCAAGGTGGGCACCCGCATGGGTACTGGCCTGGCAATGGCGGTGGACGACAGCATCAACATGGTGTCCCTGCTGCGCAACATGGAAGAGTTCTTCGCCCGTGAGTCGTGCGGTTTCTGCACCCCTTGCCGCGACGGTCTGCCATGGAGCGTGAAGCTGCTGCGCGCCATCGAAAACGGTCAGGGCCGCGAGGGGGATATCGAAACCCTACTCGGTCTGGTCGGTTTCCTCGGCCCAGGCAAGACCTTCTGTGCTCACGCACCGGGTGCCGTGGAGCCGCTGGGCAGCGCCATCAAATACTTCCGTCCGGAGTTCGAAGCCGGCATTGCTCCTGGCAATGTCGCCCCGCCTCTGGCAAAGCCGATCGTAGTCGGCGCGTAAACGCTTAAAAAGGCGAAGGGTCCGTGCCCTTCGCCTTTCGTCCGATGACGCCTTTCGGGGCTGTTTGGATTCGGACGGATAACAAGATTCCATTAGCCACGCCCGCTGACACCGGGCCAACGAAGAACTTTGAACCATGGCCACTATCCACGTAGACGGCAAAGCGCTCGAAGTCGACGGGGCAGACAACCTGTTACAGGCATGTCTGTCGCTGGGCCTCGACATCCCTTATTTCTGCTGGCACCCCGCGCTTGGTAGCGTCGGGGCCTGCCGCCAGTGCGCGGTCAAGCAGTACACCGACGAGAACGACACCCGTGGTCGTATCGTCATGTCCTGCATGACGCCTGCCACCGACAACACCTGGATCTCCATCGACGATGAAGAATCCAAGGCATTCCGCGCCAGTGTCGTCGAATGGCTGATGACCAACCACCCGCACGACTGCCCGGTCTGCGAGGAAGGCGGTCACTGCCACCTGCAAGACATGACCGTGATGACCGGCCACAACGAGCGCCGTTATCGCTTCACCAAACGCACCCACCAGAACCAGCAACTGGGTCCGTTCATTTCCCACGAAATGAACCGCTGCATCGCCTGCTACCGCTGCGTGCGTTTCTATAAAGACTACGCGGGCGGCACCGACCTGGGCGTGTACGGCGCCCACGACAACGTGTACTTCGGTCGCGTTGAAGACGGCACCCTGGAAAGCGAGTTCTCCGGCAACCTCACCGAGGTCTGCCCGACCGGTGTGTTCACCGACAAGACTCACTCCGAGCGCTACAACCGCAAGTGGGACATGCAGTTCTCGCCGAGCATCTGCCATGGCTGCTCCAGCGGTTGCAACATCTCCCCGGGCGAGCGTTATGGCGAACTGCGTCGCATCGAAAACCGTTACAACGGTTCGGTGAACCAGTACTTCCTGTGCGACCGTGGCCGTTTCGGCTACGGCTACGTCAACCGCACCGACCGTCCGCGTCAGCCACTGCTGGCCGACGGCACAAAACTGAGCCTGGACGACGCGCTGGATAAAGCCGCCGACCTGCTGCGCGGTCGCAACATCGTCGGTATCGGTTCGCCACGTGCCAGCCTGGAAAGCAACTACGCGTTGCGTGAACTGGTCGGCGCCGAACACTTCTACTCCGGTATCGAAGCCTCCGAACTGGAGCGCATCCGTCTGGTGCTGCAAGTGCTCAAAGACAGCCCGCTGCCAGTGCCGAACATGCGCGACATCGAAGACCACGACGCCGTGTTCGTGCTCGGTGAAGACCTGACCCAGACCGCCGCGCGCATGGCGCTGGCCCTGCGTCAGTCGGTCAAGGGCAAGGCCGAAGACATGGCTGAAGCCATGCGCGTTCAGCCTTGGCTCGACGCTGCAGTGAAAAACATCGGCCAGCACGAACTGAACCCGCTGTTCATCGCCAGCCTGGCGGAAACCAAGCTCGACGACGTCGCCGAAGAGTGTGTACACGCCGCTCCCGACGACCTGGCGCGCATCGGTTTCGCCGTTGCCCACGCTCTGGACGTCAGCGCCCCGGCCGTCGAAGGCCTGGATGCCGAAGCCCAGCAACTGGCCAAGCGCATCGCCGACGCCCTGCTCGCGGCCAAGCGTCCGCTGATCATCGCCGGTACTTCGCTGGGTTCCAAAGCGCTGATCGAGGCTGCGGCGAACATCGCCAAGGCCCTGAAGCTGCGCGACAAGAACGGCTCGATCAGCCTGGTCGTGCCGGAAGCCAACAGCCTCGGCCTGGCCATGCTCGGTGGCGAGTCGGTGGATGACGCGCTGCAAGCAGTGATCGACGGTAAAGCAGACGCCATCGTCGTGCTGGAAAACGATCTGTACACCCGCACCGCCAAAGCCAAGGTCGATGCTGCGCTGAACGCCGCGAAAGTGGTGATCGTCGCTGACCATCAGAAGACCGCCACCAGCGACCGCGCGCACCTGGTTCTGCCAGCCGCCAGCTTCGCTGAAGGCGACGGTACGCTGGTCAGCCAGGAGGGCCGCGCCCAGCGTTTCTTCCAGGTTTTCGATCCGCAGTACATGGACGCCGGCATTCTGGTTCACGAAGGCTGGCGCTGGCTGCACGCCCTGCGCGCAACCCTGCTGAACCAGCCGATCGACTGGACCCAGCTCGACCACGTCACCTCTGCCGTTGCCTCGAGCACCGCGCAACTGGCCGGCATCGTCGACGCCGCGCCGTCCGCCGCGTTCCGTATCAAGGGCATGAAACTGGCTCGCGAGCCGCTGCGTTACTCCGGCCGCACCGCGATGCGCGCCAACATCAGCGTTCACGAACCGCGCACCCCGCAGGACAAGGACACCGCGTTCGCCTTCTCCATGGAAGGTTACTCGGGCTCCGCCGAACCGCGCTCGCAAGTGCCGTTCGCCTGGTCGCCGGGCTGGAACTCGCCGCAAGCCTGGAACAAGTTCCAGGACGAAGTCGGTGGTCATCTGCGCGCTGGCGATCCGGGCACCCGCCTGATCGAAAGCAGCGGTGATTCGCTGAACTGGTTCACCGCCGTTCCACGCGCGTTCAACCCGGCCCAGGGCACCTGGCAAGCCGTGCCGTTCCATCACCTGTTCGGCAGCGAAGAGAACTCTTCGAAAGCCGCTCCGGTCCAGGAACGCATCCCGGCCGCCTACGTCGCACTGGCCAAGTCCGAAGCGGATCGCCTGGGTGTCAACGACGGCGCGATGCTGAGCCTGAACGTCGCCGGCCAGACCCTGCGTCTGCCGCTGCGCATCAATGAAGAACTGGGCGCAGGCCTGGTGGCCTTGCCTGCGGGCATCGCCGGCATTCCACCGGCATTCGCCGGCGCATCCGTCGACGGTCTGCAGGAGGCAGCACAATGACCTGGTTCACCCCTGAAGTGATCGATGTGATCCTGACGGTCATCAAAGCCATCGTCATCCTGCTGGCCGTGGTGGTCGCCGGTGCGTTGCTCAGCTTTGTCGAACGTCGCCTGCTGGGCTGGTGGCAGGACCGTTACGGTCCGAACCGCGTTGGCCCGTTCGGCATGTTCCAGATCGCCGCCGACATGCTGAAGATGTTCTTCAAGGAAGACTGGACCCCGCCGTTCGCCGACAAGGTGATTTTCACCCTTGCACCGGTGGTGGCCATGTCCGCCCTGCTGATCGCCTTCGCGATCATCCCGATCACCCCGACCTGGGGCGTGGCGGATCTGAACATCGGCCTGCTGTTCTTCTTCGCCATGGCCGGTCTGTCGGTCTACGCGGTGCTGTTCGCCGGCTGGTCGAGCAACAACAAGTTCGCCCTTCTGGGCAGCTTGCGTGCCTCGGCGCAGACCGTGTCCTACGAAGTGTTCATGGGCCTGGCCCTGATGGGCATCGTGGTACAGGTCGGCTCGTTCAACATGCGCGACATCGTCGAGTACCAGGCGCAGAACCTGTGGTTCATCATTCCGCAGTTCTTCGGCTTCTGTACCTTCTTCATCGCTGGCGTGGCCGTGACTCACCGTCACCCGTTCGACCAGCCGGAAGCGGAACAGGAACTGGCTGACGGCTACCACATCGAATACGCCGGCATGAAATGGGGCATGTTCTTCGTCGGTGAATACATCGGCATCATCCTGATCTCGGCGCTGCTGGTCACCCTGTTCTTCGGTGGCTGGCACGGTCCGTTCGGCATCCTGCCGCAACTGTCCTTCGTCTGGTTCGCACTGAAGACCGCGTTCTTCATCATGCTGTTCATCCTGCTGCGCGCTTCCATCCCGCGTCCGCGTTATGACCAGGTGATGGACTTCAGCTGGAAGTTCTGCCTGCCACTGACCCTGATCAATTTGCTGGTGACCGCTGCAATCGTGTTGTGGAACACGCCTGCGGTTGCGGTTCAGTGAGGATTTGACCCATGTTCAAATATATTGGCGACATCATTAAGGGTACTGGTACCCAGTTGCGCAGCCTGGTCATGATCTTCGGTCATGGCTTTCGCAAGCGCGACACCCTGCAATACCCGGAAGAGCCGGTCTACCTGCCGCCGCGTTACCGTGGCCGCATCGTCCTGACCCGCGACCCCGATGGCGAAGAACGCTGCGTAGCCTGCAACCTGTGCGCCGTGGCGTGCCCGGTGGGTTGCATCTCGTTGCAGAAAGCTGAAACCGAAGACGGTCGCTGGTATCCGGACTTCTTCCGCATCAACTTCTCGCGCTGCATTTTCTGCGGTCTCTGCGAGGAAGCCTGCCCGACCACCGCGATCCAGCTGACACCGGATTTCGAGATGGCCGAGTTCAAACGTCAGGACCTGGTGTACGAGAAAGAAGATCTTTTGATCTCCGGCCCCGGCAAAAACCCTGATTACAACTTCTATCGTGTTGCAGGTATGGCCGTTGCCGGTAAGCCGAAAGGCGCCGCACAAAACGAAGCCGAGCCGATCAACGTGAAGAGCTTGCTGCCTTAAGGAAGAACGATGGAATTCGCTTTCTATTTCGCATCGGGTATCGCTGTTGTGTCCACGCTGCGTGTGGTCACCAACACCAATCCTGTGCACGCCCTGCTCTACCTGATCATTTCGCTGATCGCCGTGGCCATGACCTTCTTCGCCCTCGGCGCGCCGTTCGCCGGTGTGCTGGAAGTGATCGCCTACGCCGGCGCCATCATGGTGCTGTTCGTGTTCGTGGTGATGATGCTCAACCTTGGCCCGGCCTCGGTTCAGCAGGAGCGCACCTGGCTGCGTCCCGGCATCTGGGCCGGCCCGGTGATTCTTGCCGCGCTGCTGCTGGCCGAACTGCTGTATGTGCTGTTCGCTCACCAGAGCGGCCAGGCCATCGGTCACACCACCGTCGATGCAAAAGCCGTGGGCGTCAGCCTGTTCGGCCCGTATCTGCTGGTGGTCGAACTCGCCTCGATGCTGCTGCTTGCCGCAGCCGTCACGGCGTTCCATTTGGGCCGTAACGAGGCGAAGGAGTAAGACATGCCTGCTATCCCTCTCGAGCATGGATTGGCCGTTGCCGGCATCCTGTTCTGCCTTGGTCTGGTCGGCCTGATGGTCCGCCGCAACATTTTGTTCGTGTTGATGAGTCTGGAAGTGATGATGAACGCCTCTGCACTGGCCTTCATCGTCGCGGGCGCCCGCTGGGCGCAACCGGATGGACAGATCATGTTCATCCTGGTGATCAGCCTGGCAGCCGCCGAAGCCAGTATTGGCCTGGCGATCCTGCTGCAACTGTATCGCCGCTTCCACACGCTCGATATCGACGCTGCCAGTGAGATGCGCGGATGAACCTACTCTTTCTGACTTTCGTATTCCCTCTGATCGGGTTCCTGCTGCTGTCGTTCTCGCGCGGCCGCCTCTCGGAAAACCTGTCGGCGCTGATCGGTGTCGGCTCCATCGGCCTGTCTGCCATCGTCGCGGCCTACGTGATCTGGCAGTTCAACGTTGCTCCACCGGAAGGTGGCGTGTACGTCCACGTTTTGTGGAAATGGATGTCGGTGGAAGGCTTCCAGCCTAACTTCGCCCTGTACCTGGATGGTCTGTCCGTGACCATGCTTGGTGTGGTCGTCGGCGTGGGCTTCCTGATCCACCTGTTCGCGTCCTGGTACATGCGCGGTGAAGCCGGTTACTCGCGCTTCTTCTCGTACACCAACCTGTTCATCGCCAGCATGCTGTTCCTGATCCTGGGCGACAACCTGCTGTTCATCTACTTCGGTTGGGAAGGCGTGGGCCTGTGCTCGTACCTGTTGATCGGTTTCTACTACAGCAACCGCAACAACGGTAACGCCGCACTCAAAGCCTTCATCGTCACCCGTATCGGCGACGTGTTCATGGCCATCGGCCTGTTCATCCTGTTCCAGCAACTGGGCACGCTGAACGTCCAGGAACTGCTGGTGAAGGCGCCTGAGCACTTCAAGGTCGGCGATTTCTGGATCGTGCTGGCAACCCTGATGCTGCTGGGTGGCGCGGTCGGTAAATCGGCTCAACTGCCGCTGCAGACCTGGCTCGCGGACGCGATGGCCGGCCCGACTCCGGTTTCGGCACTGATCCACGCCGCGACCATGGTGACCGCCGGTGTCTACCTGATCGCCCGTACCCACGGCCTGTTCGCCCTGGCGCCGGACATCCTGCACCTGGTCGGCATCGTCGGCGGTGTGACCCTGGTGCTGGCCGGTTTCGCAGCCCTGGTACAAACCGACATCAAACGTATCCTCGCCTACTCGACCATGAGCCAGATCGGCTACATGTTCCTGGCCCTGGGCGTTGGCGCCTGGGAAGGCGCGATTTTCCACCTGATGACCCACGCCTTCTTCAAGGCCCTGCTGTTCCTTGCTTCGGGTGCGGTGATCGTTGCCTGCCACCACGAGCAGAACATCTTCAAGATGGGCGGCCTGTGGAAGAAACTGCCGCTGGCCTACGCCAGCTTCATCGTCGGTGGTGCCGCCCTGGCCGCCCTGCCGCTGGTGACCGCAGGTTTCTACTCCAAGGACGAAATCCTCTGGGAAGCATTCGCCAGCGGTAACCACGGTCTGCTGTATGCCGGTCTGGTCGGTGCGTTCATGACCTCGCTGTACACCTTCCGCCTGATCTTCATCGCGTTCCACGGTGAAGCCAAGACCGAAGCCCACGCCGGCCACGGCATCGCTCACTGGCTGCCACTGTCGGTGCTGATCGTGCTGTCGACCTTCGTCGGCGCCATGATCGTTCCACCGCTGCACGGCGTACTGCCGGAAAGCGTTGGTCACGCTGGCGGCGAAGCCAAGCACAGTCTGGAAATCGCTTCGGGCGCCATCGCCCTGGCCGGTATCCTGCTGGCGGCCCTGCTGTTCCTTGGCAAGCGTCGCTTCGTGACCGCGATCGCCAACAGCGGCATCGGCCGTTTCCTTTCGGCCTGGTGGTTCGCCGCCTGGGGCTTCGACTGGATCTACGACAAACTGTTCGTCAAGCCGTACCTTGCGATCAGCCATGTACTGCGCAGAGACCCGCTCGACCAGACCATCGGTCTGATCCCGCGCATGGCCAAGGGTGGTCACACTGCCCTGAGCCGTACCGAAACCGGTCAACTGCGTTGGTACGCCGCCTCGATGGCTGCCGGTGCCGTGTTGGTAATCGGCGCTGTCGTGCTGGTAGCGGTCTGATATGAACCTTGCGAATTTGCGAAAGGAAACGAGCCCGTCATGATTCTGCCTTGGCTAATCCTGATCCCCTTCATCGGCGGCCTGCTGTGCTGGATGGGTGAGCGCTTCGGCGCCACCCTCCCCCGCTGGATTGCGCTGTTGACCATGACCCTGGAACTCGCTCTCGGCCTCTGGCTGTGGGCCCACGGTGACTATTCATTTGCTCCGGCGCCTGGCGCCGATCCGACCTGGGCGCTTGAGTTCAAGCACGTCTGGATCCAGCGTTTCGGCATCAACGTACACCTGGCCCTCGACGGCCTGTCGTTGCTGATGATCCTGCTGACCGGCCTGCTGGGTATCCTCTCGGTACTCTGCTCGTGGAAAGAGATCCAGCGTCACGTCGGCTTCTTCCACCTGAACCTGATGTGGATCCTGGGCGGTGTCGTCGGCGTGTTCCTCGCCCTCGACCTGTTCATGTTCTTCTTCTTCTGGGAAATGATGCTGGTGCCGATGTACTTCCTCATCGCGCTCTGGGGTCACAGTTCTTCGGACGGCAAGAAAACCCGGATCTACGCAGCGACCAAGTTCTTCATCTTCACTCAGGCTTCCGGCCTGATCATGCTGGTGGCGATCCTCGGTCTGGTGCTGGTCAACTACAACAGCACCGGCGTGATCACCTTCAACTACGCCGACCTGCTGAAGACCAAGATGTCGACGACCACCGAGTACATCCTGATGCTCGGTTTCTTCATCGCCTTCGCGGTCAAGCTGCCGGTGGTGCCATTCCACTCGTGGCTGCCTGACGCTCACGCCCAGGCGCCGACCGCCGGTTCCGTCGACCTCGCCGGTATCCTGCTGAAAACTGCGGCCTACGGTCTGCTGCGTTTCGCCCTGCCGCTGTTCCCGAACGCGTCGGCCGAGTTCGCGCCGATCGCCATGACCCTCGGTCTGATCGGGATCTTCTACGGTGCGTTCCTGGCGTTCGCGCAAACCGACATCAAGCGTCTGATCGCCTTCTCTTCCGTTTCCCACATGGGCTTCGTGTTGATCGGCATCTACTCCGGCAGCCAACTGGCGCTGCAAGGTGCAGTGATCCAGATGCTGGCTCACGGTCTGTCGGCGGCGGCACTGTTTATCCTCAGCGGTCAGTTGTACGAGCGTCTGCACACGCGTGACATGCGTGAGATGGGCGGTCTGTGGTCGCGTATCGCTTACCTGCCGGCCATCAGCCTGTTCTTCGCAGCTGCGTCCCTGGGTCTGCCGGGCACCGGTAACTTCGTCGGCGAGTTCCTGATCCTGATCGGCACCTTCGCCAGCGCGCCATGGATCACCGCTATCGCGACTTCCGGCCTGGTGTTCGGTTCGGTCTACTCGCTGATCATGATCCACCGCGCGTACTTCGGTCCGTCCAAATCGGATTCGATCCTGCACGGCATGGACGGTCGCGAACTGATCATGGTGCTGGGCCTCGCGGGCCTGCTGATTTACCTCGGCGTCTACCCGCAACCGTTCCTCGACACCTCTGCCGCCACGATGCATGGCGTGCAGCAGTGGCTCGGCACCGCCTTCACTCAACTCGCTTCGGCCCGGTAAGAGCGCTATGGAATTCACGATCCAACACTTTATTGCGCTTGCGCCACTGTTGATCACCAGCCTCACCATTATCGTGGTGATGCTGGCAATCGCCTGGCGCCGCAACCACTCGCAGACCTTCCTGATTTCGGTGGCAGGTCTGAACCTGGCCTTGCTGTCGATCCTGCCGGCACTGAAAGTCGCGCCTCTGGCCGTGACCCCGCTGCTGCAGATCGACACCTTCGCCTGCCTGTACATGGCGCTGATCCTGGTCGCCACCCTCGCCTGCGTCACCCTCGCCCACGCCTACCTGGGTGATGGCGGTTCGGGTTACCCGGGCAACCGTGAAGAACTGTACCTGCTGATCCTGATGGCCGCCGCCGGTGGCCTGGTTCTGGTCAGCGCACAGCACCTGGCCGGTTTGTTCATCGGTCTGGAACTGCTGTCGGTGCCGGTCTACGGTCTGGTGGCCTACGCCTTCTTCAACAAGCGTTCGCTGGAAGCCGGCATCAAGTACATGGTGCTGTCGGCGGCCGGTTCCGCGTTCCTGCTGTTCGGTATGGCCCTGCTGTACGCAGACGCCGGTTCGCTGAGCTTCGTCGGCATCGGCCAGGCCCTGGCGGCCACCGGCCTGCCAAGCTCGCTGGCACAACTGGGCCTGGGCATGATGCTGATCGGTCTGGCGTTCAAACTGTCGCTGGTGCCGTTCCACCTGTGGACGCCGGACGTGTACGAAGGTGCTCCGGCGCCAGTCGCCGCGTTCCTCGCCACCGCTTCGAAAGTCGCCGTGTTTGCCGTGATGGTGCGTCTGTTCCAGATCTCCCCTGCCGCCAGCAGTGGCGTGCTGAGCAACGTGCTGACCATCATCGCCATCGCCTCGATCCTGTTCGGTAACCTGCTGGCCCTGACCCAGAGCAACCTCAAGCGTCTGCTCGGTTACTCGTCCATCGCGCACTTCGGCTACCTGCTGATCGCGCTGGTGGCGAGCAAGGGTCTGGCGGTGGAAGCCATCGGCGTGTACCTGGTCACCTACGTGATCACCAGCCTCGGCGCCTTCGGCGTGATCACTCTGATGTCCTCGCCGTACAACGGCCGTGACGCGGACGCCCTGTACGAGTATCGCGGCCTGTTCTGGCGCCGTCCGTACCTGACTGCCGTACTGACCGTAATGATGCTGTCCCTGGCCGGCATCCCGCTGACCGCCGGCTTCATCGGCAAGTTCTACATCATCGCCACCGGTGTCGAATCGCACCAATGGTGGCTGGTCGGTTCGCTGGTCCTGGGCAGCGCCATCGGCGTGTTCTACTACCTGCGCGTGATGGTCACCCTGTACCTGATCGAACCGAACCTGCGCCGCCACGACGCCCAGCTGCACTGGGAACAGAAGGCAGGCGGCGTGATGCTGCTGGCGATTGCGGTAGTCGCGTTCTTCCTCGGCGTCTACCCACAACCGCTGCTGACCCTGGTCCAGCAGTCGGGCCTGGCGGGCTGATCGCACAGCGACATTCGGCTACAAACAGAAACGGCACCTTCGGGTGCCGTTTTTGTTTTTATGGGAATAGTCGTCCGCAATACTTTGAGAAAAACGCGCGGACAACGAGTCGACGCCAAAACAGACGAACGTCCATGCCTCCGCTCTATCAAGGCTCCTCGGTATAAACCAACACATTGATGTAGAAAGACCCGATGGCTGGCCACGATTCGCGTTCGTGTACAAGGGTTTCCTCGGAAGCCATAGCCAACTCGTATCCGACGCCCGTTTTCCGGTCTCGATAAAAGAAGGATGAAGACTCCCAGATGCAGCAGTAGCGCTTGAGTGGAGGCAGGCCAAAACGCTGGTTCAGGTAGTGCTCGGCATTGGCAGCGTCGGGACCGGGCACATGGTAGAGGGCGACCAGAGGTTTTCCCTGCCGCTCGGTATCTTGAGAGCACTGCACAAACTTCACGAACTCAGGTTTGGCACCGATCTTCGCGAGGAAATCCTCGCAGACGAACTCTGCCCTTGCTCCCATCGAGAGTAGCGAAAGGCTCAGCAAAAGCAGCCCATGAATTAACCGTTTCATTGTTTCCCCTTCACCAGTTCCACTCCATCCATATGACGAAATTGTAATTCCCCCATCACCTTGGCGTTATCCGCCGCCTGCAACGATGTCATCCGGCGACCATGCCGGCGGGCCTCTGCCTGTCGAACAATAAAACCACGCCGAAGCACGTTCCCGTTCTGCCGAACCCAAGGAGTGATTGATGGTTAACAATTCAAGAATGTCGATGGCCACTTTAGCGGTGGTTGTCGGTGCCGGGCCGTCCATGGTGGTTGCGCAGGAAAAAGCCGAGGGCTTTGTCGAAGGCAGCAGCCTGACGGTGCTCAATCGCAACTTCTACTTCAATCGTGATCACCGCAACGGTCAGTCCAGTCCCACCGGCAATGGTTATTCCGAAGCCTGGGCTCACGGGGTGATCGGCAAGTTCGAATCCGGATTTACCCAGGGCACCGTCGGCGTCGGGGTCGATGCGTTTGCGATGATCGGCTTGAAACTCGACACCGGTGACGGTCGCAACGGCGGTCGCAGTTCGTTCGATGTGTTGCCGGTCAACGGCGACGGCCAGGCGCGGGACGAATACACCAAAGTCGGTGGCGCCGCCAAAGTGCGGGCTTTCGATACGGTGGTGAAAGTCGGCGACGTGTTCCCCGCCAACCCGGTGGTCGCGGCAGGCGATTCACGACTGCTGCCGGAAAGCTTTCGCGGTGTGACGGCGAGCAACACCAGCATCGAAGGCCTGTCGATCCAGGGCGGCCGATTGCATGCGATGAGCCAACCGGTGTCCAGCGACATGCGCGACAACTTCGCGACCTTCTACGCCGGCCCGGTCAACTCGCCTTGGATCGCTTATGGCGGTGGCGACTATGCGTTGAACAAGAATCTCAGTTTCAGTCTGTACTCCAGTCGTCTCAAGGATGCCTGGAACCAGTACTACGCCGGCACCGCGTGGACCTATCCGCTGGCAGATGACCTGTCGCTGTTCGGCGGCCTGAATTACTACAAGGCGGTCGACGAAGGCAAACAATTGCTCGGCGAGTTCGACAACAACATCTGGAGCGGCCGGGTTGGCGTGAAGTTCGGCGCACACTCGGTCGCCCTCTCCCACCAGCGCAACAACGGCAATGACGACTTCGATTACCTGCGCCAGTCCGACTCGATCTTCCTCGACAACTCGATCCAGTACAGCGATTTCAACTCACCCAAGGAACGTTCGTGGATGGTGCGTTATGACCTCGACATGAGCAGCTATGGCGTGCCCGGCCTGTCGTTCATGACCCGTTATGCCCGGGGCACCGATGCCGACTACTCCAACGCCAACGCTGTGTACATGCGCCGCGATGCCGCCGGCAATCCGCTGACCGACCAGAAACGCTGGGAGCGGGATATCGAAGTCAAATACGTGGTGCAGAGCGGATCGCTGAAAGACCTGTCCCTGCGCCTGCGCCAGGCCACCACCCGGGCCACGGCGTTCGAGTCGGATCTGGATGAGGTTCGGGTGATTGTCGAGTATCCGCTGGCGATTCTCTGATGAGGCGGTTGATGCAAATTCACCTTTAGAAGCTCCTTGCTCCTTTGGTAAGAGGTGAATCCTTTGGCGTCCTTCGGGGCGCCTTTTTTATGCATGAAAAAAAGCCCGACTCACTGAACGTGAACCGGGCGCGGCAGCGGGGACTCCCCTTATCCGCCCTGCTGGCGACAGTTCCCCATCACGCTGTACGTAACGGTATTGAGCTGCCCTTGCGAGTCTTCATAAGTCATCGCAGCCGGCACGACAGCGCATTCATTTTTCGGCCGGACAACGCTCACCACTTTCACCACATCCAGTTTCATTCCGTAGGTGTATTCCTTGACCACCGGCACCGCTTTGCCCTGACTGGCCGCGTACTGCTCCATGGCTTTGGTGTTGGCGCTGAGCGCCCGGTCAAACGTTCTGTCACCACCGCCTTCGGCCAACGCATTCAAGGACATCGCCATGACACCGGTGAACGCCATCCACTTGAGAGTTTTCATATTCGTCTCCTTCAAAACACGACTCAAAAAAAAGCCCACCATCGATGCGCGATGACGGGCTCATTCGTGGCAACACACTTACAAGTCTTGGGTCTTGTCGTCCTTCTTGTCGTTCACGACGACGGGATCACTGGCCTTTTCCCTGGCGGCAAACACCTCCATCGAGCGGTCGTTGGCGGCCATCATTCTGTCGAAAGTGCGGTCACCACCGCCTTCGGCCAACGCCAGGGAAGACATCACCAGCGCCACGGCAAACGCACCCTTCTGTGCAAATTTCATCTTTGATTCCTCGTTTAAGTAACTGACGGGATCAAGGTAACAATCCGAACCTTTCGTGACGGTGGCGCCGAAATTACATATCCGTTATGTAGAAAGGCCCGCAATTGCGGGCCTGTTGTTGAGGCAAAAAGTGACTAGCCAGCAGTGGGCGATTCCTCGTCCCGGCGATGCGCCAGTTGATACAGCGCCGGCAGTATCAGCAACGTGAGGATGGTCGAGGACAGGATTCCGCCAATCACCACCGTCGCCAGCGGTCGCTGCACCTCCGCGCCGGTGCCGGTCGCCAGGGCCATCGGAATGAAGCCCAGCGACGCCACCAGTGCGGTCATCAACACCGGCCGCAATCGGGTCAACGCCCCGACATTGATCGCCTCCGTCAGTGAACGCCCCTCCTCGCGCAGATTGCGGATGAACGCGATCATCACCAGGCCGTTGAGCACCGCCACGCCGGACAGCGCAATAAAGCCGACACCCGCCGAAATCGACAATGGGATATCGCGCAGCCACAACGCCATGACCCCGCCGGTCAGCGCAAACGGAATCCCGGTGAACACCAGCAAGCCGTCCTTCATGTTGTTGAACATCATGAACAGCAGGCCGAACACCAGCAGCAGCGCTACCGGCACCACAATCTGCAAGCGCTTGGCCGCCGATTGCAGTTGCTCGAACTGCCCGCCCCAACTGGTCCAGTACCCCGCTGGCACCTGCACATCACGCTCGATCACCTCGCCCGCCTCGGCGACAAACGAGCCGATGTCCCGCCCGCGCACGTTGGCGCTGACGATCACCAGACGCTTGCCGTTCTCCCGGCTGACCTGATTCGGCCCCAGCACCAGATCGAGGCTGGCAACTTCCTTGAGGGCGATAAAACCGATTTGCCCGGCATTGCCATTGAGCGGCGCCGGCACCGGAATCAGCAGCGCCGACAGGCCTTCGATGTCCTTGCGCATGGCATCGGAGAGGCGTACCACCATGTCGAAACGCCGGTCGCCCTCGTACATCGTCCCCGCCTGGCGACCACCCACCGCGACGGCGATGGTGTCCTGCACATCACCGACGTTGAGTCCGTAACGCGCCGCCTTGTCGCGGTCGATGTTGATGGTCAGCACCGGCAGGCCAGTGGTCTGCTCGACCTTCACTTCGGAAGCACCGTTGACCTTTTGCAGGGCCGTGGCGATCTTCGCCGCGGTGGCATTGAGCACGTCCATGTCGTCGCCAAATACCTTGACCGCCACATCACTGCGCACACCGGAGATCAGTTCGTTGAAGCGCAACTGGATCGGCTGCGACAGTTCATAGTTGCTGCCTGGCAGCGTCGCAGCGGCCTGTTGCAGTTCGGCCATCAGGGTCTCGCGTGATTTGCCAGGATCCGGCCATTGCTCCTTCGGTTTGAGCATCACGTAGCTGTCGGAGATGTTCGGCGGCATCGGGTCGGACGCGATTTCGGCGGTGCCGGTACGAGCGAACACCCGCTCGACTTCCGGCACTTTGCCGAGGATCAGGGTTTCCAGACGCTGCTGCATATCCACCGATTGCGACAGGCTGGTGCCCGGCACGCGCAGGGCTTGCAAGGCAAAGTCGCCCTCGCTGAGGCTCGGCACAAATTCGCTGCCCATGCGGCTGGTCAGCACCCCGCTGAGCGCCACCACGCCCAGCGCCATGCCCACCGCCAGGGTGCGATGGCTCATCACCCAGGCCAGCGCCGGCGCATACACCCGACGCGCGCCACGCATGACCGCGCCCTCCTCTTCCTTGACCTTGCCGGTCACGAACAGCGCGATGGCCGCCGGCACGAACGTCACCGACAACAGCATGGCGCCGAGCAATGCGATCACCACGGTGAAGGCCATCGGATGGAACATTTTTCCCTCAACGCCGGTCAGGGCGAAGATCGGCAAGTACACGACCATGATGATCAACTGGCCGAAAATCAGGGGTCGCCGCGCCTCTTTGGCCGCCGCAAACACTTCATGGAAACGCTCGGAGCGGGTCAGCAGTCGCCCGTGATGCTGCTGCGCATGGGCCAGTCGGCGCAGGGTGTTTTCGACGATCACCACCGCGCCGTCGACGATGATGCCGAAATCGAGCGCACCAAGGCTCATCAGGTTGGCGCTGACCTTATTGCTGAACATGCCGGTGAAAGTGAACAGCATCGACAGCGGAATCACCATCGCGGTAATCAGTGCCGCGCGGATGTTGCCGAGGAACAGGAACAGAATCGCGATCACCAGGATCGCGCCTTCGACCAGGTTCTTCTTCACGGTGGCGATGGCCTTGTCCACCAGATGCGTGCGGTCGTACACCGCCACGGCGACCACGCCCTTGGGCAACGAGCGGTTGATCTGTTCCAGTCTGGCCGCCACCGCCTGGGAAACCGTGCGGCTGTTCTCGCCGATTAGCATGAACACCGTGCCGAGCACCACTTCGCGACCGTTTTCCGTGGCCGCGCCGCTGCGCAGTTCACGACCGACGTCGACACTCGCGACGTTCTTGATCCGGATCGGCGTGCCATCGACATTGGCCATGACTATATTGGCGATGTCCTCGGTACTCGCCACCTGGCCCGGCGCGCGGATCAGCAACTGCTCGCCGCTGCGCTCGATGTAACCGGCGCCGACGTTGGCGTTGTTGCGCTCCAGCGCCGTCACCAGATCAGTGAGGGTCAGTTTGTAGGCCGCGAGTTTCTTCGGATCGGGGGCAATCTGGTATTCCTTGGCGAAACCACCAATGGTGTTGATCTCGGCCACACCGGGGACGTTGCGCAATTGCGGCTTGATGATCCAGTCCTGAATCACCCGCAGATCGGTCGGCGTGTAAGCCGTGCCGTCATCCTTGAGCGCACCGTCCCGGGCTTCCACGGTCCACAGGAAAATTTCCCCGAGCCCGGTGGAAATCGGCCCCATCACCGCTTCCGTGCCTTCGGGCAACTGCTCCCTGGCGATCTGCAAGCGTTCGTTGACCAATTGCCGGGCGAAGAACAGGTCGGTGCCGTCCTTGAAGATCACCGTGACCTGGGACAGCCCCGAACGCGACAGCGAACGGGTCTGCTCCAGCGCCGGCAGGCCGGCCATGGCGGTTTCGATCGGGAAAGTGATGCGCTGCTCGGTTTCCAGCGGCGAGAACCCGGCGGCACCGGTGTTGATCTGCACCTGGACGTTGGTGATATCGGGCACAGCGTCGATCGGCAGCTTTTGATAACTGGCGATACCGAGGCCGGCCATGAGCAAAACGGCGAGCAGCACGATGATGCGTTGCTCGATGGCAAACTGGATCAGGCGTTCGAACATGAGGATTTTCTCGTCGAGAGGCGGATCGGTAGGCGTCTTTTAATGCGCATGTTCGGCCGAGGCCTTGCCCAATTCCGATTTGAGAACGAAGCTGCCGGCCGTGGCGACTTGCACGCCCGCCTCCAGCCCCTGGGTGACTTCCACCTGCCCCGCCGCGCGACTGCCCAGCTCCACCGCCTGCGCCTTGAAGCCGCCCTCGGTGCGCACGAAAACCGTGGGTTTGTCCTCGACGGTCTGGATCGCGGTTTCCGGCACGGCGACCCTGGCCTGGCGGCTGTCAGTGGCAACCAGCGCAGTGACGAACAACCCCGGGCGCCAGGCGCCTTGCGGATTTTCCAGGGTCACGCGCACGGTGGCGGTACGCGTCTGCTCACCGAGCAGACTGCCAACGTAAGCCACGCTGCCGACAACCTCGGCGTTCAGTTCCGGGGCACTGATCGTCACCGGTTTGCCCACCTGCACCCGGGTCAGGTCCTTGGGCGAAACACCGAAGGTCACCCACACCCTGGACAGGTCCGAAAGGGTGAAGGCATTGCTGGTTTCATCGACCACTTCCCCCGGCGTCAGATGCTTCTCCACCACCACGCCGTCGAACGGCGCGCGCAACTCATAGCGATTGCCACCGGTGGCGACCACGCTGCCGCTGAGCACGCTGATTTTCTGCCGGGCATTGCTCAGGGCAATTTCCGCTTCTTCCAGCGCCTGGCGGGCCTGAAGGAAATCCTGCTCGGCGGAAATCTTGTCCTGCCACAGTTTTTTCTCGCGTTCATAAGTGGTTCGCGCCAGAGCCAGACGTCGTTGTGCGGCCGCCTGCTCGCTGCGCTGATCGGAAATCTGCTGGCTGGCGATCACCGCCAGCAACTGGCCCTTCTTCACCGACTGCCCGAGATTGACCGGCACCGACTCGACCACACCGGGCACCCGCGGCACCACATGGGCGGTGCGATCCTCGTCGAAACGCACTTCACCGGGGAACGGCAGACCGAGACTGATGCTCTGCGCCCGCGATTCGGCCAACTGGATACCCGCCACCGCGATCTGTTCGGCGCTCAGGGTCACCTGCCCTTCTTCGGCGTGTTCTTCCTGAGCGGCGCCTTCTTCGGCGTGCTCGGCATGGTCGGCGTGCTCCGCCGCTTCATCGGCGTGGGCGTCGATGGACGAGTCCGCCGTCCACATCGAACCGATGCCAATACCCAACGCCAACGTCGCCACGGCGACAACCATCAATTTTTTATCCATGGGAACTCCTCTGCGCCGAGCCATCGCGCAGTGATTGAAAAAACAGGGTTCAAGGGCGGACGTCGAGGTCGCCGAAAATACGTTCGATGCGCGCCCGCGCGTCGGTCGCCTCGGCAACCGCCTGAATGTATTGGGTGCGCGCGCTGATCAAGGTGCGCTGGGCGTCGAGTACATCGAGGAAGCCGAACTTGCCCATTTCGAAACCACGGGTGGCGCTGTCGACCGCACGTTGCGCGGCGGGCAGGATGGTCCGGTTGAACGCTTCGGCTTCGCCGTTGGCGGTCTGCCATTGCGCCAGGGCGGTCTGGGTTTCCGTGCGCAAACGCAGCTCGGTGGCGTTGCGCAGATCCCGCGCCTGATCGGTACGGCGGGCGGCGGCCAGTACATTGCCCTGATTGCGGTTGAACAACGGAATCGGCATCGACAGCCCGACCACATTGACCCGCTCGCGCTCGGTTTCGCTGTACTGGCTGCCGACGCTCACGGTGAGATCGGGAATCCGCTGCGCCTTCTCTAGGCCCAGCGAAGCTTCACGCTGGTCGATCTGCAGCTTCGCCAGACGCAGCTCGGCGGTGTCATTCAACCGCTCAAGCAAACGGCTCGAAGGCGGCACCGCCGGCAAACCTTGCGCGGCGCTTTGCACATTGACCGAGGTCGACAGCGGCGCCCCCATGACCTGTGCCAGTTGCTGATAGGCATTGGCCTGATCACGCTCGGCCCGGCTCAGCTCCAGACGCACCTCCGAAAGCTGCACTTGCGCACGTGTGCCTTCCACCGGCGACGACTTGCCCGCCTCGATACGCCCCTGCGCCACCCGCAGGCCCTGTTCGGCCAGGGCCTGCGACTGGCGTGACAACAGCAACCGTTGCTGCGCCGTTTGGGCGCCGGAGAACGCCTGGATCACGTCCGCGCGCAAGGCATTGCGCTTGCGCTCCAGTTCGATCGCGGCGGCATCCTGTCCGCGACTGGCGACCTCAATCCGCGCTCCGCGCTTGCCACCCAGCTCGATCGGCTGGCTGAGCGTCAGCGTGGTGGTGCGTGAATCGCGCCGGGTGTCTTCCGCCTCCCACGACACCTCGGGGTTGGGCATCAGACCGGCCTGTTTTCGCTCCCCCTCGGCAATGCCGATTTCCCACTGCGCGGCCGCGAGTTCGGGGTTGCCGGCAAACGCCGTTTGCAGCGCCTGTTCGAGGCTCAATGTCGCCACCGAGGTTGGCGGGGCGGCGGCAAAAGCAGAACCGGTGCACCACAAAAGCCCCGTGGTGCTCAGCATCCACAGTGTGTTTTTCAGGCGTGATCGTGCCGTCAGTTCTCTTGGACCGGGCAATTGAATACTTCCTTTTTAAATCAAGAAATGTCGATTGCGCCACGGTAGGGTTTTGAACTTATCGACAAGGTGACTGGAACATTACAAATCCGTTATCCACGGTTACAGCAAGTTGTTTTGCTCTAGCATTCGAAGTGCTCGAGCAATTTCAGCAATACATCGAAACAAATACTCGGGATTATCTGCCGAACAGCACTTGCCCCAACCGAGCTGCCGTGAAGTTGAAAATCATACGCATGATTTTCTGCGACAGGCTGTCGCAGAAAGCCAGTTTAGAGCCGCTCATTTCGAGTATTCGTTTGACTCTGTAGCCACTACAGCCTTTACCGTGCATGTCACCCAAGTGAAGAACCTGCATGATCCGGCAACTTTAAAATCGCTTGCCAGTTATTGAATAACCTCCGGAAGACCTTACAAAACCAACAACTTTTCCGCCCCTCTTAATTACGTAACTATTAAATAAAGTGGTGATAAATCATGCGAATCCTTGTCGTCGAGGACGAGCTTAAAACTGCCGAATACTTGCATCAGGGATTGACGGAAAGTGGTTATATCGTTGACCGCGCGGCAACCGGTGCCGATGGCCTGCATCTGGCCCGCCAGCAGGTCTACGACCTGATCATCCTCGACGTGAACCTGCCGGAACTGGATGGCTGGGCCGTGCTGGAACAGTTGCGCCGTACCCACTCGACCCGGGTCATGATGCTCACCGCACGCGGGCGTCTGGCCGACAAGATCCGTGGTCTGGATCTGGGCGCCGACGATTATCTGGTCAAGCCGTTCGAGTTTCCGGAACTGCTGGCGCGGGTGCGCACACTGATGCGCCGCAGCGAAAACATACCGGTGCCGCAGGTGCTCAAGGTCGCCGATCTGGAGCTCGATCCGGGGCGGCACCGGGCGTTTCGCGGCGAGCAACGCATCGACCTGACCACCAAGGAATTCGCCCTGCTGCACCTGCTGATGCGCCAGTCCGGCGAGGTGCTGACCCGCACCCAGATCATCTCGCTGGTATGGGACATGAACTTCGACTGCGACACCAACGTGGTCGAAGTCTCGATCCGGCGTCTGCGGGCCAAGATCGACGACCCGTTCGAACACAAACTGATCCACACCCTGCGCGGCGTCGGTTATGTGCTGGAGGCACGGGAATGAAGCCGGCCAGCCTGTCCCTGCGCCTGGGTCTGACGGTGAGCATTCTCGGCGCGCTGCTGGTGGTGTTCGTGGCGATCCTCGCTTATTTCGCCCTGACTCATGAGCTGAACGCACTCTCCAGAGACAGCCTTGAGAAAAAGATCGAGCAGGTCGAACACAGCCTGAAGCTGTACGCCGATGCCAGTGAAATCCGCACCAAACCGCACATTCTGCTCGATCAGGTCATGGGCCACGACAACCTCACGCTGACCATTTACGACCAGGACAATTTGCGCACGCCGCTGCTCAAGTCCGGCACGGGCATGAGTGACCCGCGTCTGGAACTGAAAGCCATACGGGCGACCACCGAACAACTGGCCTACACCAGCAATACCGACACCGAGGGCACGAAATTCCTCACCGCGTCGAGGCTGATCCGCCTCAAGGACGGGACCCGCGTGCCGGTGCTGCTGTCGACCGACAATGCCCACGATCAGGCGCTGCTCAGCGCCTATTTGCGCTCGACCCTGCTGGCGCTGCCGTTGCTGCTGATTTTCATCGGCCTCAGTGCCTGGGGCGCCGTGCAGCGAGGGCTGGCGCCGCTGCGCGAATTCCGCAAAGTTGCAGCGCGGGTCACCACCCAGGACCTCGACCATCGCCTGTCAGCGGTGAACATGCCTCAGGAACTCAGCGAACTGGCGCTGGGCATCAACGTCATGCTGCATCGCCTGGATGCGGGGGTGCAGCAACTGTCGCAGTTCTCCGACGACCTGGCCCATGAACTGCGCACGCCGATCAACAACCTGATGGGCAAGGCGCAGGTGACGCTGTCCCGGGAGCGCACGACCGAGGAATACAAAAACGTACTGGTGTCGTGCATCGAAGAGCTTGAGCGGGTCGCGCGGATCGTCTCGGACATGCTGTTTCTGGCCCAGGCCAGCCACCCGACGGCCCATGCGCCTTTCGAGTCGATTACCCTGGAAGATGAAGTATTGAAAGTGGTCGAGCTGTTCGCCCTGTCGGCACAGGACAAGCAGATCCGTCTGAGTGTGGTCGGCAGTGCGCAGGTGTCCGGGGATCGTCTGATGATCCAGCGGGCGATCTCGAACCTGCTGTCCAATGCCCTGCGCCACTGTCCGCCGGGGAATACGGTGTCGCTGATAATCGAATCCGGAGCCACCCAGGTTTCACTGTTTGTCAGCAATCCCGGCGTCGGTATCGAGGCGCAGCACCTGCCACATCTGTTCGACCGCTTCTACCGGGTCGACAGCAGCCGTACCCGTTCGCAAGGCAGCACCGGGCTGGGGCTGGCCATCGTCCGTTCGATCATGAGCCTGCACAAAGGTGTCGCGCAGGTTGAAAGTCAGCCGGGCGAGATGACCGTGTTCAGACTGGCGTTCCCTAAAACCTGAAAACACGGCGTAGCGAGTGCTTGATCATTATAGGAAAAGTCACCGCGCAATGGCTCCGATGGAGAGTGAACAAGTCCATCGGTGCGATTGTGCGGCAACCTTCTGCTGAAATATCTGACGCGCCGGGGAAACAAAACCCGGCCTGCGGTTAATCGTTCCGCTCCAGCGAGTGGCGATCGGGCCGCATCCCGGCTGATACCTCTGCTCTTCATCACTCCCCTGAAAAGCGCTTTTCATGGGGTGTTCAGCCTGATCGCGAGCAAGCGCACCCGGCTGTTCGAGATCGTCAATTCACGGTTTGCCAGTACGTATTTCGACACAGGCAAAAGCCGCGTGCGGAAACCTCCGGACACTTTTGACCCCGACGACGCAGCGCTTTTAGATTCGGCTCGTGCTGAAAACGGCGCACACCAACAACCATCTAGAAGGAACGCACCAATGGGATACATGGGTAGCTGGAACGGTAACCACCTCGATGACCTCGACGAACAGGAAATCCCCTCGTCCGAGCAGATCGAAGCGCTGCAACTGAGTGAGGAAGAGCTGGCGGAACTGACCGTCGAGTGACAAGCACAACGGGGGCCTCGCGCCCCCGTTGGCTTTACAGGAAGGGACTCATGGACAAGACAAGGATCGCCGAGCGCGAGCTGACGGCACATCAGGCGGAGCAACGGATTCGCGCCGAGCTTTCGCGCCTCGGTCTGACGGCGACGACCCGCACACTCGGCAGCAAGGTACTAGCCGTGCAAGCCAGCCTTCACGGCAGCGACAATCGACTGGCCCGTGGTGCCGGCAAAGGCTATGCGGGTCAGGCACGTTTGGGCGCACTTTACGAAGCACTCGAACACTATTGGACAGACTCGTTGTGTACGCGCGATATCCACTACGAGGCGGCACACTATTTCACCGACACGCCGATGTTTGCCGACGACTCGCTGCTGCAACGGATGACCGCCCAGCCCGACGCACGCATCGCTTGTCGAACCTACATCTGCCCGCTGTGGCACGACATCTTTTCCTATCCGGTGGCATTGATCGCACCGAACTGTTCACCTCCGCGCCTGCCACAGGACACCGTGGACTATCGCGCCGTGCAGCGTTACGCGAGCAACAGCGGCACCGCCATTGGCGCCAGTTACCAAGAAGCGCTGCTGCATGGGGCCAACGAGTGCATCGAGCGCGATGCCGTGTCGCTGTTTCTGCTCAGGCATTTTTACTACGAACACCACCCGCCCCTGCGACGGGTCGCGCGCCCGCATGAGGATGACAGCCTGGGGCGATTGTGGACCGACGCCGAGAAGGAAATCGGCAGCGAAATCGTGCTGGTGGAAATCAGCAGCGAATTCCTGGCACGCACCTTTCTGGCGTTCTCGGCAGCCTCTGGCGCTCATCCAAGGGTGTTCGGCAGCGGTTGCTCCCTTGACGCACGCCATGCTGCATGGCGTGCGCTCAGCGAACTGGTGCAATTGCGGCTCGCTGCCGCAGAGCCGGAATATCGGCAAACCCTGGACAACGCCCTGCGCCACCTGCAGCCATTCCCGCGCCTGCTGCGTTGTGCCCGGTTCGATCCGCGAGTCTTGCTGGATCGGTGCCCGCAACATGAGGTGAGACTGCCCGATAGCAGCGAAGACTTGCCGGTGGAGGAGCAGGTCTATCGTCTGCTGCAAGACGTGCGGAGTCACGGTCGTACAGTGGGGGCGACGATCCTGGAACGAACCCGACTCGGTACAACCCTGCTGAACGTGGTGATCCCCGGACTGGAACGCTTCTTCGTGGTCTCTGGCGGTAACGTGGTCATCCCGCAGACCCGTGGTCGCCGCCTGCAGAGGAGCGTCGCATGAGCCAGCCGTTCATGGAAATCGACCACCTCCGGGAACTGACGCTGGCCCGTGACCTGTCTCCCCACATCCTTACGGCCGGGGCTTTCGGCTACTTTGTCGAACCACCGGGCAATGGTCTTCATCACCTGTTTTTTCTGTGCATGGATGGGCGCACCTGGGTTGGCCGCAAAGTCCTGCAACTGGATCGACACCAGCGCTGGCAAGCGAGCAGCGTGCTCAAACCCACAATGCTGCTGGGGCCGCATGTTCAATCGCAGTGGAGTAACGAAGGCCTGTCGATCTGCTTTCGCCCTGTTTCGCCCGAGGCAAAAGCAGCGTTCTTCGCAAGCGCGCTGGCAGGGCCTGACAGTGAAATCCAGTTTCCCTTTCCGTTGCTGGACGCCGATGGCCAGGAAGCCGTTTGCCCGCCCCGGTTCTGGCACTGCCATGACGGCCTCGCGGTGCAACTGGATGCGCAAGAACAGCACTTGCGCGAGCATTGCGCCGGGTTGTTGCAGACAACTGTCGCAGCCGGCGCATTGATTTATGACCCGGCCTGCTCGACGGGCAGGTTCATCGCTCATCTGGCCCACTCACTGCCCGACTGCCGCTTTCTGGGCACGGACCGCTCGGCTTCGATGATCGAACATGCCAAGCACTGGCATGCAGCAACCCCAGTCGAGTTTCGTCTGCTCGATGCCGGCGATGCCTACACCAGCGGTGTTCGTTGCGATGTGCTGATACTGCGTTTTCTGAATGCCGAGGTGCTGACACGGCAGCAGGCCCACACAATCTTTGAATCCCTGATCGGTTGTGTCGAACCGGGCGGGACGGTACTTGTGTTTGGTCACTCCCCGGTGTTGCTAGCCGTCAACTGGCTGGCGGCCCGGCTCGGCCTGCGACTGGAATCCAGCGTCGCGGCGCGACCGGGGCAGACTGAGTTGTTTCAGTTTTATCGGCTGAGGATGGCAAGGTAATGCGGCGCTTGTCGTTCAGCAGAAGTTTATTAAAAGACTGGCTCGCGAAGGGGCCGGCCAAGACAGGCACAAAAAAACGGCACCTCACGGTGCCGTTTATCATCCCCAATCAACGCTTACTTGCGCGCCGCCTCCCACGACTTGAGCAGTTCGTTGTAGCTCACGGTCTCGCCTTTCGGCTTCTCGTTGGCCAGTTTCGGTTTTGGCGCGCCCGGTTGGTCGAACCAGTATTGCGCATCGCGTTCCGGGTTCATTTTCGGTGCGCAAACGGCCTGGGCCTTGGAGCGCTCGAGACGGGTCATGATCGCGTCCTGATCCTTGGCCAGGCCATCGAGGGCCTGCTGCGGAGTCTTCTCGCCGCTGGCCGCCTCGGCGATGTGGCTCCACCACAGCTGCGCCAGACGTGGATAGTCCGGCACGTTGGTGCCGGTCGGCGTCCACTGCACGCGGGCCGGGCTGCGGTAGAACTCGACCAGCCCGCCGAGTTTCGGTGCCAGGTCGGTCATGGCTTGCGAGTTGATGTCCGACTCGCGAATCGGCGTCAGGCCGACGATGGTTTTCTTCAGCGACACGGTTTTCGAGGTCACGAACTGCGCATACAGCCAGGCCGCAAGTTTCTGTTTCTCAGGCGTCGACTTCATGAACGTCCACGAACCCACGTCCTGATAACCGAGCTTCATCCCCTCTTCCCAGTACGGGCCACGCGGCGACGGCGCCATCCGCCATTTCGGCGTGCCGTCGGCATTGACCACCGGCAGCCCCGGTTTGGTCATGTCGGCGGTGAACGCGGTGTACCAGAATATCTGCTGGGCGATATTGCCCTGGGACGGTACCGGACCGGATTCGGAGAAGGTCATGCCCGCCGCTTCCGGTGGCGCATAGGCCTTGAGCCAGTCGACGTATTTCTGTGTGGCGAAGACTGCCGCCGGACCGTTGGTGTCGCCACCACGGGTCACGCTGGAGCCGACCGGGTGACAGTCCTCGACGCGAATGCCCCACTCGTCCACCGGCAAGCCGTTGGGCAAGCCTTTGTCACCGCCACCGGCCATGGAGAACCAGGCATCGGTGAAGCGCCAGCCCAGGGACGGGTCTTTCTTGCCGTAGTCCATGTGCCCGTAGACACGCTTGCCGTCGATTTCCTTGACGTCTTCGCTGAAGAACTTGGCGATGTCTTCATAGGCCGACCAGTTCACCGGGACGCCCAGATCATAGCCATACTTTTCCTTGAACTTGGCTTTCAGGTCGGCACGCTCGAACCAGTCGGCGCGGAACCAGTACAGGTTGGCGAACTGCTGGTCGGGCAACTGGTAGATCTTGCCGTCCGGCGCGGTGGTGAACGAGATGCCGATGAAGTCCTTGATGTCGAGGGTCGGCGAGGTGAAGTTCTTGCCTTCGTTGGCCATCAGGTCGGTGATCGACTCGGTCTTGCCGTAGCGAAAGTGCGTACCGATCAAGTCGGAGTCGTTGACCCAGCCGTCATAGATGTTCTTGTCCGACTGCATCACCGTCTGCATTTTTTCCACCACGTCGCCTTCCTGCAGCAGGTCGTGGGTGAGCTTGATTCCGGTGATTTCGGTGAAGGCCTTGGCCAGCACTTTCGACTCGTATTCGTGAGTGGTCAGGGTCTCGGAAACGACCTTGATTTCCATGCCGCGAAACGGTTCGGCGGCCTTAATGAACCACTTCAATTCTTCGAGCTGCTGATCGGCCGTCAGGGTCGACGGTTTGAATTCACTGCCGATCCATTTTTTTGCGGCGTCTTCGTAGGCATCAGCCCAGGCGGACGCGCTCAAACCGCTGAGTGCCAGCATGGCTGCCAATGAAATGCTATGTCGCAGCTTATTTTTCTTATCGAACATAGAGACCTCCTGTTAGGTTTTCGGAGCAAGATTGCCGAGCGATTCGACTAGCCCCAACGCATCACAGCCAACAGCCACACCAGGGACAACGCGAACGCAACCCAGATGCTCCAGTCGGTGACGCCGATTACCAGCAAATGCAGGTAGGCGCTGCCGAGAAGACCGATAAACAAGCGATCGCCACGGGTGGTGGCAATCGGAAGAAAACCTCGCCGCAACACGCTCGGCGAACGCAGTTCCCAGGTGGTCATGCCCACCAGGATCAAACCGATGACACCAAAAAACGCGGCCGTGGGGACGGTCCAGCTCATCCATTCCATCATCAGTTCCTCATACCCGGCCCAGGGCAAAGCCCTTGGCCACATGGTTGCGAACAAACCAGATCACCAGCATGCCCGGCAGGATGGTCAACACCCCCGCCGCCGCCAGTACGCCCCAGTCGATGCCGGAGGCCGACACCGTGCGGGTCATCACCGCCGCGATCGGCTTGGCATTGACCGAGGTCAGCGTGCGCGCCAGCAACAGTTCGACCCAGGAAAACATGAAGCAGAAGAACGCCGTCACACCGATGCCGGAGCCGATCAGCGGGATGAAAATCTTCACGAAGAACTTGGGAAAACTGTAGCCGTCGATGTAGGCGGTTTCGTCGATTTCCTTGGGTACGCCGGACATGAAGCCTTCAAGAATCCACACCGCCAGCGGCACGTTGAACAGACAGTGCGCCAACGCCACCGCGATGTGCGTGTCGAACAGGCCGATCGACGAATACAACTGGAAGAACGGCAGCAGGAACACCGCCGGTGGTGCCATGCGGTTGGTCAGCAGCCAGAAGAACAGGTGCTTGTCACCGAGAAAGCGATAGCGCGAAAAGGCGTAGGCCGCCGGCAACGCCACGCTCAGGGAAATCACCGTGTTCAGGCTGACGTAGTACAGCGAGTTGAGATAACCGGTGTACCAGCTCGGATCGGTGAAGATCACCTTGTAGTTTTTCAAGGTGAAGTCCTGGGGAAACAGCGTCAGCCCGCCGAGGATTTCGGTGTTGCTCTTGAAGGACATGTTCAGCAGCCAGTAGATCGGCACCAGCAGGAACAGGATGTAGACCAGCAGCAGAATCAGCTTTTTCTTGTTCATGGCCGGGCCTCAGCGATTGGCATCGTTGTGGGTCATGGCGGTATAGAACAGCCACGACACCAGCAGGATGATCAGGAAGTACACCAGCGAGAATGCCGCCGCCGGTCCCAGGTCGAATTGGCCTACGGCCATCTGGGTCAGGGTCTGACTCAGGAAGGTCGTGGAGTTGCCCGGCCCGCCGCCGGTGAGCACGAACGGCTCGGTGTAGATCATGAAGCTGTCCATGAAGCGCAGCATCACCGCGATCAGCAACACGCTCTTGAGCTTGGGCAACTGAATGTGGCGGAACACCGCCCAGTTCGAGGCCCGGTCGATCCGCGCCGCCTGGTAATACACATCGGGAATCGCCCGCAGCCCGGAGAAACACAGCAGCGCCACCAGCGAGGTCCAGTGCCACACGTCCATCACCAGCACCGTGACCCAGGCGTCCATGGTGTTGGCCGCGTAGTTGTAGCTGATGCCCAGGGCATTGAGGCTCGAACCGAGCAGCCCGATGTCGGCGCGGCCGAAGATCTGCCAGATGGTGCCGACCACGTTCCACGGAATCAGCAGCGGAATCGCCAGGACGATCAGCACCACCGACGACCAGCGGCCCTTGGTTGGCATGGTCAGGGCAATGGCGATGCCCAGCGGGATTTCGATCAGCAGCACACACGCCGAGTAGATGAACTGGCGCAGCAACGAGTCGTGCAGACGCGGATCGAGCAGCACCTGCTTGTACCAGTCGGCACCGACGAAGTAGCGGCTGGACTGGTCGAAGATGTCCTGCACCGAATAGTTGACCACGGTCATCATCGGGATCACCGCACTGAACGCCACCAGCAGGAACACCGGCAACACCAGCCACCAGGCCTTGTTGTTCTGCACCTTGTTCATGGCCGCTCCTCAGGGTCGGTGGTGGTATCGAGCAGGAACTCATCGGCATAGACCATCAGCCACTGCGCCGGAAAACTGATGTACGCCGTGCCCTGGGGCACCGGTTTGTCTTCGGCCAGACGCACTTTCAGCACCGCGCCGTCGAGATCCAGGGTCATGATCTTGTAGGTGCCGAGGTCTTCGACATGAACGACCCGCGCGCGCAGGGCGTCATCGAGGGGTTCATCCCACACATGGATGAACTCGGGGCGGATGCCGACCTTCAGATTTTTCCACTGGCCGTGTTCGATATGGCGCTGCAAGGCGTCGGACAACGGCAAATGGGTCGAGGCGAAACCCACCCCGCCCGGTTGCGGCACCACGTCGATCAGGTTCATGCCGGGGCTGCCGATGAAGTAGCCGACGAAGGTGTGGCTCGGCCGCTCGAACAACTCCCGTGGCGTGCCGAACTGAACGATCTGGCCGCCGTACATCACCGCGATCTTGTCGGCGAAGGTCGAGGCTTCCAGTTGATCGTGGGTGACGTAGACCATGGTGATGTTGAACTGCTCGTGGATTTGCTTGAGCTTGCGCCGCAGCTTCCACTTCAGGTGCGGGTCGATCACCGTCAGCGGTTCGTCGAAGAGAATCGCCGAGACGTCGTCGCGCACCAGGCCACGGCCCATGGAGACTTTCTGTTTTTCGTCGGCGGTGAGGTTGCGCGCCTTCTTGCTCAGCAGATTCTGCAGGTCGAGGACTTCGGCGATTTCCTGCACCTTGCTGTGGACCTTCGCCTCGGCCATGCCCTGATTGCGCAGGGGGAAGGCCAGGTTGTCGAACACGGTCATGGTGTCGTAGACCACCGGAAACTGGAAAACCTGGGCGATGTTGCGCTGCTCCGGCGACAGGTCGTTGACCGCTTTGCCGTCGAACAGCACATGGCCCTGGGACGGGCTGAGCAGGCCGGAAATGATGTTGAGCAAGGTCGACTTGCCACAACCCGACGGCCCGAGCAGCGCGAAAGCGCCGCCCTGCTCCCAGATGTGATCCATTTCGCGGATCGCGTAATCCTCAGGCCCGCTCGGGGTACTGGTATAGCTGTGGGCGAGGTGCTGCAAACGGATTTCGGCCATCAGGCAACCCTCGCGATACGCCGGCCCGGTGCCTGCACCAGACGGCCCTGCGCATCGAACACAAACAGTTTATGGGTCGGGATGTAAATGCGGATCGGCGCATCGACGTCGTATTCGTGAACACCGGGCAAATGCAGCACCAGCAGGAAATGCTCGTTGCGCACATGCAGGAAGGTTTCCGAACCGCTGATCTCCGCCACTTCGACGGTCACCGCCAGTTCCAGGTCGTCGTCGTTGCTCGGCACCAGCGAGATGTGGCTCGGGCGCACGCCGAAACGGAACTCGCCCTCGCCCACCGGACGCAGGTCGACGTTCAGCGGAAAGTGTACGAAGTTGGCGAAACTCACTTCGTTGCCGGCAATCCGCCCGGGCATCAGGTTGATTGGCGGCTCGGAGAACAGCTCTGCCGCCAGCACCGTTTGCGGCTGGTTGTAGACCTCAGTCGAAACACCGCTCTGGATCACCCGGCCTTCGTGGAGGATGGTCGTGGTGCCGCCCAGCGCCAGGGCTTCATTGGGCTCGGTGGTGGCGTAGATGGCGATGGTGTGGCGCGCCTTGAACAGCTCGCGCATTTCCTGGCGCAGCTCTTCGCGCAGCTTGTAGTCGAGGTTGACCAGTGGCTCGTCGAACAGGATCAGTTCGGCATCCTTGACCAGCGCCCGGGCCATGGCGGTGCGCTGCTGCTGGCCGCCGGACAGTTCCAGCGGGTAGCGCTTCAAGAACTTCTCGATGCGCAGCATCTTCGCGGTTTCCAGCACCTTGCTCTGGATCTGCTCGTTGGAGATCCCGGCCTGACGCAGTGGCGAGGCGATGTTCTCGAACACCGTCATGGTCGGGTAATTGATGAACTGCTGATAGACCATCGACACGTTGCGCAAACGTACCGGGCGTTGGGTGACATCGACGCCGTTCATCAGGACGCGGCCGCTGTCGGGCTTGTCCAGACCGGCCATCAGGCGCATCAGACTGGTTTTGCCGGACAGCGTGCGCCCGAGCAAAACGTTGAAGGATCCGGGTTCGAATTTCAGGCACGCATCGTCGATCCAGGTCTGGCCCTCGACGGTACGGCTGACGTGCTCCAGGGTGAGTGACATGGCTCGGCCTTTTTATTATTGGAGTCAAGCAACGTGTTCAGCAGAGCGACATTCGTGCCAGAAATCCCAAGCCGTTGATTTGTCGTGAAAAGCGCTGAAAACGCGGTGAATGCACCTTCATTGCTGAACACAATTGAACAGTTCAACGATTGACAATGAACAATAGTGAACAACACTCTAGCGATGCTTTTTTGCACGGATCCGCTGGCCCGCTCCCGCCAGTGATCGCATAACAACAATAAAAATGCTGTTTCAGAGGCTGACTGCCATGGCCGATCCTGTCCCGCCGCTTTCCCATGACGCCATCGTCCAGGACTCCTGGTCCCGTTGCCGCGCCTTCGGCCTCAATCACCAAAGCACGCCGTCATTCGATCAACTGCCCGCCGCCGGCATCGCGCGGTTGCTCGACAGCCACCACTCACTGGTGCAGACCACCCATCAGGAAGTGCTGCCGTACTACGAAAACATCCTGAGCAACTCCAATTGCCTGATCATGCTGGCCGACAATCAGGGCCAGGTGCTGACGTCATGGGGCACCCAGCGCTTTATCGAGCCGAACCTGGCGCGGGGCTTCAAGACCGGGGCGAGCTGGATGGAGCGCTCCAGCGGCACCAACGCGATCGGCACCGCACTGGCCTGCGAGCAGGCGGTGCATATCGAGCACGATGAACACTTCCTCAAGGCCAACCGCTTCATGACCGGTTCCGCCGCCCCGATTTTCGATGCCGAGCGCAAGGTCATTGCCGTGCTCGACGTGTCCAGCGACAGCTACCTGCCGCCGTCCCATACCCTCGGCATGGTCAAGATGATGAGCCAGACCGTGGAAAACCGGCTGATCCTCAACCTGTTCCACGGTCAGCACTTTCAACTGACGTTCAACACCGGGTTGAACAACCTCGACAGCCAGTGGGCCGGGCTGCTGATCTTCGATGAAAGCGGCCAGGTGCTGTCCGCCAACCGCCGCGCGGACAACCTGCTCGGTGTGCGCCTGTCGCGGGTCAGTATCGAGAGTCTGTTCAAAGTGTCGTTGCTGGAGTTGATCAACCAGCCCGACGGCCTGCCGTTCGCCTTGCAGACTTGCGGGCGCAACCGCTTTCAATGCCTGTTGAAACGGCCGAAACAGGCGCCGGTCCAGGCACGCGTGTTCACGGAGCCAAAAGCTCCGGAGCCCACAGCCCCGGCCTCGACGACGATCAGCCTCAATACCCTGCACTTTGGCGACAGCCGCGTGGAAAAAGCCGTGCGCCAGGCCGAACGTTTGCTGGAGAAGGACATTCCGTTGCTGATCCACGGCGAAACCGGGGTCGGCAAGGAAGTCTTCGTCAAAGCCCTGCATCAGGCGAGCTCCCGCAGCAAACAGGCGTTTATCGCGGTGAACTGTGCGGCGATCCCCGCCGAACTGGTGGAGTCCGAGCTGTTCGGCTATGAGAAAGGCGCGTTCACCGGCGCCAACCAGAAAGGCAGCATCGGACTGATCCGCAAGGCGGACAAAGGCACGCTGTTCCTCGACGAAATCGGCGACATGCCGCTGCCAACCCAGGCCCGCCTGCTGCGGGTATTGCAGGAGCGCTGCGTGCAACCGGTGGGCAGCAGCGAGTTGTTCCCGGTGGATCTGCGGATCATCTCGGCGACCAACCGCTCGCTGCGCGAACAGGTACAACTGGGGCGGTTTCGTGAGGATCTGTATTACCGCATCGGCGGGCTCACCCTGGAATTGCCGCCGCTGCGCGAGCGCAGTGACAAGGAAGCATTGTTCAAACGGCTGTGGGAACAGCATCGCGAACCTGCGCAATGGGCGGGGCTGAGTCGGGAGGTGCTGGAGTTGTTCGGCCGTCATCCGTGGCCGGGGAATCTGCGTCAGGTCAGCAGCGTGATGCAGGTGGCGCTGGCGATGGCCGAAGAGCAGCCGGTGCGGCCTGAGCATCTGCCGGATGACTTTTTTGTCGACCTGGAGATGGAGCCGGTGGAGACGGCAGAGCCACTGGGGATTGATCTGAATGATGCCGAGGCGTTGAGCCGGGAGTTGCAGGCGGCCGGGGGGAATATTTCCCATCTGGCGCGGCGGTTGGGGGTCAGTCGCAATACCCTTTACAAGCGGTTGCGGCAGTTTGGGATCGAGTGAACCGCCTTCCCCTCATCGGAACGCCGCCCGCCCAGCCCCTCCCGAGGGAGAGGGTTAAGGACTTTTGACTTTGAAAAAAACAAAACCCGCACAAAGGCGGGTTTTGTTTTTTGGCCAGACAAGCAATCAGTCAGCCAGACGCCAGGTCGTCCCGCCCTTGCCGTCTTCCAGCACCACGCCCATGGCGGTGAGCTGGTCGCGGATACGGTCGGATTCGGCCCAGTCCTTGCCGGCACGTGCCGCCAGGCGCGCGGCAATCAGCGCGTCCACTTCGGCGGCATCGACGCGCCCTTCGGCGCCCGCTTGCAGGAAGTCGTCGGCTTCGAGTTGCAGCACACCCAACACGCTCGCCAGCTCTTTCAGACGCGCCGCCAGACCGGCCGCCGCATCGAGATCGCTCTCGCGCAGACGGTTGATCTCACGCACCATCTCGAACAGCACCGCA
Organism: Pseudomonas botevensis; assembly: GCF_019145475.1. Taxonomy (GTDB): domain Bacteria; phylum Pseudomonadota; class Gammaproteobacteria; order Pseudomonadales; family Pseudomonadaceae; genus Aquipseudomonas; species Aquipseudomonas botevensis. The sequence continues at coordinate 123,738 of NZ_JAHTKI010000004.1, forward strand.
CAGGCTTCCGGCGTACCGAAGTCGTCGTTCATGACGGTGGTGAAACGCTCGACGAACGCCTCGCCACCGGCCGGCGCCACACTCGGCAGGCCTTTCAACGCGTGGTAGAAACGCTCCAGAGCGCCCTTGGCGTCCTTGAGGTTGTCTTCCGAGTAGTTGATCGCGCTGCGGTAGTGGCTCGACACCAGCAGGTAACGCACGACTTCCGGGTGGTACTTGTCGAGCACGTCGCGAATGGTGAAGAAGTTGTTCAAGGACTTGGACATCTTCTCGCCATTGATACGGATCATGCCGCAATGCATCCACGCATTGGCGTAGGTCTTGCCGGTGGCCGCTTCGCTCTGGGCGATTTCGTTCTCGTGGTGCGGGAACTCCAGGTCGCTGCCGCCGCCATGAATGTCGAACGTCTCGCCGAGGCAGCAGGTGGACATCACCGAGCACTCGATGTGCCAGCCCGGACGCCCGGCGCCCCACGGCGATTCCCAGCTCGGCTCGCCCGGCTTGGCGGCTTTCCACAGGACGAAGTCCAGCGGATCCTGCTTCGACTCGTCGACCTCGATCCGCGCACCGATGCGCAGGTCTTCGATCTTCTTGCGCGACAGCTTGCCGTAGCCCATGAACTTCGCAACGCGGTAGTACACGTCGCCATTGCCCGGTGCGTAAGCGTAGCCCTTGTCGATCAGGGTCTGGATCATCGCGTGCATGCCCGGAATGTGATCCGTGGCGCGCGGTTCCATGTCCGGCTTCTGGATGTTCAGGCGCGCTTCGTCTTCGTGCATCGCGGCGATCATGCGCTCGGTCAACGCTTCGAACGACTCACCGTTCTCGTTGGCCCGGTTGATGATCTTGTCGTCGATGTCGGTGATGTTGCGCACATAGGTCAGGTCATAACCGCTGAACCGCAACCAGCGGGTCACCAGGTCGAACGCGACCATGCTGCGGCCGTGGCCGAGGTGGCAGAAGTCGTACACGGTCATGCCGCACACGTACATACGCACCTTGTTGCCATCCAGCGGCTTGAAGACTTCTTTGCTCTTGGTGAGCGTGTTGTAGATCGTAAGCACGTTGTTTCCTTGAGACTTGATCACTGGCCCCACGAATCACGCAGGGTCACGGTACGGTTGAATACCGGCGCGCCCGGTTTCGAGTCCTTGATATCCGCGACGAAGTAGCCTTCGCGCTCGAACTGGAAACGGTCTTCCGGCTGTGCGTCGCCCAGCGAGGGTTCGGCACGACAACCGGTCAGCACTTGCAGTGAGTCAGGGTTGATGTTGTCCAGGAAACTGGCGCTGTCTTCGGCCTTCTCCGGGTTCGGAGAGCGGAACAGACGATCGTACAGGCGCACTTCGCACTCGACGCTGGCGGCCGCCGGCACCCAGTGGATCACGCCTTTGACCTTGCGACCTTCCGGGTTCTTGCCCAGGGTGTCCGGGTCGTACGAGCAACGCAGCTCGACGATATTGCCGTCGGCGTCCTTGATCGCTTCGTCGGCACGGATCACGTAGCTGCCGCGCAGACGCACTTCACCGGCCGGCTCCAGGCGCTTGTAGCCTTTTGGCGGCTCTTCCATGAAGTCGTCGCGATCGATGTAGATTTCCCGGGCGAACGGCAGTTTGCGCACGCCGAGTTCTTCTTTCTGCGGATGACGTGGCAGTTCGAGGTTGTCGACCTTGTCTTCCGGGTAGTTGGTGATCACGACTTTCAACGGGCGCAGCACGCACATGGCGCGCGGGGCGTTCGCATCGAGGTCTTGGCGGATGCTGAATTCGAGCATGCCGTAGTCGACCACGCCGTCGGAGCGGTTGGTGCCGACCATCTCGCAGAAGTTGCGGATCGACACAGGCGTGTAGCCACGGCGACGGAAGCCCGACAGCGTGGACATGCGCGGGTCGTCCCAGCCATTGACGTGTTTCTCGTCAACCAACTGCTTGAGCTTGCGCTTGCTGGTGATGGTGTAGTTCAGGTTCAGGCGGCTGAACTCGTACTGGCGCGGGTTGGCCGGCACCGGCAGGTGCTCGAGGAACCACTCGTACAGCGGACGATGGCTTTCGAACTCCAGGGTGCAGATCGAATGGGTGATGCCTTCGATGGCGTCCGACTGACCGTGGGTGAAGTCGTAGTTCGGATAGATGCACCACTTGTCGCCCGTCTGGTGGTGATGGGCGTGGCGGATGCGGTACATGATCGGGTCGCGCAGGTTCATGTTCGGCGAGGCCATGTCGATCTTCGCGCGCAGCACACGGGCGCCGTCCGGGAACTCACCGGCGCGCATGCGGGCGAACCAGTCCAGGTTCTCTTCCACCGAACGGTCGCGGAACGGGCTGTTCTTGCCCGGCTCGGTCAGGCTGCCACGGTATTCCTTGGCCTGCTCGGGGGTCAGGTCGTCGACGTAGGCCTTGCCGGCCTTGATCAGCTCCACCGCCCAGTCGTGCAACTGGTCGAAGTATTGCGAGGCGTAGCGCACTTCGCCGGACCATTCGAAGCCCAGCCACTTGACGTCGCTTTCGATCGCGTCGATGTATTCCTGGTCTTCCTTGGCCGGGTTGGTGTCGTCGAAACGCAGGTGAGTGACGCCGCCGAACTCCTGGGCCAGGCCGAAGTTCACACAGATCGACTTGGCGTGGCCGATGTGCAGGTAGCCGTTGGGCTCAGGCGGGAAACGGGTGACGATCTGCGTGTGCTTACCCGAGTCCAGATCCGCCTGGATGATCGGGCGCAGGAAATTGACCGGCGTAACAGGGCCGGTCTTGGAATTCGAGGTAGGGTCGACAGTGGGCTTGCTCATAGGATCCTTGAACGTACAGTGCGCGGCCGGGACACGGGCCTGACAAAACAAAGCCGCTATCATAGCCGATGCTGTCAAGCCGCTGACAGAGCAGGCCCAAAATCAGGTGCGTTTAATGCACCTGTTTTGAAAAACAGCCTCGAATTTCGCGTCTGTCACGCTAAACTGCGCACCTTGGCCGAAACAGGCTGAACCGGTTGCGGGGCCGAATGTCCCAAAACCACGAATTCCTTATAAATGCTTCACTTATAAAGAGCACGATCATGACCCAAGTCAAACTGACCACCAACTACGGTGACATCGTCATCGAACTGAACGCTGAAAAAGCCCCGGTCACCGCGGCCAACTTCATCGAGTACGTTAAGAAAGGTCATTACGAGAACGTGGTGTTCCACCGTGTGATCAAGGGCTTCATGATCCAGGGCGGCGGTTTCGAACCTGGCATGCAGGAAAAGAAAGACAAGAGCCCGAGCATCCAGAACGAAGCCGACAACGGCCTGAAGAACGACAAGTACACCATCGCCATGGCCCGTACCATGGATCCGCATTCGGCGTCGGCGCAGTTCTTCATCAACGCCTCCGACAACAGCTTCCTCAACCACACCGCCAAGACCGCCCAGGGCTGGGGTTACGCCGTATTCGGCAAAGTGGTTGAAGGCACCGACGTTGTCGACAAGATCGAAGGCGTTTCCACCACTTCCAAGGCAGGCCACCAGGACGTTCCAAAAGACGACGTGATCATCGAGAAAGCCGAGATCATTGAGTGATACTGCTGATTTCAGACTTGCATCTGGAAGAGGAGCGCCCGGACATCACCCGGGCGTTTCTGGATTTGCTCGCCGGACGCGCCCGCTCGGCGAGTGCGTTGTACATCCTGGGCGACTTTTTCGAGGCGTGGATCGGCGACGATGCCATGACCCCTTTCCAGCGCTCCATCTGCCAGGCCCTGCGTGAACTGAGCGACAGCGGCACGGCGATTTTTCTGATGCACGGCAATCGCGACTTCATGCTGGGCCAGGCCTTCTGCAAACAGGCCGGTTGCACCCTGCTGAAGGATCCGAGTGTCGTGCAGTTTTACGACGAGCCCGTCCTGCTGATGCACGGCGACAGTCTCTGCACCCGCGACGAAGCCTATATGAAGCTGCGCCGCTACCTGCGCAACCCGATCACCCTGTTCATCCTGCGCCACCTGCCCTTGCGCACCCGGCACAAACTGGCGCGCAAACTGCGCAGCGAGAGCCGGGCGCAGACGCGGATGAAGGCCAATGACATTGTCGATGTCACGCCGGAGGAAATTCCGCGGATCATGCAGGAATACGGCGTGAAAACCCTGATTCACGGGCATACCCATCGTCCGGCCATCCACAAGCTGCAGCTTGGCGAACAAGCGGCCAAGCGGATTGTGCTGGGGGATTGGGATCGTCAGGGGTGGGCGTTGCAGGTGGATGAGAACGGGTTTGCGTTGGCGCCGTTTGATTTTGCGCCGCCGTTGGGATTGCCGCACAGCTGAAGCCCCCTCACCCCAGCCCTCTCGCCCAAGGGGGCGAGTGAGAAAGGGAGCAGAGCCTTGTGCTTTTCAAACCTGAGTTCGACTGAGGATTTTCAGGTCGGCGTACGTCGAAAGAACACCTGGGTCAGCCCCCGCTCCCTCCGGGAGAGCGGGCTTTGGCGCTCTGCCACCTTAATGACCGGACGCCGCCGGCCCCGCCTTCGCCGCAAACGGCGGCTTCGCCAGCCACACAATCAGAATCAAGCCCATGAACCCCCAGCCCAGCAACGTGAAGTAATCCACGGTGGAGAGCATGTACGCCTGACTGGTCAGCACATGATCGAGTTGCGCATACGCCGGGTTGCTCGCCCCGCCCAACTGGTTCAGCGCCTCGCGGGTCGCCGGTTCATAGGTGCTGATGCTTTCGCTCATGTAGGCATGGTGCTGATCGGCCCGACGGATCCAGATCCAGGTGGTCAGCGACGCTGCAAAGCTGCCGCCCAGGGTCCGCAGAAAGGTTGCCAGGCCCGCGCCGTCGGCAATCTGGTGCGGTGGCAGGTCCGACATCAGGATGCTCAGGGTCGGCATGAAGAACAGCGCCACGCCGATGCCCATGAACAGTTGCACCAGCGCGATATGCTGGAAGTCCACCTCGTTGGTGAATTCACCGCGCATGAAGCAGCTCAGGCCAATCGCCAGGAATGCAATTCCGGCCAGCAGGCGCAGGTCGAACTTGTGCGCGTACTTGCCGACAAACGGCGACAGCAGCACCGGCAGAATCCCGATCGGCGCCACCGCCAGCCCGGCCCAGGTCGCGGTGTAGCCCATCTGGGTCTGCAACCACTGCGGCAGGATCAGGTTGATGCCGAAGAATCCGGCATACCCCAGCACCAGCACCAGAGTGCCGATGCGGAAGTTGCGGTAAGCGAACAGCCGCAGATTGACCACCGGATGCCGGTCGGTCATCTCCCAGATCACGAACACCGCCAGGGCAATCGCCGAAATCGCCGCACCGATGAGGATGAAGTTCGATTCGAACCAGTCCAGGTCATTGCCCTTGTCGAGGATCACCTGCAACGCGCCGACCCCGATAATCAGCGTGATCAGGCCCACGTAGTCCATCGGTTGACGACTGGTGACCACCGGGCGCTTCGCCAACTGCGAACGCACGACCATCACCGCGAAGATCCCGATCGGCACGTTGATGAAGAAAATCCACGGCCAACTGTAACTGTCGGTGATCCAGCCGCCGAGAATCGGCCCGGCAATCGGCGCCACCACCGTGACCATCGCCAGCAACGCCAGGGCCATGCCGCGCCTGGCGGGGGGATAAACCGCGATCAATAGTGTCTGGGTCATCGGGTACAACGGCCCGGCCACCAGGCCTTGCAGGACGCGGAAGCCGATCAGTTCCGGCATCGACGTCGAAATGCCGCACAGGAACGACGCCAGAACGAACAGGATCGTTGCCCAGAGAAACAGCTTCACCTCACCGAACCGCCGGCTCAACCAACCGGTCAGCGGCAGCGCGATGGCGTTGCTCACGGCGAACGAGGTGATGACCCAGGTGCCCTGCTCCGAACTCACCCCCAGGTTGCCGGAAATGGTCGGCAGCGCCACGTTGGCGATGGTGGTGTCGAGCACTTGCATGAAGGTCGCCAGCGACAGGCCGATGGTGCTGAGCACCAGGCTGGGCGGCGAAAAAGAGGCGTTATTGCTCATCGCGAATCCTTTGGAACTCGGCAGGCGCCGCGTCCGTCACGGGACGCGGCGAGGGGATCGGCGAATCAGCGTTGCGCGGTCTTGCTGACCGCAGCGCTGTTGTCGTGGATCAACTGGGTGATCATGGCGTCGGCTTCGGCCAGTTGGCGGTCGTAGACGTTGGTGCTGAACGAGGCCTGTTGCGGCGGTTGCTGGGCCAGCACCGGACCGCTCTGGTCATGCAGGTTGACTTCGACGGTGGTCGACAGACCGACACGCAGCGGATGTTTGGCCAGCTCTTCGGCGTTGACGTGAATCCGCACCGGCACCCGTTGCACGATCTTGATCCAGTTGCCGGTGGCGTTCTGCGCGGGCAGCAAGGCAAACGCGCTGCCGGTGCCGGCGCCGAGGCTGTCGACGGTGCCGTGGAATTTCACGTCGCTGCCGTAGATGTCGGACTCGATGTCCACCGGTTGGCCGATGCGCATGTCACGCAGTTGGGTTTCCTTGAAGTTGGCATCGATCCACACCTGATCCAGCGGAATCACTGCCATCAGCGCCGTACCCGGCTGCACCCGCTGACCGAGTTGCACGGTGCGCTTGGCGACATAACCGGTGACCGGTGCAATCAGCGTGCTGCGAGCGTTGTTCAGGTACGCCTGACGCAGTTCCGCAGCGGCAGCCATCACGTCGGGGTGTGACGACACCACGGTGTCATCGACCAGCGCGCTGGTGGTTTTCAATTGTTGTTTGGCATTGGCCAGGGCGTTTTGCGCCGAGGTCAGATCGTCACGGGCGTGGGACAGTTCTTCCTGGGAAATCGCCCCGCCGGCGGCGAGATTTTTCCGCCGGTTGAAGTTGTCCTGAGCCTTCTGCACTTCGGCCTGCTGGGCGTTGACCTGAGCCTTCATGCCATCGACGTTGCTGTACAGACCGCGCACCTGACGCACGGTGCGCGCCAGTTTGGCCTGGGCACTCTGCAGACCGACTTCGGCGTCGTTCGGGTCGAAGTTGATCAGCACCTGGCCTTCATGCACCAGATCGCCGTCATCGGCGCCAATGCTGACGACGGTGCCGGTGACCAGCGGCGTGATCTCCACCACGTTGCCATTGACGTAGGCGTCGTCGGTGCTTTCGGCCCAGCGTCCGATGTACTCGTAATACGCCCAGACGCCGGCACCGGCGAGGGCAACAACAAGGGCCAGCACCAGCAGCATCACTTTGCGTTTACGCGGATTGCCGGCGTCTTGCGGGTTTTCCTGGGTTTGGGTGTTTTCGGCAGTGGCCATGACAATTACCTTGAATTAGTTGTGCAGCGTGGCTGGGTTGGCGTTGGCTGCGGTCAGGGGTTCCCCCTGGAATCCGCCGCCCAGCGCTTGCATCAGTTGAATCGACAGGTCGATCTGCTCGGCATTCAGGGTCGCCAACTGGCGCTGGGCCTGAAGCAATTGCTGCTCGATGCTGAGCACGTCCAGGTAGTTGCCGATACCGGAGCCGTAACGCTGGACGACGGTGTTGTAGGAATCCTGGGCTACGTCGGTCGCGTGCTGCTGGGCGCCGATCTGGCGGCCGATGTCACGCAACTGGTTGATGGTGTCGCTGACATCGCCGAGGGCTTTCACCAGGCTTTTGTTGTACTGCGCCACCGCCAGATCGTAATCGGCGTCGCGCGAGTCGAGGTTGGCGCGCAGGCGTCCACCATCGAAGATCGGCACCGAAATGGTCGGGGCAATGTTGAAGAAGCGACTGGCCGAGCCGAACATCGCGTCACCCAACAAGGATTCGGCACCGGCGGCCGCCGTAAGGTTCAGGTTGGGATAGAACTGGGTCTTGGCCGCCGCAATGTCCTTGCTCGCCGCCTCGACACGCCAGCGCGCCGCCACCAGATCCGGACGCCGTCCCAACAGTTCCGCCGGCAACACCGTTGGCAACGCCACGGCACTGGCTTGCAGGACTTTTGGCCGGGCGATTTCGTTGCCGCGATCCGGGCCTTTGCCGAGCAACACGGCCAGGGCGATTTTCGCGCTGTTCAGGCGTTTTTCGGCGTCGATCTGACTGGCTTCGGAGCTGGCTTCCAGGCTTTCGGTCTGCTGGAACTGGTACTGGCTGTCGATCCCGGAACTCAAGCGGCGCTGGCTCAGGTCGAGCAACTGGCGGGTACGTTTGAGGTCTTCATTGGCCAGGTCATAGACGATGTGCGCTTCACCGAGGTCGCTGTAGGCCCGGGCCACATCGGCGGCGAGGGTCAATTGCGCGGCCTGGCGGTCGACTTCAACGGCGCGGGCCTGGCCAAGTGCGGCTTCCCAGGCGTCACGCTGGCCGCCCCAGAGGTCGAAGTTGTAATTGAAGCCGGCGCTGACGTCGCGCACGGTGGCGTAAGCATCGCCCTGACCGCGAGGATCCTGATCCTTGGCCAGTCGCGAACGGCTGATGCCGGCGCTGGCGTCGAGGGTCGGATAACGCGCGGCATCGGCGGCGTACGCGGCCGCGTTGGCCTGATGGGCACGGGCATCGGCGATCTGCATGTCCGGGTTGTCACGCAGGGCTTCACGGATCAGGCCGTCGAGTTGCGGATCGCCAAGGCTGGTCCACCAGTCGCTTTTCGGCCAGGCCGCCGGGGACAGGGTCACGCCGTTGAGCGATTGCCCGGTCTTGAGGGTTTTGGCATCAAGGTTTGTGCCTTGGGTGTCGAGGCCGCTGTAGTTGGCGCACCCGGCAAGCATCATCGCCGACAGCACCAGCGTCAGGCTGCTGCGCAAGGTTTTACTGCTCATTTGTCACCTACCCGCAGAATGGTGATCGGATCACCCGCCGCCAGCAAAATTTTCTTGAGAATGTGTTCCAGGGTTTTCAACTCGTCCGGAGTAATCGCACCGGCCAGTTCATTCATCGCGTCGGCGCCGATGTACGGCAGGCGATCAGCCAGTTGCTGGCCCTGCTCCGTCAGCTTCAACTGCACCTGACGGCGGTCGCCTTCGCTGCGTTGGCGAATCAGGAAGTCTTTCTGCTCCAGACGATCGAGCATGCGCGTCATCGAACCGCTGTCCAGGGACAGGTGCCGACACAGTTCGGCCGGGGTATCGACCCCGTACTGCGCCATGATGATCAACACCTTGAACTGCGCGGCGGTGATGCCGTGGGGTTCCATGTGGATGTCGATGATCTTGTCCTTGAGCAGCGCGGCCCGGCCCAGCAACAGGCCGAGATGACAATGTTTGAATCCGTCCGGGGTGAAATGCTTCATTTGCGCACCTAATAACTGCCTAGGCAGTGAATGTATGTCGAAATATTACTGCCTAGGCAGCGAATGTCAAATGGAATAGTTAGCAGGCTTGGTAATCAGCCGATCAGCGGAAGGTTTCTCAGAATTGCCTGATGTCCACCGGCAGGCGGCGTGTTTAACGTACGGCGCTCTTTGGCCGACACGAACAGCCCTTCATGAAGCGTCTAAAACTGCAACGCCCCCTGCTCACCTTGGTCACGGCGACGTTGCTGACCTGCGCGGCGGACGCCCTGGCGGCGAACTGCACATTCGACGGCAGTCCCTCCACGCAAACACTTTCCTTCGGCGCAAGCCTGGCCAATGGTGGTATCTCTATCCCCGCCGATACGCCTGATGGCACGGTGGTCTACCAGGACACCGCACAACAATCGTCGTGGCACTACTGGAGATGCACGGCGACTTCACAATATGGCGTGGCGGTCAATCCAGCCTTTGGCACCCCGGCCAGTTACGTCACGACCTTTCCCCTGGGCAAGACAGGGCTCTCGTTTCGGATCTGGATGGATATGCTGGATCGCTATGAGCCATCGCTGTTTGCGATAAGCCCGAAAGGCTACGGCATCGCCTCGGGCACGGTGCGCCTGGAAATCATCAAGTCAGGCCCATTGGCTGCGAATGTCACGGTTGCTGCCGGCAGCCTGGGAACCCTGCAATCAGGCGAGCTGATTCTGAATCGATTCAACCTCGCCAACGCCCTGGTGGTGAATACGGCTTCCTGCCAGACCCCTTCCGTGCCCGTTGCCATGGGCGATGACTACCAACTCAATGAGTTTCGCGAAGCTGGCGCACACGCTCGCACGGTACGTTTCAACATTGGCCTGAACCAGTGCCAGACCGGCATCAAGAAAGTGACCTACTCGCTCAAGGCCAACACCCCGGTCATCGATGCGGCGAAAGGCATCGTCGCACTCAACGACAGTTCCACCGCCAAGGGCATCGGCCTGCAATTGATGAATGACGTCGGGCAGCCCATGGCCTTGAATACCACTTACCCGTTCAATGCCTTCACCACCACCGGCACGAGCTTCAAAATCCCCTTGACGGCGGCGTACTACCGCCTCGGGAAGGAGGAACCCCAGGCTGGCAGCGCCAACACCGAAGTGACATTCATCGTCAATTACCTGTGAAGCCTTTAAGGATCGTCTGATGTTCGCAGTGCCTGGCCGTCCCTAATGTGCCGGGATGAGATTGAAGAACTACCTGCACCAGATCAGCCCGTTCCTGTCCACGCCCCATGCCGCGCGTCGCCTGTTGCGCATCTTTGCGCTGGTGCTGCTGGTGGGGATTCTCGGCGGCGTCTACAGCTTCCTGCTGTTTACCTTCAATAACGAAATCTCCCAGCGGCGCAGCTACATGAGCAGCGCCATTGCCGAGGCCCACACGTTCTTCACCACTCGCGAAGCGCTACTGGAAAGCCTCAGTCTGTCGGCCACCCGGCAGACGGCATTGGACGCACCGCTTTCCGAGGAAGAGATTCGCCTGTTGCTGGGAAAGACACCGGGCAAGCAATGGAGTATCTGGCTGACCCAGCGCATGCGTGACTACCTCAATGCCCACAAGTTGAACCTGCTCTACGTCAGCAGTGGCGCCGAGGCTCAGGTATGGCGCCTCTACAACACGGCCCCCGCGACAGGTAATTTCCCCCGGGCGATGCTCGACCGCCTGGAAAACCTCAAGCGCCAGAACACCAGCGCCCTGCAGGAAATCTGGTTGACCCATACCTCGCGCGGGCATTCGCAACTGTACATTTTCATTCGCCTGGATGAACGCGACCTCGACTCCGGCTGGCTCGGCCTGGAAATGGACGACCGGGAAGTCTCCATCGCCCTGAGTGATCACAGCGCGGGCGAGTTCACCATGTTCAATTCCCAGGGAATGCCGCTGTTCAGCAACAGCCAGAAGCCACCGCCCGGGCAGAACCTGCCGCTATTGCGCCAACAGGATTTCTTCGGGTTTGTCGGGACTGGCTGGCTGCCCGAGCAGTTGGTGCTGCGCAAACAACTGAAGTCCTCGGACTGGCAACTCACCTATTCCATCGACTTGCCGGCCGTGCTCTGGGCACTCTGGCCGCAAATGCTCGGTGCGCTGGTGTTCTGTTTGCTGAGTATCAGCCTGGTGTGCCTGCTGACCCGGCGCCTAGAACATCGTTTCATCACCCCGACCCTGCACCGGATTCAGGCGCTGGTGGACAGTGAATTGTTCAGCCGCGACGTAATACAGACGGCCCCGGTGGCGCTCTGCGTACTGCGGCGCACCGATGGCCGGATCGTCCTGGAAAACACCCTCGCCCAACAATGGCTGGGCCAGTGCAGCGAGCTATTGGGTCTTGGCTGGATTCGTGACGCGTTTGCCGATAACGCGCCTTGCCTTACCGATTATTTCGAGACTGCCGATGGCCGTCACCTTTACCTGAGCTGCGCCCCCACCCGCTACAAAGGTGAAGACGTTCTGCTCTGTGCCTTCAGCGATATCAGTGCGCGCCGGCAAATCGAAGCAGCGCTGGAGCAGGCACGCCAATCGGCCGACGCGGCCAACGAGGCCAAAACCCTGTTTCTCGCCACCATGAGCCACGAAATCCGTACACCGCTATACGGCGTGCTCGGCACCCTGGAATTACTCGCCCGAACCCAGCTCGATACCCAGCAGAAAAGCTACCTGCGGGCGATCGAAGGGTCGTCCGCCACCCTGCTGCAATTGATCTGCGACGTGCTGGATGTGTCGAAGATCGAAGCCGGGCAACTGGCCCTGGAGTTGAGCGAGTTTTCGGTCGTGACGCTGGTACAGGAAGTGGTGCAGGGTTACGCGGCAGCGGCGCAGAGCAAAGGCCTGCAGTTATTTGCCTGCTTCGATCCACAGTTGCCGGACAACCTGATCGGCGACGTCAGCCGCGTACGGCAGATTCTCAACAACCTGTTGAGCAACGCGGTCAAATTCACGGATTCCGGGCGCGTGATATTGCGGGTCAAGGCACTGTCCCGAGAAGGCGAACGCGTCTGCCTGCAATGGCAAGTCTCGGATACCGGTCGAGGCATCGCCCACGCCGATCAGGCCTTTATCTTCGAACCGTTCTATCAGACCCAAGGCAACACCAACGTGGTGGCGGGCACCGGGCTGGGCCTGCCGATCTGCCTGCGTCTGACCCACTTGATGAACGGCACCCTGCGCATGGTCAGCGAACCGGGGCTGGGCAGCAGTTTCTCTCTCACCTTGCCACTTGAGCAACGTCCATGCAGCCAGTTACCTGAAGGCGCAATGGATCTGGCCGCCGAAAGCGTCTACGTGGTGTCACCGGTGCGCGAACTGGCCGAGAGTTTGAGCGGCTGGTTGCATCGCTGGGGCGCCCGTCCACAGATCGGCGCGCCAACCCATGGGGACCTTGCCGCCACGGGCGTGCTGCTTGAGCTGTATCCGACGCCCATGGAGCAGCGCGCGGACGTGCATTGGTCGGGGCCGCGGGTGCTGGCCAGCAATGATAGCGCCTGCGAACCGCAGTTCACCGCTGGTGGCTGGACAGCCAACCTGAATGATCTGGCCGCCATCCAACAAGCGGTTCGCCAGGCTCAGGGCGGACAGACTTCCCGGCGTCAGGAGCAAGGAGTGGCCCAGGTCTTGCCGCCATTGCACCTGCATATCCTGGTCGCCGAAGACAATGCCATCAACCAATTGATCCTGCGCGACCAACTGCAGGAACTGGGCTGCACGGTGACACTGGCCAGCGATGGCGAGGAAGCCTTGTCGCTCTGGCACGACGACGCATTCGATCTCGTCCTCACTGACGTCAACATGCCCAGACTCAACGGCTATGAACTGGCCAGGGCCTTGCGGGGCCTGGGCTGCACCACTCCCATCATCGGCGCCACCGCCAACGCCCTGCGCGGCGAAGACGCCCTGTGCCTGGCCGCCGGCATGAACCAATGCCTGGTCAAACCTTTTACGCTGCGAGCCTTGTCGGTTGCATTGGCTCCCTACGAACGAGTCGCCCATGAAGTCCTTTAGCATTCTGATTGTCGAAGACCACCCTTTCCAGCAACTGTATCTGCAGAACCTGTTCAACGAGCAGGGCCTCTTCGACCTGGAATGTGCCAGGGACGGCGCAGAAGCCCTGGCTCGTCTGAACAGGCGTGATTTCGATCTGGTGCTGACCGACCTGCTGATGCCGGGCATGGACGGTGTGCAGTTCATCCAGGGCCTCGCCGCGCAGCGCTCGCGCCCGGCACTGGCGATCATGAGTGCCGCCTCACGGCGCATGTTGATGGGCGCCAGCCTGGTGGCGAGCAACCTGCAAGTCAAAGTCATCGGCCTGCTTTCCAAACCGGTGAATGCCGCCGCCCTGGGTTGCCTGATCGATCAGTTACAGGCGCTGCGCCAGACCGTGCCGGTCGAGGCTCACACAGGAATCGACCGCCAGCGTCTGTTGCAGGCCCTGGACAAGGGCGAACTGCAGGCCTGGTTCCAGCCCAAAAAAGCCCTGAACAATGGCCGCATCGTCGCCGCCGAAGCACTGGTGCGCTGGGTTCACCCCAAACACGGCACGCTGTTGCCCGGCCTGTTTCTGCCGGCCCTGATCGCTTTCGACCTCGAAGAACCCCTGCTGTGGCGGGTACTGGAACAGGCGATGGCCGCCCAGGCCATATGGCGCCAGCAGGGCTATGACATTCCCGTATCGATCAACCTGCCGACACACCTGCTCAACAGCCACGACCTGCCCGACCGCATCCTCGCCTTCGTGCTGAAACATCAAGGTTTGCCGGCGCGGATCTGTTTCGAATTGATGGAATGCTCCGTGCCCGATGACATCAGCAATTTCTACGCTGGTGCGTGTCGCTTGCGGATCAAGGGGTTTGGCTTGTCCCAGGACGATTTCGGCAAAGGCTACAGCTCCTACATGAATCTGGTGTCGGCACCTTTCACCGAACTCAAGATCGACCGCGCACTGGTGCAGGGCTGCAACGCCAATGCGGAACTGGCCCAGGCACTGACCAGCATTGTCAGCCTCGGTCGGCAACTGGGCCTGACGGTCGTGGCCGAAGGCGTAGAGACTGCGCAGGAACTTGCTCTGTTGCGTAAAATCGACTGCACTCAAGTTCAGGGGTTCCTGATCTCCCATGCCGTGTCTTCGGATCAATTCCAGCAGTTGCTGACCCATGACGGACCGGCGAACGCTTTTTGATCCGCCACCCGCCGTTGACACGCGTCACTTGCCATCGAGGTCACTGTGTCCAAAGGTTTTCCTTTCATTGCTGGCCAGGCGTTGTGATGCCGGACCCCAATGCTTTGCTCGATAAACTGGCCAGCAGCTCACAGCGCCTGAACAAAGGTTTGCTGGTGCTCGGTGCCCTGGTGTTGTTGCTGCTGGGCATCAGCTACGTGGGGGTGCAGCGCATGATCGAGGAACAGCACGATACCGTGCAGTTCCATTTCGCCCGGCTGATGGAAAACATCCGCGAACAGGAGGTGTTCCTGCGAGATATCTCGCGGGAAAGCACCAAGGTCGGTCAACCGGCCTGGGCGGTCCTGCCCACCTATGTGCAAAGGCCTTTGCCCGACGAAGGGCCGAACATTTATGAAGGCCGGGGTCTGCCGTTTTCCCTGCCGTACAGTGTGAAGATCGATCCGGACAAGATTACCGCCAGCCAGTCCCCTAAAGTCTTCGCGCTGGGCACCTACCTGGCCGCCTACTACAGCGCATTCTGGGCGGCGTCCCATTATCAATCGCCGCAGGTGATATTGCTCAACGGCCCCGACAACTTCGATGTGGCCGTACCGGCTGCCGGGCGCGTGCGCGGCGCCATGGGGATGCAGGTGGGTGCGCTGGTCGAGGTGATGACTCAGGTCAACCAGCGCCTGCGGGCAGAGAACGCCTCCCCCCCGGCTCATCAGGTGCATTGGGAATCCTTTCCTTCCACTCAGGATGACAAAGCCGCGTCGACCCTGCTGGCCTACGTCAACATCAATCTGGCCGAGACGGCACTGACGATCGACGGAGCCAGCACCTGGGTGGTGGTGGCCTCGCTGCTGAACCTGTCCCAGGTGAACAATATCGAACGGCTGCTGCAATGGTCGATCTACGACGATTTCACCTTGATCACGCCCGGCGGCAAGGTACTGACCAGCGTGCCGAGAGCCACCCAGGGGCTGAATGACGGAGTGAATTTCACCCGCGACGGTCTGGTATTCAAGCTGACCAGCTCCGGCGAACAGCAGTGGACAGCGATCTATGTCATCAGTGTGCAGCGCTTTCTCGACCGCGCGCTCTGGCCGCTGCTGTGTCTTTTCGCGCTGGTACTGGCCGTGCTCGGCTGTGGCCGGGCGCTCAATCGCTGGTATACGAACCAGGTCATCCTGCCCGCGCAAAGTGCACACGCCAGCACCGCCGAAAGCGAAGCCTTCAGCCGCGCCGTCATCGATACCGCCCCGACCGGCCTCTGTGTGATCCGTCGCAGTGACCATCGCGTGCTGCTGGAAAACCAGCGCGCCCAGCAATGGCACGACACCCGTGAACTCATCGGGCTGCTGGAGCAACAAGCGCCGACGGGTCACGGCGAGCTGGAGATTGACGGGCGCCATCTGCACGTCGCATTCGTATCGACCCGTTATCAGGGACAGGACGCCTGGCTATGTGCGCTGCATGATGTGACCCGACATGTCGAAGATGCAGCGGCGCTGGAAGTGGCCCGCCAGGCCGCCGACTCGGCCAACCAGGCCAAAAGCCGGTTCCTTGCCACCATGAGCCATGAGATTCGCACGCCTTTGTATGGCGTACTGGGCACTCTGGAA
Source organism: Pseudomonas botevensis (assembly GCF_019145475.1). Classification (GTDB taxonomy): domain Bacteria; phylum Pseudomonadota; class Gammaproteobacteria; order Pseudomonadales; family Pseudomonadaceae; genus Aquipseudomonas; species Aquipseudomonas botevensis. Next base: position 139,773 of record NZ_JAHTKI010000004.1, read on the forward strand.
CTGCTCGCCCTGACCCCGCTCGCCCCGCGCCAGCAGGATTACCTGCGCACCATCCAGCGCTCTTCCGCCACGTTGTTTCAGTTGATCAGCGATGTACTGGACGTGTCGAAGATCGAGGCCGGGCAGATGACCCTTGAGCTTCAGACCTTCTGCCCGCTGGAACTGACCGAAGACATCGTGCGTACCTACGGCGCCTTTGCCCGCGCCAAAGGCCTGAAACTGTATGCCTGCATCGATTCGACACTGCCGGATCGACTGCGCGGTGACCCGCTGCGCATCCGACAGATTCTCAACAACCTGCTGAGCAACGCGATCAAGTTTACCGATAACGGTCGCGTGGTTTTGCGCCTCCAGGTCGTGCACAACACCGCAGGCCGCGCCGAGCTGCAATGGCAGATCAGCGACTCCGGCGTGGGTATTTCCCAGGCGCAGCAACAACAATTGTTCGACCCCTTCTATCAGGTCAACGAGGACGACCGTCACACGGGTGCGGGCCTGGGTCTGGCCATCTGCAAATGGCTGTGCGAGCTGATGCACGGCCAGTTGAACGTGGTCAGCGAACCCGGACTGGGCAGCAGCTTCACATTGCAAATCACACTGGAATGCGTACCGGGCAATCTGGACGATTGCCCGGCGTTCGTTGCCGGTACACCCGCCGTTCTGGTGCGTGCGCCAGTCTCTGAACTGGCGCAGCATTTGATCGCCTGGCTCAACCGGTTTGGTCTGGATTGCCGCCTGGTCACAACAGAAATGGCGCCGCCAGCGACGCTGCTGGTAGACCTCGTCCCCCTCGCCAACGCCCCGCTGTGGAACGGTCCTCGGATTGTTGCCGTGCCAGGAGGGCCTGATCCGGCGCAGTTGAAAGGCACTGACTGGGAAGTCGACGCCGATGATGTGCGCGCAATCGCCTGGGCGATTTACCAGGCGCAACATGGCGCCAGTACCCCGCGCCCATCCGCGCTCCAGCAAAAAAAACGACACTTGCATCTACGGGTGCTGGTGGCGGAAGACAACGTGGTCAACGGAGCGATCATCAAGGAACAACTGGAGGCGCTGGGCTGCTCGGTGGTGGTGGCCGCGAATGGTGAGCAGGCCTTGGCACACTATGCGCCTGGCCGCTTCGATCTGCTGCTGACCGACGTCAACATGCCGATCATGAACGGTTACCGCCTGGCCGAAGCGCTGCGCCAGCGGGACACGACGCTGCCGATCATCGGCGTCACTGCCAATGCCCTGCGCGAGGAAGGCGAACGCTGTGCCGCTGTCGGCATGAACGCCTGGATGGTCAAGCCGCTGAACCTCGCGACCTTGCGCGCGCAACTGGAAGAACATTGCAAAACGACGCTGGCTCCCATCACCACCACGCCGCAGTTATCGCCGAAAATGCGCGAGCTGTTTGTCTCGACCCTGCGCCAGGACATTCGAACCACGCTGGCCGCGCTGGACGCGGACGACGCCAACCGCGTAGCACAACAAATGCACAGCATGGCGGGGGCATTGGGTGCCGTGCAGCTCGAGGCCCTGGCCAGTGCGTTTGTCGAGCTGGAATGTCGCTTGGCCGGTATGGCGGTGACCGCTGCCCTGGCGGTGGAGGTGCGGCAAAACCTGGCGCGGCTGCATGACTTGCTCGACGCCCTTGAATAACTTCACTCTGGATGAATAGCCCATGGAATCCTTCAACGTTGTCATCGCCGATGATCATCCCATCGTATTGCTGGGGGTGCGGGAACTGGTCGAACGAGACAAACGCTTCAACGTGGTGGGTGAAGCCGTTTGTTCCAATGAACTGATCAGCCTGCTGGAGAGCCGGCGGGTGGACTTGTTGATCACCGATTTCAACATGCCCGCCGACTCGCCCTATGGTGACGGACTAAAACTGGTGGAATACCTGACGCGGCACTTTCCCGGTGTGAGGGTGCTGGTGCTCACCATGATTTCCAATCCGTTGATCCTGACTCGCTTGCAGGAACTCGGGGTACTGGCAGTCATTCAGAAAAATCAGCTGCACAATGAAATAGAGATTGCGCTCAAAGCGATTGCCAAGGGCAACCCGGTTCGCCACCAGGGGCCACCGCCAACCTCCGTGATGGAGGACGGTGCTGATCTGGAGGAGCGTTTTTCCCGACTGTCGCCCAAGGAGCACGAAATCCTGCGGTTATTCGTGCAGGGACAAGGCGTCAACGAAATTGCCCGTGGTTTGAATAGAAGTGCCAAAACCATTAGTACCCAAAAAGTATCGGCCATGCGCAAACTCGAAGTAAGCAGTGACCAGGAGTTACTGGCTTATTGCATAGAGCGCAACTTGTTCAACTGATTGAAAAACAATGCCAGTGCATTGGCAGTGCTTCTAGGAATCGTCTGATGTTGCACCGGGAACCCGCGTTTTATCGTGTTGCTTTAACCCCACCAATGGAAAAGCAACATGAAAAAGCTGTCCCGTACGCTTCTCGCCCTTTCGATCTTCGCTGTTGCAGGAAATGCCCTGGCGGCCGACCCGGTTACCCCGACCAAGGCTGGCAGCGGCACCATCAACTTCACCGGCACCATCAACAACGATGCCTGCTCGGTTGAAGGCGCCGGGAAAAACAAAACCATCTCGGTAAACATGGGGGAAGTTTCGATCAAGGACATGGGCACCGCCACCGCGCCGAAAGGCAACGGGACGCTCAGCGTTGAAAACTTCGACATGAAGATCAACTGCAACGCCGGTACCAAAGTCGCCATGATCTTCGAACCGACCAAGGGCGGCGGTTCCGGCATCGAAGCCGGCACCAAGGTCTTGAAACTGGTTGAAGGCCTGGGGGCCGCCAAAGGCATCGGTATCGCCTTGCTCGACGCCAACGGCGCAGTCATCGATCTGACCTCGCCGTCCACCGCGCGAATCGAGAGCAACCTGCAAGACAGCAATACCACGCTGAAATTCTCGGCGGCCTACGTCACCACCGTTGAGCCGGCCCTGGCCGTTGCCGGTCGCGGTGACGCCACCCTGCCGTTCACCCTGCAATACGAGTAAACCGCACGAGCCATCGAGCACTGTGCAGGGCCGACCCGCCCTGCACTTTTATTCACCTTGCGCGGTAATCCTCATGTTTTTACGTTCTTCTCTGTCCTTCTGCGTGGGCCTGCTGGGCCTGTTCGCCGTCAATCAGGCCATGGCCGGCATTTCGTTAAGCAGCACCCGACTGGTATTCGATGGCAAGCATAAAGAAGCCGGCATCACGGTGCGTAATAGTGGTGATGACGTGCTGATCCAGTCCTGGATCGACACCGACAACAGCGAAACCGGTGCAGCGCCCTTCGCCGTGACCCCGCCACTGGTGCGCGTCAGTGGCGATGAACAGCAAATACTGCGGGTGATCTACGAGGGCACAGGAATGCCGGACGACCGCGAGTCGGTGGTGTGGCTGAACGTGCAGGAAATCCCCCGGGCAGCCAAAACCGAGAACACTCTGCAACTGGCGGTACGCCAGCGAATCAAGGTGTTCTTTCGCCCGGCCGGGCTGAAAAACAACGCCTACCTGGCGCCCACCGAGTTGACATGGCGGTTGGCCGAGCGCGCCGGCAAAAGTGTGTTGGTGGTGAACAATCCCGGCCTGTATCACGTATCGATCGCCGATATCACACTGCAATCCGGTGCAATCAGCGAGCACCCGTTTGATTCGATGATGATCGCCCCGGGTGAACAGAAAGAGTTCGCGCTCAAACAACTCAAGTCCATCAACTCGCCACGACTGTTATTCAGCAGCATCAATGACTATGGCGCGCAAGACCGTTATGTCGCGCAACTTTCCAGCCATTCCGATACGCGCGCCACGCCGAATAAAGAATTGCCATAACTTGCGCGCTGCTCTTATTGCCGCACTTTCACTGTATTTCTCTTCGCTCCGTTAGTTCGTATCGGAGGTGATATAGGGTTCCTGAATGTTTTTACTCAAGCGCGACGGACTGGCGCCTTTTTCGGTGGTTCTGGTTTGTAGCACCCCGTGTCTGGCCGACACCGATGAACAATTCAATACCTCTTTTCTGCAAGGCGCCTCGTCTTCGGTCGACGTGCAATCCCTGCTCGTCAACAGTCGTGTACTTCCGGGCACGTACCGGGTCGACCTGTACGGCAATGAAACCCTGGTCGGCCGCCGTGATATCGAATTTCGCCGCCACCCCGGCAGTGGCAAGGTCGAAGCCTGCCTGACCCTGGAAATGCTGCAACAGATCGGCGTCGATATCAGCAAACTGCAGGCGAGCGGCAAACTCGACGCCGCTGACACGAACGCTTGTCTCGACCTGCCCACGCTGATCGACCACGCGACCGTGCGTTATGACGTGCCGCGCCTGCAACTGCTGGTCAGTGTGCCGCAAAGCGCGATGGAACGCGGTCGGCGCGGTTACGTCGATCCTGCGCTGTGGGACGAAGGCGTATCGGCGGCGTTTATCAACTATCAGGTGAGCAGCAACCGCAACAGCAGCGAGACTGACACGACGATTTCCAACAACGTCGGCCTGCGCAACGGTATCAACCTGGGCGGCTGGCGATTGCGCAACGAGTCCAACTTCAACAGCAGCACCGGCCGGCCGAGCACGTTCAAGAGCAACCGCAGCTATCTGCAACATGACGTGACCGCGCTCAAAGGGCAGTTCAGTGCCGGGGACATTTTCTCCGACGCCGACCTGTTCGACAGTGTGCGCTATCGCGGTCTGAAACTGGCTTCCGACGACGGCATGCGCGCCGACAGCGAGCGCGGATATGCGCCAGTCATTCGCGGCATTGCGCAGTCCAGCGCCACGGTGGAAATTCGCCAGAACAACTACATTCTGTACACCGCCAACGTGCCGCCCGGCCCGTTCGAGATCAGCGACATCTACCCCAGCGGCTCCAACGGTGACCTGGAAGTGACAGTTATCGAAGCCGATGGCCAGCGCCGGGTGACGGTGCAAGCGTTTTCCAGCCTGCCGATCATGGTTCGCCAGGGCCAGCTCAAATACAGCGTTTCGGCGGGCCGCTACAACAGCAACAGCGATGACCAGCAGTCACCGCAATTTGTCAGCAGTACCCTGGCTTACGGCGTCAGCAGCAATCTGTCGGCGATCGTCGGAACTCAGGCGACGGAAAATTTCCAGGCGTTGTCCCTCGGGTTGGGACGCAACACGTCGATCGGCGCAGTCTCGCTGGATTTGACCCACTCCAGCAGTCGCACCTTTGGCCAGACCGTCAAGGGCAACAGCCTGCGTGCGCTGTATGCCAAGACATTCACCGGCACCGACACCAACTTCACCCTGGCGGCCTACCGGTATTCGACCGAGGGCTATCGCACTCTCAGCGAACACGTAGAGGAACTGAGCAGCGAAGGCGAAAAACGCACGGGCAACTCGAAAACCCGTACGGACCTGACCGTCAACCAGAGCCTGGGGCGCAACCAGCAATTTGGCAGCCTCTACCTCAATGCCAGTGACCAGCGCTATTGGGGCCGCGGTGGTTCGCAAAGCCTGTCGGCGGGATACAGCAACTACTGGGGCGAGGTGAGCTACAACGTTGGGGCCACCTATACCAAGGATGTCGGCAACTATGGCCCCTCGAACAACGACACCCTGATCAACCTGTCACTGTCGTTCCCGTTGGGTTCGAAACCTCGCGCACCACGAGCCTTCGTTTCTGCCAGCACACAAAAAGGCAGCGACAGCACCCAGATGGGCGTGAATGGCTATTTTTCGGAAGAAAGCGACAGCTACTACTCGGTGCAGGCGGGTAACAGCAGCACCGGTGGCAACAGCGGCTCGGCCAACATCAGCACACGGACTTCAGTGATGGACATCAGTGCCGGCTACAGCCAGGGCCGCGGATATGACTCGCAAAACCTCAACCTGGCAGGTTCGATCGTCGGTCACGCCGGTGGAATCAATCTGGGGCAAACCGTGGGCGAGACGTTTGCGCTGGCCCAGGTCGAAGGCGTGAAAGGCGTGAAGATCGCCAGTTTCGCCGGAGCCAGGACCGCCGGTAACGGCTTCGCCGTGGTGTCCAACGCGCAGCCGTACCGGGTGAACTGGATCAGTCTGGATACTCGCGATCTGGGCGGTGAATTCGAAATTGAAAACGCGACCCGGCAAGTGGTGCCGCGACGCGGTGCCGTGGTGCTGGCGCGTTACGCCAGCAAGACCGGCCGCCGGGTGCAGTTTGCCTTGTACGATGCCCGGCACCAGCCCATCCCGTTTGGCGCTTCGCTTGAGGATGGCACGGGCAAGCAACTGGCGATCTCAGACCCGAGCGGCAAGGCGCTGGCATTGGTCGAAGATGATGCGGGAACGCTCACCATCCGTTGGCAGGGCCAGCGTTGCGAGGCAACTTACGCCCTGCCCGAGCGTGACAAGGCGTTGAATTACGAGCGGGCATCACTGGTGTGCAGCCCGCTGGCGCCTTAGAAATCCCGCTTGTAGAAGATGTCCAGCGAACTGGCGACGCCGCTGGCGGCTTCAAGGTAGACCTTTTTGCTCAGCTTGTAGCGCAAGGCGATGGTGTTGGCCGGTTCGAACACGCCGACGCCGTAGCGCAGGCTGAGTTTTTCGGAGATGTTGCCGCTGGCGACCACACTGGTGGTGTTGCCGCTGCCCTGGGTGTCGAGCTGGAAGTCTTGAATACCCAGGTCTTTCGCCAGGCTGCTGGTCACCCCGGAACTGCCCATCAGGCCCAGCCCCAGCGCCGCCTGGGCGAGCATGTTGTTGTCCTCGCCGTTGGTGCTCAACGGCCGGCCAAGCACCAGATAGGACAGCGCCTGCTCCTGGCTCATCGCCGGTTCCGAGAAGATCTGCGTGGTCGGCTGCTCGGCGCTGCCGCTCAGACGAATACCGGCAATCACGTCATCGGTCTGGCGGATCGCTTCGATATCCAGGTACGGCTGATCGAGGGGGCCGGCGAACAACAGCCGCGCGCGCCGCACGGTCAGGCGCTGGCCGTAGGCGCGGTAACGCCCGTCGTTGAGCCACAACTCGCCGCGGGTGTCCATGTTGTCGCCGATGTGGACATGGCCTTGCAGGTTGGCGGTCAGGCCGAACCCGGCGAAGCTCAACTTGTCTTCGCCAACCACCACGTCGATGTCCATTTTCATGGCCAGCGGCGGTTTGCCCTCTTCGGTCTGCGCGCCGACGATGATCGTGTCGTCGGAGACTTTCACCGTCGAAGGTGGCAGTTCGCGCACGGTGATTTCGCCTCTCGGCACCTGCACCTTGCCGGCAATCTTCAACTCATCGCCGGCCATGGAAATCTTCAGGTCCGGCGCCACTTCCAGCTTGGCGTACGGCTCGACGGTCACCGGCAATTGCGTGCCCTTGAGCGCCAGATCCACCACCAGCGCCTGACCCCAGGCGACGTTGCCGTTGAGACTGCCCTGCCCGGCCTTGCCGCTTTTCCAGCCGCCGTCCAGGCGTACCGACTCGCCGGCGATCACCGCTTGCAGTTGCAGGTTCTGCAGCTCCAGCGGCAGCTCCGGCCCGGACACTTCGCCGTCGCTGAGTTGCACGGTGCCATTGACCAGCGGTGCCAGCAGCCCACCGGAAATCGTGCCGCTGCCGTTCAGGCGCCCGGTGAGTTTCTCGACCATCGGCACAAACGGTCGCGCCACCGACAGATCCAGCCCGCTGAGGCGGAACGAGCCGCTCAGCGGTTTGTTCTTCGGCAACGGATTGAGTTGTGCCTGGACCATCAGCTCGCCGAGTTTGCCGCCGACGAAGTTGAGGTCGGTGTCGATACGCTTGGGCGTGAGTTTGCTGGTGAGTTTGAGGGTCTGGTACGGGAAATCCAGCCATTGATCTTTTTCACGCATGCGCAGGGTGCCGCCGCTGGCGTCGATACTGATCACGCCGTTGGGACCGCTGGCCGGCAGGTCCAGTTGCAGGTCGGCGTTGAGCCGGCCCTGCCAGGCGAAATCCTTGGGCAACCATTGCGCCAGGCTTTCGATCGGGAATTGCTTGAGGTGGTAGCGCAGCTTCGGATCGGGCATCAGGCGCTGATCTTCGCCGCACAGGCTGGCAGTGCCGGACATCCAGCAATGGGCGCCGAAGTTGATCTTGCCATCGGCCAGCCGTTCGAGCCTGGCCGGGTTCTGCAGTTTCCAGTCCTGGCCGCCGGCCTGAATGTCACCGCTGGCCAGACGTCCGCGCCAGTTACCCTTGTCCAGATTGCCGTCCAGACCCAGCGCCAGTTTCAGCTTCGGCCCAAGCAGGTCGAGATTGAGTTTCTGGCTCTTGATATCGCCCTGGGCACTGGCGGTCAGCGTTCCAAGGGACGTGTCGCCGGCCTGAATGCCGCTGCCCTTGAGATCGATTTTCGCCCGTTGCGCGCTGTCGAGGGTGGCGTCGAGATTGAGGCTTTGCAGGCGATTGTCCTGGAACGCCAGTTGCGAACCTTGCAGGCCGAGTTTGCCCTGCGGCGCCTTGAGCGAACCGGCGACATCCACCCGCCCGTTGGCCTGCCCGCGCAGTTGCGGCCAGAGCTGGGCCAGGCGCGGCAGCTTGATGTCGATCTGCCCGGCGAGTGTCTGTTGCAGGCGGCCCTTGCCGCTGATGCTGTTGTCGCCGAGGCGGATTTGCAGGGCGTTGAGGTTCCATTGCTCACCGGCGCCGTCAGCCTTGGCTTGCAGCACTGCCGGTTGTCCGCGCAGCTTGCCTTTGATGTCGAGGTCGGCGTTGAGGCTCAGGCGTTCGTTCTTCATTTCGCCGCTGCTTTTCAACGGCCCGGCCAGAGTGCCCGGCAGTTCCGCCACCCAGTACGCCGGGTTCAGCGCCGACAGTTCCAGCGCGGTATCCCAGGCGATGCCGTCGGCGAACGTCACGTTCACATGGCCCTCGGCCTTGCCCTGCCCGGCTTCGAGTTTGAATTGCGGCAGGAAGATCTGCTTGAGGTTGCCACTGAACGGACTGCTCAGACTGAACGCCCCCGCCGGGCCATCCAGTGCCGCGGCGAAATTGCCGAGGTATTGACCGTCGGTGTAGGACACTTCGCCGTTGAACGTACGCAACGCGACTTGCGGCTCGTCAATCTCGGGATACAGCCGATGCCACGGGAAGTCCTGCCAGTTGATATTGGCCTGGGCGCTGAGGCCTTTGCTCCAGTCGACATTGCCGGTGAGCTTGAGGCTTTGCTTGTCGTTGGCGTTCAGATCGAGGCCGGCGATCTGCGCGCCCTTGGCGTCGACCTTGCCGTTGAGCAGCAGCGCCACCGGTCCCTGCTCGGCGGGCAGCGTGGCGTTACCGAGCAACTGGTAACCGTTTTTCAGGTCGCCCTCGCCGGTCAGCACCAGTTGATTGAGTTGCAGGGTGTCCGGCAGATCGGCGCTCGGTTTGAATCCGTCGCTGGTAATCCGCACCTTGGCCGGCAGGTTTTCCGCCAGCGGTTGCAGCTCGCCGCTCAACTGACCGTCGAGATAGCCCCGGCTGTCGGCGTGCAGGTTGAGGGTTTTCAACAGATCGCCATCGACCTTCAGCGCCAGCGTCCACGGGGCGCTGCCCGGCGCCGGCAGGGTCAGTTGCCCCTCGATGTTCAGCGGCCAGTTGCCGGTCGGTTGCAGCAGGCCGGACAGGTTCAGGCTCAAATCGTCGCGTTGCAGTTTTACGCTGTCGATCTGCATGCCCTTGGCCGTCCAGTGCGCCGCCAGTTGCAGATCCTTGAGCTGTTCGCTGCCGTCGAGCAGCAGGCTGCCGATCTGCACGTCGCCCAGTTCGATGGCGAGCGGCAATTGCAGATCCGGCAGCGTGATCGGGCCGCTTTCCGTGCTTTGGGCACTCGGCGCGAATTGCAGGATGACTTGATCGGTCTTGAGCTGATCGATGCACAGGGTCATGCGCGTCAGGCACAACGGCGACCACTCGAAGATCGGCTTGTTCAGCTCGACCCGGTTGCCGTCCTGCTGCCACAACAAATGATCGGCGCTCCATTGCCCGCCGAGCCGGCCCTGGAAATTCTCCACGCTCAGCCCCGGCACCAGACCCAGCGCCCAGCGGCTGCCGGCCTGGGTGCCGAGCACGGCGGCCAGGCTCAGCACAACCAGCAACAGCAGCGACAGAATCGCCAGCAACGTTATCGTCAACCCACGTTTCACAGCTCAGGCCCCATGGAAAAGTGCAGCCGGATGCCGCCGTCGTCGTCCAGCGCATGGGCCAGGTCGAGGCGGATCGGCCCCACCGGTGACACCCAGCGCACACCGATACCGACCCCGGTCTTGAGGTTCGGCAGTTCGAGTTTGTTGAAAGAGTTGCCCTGATCGACGAAGGTCGCGACCCGCCACTTTTCGGCGATCGAATATTGATACTCGACGCTGCCAGCTACCATGTAGCGCCCGCCAATGCGGTCGCCCTCGGAGTTTTCCGGGGACAGGCTCTGGTAGTCGTAACCGCGCACGCTCTGATCGCCACCGGCGAAGAAACGCAGCGATGGCGGCACCGACTTGTAGCCGTTGGTGGCGCTGCCGCCGACCTGTACGCGGCCGAGGAAACGGTGCTTGTCGAACACCGTGGTCAGGCCCTTGATCAATGCCGTGCCATACACCAGGTTGTTGTCCGAGCCGAGGCCTTCCTTGGCGACCTTGCTTTCGAAGGTCAGGCGATAGCCGTTGTGCGGGTCGATGCGGTTGTCGCTTTTCAGGTAGGAATAGCTGACGCCGGGCATCAGCAAGGTGCTCAGGCCGGAGTCGTCGCCCAGTTGATATTCCTCGCGCTGCCACTTCAAGGAAATCACCCGCTGCCAGCCGCTGGGCAACTTGCTGTGCCATTCCGGGCCGAGCGTAAGCAGTTTGCTCAAGGTGTCGGAGCCGTCGATGTCTTCGTACTGGTAACCGGCCGCCCAGCGCAATTTGTCGGTCAGCGGCGGATCCAGCGGAATGTCATAGAACACCCCGACGTTCTGCCGGGGCGCCGAGAGTTCGGCTTCCCAGCCATAACTGTCGCCTTGCGCATTGACCCAATGGCGGGTCCAGTTGGCCTTGATCCGCGGGCCGACGTCGGTCGAATAGCCGAGGCCCAGGCCCATGGTGCGCGGTTTACGGGTGTCGAGTTTGACCGCCACCGGGATCACGTCATTCTTCGCGGCGGTCGGCGCGGCATCGACCCGCACGCCTTCGAAATAACCACTCGATTGCAGGGCCTGGTTGAGTTCGGCGATCAGTTCCGAGTCATACGGCTCGCCCGCCTTGAACGGCACCATGCGTTGCAGCAGGTCTTCATCGAACGGCGTGTCGCCCTCGAAACTGACGTTGCCCAGGGCATAACGCGGGCCGCTGTCGTAGATCAGTTCAACGTCGGCTACTCCGGCACGCGGGTCGACCAGCAGTTTCTGGCTGGTGAAATGCCCGCTGAAGAAACCGAAGCGCGAGGCCTGGTTCTGGATCAGCCGCTTGGCGTCTTCGTAACGGCCATGGTTGAGCACCGCGCCGGGCTTGAGCACGTCACTCTTGGGGACTCGAAAGGATTTGAGCGAGGCGGCCGGGCCATCGACGCGCACGGTGACGTTGCGCAGACGGATCGGCTCGCCGGGATCGATGGTCAGCACCAGGCGCGGCTTCTCGCCGCCCTTCACTTCGCTGTCGATTTGCGGCTGGTAGTAGCCCAACGCCTGGGCGGCCTTGCGCGCCTGCTCTTCGGCGCCGCGACTGAAGCGCTGCAAGGCTTCTTCGTCACGATCGCCGAGGCTGCCGATATAGCCTTCTATATTGGCCTTGAGCTCATCGTTGGACGGTTTGACCCGCACATCCAATTCACTTTGCGCCAGGGCTGCGACACTGGTGAACAGCATCAGCAAACCGCTGGTAAATCTTCCTGGAAACTTCATAGGCGCGGATGCTATCACGAGCTTGGGAGCGTGATAGAGCCTGGGGTGCCGGTAAAGTTCTACCTTTATGCCGTTGCCGTTTGTAACACCTGTGGATTGGCATGGAAAAACACATGCTCGCGCACCGGGCCAACCGCCACTTCGCCGATCTCTTCGTAGCCCTGGCGTTTGTAGAATTCCAGGTAGCGCGGGTTGCCGCTGTCCAGCACCACGCCTTGGGAGGTTTCGTCCACGGCGCACCAGTTGTGCACCGCTTGCAGCAGTTGCTCGCCAAAATGCTTGCCCTGGAACTGCGGGTGAATGCCCAGCAGCGGCAGCATGTGTACCGACTCCGAAGGAACGCAGGCCTCGACCGCCGCGTGGTACTCCAGATAACGCCGGGTGCAGCGAAAACCGGTGCTCAGCACCATGCGCAAGCGCCAGGCCCAGCTCTCGGTGACACCCAGACGCCGTTGCGGCGGCGCGATCAGGGCGATGCCGATCAGCCGATCATTGACCAGCAGCCCGATGGCCGGCAGATCCTGCAGGAAATGCTGCTTGACCAGTTCGCGCACGGTGGCGCGCACCCGCTGCTCGTAACCCGGACGCTCGGCCTCGAACAGATAACCGAAGGTCGGTTCATGCCGATAGGCCTGATACAGCAGGGAACGGGCTTCGCGGGAGTAGCCGCGATCGAGCATGTGGATGTCGGCGATGGCGGTCTGGCTTTCAGGCATGACGGTGATTCTCCCCGGGGCGCGCTCGGAGGGCGGCGCTCTTGTTGGTACGAACCTTTGGGTGACTGCACAGTTCCCCACAGGTATAGCCCAAGGCTGGATCTTCATCGACTGGACTGGCCCGGATCCTACATGTCAGCTAGCATCGCCCTTTTGCCAGGACTGCCGACCATGAAGATCGTTTCCTTCAACATCAACGGACTGCGCGCCCGTCCGCATCAGTTGGCGGCGCTGATCGAGAAGCATCAGCCGGATGTCATCGGCCTGCAGGAAACCAAGGTCCACGACGACCAGTTCCCGCTCGAAGAGGTCCGGGCACTGGGTTATCACGTGTATTTCCACGGGCAGAAAGGCCATTACGGCGTCGCCCTGCTCTCGCGCCAGGAGCCGATCGCGATCCACAAAGGCTTCGCCAGCGATGAAGAAGACGCCCAGCGGCGCTTCATCTGGGGCACGTTCGCCGACCCCAACGGCGTGCCGGTGACCATCATGAACGGCTATTTCCCCCAGGGCGAAAGCCGCGACCACCCGACCAAATTCCCGGCCAAGCAGCGTTTCTACAGCGACCTGCAAACCCTCCTGGAAAGTCAGTTCCACAACGAGCAACCACTGGTGGTGATGGGTGACGTCAACATTTCCCCGGAAGACTGCGACATCGGCATCGGCCCGGACAACATGAAGCGCTGGCTGAAAACCGGCAAATGCAGCTTCCTGCCGGAAGAGCGCGAGTGGATGGCGCGCCTGAAAAACTGGGGCCTGACCGACAGTTATCGCCACCTGAACCCGGACGTGACCGACATGTTCAGCTGGTTCGACTACCGCAGCCGTGGTTTCGAGGATGAGCCCAAGCGCGGGCTGCGGATCGATGTGATCCTCGCGTCCCATGGCTTGCTGCCACGGGTGAAGGCCGCCGGTGTCGACTATGAACTGCGCGGCATGGAAAAACCGTCGGATCATGCGCCGATCTGGCTGGAACTGAGCTGATTACGACATCACCTCAACCCTGAATGTGGGAGCACCGCTCCCACATCGACGCTCTGTAACTTCTCCGTCATGCATCTGACTTAATCTCCCCGGCAATCCCCTTGGCTGCAATCGGTGCCGGCATGATCCTGCGTGTTCTGTTCTCCTTTCTGCTGGGCGCGTGGCTGCCATTGATCGCCGCCGCCGGCGACTTGCCGATCGCCGACCGCGGACCGGTGCTGCGCATTCAGGGTTCCAATACCATCGGCGCGGATCTCGGTCCGGCGCTGGTCGAAGGTCTTTTTCAAGAACAAGGCCTGTTGAAAATCCATCGGGAAAACCCCGACACCGCCAACGAACAACGGGTCGTCGGCCAGACCGCCCAGGGCAAACGGGTTGTCGTGGAAATTGCCGCCCACGGCTCCAGCACCGGTTTCACCGCGCTGAAAAATGCCAGCGCCGACCTCGCCGCCGCCTCCCGCCCGATCAAGGACAGCGAACTGCAGAGCCTGCAGTCCCTCGGCGATCTGAAAAGCCCCGCTGCCGAACAAGTCATCGCCATCGACGGTCTGGCAATTATTCTCCACCCCGACAACCCCCTGACGACGCTGGACACCGAGCAACTGGCGCGAATCTTCAGCGGCGAGGCAAAAACCTGGGAAGACGTCAGCGGTCACGGTGGGACGATTCATCTTTATGCGCGGGATGACCAGTCGGGCACCTACGACACCTTCAAGGAATTGGTCCTCAGCCGCCGTGGGAAAAACCTGAACAATGCAGCGAAACGTTTCGAATCCAGCGAGCAATTGTCCGACGCGGTGAGCGCCGATCCGCAAGCCATTGGTTTCATCGGTCTGCCCTATGTGCGCCAGGCCAAGGCGGTGGCCATCGTCGACGGTCAATCCCAGGCGATGCTGCCGCTCAACAGCCTGATCGCCACCGAAGACTATCCGCTGTCCCGGCGCCTGTTCTTCTATTTGCCGCCCGACAGCCAGAACCCGTGGGCCAAGGCGCTGGTGGCGTTTGCGCAAAGCCGCCAGGGCCAGGCGATTGTCGCGGCCAACGGTTTTATCGCCCAGACCGTGCAGGCGATTGCGGTGACGCCGAATGCGCTGATGCCCGAAGGTTATCAATCCCTCAGCCGCCATGCACAGCGTCTGACCGTGAACTTCCGTTTCGAGGAAGGCAGCGCCAGCCTCGATAACAAGGCACGCCAGGATCTGGCCCGGGTGTTCGACTATATAAAGCGCCATGACAAGACTGACCGCGCCGTGACACTGGTGGGTTTCGGCGACGCCAAGGATGACCCGGCGCGGGCCGATCTGTTGTCAAAACTGCGGGCGATGGCGGTACGTCGAGAGTTGGTGAAAAACGGCGTGCTGCTACGCGAAGTGCGCGGGTTTGGCGCATTGATGCCGGTCGCCGCCAACAATGGCGACGAAGGCCGGATCAAGAATCGGCGGGTTGAGGTCTGGGTTTACTGACAGCACGGCAGTGCCTGTGCTGACGTCTTCGCGGGCAAGCCCGCTCCCACACAACACGGGAGCGGGCTCGCTAGCAAAGCAGGCGACGCGGTCTTAATGACCGCTGCGTAACATCTCCTTCGGCACGTACTTGCCGATCTCGAACTTGCCGATCGCCGCGCGGTGGACTTCGTCCGGACCGTCGGCCAGGCGCAGGGTGCGTTGCATGGCGTACATGTAGGCCAGCGGGAAATCGTTCGAGACCCCGGCCCCGCCGTGGATCTGGATCGCCCGGTCGATCACCCGCAGGGCGACGTTCGGCGCGACAACCTTGATCTGCGCGATCTCGCTTTTCGCCACTTTGTTGCCCACGGTGTCCATCATGTACGCCGCTTTCAGGGTCAGCAGGCGCGCCATGTCGATTTCCATCCGCGAGTCGGCGATCTTGTCGACGTTACCGCCCAGGCGCGCCAATGGCTTGCCGAACGCGGTGCGGCTCACCGAGCGTTTGCACATCAGTTCCAGTGCCCGTTCGGCCATGCCGATCGAACGCATGCAGTGGTGAATCCGGCCAGGGCCGAGACGCCCCTGGGCGATTTCAAAGCCGCGTCCTTCACCGAGCAGAACGTTTTCGTACGGCACCCGCACGTTATCGAACAGCACCTCGGCGTGACCGTGAGGCGCGTCGTCGTAACCGAATACCGGCAGCGGACGGAGGATTTTCACGCCCGGGGTATCAACCGGCACGAGGATCATCGAGTGCTGGGCGTGGCGCGGTGCGTCCGGGTTGCTCAGGCCCATGAAGATCAGGATCTTGCAGCGTGGATCGCAGGCGCCGGAAGTCCACCACTTCTTGCCGTTGATCACCCACTCGTCGCCATCACGCACGGCGCGGGCGGCCATGTTGGTGGCGTCGGAAGAGGCGACGTCGGGTTCGGTCATGGCGAATGCCGAGCGGATCTCGCCGCGCAGCAGCGGTTCGAGCCAGCGCTGTTTCTGTTCTTCGTTGGCGTAGCGCACCAGCACTTCCATGTTGCCAGTGTCGGGTGCCGAGCAGTTGAACGGCTCCGGCCCCAACAGCGAACGACCCATGATTTCCGCCAGCGGCGCGTATTCGAGGTTGGTCAGGCCGGCACCGAGTTCCGACTCCGGCAGGAACAGGTTCCACAACCCTTCGGCCTTGGCCTTGAGTTTGAGCTCTTCCATGATCGCGGTCGGTTGCCAGCGGTCGCCTTCGGCCACCTGGCGTTCGAACACGGCTTCGGCGGGATACACGTAGGTGTCCATGAACGCGGTCACGCGCTCACGCAGTTCTTGAACCTTGGGCGAATAAGCGAAATCCATGAGCATCACCTTCTGTTTTAGAGGTTGTTTAGGTCATGCAATCGATGCTAGAACAGCGTTGATAATTTACCTAGCCTATTCTCGGCGTGTATTAACATTCATCACCGATATATGATCAGTTGATTTTCCGGGCTACCCCCGTCCCTATAAGAAGAGAGCCGCGTAATGAATCTGAGCAAGGTCGACCTTAACCTTTTCATCGTCTTCGACGCGATCTACACCGAAGCCAACCTGACTCGCGCCGGGCAGATTGTCGGCATTACTCAACCGGCCGTATCCAACGCCCTGGCGCGCCTGCGCGAAACCTTCAACGACCCGCTCTTTGTGCGCACCGCCCAGGGCATGGTGCCGACGCCCATGGCACAGAACATCATCGGCCCGGTGCGCAACGCCCTATCGTTGCTGCGCGTGTCGGTTCAGGAAAGCCGGATTTTCAACCCGTCGCAAGCGGTCAAGACCTATCGCATCAGCATGACCGACCTGACCGAGGCGGTGATCCTGCCGCCGCTGTTCCAGCGCCTGCGGCGTCTGGCGCCGACGGTGATCATCGAGAGTTTCCTGTCCAAGCGCCGGGAAACCACCAAGGAGCTGGCCGCCGGGCGTCTCGACTTTGCCGTGGATGCACCGCTCAACACCGATCCGCAAGTGCGCCACGTCAAGCTAATGGAAGACCGCTATGTCTGTGCGATGCGCAAGGGCCATCCGCTGGCGGGCAAGGAAAAACTCACCCTCGACGACTATCTGTCACTCACCCATATCCACATTTCCAGCCGTCGCAATGGCCTGGGCCATGTCGATCTGGCGTTGGGTAAAATGGGTATCCAGCGCAAGATCGCCCTGCGCTCCCAGCACTACCTGATGGCCTCCCAGGTGTTGCAGCAGACCGACATGGTCATGACCGTACCGGAGCGTTTCGCCCGTCGCCACGAACTGCATGCGTTCAACCTGCCGGTGAACGATGTGCCGCCGGTCGAGACGCATCTTTACTGGCACGAAAGCACTGACCAGGACCCGGCCAACCGCTGGATGCGCGAGCAGATGATCGAGTTGTGCCAGCAGGTCACGGCGCATGAGAAGAAGCTCGACAAGGTGTAGGACTTTGCGCCGCGTTATCGTTGTTCGTGAGCAAGCCCACTCCCACAACAGCAACTGCGCTCGCTGTGGGAGCGGGCTTGCCCGCGAAGAGCCCGTGAATTCGATGAAAAACCCCACCCCTTGACGTAAACGTCAACCTGCCATTAGCTTAGCGCCATGACCCTTTTCCGAGCGCTTCCATGAGCAGCCAGACCTACAGCATTTCCGACCTCGCCCGCGAGCTGGACATCACCACCCGTGCGATCCGCTTTTATGAAGAACAAGGCCTGCTCAGTCCCGAGCGCCGGGGCCAGGAGCGCATCTATTCGCCGCGCGACAAGGTCAGCCTGAAGCTGATTCTGCGGGGCAAGCGCATCGGTTTTTCCCTGGCCGAGTGCCGCGAGCTGATCGAACTCTATGACCCCTCCAGCGGTAACACCAAACAACTCAACAGCATGCTGGCGAAAATCGCCGAGCGTCGGGCGCAGCTGGAGCAGCAACTGCTGGACATCGAACAGATGAAACTGGAACTCGACACCGCCGAGGAGCGCTGCGTGCAGGCGCTGGAGCAAACGCTCAAGAGTCAGCAGGCGGTTCAGTAAACCTCCCGAATGCCCCTGTGGAACGCTTCCCGGACGTCTAACAATCACAGCAGGTCAACGCCATGTCCCTCCCCTCCCAAGTACGCCTGATCGAAGTCGGCCCACGTGACGGCCTGCAAAACGAAGCCCAACCCATCAGCGTCGCCGACAAGGTGCAACTGGTCGACGCGCTGAGCGCCGCCGGTCTGGGCTATATAGAAGTCGGCAGTTTCGTTTCGCCCAAGTGGGTGCCACAGATGGCCGGTTCCGCCGAAGTGTTTGCGCAGATCCAGCGCAAGCCCGGCGTGACCTATGGCGCCCTGGCGCCCAACCTGCGCGGTTTCGAAGATGCGCTAGCAGCCGGGGTCAAGGAAGTCGCGGTGTTCGCCGCCGCCTCCGAAGCCTTCTCGCAGCGCAACATCAACTGCTCGATCAGCGAAAGCCTCGCGCGTTTCGCACCGATCATGGACGCCGCGAAACAACACGGCGTTACCGTGCGCGGTTATGTGTCCTGTGTGCTCGGCTGCCCTTATGAAGGCACGGTGGCGCCGGAACAGGTGGCCATGGTCGCCCGCGAGCTGTACGCGATGGGCTGCTACGAAGTCTCCCTCGGCGACACCATCGGCACCGGCACCGCAGGCGCGACCCGGCGGCTGTTCGAAGTGGTTTCGGCGCACGTGCCACGGGAAAAACTTGCCGGGCATTTCCACGACACCTACGGCCAGGCCATGGCCAACATCTATGCCGGCCTGCTGGAAGGCATCGCGGTGTTCGACAGCTCTATCGCGGGCCTCGGCGGCTGCCCATACGCTAAAGGCGCCAGCGGTAACGTCGCGACCGAAGACGTGGTTTACCTGCTCAACGGCCTCGGCATCGAGACCGGGATCGACCTGGACGCCTTGATTGCTGCGGGCCAGCAGATCAGCGCGGTGCTTGGCCGCCCGAGCGGTTCGCGCGTGGCGAAGGCGCGTAGCGCACAGTGAGGGGGAACGGTGTTACCGCGGCGAGCGAAACGTGGGCAAAAGCGAGTAACACGGAAACAAATTGTCTGGCTTTAGCCAACAGCCAAATCCTACAAATTTTTAAGTTGTTGATTTATAAGGAAATTTAAACGTTGGCACGGCTTCTGCTATCTCTATGGCATAACAAGAATAAAAAGCAGCAAACCAATAAAAATAAGACGAAACGACTCTGACATAACAAGAACAACACGGCAGAGACGCAGCTAACAGATTTTTTTGGAGAAGGTGTGCTTTTCAGGGTGCTCCCAGGAGTGACCCGCAACCGGGCAGAGAACAATAAAACTACCTTCAGGTAGCTCCCGAATCGGTTGGATCGCTTGGCGAGAAAGCAGATCAGCGCTCAAAAAAATACGTTTGCTCTTGATCCCGGATGGGGATCGCCAAAAACAGCGGTAAAGGGCCACGGTTGCCAAAAACAACAACAGACCGACCCTCAATAATAAAAAAAGAGCACGCGACGACAAAATTAAAGGGGAGCTTCGGCTCCCCTTTGTGCTGTCTGCGATTTGTGTTTCACACCCGATCCATTTGGGGAGCGAGCGAGCCCGCCCCCACAAATTCGCTCCCACCGTTACCGGTCGTTTATCTTCAGCTCTTCGATGCTGATTTCGCGCATGCGGAATTTCTGGATCTTGCCGGTCACGGTCATCGGAAACTCTTCAACGAACCGGAAGTAACGCGGCGTCTTGAAGTGCGCGATGCGCTCCTTGCACCACACCTGCAACTCCTGCTCCGTCGCGCTGTGGCCGGGATGGAACTTGATCCAGGCGACGATCTCCTCGCCATACCGCGAGCACGGAATACCGATCACCTGCACGTCCGCCACCGCCGGGTGAGTAAAGAAAAACTCTTCCAGTTCGCGCGGATAAATGTTCTCGCCGCCCCGGATGATCATGTCCTTGTTACGCCCGGCAATGCACACATAGCCTTCGTCATTCATGCTCGCCAGATCACCGGTGTGCATCCAGCCGGCCTGGTCGATGGCTTCGGCGGTGCTCTGCGGATTGTTCCAGTAACCGAGCATCACGCTGTAACCACGGGTACAGAGTTCACCGATGGTGCCACGCGGCACCAGATTGCCAGCCTCGTCGATGATCTTGCTTTCCAGTTGTGGCTGGGTACGGCCGACGGTGGTCACGCGTAATTCCAGTTCATCCGAAGGCCCGGTCTGTAGGGACACCGGGCTGGTCTCGGTCATGCCGTAGGCGATCTGCACTTCGCTCATGTGCATCTCGTTGATGACCCGGCGCATCACTTCTATCGGGCAGGTGGCGCCGGCCATGATCCCGGTGCGCAGGGTCGACAGATCGAATTCGGCGCGCTGCGGCTGATCGAGCATGGCGATGAACATGGTCGGCACGCCGTACAGCGCCGTGGCTTTCTCTTCGGCGACGGTGCTCAGGGTCAGCAGCGGATCGAAGGCATCGTTGGGATAAATCATCGTGCTGGCGTGGGTGATACAGCCAAGGTTGCCCATGACCATGCCGAAGCAGTGATACAGCGGCACCGGGATCACCAGGCGATCGGCGGCCGTCAGCCCGAGGCTTTCACCGACCATGTAACCGTTGTTGAGAATGTTGTAGTGACTGAGGGTCGCGCCCTTGGGAAAACCGGTGGTGCCGGAGGTGTACTGGATGTTCACGGGCTGATCGAAATGCAGGCTGTCGCCACGCTCGCGTAACTGCTGCGGGGAAATGGCGGCCGCCAGATCCGTCAGTTGCGCCCACGGGAGAAAGCCGGATGGCGGCTGCGCGTCGAGGCTGATCACGCCGCGCAGTTGCGGCAGACGCTCGCTGCACAATTGACCGATGGCGTGGTCGGCCAGCTCCGGCGCCAGACCCTGCAACATGCCGTGGTAATCGGAGGTCTTGAATGCCCCGGCGCACACCAGCCATTGGCAACCAGACTGTTTGAGCACGTATTCCAGCTCTGAACTGCGGTAGGCCGGATTGATGTTGACCAGAATCACCCCGATCTTCGCGGTAGCAATCTGGGTGATACACCACTGCGCGCAGTTCGGCGCCCAGATGCCGAGGCGGTCACCCGCCTGCAGACCCAGCGCCAGCAAGGCGCTGGCGTGCAGATCCACCGCGTCGGACAGTTGCCGCCAGCTATAGCGCAACTGCTGGTGGCGCACCACCAGCGCCTCGCCGTCCGGGTACTGCACGACGGTGTCGTCGAACTTCTGACCGATGGTCATGGCCAGCAAGGCTTTGTCCTGGGAACCGCGGGTGTAGCTGCGCTGCGGGTTTGCACTGGGTTGATCCATGACGACCCCTATTGTCTTTATTAGTGGGTGTTGGACCGGAGCAATGACAGCTCCGACCTTCAGAACTGGCTCTACTCTCGCTCAAGTTGACGTTAACGTAAAGGGTGATTGACAGCCATTCGTCACAGGCTTACGTTAACGTAAAGGTGAGAGCCAAATCCCCGCCCTCCCCACCCTACAAAAAAGCCAAAAGGTGTCCCATGAGCTACCCATCCCTGAACTTTGCCCTCGGTGAAACCATCGACATGCTGCGCGATCAGGTTCAGGCCTTTGTCGCCGACCAGATCGCCCCGCGCGCTGAACAGATCGACCGCGACAACCTGTTCCCCGCCGATCTGTGGCGCAAATTCGGTGACATGGGCCTGCTCGGGATCACCGTTCCGGAAGAGTACGGTGGCGCCGGTCTGGGTTACCTGGCACACGTGGTCGCGATGGAAGAAATCAGCCGAGGTTCGGCCTCGGTGGCGTTGTCCTACGGCGCCCACTCCAACCTCTGCGTCAACCAGATCAACCGTAACGGCAACCACGAACAGAAATCCAAGTACCTGCCAAAACTGATCAGCGGCGAGCATGTCGGCGCCCTGGCCATGAGCGAGCCGAACGCCGGTTCCGACGTGGTGTCGATGAAACTGCGCGCGGAAAAACGCGGCGACCGCTACGTGCTCAACGGCAGCAAGACCTGGATCACCAACGGCCCGGACGCCAGCACCTACGTGATCTACGCCAAGACCGACCTGGAAAAAGGCCCGCACGGCATCACCGCCTTCATCGTCGAACGTGACTGGAAAGGCTTCAGCCGCAGCAACAAATTCGACAAGCTCGGCATGCGCGGCTCCAATACCTGCGAGCTGTTCTTCGATGACGTCGAAGTGCCGGAAGAAAACATTCTCGGCGTGCTCAATGGCGGCGTGAAAGTCCTGATGAGCGGCCTCGACTACGAACGCGTCGTGCTGTCCGGCGGCCCGACCGGGATCATGCAGGCATGCATGGACGTGATCGTGCCGTACATCCACGACCGCAAGCAGTTCGGCCAGAGCATCGGTGAGTTCCAGCTGATCCAGGGCAAGGTCGCCGACATGTACACCCAGCTCAACGCCAGCCGCGCCTACCTGTACGCGGTGGCCCAGGCTTGCGAGCGCAACGAAACCACACGCAAGGACGCCGCCGGGGTGATCCTCTACACCGCCGAACGCGCCACGCAAATGGCCCTGGATGCAATCCAGATCCTGGGTGGCAACGGCTACATCAACGAATTCCCCACCGGTCGCCTGCTGCGTGACGCCAAGCTGTACGAAATCGGTGCCGGCACCAGTGAGATCCGTCGCATGCTGATCGGTCGCGAACTGTTCAACGAAACCCGCTAAACGGAGCTGTCCATGGCTATCCTGCATACCCAGCTCAACCCGCGATCAGCGGAGTTCGCCGCCAACAGCGCCGCGATGCTCAAACAGGTCGACGCCCTGCACACCCTGCTCGCCCAAGTGGCCCAGGGGGGGGGTGCGAAAGCCCAGGAACGGCACACCTCGCGGGGCAAACTGCTGCCGCGCGAACGCATCAACCGCTTGCTCGACCCGGGCTCGCCGTTCCTCGAAATCAGCCAGTTGGCGGCCCACTCGGTGTATGGCGAGGACGTCCCGGCGGCCGGCGTGATTGCCGGGATCGGTCGCGTGGAAGGCGTCGAGTGCATGATCGTCGCCAACGATGCGACGGTGAAAGGTGGCTCGTACTATCCGCTGACCGTGAAAAAACACCTGCGCGCCCAGACCATCGCCCAGCAGAACCGCCTGCCGTGCATTTATCTGGTGGATTCGGGCGGCGCCAACCTGCCGCGTCAGGACGAAGTGTTCCCGGATCGCGAGCACTTCGGGCGGATCTTCTTCAACCAGGCCAACATGAGCGCCATGGGCATTCCGCAGATCGCCGTGGTCATGGGTTCCTGCACCGCTGGCGGCGCGTATGTGCCGGCGATGGCCGACGAAGCGATCATGGTGCGCAACCAGGCGACGATTTTCCTCGCTGGCCCGCCGCTGGTGAAAGCCGCAACCGGTGAAGTGGTCAGCGCCGAAGACCTCGGCGGGGCCGATGTGCATTGCAAGATTTCCGGGGTCGCCGACCACTACGCCGAGAGCGACGAACACGCCCTCGCGCTGGCCCGACGCAGCGTCGCCAACCTCAACTGGCGCAAGCTGGGCGACGTGCAGCAACGCACGCCGATCGCGCCGCTGTACAACAGCGACGAGTTGTACGGCGTGGTTTCCGCCGACGCCAAGCAGCCGTTCGACGTGCGAGAAGTGATCGCGCGACTGGTCGATGGCTCGGTGTTCGATGAGTTCAAGGCGCTGTTCGGCACCACGCTGGTGTGCGGTTTCGCCCACTTGCACGGCTACCCGATCGCGATCCTCGCCAACAACGGCATCCTGTTCGCCGAAGCCGCGCAAAAAGGCGCGCACTTCATCGAACTGGCCTGCCAGCGCGGCATTCCGCTGCTGTTCCTGCAGAACATCACCGGTTTCATGGTCGGTCAGAAATACGAGGCCGGCGGCATCGCCAAGCATGGTGCGAAACTGGTGACCGCCGTGGCCTGCGCCAAGGTGCCGAAATTCACCGTGATCATCGGCGGCAGCTTCGGCGCCGGTAACTACGGCATGTGTGGACGTGCTTACGATCCGCGCTTCCTGTGGATGTGGCCGAACGCGCGGATCGGCGTGATGGGTGCCGAGCAGGCGGCTGGCGTGCTGGTTCAGGTCAAGCGCGAGCAGGCCGAACGCAGTGGCCACCCGTTCAGCGCCGAGCAGGAAGCCGAGATCAAGCAACCGATTCTCGACCAGTACGAAGAGCAGGGTCACCCCTATTACTCCAGCGCACGGCTGTGGGACGACGGCGTCATCGACCCGGCGCAGACCCGCGATGTGCTGGCCCTGGCCCTGTCCGCGTCGCTGAACGCGCCTATCGAACCGAGCCGCTTCGGCGTGTTCCGGATGTGATCGGGAGAATCTCATGAGCGACTTCAACACCCTCGAACTGCAGAGCGATCCACGGGGTTTCGCCACCCTTTGGCTCAGCCGCGAAGAAAAGAACAACGCATTCAACGCCGAGATGATCCGCGAACTGATCCTCGCCCTGGATAAAGTCGCCAGCGACGCCAGCCTGCGTTTTCTGCTGGTGCGCGGGCGCGGCAAGCACTTCAGTGCCGGCGCGGACCTGGCGTGGATGCAGCAATCGGCCGAACTTGATTACCACACCAACCTCGACGACGCCCGGGAACTGGCGGAATTGATGTACAACCTCGCCAAACTGAAAATCCCGACCCTGGCCGTGGTGCAAGGCGCGGCGTTTGGTGGCGCACTGGGCTTGATCAGTTGCTGCGACATGGCGATTGGCGCCGATGACGCGCAGTTCTGCCTGTCCGAAGTGCGCATCGGTCTGGCACCGGCGGTGATCAGTCCGTTCGTGGTACAAGCCATCGGCGAACGCGCCGCCCGCCGTTACGCCCTGACCGCCGAGCGTTTCGGCGGACAACGGGCACAGGACATCGGTCTGCTGTCCGAGAGCTATCCGGCCATCGAACTGGAACAGAAAGTCGAACAGTGGATCGACAACCTGCTGCTCAACAGCCCCGCCGCCATGCGGGCCAGCAAGGATTTGCTGCGCGAAGTCGGCAACGGTGCGCTGACCCCGGCGCTGCGCCGCTACACCGAAAACGCCATCGCGCGGATCCGCGTCAGTCCCGAAGGTCAGGAAGGTCTGCGCGCCTTTCTGCAAAAACGCCCGCCGAACTGGCAAGCCACAACCACCAAGGAGTCGCGTTGATGAGCGCACCTGTTCTCACCACCCTGCTGGTGGCCAACCGTGGCGAAATCGCCTGCCGGGTCATGCGCACCGCCAAGGCCCTGGGGCTGACGACCGTCGCCGTCCACAGCGCCACCGACCGCGAAGCGCGGCACAGCCGTGAAGCGGATATTCGCGTCGATCTGGGCGGCAGCAAAGCCGCCGAAAGCTACCTGCAAATCGATAAATTGATCGCGGCCGCCAAGGCCAGTGGTGCCCAGGCGATCCATCCGGGTTATGGCTTCCTCTCGGAAAACGCCGGGTTCGCCCGCGCCATTGAAGCCGCCGGCCTGATTTTCCTTGGCCCGCCCGCCTCCGCCATCGATGCCATGGGCAGCAAATCCGCCGCCAAGGCCCTGATGGAAACCGCTGGCGTGCCGCTGGTGCCGGGCTATCACGGCGAAGCGCAGGACCTCGACACCTTCCGCGAAGCCTGCGAACGCATCGGCTATCCGGTGCTGCTCAAGGCGACCGCCGGTGGCGGCGGCAAAGGCATGAAAGTGGTCGAGGACGTCAGCCAACTGGCCGAAGCCCTCGCCTCGGCCCAGCGTGAAGCGCTGTCATCGTTCGGCGACTCGCGGATGCTGGTGGAGAAATACCTGATCAAGCCGCGCCATGTGGAAATCCAGGTGTTCGCCGATCAACACGGCAATTGCCTGTACCTCAACGAACGCGACTGCTCAATCCAGCGCCGGCACCAGAAAGTCGTCGAAGAAGCCCCGGCACCGGGCCTCAGCCCCGAGTTGCGGCGAGCAATGGGTGAAGCGGCAGTGCGTTCAGCACAGGCCATCGGCTACGTCGGTGCCGGCACGGTGGAGTTCCTGCTGGATGCTCGCGGTGAGTTCTTCTTCATGGAAATGAACACCCGCCTGCAGGTCGAACACCCGGTCACCGAAGCCATCACCGGGCTGGATCTGGTGGCCTGGCAGATCCGCGTGGCGCGGGGCGAAGCGCTACCGATCAGCCAGGATCAGGTGCCGCTGAACGGGCATGCCATCGAGGTTCGGTTGTACGCGGAAGATCCGGCGAATGATTTCCTGCCAGCCACCGGGCGCCTCGATCTGTACCGCGAATCCCATGAAGGACCGGGGCGTCGGGTGGACAGCGGGGTCGAGGAAGGCGACGAGATTTCGCCGTTCTATGACCCGATGCTCGGCAAGTTGATTGCCTGGGGAGCCGATCGTGAGCAAGCGCGGCTGCGTCTGTTGAGCATGCTCGATGAGTTCGCGATTGGCGGATTGAAGACCAACATCAACTTCCTGCGGCGCATCATCGCTCACCCGGCATTTGCCGAGGCGCAACTGGATACCGGGTTCATTCCTCGCTATCAGGAGCAATTGCTGCCGACGGCCACGGCGCTTGGCGATGAGTTCTGGAACGCGGCGGCGCAGGCCTTTGCGCAGAGTCTGCCGGGCGCTGGCCGAGCAGATGATCCGGCTTCGCCATGGGCTTTGAACAGCGGTTTGCGTGCCGGCCTGCCGAACGAAACCACCTTGCATTTGAGCTGCGAAGGTCAGGATCGGGCGGTCACCCTCGGCGCTGGCGGCAACGCGAAATGGACTGGCGAGCAACTGCTGATCGAGCAGGACGGCTTGCGCCGTCGGTTGCGCGCGATCCGTCGCGGCGATGCTCTGTACCTGCAATGGGACGGTGAATTGCGGCGCGTCGAGACCTACGATCCGATCAGCGCCGTCGAAGCCAGTCACAGCCATCAGGGCGGGCTGACGGCGCCAATGAACGGCAGCATCGTGCGGGTACTGGTGGAGGCTGGGCAATCGGTTGAAGCCGGGGCGCAACTGGTGGTGCTGGAAGCCATGAAGATGGAGCACAGCATCCGTGCGCCACAGGCGGGAGTGATCAAGGCGCTGTATTGCCAGGAAGGCGAAATGGTCAGCGAAGGCAGTGCCTTGGTCGAGTTGCAGGAAGCTTGAAAAGCGGATCGATCCTACAGGGAGAGAGGATCGATCCGACTAGAACCTGGCCGTTGCGAGAACCACGACGCCGATGATCCGGCACTCGTCGGTGAACAGCGCTTTGGGCCAGGTCGGATTGAGCGGCACCAGGTAACGCTGGCCGCCCTCTTCGACCAATTTGCGAAAAATCGCCTCATCGCTGTCCTGCCACTGAACGATCACCAGTTTGCCGGGTTCCGCTTCCAGCGCCGGATCCACCAGAATCAGCATGCCTTCGGCAATGCTCTGGCCGGTGGGCGCGGTCATCGAGTTACCCATCACCGTCAGCCAGAACGCCGGGCCACGGGCGTGGTAATCCGTCAGTTCGAAACGGCGCTTGTCCTTTGCGCCTGAGTACTCGGGGGCGCTTTCACGGGCCTCCACCGGAGCGTTCCAGTCACTGACCGGATAGCGGAAGTATGGGTTGTACTTCTGCGCCAACGGCATTTCGTCGTGGGCATCGATTTGCGGTTCGCGAATCACCATCGCGACCTCAAGAAACTCCATACCCAGCGCCTTGAGCACCCGGTTCATTTCCGTGACACCGGGCTCGCGACGTTTGTTCAGCCAGTGGCCAATGCCACCCTGAGACATGCCGACGCGCTCGCCGAGTTCGACTTGAGTGACTTTGAGTTCACTCATTTTGGCCTTGACCAATTCAATCCATTTATCCATGTGCGGCACCATACGTGCCCGTTCCCGGCCAGCAAAACACATATTGTAGTATTTAAATTCTGGTCACAAATACCCAAGGTAATATCCTAGGCGAACGGATTTGAATCGCCCAAAGGAGTGCCTTTTCACCATGAACATCACCAGCAAAGACCTGCCCGACCTGGACACCGACACCACGTTCAACTCGCCACAAGGCAACGCGGCCGCCCAGCGAGCGCTGGACTACTACTTGAAACCGACTGTGTCGGAACCGAAACCCGAAGAACGTTTCTTCGGCGTCAATCGCCACCTGAGCAATGAGGAATCCCTGGTGCACGCCTCCGACCTGTTGCGCTGCGCGGCAGCCACGGCGTTCAAGGCAGCGGACAGCCTTCAGGGTGTCAATCGGGACCTGGCATTTTCAGCGGTGCATATGGTGGATATGGCGCGAGCGATGGTTGATCACGCACTGGATCGCGGTGAACGCTGAGAACGCGTTCGACGGACGGGAAAGAATTTTCCAATCGCGCAGATAAAAACATTTGACTTGCAAATGATAATGATTATTATTGCATTCAGCTGGTCGCGAGATCAGTCGATGGACCAGAGACCTTAGGTCGGTCTTCTGGACTATCTCCTCATCAGGCTAATCACGGTTTTTGACCCGGCTTTTTGCCGGGTCTTTTTTTTGCCAGTTTTCTGGCTTTATAGCTTCAGGCTAATGAAGTCTTTGGGCGCTGCAAATTCGATGGCGCGGATAATATCAAAAGAATATCGCTTGGCAAGCGGACCCCGGCGGCATTGGGGCAAAGTAATGCCATTTAGCACTTGAGAATCAATCGCACAGTCACTAAGCTGCATTCGCGTCATGGACGACGCCCCCGCCACAACCCGCAATTTCCCTCGGTTTCACCCCTGTCTTGCGTGTAAAGTAGCCGCCATAAAAATCATATTCAGGAACCGATTATGACCGTGGCCAAATCCTCGTTCGACATCAGCGCCAACTTCGACAGCGGCAACATCCAAGTCATCGATATCAGCAATCCGCTCAACCCGGTTCTGGCGATCCGTCCGGATACCCGCAGCGGCCATTTCCAGTGGTTCCACTTCAAGGCCAGCGGTCTGCACGTCCATCAGGAACACTGGTTTCGCCTGGTCAACGCCAGCCAATCCTCTTACAACAAAGCCTGGACCGGCTATCAGGCGGTCGCTTCCTACGACCACGTCAACTGGTTCCGCATTCCAACCCAATTCGAAGGCGACAGCCTGCGCTTCTGCCTCGAAGCCGAGCAGACCCACGCCTGGTTCGCCTATTTCGAACCCTACAGCCGTGGCCGCCATGACTGGCTGATCCAGCAGGCGCTGACCAAGGCCGGCACCGAGTTGCTGGCCACCGGCAAGAGCGTCGAAGGCCGTGACATCCAGCTGCTGCGCAAAGGCAGCGGTGCCGAGGGTCGGCGCAAGATCTGGATCATCGCCCAGCAACATCCCGGCGAGCACATGGCCGAGTGGTTCATGGAAGGCGTGATCGAACGCCTGGAGCACCACGACGATCCGGTCCTGAACAAACTGCTGGCCAGCGCCGATCTGTATCTGGTGCCGAACATGAACCCGGACGGCGCGTTCCACGGTCATCTGCGCACCAACGCCATGGGCCAGGACTTGAACCGCGCCTGGCAGAACGCCAGCCAGGAGATCAGCCCGGAAGTGCTGTTCGTCCAGCAGCAGATGGAAAAGTACGGTGTCGACCTGTTCATCGATGCCCACGGCGACGAAGAAATCCCTCACGTATTCACCGCCGGTTGCGAAGGCAATCCTGGCTACACCCCGCGCATCGAGAAGCTCGAAGAACACTTCCGCAGCCACCTCAAGCACACCACCAAGGACTTCCAGACCAAGTATGGCTACACCCGCGACGAGCCGGGCCAGGCCAACATGACACTGGCCTGCAACAGCGTCGGCGAGAAATTCGACTGCCTGTCGCTGACCCTGGAAATGCCGTTCAAGGATCACGACGACGCACCGAACCCGCTGACCGGCTGGTCGGGCAAACGCTCCAAACAACTGGGCAAAGACGTGCTGACCACCATCGCCGACATGGTCGACACCCTGCGCTGATCCCCTGCTCCGTCGTCACCAGAAAGATCGCAGCCTCGTCTGCGATCTTTTGCTTTCAGGTAAAGAGGTTGCAAATAGAAACTGGATTATCTACCGTCATTCCAGTTTTAATTTGAAACCTGAAACGGAGTCAGGACATGAAACCTCAAACACTCGGCAGCGGCGTGGTGCTGCTGTTCGCCATTGCCGGCGGCCTGGCGGTGGGCAACGTGTATTACGCCCAACCGCTGCTCGATGCCATGGCCGAAGCCTTCGCCCTGTCACCCGCGACCATCGGTATCGTCATCACCCTGACCCAGCTCGGATACGGCGTCGGCCTGGTGTTGCTGGTGCCCCTCGGTGATCTGCTCAACCGTCGCCGGCTGATTGTCACGCAAACCCTGCTGTCGGCGGCGGCTTTGTTGATGATCGCGCTGGCATCGAGCGGCGCGTGGCTGCTGCTCGGCATGACCCTGACCGGCCTGCTCGCGGTCGTCACCCAAGTGCTGGTGGCCTACGCCGCGACCCTTGCGGCCACCGCAGAACGCGGACGCGTGGTGGGCGTGATCACCAGCGGCATCGTCGTCGGTATTTTGCTTGCGCGCACGGTTGCTGGCGGCATGGCGGATCTGGCCGGCTGGCGTTCGATCTATCTGCTGTCGGCGGGTTTGACCCTGGTGATGGCGCTGCTGTTGTGGCGCGTACTGCCCAAGAATGAAGCCCCGCAACCGGCCACGACCTATGCCGCGTTGATCGCTTCGGTATTCAGTCTGTTCAAGGAGGAACCGGTGCTGCGGCAGCGGGCGATTCTGGCCCTGCTGACCTTCGCCAGCGCCATGGTGCTGTGGACGCCGATGGTGCTGCCGCTGGCCGCCCCGCCACTGTCGCTGAGTCACAGCGAAATCGGTCTGTTCGGCCTTGCCGGTGCGGCGGGCGCACTCGCCGCCGCGCGAGCCGGGCATCTGGCGGATCGTGGATGGGGACAATGGGTCAGCGGCCTGTCGCTGCTGTTGATGCTCGCCTCCTGGCTGCCGATCGCCCTCACCCAGTCCTCGTTGTGGGCATTGCTGCTGGGGGTAATCACCCTGGATCTCGGGCTGCAGGCGGTACACGTCAGCAGCCAGAGCATGATCTACAGCGTACGCCCGCAAGCACAGAGCCGACTGACGGCCGGCTACATGCTGTTCTACTCGATCGGCAGTGCCTTGGGTTCGATCGGCTCGACCGCCGTGTATGCCTGGGCCGGATGGCTCGGCGTGTGCCTGCTCGGCGCCGGCATCAATGTCATCGCGCTGCTCTACTGGTGGCGAACGCTGGCCACCCGCGCCACCGGTGGCGAGGAAGCATGCTCCCGCGCCACCTAGGCCATCAGCCGCGATCCCGTCCGCGCAGCATGCTGTCGAGCACCTCGTCGCGACGTATCCAGCCATGGAACAGCGCCGCCGCCAGGTGCAACAGCACCGTCAGGAACAGCAGATACGCCAGATACCCGTGGGCCTTGCGCAACAGCGCGAACACCTGGGCATCCGCTGGCACGATCGAAGGCAACTGCAACGAACTGCCGAGCATCACCGGATCCCCGGCCGCGCTGATCATCGCCCAACCCAGCAGCGGCAATACCAGCATCAACGCATACAACAAGAGATGGGAGGCCTTGGCCGCCATGGCTTGCCAGCCCGGCAGATCCTCCGGCAACGGTGGTTGGCGGGTAGCAAGGCGCACCGCCACACGGACAATCGCCAACAACAGAATCGCAATGCCCAGCGGCTTGTGCAGGTTGATCAGCCATTCATGCCGCTGCGACACCGAGGCGACCATACCGGCGCCAATGAACAGCATGGCGATGATCATGATTGCCATCAGCCAGTGCAGCAGGCGCGCCAGCGGATTGAAATGCGTCGGTCGAATGCTCATGGGCGAGCCTCCTGTCGGGTGGCGGGCAACTGGCTGACTTCGCTGGTGCGGCGCAGGTAGGAACTGGCGTACGCGGCGGAACGCGCGGCAAGCAATGGATCGTCGGAACCCTGGATACCGGCCGGCAGCACCAGCGGATCGTAGTTGACGTCACGGCACTCGCCGCTGAGTTGCGGCTGGGTTTTCTCCAGCACCAGGGTGCCGGCATTCAGCACCTTGCGCCCGGCGGGCCAGGTCTTGCTCGCGTCATTGACCGGATCATCGGCGTTGGCCAGGGTGATGTTCAACTGGAAGCGCAGCGGCGCGGCGGCCAGCCGTTGCACCAGATCCTTCTCCAGAAAATCGCTGCCCTCAGGCGCGGTGGCACCCGCCGCGTCCTGGGCCAACGGGGTCACACTCCAGCGCACCGCCTGCTTCTTCCCACTGGCATCCACCAGATAAAACGCGTTGATGCCGTTATAGGTTTCAGTCGCATAACTGGCCGATGGTTTGGCGGTTTTCACCCACGTCAGGAATGGCACGGCTTCCGGGTGCGAGGCAAAAAACGCCGGCACTTTGCTCGGGTCAGGTTTGCCGGTGGCAGGATCCGGGGACTGTGCCTGTTGCAACTGATAGAACGCCTCAGGCGTACCCACCGGGAACACCGGCATGCTGTTCATCCCGGTGCGCCACTGCTGACCGTTAGCCTGAGTGAAACGCAGCGCCAGGCTGCGGATCGGCACGGCGCTGTCCGGCGTATAAGGATTGCCGGCCGGCAGCGCAAAGCGTCCGACCACCGGAGTCCGTGGGTCATTGAACACTTGCGCGGTGGAATACACCCGCGCCTCACCGCTGCTCTCGAAATGCCCGATCACGCAGACACCCTTGGCGTGATTGCGACGAAATCCGGGATGCACGCCGTTGTTCTTTTCCAGCACATCGACCAGCGCCTTGGGGGTCAGACGCTGTGGGTCAAGCGTGCCGTGAACGTAGGCAAAAGCGCCGGCGAGCGCGGCGACCACCACGGCGATACCGCCCAGACGCAACACCACGCTCGCGGCGCTCAATGGCGGGCGCTGCGGCCCGCCGGACGGTGAGGTTCGATCAACCATGAACGACTCCAGGGCCATCGGCCACAAGTAGGAAGAATCAGCAAGACGTGCGCCAATCGGATTTATTCCACGGCCCGGTATTTATTTTTCCGAACGTGGAATAACCTCGGTTGCCGGGCGTCTTCCTAGTCCACAGCGTAGTGACTAGCGGAATTTCATGAGCGAAATCGACGAACAACTGAGAGAAATCATTCCCAGATTGCGCCGCTTCGCGCTGTCGTTGACCCGCAACGGCAGCAGCGCGGACGATCTGGTGCAGGCCAGCCTGGAGCGAGCCCTGTCGAGCTGGGGCGATAAACGCGCCGAGGGTGACCTGCGCGCCTGGCTGTTCTCGATCCTGTATCGCCAGTTCGTCGATGCCCATCGGCGCTCTCGCCGCTACGCGCGGATGCTCGAATTCTTCACCGGCCGCGAAGACACCGAACCCTCGGTCGAACGCACGGTGATCGCCCGCTCGACCCTGCAAGCCTTCGACCGCCTGCCCACCGAACAGCGCGCCCTGCTGCTCATGGTCTCGGTGGAAGGCCTGACCTATAAGGAGGTCGCCGAGATTCTCGACGTCCCCACCGGCACCGTGATGTCGCGCCTGTCCCGCGCCCGCCAGGCCTTGCGCCAGCTCAGCGACGGCGAAATCAGCAGCCCTTCTTTGCGGATACTCAAATGATCAGCATGCCTCCCAGCGAGCGTGACCTGCACGCTTACGTCGACCACCAACTCAACGATACCGACCGGCGTCTGCTGGACAACTGGCTGGCCAGCCACCCGGACGAAGCCGCCCGGGTGCGCGCCTGGCAGCAGGATGCCCAGCAACTGCGCGCGGCACTTGGCGGTGCCTTGCAGCAACCGGCCAATCCGGATCTTGACCCCGCCGTGATCCGCCAGCGCCTCAAACGTCAGTCACGCCGACATCTGGCCAGCGCCGCGATGCTGCTGATTGCGGTCAGCATCGGCGGCGTCAGCGGCTGGCAAGCGCGGCAGATGACCTTCATGCGCTCGATGGCCCCCATGACCGACGCCTTGCAGGCCTATCGCCTGATCGCTCAGCAAGGCCTGTTACCGGCGGACTACACGGTCGACAGCAAGGAGGGCATGCAACATTGGCTGGATCGTTACTTCACCCGCGCCATTCGCTTGCCGGACCTGACCGCTGCGGGGTTCCAGCCAATCAGCGGCCGCCTGCTCAGCACCGATGAAGGCCCGGCGGCGATGGTCACGTACGAGGATCGCGGCGGACACAAAGTCAGCTTCTACGTGCGCCCGCCAGGACCGAAAAACACCTTTCTGCCCCGAGGCAGCCGCAGCGACGGAGAGTTGCAGGCCGATTACTGGTCCGGCGGCGGCTACAACTATGCGGTAGTCAGCCCGGTGAACACGCCGGCTGCGCAGCAGCTCCGGCAATCGCTGCAGTTCTGAGTCTCCAGCGGTGTCCCTTGTGGGAGTCAAAACCCCACATCCAGCACCACATTGTCCAGGTAGGTCCCCGCTGGCGGTGTGGTCTGGTCGGTGTAGATCTTCGCGTTGTAATTGAAGATCTGACTGCCGGTGCCCAGGCCATTGCCCGGATTGACCTCTGCATCGGTGCTGGCCCGGCGTGCGGCGCCGACGCTGCCCCAGCGCGTGGTGCCGGCGCTTTTGAAGATGTCGTACGCCAGATAATTGCTGCCGGAGATCATCTGCCGCCGCCCGCCGACGCTCAGGGGATTCTGCCCGTCGCTCAGGCCCACGGTGTACACGCTGCCCTTGGTGCAAGCCAGGTTGATGGTCTGCCCGGTAACCGCCGCAAAGGCGCTGACCACCGGCGCGCTGCCGAACGCGATGTTCGGCGCAGTGATGGTGCAGTCGTTGGACACGGTCAGGTTGACCGTCAGCGTGGTGGTGCCGCTGGCGATGTCGCGCCCCAGGCAAATCCCGCCGATACCGATTCCGGAGCAGTAGTTCCAGTTCCAGAAAATGCTCAGGGTCTCGCTGTACACTCCCGCCGCAACGTTGCTGCCAAGGGTGGTGCCGAAGTACAGCGGCACGGTTCTCGGCACCGTGCCGCCCAGCAGTCCTAGGGCGTCGATGATGCCGTTGCGAGCGAAGTCATAAGCGGTGCCACGGGTCAGCGGGTAGCTGGTGCTGTTGTTCGCATAAATCGTGTAGCCGATGACATCCCCGGTCGGTCCGAGCAGGCCGCTTTGGGTCGATGTCACCGTGGCCCAGAAATGATCGTTGCTGGTCAGCAGCGACAGCAGCGACCCCGTACAACTCAAACCACCGTTGAGCGTGGAGCTGGGCTGCGACGTGGTACGCACCGCAATCGAACTGATGGTGCCGAACGCGGCCGGCGTGGTGGTGACCACCGAACACAACGCCTGCGCCGCTCCCGACCAGCACAGCGCCAGCAACACGAAAACGCGCGCACCGATCATTGGCACACCAACGGCCCGATCAGCGGCACCTGGTCCTGTTGCAGATCGACAGCAAACCGGGCCTGGCAGGTCGTGCCATCCGCCAGGGTCACGCGCAACGAATTCTGCGCCTGCAGGTTTTCCAGATAGACCAGGCCGTCCCAGCCGACCACCGTGTGCGTACCACTTTCCTCATGCAGCACCGCGCTGCCCAGCGGCAACTCACGCTGCTGCCCATCCACCAGCACGATGCTCGCGGCAATCACCCGGCTCAGGGGAAACTCCAGCAGATAACCGCTGCCACGGCGCACGGCGATCCGCTGCTCGACATTCGGGCTGCGCACATTGGCCGGCAGGTTCAACGGATCGATCTCGTATTTGCCTCGATAGTAGGCGCTGCTCCACGGCACCAGCAGGTGGCCGTTGCGATCGGTCTGGCCGACCTGCTGATTTTCGTAGCGCACCGGAATGTCCGCGTAGCCGTCGGTACTGACCACCACAAAGGCATCGTCGATGCGGTTGGCGGCGAACATCTGGCGATCCATCCACACCAGCGAACCGCTGGCATCGGCCCAGCGGGTTTCGGCCTCCGAGGTGCCGTAGACACCGGCCTGCAACTGCACCGATTGCAGGCGCCAGGTCACATCGGCCTGGCGGTAATCGGCGCCGTCACCCTTGGCATAACCGAGGTTGAAGCCCACCCCGCCCTCGCTCGGCACCGCGCGGCTGTAATTGACCCGTTGTTGCGATTGCCCGGTCTTGCTCCGCTCGCTGCTGATCGCCAGGCTGCCGCGCAGGTCGAACGGGATCACCAGTTGCGCCTGCACCGCCCAGTTGCTGTCGCCGATTTCCCGATTGGCCGACAGGTAGAAACTGCTGTTGCGCCACAGCGGTTTGCTCCAGCTCAGGTTAAGCAGCCGCGTGCGGGTATTGTCGGCCGCGCGGATATCGAAGTAGCCGGCACCGAGGCTGCCCCAGCGCTCCAGATTGAGGCTCAGGGTCGCTTGCTCACTGCGACGGCTGAGGCTGACGTAAGGGGTGTCGACCACGGTCAGGTCGGCGTACTGGTCGCGGCGCTGCAGCCGTTGCCAGGAAAAGCTGTAGCGTTGGGTGGTGTACTGATAGCCGAGACTCAGTTGCTGGCCGGCCTCACCCTCGAACCGGCTCTGGCTGAGCGCACTGTTGAGCACGCCGAAATTGCCCAACCGCAGATTGCCGCCGAAACCACCCAGCGCCAGCGAGTCGGCAGCTTCGGCGTGGCTTTCGAAGGTGAAGCTGTCACTCACCCCGTAGCGCAGGCTGCCCGAGGACACCCCCGGCCCATAACTGAAATCCTTCAAGCCGTAATCGCGGCGCAGCGTACCGGCGGCTACCGAGAAATCGCTCAGGCCTTTTTGCAGCAAGTTGCTGGTGACGTAGAACGGCACGGTGGTCGACACCTGCCGACCCAGCGCGTCGGTGGTCACCACCACCGCCTCACCGGCACCGTTGATGAATGGAATATTGGTCAGGGTGTACGGCCCCGGTTGCAATTCGGCGCTGCTGGACTTGTAGCCGTTGATAAACAGATCCACCGACGAGGGCACCGCCGCTTCCCCGGCGAACTGCGGCAGCGGATAGGTCACCAGATCCGGACGCACGGCGAAATCCCGGGAAAACTGCACACCGCCCAAACGCACCGAGTTACTCCAGGGCAACGCACCGCTGATCACATCGCCCGCCTCGTAAGTCAGCATCCGCTCGTCATCGGAGTAGCGCCAGGTGGTGTCGTAGCGCAGATAACCGTTGTTCAGCGTACTGACGGCATCTCCCGACAACGTGCGGCGGTACTGCCCGGTGTTGGACAACGTGCCCCAACTGTCGAACACCCGCACTTCGTTCCACGCCGCCAGGTAGCTGCCGGCATCATCGGTGTCGTTGAGGTACAGGTCGTAGTTGAACAACGCGCCGAAACTGCTCAGCGCCTGGGTACGCGGATAGACCTGGCGGTTGCCGATGAATTGCTCCGGCAACCAGTCCGCCGGCACATCGAGCAGCAACCGCTGACCGACGCTGTCGTAATCGCTGTGCAGACCCGGCAGGCTGTCAAGATCGACTTCGGCGCCCACCGTATCGGGCAGCTTCATGCCGGTGTCGTGCAATACGCTGGCCGGCAGAAACAATCGGCCGCCGCGCTGCTCGACCGCCACCACCCGCCCGGTATTCATCTGGTTGACCACCAGCTCGAGAAACAACTGTGCATCACTCACGGCCTCCATGCCACTGGGGGGCGGCGGCAGTTCGCCGGCCCCGGCTGGATCAACGAACACCAGGCAGCACGCGCCGGTCATGAGCCACAACGGACGCTGAATACGGCGAGCCCATCCCGGACTCATTAGCGTGTCACGTCCGTCAATGGACTGAATCCTCCTGATACCGCTTTCAACCACTCAACAAAATCTGCGGCGACGTCAGCGCGCCGGCGCGATGCTCTGCACTTGCGCCGCGCCATTGATCCGCCCTTGCAACGCTGGCTGCCCCGCCAGCGGCCCCGGCGCGGGCCAGCGCATCACCGCGCCCGGCAGCACGTAGCCCAGCAACCCTTCGGCCAGCGGTTTGTCCTGACCGGACTGTTTGATCGCGACATCGGTCAACCGCGCATGTACCGCCCCCTGATTGCGCACTTCCACATAAGGCCGACCGTCCACCGTGACCGTGCGCCAGCTCAGTTGCGGCAGGCCGACACCCTTGGGATCACGCTGGCGCGTGCTGTCTTCCTTGCTCCACAACCCCGCGCCGTAGGCGAACAACGGGACCGAATAGCGCATCTGGAAGCGAATGGCGGCAGCGGTCTTGCCGTCCGCAGCGGCGGGGGCCTGGGCCGAGGGGATTTCATCGATGATGATGCGGTAGGCCAGCTCCTGCCCCGGCGGCACTTCCCTGGTTCGGGTCAGGCGCACCAGTTGTTTCTGCCCTGGCTCGATCTTCGCCACCGGCGGGCTGCCGATCACCTCGCGCTGGTTGCGGTACTGCTCCTCGAAACCGTTCTGCGTCCAGCCGAACACGCGGATCTGCAGGTTGGCGGTTTCGTTGCCGCGATTTTCCAGCCACAGCGCACTGGCCTGCTGATCGGCTTCCAGCACCGGGTCGATCGGCCAGATCAACACCGAACTGGCGGCCTGAACCTTACCCGCCCCGCACATGACCAACCCCAGCATCGCGCACCGCACGAGTGATTGCCGTGTCGTGAATGACCCCATGAACCTGCTCCTTGTCGGCAATTCAAGCCTCGCCTCACCACGACAGTTGCACCTGCAACACGTCGCTGTACGTCCCCCCAGGCTGATTGCCCGGCAATTGCACCTGACCGTAGATCGGCAGGCTGATGTTGTTGGCATCGCTGTAGGCCACCGCCACACTCTGGCCTATCCCCAGGCTCTGGCTGTACGCGGCGTCACGAAACAGCGCATAAGCCACCTGCGCGCTGCCGGTGGTGAGCTGCATTCGCCGCCCGCCGTTGTTGTACTGGCCGCCATCGACAGTCATGTTCAGCGTCACCCCCGGCGTGCATTGCAGTTGCACGCCACCGGTGAGCGCCACCTGCACCGTGCTGGTGGACAGGGCCGAACGCGAGCCGAAATTCAGCCCGCCATAGTTCGAGACCCCGCCCACCACCAGGCAGCCCGGCGTGATCGTGGCGCTGACCTGGAGGCTCTGGCTGGTCACCGCCGCCAGCGGCAACGGCAAACCGGCCGCGCACAGCACCAGCAGCGCCGTAAAGCCATGCCGGCCCACGGCCCTAGAACGTCAGTTCGACAGAGATGGTGTCGGTGTAAGTCCCCGCCGGCAGCCCGGCCTTGCCCACCGCCTGACCGTAAAGGTTCACGGTCTGCGCCACGCCGGTGCTGGCGGCGAGGCTGATCACCCCGTCGATCGCCAGCAACTGCGAGTGCCCGGCATCGGTGTACAAGTCGTACGGCACGTAATTGGCGACGCCGTCGTACAACGCCCGGGTGCCGCCCGCCGACTGTCCGTCATGGGCACCGGCACGCACCTTGACCGTCGGCGTGGTGCCGGCGGAACAGAGGATCGACAGCGCCCCGCCGCCGCCACCCAGCACTTGCCCGCTGGCGGTGGTGAACAGGCTGTTGGCGGTGCCGAAGTTCAAGGCACCGAAGTTCAGCCCCGTGGAGCCGCCGGAGCCATTGACCTGGCAACTGCTGGTCAGAATCAGGCTGGAGGTGATCTGGCCGGTGACGGTGGTGGCGGCATTCACGCTGGAAACCAGCGTCAGGCCGAGCAGTGACAAACCGATCCTTGAGGCAATCTTGTGCATGGTGTCCTTCCTTTGCGGTTTACCAATCGAGCGTCACCGTCAGGGTGTCGGTATAGACACCGGCCGGTACTGCGCGGGTATTCGCCACCACCGTGCCAAATACCGGAATGGGTATCTGCGCGCCGCTGGTAACAGCGAAATTGTGTTGCTGGCCGATGCGGTAGCTCTGGCTGCCAGAGGCATCGAGGAACAGTTGATAGGGGAGCGTCTGGCGCCCGTTGCTCAAGCGGCGGGTGGTGCCGTCCCCATGGGCGCCGCCGTCGATGGTCACGGTGAAACCGGTCACCGACGGGTTGCAGGCGACGTTGAGCCGGCTGTTGGCATCGTTATCGAGGCTGGCCTTGATCGGCGCGTTCCAGGTCGGGCCTTGCTGGCCGAAATCGAGTTTGCCGAGATCGCCCACCGGGCTGGCGGGGCTGGAGGAGTTGGTCACTTCGCAGCCGGCAATCAGCGTCAACCGCGCAAGGATCTGCCCGCTGACCGCCGCTTGGGCGTCTTCGGTGAGCAACAGCAGCGTGCTTGCGGCGATTACCAGCCAATGTCTGCCCGTCATTGCGTCCTTACTCCCTCAGCTCACCCGGCGGATTGCGTACAACCGCGAGTGCCCTCCCTTGCACCACCCACATCCATCGGGTGGCCGATAAAAACCGCTGCGATCACCAGGTGACCGTCACCTTGACCAGGTCCGAATAGCGGCTGACCCGAGGCACCTCGGCCAGCCGCTCGATCCGCGCGTACAACGGCAGCTCCACGGTGCCGCTGTCCGGCACCCGGCCGCTGACCGGCACATCCACCACCAACGGAACCCGCCGCGCCGCGTCCTGGTACAACCGATAAGGAATCGGCTGGCTGCCCGCCTGACCGGCCATGTAGCGCACCTCGCCCACTCCGCCATGCAGGCCGCCGTCGACGCGCATCTGGTACGGCGTGTCCGGATTGCACTCCAGGCGCGGCAGGCGCTGGTTGGTCAGCGCCGCGCCGAGCGGCCCGGCCGGATCGTCAAGGCGCGCTGTGCTGCCAAAATCGAGCACGCCCAGTTGCTCAATGCCCGCTTCCCGCTGCTGGCCGATCAACTGGCAGCCGCGTTGCACGTCGACGCGCACCTCCACCTGCAAATCCGCAGCATGGACGGGCACGACAAGCACTGTCAGCAGCCCCAGAACCGCTCTTGCCTTCACTGCCCCACTCCTTGTGAGGAATCGTTTTGCTGTCGTTACTGCGTTTCAGACTAGCAACGGTCAACGATTCCGCCAGTCGATTGGATCCATGTATCTGCCGGGATATGTTTCGAAAGATTGGCAACACGCGGAATCACGTCGCTGACAAAACCTGTACGTACCCCACAATGTTGTTGAATCCTCCCATGCAGTCGCCGAACCACGGTGGAAGGAAAACTATCCATCTGGTTACACTACGTCGCCGCGCTCGGGGAGCCGGCACTGACGAACACGGAGTGACCCCACAAGTGCCCGCCCGACCACCCAAACACTCGCATCCGACCCAACGCTGGTCGTTGTTGCGCCGACTGTTCGGCAAAGGTTCGCCCGGCACATCGGGGAACGGCGCCGCCGCCCAGTCGATACGGGATTTCTTCCGGCACAAGGCCCACGGTCAGGGCTATACCCTCAGCCACAGTCAGTTGCGGGTCATCGATTGCATGGCCCAGCAAACCAGCCTGCTGTTCGCAACTCATCCGCAAACGCCACCGAGCCTGTACCTGTACGGGGCCGTCGGACGCGGCAAGAGCTGGCTGCTCGATGGCTTCTTCCAGGCCCTGCCGATCGAACAGAAACAGCGCCTGCACTTTCATCAGTTCTTCGCCCGGTTGCATCAGGGCATGTTCAGCCATCGCCAGCAGGACGACGCCCTCGGCGCGACACTGGATGAGTTGCTGCAAGATTGTCGGGTGCTGTGTTTCGACGAGTTTCATGTGCATGACATCGGCGATGCAATGCTCATCACCCGCCTGTTCAAGGCCCTGTTCAAGCGCGGCATTCTGCTGCTGGTGACCTCCAATTACCCGCCTGAAGGCCTGCTGCCCAATCCGCTGTACCACGCCCGGTTCAAACCGGTGATCGACCTGATCCATGCGCGGATGCAGGTCATGGAGGTCGGTGGCTCCCACGATTACCGCAGCCAGGCGCGCAACCATGCTCATCAGCTGTTCACCCAGGGCCACTACGTATGGCCGGCCTCGCCCGCACAACGCCAGCGGCTCGAACTGCCGCCGCGCGATACGCCAGCCCTGGCGCTGCCGGTGGGCAGCCGGCACATCCAGGCGCGTCTGTGTGAAGGACGCCGTGTCGCGTTCACCTTCAACGACCTGTGCGAGCAACCCACGGCGGTGATGGATTACCTGGAGCTGTGCCGGCGTTTCGACCGCTGGATCATCGATGACTTGCCGCAGCTGGGCGAATGCTCGATCGCCGCACAGCAACGCTTCATCAACCTGATCGACGTGCTGTACGACCAGGACAAGCACCTGACGCTGCTCGGCGACCTGCCGTTGAGCGAAAGCCTCGGCGGCAGCGCCATCGACCTGGCCCGCACCCGCAGCCGGCTGGGGCAGTTGCAGGAAGTGCATGACCGCGTCTGACCGCTCTCGCTCAAGCCCGGTTGCAGTGAATCAGAAGGCTGGCTGAACCTGTATCATGTCGGCCATTTCGGGCATCCCTGGCCCTTCCCATCTGAAAGCGAACCCGCTCATGCACACCCTTGCTCAATTGCGCGCCGGCGAACTGTCGGGCATTACCCGACTGGATCTGGCCGAAGGACTGACCGAGTTTCCAGCGCAGATTTTCGACCTGGCCGATACCCTGGAAGTGCTCAACCTGAGCGGCAACGCCTTGAGCAGCCTGCCGGATGACCTGCATCGCCTGACCCGGCTGCGGGTGCTGTTCTGCTCCGACAACGACTTCACCGAGTTGCCGGCGTGCCTGGGCCAGTGCCAGGCGCTGACGATGATCGGCTTCAAGGCCAACCGGATCACTGAGGTGCCCGGCGCCGCTTTGCCGCCGCTGCTGCGCTGGCTGATCCTGACCGACAACCGCATCGAAAACCTGCCGACGGAACTGGGCGAACGTCCGTACCTGCAAAAACTCATGCTGGCGGGCAATCGCCTGCAATCACTCCCACCCTCCCTGAGCCATTGCCATCGGCTGGAGCTGATCCGCATCGCCGCCAACCGCTTGAGCGAACTGCCGCAATGGCTGCTGACGCTGCCGAGCCTGACGTGGCTGGCCTACGCCGGCAATCCGCTGGAAACCGAGGCTGACGCTGCCGCGCTCGAAGGCACCGCGCACATCGACTGGTCGGCGCTGCGTCTGGAACAACGGCTGGGCGAAGGCGCTTCCGGGGTGATTTCCCGGGCAACCTGGCAACGCAACGGGCAACCGGACACGCTGGTGGCGGTCAAGCTCTACAAGGGTGAAATGACCAGCGACGGCTCGCCACTGCACGAGATGAACGCCTGCATCACCGCCGGGTTGCACCCGAATCTGATCCGCGTCGAAGGACGCATCGGCGATCACCCGGAAGGCCAGCAGGGGCTGGTGATGCAACTGATCGATCCGAGCTATCGCAACCTCGCGGCGCTGCCGAGCCTGGCGTCCTGTTCACGGGATGTTTATGCCGACGATTGCCGCTTCAGTGCCGAGGTGGCGTTGCGCATCGCCCGGGGCATCGCTTCGGTCGCCGAACACCTGCACCAGCAAGGCATCACGCACGGCGATCTGTACGGCCACAACATTCTGTTGAACGAGCGGGGCGATTGTCTGCTGGGGGATTTTGGCGCCGCGTCGTTCCATGCCACGACCGACAACCTGGAAACCCAGGCGCTGCAACGCATCGAGGTACGCGCCTTCGGGATCTTGCTGGGAGAATTGCTCGAACGCATCGACTCGGGACTGAGTGATGAGCGGCGTGGGGTGCTGGAGGATCTGCAGCGACGCTGCTGTCAGCCGGATGTGCTGGCGCGGCCGGGGTTCAGTGAGGTGGTGCGGGAGCTGAGAAGCCTGTAACCGCAGCCTACCCTGCGGCGAGAGAGCAGGCTCGCTCGCCGCAGGTCAGTTCAGTTCAGTTCAGTTCAGTTCAGTTCAGTTCAGCGTCGGATCAACCCGCCAGGCCGACAAACATGTCCTGCACGTCGTCATGGTTGTCCAGGCCTTCGAGGAAGGCTTCGACTTCAGCCATCTGCTCGTCGCTCAAACCGCTGACCGGGTTTTTCGGCTGGTAGCCCAGTTTGGCCGACAGCACGGTGAAACCTTGCTCCGGCAGGGCTTTCTGCACGGCGTCAAGGTCGGCCGGGTCGGTCAGGAACAGGGTTGCGCCCTCTTCTTCACCCGGTTCGAAATCCTGGGCGCCGGCTTCGATCGCGGCCATTTCCGGATCGGCGTCCGGGGTGTCCGGCGAGGCTTCGATCATGCCGACATGGTTGAAATCCCAGGCAACGGAGCCGGAAGCACCCAGTTGGCCCTTGCGGAATGCCACGCGGATTTCCGCCACGGTGCGGTTGATGTTGTCGGTGAGGCACTCGACGATCAGCGGCACCTGATGCGGGGCAAAACCTTCGTAAGTCACGCGATGGTATTGCACGGTTTCGCCCAGCAGGCCCGCGCCTTTCTTGATCGCGCGATCCAGGGTTTCCTTGGGCATCGAGGCTTTCTTGGCCTGTTCGACCACCAGACGCAGGTGTGCGTTGGTGGCGGTATCGGCACCGTTGCGGGCAGCGATGGTGATTTCCTTCACCAGTTTGCCGAAGATCTTGCCCTTGGCGTTGGCTGCCGCTTCTTTGTGTTTAACCTTCCACTGTGCGCCCATTACTCACTCTCTTGATCTGTGGCGCCGAGACATCTATTGGCCGACGCGTGCCGGCAAGTTTATACGCCCTAAACCCGGCAATCGACCAAAAATTCCTTCGCCGAATCGACATATTCACCAAAGTTTGTAGGGTGTTTCTGAAAAGCACCTTTGCCATGACCATTCAGCGCTGGGTTTTCGTACCCTCTGTCGTCCGTATTGCCTGACAGAGCCCGTGCGATGCTCAACGACAAGGAAAGTCCGTTTACCCTGACCCTCACCGCTGGCGGGTTATGCCTGCCGGTTCTGCGCTTCAGCGGTCAGGAAGCGCTCAACC
The DNA here is from genome assembly GCF_019145475.1 of Pseudomonas botevensis. Taxonomy (GTDB): domain Bacteria; phylum Pseudomonadota; class Gammaproteobacteria; order Pseudomonadales; family Pseudomonadaceae; genus Aquipseudomonas; species Aquipseudomonas botevensis. The sequence continues at coordinate 184,386 of NZ_JAHTKI010000004.1, forward strand.
AGCCTTTCCGTTTCGAGATTGAAGTGATGGGCCTGGCCCCGGCCCTGGCGCCGGGCAGGTTGCTGCACCAGAACGCGTATCTGCGCCTGGACGATGGACAAGGCATCCACGGCATCATCCACAGTGCCAGTTGCGAACATCGCGCCTCGCATCGGCTCAGCTATCGGCTGCTGCTGGTGCCCCGTCTGCAAACCCTTGATGGCTCACCGCGACGGCGGGTGTTCGTGCAACTCAGCGTGCCGCAGATTCTGCAGCGGCTGCTCGCTGAACATCATCTGCCCACCGACAGTTATCTGTTGAAAACGAATCTCGGCCACTACCCGGTGCGGGCCTTCTGCATCCAGTACGACGAAAGCGACCTGGCGTTCCTCCAGCGATTGTGTGAGGAGGAAGGCATTCACTACCATTTCGAACACCGCATCGACGGCCATGTCGTGGTGTTTGCCGATGACAACATGAACCTGCCGCAGCAGCCGCTGTTGATCGCCTTCAACAGCGAAACCGAAGCTCCGACGCCTGCGGTCAACAGCCTGTTTCAGCGCCACGACGCGGTTCACCCGCACGCCCTGGCCGGTGTGCGCAATCGCGGCCGGCAGGCCAGTGAGCAACTGGCCGCCAATCACCCCGTGATAGACCCCGGCGCCATGCCCGCCGCGCTGTCGCCGGAACAGCGTCACGCCGAACGCCGCAGTCGCCGGCACCTGGAGCGCCAGCGCTGCCAATACCGTTGTGTCCAGGGCCGCAGTGACTGCACCGGCCTGCTCAGCGGGCGGCTGCTGCAAGTGACGGATCATCCGGTGGCGAGTTTCAACGAACAGTGGCTCGTCACCGAACTGCGTCATCAGGGACAGCAATCTTCGATTCTTGATCCGACGCCGGTCAGCCACCGCTATCACAACGATTTCACCGCTCTGCCCTGGTCCACCGAATTTCGCCCGCCACTGAAACAGCCACGTCCGAACATCCCGGGGTATCACCTGGCGCAAGTGCTCGGTGTGCCGGGCCATCCCGCGAAACGGGACGATCAGGGGTGCATCGCCGTGCGTTTATGGCCATCGCACGCCGCTGGCGAAGAGGACGAACCGCTGTATCTGCCGATCGCCATGACCCATGCCGGCGGGTGCATTCCCCAGGAAGCATTGCCCCGCGCCGGCAGCGAAGTGTGGGTCAGTTTTCTCGACAGCGACCCGGACCGGCCGATCCTGTGCCTGGATACCCGACAGACCCGGTCACCACGCAACACCCGGCCGGAACAGGACAGCAGCCTGCTGCTCGACTGGTTGCGTCATCACACGGGGCCTTGATCCGGCACGTGTTTACCGGGGCCTTGGGCGGGCAAAACCGGCACCAGGCCCAGGAACGCCTGAATCAACCGCAACTCCCGCCGCCGCTCCAGGCAACCGATCATGTGCCGGTTGACCAGCCCTTCTCCGACAATCGGAATCGCCACCACTCGCGGGTCGTGGCTGACCTCAGCCGACGACACCACGCCAACACCCAACTGCGCCGCCACCGCTTCGGTGACCGCCTCACGGCTGTCCAGTTCCAGCAACACCCGCGGACTGACCGAAGCTTGCGCGCAGGCCTGATCGAACGTGCGTCGGGTAATCGAGCTCGGCTCACGTAAAACCATGATCACTTGGTCCAGCGCCTTGAGCTTGACCTCACCACCGCGCAACGCCCACGGATGCCCCGCCGGCACCAGCGCACAGATCCGCGATTCGCTCAGCGCTTGCAGATGCAGGCCCCTGCGCGGTTCGACTTCGGTCAGCACCGCCAGGTCGGCGTGTTCAGAGAGCAGCGCGGCCAAGGTTTCCTGAGCGTTGCCCAGACGCAGGTTCACGGTGATCCCCGGATAACGCGCCCGCAGGCTGGCGAGCATCGGCATGACCATGTGCGGGCCGTCCGCCGCGATTTCCAGGCGCCCGGTGAGCAACTGCCGATTGGCTTCGAGCAGCACCTGCGCCTCCTCCGCCAGACCGAACATCGCCCGGGTGATCGCCGCCAGTCGGGTGCCTTCCTCGGTCAGTTCCACCCGTCGCGCCGTGCGCCGCAGCAAGGTGATCTGGTAGTGCTCCTCCAGTGCCTTGATGTGCCCGGTGACCGCCGGCTGGCTGATGAACAGCCGTGCGGCAGCGCGAGTGAAGCTGCCCTCCCGGGCCACGGCGTCGAAGGCGCGGAGCTGAAACAGGTTCATGAATAATTCTCACTGATGGTTGGCATAACAACAAACAATTTGATTGATGATCCGCCGAATTGCAACGTATGCCCCGTAGCTTCATCCCACAGCGCCATCGCGAGAACACACGAATGAGTACCGCCGCCCCTCTCCTGCTTACGCCCGGTCCGTTGACCACGTCGGCCCGAACCCGCCAGGCCATGCTGGTGGACTGGGGCTCGTGGGATGACCGCTTCAACCAACTGACCGCCAGCCTGTGCGAGCAACTGCTGGCGATCATCAATGGCGCCGCCACTCACCACTGCGTCCCCTTGCAGGGCAGCGGCACCTTCGCGGTCGAGGCGGCCATCGGCACGCTGGTGCCGCGCGACAGCAAGGTGCTGGTACTGATCAACGGCGCCTACGGCAAGCGTCTGGCGAAGATCTGCGAAGTGCTCGGACGTCCGTTCAGCACCTTCGAAACCGCTGAGGATCAACCGACCACCGCCGCCGATGTCGACCGCCTGCTGCGGGCCGACGGCGACATCAGCCACATTGCGCTGATCCACTGCGAAACCAGCACCGGCATTCTCAATCCGCTGCCGGAGATCGCCGAGGTCGTCGAGCGACACGGCAAGCGCCTGATTATCGATGCCATGAGTTCCTTCGGCGCACTGCCGATAGATGCGCAAGAAGTCCCGTTCGACGCCCTGATCGCCGCTTCCGGCAAGTGCCTGGAAGGCGTGCCGGGGATGGGTTTTGTCTTCGCCCGCAAGGCCTCCCTGGCCGCAGCCGCCGGCAACTCCCATTCGCTGGCGATGGACCTGTTCGATCAGCACACCTACAGGATGAAGACCGGGCAGTGGCGCTTCACCCCGCCGACCCATGTGGTCGCCGCGCTGCACGAAGCCCTGCTGCAATACCACGAAGAAGGTGGTCTGCCTGCCCGACACGCGCGCTATGCCGCCAACTGCCAGGCACTGATGGAAGAGATGGCAAAACTGGGGCTACGCAGCTTCCTGCCCGCTGCGATCCAGGCGCCGATCATCGCCACCTTCCACGCCCCGAAAGACCCGCGCTACCAGTTCAAGGCGTTTTACGAACGGGTCAAGGCCAAGGGCTACATCCTTTATCCCGGCAAGCTGACCCAGGTCGAAACCTTCCGCGTCGGCTGCATCGGCCATGTCACTCCCACGCAGATGCGCGAAGCCGTCGCGGTGGTCGGTGAGGTACTGCGCGAGATGGAAGTGCTGGAAATCTAATCCCCGTCGCTGCGCCCCCCATGAACCTCTTTGCCAATTCAGGACGCCTTTCACCATGAACTACAACAACCCGACCCGCCTGCAAGCCGCCATCCTCGACTGGGCCGGCACCGTGGTCGATTTCGGCTCGTTCGCGCCGACCCAGATCTTCGTCGAAGCCTTCGCCGAATTCGACGTCCAGGTGTCCATCGAGGAAGCCCGTGGGCCGATGGGCATGGGCAAGTGGGATCACATCCGTACCCTGTGCGACCAGCCAGAGGTTGCCGAGCGCTACCGCAAAGTGTTCGGCCGCACCCCGAGCGACGACGATGTCACCGCCATCTACAACCGTTTCATGCCGTTGCAGATCGAAAAAATCGCCGAGCATTCGGCACTGATTCCAGGCGCTCTGGACACCATCGCCCGTCTGCGCGAACAAGGCATCAGGATCGGCTCCTGCTCCGGTTATCCGAAACAGGTGATGGACAAGGTCGTGGAGCTGGCCGCCAGCAACGGCTATGTTGCTGACCATGTGGTCGCGACCGACGAAGTGCCGAACGGTCGTCCATGGCCGGCCCAGGCCCTGGCGAACGTGATTGCGCTGGGCATCGAGGACGTCGCCGCCTGCGTGAAGATCGACGACACCGTGCCGGGCATTCTCGAAGGCCGCCGCGCCGGGATGTGGACGGTGGCGCTGATCTGCTCCGGCAATGCCCTGGGCCTGGACTACGAAAGCTTCCGCGCCCTGGGCAGCGCGCAACTGGCGAGCGAACGCAAGCGCATCCATGCGCTGTTCGAAGGTTCGCGTCCACACTACATGATCGACACCATCACCGACTTGCCGGACGTGATCGCCGATATCAACCAACGCCTGGCGAACGGTGAAATGCCGCAAGGCAACTGATCGCACCGCCCTTCGCCGACAAAAAACGCCAGTACCTGCCCGGCACTGGCGTTTTTTATGCCCCCTCTGATCCAGCGCATGGAAAGGCCGATCAACGTCAGACAAATCCTCCAAAGCGGATTACAGTTAAAGCATGCCGTCGCACAAGAACGGCGCGCTTGAGCCCTGACCTGTGAGGAAACACCGTATGCCGTGGACAAATTCCGCATCGCGTTACAGCACCGTGTCGATTCTGCTGCACTGGCTGATGCTGGTTCTGTTGGTGCTGGTGTACGCCAGCATGGAATTTCGCGGCCTGTTCCCCAAGGGCAGCGGGGGTCGCACCCTGATCCGCGAAATGCACTACCTGCTCGGCCTCACCGTTTTCGTCCTGGTATGGCTGCGTCTGTTCGCCCGCAGCCTGGGACCGGCGCCGAAAATTTTCCCGGCATCGCCGCAATGGCAAACCGTTCTCGCCCGGTTGATGCACTGGGCGCTGTACCTGTTCATGATCGGCATGCCGCTGCTCGGCTGGCTGATTACCAGCGCCGACGGGCATCAGGTGATGTTCTATGGTTTCGATCTGCCGCTGCTGGTGAACGAAGACAAGGCCTTCGCCAAACAGGTCGAGCACTGGCACGTGTTGATTGCCAACATCGGTTATTGGCTGATCGGGCTGCACGCGCTGGCGGGGATCTATCACCATTACGTGGTGGGCGATAACACGCTGTTGCGGATGATGCCGAAACGCGGATGACGTGTTGCGGCGAGGAGATTCAATCCCTCGCCGCCTTCAATTCACATGAGTTTCGCTGACAAATCCCCTGCGCCCCTGCAAGCCGCCAGTGTGGACGAAGACCAGTCGCGTCCCCCTGGCGAATTGGCCCGCCTGAACCTGTTGCTTGAGTGCCAATAACGCCTTGCCGGTGTACAGCGGCTCCAAAGGAATGCCGCTGGCCTGCTCGGTTTGCTCGATAAACGCCAGCAACGCCGGATCGACCCTGGCAAAGCCACCTCGACTCGCCTCGATCAGTTCATAGCGCGGATTGTGCAACCGCGCCTCTTCAACAATAGCCTCGACCTGCGGCGCCACGCCGTGATCGACCGGCACCGCCAGCGCACCATAAACAACCCGTTCGCCAGCCTCGGCCAGCACCAGTCCCGCCAGGGTCGTCCCGGTGCCACAGGCCAGCCACCAGCCATGAAAACCGTCCCAGCCCAAATGGCTCAGTTGCTCGTCGACCTGATCCTTGAGCGCTGCGCACCCCAGGGCGCCGAGCAATCCACCGCCGCCCTCCGGCATCGGATGCAGCGTCGGATACTGCGCCTGCCAAGGCTGCCAGAAGCCCGGCTCGTGCCGCGCCCGGTAGCCGCCATAACCCAGCCAGTGCAGTTGCATGCCAAAGTCCGACAGATCACCGACCGTGGGCGTTTGCTGCGGATGGCCGCGCAACAGGCCGACCGTGGCGAAGCCCAGGCGCTTGCCCGCCGCCGCCAGTGCATGCAGATGATTGGAGTGCGCCCCGCCCAGGCTGATGATGCCCTCAGCGCCCGCGCGGTCGGCGGCCTTGAGGTGTTCGACGAGTTTGAACCACTTGTTGCCGCTGATCAGCGGATCGATCCGGTCCAGACGCAGGATCGCCACTTCGACACCGGCAGCGGCGAGCCAGTCCAGTTGCAGGGGTTCGAGAGGGGCCTGGGGTAGCCAGTCGGAGGAGCAAAGCATGGGCGTGGCAGCATCAGGGAAAACCCAATACTACCAGCCAACAAAAAATCGTCGCAGGCTGCGATCTTTCGAACCTTGAAAGATCACAGCCGCGTTTTGCTGCGAGAGATCGATCAGAGCTCCGCGGCCAGGCGCGAGCCCTGGTTGATCGCACGCTTGGCGTCCAGCTCCGCCGCCACGTCGGCACCGCCGATCAGATGTACGTTCTGCCCCGCTTCCACCAGGCCATCATGCAGCTCGCGCAGCGGATCCTGGCCGGCGCAGATCACGATGTTGTCCACCGCCAGCACTTGCGGCTCGCCGGTTTCGCCGATACGAATGTGCAGGCCCTGGTCATCGATCTTCAGGTATTCGACGCTGTTGAGCATCTGCACCTGCTTGTTCTTCAACCCGGTGCGGTGAATCCAGCCGGTGGTCTTGCCGAGGCCGTCGCCGACCTTGGATTTCTTGCGTTGCAGCAGGAACACTTCCCGGGCCGGCGCATGCGGTGCGGCCTTGATTCCGGCGACACCACCACGGGCCTCCAGTTGCGCGTCGATGCCCCACTCTTTCCAGAACGCGGCGCGATCCTGGCTGGTGGCCACGCCTTCGTGGACGAGAAACTCCGACACATCGAAGCCGATACCGCCGGCACCGATCACCGCCACGCGCTTGCCGACCGGTTTGCGCTCCAGCAGCACGTCGAGGTAGCTCAGCACCTTGGCGTTCTCGACACCCGGAATCGCTGGCAGACGCGGCGCAATACCGGTGGCGAGGATGACTTCGTCGTAACCGCCTTCCAGCAGTTTCGCCACGTCGACGCGGGTGTTCAGGCACACCTCGACGTTCGTGGTCTGCAACTTGCGTTTGAAGTAACGCAAAGTCTCGTAGAACTCTTCCTTGCCCGGCACGCGTTTGGCGACATTGAACTGGCCGCCGATCTCGCTGGCCGAATCGAACAGCGTCACCTGATGTCCGCGCTCGGCGGCCACGGTGGCGGCGGACAGACCCGCAGGGCCGGCACCGACCACAGCAATTTTCTTGATCTGCTGCACCGGCAGGTAATTGAGTTCGGTTTCATGGCAGGCGCGCGGGTTGACCAGGCAACTGGTGAGCTTGCCGCCGAACGTGTGGTCGAGGCAGGCCTGGTTGCAGCCAATGCAGGTATTGATTTCGTCGGCCCGCCCTTCGGCCGCCTTGTTGACAAAATCTGCGTCGGCCAGGAACGGCCGCGCCATCGACACCATGTCGGCATCGCCTTCGGCAAGAATCTGCTCGGCGACTTCCGGGGTGTTGATGCGGTTGGTGGTGATCAGCGGGATGCTCACCGAACCGCGCAGCTTGGCCGTGACCTTGCTGAATGCTGCGCGCGGCACTTTGGTGGCGATGGTCGGGATTCGCGCTTCGTGCCAGCCGATACCGGTGTTGATGATCGTGGCGCCGGCCTGTTCGATGGCTTTGGCCAGCGTGACGATTTCTTCCCAGGTGCTGCCGCCCTCGACCAGATCGAGCATCGACAGACGGAAAATGATGATGAAGTTCGGGCCCACGGCCTCACGAACACGACGGACGATTTCCACCGGCAGGCGCATGCGGTTTTCGTAGCTGCCACCCCAGCGGTCGGTGCGCTGGTTGGTGTGGGCGGCGAGGAACTGGTTGATGAAGTAGCCTTCCGAACCCATGATTTCCACGCCGTCGTACTCGGCGGTCTGCGCCAGTACCGAACAGGTGACGAAATCGCTGATCTGCTTCTCGATGCCTTCCTCGTCCAGCTCCTTGGGCTTGAACGGGTTGATCGGCGCCTGGATCGCGCTCGGTGCGACCTGCTTGGGGCTGTAGGCATAACGGCCGGCGTGGAGGATCTGCATGCAGATCTTGCCGCCCGCCTCGTGTACCGCGCGGGTCACGATGCGGTGCTTGAGGGCCTCTTCTTCGGTGGTCAGCTTGGCCGCGCCGGAATACACGCCGCCCTCGTCGTTCGGGCCGATACCGCCGGTGACCATCAGGCCGACGCCGCCACGGGCACGCTCGGCGAAGTACGCGGCCATGCGTTCGAAGCCGCCCGGCTTCTCTTCAAGGCCGGTGTGCATCGAGCCCATCAGGGTACGGTTGCGTAGCGTGGTGAATCCCAGGTCCAGCGGGGCCAGCAGATGCGGGTAATGAGCGGCGGTCATCGGTAACTCCACAACGAGCGATCACGGAAAATGCGGGAGCTCTGTGTCCCCCGTCAGTCATGTTCGACAGCCTAAGAGTCGCATCGCTGTCACTCAATGACCGTAACTGACAACTTATTGATCCAAATGCGCAGCGCCCCTTGGCAACCGCGGGCGTGCGCCCTACCCTAGTCGCCACACCCTGTACCCGGCTGTTGTTGGTTTTCATGCGCAAACTTTTGTACCTGACGTTTTCCATGGCCCTGGTGGCTGTCCTTGCTTCCTACGCCATGTGGGCGGCCGACCGCCCGATGGGCCATTACCTGTCGGACCTGCGCATCCGGCTGGCGGTCGATCAGGGCACCCCGGCCGACCATGGCAATCTCCTGGGTATCCAGCCGGAATTGTTCCCCACTGATTATCAGAGTCCCGCGCGCCTGCACCGCAAACTCGCGGCCTATTTGCAGCAGGCGCAGGAACAGGGTCTGTTGAATGAAAAAACCGTGGTGGTGCTGCCGGAACACATCGGCACCTGGCTGATGATCGGTGGCGAGAAAGACGAGCTTTACCAGGCCCCGACCCTCGCCGAGGCGATGAACTGGCTGGCGGCCAGCAATCCTCTGCTGTTCGCCCGCGCCTGGCTCAGCGCACGGGGCGACAACCGTCTGGACGACGCGCATCTGCGCATGAAAGCCAAAAGCATGGCGAAGGACTATCAGACGCTGTTCGGCGGCCTCGCCAAAGAATTCCACGTCACGCTGGTGGCCGGCTCCATCGTCCTGCCCGAGCCGAGCGTGATCGACGGTCAGCTCAAGGTCGGCAGCGGTGCATTGTTCAACAGCAGCGTGGTGTTTGGTCGCGATGGCGTGCCGCTCGGCCAGCCGCAGCGGCAGATGCACCCGATCTTCGATCAGCATGAAGTGCTGGAAGCCAACGAGGAACAGGCGGTCAATGTGGTCGACACCCCGGCCGGGCGTCTCGGCGTGCTGATCGGCAGCGACAGCTGGTATCCCGACAACTACCGCAAGCTCGACGAGCAGAACGCGCAACTGGTGGCCGTGCCGGCATTCGTCACCGGTCATGGCGTGTGGGATCAACCGTGGCGCGGCTACAAGGGCTCAAGCTCACCGAGTTCGGTCAGCCTCAAACCCGGTGAAGTCAGCGAAGGCCAGGCCTGGCATCGCCTGATCCTGACGGCGCAACCGCCGGGCAGCCGGGCGATTGCCGGGGTCAGCGTGTTCCTGCGCGGCCAGTTCTGGGACAAACCAAGCGCCGGACAAAGTTTTCTCAGCAGCAACGGCCAGCAATTCGCCGATGGCGATGCACGCGGCGCGCGTCTGCTCAACCTCTGGTTATAAGCCATGAAACCGCTGCCGATGCGTCTCGGGGATCTGTCAGTGGGCTTTGTCCACAGCCTCGCCGATGCCGTGCGCAGCCACGCTGCCGACCCGCAACCGCTGCTCGAACAGTACGGCCTCGATGCCGCGCGGCTGGCCGAGGCCGGTGCCCGTCTGTCGATCCCGCGCTACATGCGCCTGGGCCACGGCGCGATCCAGTTGACCGGCGACCCGGCGCTGGGCCTGCGCATGGGCCAGCTCAGTCGGCTGAGCCAGGCGGGGCTGGCCGGAGTCACCGCCGCCCAGGCACCGACGGTGCGCGAGGCGGCCCGCTGCCTGATCCGTTTCGAACCCTTGTACGGCTCCAACTATCGCGGCCAGTCGAGCCTGCATGAAGACGCCACCGGTGCGTGGCTGCGCTTCTATTCGATCAGCCCCTACAACGCCTACAACCGCTTTGTGGTGGACTCGATCATCGCCGGATGGCTGCACCAGCTCTCCAGCGTCAGCCGCGAGCCGTTGCGCGCGGAGCGGATCGAAATCGAATTCGAGGCGCCGGACTACCGTGATGCCTACACCGTGCTTGGTGATTGCGCGATCCAGTTCGGTGCCGAGCAAAACCAGTTGCGCCTGAGCCTGAGCAGCCTGGCCCTGCGCAACCCGGAGCATTGTCCGAGCACCTGGCGGCACCTGTTGCAACTGTGTGAGCGGGAACTGGAGCAAATGACCCGCACCCGCAGCCTGCGCGAACGCATCACGCAATTGCTCGGGCCGTTGCTCAATGGTGGTCGGGAACCCGACCTGGAAGAAGTGGCGGCGCGCCTGAAGCTGCCGACCTGGACATTGCGCCGCAAACTCGCCGAGGAAGGCACGCAGTTTCGCGCAATCCTCAATGACACTCGCCGGGACCTGGCGATGACCTACATCCGCGACACCGAACTGGCGTTCGGCGAGATCGCCTACCTGCTGGGTTTCGCCTCAGCCGAGGCATTCCAGCGGGCCTTCAAGCGCTGGAGCGGCCAGACGCCGGGAGAGTTCCGCCGCAGTCACCGCAAGACCGCCTGAAGCCTTACAGCTCGGTAGCGTCTTCCGCAGGCTCTGGAGAGTCCAGTTCGTAGGCCTGGTATTCGAGCAGTTCTTCTTGATAGTCGTCCATCGGTGAATCCCCCTGCTGCTCGCTGAAAATGGTCAACACTAATGACCCGTGCTTCGAGCATAAAGTGCCCGTATGAAGGAAAAATGAAACCCGGCCTTCATGAAATAAACGTAGCAGGCGGTCAGGAATTTATCGCGGGATTTTTCAGGGATTTCAGGACAGTAGATAAATCCATTGCGGGAGCGGACAGCACGGTCGCTCCCGCAACGGCATTTACTGGCCGGACGCAGGCATCGCCGGAATCGGCTCGGACGGCGGTGGCAGGTCGGTCGGGTTGGCCGGTGGCGTGATGATTTCAGTCGCAGGCGCCGGTTCCGCGACCGGCGCAGGTGCCGCCGCCGGGGTGATCGGCGCAGCGTCTGCCGGTGGCGCCACCGGTTCCGAACTCAGTGGCGCACTCTCTGCCGGAGCCGCTGTCGGCTCCGCCGCCGGCGCGGGAGTGGGTTCAGCGGCGGGTGTCGGTGCCAGCGGCGCAGGTTTGGCTTCAGGCACGCCCAGGTCGGCCTTCGGTTTTTCCTCGATGTGCGCGGCCTTCTTCGCATCGGCCGGCAGGAACATCTCGACCAGCGCAAAGAAGCGCTCGTAGAACTTCTGCGATGACACGGTTTCGCTGGCGACCTTGACCATCGAATCGTCCGAGGAGCCGATCGGCATCGAGACCGAACCCAGCACACCCACACCCAGGCTCGCCGAGTTGTTGGTCTTCTTCAGCGCATAACGATCCTGCAAGGCGTTGGCGAACACCGTGGCATGGTGCCCATCGTCGGCACACACCACGTTGAAACTGATTTCCAGATGGGTTTCACCGGTCTGCTGAAAGCTCTTGTGCCCGCTGACCAGCTTCGGATCGCTGCTGGTGATGATATAGCCCTGACTGAGCAACGCCCGGCGGGCGGCTTCGCAGCTAGCGGTGTCGGTCACCGGGTAATTGCGCGAGAACGTGCCGGAATCGTCGAAGTTCTCATGCTCATAGATAGGCTTGTCCTTGGAACAGCCGGCAGCGGCGGTCAGCAACAACGCCAACCCGATGAAACGCACGGGAATTGAATTCAACATTAAACATCCTGAGGGGAAAACGGTCCGGGGCGTATTGTGCAACAGATCGCTGCCCGGCGGCGTACCGATTGGTGTCTTAAAACAGTTACAACTTTACCGGGCATGGATGGCAAGAAAAAGTCGCATTGCCCCCTGCTCCATGAAAACCCTGTCATGCAGCGGCGATCAGGCACAAAAAAGCCCCGGATTTTCATCCGGGGCTCGGGTCTTGCGGCTCAGTCCGACATCAGTAACGCTTGATGTCAGCTTCGCTTTCAAGCTGCTTGCGGTAGGCCGCGAAGTCTTGCTGGCCGACACGCGAAGCGAGGAAGCGACGGTACTGCGCCTTCTCTTCGTCGCTCGGTGCAGCGGCTTCGTTGACGCCGTTCAGGCGCACAACCATCAGACTGCCGTCTGGCAGGGTCACGCTGCTGAAGGTCGGCTTGTCCTTGGCAGCCGGTTTCGGCATGCGGAACAGCGCTTGCAGCACCGCCGGATCAACACCTTCCTGGGCGCGGGTGGCCGCTTCGGTGACTTTCCAGTTCTGACCGTCAATCGCCTTGTCCAGCGGGGTCTTGCCATCACGCAGACCGGCAATCACTTGCTCGGCATGGGTCTTGGCCGCAGCGCTGGCGCGCTCTTTGGTCAATTGGGTGCGGATCGCGGCCGATACGGCTTCCAGCGGCAATTGCGCAGGCTTGAGGTGTTCCTTGGCGCGCAGCACGACCACGGTTTCCGGATCCAGCTCGATCGCGGTGCTGTTGGCCCCCTCGTCGATCACTTCGGTGCTGAATGCGGCCGTCACCACGGCACGGTTGGCCGCAATGCCTTCCCCACCTTCACGGCCGAATGGCTTGGAGGTATGAACGGTCAGTTTCAGATCCTGCGCCGGTTGAGCCAGGTCAGAGGATTCGAACGAAGAGTCTTCCAGTTGCTTGGTCGCCTCGACGAAACGCTGCTCGACCTGCTGGGTTTTCAGTTCGCGGGTCAGCTTGTCTTTCAGGCTGGCGAGCGTTGGCACTTCCGGTGCTTCAACACCCAGCAGCTTGATCAGGTGGAAACCGAAGTCAGTGCGTACCGGACCGGAAACCTGATCCTTGGCCAATGCGTACAAGGCCTTCTCGAAGGCTGGATCGTAAACGCCAGGACCGGCATAACCCAGGTCACCGCCATTGTTGGCCGAACCCGGATCCTGCGAGAACTCTTTGGCCAGCGCTTCAAACTTCTCGCCTTTGGCCAGACGCGCCTGAATCTCTTCGATCTTGGCCTTGGCCTGGGCTTCGGTGGTCTTGTCGTTCACTTCGATCAGAATGTGCGCCGCACGACGCTGTTCCGACAGGTTGGCGATCTCTTTCTGATACGCCGCCTGCAGGTCTTCGTCCTTGACGGCGACCTGATCGAAGAACGCAGCCTTCTTCAGTTCGAGGTAGTCGATGACCACCTGATCCTGAGTCATGAATTCCTTGGCGTGTTCGTCGTAGTAAGCCTTGACCTCATCGTCGGTCAGCTTCACGGCGGCAGGATCGGCCTTGATGTTCAGGGAAGCGAAATCGCGGGTCTGTTTTTCCAGACGGGCGAATGCCTGCACTTGAGCGTCGGTGACAAAACCGCTGCCGGCCACGCCGGCACGCAGTTGGCCGATCAGCATTTCCTGAGCCAGCATCTGGCGGAATTGCATGCGGCTGTAGCCCAGTTGACGGATCACCTGGTCGAAGCGCTCGGAGCTGAACTTGCCGTCCACCTGGAACTCAGGCGTCTGCAGGATCACCTGGTCCAGAGCGGCCTCGGAGAAAGCGAACTTGGATTTTTCCGCGCCTTGCAGCAGCAGCTTGCGGTCGATCAGGCCTTTGAGGGCCGATTCGCGCAGCATTTTTTCGTCGAGCAAGGAAGCGTCGAAGTCTTTGCCCAGCTGTTGCATCAGCTGGCGGCGTTGCATATCAACAGCCTGGCTCAGATCGTTCTGGCTGATTTCTTCACCGTTGACCTTGGCGGCCTCATTGGTATGAGTCGCGGCCTTGAAAATGGCGTCGAAACCGGTCAGAGCCATCAGTACAACGATGACTCCGATAATGGTCTTGGCAATCCAGCCTTGTGAATTGTCCCTGATATTCTGCAGCATGCGTCCCCCAGAAACGGTTGAACTTCAATTTAGGCAACCGTGGAGTGTGGGTAGAATCCGGATAGAAGAAAGGCGCATCCGAGGATGCGCCTTCTCGTAACTGGCGGAGCGGACAGGGCTCGAACCCTCGATCCCGGTTTAGCAAGCGACTGTCTTGGCCACCTGCTTTACCGCTCCGCTGCCAGGTCAGGCATGACCCCGACCCGGATGGGTAAAAACCTGAATCTAACTTAGTTGACAGCTTCTTTCAGGGCTTTACCGGCTTTGAAACCTGGCTTCTTGGCCGCTGGGATTTCCAGAGTCTTGCCGGTCTGTGGGTTACGGCCGGTGCGAGCTGGACGATCAGTCACGGAGAAAGTGCCGAAACCTACCAGTACAACGGAGTCGCCAGCCTTGAGAGCGCCAGTGACGGATTCGATTACAGCGTCCAGCGCACGGCCAGCAGCAGCTTTCGGGATATCAGCGGATGCAGCGATAGCATCAATCAGTTCCGACTTGTTCACTCTAAGTCCCCTTATATCTATTTGAGTATGATTCTAAGTTTTTTGGTGAAAGCAAAAACGAGTGCTGAATGGCCTACAGACACTTAAGAGCCGCTTTATAACAAGGGCTCTAAAAAGCTGTCAAGGAAGCCCCCCAGGCAAATGCGTACTAATGCGTGCTAATTCTTTCCTTAGAGTCAGACTCACGTTTTTCGTCCTTGGCAACTATCTCCGGAGCCACATCCGGCAAGGGCTCCGGCGCGTATTGCAGCGCAATTTGCAGGACCTCGTCAATCCATTTAACCGGTTTGATCTGCAGATCCTGCTTGATATTGTCAGGAATCTCCTTCAGATCACGTACGTTCTCTTCCGGAATAATGACGATCTTGATTCCGCCACGATGCGCCGCGAGCAGTTTCTCTTTCAGACCGCCAATGGCCAGCACTTGGCCACGCAGGGTGATCTCGCCGGTCATGGCGACATCGGCGCGCACCGGAATGCCGGTCAATGCCGACACCAGAGCGGTACACATGCCGACACCAGCGCTCGGGCCATCCTTCGGAGTCGCCCCTTCCGGCATGTGAATGTGGGTGTCGCGCTTCTCGTGGAAGTCCGGCGGAATGCCCAGGCTCTTGGCACGGCTGCGCACCACGGTCTGGGCCGCAGTGATCGATTCGACCATTACATCACCCAGCGAACCGGTCTTGATCAACTGACCTTTACCCGGCACCACAGCGGCTTCGATGGTCAACAACTCGCCACCAACCTGCGTCCAGGCCAGGCCGGTCACCTGACCGATCTGATCCTGCTGCTCGGCCAGGCCGTAGCGGAACTTGCGCACACCGAGGAAGTGCTCAAGCAAATCGGCTGTCACTTTTACCGAGAAGCGTTTTTCCAGGGCGTGCTCTTTGACCGCCTTGCGGCAGACCTTGGCAATCTGCCGCTCGAGGCCACGCACACCGGCTTCACGGGTGTAGTAACGGATGATGTCGCGGATCGCTTCCTCGTCGAACTCCAGCTCGCCCTTCTTCAAGCCGTTGGCCTGAATCTGCTTTGGCGACAGGTACTTGACCGCGATATTGATCTTCTCGTCCTCGGTGTAACCCGGCAGGCGGATCACTTCCATCCGGTCGAGCAGCGCCGGCGGAATGTTCATCGAGTTCGAGGTGCACAGGAACATCACATCCGACAGGTCGTAATCGACTTCCAGATAGTGATCGTTGAAGTTGTGGTTCTGCTCCGGATCGAGCACTTCCAGCAACGCCGACGCCGGATCGCCACGCATGTCGCTGCCCATTTTGTCGATTTCATCGAGCAGGAACAGCGGGTTGCGAACCCCGACCTTTGTCATCTTTTGAATCAATCTTCCTGGCATCGAACCGATGTAGGTCCGACGGTGACCACGGATTTCCGCTTCGTCACGCACGCCGCCGAGGGCCATGCGCACGAATTTACGGTTGGTGGCGTGGGCAATCGACTCCGCCAGCGAGGTTTTACCCACGCCCGGAGGACCGACCAGGCACAACACCGGGCCACGGATTTTCTTCACGCGTTTTTGCACGGCGAGGTATTCGAGGATGCGTTCCTTGACCTCTTCGAGGCCGTAGTGATCGGCATCGAGAATGTCTTCGGCACGGGCCAGGTCCAGACGTACCTTGCTCTGGGCCTTCCACGGCACCTGCACCAGCCAGTCGATGTACGAGCGCACGACGGTGGCTTCGGCGGACATCGGCGACATCTGCTTGAGCTTGTTCAGCTCGGCGGTGGCCTTGGCGAGAGCGTCTTTCGGCAGACCGGCGGCGTCGATGCGCTTTTTCAGGTCTTCGATTTCGTTGTGACCTTCGTCACTGTCGCCGAGCTCTTTCTGAATGGCCTTCATCTGCTCGTTCAGGTAGTACTCGCGCTGACTGCGCTCCATCTGCTTTTTGACGCGGCCACGAATGCGCTTTTCAACCTGCAGAAGGTCAATCTCGGCATCCAGCAGCGCCAGGACGTGCTCGACACGGGCCGACAAATCGATGATTTCGAGGATTTCCTGCTTCTGCTCGATTTTCAGCGCCATGTGCGCGGCCATGGTGTCGACCAGACGACCCGGCTCATCGATGCTGTTGAGCGACGACAGGACTTCAGCCGGGACTTTCTTGCCCAACTGCACATATTGTTCGAACTGCGACAGCAGGCTGCGCACGAAGACTTCCGATTCGCGCTCGGCGGCATCGACTTCTTCGATCAACGACACTTCGGCGCGGCAATGGCCGTCGACTTCGCTGAAGCGCTCCACGGTGCCACGCTGCTCGCCCTCGACCAGAACCTTGACGGTGCCGTCAGGCAGTTTCAGCAATTGCAGGACCGTGGCGATAGTGCCTACGCGATAGAGAGCATCTTCACCGGGATCATCGTCAGCCGGGTTTCTCTGGGCCAGCAGCAGGATCTGCTTGTCACCCGTCATCGCGGCCTCGAGGGCTTCGATGGACTTCTCGCGCCCCACGAACAGCGGGATAACCATGTGCGGATAAACCACGACATCACGCAATGGCAGGAGAGGCAATTCGATGGTTGTCTTCATGATTTCGCCTCTACGGCGGCCATATGGCCGTAAACAGATGGAAGTGAGCTTGAAACCAAGATGGGGGCTGCTTTGGAAAAAAACAAGCGGATAAAAGAATCGTTTCGAAAACAGAGCGGGCATCGAAGCCCGCAGGGGTCCGGGCACATCTGTAACACCAGCTGAGCGGCCCTGCAGCCCTTACAGACGAGCCGCGCACAAAAAGCAAAGGGGCCAGAAGGCCCCTTGTTTATTCCGGCAGACCGGACGCTCAGGCGTCCGGAGCAGCCTTGGCAGTCGGCTCATTGTTTTCGTAGATAAACAATGGCTGGGACTTGCCTTCAATAACGCTTTCGTCGATCACGACTTTGCTCACATCGGATTGCGACGGGATTTCGTACATCGTGTCGAGCAGAACGCCTTCGAGAATCGAACGCAGGCCACGGGCACCGGTTTTACGCTCCAGGGCACGCTTGGCGACCGATTTCAGAGCGTCGGTCCGGAACTCCAGATCCACGCCTTCCATCTCGAACAGCTTGGCATACTGCTTGGTCAGGGCGTTTTTCGGCTCGGTGAGGATCTGCATCAACGCAGCCTCATCCAGCTCGTCCAGCGTCGCCAGGACCGGCAGACGACCCACGAATTCCGGGATCAGACCGAACTTGACCAGATCGTCAGGCTCGACTTCACGCAGGGATTCACCGACCTTCTTGCCCTCTTCCTTGCTGCGCACTTCCGCGTTGAAACCGATGCCACCCTTGGTGGAACGGTTCTGAATGACTTTCTCCAGGCCGGAGAAGGCGCCACCGCAGATGAACAGAATGTTACGGGTGTCGACCTGCAGGAACTCCTGCTGCGGGTGCTTGCGACCACCTTGCGGCGGAACGGAAGCGACCGTGCCTTCGATCAACTTCAGCAAGGCCTGTTGCACGCCCTCACCGGAAACGTCCCGGGTGATCGACGGGTTGTCGGACTTGCGGGAAATCTTGTCGATTTCATCGATGTAGACAATGCCCATCTGGGCCTTTTCCACATCGTAGTCGCACTTCTGCAGCAGCTTCTGAATGATGTTCTCGACGTCCTCACCCACGTAACCCGCCTCGGTGAGGGTGGTTGCGTCGGCAATGGTGAACGGAACGTTCAGCAACCGCGCCAGGGTTTCGGCAAGCAGGGTCTTACCCGAGCCTGTCGGGCCGATCAGCAGGATGTTGCTCTTGCCGAGTTCGACGTCGTCACTCTTCTTGTCACGCTGGTTCAGGCGCTTGTAGTGGTTGTACACCGCTACGGCCAGAACCTTTTTGGCACGTTCCTGACCAATGACGTACTGGTCAAGGATGCCGCTGATTTCTTTAGGCGAAGGCAATTTATGCGCGCTGCTTTCAGCCTGTGCTTCCTGCACCTCCTCGCGGATGATGTCATTGCACAGGTCGACGCACTCGTCGCAGATAAAGACCGAGGGGCCGGCAATCAATTTGCGCACTTCATGCTGGCTTTTGCCACAGAAGGAGCAATAGAGCAGCTTGCCGTTGTCCTCGCCGTTGCGGGTGTCAGTCATTCGTTCGATCCAAATCCGATAGGCTTGCAACACAAGATGAAGGCTATTGCGGGCTTTTTCAAGCCCGCAAGTGATCGGAGCAACCGACCACGCCTATTTGAGCGGCTTAATTCACGCAGGGCGCTGGGTGATCACTTCGTCGATCAAACCGTACTGCTTCGCCGCTTCTGCACTCATGAAGTTATCGCGATTGGTGTCGCGTTCGATTTCTTCCAGAGTACGACCGCTGTGCTTGGCCATCAGCGTGTTCAGGCGCTCGCGAATGAACAGAATTTCCTTGGCATGGATTTCGATATCCGAAGCCTGGCCCTGGAAACCGCCCAATGGCTGGTGAATCATCACGCGCGAGTTAGGCAGGCAGAAACGCTTGCCTTCGGCGCCGGCCGTCAGCAGGAATGCGCCCATGCTGCAAGCCTGACCGATGCAGGTGGTGGATACGTTTGGCTTGATGAACTGCATGGTGTCGTAGATCGACATGCCCGCCGTCACCGAACCGCCCGGGGAGTTGATATAAAGATGGATGTCCTTGTCCGGGTTTTCCGCTTCAAGGAACAGCAATTGCGCGCAAATCAGGTTGGCCATGTAGTCCTCTACCGGACCTACCAGAAAGATCACTCGCTCCTTGAGAAGACGCGAGTAGATGTCATAGGCGCGCTCGCCACGAGCAGACTGCTCGACAACCATCGGGACCAGACCGCCTGCGGCCTGGATATCAGAGTTCTGCTGAATATAGGAATTACGGAACATGCTCTGCAGTCACTCCCAAATAGTCATGTCTTGAATACGCATAAGCCAGCTCGAAGGCTGGCTTATGGTGTGTGCTTCTAACGCAGAAACAATCAGTCGGCTTTTGGAGCTTCTACCGGCTTGACCGCTTCTTCGTAAGAGACCGATTTGTCGGTCACGCTAGCTTTCTGCAGAACAGTATCCACAACTTGTTCTTCCAGCACAACCGAACGAACTTCGTTCAGTTGCTGGTCGTTCTTGTAGTACCAGGACACTACTTGCTCTGGCTCTTGGTAAGCCGAAGCCATTTCTTCAATCATTTCACGAACGCGGGCTTCGTCTGGCTTGAGGTCGAATTGCTTGACCACTTCAGCCACGATCAGACCCAGAACCACGCGACGCTTGGCTTGCTCTTCGAACAGCTCGGCCGGCAGTTGGTCAGGCTTGATGTTGCCGCCGAACTGCTGAACAGCCTGCACGCGCAGACGGTCAACTTCGTTGGAGATCAGCGCCTTCGGCACTTCAACCGGGTTGGTGGCCAGCAGACCGTCCATTACCTGGTTCTTGACCTTGGACTTGATCGCCTGGCGCAGCTCACGCTCCATGTTCTTGCGAACTTCGGTGCGGAAGCCGTCCAGACCCTTTTCCTTGATACCGAACTGAGCGAAGAACTCTTCGTTCAGCTCAGGCAGCGTTGGCGCGGAAACGGTGTTGACGGTTACGGTGAACTCGGCGGTTTTGCCAGCCAGGTCCAGGTTCTGATAGTCCTCTGGGAAGGTCAGGTTCAGAACGCGCTCTTCACCAGCCTTGGCGCCCACCAGACCTTCTTCGAAGCCAGGGATCATACGGCCGGAACCCAGCACCAGCTGAGTGCCTTTGGCGGAGCCGCCAGCGAATGCTTCGCCGTCAACCTTGCCCACGAAATCGATGTTCAGCTGATCGTCGTTCTGGGCAGCGCGGTCGGCCGCTTCGAAACGGGTGTTCTGCTTGCGCAGCACGTCCAGCATCTTGTCCAGATCGGCGTCAGCCACGTCAGCGCTCAGGCGCTCAACGTTGATGCCTTCGAAACCGGCAACGGTGAACTCAGGGAACACTTCGAATACGGCAACGTATTCCAGGTCCTTGCCGGCTTCCAGCGACTTTGGCTCGATCGAAGGCGAACCGGCCGGGTTCAGCTTCTGCTCAACCACAGCTTCGTAGAAGGAGGACTGGATCACGTCACCCACAGCTTCCTGACGAGCATCAGCACCGAAACGGCGCTTGATTTCGCTCATTGGCACTTTGCCTGGACGGAAGCCAGCAATCTTGGCCTTTTGTGCAGTCTGCTGCAGACGCTTGTTGACCTGGCTCTCGATGCGCTCAGCCGGCACGGTGACGCTCATGCGGCGCTCAAGAGCAGTAGTATTTTCAACAGAAACTTGCATGGATATTCCTCGTTGCACAGACGTTAGCCGGCCGTTTCCGACCCCAGAATCAAGGGCATGCATTCTAGTGGGTCAAACTCAAGAAGTCACCCTACTGAAATCAGGTGGAAACGCAGCAGGCAATTTGAAGGCGAGGACAAACGGTTGTGCCCCGCCCTGTTCGCAAAAACAGCCAATCAAGCCAGGGCTCTGCAGCAACCCTTCTATATATAGAAGCGGTTGTCGATCATCTCCCTGACAGCCAATCCCAAAGCAGGAGTGGCGGACAGCGCAGCATCATCGAGAAACATAAATACGACGAAACGCCCTGCCCCTGCGGCCCGAAACCGGCAGCCGCCGAAACCCGAACCCGTGAAACAAAAAAGGCGCCAGACTGTTAAATCTGGCGCCTTTCGAAATATGGGGTGGACGATGGGGATCGAACCCACGACAACGGGAGTCACAATCCCGTGCTCTACCAACTGAGCTACGCCCACCATATTGCGTGACAAAGAAGCCAAACAACTTCTTTGCTGAACCCCATCTAGCCAAAGGCGTGAATGAAGCTTTGATTGGTGCGGATGAAGAGACTCGAACTCTTACGCCTCGCGGCGCTGGAACCTAAATCCAGTGTGTCTACCAATTCCACCACATCCGCAGATGAAGCCTTTAAAGCAAAGGCGCCAGACCGTTAAATCTGGCGCCTTTCGAAATATGGGGTGGACGATGGGGATCGAACCCACGACAACGGGAGTCACAATCCCGTGCTCTACCAACTGAGCTACGCCCACCATATCGCGTTACTTGTGCCAAAGCTGCCAGAATGGCGCACCCGGCAGGACTCGAACCTGCGACCATCCGCTTAGAAGGCGGATGCTCTATCCAGCTGAGCTACGGGCGCCTTGTTAATCTGTACCCTTGAAGGACTACAAACTAAGTGCTTTCCAGTTTCGCAGAACCTTGATTCCGCTCGACTTTCTTAACCAGTGCTAGGCTGTGCCCGACAAGTGCGACGAATAGTATAGAGCCACCTGGAGACCGTCAAATCCTTTTTAAAAAAAATTCATTTAATTAAAGGAGTTAGGGGAATTTGCAGACCAAGCGCCTTTGCCCTCACCGCCTGACATGCGAGAATGCGTTCTCTTTTTTTCCCCTCTCGATGGTTAATCACGCGCAATGACTGCACAACTAATCGACGGCAAATCGATCGCCGCCAGCCTGCGCCAGCAGATCGCCCAACGAGTTGCCGAGCGTCGCCAGCAAGGCCTGCGCACTCCCGGCCTCGCGGTGATCCTGGTCGGCAGCGATCCTGCCTCTCAGGTTTATGTCTCGCACAAGCGTAAAGACTGTGAAGAGGTCGGCTTCCTCTCTCAAGCCTACGACCTGCCCTCCGACACCACCCAGCAGGCGCTGACCGATCTGATCGATCGCCTGAACGATGACCCGGCAATCGACGGCGTCCTGCTTCAGTTGCCTCTGCCGGAACACCTGGACGCCTCCAAACTGCTGGAGCGCATTCGTCCGGACAAGGACGTTGACGGTTTCCACCCTTATAACGTCGGTCGCCTGGCCCAGCGCATTCCGCTGCTGCGTCCATGCACTCCGAAAGGCATCATGACCCTGCTGGAAAGCACCGGTGCGGACCTGTACGGGATGGACGCGGTGGTGGTCGGCGCTTCCAACATCGTCGGTCGCCCGATGGCGATGGAGCTGTTGCTGGCCGGCTGCACCGTGACCGTCACCCACCGTTTCACCAAGGATCTGGCTGGCCATGTCGGCCGTGCCGATCTGGTGGTGGTCGCTGCCGGCAAGCCGGGCCTGGTCAAGGGTGAGTGGATCAAGGAAGGCGCGATCGTGATCGACGTCGGCATCAACCGTCAGGACGACGGCAAACTGGTCGGTGACGTGGTGTACGAAACCGCCCTGCCACGCGCTGGCTGGATCACCCCGGTGCCGGGCGGCGTTGGCCCGATGACCCGCGCCTGCCTGCTCGAAAACACGCTGTACGCAGCGGAAACCCTGCACAGCTGAGTCGTGTTTTCAGCCCTGTGAGAACCCCGCCCCGTGCGGGGTTTTTCATGCCCTCGAAAAAACCTTTACCGTTCGCCGGAAACCCCTATTTTTACAGGGCTTTTCACGACTTTTTCATGCCTCGCAAACAACCATCGACAGTTCTTCATCCATACTCCTAGAATGCGTCGTTTTTACGACACAGCCCGTTACAAATAACGACATATCCAACCTTTTATGAGTTCGCCCGCGTGAATATTCGTCTCTCGATCCTGAGCCTGGTTTTTGCATTTACAGGCACACTCCTCACGCCAACGGTCAACGCCGCCGAAACCACCGCCGCCCCGCGAGATGCTTCGCAACTGAAGATCGCTTCGGGCAGCGCTCTGCTGATGGATCTGCAGACCAACAAAGTCATCTATTCGAGCAACCCGGATGTGATCGTGCCGATTGCCTCCGTGAGCAAGTTGATGACCGGCCTGGTCGTGGTCGAAGCCCGCCAGAACATGGACGAATGGATCAACGTCGATATCAGCAACACCCCGGAAATGAAAGGCGTGTTCTCCCGGGTCAAACTGAAAAGTGAACTGCCGCGTCGAGAGATGCTGCTGATCGCCCTGATGTCCTCGGAAAACCGCGCTGCCGCCAGCCTCGCTCATCACTATCCGGGCGGTTACGCCGCGTTTATCGCCGCAATGAACGCCAAGGCCAAGGCGCTGGGCATGACCAGCACGCACTTCGTGGAACCGACCGGCCTGTCGGAGCGCAACGTCTCCACCGCCCGCGACCTGAGCAAGCTGCTGATGGCGGCGCAGAAACACCCGATCCTCAGCGAGCTGACCACCACCAAGGAAAAGACCGTTTCGTTCCGCAAACCCAACTACACCCTGGGTTTCCGCAACACCGATCACCTGGTCAACAAAGCCGACTGGGACATCAAGATCACCAAAACCGGTTTCACCAACCCGGCCGGTCATTGCCTGGTACTGGTAACCAGAATGGGTAACCGCCCGGTGGCGCTGGTGATTCTTGATGCGTTCGGCAAGTACACCCATTTTGCCGATGCGAGCCGCATTCGCAGCTGGGTCGAAACCGGCCGCAGCACCAACGTGCCGGCCGTGGCTCAGCAATACAAGGCCGAGAAAAACCTCAAGGGCCGCCAGAGCGGCGTGGTCGAAGCCTCCAAGTAACGCGTGCCCCAAGCAAAAGCCCCGAACATTCGGGGCTTTTTTTCGTCTGCCGGTTCAGTCGTTGGGCAGCGGCATTTCGTCATCGTCGGGAATGCCGTCTCCGGCACCGGGGTCACGCGAGCGCTCCGGCGTCACCACTGCCGGGCGCGCCAGCGGATCGCGCAGCGGACTGTCCGGATCCAGCACCGGATCTACCTCAGGCTCCGGCGTGGTTGGCACACTGTCAGGTTTGTGGTCGTCAAAACTCGAATCGGTACTCATGTGCACCTCACATCAAGGCTTGAGATTGCCCAGCGGGTCGTAGGGTTTGGCCGGGCGTTTACGGTCATCGTCCGGCTGGATGTCTTGCGGGGCCTTGGCCGGGCCGGTCGGGTCGACTTGCGGATCGTCCAAATCCGGAGAGTCCGGATCGAACCCAAGGTCATCGCCGCTCGAATGCTCGGACGAATGCGGACCGCTGGGAGAAGGTGGGATTGCCATGTTCGCCTCCTGGGACATGGCCCGGAAATACCGGGCACTTCCCTTTCAGAGACTCGCCATCCACCGAGGTGCCCGGCAGATGACGAACGGAGCGTCAGTGCGCGGCCAAGGCTTTCCTCGCCTGCGCAGCTTCCCGCTCCTGCCCGGTCTGCGCCAGCTCATCGGCGGCCTTGAGCCAGCGCTGCTGATCGACGGCTGCCGGAATCTGTGAAGGCTTCTGGATCAAAACCGCCCAACCGCCCGACTTCTCGAAAGCCGACTCAAAAGCACTGAAGCTCATCAATTCGCGACGATTCATCCCGGCCCGCAGCAAGACCTTCTGCTTCTGCCGGTCGTAGCCGGAGAGTATCGCGTAACGGGGTTCGGCCCAGAATGCCGAACCTTCGCTGAAACGCACCATCACCGGATAACCGGCGGCAACCTGAGTCAGCAACGCCGGCAGCCGGTTGTCCAGCGGATAGACCACCATGCCGTATTCACGGGCGAGGTTCTGCATATTCTGTTGCAGCTTGTCCTCGGCACCTGGCAGATGCAGCGGCTTTTCCAGCAATCCCGGGGTAATCACGATGCCCTGCTGCGACAGCAGGCTCGCCAGTACTTGCGGCCCGCTCTGATGCGCCTCGCCCCGGTAGAAGGTGCCGCTGAGCTCGACCCGCTCCGGCAGACGCTTGACCTCCGGCGCCACGCTGCCCGCACACCCCGCCAGACTTGCGACGCAACCCGCCACCAGCAACGCCGCGCGAATCCGAGAAAATAGCTGCTCCATCTTCACTCTCTTGATCAGTTGCCGGTCATCGTGCTCCGGCTTGGCCGACGATCATAGGACGGCGCACGCCTGCGGTATAGCTTTAAACCGCAGACTCATCGACTGCATAGAGCGAACTGATTGGTCACCACCGACCTTTGGTCAATAGCCTGAAACACCTCATTGACTAGACTGTCAGTGAAACAGAGCGATTTGCGAAAAGTGTGCGCCCGAGCCAGTCCAGAGCTGCCGGGCAAAAGGAGGCACCGATGAGCCTGACCATGACCATCGTAATGTTGATTGCCGGCTGGCTGGCCGTGGCGGCCGCCATGTTGTGGGGCGTTTTGCGCATTTCCCGGCGCCACCATCACCCTGTACCACCCGCCAGAACGGAAAAACGCGAGAAGCATCCAGCGCGCCCAGCGACTGCGCACTGATTTCCTCAAACAAAAATTCCTCAAACAAAAAAAGGCCGCCTCTTCAGGCGGCCTTTTTATTGGTGGGTCAGCGATCAAGCCTGCGCTGCCAGCTTCTTCTGCCTGGCGCGGCGCGACATCATGTTCAGCACCTCGATCGCAGCCGAGAAGGCCATGGCGGCATACACATAACCTTTCGGTACATGGGCGCCGAAGCCTTCGGCGATCAGCGTCATGCCGATCATGATCAGGAAGCCCAGGGCGAGCATCACCACCGTCGGGTTATCGTTGATGAATTTGGCCAGCGGATCAGCCGCCAGCAACATCACCAACACCGAAACCACTACCGCAATAATCATGATCGGCAAGTGTTCGGTCATGCCGACCGCCGTGATGATGCTGTCGATCGAGAACACCATGTCGAGCATCAGGATCTGGCCGATTGCGGCGGCGAAGCCCAGGGTCACCTGCGAGGTCACGGTCTTCGGATCATCCGGTGCCGGGTCCATGCTGTGATGGATCTCGGTCGTGGCTTTCCAGACCAGGAACAGGCCACCGGCGATCAGGATCATGTCCTTCCAGGAGAACGCCTGGCCGAGGATCTCGATGACCGGCGCGGTCAGCTGCACAATGAACGCGATGGTGCTCAACAGACCCAGACGCAGGATCAGCGCCATGCCGATACCAATGCGGCGAGCCTTTTGCCGGTGCTGCTCGGGCAACTTGTTGGTCAGGATCGAGATAAAGATCAGGTTATCGATGCCGAGCACGATTTCCATCACCACCAGTGTGGCCAAAGCAACCCAGGCGGTAGGGCTGGCGGCGAGTTCTAACAGATATTCCATGGGTCAGTCCTGACTCTGTGTAAGACGTTTTAGATTTCCTGGGAGGACGATTCGGTTTTTTCGTCGTCTTCTTTCGGTTCTTTCTGGCTGATCAGATTGCCGGTGGCATCACTCAGTGCCTGTTCGGCAGCTTTGTGGGTGTCATCGATTGCCTGTTTGGCCGCCTCGGCCGCCTGCCCCATCAATTGCTGGGCGCTTTTTTCAGCCTGGTCACAACCGGCCAGAACCAGTAAAGACGCAAACAGCAATGCTGTGGTTTTGAGTTTCATGATGTTTCCTTCGATTGCTCAGACCGGGCCACGCAGGCCGCTTGTCGATGGCTGGGCATTCTAGAGAGGCGAACACTTCAGGAAAATTCGTATTTTTAGCGTCTATACTTCGGTTTTCACGAACTGAAGACCGCCATGCTCAATTACCGCCAACTGCACTACTTCTGGGTCGTCGCCAAGACCGGCAGCATCGTGCGCGCCTGTGAGCAACTGAACCTGACTCCGCAAACCATCAGCGGGCAGATTTCCCTGCTGGAACAGACTTATGGCATCGAGTTGTTTCAACGCGTCGGCCGGCAACTCGAACTCACCGAAGCCGGACGCCAGGCCCTGCCCTACGCCGAGCAGATGTTCCAGATCGGCGGCGAGCTGGAACTGATGCTCCGCGCCCAGCCCAACGAACAGCAGATCCTCTTTCGCGTCGGCGTGGCCGATGTGGTGCCCAAATCCATCGTCTATCGCCTGATCGCGCCGACCATGGAGCTGAACGAACCCCTGCGCATCACCTGTCGCGAGGACAAGCTCGAACGGTTATTGGCGGACCTGGCGATCCAGCGCCTGGACCTTGTGATCTCCGACAGCCCGATGCCTTCGCACCTGGACATCAAGGGCTACAGCCAGAGGCTCGGGGAGTGCGGCATCAGTTTCTTCGCCACCGCAGAACTGGCCGCGCAGTACGGGCAAGATTTCCCCCGCAGCCTGAACGGCGCGCCGCTGTTGATTCCCGGCGCGGAAACCGTGGTGCGCAGCCGTTTGCAGCGCTGGTTCGCCGAGCAGCAGATCCAGCCCAGAATCGTCGGGGAGTTCGATGACAGCGCCTTGATGCAGGCATTCGGCCAATCCGGCAGCGGGATATTCATTGGCCCGAGCGTGATCGCCGAAGAAGTGAAGCGCCAGTACAGCGTCGAGCTGATCGGCCAGACCGACGCGGTGAGCGAGTCGTTCTATGCGATTTCGGTGGAGCGCAAGGTCAAGCACCCCGGCATCGTTGCGATTACCGAAGGTGCCCGACGCGAGCTGTTTACCGCGTTATGACGCCTCGGCGCAGTGGGCCGGCGGATTGAACGCCATCAAAACCATGGCGAGGAAGATCGACAGCAGAATGAAGCCGGCAGCGGCAAAACCGAGGAAGCCCAGGCCGGCGCTGTCGATCACCCGACCGCCAATCATCGCGCCCAGACCGATCCCCAGGTTCGCCCCGGCGATGTTCAGTGAGGCGGCAAAGGCCGGCGCTTGCGGCGCAGCCTTCATCAGTCGCACGTGACTGACCAGGAACAACGCTGCCTGGGTCACGCCCCAGATGCCCATCGCTGCCGCCAGCCCCAGCGGCGAATGGATGTTCGGCACCAGAGCCACCATGCCGGCGATCATGAACGCGCAGAACATCATCGACGCCACCAGCGGATGGCGATCCACCGCGCGCCCGCCCAGCGAGTTGCCGATCAGCCCGACCGCACCGAAGCCCATCAGGCACCAGCCGACCACCGTGCCGTTGAACCCGGCCAGGCGCTCGAGAATGTCCGCCAGATAGGTGTAAGCGGTGAACATGCCGCTGAACACCAGAATCGACAGCAGCACATGGCCGATCATCAACGGGCTGCGCAGGATCTTGAACTGCGAGCGGAAGCTGACCTGATGCTGGTGCAGGCTGGTTTTCGGCAGATAGACGAACAGCAGCAGGGCTTTGGCGAACGCGATTACCGCAAGAATCGCGAACGCACTGCGCCAGCCGAACGCATCGGAAATCAGCGTGCCGACCGGAATGCCGAACACGGTGGCGCAGACGATGCCGAAGCCGATCTTGGCGATGGCGCGGCCGGCGTAGTCCGGGCCGACGATGTCCACCGCCGTTTCGCTGGCCAGTGCCCAGAACACCGGCAAACCCAACGCCGGGATCAGTCGGGCAAACGCCATGACCCAGATGTTCGGCGCCAATGCCGCCACGGTATTCGCCAGACCGAACATGATCAGGATCGTGATGAACAGCCTGCGCCGTTCGAAGCGGGCAAAATACGCAGTCAGGAACGGGCCGAACATCGCCACGGTGAACGCGAACAATGTCACCAGCAAACCGGCCTGGGGAATGGTGACTTCCAGGTCGCGGGCGATCGCCGGCAGCAGGCCGACGATGATGAATTCCGTGGTCAGCACCGTGAATCCGGCGGCGGACAGCAGAAGGATGGGCAACAGCATGGGAAACTCCAGCAAAACGACGACACCAGCGATGACCCGGAGGCCCGCTGGCAGAACTTGAAAATAAGGATGCGCGATCTTAACAGAGAGTTCCCGGACTGACTTGCACAAACCTGTCTATCTTGCCCGACGCTCGGGCGGCAGATCGTCACACGTCTGAAGGATAAAGCCTGCGCTGTGATAAAGTCCGCGCCCTGCAAAACGTACACCCTGTTCAACGCGCTGTTTCATGGCGTTGATTGCGCGTCAGCCCCTTCGGTTCGTACCTGTGGCCTGCCCCCGATTTACCACCGGTTTCACGTAACCTTGCACCCTATAAAAAGTCAGAGATGCCGTTATGACCGCTTCATCCCCTTCTCTATTGCACCGCCTGAAAAACCTCAGCCTGGTCACGCAGATCCTGATCGGCCTGATTGCCGGTATCGCCCTGGCGCTGTTCGCCCCGGACGCGGCGAAAGGCACTGCGTTTATCGGCAAGGTATTCGTCTCGGCCCTGAAAGCCGTGGCACCGATCCTGGTGTTCGTACTGGTGATGGCCTCGATTGCCAACCACAAGCACGGCCAGGAAACCCATATCCGGCCGATCCTGTTCCTGTATTTGCTGGGCACCTTCGGTGCGGCGGTCGTGGCCGTCGTTGCCAGCACGATGTTCCCGTCGAGCCTGGTACTGTCCACCGACAACGTCGCGGTGACGGCACCGGGCGGCATCGGCGAAGTCCTGCAAAGCCTGTTGCTGAGCGTGGTCGACAACCCGGTGAGCGCCCTGATGAACGCCAACTTCATCGGCATTCTGGCCTGGGCGATCGGCATGGGCGTCGCGATTCGCCATGCCGGCGACACCACCCGCGAAGTCGTCAGCGACCTGTCCAACGGCGTGACGCTGATCGTGCGCGTCGTGATCCGCTTTGCGCCGCTGGGGATTTTCGGCCTGGTGGCTTCGACCCTCGCCACCTCCGGTTTCGGCGCACTGGTCGGCTACGCACACCTGCTGGCGGTGCTGCTCGGCTGCATGTTGTTCGTGGCGCTGGTGATGAACCCGCTGATCGTGTTCTGGAAACTGCGCCGCAACCCATACCCGCTGACGCTCAAATGCCTGCGCGAAAGCGGCATCACCGCGTTTTTCACCCGCAGTTCGGCGGCGAACATTCCGGTCAACCTGGAACTGAGCAAGCGTCTGGGCCTGCATGAAGACACGTATTCGGTATCGATCCCGCTCGGTGCCACCATCAACATGGCCGGCGCCTCGATCACCATCACCGTGCTGACCCTGGCGGCGGTGCACACCCTGGGCATTGCCGTGGACATTCCGACCGCCATCCTGCTCAGCGTGGTCGCGGCAATCTGCGCCTGCGGTGCGTCGGGAGTGGCGGGTGGTTCGCTGTTGCTGATTCCGCTGGCGTGCAGCCTGTTTGGCATTCCGAGCGAGATCGCCATGCAGGTGGTCGCGGTGGGCTTCATCATCGGGGTGTTGCAGGATTCGGCCGAGACGGCGTTGAACTCGTCGACTGACGTCCTGTTTACCGCCGCGGCCTGCCTGGGCGAAGAACAGAAAGCCCAGCGTCCGGCGTAAAT
Source organism: Pseudomonas botevensis (assembly GCF_019145475.1). GTDB lineage: Bacteria > Pseudomonadota > Gammaproteobacteria > Pseudomonadales > Pseudomonadaceae > Aquipseudomonas > Aquipseudomonas botevensis. The sequence goes on from NZ_JAHTKI010000004.1 coordinate 214,604, forward strand.
ACCGCGAACAAAAAGCCCGCCAAGGCGCAAACCTTGGCGGGCTTTTTCGTTACCGGGTGTTTTAGAACGCGCCCATGTAATCGCGCTTGCCCACTTCAACGCCGTTGTGACGCAGCAGCGCGTAAGCAGTGGTGACATGGAAGAAGAACTGCGGCAGGCCGTAGGTCAGCAGGTAGGCCTGGCCGGTGAAGCGCTTCTCTTTCGGAGTGCCTGGACGGGTGACGATTTCGATGCCTTCCTTGCCATTGATCTGCTCTGGCTTGATCTCGCCGATGAAGGCCAGGACCTTGCTCAGCAGAGCCTGCAGGTCAGCGAAGGTGGTTTCGCTGTCGTCGTACTTCGGCACTTCAACTTCAGCCAGACGGGCCGACACGCCTTTGGCGAAGTCCACGGCGATCTGCACCTGACGCACCAGCTGGAACATGTCCGGGAACAGACGGGCTTGCAGGAAGGCGTTCGGGTCGATGTTTTTTTCGGTGGCGTGGGCTTCAGCCTTTTTCAGCACATCGCTCAGCGCAGTGAGCATTTGTTGGAAAACCGGGACGGATGCGGCGTACAGGGAGATGGTCATGACAGTCTCGCGTGGTGGCTGGGTGGAACATGCCGGCGATTATAGCCATGCTTGATGACCGCATGGCTTGCCTTTTGTTTGGCAAGGATTAGGCTAGGCGCCTTCGACTGCAGAGGGAACGCGCGATGACCACGGAACTTGAAGCAACCTTCGACGAACCACGGCTAAATGCCACGGAAATCCGCATTCTGGGTTCGCTGATCGAGAAACAGGCCACCAGCCCGGAAACCTATCCGTTGACCCTCAACGCACTGGTGCTGGCCTGCAACCAGAAGACCAGCCGCGAACCGGTGATGAACCTGACCCAGGGCCAGGTGGGCCAAAGCCTGCGCGCCCTCGAGGGCCGAGGTTTTGCCAAACTGGTGATGGGCAGCCGCGCCGACCGCTGGGAACACAAGGTCGACAAGGCGCTGGAACTGGTGCCGGCGCAACTGATCCTGACCGGTCTGATGTTTTTGCGCGGGCCGCAGACCGTCAACGAACTGCTGACTCGCAGTGGTCGCATGCATGAGTTTGAAGACGCCGAACAGGTGGTGCATCAACTGGAACGCCTGATTGGCCGAGGGCTGGCGGTGCTGATTCCGCGTCAGGCCGGCCAGCGCGAGGATCGCTACACCCACGCGCTGGGCGATCCGGCGGATATCGAGGCAATTCTGGCGGCGCGACAGCATCCTCAGGAACGCAGTGGCGGCAGCGGTGTTTCGGTAGAACGGATCGAAGAGCTGGAGGCGCGCATTGCGGCGCTGGAAGAGCGTCTGGCCCGTCTCGAATAATGTGCCGGTCTTGTGGGCGCGGGCGTGCCCGCGCCCACAGATCCTCGATCAGCCTTGGCTACTCGCCATCCCAGTAATCCACCCCGTCCGCCTGTCGCGCCACCGCGACAAAGCCTGACGCGTTGCCCTCGGCATCGACTTTGAAGTTGTCCATCACCGCATACTTGTTGGAATCGGGATACTCGCAAATGTCCGGTTGCTGCTGGGTGCTGACCGCCAGATAGCGCAGCTCCGCCGTACTGGTGTTGATGATCTGGTGCGCGGTTTCCGGGCCGCCCGGCGGGCAGGCGATCACGTCCCCGGCGCGGATCGGAAAGCGCTCGGCACCGAGGCGTACCTCCCCTTCTCCGGCCACCACGTAGAACATTTCCTCATTGACCCGATGGCTGTGGAACGGACTGCCGCGCATGCCCGGTGGCAGCGCGTAGAGCCGATAACCGAGCTTCTGCGCGCCCAGTTGCTGACCGATCCGGGCCATGCGCTGCTGATAACGGCCAGCGGTTTCACCCTCCGGGGCCAGAGCTTCGGGCAACGATTCGAGTTCGACCTGATGCAGGTTGAGAATGGGCGGCTTCATACGGTCCTCATCGCGGTTTTGTCGGTGGGCAAGTCTGCGCTTGCTGGCGATGCAGTATAGATGCCTGTGGGAGCGGGCTCGCTCGCGAAGCGGCCCGCCGAATCACCCGATCAACTGCGCGCAAACGCCACTGCCGCCTCAAACTGCTCCACGGTCGGCCGCACGCCGGTGTACAGGACAAACTGCTCCAGCGCCTGAATGGCGATCACTTCCAGCCCGGTGATCACTCGCTTGCCTTCGGCCCGGCCACGCACGATCAGCGGGGTTTCCGAGGGAATCGCCACCACATCGAACACCGTGTCTGCCGACCTGATCACCTCTGGTTCGAACGCCAGTTGCCCGGCCTCCGGCCCGCCGTCCATGCCGACCGGGGTGACGTTGATCAGCATTTGCGGGCGCTCTTCACCCAGATCTGCCTGCCAGCGGTAACCCAGGGAGTCCGCCAGCGCCCTGCCGGCGCGCTCGTTGCGCGCCACGATCAGACCGTTTTTGTAGCCACCATCGCGCAACGCACTGGCCACGGCTTTGGCCATGCCGCCGCTGCCGCGCAGGGCGAAGGTCGACTCCAGCGGCACGGCGTGGGTTTCCAGCAATTGCGCGATGGCAATGTAGTCGGTGTTGTAGGCCTTGAGATGGCCGTGGGTATTGACGATGGTGTTGATCGACTGGATCGCCGCCGCCGACGCATCCAGTTCATCGACCAGCGCAATGCTGGCCTCCTTGAACGGCATCGATACCCCGCAACCCCGAATGCCCAGGGCACGAATCCCGCCCACCGCACCGGGCAGGTCCTGACTGCTGAAGGCCTTGTAATAGAAGTTCAGGCCCAGTTGCTCATACAAATGATTATGAAAGCGCAGGCCGAAATTCCCGGGACGCCCAGACAGGGACATGCACAATTGGGTGTCTTTGTTGGGATTCATCTGCATGGGGATCTCCTCGAATGCACTTTCGGATGGACGGGATTAGCCAGACCATCAGGTTCTGAACGATCATACGGCGGTCTAACACGGGCATCACAGGCAATGCCCGGCAGCCGGTAAGGAAGCCGGTACAGACCTTACACAAAATTTACCCAGCCGCTGTGCTGATTTTCAGAATTTCGTTGTCATAGAGGTATCCCCGCGCCATCCCGCGCCTGTTGCAGGCCGGACGCCCGGGTCGAAGAACCGAGGATTTATCATGATTCGTAAACTCCCCATCGTGGCCTTGTTGATTGGTGCATTCGCGGTCACAGGTCAGGCAGAAGCCCATGGCGGTGGCTGGCAGGGTCCGGCGGTGTTTGGTGCGATCGTCGGCTCGGCCATCATCGGCTCGGCGCTCATCAACCAGGACCGGCCGGTCTATGTGCAACAGCCTGTTTACGCTCAGCCGCAACCGGTTTACGTACAACAGCCGCCACCACCGGTCTATTACCAACCGGCACCGGTGTACGTTCAACAACCGGTTTACGTGGCACCGGCCCCGGTTTATTACGGCCCGCCCCGTGGCTATTACGGTCGGCCGCACTACTACGGTGGCCCGCGCTGGTAACCGAAACGAAGCCCCGCTTTCAGCGGGGCTTTTTCATGGCCGTCCGTCGGCCAGAGTCTGAAAAAATCTCGTCAAGGTCGCTGTGGGGACAGTTTGTGCCGATAAAGTCGGCATGATGAATTGACCGTTGGGGGCAACACACAAAACGGTCATTTATTTGTCATGACGGAGCCGCAATCTGAATCCGTCCGTAAACAACAGGTTGATAACAACAAGGACGACTCGAATGCCTACACAAAATCCGCACCGCATTGTCGGTTTATGCACCTCAAGCAAGGTGTACAACGCGTTGACCGAACTCAAACATCTGGAAGGCCACCGCAGCGCCAAGTTTCTTTCGCTGCTGGCCGAGAACCTGGTGCGCAAGGGTTTACTCAACGAGCATGAAATCGTGCACATGCTCGATCAAGTGGTCGATTGAAACGGCGCTCAATGGCGTCAATGACCACTATCGAGAACGTTGATTTCTGATAAGTCCCGCGAGTCCTTAAGGTAGCTCCATAGATTGATGGAGGTACTTGTCATGGCTCAGGTTCAAATCATGTCCGTTATTGGCAGCGCGGTTCCCGCAGCGCTCAGAGCATCGGGGTTGCTTGCCTGCTGGTATCTGGTGCGCGATGGCGAGCCGATCAGCGGCCCGCTCACTTCATTGCCAGCCGCTCAGGCCTTGTCGCAGAAGATCGTCAACACCCCGTTCCAGGCCTAAGGCAGCTGCACTTTCGGCCGGGTTTCGACGAACAGCGCCCAGCTCGACATGAACAGCGCTGCAATCAGCGGCCCGATCACAAAACCGTTCAGACCGAACACCGCCAGACCGCCCAGGGTCGAAATCAGGATCATGTAGTCGGGCATTTTGGTGTCTTTGCCGACCAGCACCGGTCGCAGCACATTATCCACCAGACCGATCACAAACACCCCGAACAATCCCAGCACCACGCCTTGCCAGATCATCCCGCTGAGCAGGAAATAGACCGCCACCGGCCCCCAGACAATCCCCGCGCCGACTGCCGGCAACAGCGACAGAAACGCCATCAGCACCGCCCACAGCAGCGCGCTGGGAATATCGAGAAACCAGAAAATCGCCCCGCCCAACGCACCCTGTGTGATCGCCACCACCAGATTGCCCTTCACCGTCGCCCGCACCACCCGATTGAACTTGAGCTGCAAACGACGCTTGTGATGCTCCTCCAGAGGCACCGCCGTGCGCACCTTGCGCGCCAGCTCGGCGCCATCGCGCAGGAAGAAAAACAGCAGGTACAGCATGATGAAAAAACTCACCACGAACTCGAACGTGCCCTGACCGAAACTGAACGCCTGAGTCGCCAGTACCTGGCTGCCCTGCATCGCCGCCTTGACGATTTTCTCGCGCAACGCGTCAAGCTCTCCTACACCAAAACGATCGAGCAGATGCTGAAAGAACGGCGGCAGACTGTGTTTGAACTGCGCCAGGTAGGCGGCGATGTCCAGCTCGCCGCTTTCAATGTTCTTGTAGACCGTCGCCCCTTCCTGCACCAGCAGCACGCTGATGACGATCACCGGCAGGATCGCGATCACCAGACAGATGCTCAACGTACACAGCGACGTCAGATTGCGCTGCCAGCCGAACTTCTGTTGCATCCGCCGCTGCAGTGGCGCGAAAAGGATGCCGAGAATCACCGCCCAGAACACTGCGCCGTAGAACGGCAGCAGGATCCAGATGAAGGCGACCGTCACCAGTACCAGCAGCACCGTGAGGGATTTGAATTGCAGACTCTTTTGATTCATGTCCAGTCCATGTCAGTCAGGCGCCCCGCGCACCCGCCCAACTTAGTCAGCCCGCACCCGCGCGAGTGCCATCTTTGTTCATGGAGCATAGATCCAGATCAATGAAGCCTGGCCGCGACTGGTCTACCCTGCCGCGCTTTTGCGACCGACGCCGCCATGACCCTCACCTCTCCCCTTGCCGCTCCGGAATTGCTGGCGCCTGCCGGCACCCTGAAAAACATGCGTTACGCCTTCGCCTACGGCGCCGATGCGGTTTACGCCGGTCAGCCGCGCTACAGCCTGCGCGTACGCAACAACGAATTCGACCACGCCAACCTGGCCCTCGGCATTCGCGAAGCCCAGGCGCAGGGCAAGCGCTTCTACGTGGTGGTCAACATCGCGCCGCACAACGCCAAGCTCAAGACCTTCCTCAAGGATCTGGCGCCAGTGATCGACATGGCGCCGGACGCGCTGATCATGTCCGATCCGGGGTTGATCATGCTGGTACGCCGGCATTTTCCGCAGATGCCGATCCACCTTTCGGTGCAGGCCAACACCGTGAACTGGGCCAGCGTCGAGTTCTGGCAGCAGCAAGGGCTGAGCCGGATCATCCTGTCGCGGGAATTGTCGCTGGAAGAGATCGGTGAAATCCGCGATCAGGTGCCGGGCATGGAGCTGGAAGTGTTCGTTCACGGCGCGTTGTGCATGGCCTATTCCGGGCGTTGCCTGTTGTCGGGCTACATGAACAAGCGTGACGCCAACCAAGGCACCTGCACCAATGCCTGTCGCTGGAAATACACGGCAAAGGAAGCCACGGAAAACCAGCTTGGCGAGATCGTACAGACCTTTGAACCCGAGCCGACCCTCGGTATCGGTGCGCCGACCGATCAAGTGTTCCTGCTGCAGGAAGCCAACCGCCCCGACGAACTGATGCCGGCCTTCGAGGACGAGCACGGCACTTACATCATGAACGCCAAGGATCTGCGCGCCGTGCAACACGTCGAACGCCTGACCCGCATGGGCGTGCATTCACTGAAGATCGAGGGCCGTACCAAATCGCACTTCTATTGCGCACGCACCACCCAGGTCTACCGCCGGGCCATCGACGATGCCGTGGCCGGGCGCGAGTTCGATCGCAGCCTGATGAACGATCTGGAATCCCTGGCCCAACGGGGTTACACCGAAGGTTTTCTGCGCCGACACGTCCACGACGAATACCAGAACTACCAGAACGGCAGCTCGGTGTCGGAGCGTCAGCAGTTCGTTGGCGAATTGACCGGCGAGCGGCGGGATCGCCTGGCCGAGGTCAAGGTGAAAAACCGTTTTGCCGTGGGCGATCATCTGGAGCTGATGACCCCCAAGGGCAATTTCCACTTCGATCTGCAACACCTGCACAACCTCAAGGGCGAGGCCATCGACGTGGCGCCGGGCGACGGGCATACCGTGTATTTGCCGATTCCGGATGCGGTGGATTTGCGCTTCGGTTTGTTGATGCGGGACTTGAATACCTGAATCCCGCGCATAAAAAAATCCGATGCCATGACGGCATCGGATTTTTTTACCGGTCACTCAAGGTCGAACAATCGACCTCAGTGCTGGATGGCCGGCTTCTGCGCTCCGTTGATTGGAATGCGCTTGGCTTTCGCCTCTTCCGGGATCACGCGCAACAGATCGATGCTCAGCAGACCGTTGCTCAGGCCGGCTGCCTTGATCTCGATGTGATCGGCCAGACGGAAGGACAGCTTGAATGCACGCTGGGCGATGCCCTGGTGCAGGAAAGTGACGCCTTCGTTGGCATCACGCTTGCCGCCACTGATGGTCAGCACACCTTTCTCGACTTGCAGTTCCAGGTCTTCTTCCTGGAAACCGGCCGCCGCCACGACGATGCGGTATTGGTCGTCACCGTGCTTTTCGACGTTGTAGGGCGGGTAGGTGCTGCCTGGCTCATTGCGCAAGGCGGTTTCGAACAGGTCGTTGAAACGGTCGAAACCTACCGAGGAACGGAACAGTGGAGCGAGGGAAAATGCAGTACTCATGGTTCAAATCTCCTGAAAACAATCAGCAAGGTTTTTTATCTCCGCGACCCGAATTCGGCATCGCGTAACCCTTAGATAGGGACCGCTGATTTGATTTCAAGAGATTATTTGCAGATTTTTTCAGGCCGCTTCGGCCACCGGCAACCCCAGCAGACGCGACACCTGATCCGGCTCGGTCTCACGACGCAGCACAGTGAACAGCTCGGTGGCTTCCGGATAATTGCGGGTCAGCATCGCCAGCCATTGCTTCAGGCGACCCGGCGATTGACGCGCAGTCATCTGCGCCTTGGCCTGCAACCAGAAGTCCTGGATCAGCGGCAGCAGCTCGGCCCAGGTCATCTCGACCACCTCTTCCCCGGCTCGCGCGGCGGCAATCTGCCGGGCCAGATCCGGTCGCGAAACCAGACCGCGCCCGAGCATGATGTCTTCCACACCGCTGATTTCGCGGCAGCGGCGCCAGTCTTCGACACTCCAGATATCGCCGTTGGCAAACACCGGCACCTTGACCACGTCCTGCACGCGCGGAATCCACTCCCAATGGGCCGGTGGCTTGTAGCCATCGACCTTGGTGCGGGCGTGAACGACGATGTGCTCGGCGCCCCCTTCGGCCAGGGCCGTGGCGCAAACCAGCGACCCGTCCGGGCTGTCGAACCCCAGACGCATCTTGGCGGTCACCGGGATATGCGCTGGCACGGCACGCCGGACATGCTCGACGATCTGGTTGAGCAGTTCCGGCTCCTTGAGCAGCACCGCCCCGCCGCGGGACTTGTTGACGGTCTTGGCCGGGCAACCGAAGTTAAGGTCGATGACCTCGGAACCCAGCTCACAGGCCAGCGCCGCGTTTTCCGCCAGACAGACCGGATCCGATCCGAGCAGTTGCACACGCAGCGGCACGCCGGACGCGGTGCGGGCACCGTTGAGCAGCTCCGGGCCGAACTTGTGGAAGTACGCCGGAGTGAGCAGCTGATCGTTGACTCGAATGAATTCGGTGACGCACCAATCGATGCCGCCAACCCGGGTCAGCACGTCACGAAGGATGTCGTCGACCAACCCCTCCATGGGCGCCAGAGCAATTTGCATGGGGAAAACACTACTCAAGGAAAAAACGTGCGGCAGTTTACTGGATTATTGAGGGATTCTGCAGGCTTCACTGAACCCCGGCGGTCAGCTTTGCAGGCATTCCTGCGTTTGAATCGCCGGGCCATAGCCTTCGATGAACTCGGCCGGCATGCGCTTGGGCTTGCCGGTGGACAGTTCGATGCAGACAAACGTGGTTTGCGCGCGCAGCAACGTGGTGTTGTCGCCGGGACGGATCAATTGGAAATGCCGGGTCATTTTCAGGCGCTGATCCCAATCGACGATCCAGGTCGCCAATTGCAGCTCGTCGCCTTCGTAGGCGGCCGCCAGGTAATCGATTTCATGACGCACCACCGCCATCGCCCGATCCAGACGCCGGTACTCGACCAGATCCAGGCCCAGCCGCTGTGAATGGCGCCAGGCGCAGCGTTCGAGCCAGGTCACGTAAACCGCATTGTTCGCGTGCCCCAGCCCGTCGATGTCCTCGGCGCCTACTTGCAGATCAATGGTAAACGGTGTTGCCCGATCCCAGCTCATGCCCCACTCCCGGTCAGATAATTCAACCGGGGCAGTGTAACGGAAGCTCAGGCCGATTGCCGCGCCTGCAAACTGCGCCCGGCCAACAGCGATAACACGCCATCAATGACCCGGGGATCGGCCAGCACACGCTGATGACCACCGTCCGCCAGGCGCAGGAGGCGACTGTCGAACCAGGCTTCGTGGATCAGTTGGGATTCTTTGACCGAAACGAATTTATCGTCCTCGGCATGCACGATCAGGCCCGGCATATCCAGTTGATAATGCGCGACATCAAGGGTCGCGGCGCGCATGCCGACATCGTTCTCGACCTGACGAATGAACGCGGAACGCGCCCTCGGCGGCATCCCGACGTAGCGGGCAAAGCCACGCAGCACCCCGAGAATGCGCGCCGGCGCGGCGATGCTCACCAGGGTTTCAGTGCGCAACCCCAATTGCACCGCAAGCATGGCGCTGGCGCCGCCCATGGAGTGACCGATGACCGCTTGCAGCGGCGGCAATTCGGCGGCGGCTTCGAGCATGGCCCGGGCGAACAACACGACGTTGGCCTCACGCCCCGGCGAACGACCGTGGGCCGGACCATCGAGCGCGACGACAGTGTAGCCGGCCTCGACCAGGGCGCTGATCAACGCGGCGAACTGGGTTGGGCGCCCTTCCCATCCGTGCATCAGCAGCACGGTCGGGCCTTGTCCCCAGCGCAATGCCGAAAGGCCGAAGCGCAGGGTGATTCGTTCGGACTTTGCCAGCAGCGGCAACTCCCAGTCCCTCGGAGGCAGCTCGCGCGGCGTCATGAACGCCAGACGCATCTTGCTCGCCACCAGTTTCGGTGCAAACCAGCCCAAGGTGCCATTAACGCCGCGAACCCACTTCAACGTACCCATCGCACTCTCCTCAGGCCTGTCGCCTTCAGCTCAACGCACCGCCGACTTGGCGGCGCGCAGCAATCGATCGGACAAATCACCCGGCCCCAACGCCCTCGCGAGCGCCAGGCCACCTACCATCAAGGCCATGTCGGCCAACGCTTTATCGATGTCTTCGGGGCTTGCAGCCAACTGTGCGGTCATCAGCTCCACGTGCTCGTTCAGCGCGATACGGAACGTTTCCGGCAACCGTCCAAGTTCGCCGATGGAGGCCGGGATCGGACATGCCGCATCGCTGGAGTCACGATGCTTGCGCGACAGGTAGAACGCGGCGACCAGTGCGCGACGTTCTTCGCCGGTCAACTCGGTGTCCATGTCGTCAATCAGGTCGCGACGCCGACTCAGCAATTGCGTGAACGCCTCAAGCATCATCGCGTCCTTGCTTTCGAAGTGTGCGTAGAAGCCACCGACGGTCAGGCCGGCTGCGCCCATCACTTCGCCCACGCTCGGCTCGGCCGGGCCACGCTGAATCAGTGCGGCGCTGGCAGCCTTGAGGATGCGTTCACGGGTTTGAGCTTTCTTGTCGTTCATCGTCGCCTCCAAATATTACGATTAGAATATTATTCTCATAATAATATTCTGCAAGTCATGAATTTGACCGTTGGTCTGAAGCACAGTGTAAGGAAAAAGGAGATTTGGCCAAACGCCAGACAAACAAAAGGGCCATTCAATAATTGAATGACCCTTAAAAATCCCGCAGTGCGGGTAATCGTGGCGTCCCCTAGGGGACTCGAACCCCTGTTACCGCCGTGAAAGGGCGGTGTCCTAGGCCACTAGACGAAGGGGACGCAAACCCTTCTACAACTGATCAGTGCTGAGTGCTGATCGCTTCAAGGCCGGTGTGGCCAGGTCTTGAAGTGTAAATTGGTGGAGCTAGACGGGATCGAACCGTCGACCTCTTGCATGCCATGCAAGCGCTCTCCCAGCTGAGCTATAGCCCCGGATTTTTCGCCTCGCGGCGGAGCGACATCTTGTAACATCGCTTCTGTAAAACTGGCGTCCCCTAGGGGACTCGAACCCCTGTTACCGCCGTGAAAGGGCGGTGTCCTAGGCCACTAGACGAAGGGGACGCAAACCCTTCTATACAACTGACCAACGCTGAGTGTTGATCGCTTCGAAGCCGGTGTGGCCAGGCTTCGAAGTGTAAATTGGTGGAGCTAGACGGGATCGAACCGTCGACCTCTTGCATGCCATGCAAGCGCTCTCCCAGCTGAGCTATAGCCCCTCATCGTTGATGTCATCGCTGAGGACGGGGCGAATCTTAAGGGCGTATCGAAAGCCTGTCAAACTTATTTTTCAAAAAATTTAAAATTTTTTGTCGGCATAACAATCACTTACCGCCCTCCCCCCGAAAATCCGGGGGGAAAACGCCGAAGGGCAGGATCAAAAGATCCTGCCCTTCGGTGCTTACTGCAGAGTCAGACGCAATCAGGCGATACTGCCCAACAGCTTTTCCCACTCTTTGTTTTCTTTCTTCGACACGCCGCCCAGCAGGTCAATCGCCTGGCGCAGACGGAAACGGGTCAGATCCGGGCCGAGGATTTCCATCGCATCGAGCACCGAAACGGAACTCGCCTGGCCGGTGATCGCCGCGAACATCAACGGCATCGCATCACGCAGTTTCAGCTCCAGGGATTCGACCACCGCCTGAATCGTCGCGGTGATGGTGTCCTTCTCCCACTGCCGCAGGCTTTCCAGTTTCCACAGGATCAACTGCATCAATTGCCGAACCTGGTCGCCGGAGAGTTTCTTCGACTCGAACAGCTTGGCATCCGGGTTCACACCCCCGGCGAAGAAGAACCCGGCCAGCGGTGCAACCTGGCTGAACGTTTCGACGCGACCCTGAACGTGCGGTGCGATCTTCATCATGTATTCGGCGTTGAACGCCCACTTCTGTACCCGCGCGGCGAATTCTTCCACCGGCAGGTCACGCAGCCACTGGCCGTTGAGCCACGACAGTTTCTCGATATCGAAAATCGGCCCGCCCAGGGACACGCGGCTGAGGTCGAAGTTGTCGACCATTTCCTGCAGCGAGAACTTCTCGCGCTCGTCCGGCATCGACCAGCCCATGCGGCCCAGGTAGTTGAGCATGGCTTCCGGCATGAAACCCATGCGCTCGTAGAACGTCACCGAGGTCGGGTTCTTGCGCTTGGACAGCTTGCTCTTGTCCGGGTTACGCAGCAGCGGCATGTAGCACAGGGTCGGTTTTTCCCAACCGAAGTACTCGTAGAGCAAGATCAGTTTCGGCGCCGACGGCAGCCATTCTTCGCCACGCAGCACATGGGTAATGCCCATCAGGTGGTCGTCGACCACGTTGGCCAGGAAGTACGTCGGCAGGCCGTCGGTCTTCATCAGCACTTGCATGTCCATGCGATCCCATGGGATCTCGACATCGCCACGCAGCATGTCCGGCACCACGCAGACGCCCTCGCTCGGCACTTTCATGCGGATCACATGCGGCTCGCCAGCGGCCAGACGGCGCGCGACTTCTTCCTTGGACAGCAGCAGCGCACGACCGTCGTAACGCGGGGTTTCGCCGCGAGCCATTTGCTCGGCGCGCATCTGGTCCAGTTCTTCAGCGGTGCAGAAGCACGGGAAGGCGTGGCCCAGGTCGACCAGTTGCTGGCAATACTTCTGGTAGATATCGCCGCGCTCGCTCTGCCGGTACGGACCGTGCGGGCCGCCGACGTCCGGGCCTTCGCTCCAGTCGATGCCGAGCCAGCGCAGGGCGTCGAAGATCTGCTGTTCGGACTCGCGGGTCGAACGCAACTGGTCGGTGTCTTCGATCCGCAGGATGAACTCACCGCCATGCTGCTTGGCAAAGCAGTAGTTGAACAATGCGATGTAAGCGGTACCTACGTGGGGATCCCCGGTAGGCGATGGCGCGATGCGAGTGCGGACGGTGGTCATGGCATGTCTCGAAAAGAATGAAAAGCAAAGAACAATCAAGCGGCGAATGGTAACAGGCGACACCCGCCCCGCTCCAGCGGACAGGGCATTTAAGCCAAGTTTGCGTCTGTAACGCCCGTTGGCCGTGGTGAATGGCCGAATATCAGCGCATGGCATTTACCGCTTGTCGGCTGTATGCCAGATTCCCCGCCTGATAACTTTCCTTACAATTCCTCGACTACAGTTTGCCCATGCCTGCCCAACTCAAGCGTCGCCTGTCCATTTTCCTGCTGCTCGTCCTGCTGATTGCCGGAGGCTTTTTCGCGCATTGGTTTTTCAAGGGGCGCTTTTATGAAAGCACCGACAATGCCTATGTCCAGGGTGAAATCACCCGCGTGTCGAGCCAGTTGAGCGCGCGGATCGATGAAGTGCTGGTGCAGGACAACCAGCACGTCGAAAAGGGCCAGTTGCTGGTGCGTCTCGAAGGCAATGACTTCAGCCTGGCGGTAGATCGCGCCAATGCCGCCCTCGCCACCCGCGAGGCCGAGCGCCAGCAGGCGCAAAGCAAACTGACCCAGCAAGCCAGCCTGATCGCCGCCAGCGATGCGCAAGTGGCGACCACGCAAGCGACCCTCGGTCGCTCGCAGATCGACCTGTCCCGCGCCCAGACCCTGCGCAAGCCCGGCTATGTGTCCGAGGAGCGCGTGACCACCCTCTCCGCCGACGCCCATATTGCCCGCTCACAAGTCGCCAAGGCTCAGGCTGACGCGCAGAGCCAGCGCCAACAGGTCAACGCCCTGACCGCCGAAATCAAACGCCTCGACGCACAGATCGCCAACGCCCGCGCCGACCTCGCGCAAGCCCGACTGAACCTGACCCGCAGCGAAATCCACGCGCCGATCAGCGGCCTGATCGGCCAGCGCGCGGCGCGCAATGGTCAGGTGGTGCAGGCCGGCGCGTACCTGCTGTCGATCGTTCCGGACGAAGACATCTGGGTGCAGGCCAACTTCAAGGAAACCCAGATCGGCCGCATGCAGCCAGGGCAAAAGGCCGAACTGGTGTTCGACGCCTATGGCGACACCCCGATCGAAGCTCGGGTCGACAGTCTGTTCGCCGCCTCCGGGGCGCAGTTCAGCCTGCTGCCGCCAGACAATGCCACCGGCAACTTCACCAAAGTCGTACAACGGATTCCGGTAAAACTGACGTTCAAGGCTGACAACCCGCTGCACGGCAAGATTCGTCCGGGCATGTCGGTCACCGCCACCGTGAATATCAAAGACGCCCCAGACAATGGCCGGTGATGCGCTGATCCGCCCGGTCGGCGAACCGACGCGGCGGGACTGGATCGCGGTGATGAGCGTGATGCTCGGCGCATTCATGGCAGTGCTCGACATTCAGATCACCAACTCCTCGCTCAAGGATATTCAGGGCGCGTTGTCGGCCACGCTGGAGGAAGGCTCGTGGATTTCCACCTCCTACCTGGTGGCGGAAATCATCATGATTCCGCTGACCGCGTGGCTGGTGCAGTTGCTGTCGGCGCGACGGCTGGCGGTGTGGGTGTCGCTGGGCTTTTTGATTTCCTCGCTGCTGTGTTCGATGGCCTGGAGCCTGGAGAGCATGATCGTGTTCCGCGCCATGCAGGGTTTCACCGGCGGCGCGCTGATCCCGCTGGCGTTCACCCTGACGCTGATCAAACTCCCCGAACACCACCGCGCCAAAGGCATGGCGATGTTTGCCATGACCGCCACCTTCGCCCCCTCCATCGGCCCCACGCTGGGCGGCTGGCTCACGGAAAACTGGGGCTGGGAATACATCTTCTATATCAACATCCCACCGGGCCTGATCATGATCGCCGGGCTGATGTATGGCCTGGAGAAGAAAGAAGCGCATTGGGAACTGCTGAAAAGCACCGACTACACCGGCATTCTCACTCTGGGCGTCGGCCTCGGATGCTTGCAGGTATTTCTTGAGGAGGGCCACCGCAAGGACTGGCTCGAATCCAACCTGATCGTGACGCTGGGCAGCATCGCGCTGCTGAGCCTGATCACCTTCGTGATCGTGCAGTTTTCCAAGCCCAATCCGCTGATCAATCTGGGCATCCTGCGCAATCGCAATTTCGGCCTGTCGAGCATTTCCAGCCTCGGCATGGGCGTCGGGCTGTACGGCTCGATCTACCTGCTGCCGCTTTATCTGGCGCAGATCCAGAACTACAACGCCCTGCAAATCGGCGAAGTGATCATGTGGATGGGCGTGCCGCAGTTGTTCCTGATTCCGCTGGTGCCGAAACTGATGAAATTCGTCTCGCCGAAATGGCTATGCACTATCGGTTTCGGCCTGTTCGGGCTGGCGAGTTTTTCTTCGGGGGTGCTCAACCCGGATTTCGCCGGGCCGCAGTTCAACCAGATCCAGATCATCCGCGCCTTGGGTCAGCCCTTGATCATGGTGACCATTTCGCTGATCGCCACCGCTTACATCCTGCCGCAGGACGCGGGTTCGGCGTCGAGCCTGTTCAACATTTTGCGCAACCTCGGCGGCGCCATCGGCATCGCCCTGCTCGCGACCTTGCTGGATGCGCGAACCAAGACCTACTTCGATTATCTGCGCGAGGCGGTGGTGCCGACCAATCCGCAAGTGGCCGAGCGACTGGCGTCAATGGCAGACCGCTTTGGCAGCGAGAACGCGGCGCTGGGCAAACTCAGCGAGATCGTGCATCAGCAGGCGCTGATCATGGCCTACAACGATGCGTTTCATTTTGTCGGGATTGCGCTGGGGGTCAGCATGCTGGCGGTGTTGCTGACCAAGAAGCTGCCGGCGGGATTGAAGGCCGGGGAAGCGCACTGACCGAGATTGCGGCCTCTTCGCAGATTTACCCGCGAAGAGGCCCGCTCAGGCGCTGAAGATCAAACGTTCAACAACCGCTCGCGAAGTTTGGCAATCTCGTCGCGCATCTGCGCCGCCGCTTCGAACTCCAGATCCCGCGCCAACTGGTACATCTTCTCTTCCAGGGCGCGAATCCGTTTGGTGATCTCGCTGGGCGAGCGCAATTCGGCTTCGTATTTGGCGTTTTCCTCGGCAGCCTTGGCCATGCCTTTGCGCTTCTTGCTGCGCGAGCCAGGCACGGTGGCGCCTTCCATGATGTCGGTAACGTCCTTGACCACACCCTTGGGGACGATGCCGTTGGCTTCGTTGAAAGCGATCTGCTTCTCGCGGCGACGCTCGGTCTCGCCGATCGCCCGTTCCATCGAGCCGGTCATGTTGTCGGCATACAGAATCGCCCGGCCATTGAGGTTCCGCGCCGCACGGCCGATGGTCTGGATCAGCGAGCGCTCGGAACGCAGGAAACCTTCCTTGTCCGCGTCGAGAATCGCCACCAGCGACACCTCGGGCATGTCCAGGCCCTCACGCAGCAGGTTGATCCCGACCAGCACATCGAAAGTGCCCAGGCGCAGGTCGCGGATGATCTCGACCCGCTCCACGGTGTCGATGTCCGAGTGCAGATAACGCACGCGCACGCCATGGTCGGCCAGGTAATCGGTGAGGTCTTCGGCCATGCGCTTGGTCAGCGTGGTGACCAGGACCCGCTCCTCGACCGCCACCCGCTTGTTGATTTCCGAAAGCAGATCGTCGACCTGGGTCAGCGCCGGGCGCACCTCGACCTGCGGGTCGACCAGTCCGGTCGGGCGCACCACTTGCTCGATCACCCGTCCGGCGTGTTCGGCTTCGTAGTTACCCGGCGTTGCCGAGACGAAAATCGTCTGCGGGCTGACCCCCTCCCACTCGTCGAAACGCATGGGCCGGTTGTCCAGCGCCGATGGCAGACGGAAGCCGTACTCCACCAGCGTTTCTTTGCGCGAGCGGTCGCCCTTATACATTGCGCCGACTTGCGGGACGCTGACGTGGGATTCGTCGATCACCAGCAAGGCGTCGGCCGGCAGGTAATCGTAGAGCGTCGGTGGCGCCGCGCCCGCCGGGCGTCCCGAAAGGTAGCGCGAGTAGTTTTCGATGCCGTTGCAGTAGCCGAGCTCGAGGATCATCTCCAGGTCGAAACGGGTGCGCTGCTCCAGACGCTGGGCCTCGACCAGTTTGTTGCTGTTGCGCAGGTATTCCAGGCGCTCCTGCAACTCGACCTTGATCCCTTCGATGGCATCGAGCAGGGTTTCCCGGGGTGTCACATAGTGACTCTTCGGATAGAACGTGAAACGCGGCAGTTTGCGGATGACCTCGCCGGTCAGCGGGTCGAACGCGGAAATGCTCTCCACCTCGTCATCGAACAGCTCGATGCGGATGGCTTCGAGGTCGGATTCGGCCGGGTAGATGTCGATCACATCACCGCGCACCCGGAAGGTGGCACGGGCGAAATCCATGTCGTTGCGGGTGTATTGCAGGTCGGCGAGGCGCCGCACCAGCGCGCGCTGATCGAGTTTGTCGCCGCGATCGACGTGCAACACCATCTTCAGATAGGTTTCCGGACTGCCCAGGCCGTAGATGCACGACACCGTGGTGACGATGATTGCGTCCTTGCGCTCGAGCAACGCCTTGGTCGCGGACAGACGCATCTGCTCGATGTGGTCGTTGATCGACGCATCCTTCTCGATGAAGGTGTCGGACGATGGCACATAGGCTTCGGGCTGATAGTAGTCGTAGTAGGACACGAAGTATTCGACGGCGTTGTTCGGGAAGAACGACTTGAATTCGCCGTACAACTGCGCCGCCAGAGTCTTGTTCGGCGCCAGCACCAGCGTCGGCCGCTGCACCTGGGCGATCACGTTGGCAATGCTGAACGTCTTGCCCGAACCGGTCACGCCGAGCAGCGTCTGGTGCGCCAGACCGGCTTCAATGCCTTCGACCATCTGGCGAATGGCTTCCGGCTGATCGCCGGCGGGATCGAAGCGGGTGACGAGCTGAAATTCGGACATAAATACCTCTGGGGGTCGCAACGCTCCGGGTCAACCGGCAGGCCACGGAAAAGACCGATAACGAGCGATGTCGCCCGAGGAAAAATCAGGATTGTGCTGAATGTGGAGCCGATTGCCTGCTCTTTCAAGGCAAACGTCCTACATCCGGTAAAGTCTCTGACATATTCAATCGACTAACGGTCGAGAAATAATCGGAAAAACTTACCGTAAAAGCCGATTCGCCTGTCGCCATGCGTCGCAGATGGCCTCTATACTAGCTCCCCGTTTGTGCACCGCTCTAGTGCATTCGGCTGGAGCGCGACACGTCCCTCCATACTCCATTCAGAGCCGCCGCAAAAATGAGCCTGTTCTCCGCTGTCGAAATGGCACCCCGCGATCCAATCCTGGGCCTCAACGAAGCATTCAACGCCGATACCCGTACCGACAAGGTCAACCTGGGTGTAGGTGTCTACTGCAACGAAGAGGGGCGAATTCCACTCCTGCGCGCCGTGATCGAGGCCGAAACCATTCGTGCCGCTCAGCACGCTTCCCGTGGCTACCTGCCGATCGACGGCATCGCCGCCTACGACCAGGCGGTGCAGAAGCTGCTGTTCGGCAATGATTCGCCGCTGCTGGCTGCCGGTCGTGTCGTCACCACTCAGGCGGTCGGCGGGACCGGCGCACTGAAGATCGGTGCAGACTTCCTCAAGCAATTGCTGCCGAACGCCGTTGTGGCGATCAGCGACCCGAGCTGGGAAAACCACCGAGCGCTGTTCGAAACCGCCGGTTTCCCGGTGCAGAACTATCGCTACTACGACGCCGCCACCCACGATGTGAACCGTGCCGGCCTGCTCGAAGACCTCAACGCCCTGCCGAACGGCTCGATCGTTGTGCTGCACGCCTGCTGCCACAACCCGACCGGTGTCGACCTGAGCCCGAGCGACTGGAAAAACGTTCTGGAAGCCGTGCGCGCCAAAGGTCATGTGCCGTTCCTCGACATGGCCTACCAGGGCTTCGGTGACGGCATCGCCGAAGACGCCGCTGCCGTGCGTCTGTTCGCCGAGTCGGGCCTGACCTTCTTTGTTTCCAGCTCGTTCTCCAAATCGTTCTCGCTGTACGGCGAACGCGTCGGTGCGCTGTCGATCATCAGCGAGTCGAAAGAAGAAAGCGCCCGCGTTCTGTCGCAAGTCAAACGCGTGATCCGCACCAACTACTCCAACCCGCCGACCCACGGTGCAAGCATCGTCGCCGCTGTGCTGAACAGCCCGGAACTGCGCGCGCAATGGGAAGCGGAGCTGGCGGAAATGCGTCTGCGGATTCGCGGCATGCGCGAACAAATGGTCGATCTGCTGGCGCAAAAAGCCCCGCAGCGTGACTTCAGCTTCGTCGGTCGTCAGCGCGGCATGTTCTCCTACTCCGGCCTGACCGTTGAACAGGTTCACCGCCTGCGCAACGAGTTCGGCATCTACGCCCTGGACACCGGCCGCATCTGCGTCGCCGCACTGAACCAGAGCAACATCAAAGTGGTCACGGATGCGATCGTTCAGGTCATCTGATCCGCCGCTGTGATGAAAAGCGGGAAGCCTTCGGGCTTCCCGTTTTTATTTGTCCTCTAGACTGCATGCATGCACCAATGCGTCAGCCCAAGAAATGGTGAGAACCCCATGAAAAACGATGACCTGCGCGCCGACCGCGATGAGCTGGACTATTATTCACCCCGCACCTCGGGCAAACGCGAAAAGAGCCTGGTGCTGCAAGTCGCGGCCGGGGTATTTCTCGGCGGCCTCGCCCTGTGGCTGGTGCAACTGGCCGCCACCGCGCTCTACGCCAAACTGCTGATGGGCACATTCACGTTCGGTGGCTGAAGCGTTGCCTGCAAAAAGTTTCCCGGCAATGCTTGACTAGTCGTTTCAAATCAGTAAGATACGCACCAATTCCGCAATAGCTCAGTTGGTAGAGCAAGTGACTGTTAATCACTGGGTCCCTGGTTCGAGTCCAGGTTGTGGAGCCAAATAGCAAAGCCCCTGAATCGAAAGATTCAGGGGCTTTTTTGTGGGCGATCGAAAACCGGGCGCCCAACAAAAAAGGCCGGTCTGTTTGCAGACCGGCCTTTTTTCATTCCATGCCGCGATCAGACATGCTCGCTGCTTTTCGCATGCGCTCTCGGCGCGCCATGTTCATGCTCGGAATCCACTTCGATCACCGGCACTTCATTACCGTCGCAGTCATGCAGTTTACCGTCGCTGAAGTAATCGCCCTCACGCAGCGCCGCCAGATCCCGATAACGCAGGGTCCGTTCCTCCGCCGCCGCGAAGACCGATTGCTGGTCCGAGTTGCCGGCAGTGAAATGGTTGAACGCCAGGTTCAGCAGGATCGCCATGATCGCCGAGGAACTGATGCCCGAATGGAAAATGGTCGCGAACCAGCTCGGGAAGTGATCGTAGAAATTCGGCGCCGCAATCGGAATCATGCCGAAACCGATGGAGGTGGCAACGATGATCAGGTTGACGTTGTTGCGGTAGTCGACCTTGGACAAGGTGCGAATACCGCTCGCCGCCACGGTGCCGAACAGCACGATACCGGCGCCGCCGAGTACCGAAGTCGGCACCGCCGCGATCACCCGGCCCATGAAGGGCAGCAGGCCGAGGATCACCAGGAACAGGCCGCCGGTCGCCACCACATAGCGGCTCTTGATCCCGGTCACCGCCACCAGCCCGACGTTCTGGGCAAAGGCACTCTGGGTGAAGGAACCGAAGATCGGCGCGATCATGCTCGACAGCATGTCCGCCCGCAGGCCGTTGCCCAGGCGCTTGGAGTCGACCTTGGTGTCGATGATTTCACCGACCGCCAGAATGTCCGCCGAGGTTTCCACCAGGGTCACCATGACCACGATGCACATCGACAGGATCGCGGCGAAGTGGAAGGTCGGCGTACCGAAATGGAACGGTGTCGGGAAGCCGAACATCGGGCCTTGGGTGACGCTGGAGAAGTCCGCCATGCCGAGGAACACCGCCAGCACGGTGCCGATCACCATCGCCAGCAGAATCGACAGGCGCGAGATGGTCGCGCTGCCGACCTTGCTCAACAGCAGCACCAGCACCAGCGTGACCGCTGCCAGACCGATGTTCTGCATGCTGCCGAAGTCGGGAGCGTGGCTGTTGCCGCCCATCGCCCAGCGCGCGGCCACCGGCATCAGCGTCAGGCCGATGGTGGTGATCACAATGCCGGTCACCAGCGGCGGGAAGAACTTGGTGATCCGCGAGAACACCGGGGTGATCAGCAAGCCGATCAGCGACGCGGCAATCACCGCGCCCAGCACCGACTGGAAGCCGCCCTCCCCGCCACTGCTGACAATCGCCACCATGGTCGCGACGCCGGAAAACGAAACGCCCTGTACCAGCGGCAACTGACAGCCGAAAAACGGTAGACCCAGGGTTTGCAGCAACGTGGCCAGTCCCCCCGCAAACAATGAAGCAGCAATCAACAGACCGATGTCCGCCGGCGACAAGCCGGCGGCCTGGCCGATGATCAGCGGCACCGCGACGATACCGCCATACATGGTCAGAACATGTTGCAGGCCGTAAGCCATATTCGCGCCGACCCCGAGGTTTTCGTCCTCGGGCCGTTGGTGTGAAACATGGGGCGTTTTCATGGTTGGGGGATTCCCTGGTTTTTGTTATGCGCACACTGTATTCAACAGTCGTGACAAATGTCTATAGAGTTGTATACAACTTGTCAGTCACATAATGGATAGGTAGCCACTCAAGCTTTCTATCCCGGCCCTTCCAGCCCCACAAATCCGGCAACACATCCCTGCCGGCCACTGCCGCATATCCCACTAGGCTGAAGTGCTCATAGCGACCAGCGGTCAAGTCGTCCTTCTTTTACATACATATAAAATATGCATAATGAAGTCATTCAACATTCAATACGACAGAAGCAAAAACGCGGCCAACAAGCTCAAGCACAAAGGCATCAGCCTCGCCGAGACAGAACCGGTGTTTCATGACGAACGTGCCCTCACCCTCGAGGACAACGATCACGACGAACAACGCTGGATCACCCTCGGCCTTGATGCCAAGGGTCGCTTGCTGGTGGTTGCCTACAGTTATCGGGATCCCAATGTCGTACGCATCATTTCCGCGCGCGCCGCTACCCCCAGCGAGCGGCGCCAGTACTATCTGGAGGCATGATTCATGAAGGACGAGTTTGATTTCACCGACGCCAGACGCGGAGCCGTTGCCCCCGCCAAAGGCAAGACCCGCATCACCATCATGCTCGACGACGCCGTCATCGAGGCGGCCCGTACCGTGGCCGAAAGCGAGGGATATGGTTACCAGACGGTCATCAACAACACCCTGCGCCATGCCCTGCTCGACACCGGCGACCTGGCCGAGCAGGCTGATCAGAGCACTCATTTGGGGCAATTCAAGAAAGGCATCACCGCCACCGACCTCAAGAGCCTTGAGAAAAAACTGTCGGCGGCGATCAATGAAATCCGGCGGGTGCTGGAGCCGGATGTGAAGCCCTAGGCTTCAGGCAGGCTGGATCAGCCGGGCAAGCGCCGGTCGGGCTTGTGGCCGGTTTGGCACACGCAAATCGAACTCACACTCGAGCAACTGGATCAACTCGTCGACATCCGTCACCTCACGCCGCTCGCGCTCGGCGCCCATGCGGTGGATCGCGAAACTGCCATTGTTCAACGTGCGCCGCCAGCCGTCGCCGGTACGCGCGACCATCAAACGCTGGGTAAACGTTGAGTCCGCGTGGGTCGAGACGTACCAGTTGCCAAGGGTGTAGTCGATGTCTTCCTGGCGCTGCAGATCGAACAGGTACATCGGCCGCCATTCCCCCGCGACCCTGGCCCGCAGCATGTAGCCGTCCGGTTGCACCTCGATGCGATAGGGTTCATGTGGGGTTGACTGCTCGGCGTCGGTATCGAGCAGCAGCGGCGCGGTCGGCACCATGCCGCCGAAGCCGACGTCGGTGATGTAGCGCACGCCGTCGATGTTCACCAGGGTCAACCGATGGGTGCGGGCCGTCCAGCTGCCCTCGGGCTGGTTCATGACCACCCGACCGCTGATTCCCCGTGCCTCGAAACCCAGTTCCAGGAGCAACGCCAGAAACAGGTTGTTGAGTTCATAGCAGTAGCCCCCTCGCCCACCGTGCAGGACTTTCTGCTCCACGGACGGCAAGTCGATCAGCACCGCTTCACCGCTGATGGTCGACAGGTTCTCGAAGGGAAAGACGCCGGTGTGGCGCAACTGCAACCGGCGCAGGGTGTCGAGGGTCGGCGCGGGTGGTGCGTCGAATCCCAGGCGTTGCAGGTACAGGTGCAGATTCGTCAGGCGTGGCTCGCTCATTGCTCGGTCCTTATCCATGGGGCCGCGGATCACTCCGCCGATGATCGCCATGTATACGGGATCCGCCGCCCGGATCGACAATTGATTTCGCCAATCGTCCTAACGTTTCTTGCGCGAGCCGATGCGAATCCACGTCGGCGCATGGTCGCTGGCGTGCGGTTCATTGCGTACCCAGGCATCCACGCCCGCCTCATGCAGATACGGACTCAGCGCCGGATTGAGCAACAGATGGTCGATCCGCAGCCCGGAATTTTTCTGCCAATGCTGACGGAAATAGTCCCAGAACGTGTAGAGCCGGTCTTGCGGGTACAGATGCCGCAACGCATCCGTCCAGCCCTGATCCAGCAAGCGCTGATAACATGCGCGACTTTGCGGTTGCAGCAGCGCGTCCTTGAGCCAGGAGCGGGTGTTGTAGATGTCCAGATCGGTCGGCACCACGTTGTAATCGCCGGCCAGCACCACCGGATGGTCACTGCCTTGCAGATCCCTGGCGTAGGTGATCAGACGCTCGAACCAGGCCAGTTTGTAATCGAACTTCGGCCCCGGTTGCGGGTTGCCGTTGGGCAGATACAGACAGCCGACCAGAACCCCATGCACCGCCGCTTCCAGATAGCGACTGTGGGTGTCGTCGGGATCACCCGGCAACCCCCGGCGACTTTCCAGCGGTTGCGCATCACGCGCCAGAATCGCCACGCCGTTCCACGACGCCTGGCCGTGCCAGAGGGCACCGTAGCCGGCCGCTTCCAGCTCGGCGACAGGAAAGGCGCTATCCACCGACTTGAGTTCTTGCAGACAGGCAATGTCCGGTTGCTCGCGCCCGAGCCATTCCAGCAGGTTCGGCAGACGGGCGCGCAAGCCGTTGACGTTGAAGGTGGCGATTCGCAGGTTTTTCATCGTCGAAGGCTCCTGCCCGTGGGATGTAAAAAATCTGACCTTGCGGTGGCGGCGCGGGTTGCATTGGATCCGCCCGTTACGGCGTAATGAGTCCTCGCCTGAATTGCCGAGAGCCACATCCCATGCAAACCACACTGGAAGGCCAGGGCATCCTCCTGCGTCCCCTGCAATATGCTGACGCCAGCGCCCTGCTCGACGCGGCCTCCGATGGTGAACTGTGGAAGCTCACGGTCACCGTGGTGCCCTCCGCGACCACCCTCGACAGCTATTTGAAAAAGGCCCTGGACGGCCGCGAGGCGGGTACGGTGATGCCGTTTGTCATCGTGTTGAAAGACACTGGCGAAGTGATCGGTTCGACCCGCTTCTGGAAGATCGACCCACTCAACCGCAAGCTGGAAATCGGTAGCAGCTGGATCTCCGCGCGCTGGCAGAAAACCTTCGTCAACACCGAAGCCAAGTACCTGATGCTGCGCCATGCGTTCGACGTGCTCGACTGCGTGCGCGTGCAATTCACCACCGACGAAAACAACCAGAAATCGCGCAACGCCATCCTGCGTCTCGGCGCACAACAGGAAGGCATCGTCCGGCATGAGCGGATCATGCCAGACGGCCGCAAGCGCAATTCCGTGCGCTTCAGCATCATCGATGACGAATGGCCGCAGGTGCGGCTTGAGCTAGAGCGCAAACTCGCGGGCTACCCGCGACGCTGAACGCCCTAGGCGCGATGACGCAGCCAGTGCAAAAAGCCTTTTTTCGCCACGACCACCGGCGCTTCCTGGGTCAGGGACTGAGCCTTTTGCAAGCGGAAGTCGAGCAACGCCTTCATCGCATCATTGATGTCGTGACGAGCATCCAGGCACGGCTTGAGGTAGGACTTCTCGATGCGGTACAGGGCACAGAAGGTCTTGGCCGTGAAATCGGCGGGCACTGAGGAATCCGAAAGAATCCCGGCCTCGCCGATCACTTCACCCGGCCCCATGCGCCCGGACTCCAGCGGTTTGCCGTGGACCTTCAATGTCACCGAGATCACCCCGGACTCAATGATGAACAAATGATCGCTGACCTCCCCGCCCGCCAGGATGAGCTGGCCGGCGCGGAAGGTTTGCAGGGTCATGTTCTGGCTGAAGGTTTCCTTCTCTTCCTGACGCAGGGTGGAGAAAATCGGCGAGCTGTCCAGCAGTGCTCGTGGTCGCGAAAGGTTGCTCGAGGCGCCGGGTTCATCGCTCGACAGCAGGTTGACCCCGGACGCCTGCAAATGCCGGTAAGCCAGATCGAACAGTTGATTGCGCACCACACGCTTTTCGCCCATCGAGGCGACGAATCCGCTGATTTCATATTCCGCGCCGGCACTGCTGGAGTTTTTCAGTGCGACACTGGGCGCCGGGTGGTCGAGTAACTGGCGGCAGCCTTGCATCGCTCGCTCCAGCGCATCGATTACCGAATTTGGCCGCGTATGCGGACTGACCTGCACGCTGATGGCGACGCCAAACATATTGCTCGGCCGGCTGAAGTTGATGATCTTGGCCTTGGCCGCCAGCGAGTTGGGAATGACCGCCATGCTGCCCTGACTGGTTTGCAGGCGCGTGGCGCGCCAGTCGATATCGGTCACCCGGCCTTCGGTGCCATCGATGGAGATCCAGTCATCCAGCTGATAGGGCTTGGTGGTGTTCAGCACGATCCCGGAAAACACGTCGCTCAGCGTGCTCTGCAGCGCCAGACCCACGATAATCGCCAACGCCCCGGACGTCGCCAGCACGCCTTTGACCGGCAGTTCCAGCACATAGGCCAGCGCCGCGATGATCGCGATCAGGAAGATCACCGCACCGAGCAGGTCCTGCAACAGCCGCCCGGTATGCCCGACCCGCTGCATCATCACCGCGCCGATCAGCACCGTCAGGGTGCGCGCGCCGAACAGCCACCAGCCGATCTGCAGCCCGGTCGCCGCCAGGTGCAGCGGCACGTTGTCAGCCCACGGTGGCGCCTCCATCGGGTTGAGACCCTCGTTGAACAGCAAAACGCTGAACAGGATGAAGATCACCACCCGCACCAGGTGCTTCCATTTGCTGCCCTGAGCGCTGATCAGACGCCACAGAACGAGATCGACGAGGATCAGGATCATCGCGCAAATCAGCGGATGTTCGGTGAGAAAGGACAACATCAAACGACTCCGACAGAGGCCAATCGCGAGAAGATCGCACAGATTGGCTCAGTGTAGGAGCAATTGATTTCAGGAGATGAAGGGGCTCTCGAAAAGATCCGAAAAGCCCACTCTCACAAGGGAGTGGGCGTGACGCTATCAGACGGGCATGCGACCGAAGCGACCGGACTGAAAGTCCGCGAAAGCCTGGTGGATTTCCTGCTCGGTGTTCATCACGAACGGGCCATGCCCGACGATCGGCTCATCAATCGGCTCGCCGCTGAGCAACAAGACCATCGCGTCCTCACTGGCTTCAAGGGTCAATTGACGGCCGGTGCGTTCGAACAGCACCAGTTGGCCCACCTGCACCGACTCCGAACCATTGACCTGCACCGTCCCTTTCAACACCACCAGCGCGGTGTTGCGGCCTTCGTGCAGATCCAGGGTCAGCAACTTGCCAGCATTGAGGCGCAGATCCCACACATCGATCGGTGTGAACGTCCGGGACGGGCCTTTGCGGCCGTCGAACTCACCGGCGATCAAACGCAGGCGACCGGCGCCACCCTTGAGCGCGATGCTCGGGATGTCGCGATCGAGAAGGGTCTGGTAACCGGGCGCGGCCATTTTGTCCCTGGCCGGCAGGTTGACCCACAACTGGACCATTTCCAGATTGCCGCCAGTCCGGGCGAAATCATCGGAGTGGAATTCCTCATGCAGGATCCCGGACGCCGCCGTCATCCACTGCACGTCACCCGGACCGATGGTGCCGCCACTGCCGGTGGAGTCGCGGTGCTGCACTTCGCCTTCGTAGACAATCGTCACGGTTTCGAAGCCGCGATGCGGATGCTGGCCCACGCCCCGTCGCTCGGTGGTCGGCGTGAACTGCGCAGGCCCGGCATGATCGAGCAGCAGGAACGGGCTGATGTGCTTGCCCATCGAATCGTAGGAAAACAGTGTGCGCACCGGAAAACCATCGCCGACCCAATGGCCGCGAGGGCTGGTGTAAATGCCAAGGATGTTTTTCATGCGGGCTCCTGGAATGGGTTTGGACATGAATTGATATTAAATCCGCAACCTATTCGACACTAGACCACTGAAACCGGCTTAATCGTCTCACCAGTAGAACGATCACCTGCCACTCGCGCCCACCCGATTCGTGACTTGCACTCAACAGTGCTTTGCCCAACCAGCGGTTTTTCTCACGGAAACAGATGCCGATACTGCTGCCCATTCCCACTGCAATCCTGGAGTCACGCATGTCTGTTCCCGCTTTCGGTCTTGGTACGTTTCGCCTGCAAGGCCAGGTGGTCATCGATTCGGTGAGCACCGCCCTCGAACTCGGCTACCGGGTCATCGACACCGCACAGATCTACGAAAACGAAGCCGAAGTCGGCCAGGCCATTGCGGCCAGCGGCATTGCCCGCGAAGAGTTGTTCATCACCAGCAAGATCTGGATCGCCAACTTCGCCGGGGACCAGTTGATTGAGAGCCTCAAGGAAAGCCTGCAAAAACTGCGCACCGACTATCTCGACCTGACCCTGATCCACTGGCCATCGCCGGAAGATCAAGTGCCGGTGGCAGAATTCATGGGCGCCCTGCTGGAAGCCAAACGCCTGGGCCTGACCCGGCAGATCGGCATTTCCAACTTCACCATAGATCTGATGAAGCAGGCGATTGCCGCCGTTGGCGCCGAGAACATCGCCACCAATCAGATCGAGCTGCACCCATACCTGCAAAACCGCAAGGTCGTCGAGTTCGCCCAGCGTCATGGCATCCAGATCACCTCGTACATGACCCTGGCTTACGGCGAAGTACTGAAGGATACGCTGATCGAGCAAATCGCCCAGCGTCTGCAAGCAACCCCGGCGCAAGTCACGCTGGCGTGGGCCATGCAATCGGGCTACGCGGTGATCCCGTCGTCGACCCGGCGCGCCAACCTGCAAAGCAACCTCGGCGCCACGGCCCTGACCCTGAGCGATGCCGACATGGCGCTGATCGCCACCCTCGAGCGCGGCCATCGCCTGACCAGCCCGAAAGGCATTGCGCCGGCGTGGGACTGATCGTCTAGCCCTGCAACTGCTGCGCGAGGTCGGACATGGCCACGCGCAGCCTCGCTGCCGCTGTCGCCAGCGCTCCGCCCTCGGCGCCACGGCACGCCACTTCAAGTTCCCGGCAGGCAGCCACCACCCGCGCCGCGCCGATCATCTGCGCACCGCCCATGACGTGATGGGCCAGTTCGCCCAACCCTGTCCGATCCTGTTGCTGATTGAATGCATCCAGTCGTTGCAGGTCGCGGTGCAAGTTGCTCAGCACCTCCTCCAGCAAACGCGGAATCAGTTCCGGGTCAGCGGTTGCCAGTTGCTCCAGTCCCCGAAGATCGAGATCGGCCAACGGCGGCTTTGGCTCGTTTGCGCTGTGGTGCGCGATGCCGTTCAAGGCCTGACGCAGATCCTCCAGGCGGATCGGTTTGAACAGGCAGCCATCCATGCCCGCCGCCAGGCAACGACTCCTTTCTTCAGCCTGGGCATTGGCGGTAAAGCCGAGCATCAGGCAGCGCACCCGCCCCGTCGCCGCCTCTTGCTCGCGCACCGCTTGCGCCAGTTGATAACCGTTGCGGCGCGGCATGTTGCTGTCCGTGATCAGCACATCGAACGAGCCCTCGCGCCACAGCGCCAGCGCCTCGTCACCATCGCCCTCCTCGACGGTGAGGTGGCCGAGTTCGTGCAACTGGCGGCACATCAGCAAACGGTTCACCGGGTGATCGTCCACCACCAGCACGTTCAGCGTCCGGGCCGAAGCAATCGGCTCAAGAACCGGTTCGGCATCATGTTCCAGTGCGGCCAGCACTGGCAGTTCGATGCCCATGACCACTTGAGTTCCACATCCCGGCTCGCTGTCCAGCGCCAGATGCCCGCCCATCATTTCCCACAACGTCCGGCTGATCGCCAGGCCCAGACCGGAACCGCTGCGCACGGTCTGTGAGTGGTCGCCGACCTGGACGAACGGGCTGAACAACCGCTGACGGTCTTCGGCGCTGATGCCGATGCCGCTGTCCTGAACCGTGATCGTGACACCGATGTGCCCGGCCTTCAGCGCCGTCACCCGCAACAGCAGGCTCACTTCACCCTCGGCGGTGAACTTGATGGCGTTGCTCAGCAGATTCGACAGAACCTGCTTGAACCGCGTCGGATCGAGCAGTACATCGACGTCGCTGCGGGCATCCAGCTCGACGTACCACAACAGCAGTTTGTGCCGCGCCAGGCCCTCGAACACCCGCCCCACCGACGCCACCAGTTCCCGCAGATTGACCCGTTCGGGCGCGAGGGACAGATGCCCCGACTCGATCCGCGCGATGTCGAGAATGTCACCGATCAACCCCAGCAATTGCTGACCGGCCGAGGACGCCACCTCAATGGCCTGGCGATCGGTCACTCCTTCCCCGGCACGTTTGAGGGCCAGTTCGAGCATGCCGAGCAAGGCGTTCATCGGTGTGCGGATTTCATGGCTCATGGTCGCCAGGAATGTCGACTTGGCGCGATTGGCCTCGTCGGCCACCTCCTTGGCCTCCTGCAATTTGCGCATCCATTGCTGGCGCTGACGGATCTGCCGGCGTTGAAAAGCGATCCAGCCCAGCGCCAGCAACAACAACCCCGCGGCACTGGCAAAGCCCTGAAGGATTTGCCGGCGATGACGCTGCCAATAGCTGTCGTTGACGATCAACTGCTGGCTCCAGCGCGATACCAGATCATCCATTTCCTGCGGGGCGATGCTCAACAACGCCTTGTTCAGGATCGAATGCAGTTGCGGCGCATCCAGCGACGTCGCCATCGCCACCCGCGCCGGTTGATCGCCCACGGTACTGACGATGCGCAGGCGATCGCGGTAATGCCGGTCGATCAGATAACGCGCCACCATCAGTGAACTCAAGGTTGCGTCCGCCTGGCCCTTGAGTACCCGCTCCGTGCCGTCCGCCGGACTCGGCACTTCGACCAACTGGATGTGCGGCACCTGCTGCAACAGATAATCGCGCAACCCGTTGCCGCGATAGAGCGCCAGCCGCTTGCCCGCCATGTCGTCCAGGCTGCGCGGCGCCTGCGCTTTCGAATCGGTGACCAGCACGAACGGGGTATTGAGGTAGGTCCGGGTGAACCGCATTTCGAGTTCGCGCGCGCTGCTCGGCGTCAGCACCGGCAGCACATCGAGTGCCCCGGCCTTGAGCTGCTCGATCTGACGATCCAGGGATTGCCCGCGCACCACCTCGAAGCGCAGCCCGCTGCGCTGGCTGATCAGGTTGAGCAGTTGCGCGGTCAGGCCACTGAACTGGCCATCGGCGTCATGGAAGGTCAGCGGCGCAAAGTCATCGATGGCCCCCACTCGCACCACCGGATGCCGCTCCAGCCACGCTTGCTCGCTGGCGCTCAGGCTGACTTGCGATTGCCCGAGGATGTCGGCGCGACCGGCGCTCCAGCGCAGCTCCATGGACAGCCGCTGCTGCATCGGAATCGCCAGCAGCGCCTTGTCGACCAGGCGTTTCAGGCGCTCATTGCCGCGAGCCAGGGCAAAGGCGAACGGATTGGCGTCCAGTCCGGAAGGCCCGGCCAGTTGCAGATCGTTGCGAAAATGGGTGTTGATCAGGTAGCTGGCGCTGATGAAGTCGCCGAGGTACAGGTCATTCGCGCCGAACGCCACGGCGCCGAGGGCATCGAGGATTGACGGGTAACGGACCCAGATCGCGCCGGGATACGCCTTCTGCACGGTTGCCGCCGGCAGGTAATCCTCGACCATGGCGATGTGTTTGCCTGTCAGGTCCGGGGGCAACGCTTCGTTGAGCCGGGTCACCACATCGGCTGATCCTCGGCGTAGGCCCGGGACAGAATCAGCTCGGGATCGGCAATCTCGAAGTTGTTCGAGGTGCCGAGCAGATCCAGATTGCCGGTCTTGAGCGCGGCCATGGCGCTCTCGCGATCCGGGTAGCGCCAGACCTCGATCCCGACCGTCAATACCTGCGCCAGCGCCTCGGCGTATTCGGCGGTGAGGCCTTCCAGCTCATGCTGGTTGCGGGTCAATTCGAACGGTGGATAGTCAGGCCCCGAGACGCCGACGCGCAGTCGGGGATGGGCGCTCAACCACTGGCGATCCTGCTCGTCGAGACGAATCTGCACATTCTCCAGCGGAGCGCGGGTCATCACCTCCAGCCTCTGCACCGACCCGGCCGCCGGCATCCCAACACTGGCGAGCATCAGCAGCAACGAGAAAAGCAGCCCTGGCAGACTCATGCACGGCCCTCAGATCAACTGGTTGCGCTTGGCCAGTTCTCGCAACAGCACCAACGAACCGATACCCAGCTTGATCATCAAGCGGGTTTTGTAGGTGCTGATGGTTTTGTGACTCAGGTGCATCTCTTCGGCAATGTCCTTATTGGCCTTGCCTTGAGCCAACTGCACCAGGATGTGCAATTCCCGATCGGAGAGCTGATCGATCAACTGCTGCTCGTTACTTTGCACGGCGTATTTTCCCGCGTGGGGCTCACTCGATTCGGGGAAATAGGTGTAACCGGCGCGAACGGCCTTGATCGCGTTCTGCAGTTGCTGCAGATCGGCGGACTTGGTGACGTAGGCCATCGCCCCGGCCCGTCGGCACCGCGCGAGGTAATGCGCGGGATCCTTGGAAGTGAACACCACCACCTTGCAACTCAACCCGATGGCCCGGATACGCTCCAGCGAATCCAGCCCGCTGTTTGCGCCCAGCTCCAGGTCGAGCACAACCAGCGCCGGCGCATGCTGGCGGATCATCGGCACCACGTCGACACTGCTCGACACCATATGGACTTGCTTGTAACCGTGTGTTTTCAGAACCCCCTGGAGGGTGATGGCGACCACCGGATGATCTTCGACGATCATTGCAATTTCCATGACCACTCCCGAGGCGAATACATGACGAGGACGCCACCGCTCGGGCTTGAGCGGGACGCGACAGTGGCTGCGCCACGACTGTTACACGGAAAACGAGGCAAAACACCTGTCAGATCTGACAGGTGCGCAATCAACCGAATTGTGCTTGGGTCCGCCATTGCGATAACGGCGCACAGGCGCCGGAGCTGGCCGAATGCTCGACCGCCGCCATCAACCGCTCGATCGCACACACCGATGGCAACGCCGCGCGGCTAGCGTGCACGTTGTCCTGGAGAGGCCCGCAAACAGGATCGTTGTAGATCAGGGCGTGACGGACGTGCAGGCTATCGAGCAGAAATTCATGCAGATTCAGCCTGTTCGCCGCCAGATCGGCGTTGACCACCACCCCGTCGAACGGCTCGCAGCTGTAATCGATCAGCATCAGCAACTCATCAAGACTCTGCACCGGCGCGATGCGGTAGTAGTCGAGGCGATTGAACATCCGTTCGATCTTCATTCGGTGAAAATGCTGCGGATCGGCGATAAGAATCCGCAGAGTTTTGTTGATCATCGTCGCTGTCCGTTGGGGGCTTGCCGAGTGCAGCAAGACTACCCAAGCGATGCCGCAGGCTCTGTAGGACAATTCCGAAAAATCGGGCCGCCTATCAGGATCAAGTACGTCACCCCACTACGTTTTACTCCGTCGTACTCGGACTCCAGAACGCCTGCACCACCAGCGCCGACGTGGAGATTCGCGCCACCAGTGCATCCAGCTCATCACCGTCCACCGACGTGGTCGCCAGCGTCGCTTCGATCTCCACTTCTTCGGCGCCGAAGGCATGCACATCGACATCGCTGGCCGGGTAGTTGCTGCGTTCCAGTTCGGCCTCAAGCAAGGCCAGCACGGCTTTCTGCTGTGAACGCCGGGCGATCACGTAGACGATGTTGGTGACCTCCGCCGAAACCACATCCAGCGGCTGGCGGTTGATATTGTTGACGATCGGTCGCAGCAAGGTATTCGCGGCAAGCACGAACAACGTGCCGAGCACGGCTTCGGCCAGCAGGTCGGCACCGGCGCAGGCACCGACCGCCGCCGACGTCCAGAGCGTCGCGGCGGTGTTGAGGCCGCGCACGTTGCCCTCTTCGCGCATGATGACCCCGGCGCCGAGAAAGCCGATGCCGGACACCACGTAGGCGACCACTCGCACCGCGCCTTCGGCGCCGCCGAGCCGGTTGGCCATGTCGACGAAAATCGCCGCGCCGACCGCCACCAGCACATTGGTGCGCAGCCCCGCCGTGCGTTGTCGGTACTGGCGCTCGAAGCCGATCAGACCGCCGAGAATGAACGCCGCGCTGAGGCTGACCAGAGTGTCGAGCAGCGAGGTCAGGTTGAGGTTGTTGATGGCTTGCATGATCAACTCCTTGAAAAATACCCCTCCGGTTGTGGGAGCGGGCCTGCCCGCCCCCACAGGGAAACAGCAATGTGCTGCGGTTTTATTGCCAGCCGAACCGGCGGATGTAGAACCCCTTCACCGCCTGGGTCAGCGCCATGTACGCCAGCAGGATCACCGGCAGGAACACGAAGTACAGCGACGGCAGCGCCTGCAGTTTGAAGTAGTGCGCCAGCGGCCCCATCGGCAGGAAGATGCCGATCGCCATGATGATTCCGGTCATCACCAGCAGCGGCATGGCTGCACGGCTCTGCAGGAACGGGATCTTCGGCGTGCGGATCATGTGCACGATCAGCGTCTGGGTCAGCAGCCCGACCACGAACCAGCCGGACTGGAACAGGGTCTGGTGATCCGGGGTGTTGGCGTCGAACACGTACCACATCAGAGCGAACGTGGTGATGTCGAAGATCGAGCTGATCGGCCCGAAAAACAGCATGAACCGGCCGACATCCCCTGGCTGCCAGCGTTGTGGCTGCTTGAGCATCTCGTCGTCGACGTTGTCGAACGGAATCGCGATCTGCGAGATGTCATACAGCAGGTTCTGCACCAGCAGATGCATCGGCAGCATCGGCAGGAACGGAATAAACGCACTGGCGACCAGCACCGAGAACACGTTGCCGAAGTTGGAACTGGCGGTCATCTTGATGTACTTGAGCATGTTGGCGAAGGTGCGCCGCCCTTCGAGCACGCCCTCCTCCAGCACCATCAGGCTCTTTTCCAGCAGGATGATGTCCGCCGCTTCCTTGGCGATGTCCACCGCGCTGTCCACCGAAATACCGATGTCGGCAGTGCGCAGCGCCGGTGCGTCGTTGATGCCGTCGCCCATGAACCCGACCACATGCCCGTTGCCCTTGAGCACCCGCACGATGCGCTCCTTGTGCGACGGCGTCAGTTTGGCGAACACGTTGGTGGTTTCCACCGCCACGGCCAGTTCCGCATCGCTCATGCGCTCGACGTCGTTGCCCAGCAGCAGGCCTTGTTGTGCGAGGCCGACTTCGCGGCAGATCTTCGCGGTCACCAGTTCGTTGTCGCCGGTCAGCACTTTCACCGCCACGCCATGCTCGGCCAGGGCCTTGAGCGCTGGCGCGGTGCTTTCTTTCGGCGGATCGAGAAACGCCACATAGCCGATCAGTGTCAGTTCCTGCTCATCGGCCAGGCTGTAGGTGTCGCGGCCCTCGGGCATCGACCGCGCCGCCACCGCCACCACACGCAAGCCTTCAGCGTTGAAGGCTGCGGTGACCTGACGGATCCGCGCCAGCAATTCATCGCTCAAGGCTTCATCGACTTCGCCATGACGGACCCGGCTGCACACCGCCAGTACTTCTTCCACCGCGCCTTTGCAGATCAATTGATGGGGCTGGCCGCTGCCTTCGACCACCACCGACATGCGCCGACGGTTGAAGTCGAACGGAATCTCGTCGACCTTGCGAAACGCCGTGCCGACCTTCAATTCACGATGGATTTCCACGTGCTCCAGCACCGCCACGTCGAGCAGGTTTTTCAGGCCGGTCTGGTAGTAGCTGTTCAGGTAAGCCATTTCCAGCACGTCGTCGGAGTCTTCACCCCAGACGTCGACGTTGCGCGCCAGGAAGATCTTGTCCTGAGTCAGGGTGCCGGTCTTGTCGGTGCAGAGCACGTCCATGGCGCCGAAGTTCTGGATCGCATCGAGGCGTTTGACGATGACTTTCTTGCGCGACAGGAACACCGCGCCTTTGGCCAGGGTCGAGGTGACGATCATCGGCAGCATTTCCGGGGTCAGGCCCACGGCAATCGACAGTGCGAACAGCAGCGCCTCGGTCCAGTCCCCTTTGGTGAATCCGTTGATGAACAACACCAGCGGCGCCATGACGAACATGAAGCGAATCAACAACCAGCTGACTTTGTTCACACCTTGCTGGAACGAAGTCACCGCGCGATCGGTCGCACCGACCCGCTGTGCCAGCGCACCAAAATAGGTGCTGTTGCCGGTGGTAAGAATCACCGCGACGGCGGTGCCCGAGACCACGTTGGTGCCCATGAACAGGATGTTTTCCAGCTCCAGCGGGTTGCGCGTGTCGCGATCCAGTTGACGAGGGAATTTTTCCACCGGCATCGATTCGCCGGTCATCGCGGCCTGGCTGACGAACAGGTCCTTGGCGCTGAGTACCCGGCAATCGGCGGGAATCATGTCACCGGCCGAAAGCACGATCAGGTCGCCCGGCACCAGTTGCTTGATCGGCAGTTCGGCACGCGGTACGTCCCGGCGCATCACAGTGGCGGTGTTGCTGACCATCGCCTTGAGCGCGTCGGCGGCCTGGTTGGATTTGCTTTCCTGCCAGAACCGCAGCAGGGTCGAGAGCACCACCATCGAGAAAATCACCACGGCGGCCTTGAGGTCTTCGGTCAGCCAGGAGATCACCGCCAGCAGGGTCAGCAGCAGGTTGAACGGGTTCTTGTAGCAGTGCCACAGGTGGGTCCACCACGGCAGCGGCTGCTCGTGCTCGACTTCGTTGAAGCCGTATTGCGCACGCAGGGCTTCGACTTCGCTGTCGCTCAGGCCGTCCGAATGCGTGCCGAGACTGGACAGCAGCACGCCGCTGTCGCAATGGGCGGCGTCGACCAGAGTGTTGGCCAGTGATGGCGGCACTTCACGGCTGACCGTGGTGTCGCTGATGCTTTCCAGCAACGCCAGCCGGCGAAAGTGCCGGGCGATGTGCCGGGTGCGCAGGAAGCCTGCGAAAAATTCCTTGAGCGTAAGTTTCATGGCTGCTACCCCTCTGGTCAGCCGGGAAACCGTCAAGCAGGTACGTCCACGCCCGCGCCACCGGAGCATCCGGCAGGCCAGGGCCTGGCGCGCCGGTCAGAAAAGACAGGCGTGTCGACAGGCTGCGATCACGACGATGAAGTCGAAATCACGCTGTGTTTCAGTGTCGATGAGAAGGACGTCGGGACAGGGTCGTCATTGACCATGATCGGGATGCCGCTGCTCGCTGTTCGGCGAGACAACGGCACAAAGGAATGCGCGTTATCTTGCCGAGAATCTG
The DNA here is from genome assembly GCF_019145475.1 of Pseudomonas botevensis. Taxonomy (GTDB): domain Bacteria; phylum Pseudomonadota; class Gammaproteobacteria; order Pseudomonadales; family Pseudomonadaceae; genus Aquipseudomonas; species Aquipseudomonas botevensis. The sequence goes on from NZ_JAHTKI010000004.1 coordinate 250,914, forward strand.
CCGGTTACCGAGACCGGCCGACAACTGTCACTCGAACAAGTACCCACTGTGGGTCTCCGCTATTGATGAAAACGCGCGAAGCTTACGCCCCGGTATCAGGAGAGTAAACCCGCAAAAGGAAGTGTGACGGGGAATGTCGGGGTTCTTCAGGAAGGGTTCAGGTTCGGGATTTTTCGCGGCGTTTAATGGCTCCTTCGCAAGCAGGCTCGCTCCCGCAATGGGGCTCTGCTGAACATAAATTTCGTGTTCACCAGAGTCCCTGTGGGAGCGAGCTTGCTTGCGAAAGCGATGTATCAGGCGACGAATGTTTAGCTGGCCGTCGCCAGCAGCAGGTCCGCCACCGAACGGCTGTGCCCGCGCGGTTTGACATGCTCGTACAGCGAACCGGCGATTTCATCGGCGCGGATCGGCAGGATCGACAGCAGCGTATCGCTCAGACCGTGGCTGGCCTGGCAGAAGCCCTGCATGTACAGACCGGCCTTGCAGCGCTCGTCGGTGATCAGTTTGTAGTTGCGGTCGACTTCGAAGTCGCCCAGGTACTCTTCCAGCGGCGCCAGCAGTTTGCGGTGAGTCTGACGCTCGTAACCGGTGGCCAGCACCACGGCGTCGTAGTAACGCACGCTGACTTCGCCGGTGGCGGTGTTGCGGATCGCCAGCTCGATGCCGCGTTCGGTGGCCGTGGCTTTCTCGACGGTGGTCAGGGTGCGGAACGCATGACGGGCCACGCCGGAAACCTTCTGGCGATAGAAAATGCCGTAGATGCGCTCGATCAGATCGATGTCCACCACCGAGTAGTTGGTGTTGTGGTACTCGTTGACCAGACGCTCACGCTCGCTGCTGTTCTGCTGGAAGATCAGGTCGGTGAATTCCGGCGAGAACACTTCGTTGACGAACGGGCTGTCGTCCGCCGGTTTCAGCGCCGAACCGCGCAGGATCATGTCGACCTGCACCGACGGGAACGAATCGTTCAGGTCGATGAACGCTTCCGCCGCGCTCTGGCCGCCACCGATGATCGCGATGCTCATGGGCTGGTTGTTGACGCAAGGCTGCTTGGCCATCTCGGCCAGGTACTGCGAGTGGTGGAACACCCGGCCATCGTCCTTGAGCGCCTTGAACGCTTCTGGAATACGCGGCGTGCCGCCGGCGCTGACCACCACCGAACGGGCAGTACGGACGAATTGCTGGCCATCGCTGCCACGGGAAATCACCCGCAGCGCTTCAACCTGATGGTTGTGCAGCACCGGCTCGATGGTCAGCACTTCTTCGCCGTAACGGCTCTGCTCGGTGAACTGCCCGGCGACCCAGCGCAGGTAGTCGTTGTACTCCATGCGGCACGGGTAGAAGGTGCCGAGGTTGATGAAGTCCACCAGACGACCGTGTTGCTTGAGGTAGTTGACGAACGAGTACGGGCTGGTCGGGTTACGCAGGGTCACCAGATCCTTGAGGAAGGAAATCTGCAGCTCGCTCTGGGTCGACAGGGTGTTGCCGTGCCAGCTGTAGTTGGCCTGCTTGTCGAGGAACAGCACATCCAGTTCGCCCTGGCTCGGGCCGCGCTCTTGCAGCGCGATGGCCAGGGCCAGGTTCGAAGGGCCGAAACCGACGCCGATCAGGTCGTGAACGATGGGCGATGCAATTGCCTGTGTCATTTCCAGTGTCCTCTGGATGAACCCCCGAGCAGCGCGGAGGAAGAGCTTGGGTGACCGGCCGGCCCTGAAGCAGGACAGCAGGTCGTCTGTTGAGTAGGAACGAGGACAGTGAAATAAAATTTAACGATGACGGCTCAATGGGCATCCCATTGTTTGATACGCACACGGCAATGCTTCATCGCATTGACGATGTGCTTTTCCACCAGCGCCTTGGAAATCCCCAGTTGCGCGGCGATCTCCGGGTGTGACAGGCCTTCGATCTTGCGCAGCAGAAAACTGTCGCGGCACAGCGGCGACAGTTCGGCCAGGGCACGCTGGAGCATGTCCAGGCGCTGACCGTGATCGAGGGTGCTGTGGGGTGACGGGGTGAAATAGCGCTCTTCATTGTCGAGCACTTCCAGGGATTCGGACTGACGCAGGGCGTTGCGCCGATGGTCGTCGATCACCAGGTTCAAGGCGGTGCGATACAGAAACGCGCGGGGTTGCTCGATCGGCGTTTCGCTGGAGCGCTCCAGCACACGCAGATAAGCGTCATGCACCACATCTTCGGCAACCTGACGGTTGCCGAGCTTGGCGTTCAGGAAGCACACCAGCTCGCGATAGTAGTTTTCCAACATGACTCCCGGCCGCATGGGTGCGGTTTCTGTCCTTGAGCCTGATATCCGGCCGCCTGTTGGGCAGTAGCAAGATAGTGGCAACTTGAGGTGCGTAATTTATAGTAATTCTCATATAGATTTAAAGTGGTGTTTGTCGTTGCCCGACAAATAGTGCTGCTCTATACCTGTAACATCGTGTGTCCCGGCTTAAATTCCCTTCTATGTTCATCGTTTACAGGACAGCTCCCCGTGTCTGTCGCCCCCCGCGACAGCGTTCAACGCTGCCCGATCCCTGCACGCACCGCTGAATGACGGGCCGATTTCCACTGGCCGGAACCCTGCATGAAACGTCCCCGCCCCGCCCGACGCGCCCTGCTCGCCTCCCTTTGCGTGATCCCTGTCATTGCTGTTGCCGCCTGGCAAGTCATGCCCCCCGGCCGGGACAAGTTCGCCACCGTGCAGGTGAGTCGCGGCGACATCGAAAGCAGCGTCACTGCCCTGGGCACCCTGCAACCACGACGCTACGTGGACGTCGGCGCCCAGGCCTCCGGGCAGATTCGCAAGATCCATGTCGAGGTCGGCGACGTGGTCAAGGAAGGCCAGTTGCTGGTGGAAATAGACCCGTCCACGCAGAAGGCCAAACTCGATGCCGGGCAGTTTTCCATCGAGAATCTCAAGGCGCAATTGCAGGAACAGCAGGCCCAGCACGAGCTCGCGAAACAGAAGTATCAGCGCCAGCAAAACCTGGCCGCCGGTGGCGCTACCCGCGAAGAAGACGTGCAGACCGCCCGCGCCGAACTCAAGGCGACGCAAGCGCGCATCGACATGTTCCGCGCACAGATCCGCCAGGCCGAAGCCAGCCTGCGCAGCGATCAGGCGGAACTCGGCTACACCCGCATTTATGCACCGATGGCCGGCACCGTGGTCGCTCTCGATGCCCGCGAAGGCCAGACCCTCAACGCCCAGCAGCAAACCCCGCTGATCCTGCGTATCGCCAAACTGTCGCCGATGACCGTGTGGGCCGAGGTTTCCGAAGCCGACATCGGCCACGTCAAACCGGGCATGACCGCTTACTTCACCACCCTCAGCGGCGGCAACCGGCGCTGGAGCAGCACCGTGCGGCAGATCCTGCCAGTGCCGCCCAAGCCGCTGGATCAGACCAGCCAGGGCGGCGGCAGCCCCGCCAGTTCGAGCAAAAGCGGCAGCGCCCGCGTGGTGCTGTACACCGTGCTGCTGGATGTCGACAACGCCGACAACGCACTGATGGCCGAGATGACCACCCAGGTGTTCTTCGTCGCCAACCAGGCGAAAAACGTGCTCACCGCTCCGGTCGCCGCCCTGCAAGGCACCGCCGTGGCGGATCGCCAGACCGCGCAGGTGATCGCCGCCAATGGCGACATCCAGTCACGCGAAGTGCAGACCGGCATCAGCGACCGCCTGAAGGTGCAGATTGTCGAGGGCCTGAGCGAAGGCGATCACCTGTTGATCGGCCCGGCCGACGGCAGCGGAGGCTAAATGCAAACGCCCCTGATCGACCTGCACGACATCCGCAAATCCTACGGCGGTGGCGATGCGCCGCAAGTGCATGTGCTGCGCGGCATCGACCTGTCGATTCACGCCGGGGAGTTCGTGGCGATTGTCGGCGCGTCCGGCTCCGGCAAATCGACGCTGATGAACATTCTCGGCTGCCTCGACCGGCCAACGTCCGGCGAATACCGCTTTGCCGGCGAAAACGTCGCCGGCCTCGACAGTGACGAACTGGCCTGGCTGCGCCGCGAAGCGTTCGGGTTCGTGTTCCAGGGCTATCACCTGATCCCGTCCGGCTCGGCCCAGGAAAACGTCGAAATGCCGGCCATCTACGCCGGCACGCCCGCCGCCGAACGCCACGCCCGCGCCGCCGCCCTGCTCGAGCGCCTCGGCCTGGCCTCACGTACCGGCAACCGCCCGCATCAACTGTCCGGCGGTCAGCAGCAACGGGTATCGATTGCCCGGGCGCTGATGAACGGCGGCCACATCATCCTCGCCGACGAACCCACCGGCGCCCTCGACAGCCACAGCGGCAAGGAAGTCATGGCGCTGCTCGACGAACTGGCGAGCCAGGGGCATGTGGTGATCCTGATCACCCACGACCGCGAAGTGGCGGCGCGGGCCAAACGCATCATCGAGATCCGCGACGGCCTGATCATCAGCGACAGCGCCCGGGACAATCCCGAGGCCCAGACCAGCGCCAACCCCGGCGCCCTGCAAGCGGTGGATCTGCGCAAGCGCCTGACCGACGGCGCGCAAGCCACCGGCGCCTGGAAAGGCGAGCTGGTGGACGCCCTGCACGCGGCGTGGCGAGTGATGTGGATCAACCGCTTCCGCACCGCCCTGACCCTGCTCGGCATCATCATCGGCGTGGCCTCGGTGGTGGTCATGCTCGCCGTCGGCGAAGGCAGCAAGCGTCAGGTCATGGCGCAGATGGGCGCCTTCGGCTCGAACATCATTTACCTCAGTGGCTCGGCCCCCAACCCGCGCACGCCGCCGGGCATCGTCACCCTCGATGACGTGGCGGCGCTCGCCAGCCTGCCGCAGGTCAAACGCATCATGCCGGTCAACGGCGCCGAGGCCGGCGTGCGTTTCGGCAACCTCGATCACCTGAGCTACGTCGGCGGCAACGACACCAATTTCCCGAGCATTTTCAACTGGCCCGTGGTGCAAGGCAGTTACTTCACCGAGGCCGACGAACAGAACGCCGCCGCCGTCGCGGTGATCGGCCACAAGGTGCGCACCAAACTGCTCAAGGACGTGCCCAACCCTATCGGCCAATACGTGCTGATCGAAAACGTACCGTTCCAGGTGGTCGGAGTGCTTGCGGAAAAAGGCGCCAGCTCCGGCGACTCCGACAGCGACAACCGCATCGCCGTGCCCTACTCCGCCGCCAGCGTGCGTCTGTTCGGCACGCGCAATCCGGAATACGTAGCCATCGCCGCCGCCGACGCGCGCAAGGTCAAGGAAGCCGAGCACGCCATCGAGCAACTGATGCTGCGCCTGCACAACGGCAAGAAGGATTTCGAGCTGACCAACAACGCGGCGATGATCCAGGCCGAGGCACGCACGCAAAACACCCTGTCGCTGATGCTCGGTTCGATTGCGGCGATTTCGCTGCTGGTGGGCGGCATCGGCGTGATGAACATCATGCTCATGACCGTGCGCGAGCGCACCCGCGAGATCGGTATCCGCATGGCCACCGGTGCCCGTCAACGCGACATCCTGCGTCAGTTCCTCACCGAAGCGGTGATGCTCTCGGTGGTCGGCGGGATCGCCGGGATCGCCCTGGCGCTGATCGTCGGCGGCGTGCTGATTCTCAGCGAAGTAGCCGTTGCGTTTTCCTTGATGGCGGTGCTCGGAGCCTTTGGCTGCGCCCTCGTCACCGGTGTTGTCTTCGGCTTCATGCCGGCCCGCAAAGCTGCCCGGCTCGACCCGGTCACGGCCCTTACCAGTGAATGATCGATCTATGAAACCGCGCCTCAGTTTGTTGACCGTGTGCCTGTTGCTCAGCGCCTGCGGCAGTCCCGTTCAGCGTCCCGACAGCGGCCTGCAACCGCCCGCCACCTGGCAATCGCCCCACGGCGCCAGCGTGGCCCGCATCGACCCGCAATGGTGGAAACAGTTCGGCAGCCCTGAGCTTGATCGCCTGATCGAACAGGCCAGGGTCGGCAGTTTCGACCTCGCCGCGGCCATGGCCCGAGTGCGTCAGGCCCAGGCCGGCACGGTGATTGCCGGCGGTTCGCAACTGCCGGAGGTCAAGGGCGGGGCCAATGCCAATCGGCAGAAACTGTTGCGCGGCAACGGCTATAGCCAACTCGACGCCGACAGCAGCAACAAGGCTGTGGATTATTTCGACGCCAACCTGAGCGCCAGCTACGAAATCGATTTCTGGGGCGGCAAACGCGCTTCCCGCGACAGCGCTCAGTTCGCCCTGCAAGCCAGCGAATTCGACCGCGCGACCGTGGAGCTGACCCTGCTCAGCAGCGTCGCCAATACCTATGCGCAAGCCCTGTCGCTGCGCGAGCAGAGCCGCATCGCCGAACTGAACCTGGCCAACGCGCAAAACGTGCTGACATTGGTGCAGACCCGTTTCGACTCAGGCTCGGCCACCGCGCTGGAACTGGCCCAGCAAAAAAGCCTGGTGGCCGCGCAGCAACGGCAGTTGCCGCTGGTGCAACAACAGGCGCAGGACGCCTTGATCAGCCTCGCCGCCCTGCTCGGCCGCCCGGTGCAGGAACTGGCGGCCAGCGCCGAACCGTTCGATCGCCTGCAGTGGCCGACCATCGCCGCCGGCGTCCCCAGCGACCTGCTCAACCACCGCCCGGACATCGCCCGCGCCGAAGCCCAACTGGCGGCGGCCGAGGCTGACGTCAAAGTCGCCCGCGCCGCGATGCTGCCCAGCGTGACCCTGACCGCTCAGCTCGGCTCTGGCGCCAATCAGTTCGACGACATGCTGCGCAGCCCGTTCTACAACCTCACCGCCGGGCTGGTCGCGCCGATCTTCAACAACGGGCGCCTGGGTGCCGAGCGCGACAAGGCCACGGCCCGTCAGGAAGAACTGCTGGAAACCTATCGCGGCGCGATCATCAACGGTTTCGCCGACGTCGAAAAAGCCCTCAATGGCATTCGCGGACTCGACGCGCAACGGCAGTGGCAGAGCGAAGAATTGCGTCAGGCGCAGACCGCTTTCGACATCGCCCAAAGCCGTTATCAGGCCGGCGCGGCGGACTTGCTGACGGTGCTGGAAACCCAGCGCACGCTGTACTCAGCGCAGGATCTCAACGTGCAATTGCGCTTGTCGCGGTTGCAGGCGAGCGTGGCCCTGTACAAGGCGCTTGGCGGTGGGTGGCAGGCGCTGTAATCGCCGCGACCCGCTGTCCGCATTCGCGAGCAAGCCCGCTCCCACAATAGACCGCGTCCCTCCATGTGGAATGCAATCTTTTGTGGGAGCGGGCTTGCTCGCGAATCAACGATAACCCGGTATCAGGCCGGGCTCTGTTTGGCCTTCAGATTGCGCGCATACCAGGGCCGCTGTGGCACCCGGCGGAACAGCGCTGCGAGCTTTTTCTCGTCCTCGCCGAAGGTGATGCGCAGCGCCAGTTTCATGGTTTCCGGGTCCATCTCCACTGACTTGCCGATCTGCAATCCCGGCGTGGTGCTGCAGCCATGAGTGGTCGGCCCCAGCCACGGATCCGCCACCTCGACCCAACGCCCCGGCGCAAACCACTTTACGCCGTTGACCTCAAGGCGCGTGACCTGGCCCGGATGGAAACGCTCGTGGGCGCGGAACCAGTCTTCCACGCGATCGTCGATCCAGCCGTGGAAATGCCAGAACACCGGGTTCACATGAGAAGAGAATGGGTCGCCGAGGAAGTCGTTTTCCGGTGCGAACCAGCGCGCGGCGAAGTCGTCCAGGTCACGGGCCAGCGGCACCGGTTGGCCGTTGGACGGATCGCGCGGCACTGAGGCCCAGCGCATGTGCAGCCAGTCGTGCAGACCCAGCTCCACTTCCGAGCCGAACTGGCCCAGGGTCAGCTTCGACAGATACTGCGGATCGCGATACTGCGATTCCCAGACTTCGAAGTTGCTCTGATAGGTTTCGGCGGTCTTGATGTCGCTGACCCACTGGGTGTATTCGTCATCGCCCTCGGCCAGCCAGGTCGGCGGCAGCGACGTACCGTCGTGGTTGTCGAAGTAACGGGCGAACCCCGCGCGGTCGCGCACCAGTTCCGGTTGCGGCAACGGGAAGAATTCCCAGGACGGCAGATCCTGCATCGAGCGCGCCGTGCCGAGCATGTGCCGGTGCATGAAAAAGAAGTCGATGCCCGAACCGTTGCGATCCTTGCGCGCACCCCGGGCGTCACGTTCCTGATCGCGCGGGCCGGGCTGCCAGCCGAGGCCGCGCAAGGCGTTGCGCTTGTCTTCGGACAAGGTGTGCCATTTGTCCCGGGTCGCATGCCAGACCTGGTGAAACAGGCGATGCTCAGGCGAAACCAGCCACGCCAGCAACATCGAGTTCAGCGGGGTACGCTGGCGCGCTTCCGGGAACAGGCATTTGACCGCGATGAAACGGTGATCCTGCGCCGGCAACGCCAGCGAGCGATCCAGACGCTGCACGGTGCCGCTGAGCGTACCGCTGCCGGCGTTGCCGAAATCGGCCCAGACCTCATCGAGGATCATGTTCAGTTCATAGTCGACGCTGCCGCCGGCACCGAGCAGCCGCCAACTGAGCTTCGAAGCCTCGGCCCCGGCCAGATCGCCGAGAATTCGGTAACGAGGTGTTTCGTCAGAGCGCAAACGCTCCGGCGTGTCGAGAAAGCCGCACACGCCCCGGCCTTTCTGGCCGATGTCGATGAACACTTCCAGCCCCTGGGCCGGCAGCCCGTCGAGGCCGGCGTCGCGGCCCACGAAGCGAATCTTCCAGACGCCACGCAACGCGTTCGCCAGGTGCTGCCCGGCCACGTCGGCGACGTCGAACGACGCCTCACCGGGGGTGATCGTCGGGTCGGGCTTCGTCCATTCGCGATGCCCGAAATACGCTGCAGGTACGGCAGCGCCGGTCAGCGCCAGGCCTGCCATGAACCATCGTCGAGAAATCCTCATTGCCCTACCTGTGTCAGCCCTGGAGCAGGCTTTATCCAAGCTAGAACGTTTGTTGCCGGGGCAAATTTAGCGATTTTCCGTGGCAATCGGGCGCGGCCTAAATTTCCTCGCCAATCACTCGTTCTTCCCAGATAGCAAAGGCCTCTGCGCCTGCACCTCGACGGCGAACCTGACTGAGATGGCAATGACAAAACCACGTTCGAAAAAGGCTCTTTTCATCGGCCTGCCACTGGCCCTGGCGATCAGCGCCGGTGTCGGTTTCGCAGTCTGGGATATCTGGTTCAAGGACAATCCCGGCTACCCGCTCAAAGTCATGCAACAGGCCGAAGAGCTGCACGAACACATGCTGTCGTTCGACAGCCACATCACCATCACCCAGAACTTCGGCACCACCGGCAACGAGATCGACAAGGACGGCAGCGACCAGTTCGACCTGGTCAAGGCCAATCGCGGACGGCTGTCGGGCGCGGCGCTGACGATCTTCGGCTGGCCGGAAATCTGGAACGGCGCCAACGCCCCGCACAAGCCCACCGCCGGTTTCGTCGACGAGGCACGCAACCAGCAGGAAGTCCGCTACAAGATCATCTCCGGCATGGTTCGCGACTTCCCCAATCAGGTCGGCATCGCCTACACCGCCAACGATTTCCGCCGCCTGCACGGTGAAGGCAAGTTCGCGATTTTCATCAGCATGCTCAACGCCTACCCGCTGGGTCATGACCTGAACCAACTGGACCTGTGGACCGCTCGCGGCATGCGCATGTTCGGCTTCAGCTACATCGGCAACAACGACTGGGCCGACTCGTCACGTCCGCTGCCGTTCTTCAATGATTCGCCGGACGCCCTCGACGGCCTCTCGGACATCGGCAAGCAAGCGGTCAAGCGCCTGAACGATCTGGGCGTAATCATCGATGTGTCGCAGATGTCGACCAAGGCCCTCGAGCAGGTCGCGCAACTGAGCCGCACGCCGCTGGTGGCCTCGCACTCGGCGCCACGGGCCATGGTCGATATCCCGCGCAACCTTTCCGACAAGGAAATGCAGCTGATCAAGAACAGCGGCGGCGTGGTGCAGATCGTCGGCTTCTCGCAATACCTGCGGCCGCTGACCCAAGGCACCCAGGACAAGCTCAACGAACTGCGCAAACGCTACGACCTGCCGCCACTGCCGAACCTCGCCGTGGCGTTGATGCCGGGCGACCCGATCATCTCCGCCTGGTCGGAGCAGAAGTTCGGCGAATACGCCGGCCAGCTCTACGCGATCCTCGAAGAGGAACCGAAGGCCAGCCTCAAGGACCTGGGCGACGCCATCGATTACACGGTGCGCAAGATCGGTATCGACCATGTCGGCATCAGCTCGGACTTCAACGAGGGCGGCGGCGTCAAAGGCTGGGAGAACGTCGGCGAGATCCGTAACGTCACCGCCGAACTGCTGTCGCGCGGCTACTCCGAAGCAGACATCGCCAAGCTCTGGGGCGGCAACTTCCTGCGGGTCTGGGATCAGGTGGAAAAATCCGCGAAACCGGCGCTGGCCTCTAACCGGGATACCGCCAAGCCATGAGCAACCGTCGCGACTTTCTGAAACAGGCGGGGATCCTCGCCGCTGCATTGCCGCTGGGCGCCAGCCTGCCGAACGTCGCCAGCGCTGCATCCGCCGCGCCGTTGCCGCGTAACAAGTGGGCGCAATTGCAGCAGCTGTTCGATCAGGATCCGGCCTACCTGCATTTCTCCAACTTCCTGGTCACCACCCACCCCAAACCGGTGCGCGAGGCGATTGCGATGCACCGCGCGGCCCTCGACAAGAACCCCGGGCTGGCGATGGATTGGGACCTGGGCGTCACTGAAAAACGCGAAGAAGAGGTGCGCGTCTGGGCCGGCAAATACGTGCAGGCCGACGCCCGGCAGATCGCCCTGACCGGCAGCACCACCGAAGGTCTGGCGATGATCTACGGCGGCGTCCAGGTGCGCGCCGATCAGGAAATCCTCACCACCGAACACGAGCATTACGCGACCCACACCATCCTCGAACTGCGCACCCAGCGCGATGGCACCCAGGTGCGCAAGATCCGTCTGTTCAACGACCCGCAAAAAATCAGCAAGGATGAACTGCTGGCCAACATCGACCGCAGCATTCGCCCGCAAACCCGGGTGCTGGGCATGTGCTGGGTGCATTCGGGCAGCGGCGTGAAGCTGCCTCTGGCCGACATCGGCGCCATCGTCGACAAGCACAACCGTGGCCGCAGCGAGGCTGACCGGATCATTTATGTGGTGGACGGTGTACACGGTTTCGGCGTCGAGGACGTGAGCTTTCCGGCGATGAACTGCGACTTCTTCATCGCCGGCACCCACAAATGGCTGTTCGGCCCGCGCGGCACCGGGATCGTGGTCAGCCGCACACCCGAGCTGAAATACGTCACGCCGATCATCCCGACCTTCTCCGAGGCCGAGCATTTCTCGACCACCATGACCCCCGGCGGTTATCACGCCTTCGAGCACCGCTGGGCGCTGACCGAAGCCTTCAAGTTGCACCTGCAACTGGGCAAGGCCGACGTACAGGCGCGGATTCACGAGCTCAACAGCTACCTGAAAAAACACCTGCAACAACGTCCACAGATCGAAATGGTCACGCCACTGAGCCCGGAGTTTTCCGCCGGTTTCACCTTCTTCCGGGTCAAGGGCAAGGACAGCGACAAAGTTGCCGCGCACCTGATGGCCAACAAGGTGGTGGCCGATGCGGTACACCGCGACGTCGGCCCCGTAATCCGCACCGCGCCGGGACTGCTCAACGATGAAGCGCAGATCGACCGCTTGCTGGCGGTGCTCGATCAGGCGCTGTGAGCCCCGGCGATTGCCTTTTTCCTTTTAACGAGACTCGAAATGAACAGTGAATTGCCTCGTTTTGCCTTGAAAACCCTACCGGCACTGATGCTCGCCGCCCTCGCCGCCAGCCTGCTGCCGAGCGCCGCACAAGCGGCCACCCCGCCAGCACCGGGCAAGGTGTTCAAGGACTGCAAGGACTGCCCGGAAATGGTCGTGCTGCCCACCGGCACCTTCACCATGGGTACTCCGGAAGACGAAGTCGGCCGCGAGCCGGACGAAGGCCCGATGCATCCGGTGACCTTCGCCAAACCGCTGGCGATCAGCCGCTTCCAGGTGCTCAAGGGTGAGTGGTTCGCCTACCTCAAGGACACCGGCTACCAGATGCCCGACGGCGATGACCGTCCGGGCCGCGCATGCAAGGCCGGAATTCCGGACTACGCCGGCAGCGACCCGCGCAAGCAGTACACCGACCGGCATCCGGCGGTGTGCATGGACTTCGCCGAAGCCAACGCCTACGTGGCGTGGCTGTCGAAAAAAACCGGCAAGCCATATCGCCTGGTGAGTGAATCCCTGCGCGAGTACGCAGCCCGTGGCGGCACCACCGGACCGTTCCCTTTCCCGTTCGACGAGGGCAAGGAATACAGCATCGCCAAGCACGCCAACACTTACGGCGCCGCCGACGGCTACAACTTCACCGCACCGGCGGGCAGCTTCCCGCCCAACGCCTTTGGTGTGTACGACATGCACGGCAACATCTATGAATGGACGGCCGACTGCTACAACGAAAACTACGAAGGCGCCCCCAGCGACGGCAGTGCGTGGCTGACCGGCAAGTGCGAATTCAAGCGCATTCGCGGCAACGACTGGGGGGAAGCGCCGGTGTTCTCGCGCTCCGGCAACCGCAATGCGCTGGTGCCCGGCGATCGCGGTGACTGGATCGGCTTCCGGGTTGCCCGCGATCTGTAAGCCCCGCGCGCGGTTAAATTAACCACCCCGCCAGTCGTTTTACAGAGGGCGCGATCCGTTGCGACGCGCCACCGCCCTCTACGTCACCCAGGCGAAGCCCGCGACCGATGCCGGGCTTCACCGCTCTTTCAAGCAGGGAACCTCCATGAGCAAACCAACACGCGGGGTGATCAATGAATTGTTCGCCCTGCTCAAACCTTTTCGGCTGATCGTCTCCGGTTCGATCCTGCTCGGCATGGTCGGCGGTCTGAGCGTCACGGCGTTGCTGGCGACGATCAACAACGCGCTGCACGCCGAAGGCGACCTGACCAGCACCGTGGTCGCCGCGTTCGCCGGCCTGTGCCTGCTGGCCCTCGCCAGTTCGATCTTCTCCGACATCGGCACCAACTACGTCGGCCAGCACATCATCGCCAAGCTGCGCAAAGAGCTGGGCGAGAAAGTCCTGTCGGCGCCCATCGAACAGATCGAACGCTATCGCAGTCATCGGCTGATCCCGGTGCTGACCCATGACGTCGACACCATCAGTGACTTTGCTTTCGCCTTTGCGCCACTGGCCATCTCCATGACAGTGACCCTTGGCTGCATGGGCTATCTGGCGGTGCTGTCGTGGCCGATGTTCCTGATGATGGCGGTGGCGATTCTGATCGGCACGGTCATTCAGTACATCGCCCGAGGGCGCGGCATGCAGGGTTTTCTCAAAGCGCGTGACTACGAGGATGAACTGCAAAAGCACTACAACGCCGTTGCCGAAGGCGCCAAGGAACTGCGCATCCACCGCCCGCGCCGGCATCGGATGTTTGCGTCTGGCATCGAAGGCACCGCCGACAGAATCTGTGAGACTCAGGTGCGCTCGGTGAACATCTTCGTCGTCGCCAAAACCCTTGGCTCGATGCTGTTTTTCGTGGTGATCGGCCTGGCCCTGGGCTTGCAATCGTTATGGCCGAGCGCCGACAAAACCGTGATGAGCGGTTTCGTGCTGGTGCTGCTGTACATGAAGGGCCCGCTGGAACACATCATCGGTACGCTGCCAATCGTCAGCCGCGCGCAAATCGCCTTCCGCCGCATCGCCGACCTTTCCGAGCAATTTTCCTCGCCCGAGCCGCACCTGCTGCTCAACGATCAAGGCAACCGGAAAACCCCGGTACAGAGCCTGGAACTGTCCAACGTTTCCTACAGCTTCCCGACCGTCGAAGGCGCCGTGCCGTTTCGCCTGGGGCCGGTGAACCTGAAGATCGAACAGGGCGACATCATCTTCATCGTCGGCGAAAACGGCTGCGGCAAGACCACCCTGATCAAACTGCTGCTGGGCCTGTACGCGCCGCAACAGGGTGAAATCCGCCTCAACGAGCAACTGGTCGACGCCGCCAACCGCGATGACTATCGCCAGTTGTTCACCACGATCTTCGCCGACTATTACCTGTTCGACGACGTGGTACAGGGCGACACGCACATCCCCGATGATGCCAACAAATACCTGGAGCGACTGGAAATCGCGCACAAGGTCAGCGTGCGCGACGGCACGTTCACCACCACCGATCTGTCCACCGGCCAGCGCAAGCGTCTGGCGTTGATCAATGCATGGCTGGAAGAGCGTCCGGTGCTGGTGTTCGACGAATGGGCAGCGGACCAGGACCCGACGTTCCGGCGGATCTTCTACACCGAGCTGCTGCCGGACCTGAAGCGTCTGGGCAAAACCATCATCGTCATTTCCCACGACGATCGTTACTTCGATGTTGCCGACCAACTGGTGCGCATGAACGCCGGCAAAGTGGTCACCGAGCTGCAACCCGCCTGATTGTGAAAAATTCGTAAAAAAGTGCGTTGAGTCTTTCCGGTTTTCGGAAGGCTCAACGTCTTACTTACAGTTAATAGAAATAGTTCTCAGTCAACACTTTGAAGAGTAGAAGAACAATGCCCGCACCGCACGGACTCCACCCGCTCGCCAAGGCTCTGCTGATCCGCCGTTCCCTTCGCACCACCCTTCCCGCTCTTTGCGCCATGGCCCTCACCCTGCCGATGATCGGTCAGGCGCAGGCGGCGGCCGTGGCGATCAATATTCCTGCCCAGTCGCTGGGGAGCGCCTTGCAGGAATTCGGCCGCCAGACCAACCTGCAAGTGCTGTACAGCACCGATGACGTCAGCGGTCTGCGCAGCAGCGCCGTCAGTGGCAACCTGGAACCGACTGCCGCCATCGCGCAGTTGCTGCAAGGCACCGACATCGCCTACAGCGTCCAGGGCAACAACGTCACCCTGCGTTCGCGCTCCGCCAGCGGCGCCGCGCTCGACCTGGCGCCGACCAATATTTCGGCGACCCAGGAATCGGCATGGGGTCCGGTTGACGGGATCGTCGCCAAGCGCAGTGCCACCGGTTCGAAAACCGACACCGCGCTGAAGGAAATCCCGCAGACCATCAACGTCGTCACTCAAGACGAAATCAAGATGCGCGGTTCGCAATCGGTCACCGAAGCCCTGCGCTACACCGCCGGCATGACCGGCGGCGGCTTCTCCGACCGGGTGAAGATCTTCGACGAACCCACCTCGCGCGGCTTCTCGCCGACCCCGCTGTACCTCGACGGCCTGCACCTGCCTTACGGCGGCGGCAGCACCGGCGGTTCGCTGCAGATCGACCCGTACAGCCTGGAGCGCATCGAAGTGCTCAAAGGCCCGGCGTCGGTGCTGTACGGCCAGAACCAGCCTGGCGGTATCGTCAACATGGTCGGCAAGCGTCCGACCGCCACGCCACTGCACGAAGTCATCATCGGCGGCGGCAGCTATGACCGCAAATACGGCGCCTTCGACCTCGGCGGCCCGCTCGACGACCAAGGCGAGTTTCTCTATCGCCTGACCGGTGTGGTCAGCGACAGCAACTCGCAGATCGACTACGCCGACCAGAACCGCATGATGCTCGCACCCAGCCTGACCTGGCTGCCGAACGACCGCACCAGCATCACCGTCTACGGCCAGTACCAGAAAGACCGCGACACCCCGGAAGCCCAGGGTCTGCCGGCTGACGGCACGGTTCACCGCAGCGCTTCCGGCCGCATCAGCCGCAGCCTGTTCATAGGCGAGCCGGGCGTGAACAAGTACGACCGCGAACAGTTCGTGGTCGGCTACGAGATCGCCCACGAACTCAACGACGTCTGGACCCTCAAGCAGAACGCGCGCTACGCCGACGTCAACGACCGTTACGTCGCGCCGCTGCACGGCTACTCGTTCGAGCCGAACCCGAACACCGGCATCGACGACGGCAGCTACCAGACCCGCTTCGGTGTGGACTGGGCGCAGCACAACTCGGTCTACGGCATCGATAACATTGCCCAGGCCAAGTTCAAGACCGGCGAGCTGGACCACACCCTGCTGCTGGGCGTGGACTACTACCACTTCAACTCCAAGTTCCTCGGCCGCTATGACCGCACCGGTCCGGCCATCGACCTGTACAACCCGGTGTATGGCAGCGAATTCAACTTCCGCCAGCCTTACAAGTGGGATAACACGGTCAAGCAGACCGGCCTGTACACCCAGGACCAGATGCGCTGGGACCAGTGGTTCCTGACCCTGGGCGGTCGTTATGACTTCGCCGAGACCATCAACAAGGAACCTCTGGGCGGCAACCACTCGAGCATCAAGGACGAGAAGTTCACCGGCCGCGCGGGCTTCGGCTACGAGTTCGAAAACGGCATGACGCCGTACGTGAGCTACGCCGAATCGTTCCTGCCGCAGACCGGCGCCGACACCAACGGCCGTCCGTTCGAGCCGACCGAGGGCAAGCAGTACGAAGTCGGTATCAAGTACGAGCCGAAATCCATCGACGGCTTCATCCAGCTGTCGGCGTATCAGATCGACCAGAGCAACATGCTCACCAACGACCTTACCAACCCGGGTTTCAGCAACCAGAGCGGTTCGGTGCGTTCGCGCGGCGTGGAGCTGGAAGGCAAGGTCAACGTCACCCAGAACCTGCGTGTGCTGGCGGCGGTGTCGCGTAACCAGATCAAATGGCGCAGCGTCAACGACGGTCGCGAGGGTCGCACCCTGGCCATGAGCCCGCCGCTGACCGCTTCGGCGTGGATCAACTACGACTTCGACATCTCCACCTCGCTGGCCGGTCTGGGCATGGGCCTGGGCGCACGCTACGTGCGCAGCAGCTACGGCTCGGACTACGAGGAAGATTCGTTCCAGATCCCGTCCTACACCGTGTATGACGCCATGGTCTCCTACGACCTGGAGAAATCGCCGCTGCACGTCAAAGGCGTGAAAGTGAAGATGAACCTGGAAAACCTCACCGACGAGAAATACGTCGCCAGCTGCAACAGCACCCTGGACTGCTACTACGGCGAAGGCCGGACCATGACCGCCGACGTGACCTACAACTGGTAACACGCTCAGCGTCAGACAAAACGCCGGCTTCTGCCGGCGTTTTGCTTTTTCCGCGATGGCGGGTGGTGCCTGATCCGACACCACGGCACTCAACACCCGCGCCCAATAAAAAAGGCCGCGATCAGCGGCCTCTCCCGTTCCCTCGACAACCCCGTCACCCCGCCGCAAACACCTCCACCAATCGCTCGGCAATGTGCTGCTGCGCTTCTTCGGCTTCATCGACGATCGCGCCCATGCGCATGAAGTCGTGAGTCATGCCTTCATAGACGTTCAGCTCCACCGCCACCCCCGCTGCCTGCAAATGCCGGGCATACGCCACGCCCTCGTCGTGCAGCGGGTCGCACTCGGCCAGCACCAGCAGCACCGGCGCCACATCGGCCGAAACCTCGGCCAGCAACGGCGAGAAGCGCGGATCGAGACGATCGCCCGCCTCGCGCTGGTAGTGGTTGTAGAACCAGTTCAGCGATTCTTTCTCCAGCAGATACCCCTCGGCAAAACGCTCGATCGACGGCGTGCTGCGGCTGGCATCGGTGACCGGATAAATCAGCACCTGCAAGCGCGGCCGCACTGGCGCATTCACCAGTTGCGCGGCCAGCACCGTTGCCAGGCTGCCGCCGACGCTGTCACCGGCAATCGCCAGGCGTGCGGCGTCGATACCCAGATCCGCCGCGCTGGCGACCAGCCAGTCCCAGGCGTCCTGTGCGTCGTCCGCCGCCGTCGGGAAACGGAACTCCGGCGCCAGGCGATACGCCACCGACAGCACCACGCAGTCGGCCATCGAGGCCAGGGCACGACATAACGAGTCGTGGGAATCGAGGCTGCCGACCACGTAGCCGCCGCCATGGAAATACACCAACGCCGGACGCCCGGCGCCGGCCTGCAAAGCGTGATTGCTATAAATCCGCGCGTTGAGCAACGAGCCGTCGCGCACCGGCAGTTGCAACTCTTCGACCACCTCCAGCTCTTCACCACCGGCGTCCATCAGCAGCGACGACTGATCGAACTGCTCCCGCGCCTGTTCCGGGCTCAGCTCATGCATGCCCACGCGTTTACCGCTGGCCCGGCCGTTGCCGACCAGTTGCAGAAATGCGGCGATATCAGGATTCAACGACATTCAATTTCTCCAAACCATTCGGGCGCCTCAGGCGCCCGAATGGTGTTTCTGGTTACAGAACAGGTTTCAGGACATGACTACTGATTCAACGATCTCGCCGAGCATTTCTTCAGCCTCGGACAGGAAAGTTTCATCTCGCGGGATCTGAAAGTGCCCGCAATCGAGCCATTCGCCCCCCATGCCCGGCTGTTCGAGTTGCGCCGCCAGTTCGACAGCCTCCTCTTCACGGCCCAGGGTCCACCAGCAGATCGGCTCGACCGCCAGCGGCGGGCAACGGTCGAGTTGCAGCGACAGTTGCTTGAGCCGGCGTGCCACGCTGAACACATGGGCCAGTTCATCGGCCCCCAGGGCAACGTAGGTCGAAGCCCCACGCTCGGCGCTCATCGCGGCGTTGAACACGGCGCGCAGGTTCTGCGCGGTTTCCTCGCCCTCGATGGTCACGTGCGCAGCGGCCTCCGGCAGGGTCACCCGCAGGAAGTCGCGCAGGTCCGCTTGCCAGTCATCCACCGCCCCGGCGTTGATCGCGGCCGACGCCACGAAACTGTCCACCAGACCGACGAATTTCACCTGCTGACCGGCCTGTTCCAGTTGCGCGGCCATCAACATCGCCAGCGTACCGCCCAGCGACCAGCCCAGCAGGTGATACGGCCCCTGCGGCTGTTGCTCGCGGATCTGCGCCACGTAATCGCTCGCCATGCTTTCCAGCGAGGTATCGCTGAAAGCCGGGTCGAGCAACATCCGCGACTGGATCGCCAATACCTGGCGCCGCCCGCTCAAACGACGGGCCAACGGCTCGTAGTCGAACACCGTACCGAAGCCGGCATGGATGCAGAACAGCGGCGCCCGGCCCTTGACCTCGGCGTTCATCGCCAGCAGTCCGGAAGACTTCTCAGCGCTGCCCTGCACGCTGGCGACCAGTTCGGCAATGCTCGGTTTCTGCATCAGGTCGCGCAGTTTCAGACTCAGCCCCTGAGCCTTGAGCACACGGCTGCGGGCCACCACTTGCAGACTGAGGATCGAATCACCGCCCAGCTCGAAGAAGTTGTCGGTGAGGCCGACGCGCTCGATCTTCAACACGTCCTGCCAGATTTTCGCCACGGCTTTTTCCAGATCGGTGCGCGGCGCCACGTAATCCTGACGCTGTTCGGCGCCCGGATCCGGCAAGGCCTTGCGGTCGAGTTTGCCGTTCGGGGTCAGCGGCATGCGCTCAAGCAACATCAAGTGCGCAGGCACCATGTAGTCCGGCAGGCTGGCCTTGAGTTGCTCGCGCAGGCGTTCGCACAAACCGTCCGTCACGGCGTCGGCGCTGGCCAGCACGTAGCCCAGCAGTTGCTTGCCGCTGACGCCTTCGCGGGCGACAACCGCCGCATCGCGCACGCCCGGTTGTTGCTTGAGGCGCGCTTCGACTTCACCCAGCTCGATACGGAAACCACGGATCTTCACTTGATGGTCGATCCGTCCCAGGTAGTCGACGGTGCCGTCGGCGCGCTGGCGCACCAGGTCGCCGGTACGGTACAGGCGACTGCCGTCGTTGCTGAACGGGTTCGCCACAAAGCGCTCGGCGGTGCCGCCGGCGCGTCCCAGGTAACCACGGGCCAGCGCGCCACCCAGATACAGTTCACCGGCAATCCCCACCGGCAAGCGGTTGAGGTCGCTGTCGAGCACGTAACCGCTGCGCTCGCCGACCACGCTGCCGATCGGCGCATAGGCCGCGCCGCATTGATCGTCGGCACCGGCCTTCCAGATCAGCGGTGTGACCACGGTTTCGGTCGGGCCATAGCCGTTGATGATGTAGTGCGGCTTGAGCGCGCGTTTGGCCAGCTCGAAACTCGCGACCGGCACCGCGTCACCGCCGAAGCAGTAGATCCGCACCGGCGGCGGGTTGCCGTGCTGTTCGGCGTGCTCGGCCAGTTGCTGCAAGTAAACCGGCGGGAACGCGGCCACGGTCACGCCCTGTTCGTGCATGGCCTGATAGGTCTGCTCGGCGGTCCACAGACTGTCGTCGCGGATCAACAGGCGTGCGCCGTGGGTCAGCGTGGTCAGCCAGCGCTCATGGGCGCCGTCGAAGGCGAACGACATGAAGTGCAATTCGCAGTCGGCCGCGCTCATTTCGTAACGCTGACCGATCGCCTGGCAGTGCATCGCCAGCGGCCCGTGAGCCACGCCGACGCCTTTGGGCTGACCGGTGGAACCGGAGGTGTAGATGACATACGCAAGGTTGCCCGGCTGCACCGCGACATCCGGTGCGCTGTCCGGCTGGGCGCGCAGATCCAGTTGATCCAGCTCCAGCACATGCAGATTGTCCTGCGCCGGCAGCACCTGGCGAAGGCTCGAATCACTGAGCAACAAGGCGATACCGGAATCGTGCATGAGGTAGCTCAAGCGCTCACGCGGATAGGTCGCGTCCAGCGGCACATAGGCACCGCCGGCCTTGAGTACCGCCAACAGCGCGACGATCATGTTTTCGCTGCGCGGCAGTGCCACGCCGACCCGCACTTCCGGGCCGACGCCTTCGGCGATCAGCGCATGGGCCAGGCGATTGGCCCGGGCGTCGATCTGCCCGTAGCTGAACGCCTCGCCATTGAAGATCAGCGCGGTTTGCTCGCTGGCCTGGGCGGCCCATTGGGCAATGCGCTGATGCACCATCGGCGCTGGCGATTGCACCGCGACCACGCTGGAATCCTCCACCTGCGCGGTCGGCAGGCCGATGCGCCCCAGCGGTTGAGCGGCGTCCTGCGCAAGCGCTTGCAGCAGCCCTTCCATGTTGCTGCGAATGCCTTCCACGGTCGCCCGGTCGAAGTGCTCGCGCAGGAACATGTACTCGATCACCAGCCCCTCTTCGAGCGTGACCATCAGGTCCATCGGGAAGTTGGTCAGGCCGGCGCTGTTGCTCTCGCCGAACTTCAGCGAATCGTCGCGCCACTCGCGCAGCGCCTGATCGATCGGGTGGTTCTCGAACACAATGATGCTGTCGAACAGCGACTGCCCGGCGCGTCCGGCCCAGCGCTGCACGTCGGTCAGCGGCGTGTACTCACGCTCGCGCATCTCCAGGTTGAAGTCTTGCAGGTCACGCAGCCACTGGCCGACCGGTTGTTCGGCCGGCACGTCCTTGATCACCGGCAAGGTGTTGATGAACAGGCCGAGGATCGATTCCGACGCCGGCAGGCTCGCCGGACGCCCGGCCACGGTGGCGCCGAACGCCACGCTGCGCTGGCCGCTGTAGCGGCTGAGCAACATCAGCCACGCGCCCTGCACCAGGGTGTTGAGGGTGATCTGCTGGGACTGCGCGAACGCCTTGAGCTGTTCGGTGCGCGACTCGCCCAGACGGCTGTACAGCGCTTCATGACCGCGCCCTTCGCCCGTGCGGGCCACCGCGTCGGCCAGGTAAGTCGGCTCGTCGAGCAGGCTCAGATGCTGACGCCAGAAACCTTCACTGGCGTTGGCATCCTGCTGTTGCAGCCAGTTGATGTAGCGACGGTACGGCACCGCCTCGGCGAGTGGCTGGCCGGAATACTGGCTGAGCACTTCACCGATCAACTGCGAACTGCTCCAACCGTCGATCAGGATGTGGTGATAGGTCCAGATCAGTTGATAGCTGTCCTCGCCCACACGCACCAGCGTCAGGCGTTGCAGCGGCGGACGATCCAGGTCAAAGCCCTTGGCTCGCTCGCCATCGGCCAATGCCTGCAAGGCTTGCTCGGAATGATCCTGCGCGCGCCAGTCAAGCAGGCTGATCGGCAGTTGCGGATCGGCAAGCACGAATTGCAGCGGCTCGGCCATGTCCTGCCAGAGGAAGCCAGTGCGCAGGATGTCGTGGCGACGGCTCACCGCCTCCCACGCCGCCTTGAAGCGCAGCGGCTCCAGGCCCTGCACCGGAATGCTCACCTGGTTGATGTACAGGTCGGCTTCCGGCGAGTTCAGGCCGAGGAACAACATGCCCTGCTGCATCGGCGACAAGCGGTACAAGCCGTCCAGTTGCCCTTCCGGCAATGGCAGCTCGGCGATTTGCGCTTCGCTCAGGCCGTGCAGCGGCATGTCGATCAATGCCGCCACCGGTGCCTGGGTGCCTTCGATGGCCTGGGCACGCAGGGCCAGTTGCTGGATGGTCGGTTGCTGGAACAGGTCTTTCGGACTCAGCTCGATGCCCTGATGACGGGCGCGGCTGACCACCTGAATCGAGATGATCGAGTCGCCACCCAAGGCGAAGAAGCTGTCGGTGGTGCTGATCCGCTCGAGGCCCAGCACCTCTTTCCAGATATCCACCAGCGTCTGCTCGGTGGCGTTGGCCGGTTCGACATATTGCTGCGAAGTCGCGAATTCCAGGGCCGGCAGACGCTTGCGATCAAGCTTGCCGTTGGGGCTGAGCGGCATCTGCGCCAGCCACATCCGGTGCGCCGGCACCATGTAGTCGGGCAGGCTCGCGCCCAGCCAGGTCGAGAGACTGTCGTGCAGCTCATTGCGCAGCGACTCGGACGCCTCCAGAGTCGCCGGATCGCTCGGCACCAGGTAAGCCACCAGTTGCTGGCTGCCCAATACGTCGCGGGCCACCACCACTGCTTCACGGACGGTGGCGTGCTCCATTAGGCGTGCTTCGATTTCGCCCAGCTCGATGCGCAGGCCACGCAGCTTGACCTGATGGTCGATGCGTCCGACGTACTCGATCACGCCGTCAGCGCGATAGCGCGCCAGGTCGCCGGTGCGGTACAGGCGCTCGCCGGCACCGAACGGGCTGGCGACGAAACGCTCGGCGCTCAGCCCCGGACGGCGATGGTAACCACGGGCCAGACCGACGCCACCGAGGTACAGCTCGCCGGCCACGCCCACCGGCAGCGGATTGAGGCCGCTGTCGAGGATGAAGGTCGAGAGGTTGGCAATCGGCTGGCCGATCGGCACGCCATCACGACCTTCGTCACGGCAGGTCCAGTGGGTCACGTCGATGGCCGCTTCGGTCGGGCCGTACAGATTGAACAGACCGGCCTGCGGCAGTTTGGCGAACACTTGCACCTGGGCATCCACCGGCAGTGCTTCACCGCTGCAGACGATGCGGGTCAGGCCGGTGCAGCTCGATACGTTGGCGTCTTGCAGGAAGGCCTGCAACATCGACGGCACGAAGTGCAGCGTGGTGACGCGCTCGGCGTTGATCAGCGCAATCAGTTTCGCCGGATCGCGATGATCGCCCGGTGCCGCGACCACCAGTCGCGCCCCGGTCATCAGCGGCCAGAAGAACTCCCACACCGACACGTCGAAGCTGAACGGCGTCTTCTGCAACACCGTGTCGCCGGCATCCAGACCGTAGGCCTGCTGCATCCACATCAGGCGGTTGGTCAGGGCACGATGGGCGTTGCCCGCGCCTTTCGGCATGCCGGTGGAACCGGAGGTGTAGATCACATAGGCAAGGTTGCCGGCGTCGTACTCGACTGACGGATTGTGTGTCGGCAAGCCAGCGAAATCAGCACCGGACGACTCCAGGCACAAGGTCTGCACGCCCTCGGGAATCGGCAGGCTGTCCAGCAGGTGCGGCTGGGTCAGCAACTGGTCGATGCCGCTGTCGGCGATCATGTAGCTCAGACGATCGCGCGGGTATTCCGGGTCCAGTGGCACGTAGGCGCCGCCGGCCTTGAGGATCGCCAGCAGGCCGATGACCATTTCCAGACTGCGTTCGACCGCGATCCCCACCAGCACATCCGGGCCGACCTGACGGGCAATCAAGCCATGGGCCAACTGGTTGGCGCGTGCATTGAGTTGCGCGTAGCTCAGGGTCTGACCGGCGAACACCAGCGCCGGAGCGTCCGGGGTGCGCAAGGCCTGGGCCTCGATCAGGCTGTGGACGCCCTGCTCCAGCGGGTAATCGATACCGGTGGCGTTCCACTGCTCGACCATCAACTGGCGGTCGGCGGTGTCCAGCAAGTCCAGCGAACCGAGGGTGGCTTCGCCCGACTGCACGATTTGCTGCAACAGGTTGTTCAGTTGCGCGTTCAACTGCTCGATCACCGAATCGGTGAACTGCCCACGCTGATAGCTGAAGTGCAGCGACAACTCGTCGCTGACGTTCACCGCCAGGGTCAGCGGGTAGTTGGTCTGCTCGTGGTTGTTGACCTCGCCGAAGCGCAATTCCTGCGGCGCGCCCTCTTCCAGGGCCTGGGACACCGGGTAGTTCTCGAATACCAGGATGTTGTCGAACAGCGCTTCGCCGCTCTGCCCGGCCCAGCGCTGGATGTCGAACAACGGCGTGTGTTCGTGTTCACGCAGGGCAATGTTCTGCGCCTGCACGCTCTGCAACCACTGACCGACGCTGTGTTCCGAACGCGGGCTGGCGATCACCGGCAAGGTGTTGATGAACAGGCCGATCTGTTGCTCGACGCCTTTGAGATCGGTCGGACGCCCTGCCACCGTGGCGCCGAATGCCACGCTTTCTTGACCGGTCAGGCGCTGCAACAGCAACAGCCAGGCGGCCTGGAGCAAGGTGTTGAGGGTGACTTTCTGCTGACGGGCGAACTCGCCCAGGCGTCGGGTCTGCTCGGCGTCGATGAAGCAATAGCGCTCGCCATGACCGTCGCGGGACTCATCGCTGCGTTGGGCCTGAATCGCCTGGGCCAGGCGCGTTGGCTCTTGCAGGTTGGCCAGTTGCGCGGTCCAGTAGTGTTCGCTGACCTTGCTGTCCTGGCGTTGCAGCCATTCGATGTAATCGCGATAACGCCCGGCCAGCGCCGGCAGGGTTTCCCCGGCATAACGCTGGAGGACTTCGCCGAGCAACTGCGAGTTGCTCCAGCCATCCATCAGAATGTGATGGTTGGTGTAGATCAAGTGGCAACGCTGGTCGTCGAGACGCACCACGACCATGCGCAACAGTGGCCCGTGGCTCAGATCGAAACCTTGCGCCTGCTGCTCGGCGGCCAATGCGTCGAGCGCCGCTTGCGCGTTGCTGCGCTCACGCCAGTCGAGCACGCTGAACGGCATCTCCAACTGCTTGTGGACCACTTGCACCGGCCGCGCCACCTGGCCTTGCCAGACGAAACTGGTGCGCAGGATATCGTGGTTATCCACCGCTGCCTGCCACGCCTGCTGGAAGCGCTGCGGATCGAGGCCTTCGACGTCGAGACGAACCTGGTTGATGTAATCGCCGCTCGCTTGCTCATAGAGGCTGTGGAACAGCATGCCCTGCTGCATCGCCGACAGCGGATAGACATCGGCAATCTGCGCCGCCGCCATCGGCAGGCTGTCGAGTTGCGCCTGAGTCAGGCCGGCCAGCGGGAAGTCCGACGGGGTCAGGCCTTCGACGCCCGGCGTCAGGCAGTGGCCGATCAGCGCCGCGAGTTCCTCGGCGTAATCCTCGGCCAGCGCTTCAATCGTGGCGCTGTCGAAACGCTCACTGCTGAAAGTCCAGCCGACGCTCAACTCGCCGCCGTAGACCTGACCGTTGAGGGTCAGCCAGTTGCCCAGCGGCGCATCCGGGCTTTGTTCCAGACCGGCATTGTCCGGTGCTGGCGTAAACAACGCGCCGTCGTCGGCTTCGAAACTGCCGTCGAACTGGCCGAGGTAGTTGAAGGTGATGCGCGGGCTCGGCAAGGCACGCAGGCTGCTTTGCGCCTGGGCATCGCCCAGGTGACGCAGCGCGCCGAAGCCAATGCCCTTGTTCGGAATCGAGCGCAGTTGTTCCTTGATCTGCTTGATCGAATCGCCCGCCCCTGCGGCCGGGGTCAGGCGTACCGGGAACAGGCTGGTGAACCAACCGACGGTGCGGGTCAGGTCGACGCCGTCGAACAGCTCTTCGCGGCCGTGGCCTTCGAGCTGAATCAGCGTCGACGACTGGCCGCTCCAGCGCCCGATCACCCGCGCCAGCGCGGTCAGCAGCAGGTCGTTGACCTGGGTGCGATACGCCGCCGGGGCTTCTTGCAGCAGTTGTCGGGTCAGCTCTGCGTCGAGACGCGTGGAAACGGTTTGCGCCAGACGATTCTGTTGGCCAGCGCCGACACGCTTGCACGGCAGATCGGTGCTGACATCGCTCAGGCAGGCCTGCCAATACGCCAGCTCAGCCTGCAACGCCGGGCCGTTGGCGTAACGCTGCAAGTGCTCGCTCCAGTCCTTGAAGGCGCTGGTCTTGGCCGGCAGGTTCAGCGGCTGACCGTTGACCGCCTGTTGATAAGCGGTTTGCAGGTCTTCCAGGAGAATCCGCCACGACACGCCGTCCACCGCCAGGTGATGGATCACCAGCAACAGACGCTGGCTGCCGTCGGCCATATTGGCCAGCACCGCGCGCAGCAACGGGCCGTTTTGCAGGTCGAGGCTGCGCTGGGCGCGATTGCCGAGGGCTTCGAGGGCGGCGGCATCGGCCACGTCTTCCTGCCAGAGCAAGGCTTGCGGCAGATCCTCGACAGTGCGGTGCTCGGCCTGCCAGACATTGCCGTTCTGGCTGAAACTCAGGCGCAGGGCGTCGTGATGAACCACCAGCGCCCGCAGCGCCTGCTCGACTTTTTCAGCGTCCAGCGGCTGGCGTGGCTGGAGCAATACCGACTGGTTCCAGTGGTGCCGCTCAGGGATTTCATCGTCGAAGAACTGCTGCTGGATCGGCAGCAGCAACGCCGCGCCGCTCACCGCTTGCTGGTCGATGCCCGACTCGTCCTCGCCGATCTGCGCCACCAGCGCCAGACGTTGCACGGTCTGGTGCTGGAACAGGTCTTTGGGGTTCAGGCGGATGCCGGCCTGACGGGCGCGGCTGACCACCTGGATGGAGATGATCGAATCGCCGCCCAACTCGAAGAAGTTGTCGTTGAGGCCCACTTGCGGCAGCTTCAGGACGTCTTGCCAGATCGCCGCCAGACGCTGTTCCAGATCGCTTTGCGGGGCCTGATAAGCCTGTTGTGCCTGACTCGCGTCCGGCGACGGCAAGGCGTTGCGGTTGAGCTTGCCGTTGGCGGTCAGCGGCAGTTGCGTGAGCAGCAACAGGTGCGCCGGGATCATGTGATCCGGTAGGTTTTCCTTGAGCGCGGCACGCACGCCGTCACGCCATTCGGTTTGCTGCGCGGCAGGGGCGTCGAGCAACGCGGCCTCGGCCGGCACCAGATACGCCACCAATTGCTGGCCGCTGAGGCCCGGCTGTGCCAGCACCACAGCCTGACGCACGGTCGGCAGCTCCAGCAGTTGCGCTTCGATCTCGCCGAGCTCGATGCGGAAACCGCGAATCTTCACCTGATGGTCGATCCGCCCGATGTACTCGATCACGCCATCGGCGCGGTAGCGCGCCAGGTCACCGGTGCGGTACAGACGACCGCCATCGGCGGCGAACGGGTCGGGAATGAAGCGCAACGTGGTCAGGTCGGGACGGTTCAGATAACCCCGGGCCAGACCGGCGCGGCCGACGTACAACTCACCGATGCAACCCTTGGCGACCGGGT
The DNA here is from genome assembly GCF_019145475.1 of Pseudomonas botevensis. GTDB lineage: Bacteria > Pseudomonadota > Gammaproteobacteria > Pseudomonadales > Pseudomonadaceae > Aquipseudomonas > Aquipseudomonas botevensis. The sequence goes on from NZ_JAHTKI010000004.1 coordinate 278,449, forward strand.
TCAGGTCACCGTCGAGCAGATACCACGACAGGTCCGGAATCGGCTCGCCGATCGGGCTGCTTGCCTCACGTTGCAGATCGGCCATCGACAGCGGCCGGTAGGTCACGTGGACCGTGGTTTCGGTAATGCCGTACATGTTGATCAGCTGTGGCGCGCGGTCGCCGAAGCGCTCGAACCACGGACGCAGGCTCTTGACCTCCAGTGCCTCACCACCGAACACCACGTAACGCAGGGCCGGTTGCGCCGCCGCGTGTTCCGCGGCGCACGCCACTTGCATCAGTTGCTTGAACGCCGACGGCGTCTGGTTCAGCACGGTGATGCCTTCACGGCAGAGCAAGGCGTAGAAGTCTTCCGGCGAGCGGCTGACCTCGTAGGGCACCACCACCAGTTTGCCGCCGTACAGCAGCGCGCCAAAAATCTCCCAGACCGAGAAGTCGAACGCATAGGAATGGAACAGGCTCCAGACATCCTGCGGGCCGAAATCGAACCAGGCGTCGGTGGCCTTGAACAGCCGCAATACGTTGTGATGGGCGAGCAAAGTGCCTTTCGGCTGACCGGTGGAGCCCGAGGTGTAGATCACGTAAGCCAGGTTGTCCGGGCTCATGCTCACCTGCGGGTTGCTGTCGCTGTAGCCTTCGAGGCCGTCGCCGTCCTGATCGAGCATCAGGCTGCGCACCGACTCCGGCACCGGCAGACGCCCGAGCAAATGGCTCTGGGTCAGCAGCAGGCTGATGCCGCTGTCGCCGATCATGTAGGCCAGGCGATCTTGCGGGTAGGTCGGATCGAGCGGCACGTAGGCGCCGCCAGCCTTGAGAATGGCGAGCAGGCCGACGAGCATTTCCAGGCTGCGCTCAACCGCGAGGCCGACGCGCACGTCCGGGCCGACACCGTTGGCGATCAGTTGGTGAGCCAACTGGTTGGCGCGGCTGTTGAGCTCAAAGTAGCTCAGGGTCTGTTCGCCATAGGTCACGGCCACCGCCTGAGGTGCACGCGCGGCCTGCGCTTCGATCAATTGATGCAGGCACGCGTCGCTCGGGAAATCGGCCACGGCCGGGTTCCACTGCAACAAGGTGGCCTGACGCTCGGCAGCGTCGTGCAACGGCAGTTCGGCGATGCGCTGCCCGCTGTCGGCGACGATGCCGTGCAGCAGGTTCGTCCAGTGCTGCGCCAGACGCTCCATGGTGGCGGCGTCGAACAGATCGGTGGCGTAGGTCAGCTCGGCCCAGACGTTGTCCGCCGACTCGAAGGTATCGAGGGCCAGGTCGAACTGCGCGGTGTGCGAAACCCAGCTCAGGCCTTCGATCTCGATCAGCGGCAGACGTGTTGCGCCACGGCTCTGACGGGCCTGGCTCTGGTGGTTGTGCAGCACCTGGAACAGCGGGCTGTGGCTCAGGCTGCGCTCCGGCTGCAAGGCGTCGACCAGTTGCTCGAACGGCAGATCCTGATGGGCCTGGGCGCCGAGCACGCTGTTCTGCACTTGCTGCAACAGGCTGCGGAACGTCTGCTGGCTGTCGAACTCGGCTTTCAGCACCTGGGTGTTGACGAAGAAGCCGATCAGGCCTTCCGTCTCGACCCGGTTGCGGTTGGCGACCGGTACGCCGACGCGAATGTCGGTCTGGCCGCTGTAGCGATGCAACAGGGTCTGGAACGAGGCCAGCAACAGCGCGAACAGCGTCACGCCTTCGCGCTGTGCAACCTGCTTGAGGTCAGCGGCGAGTTCCGCGCTCAGCGGGATGTCTTGACGCGCGCCACGGTAGCTTTGCTCCGGCGGACGCGGACGGTCGGTCGGCAGCTCGAGCAACGGCTGGTCGCCATCGCCCAGTTGCGCGGTCCAGTAGCTCAGTTGACGCTCGCGCTCACCGGCCTCCATCCATTGGCGTTGCCACACCGCGTAGTCGGCGTATTGCACCGGCAGCGCCGGCAAATCGACGCGCTGGCCCTGACTGAACGCGGCATACAGCGCCACCAGTTCATCGACCATGATCCCCATCGACCAGCCATCGGAAACGATGTGATGCAGGGTGATGACCAGCGCGTGGTCATCGGTCGCCAGACGCAGCAATTTCACCCGCAGCAGCGGGCCATGTTGCAGATCGAACAGGTGCAGGGTTTCAGCGGCAACCCGTGCTTGCAGCGCGGACTCGTCCAGCGCGCCATCGACCGTTTCAACCGCCAGTTCCAGCGTCATTTCGGCCTGGATCACTTGCAGGGTCTGGCCCTGGTCTTCGACGAAGCAGGTACGCAGGGATTCGTGACGGGCGATCAGCGCATTGAAGCTGCGCTGCAAGGCCGGCAGATCCAGCTCGCCGCGCAGACGCAGAGCGGCCGGTACGTGATAAGCGGTGCTGGTCGGCTCCAGTTGCCAGAGGAACCACTGGCGTTCCTGAGCGTAGGACAGCGCCAGCGGTTGCAGACGCGGCAAGGCAACGATCGGCGGCTCGCGATGGGCCTGCTCGACGCCGAGGGCAGCGACGAAATCCGCCAAGGTACTGTGTTCGAACAGGGTGCGCAGCGGCACCTGCACGTTCAGCGCCTGACGTACTCGCGAGACCACTTGGGTCACCAGCAGCGAGTGGCCGCCGAGTTCAAAGAAGTTGTCGCTCAGGCCGACCCGTTCCAGTTTCAGCACCGCTTGCCAGATTTCGGCGACGGTGTGCTGGGTGGCGGTCTGCGGTGCGATGTAAGTGGACTGCAACTGGCTGGCGTCGGGTGCCGGCAAGGCCTTGCGATCGACTTTGCCGTTCGGCGTCAGCGGCAGTTGCGCGAGGAACAGCAGGTGCGCCGGCACCATGTATTCCGGCAGCTCGGCCTTGAGGCTGGCCTTGAGCGCGGCGCGCAATTCGGCTTCGAGCGTTGCGTCATTGGTCGGCACCACATAGCCCACCAGTTGCGGACCGGTCGGGCCGTCCTGGGCGACGACCACGGTTTCGCGCACGCTGTCGAGCGCCAACAGGCGTGCTTCGATTTCCCCCAACTCGATGCGGAAACCGCGAATTTTCACCTGATGGTCGATCCGCCCGATGTACTCGATTACGCCTTCGGCGCGGTAACGAGTCAGGTCGCCGGTGCGGTACAGGCGCTCGCCGGTTGTCGAGAACGGGTCCGGCACGAAGCGCTCGGCGGTCAGCGACGGACGCTGGAAGTAACCACGGGCCAGGCCATCGCCACCGATCAGCAATTCGCCCGGCGCACCGAGCGGATTGAGTTCCAGGTCACTGCCAAGGATGTACAGCGCAGTGTTGTCGATCGGTTTGCCGAGGAACGGCCGGCTGTTGTCCACGCTCAACGGATGCAGCGCCGACCAGATGGTGGTTTCGGTCGGGCCATAGAGGTTCCAGACCTTTGGCGAACGCGCCAGCATGCGTTGCGCCAGCTCCTGGGGCAGCGCTTCACCGCCGCAGAGGAAGGTGCGACCGTCGAGGATCGCCGCGTGCTCATTGTCGAGCAGCATGCGCCAGGTCGACGGTGTGGCTTGCAACATGCTCACGGCATGGCGGGCGATCAGTTCGAGCACCGCTTGCGGGTCCTGATGCACGTCCTTGCCGGTCAGCACCACGGCAGCGCCGGCCAGCAGCGGGCCGTAGATTTCCAGGCCGAAAATGTCGAACGAGAACGTCGTCAGCGACAGCATGCGATCGGCAGCGGCGATACCCGGTTGCTCGACCATGCTCGCGACAAAGTTGCTCAGCGCCGCGTGACGCACCATCACACCTTTCGGCTTGCCGGTGGAGCCGGAGGTGTAAATCGTATAGGCCAGGTGTTCGCCGCTCAGCGCCACGTCCGGGGCGCTGGTCGGGTACGCCGCCAGCCAGTCGTGCGGCTGATCCAGCAACAGCGTGGCGAGGCGCGCCGGGATCGGCAGTTGTGCCTGCAAATGCGCCTGGGTCAGCAGCAGTTCGATGCCGCTGTCCTCGATCATGTAGGCCAGGCGATCTTCCGGATAGGCCGGGTCCAGCGGCACGTAGGCGCCGCCGGCCTTGAGGATCGCCAGCAGGCCGACGATCATTTCCACGCTGCGCTCGACGGCGATGCCGACCAGCCGATCCGGGCCGACGCCCTGCTCGATCAGTTTGTGCGCGAGCTGGTTGGCGCGGGTGTCCAGGGCGGCGTAAGTCAGCACCTCGTCAGCGACGATCAGTGCGATGGCGTCCGGGGTCCGGGCGGCTTGCAGGGCAATGCGTTGCTGCACGCACGGCGCTGGGGCGGCGTGATCGACCACCCGGCGCCAGTCCTGCAACAACACTTGATGTTCGGTGTTTTCCAGCAGCGGCAATTCGCCGATACGCTGGGTCGGCGCGGCCACCAGACCGTGCAGCAGGTTCAGCCAGTGGCGCGCCAGACGCTCGATGGTTTCCGCCTTGAACAGGTCGGTGGCGTAGGTCAGTTCCGCCGCCACGCCATCACTGGATTCGTAAGTGCCGAGGGTCAGATCGAATTGCGCGGTACGGCCTTCCCAGACGATGTCCTCGACGCTCAGTTGCGGCAATTGCACCTGGCTCTGACGCTGGGTCTGGTCGTTGACCGCCTGGTGGTTGTACATCACCTGGAACACCGGACTGTGGCTCAGGCTGCGCTCCGGTTGCAGGGCTTCGATCAGTTGCTCGAACGGCAGATCCTGATGCGCCTGGGCAGCCATCGCCGACTGCTTGACCTGGGCCAGCAACTGGTTGAACGGCAGTTGCCCGTGAACCTCGGCACTGAGCACCTGGGTGTTGACGAAGAAGCCGATCAGGCCCTCGGTTTCCACCCGGTTGCGGTTGGCCGTCGGCACGCCGACGCGGATCTGCGGCTGACCGCTGTAGCGATGCAACAACGCCTGGAACGAGGCCAGCAGCACCATGAACAGACTGGCGCCTTCACGCTGGGCCAGTTGCTTGAGGCCTTCGGCCAATGCGCCTGGCAGCTCCAGATCCAGACGCGCGCCACGGAAACTCTGCACCGCCGGACGCGGGTGGTCGATCGGCAACTCCAGCACCGGTTGCTCACCGCCCAGGGTCTTGGTCCAGTAAGCCAGTTGTCGCTCGCGCTCGCCGGCTTCCAGCCAGTGCCGCTGCCAGATCGCGTAGTCGGCGTATTGCACCTCCAGCGGCGGCAGGCTCAGGGTCTGACCGCTGGTGTCAGCGGCGTAGTGCTTGATCAGCTCGCTCACCAGCACCTGCATCGACCAGCCATCGGAAATGATGTGGTGCTGGATCAGCGCCAGGACGTGATCATCGTCCGCCACCTTGAGCAGCGACACGCGCAGCAGCGGGCCTTGTTGCAGGTTGAACGGCCGCGCGGTTTCGCCCTCCACGAAAGCCTTGATCGCGGCCTCCACGGCGGCGTCATCCAGACCCGGCGCCAGCGACTCGACCGCGATGCTCAACGGCATCTGCGGATGAATCAGCTGGCAGGTTTTCTCGTCCTGCTCGACGAAGGTGGTGCGCAGGCTTTCGTGCCGCTCAACCAGAGCGGTGAAGCTGCGCTCCAGCGCCGCGACATCCAGCCGGCCCTTCAGGCGCAGGGCGCTGGGGATGTGGTACGCGGTGCTGTGCGGGTCCATCTGCCACAGGAACAACTGGCGTTCCTGGGCGTAGGACAGCGGGATCGCCTCGAATCCGGAGCGAGTCTCTGGAATCGGCAGGTTGGCCGGCGAAACGCCCTCTTCGAGCATCTTTTCCAGGTAGAGCTTACGTTTGTCCAGCGGCAGAGTGATAAAGCGCTTGGCAATCCTCAAAGCAACACTCGTGTCCATCAGACTTCCTCCATATCGTCAAGCAGGGCTTCCAGCTTGTTCAGTTTCTGGTCATTGATTGCCCCGCCCTGCGTATCGAGATGAGCGACGAAATCGCCCAGGACGGGGTGCTGGAATAACAGTTGCGGCGTCAGTGTCAGGCCCAGCTCAAGCGCCATGCGCGACACGACATTGACCGCCAGCAACGAGTGCCCGCCCAATTCGAAGAAGTGATCATTCAGACCGACCTGTTCCACGGTAAGCACCTGTTGCCAGATCGCCGCGACCTGCTGCTCAAGCTCACTCTGCGGCGCGACGTACGCGGCCTGCATCTGGCTGGCATCCACCGCCGGCAGCGCCTTGCGGTCGAGCTTGCCGTTGGGAGTCAGGGGCAACTGCTCGAGGAACAACAGGTGCGCGGGAATCATGTAGTCAGGTAACGAAGACTTGAGGCCAGTCTTTAGTCCGTCGCGCAGTTGGCGCTGCGCCTCACCGTCAAACAGGTTCAGTTGCGGGGCGACCACATAGGCCACCAGTTGTGCTCCGCCCTCGGCCTCGACCGCCAGCACCGCCGCTTCGCTGACCGCTGGTTGCGCCAGCAGCCGCGCTTCGATTTCGCCCAGTTCGATACGGAACCCCCGGATCTTCACCTGATGGTCGATCCGCCCCATGTACTCCAGCTCACCGTCCTCGCGCTGACGGATCAGGTCGCCGGTGCGGTACAGCCGCTCGCCGTTGCCGGCGAACGGGTTCGGCACGAACTTCTCGGCGGTCATCGCCGCCCGTCCGAGGTAGCCACGGGTGACCCCGGCGCCGGACAGGTATAGCTCGGCCGCAACGCCCTGGGGCACCGCTTGCAGATCGGCGTCCAGCAAGTGGCTGGCACTGTGTTCGAGCGCCCGGCCGATGCGTGCCTGGCCACCGGCGCGGCGGCGAGTCCAGGTCGAGTACGTGGTGTCTTCCGACGGGCCGTACAGGTCGTAGACGTGCTCGACGCTCGACTGTTGGTACAACGCCTCCACCAGGCCTTGCTTGAGCGGTTCGCCCGCCAGGTTGATGATCCGCACGCTCGGCGGAATCTGTCCGGCCCGTTGCAGCGCGGCAATCGCCGACGGCACGGTATTGATCAGGCGCACCTGATCCCGCGCCGGCAATTGCGGCAGTTCCAGGGCGTTGCGGGCGATGACCAGCGAGCCGCCGTTGGCGAGGGTGACGAACAGCTCCCACACCGACAGGTCGAAGCACACCGAAGTCGATGCCAGCACGCCTTGAATGTCAGCACGGCTGTAGACCCGCGCCGACCAGTCGATCAGCGCCATGACGTTGCGATGAGCAATCGCCACGCCTTTCGGTTTGCCGGTGGAACCGGAGGTGTAGATCACGTAGGCGAGGTTGTCCGGGGTCACCGCCGTGTGTGGCGCGTCCAGCGGATAAGCGTCCAGCGCAACCTGATCCATCAGCAACACTTGAGTGTCGGCCGGAACCGTCAGGGTCGCGGCGACGGCCTGCTCGGTCAGCAACACCCGCGCGCGACTGTCTTCGAGCATGTAGGCGACGCGGTCGGCCGGGTAATCCGGGTCCAGCGGCACGTAGGCACCACCGGCCTTGAGCACCGCCAGCAAAGCGATGAGCAGTTGCTCGGAACGCGGCATCGCCACGCCCACCCGCACTTCCGGGCCGACACCGAGAGCAATCAACTGGTGCGCCAGACGATTGGCCCGGGCATCCAGAGCGGCATAGCTCAGTTGTTTGTCCGCGAAGGTCACGGCCAGCGCCTCCGGGGTCGCGGCGACCTGACGGGCGATGCTCTGATGGATGCACAGCTCGGTGACGAAAGCGCTATCGACCGACGAGCGATCCGTTTCGATCAGGCTCAATTCGCTGAGCGAGCGCTCACCCGCGTCGCACATCTGCTCCAGCAGACGCTGCAAGTGCGCGCCCAGTTGCGCGACGCTGGCGTCGGCGAAACTGTCGCGCTGGTAGCTGAAATGCACCGACAGCTCGGCGCCCAGATGCACCAGCAGGGTCAACGGATAGTTGGTCTGCTCGTGATTGACCACCGGGCCGAATCGCAGGCCTTGTGGCGCGCCTTGTTCCAGCGCCTCGGCAATCGGGTAGTTCTCGAACACCATCAGGCTGTCGAACAGCGCGTCACCGCCCTGCCCGGCCCAGCGCTGGATGTCCGCCAGCGGCGTGTGTTCGAACTCGCGCAGCGCCAGGTTCTGCGCCTGCACGCCTTGCAGCCAACTGGCCAGACTCTGCTGCGCACGCGGCGCGGCGATCACCGGCAAGGTGTTGATGAACAACCCGATCTGCTGCTCCGCCCCCGGCAGATCCGCCGGACGCCCGGCGACGGTGGCGCCGAACGCCACGCAGTCCTTGCCGGTATAACGCTGCAACAGCAGCAGCCACGCGGCTTGCACCAAGGTGTTGACCGTGACTTTCGAGGCGCGGGCGAACTCGCCCAGACGTTGCGTCAGACCGCTGTCCAGCACCTGGAAGTGATCGCCATAACCGACACTCGGCAGCGCAACGCCCGGTCGTGCGATGGCATCGGCCAGACGGGTCGGCTCTTGCAGGTCACTCAACGCCGCCAGCCAGAATGCTTCGGCGACCGCCGCGTCCTGACCTTGCAGCCAGGCGATGTAATCGCGATAACGGCCGGCCGGACGCGGCACCGCTTCGCCGCGGTAGTGTTGCAACACTTCGCCGAGCAACTGCGCGCTGCTCCAGCCGTCCATCAGGATGTGGTGGTTGGTGTAGATCAGGTGATGCCGCTCGGCACCCGTGCGCACCAGCACCAGACGCAGCAACGGCGCACGGGTCAGGTCCTGGCCCTGCGCGCGCTCTTCGTCGGCGAGGGTTTGCAGGGCGGCATCGAGGTCGCTGCGCTCGCTCCAGTCAAGCACGCGGAACGGCACGTCGAGCTGACGCTGCACCACTTGCACCGGTTGCTCCAGATCGCCCTGCCAGACGAAACCGCTGCGCAGGATGTCATGGGCATCCACCACCGCTTGCCACGCCGCGCGGAAGCGTTGCGGATCGACGCCATCCACGTCGAGGCGCATCTGGTTGATGTAGTCGCCGTTGCCGTGTTCGAGCAGGGTGTGAAACAGCATGCCTTGCTGCATCGGCGACAGCGGGTAGATGTCGTCGATGAGTTGCGGTTGCGGCGCCAGCACATCGAGCTGGGCCTGGGTCAGCTTCGCCAGCGGGAAGTCCGACGGGGTCACGCCACGGTGGGCACTGTCACAGCAATGGACGATCAGGGCGGTCAGCTCTTGCAGGTAATCGTCGGCCAGACGCTGAATGGTCGCCGGGTCGAACATCTCGCGACTGAAGGTCCAGCTCAGATCGAGTTCGCCGTTGAACACCTTGCCGTCGAGGGCCAGCGGGCTGCCCAACGGGCCTTGCAGGTTGACCTCTTCGCCGCCGGATTCACTGGTCGGCGCAAACAAGGCATCCGCCTCGCCAGCGAAACTGCCGTCGAACTGACCGAGGTAGTTGAAGGTCAGGCGCGGTTGCGGCAGTGCTTGCAGCGCGGCCCGCGCCGAATCATCGCCCAGATGCGCGAGCGCACCGAAGCCGATGCCTTTGTCTGGAATCGCCCGCAGTTGCTCCTTGATCTGTTTCAGCGAGTCAGCGAGGTCGGCGGCCGGGGTCAGTTTTGCCGGGAACAGGCTGGTGAACCAGCCCACGGTGCGGGTCAGGTCGACGCTGTCGAAGAGGTCTTCGCGACCATGGCCTTCGAGTTGCACCAGAACGCTGTCGTCACCGGTCCAGCGCACCATCACCCGCGCCAGCGCGGTCAGCAGCAGGTCATTGACCTGAGTGCGATAGGCCGCCGGTGCTTCCTGCAACAGTTGACGGGTCAGGGCCTTGTCCAGCGGCGTGCGGATCGCCTGGGCCTGGCAATGCTGCTGGCCGCCCTGCGGGTTGTCGCACGGCAACACGTTGGACGCGCCGTGCAATTGTTGCTGCCAGAAACCCAGCTCGGCTTGCAAAGGCGCACTGGCGGCGTAGTTCTGCAGGGCTTCGGTCCAGGCCTTGACCGCACTGGTTTTGGCCGGCAATTGCAGTGCCGCGCCGGCCTGAATCTGCCGGTAAGCGCTTTGCAGGTCTTCGAACAGAATACGCCACGACACGCCATCGACCACCAGGTGATGGACCACCAGCAACAGCCGCTGACTGCCATCGGCGAGGTTCGCCAGCACGGCACGGATCAGCGAGCCGCCGCTCAGTTGCAGGCTGCGCTGGGCCTTGTTGCCCAACGCCTCCAGCGCGGCGAGGTCGGCGACCTCGGCTTGCCACAGCACCACCTCGCCCGCTTGCGCGGCGACGTCACGGTACTGCGCCGACCAGCCTTGCGCCTGCTCGACGAACGCCAGACGCAGGCTGTCGTGATGAGCAATCAATGCATCCAGCGCCTGCTCCAGCACTTGTGGATCGAGCGGCTGATGGGTCTTGAGCATCACCGACTGGTTCCAGTGATGACGATCAGGAATCGACTGGGCGAAGAACCATTGATGGATCGGCAACAGCGCGGTTTCGCCCGTCACCGGCTGCTGATCGATCAACTGCAGCGGCGCGCCGGTCTGCACCACCTTGGTCAGCGCCTGGATGGTCTGGTGCTGGAACAGGTCTTTGGGGGTGAAGCGCAAACCGTGCTGACGAGCGCGGCTGACCACTTGAATCGAGATGATCGAATCGCCGCCCAGCTCGAAGAAGTTGTCGCTCAGACCCACGCGCTCAAGCTTCAGCACGTCCTGCCAGATCGTCGCCAGTTGCTGTTCCAGCGCGGTTTGTGGCGCCACGTAGCTTTGCTGCAACTGACTGACATCAGGCTTGGGCAGGTTCTTGCGATCCAGCTTGCCGTTCGGCGTCAGCGGCATGCGCTCCAGGGTCAGCACGTAGGCCGGGACCATGTGCGCCGGCAGCGTCGCCTTGAGTTGCTCGCGCAGTTGTTCGGCGAAATCGGCCTGTTGCGAGTCGCCGACCACATACGCCACCAGGCGTTTGCTGCCGGCGCTTTCCTGGGCGACGACCACCGCTTCGCGCACGCCGTCGAGGGCTTGCAGGCTGGCTTCGATTTCGCCCAGCTCGATACGGAAACCACGGATCTTCACCTGGTTGTCGATGCGCTCCAGGTAATCGAAAGTGCCGTCGGCACGCTGGCGCACCAGGTCGCCGGTGCGATACAGCACGCCACCGCTGCGGCTGAACGGATCGGCAATAAAACGCTCGGCAGTCAGCGCCGCGCGGTTCAGGTAACCACGGGCCACGCCGCTGCCACCGAGGTACAGCTCACCGGCCATGCCTTGGGGCAACAGGTTCAGATCGGTGTCGAGAACGAAAGCGCTGCGATCACCGATGCGGCTGCCGATCGGTGCATAGGCCGCGCCGCACGGCACGTCACGCCCGGCCTTCCAGATCAGCGGGGTGACCACGGTTTCGGTCGGGCCGTAGCCGTTGATGATGTACTCGGGATTCAACGCCCGTTTCACTCGCTCGAAACTGGCGTTCGGCACCGCATCACCGCCGAAGCAGTAGATGCGCACCTTTGGCGGATTGCCCACGCGCTCAGCGTGTTCGGCCAGTTGTTGCAGGTACACCGGCGGGAACGCGACCACGGTCACGCCATGTTCAAGCATGGCGTTGTAGGTCTGCTCCGGGGTCCACAGGCTGTCGTCGCGGATCAGCAGCGAGCCGCCGTGGGTCAGGCTGGTGAGCCAGCGCTCATGGGCGCCGTCGAAGGCGAACGACATGAAGTGGAATTCGCAATCGTCGACGCGCATTTCGTAGCGCTCGCCGATGGCCTGGCAATGCATCGCCAGCGGCCCGTGGGTGACGCTGACGCCTTTCGGATTGCCGGTGGAACCGGAGGTGTAGATCACGTACGCCAGATTGTCCGGGTCCAGCGTCACCACCGGTGCCTGCGACGGATGGCCGCTGAGGTCGAGGTGATCGAGCTCCAGCACGGTCAGGCCAGCGTCGATCGGTAGTTGCCCGCAGACCCGCGAATCGGTCAGCAACAGCGCCAGACCGGAGTCCTGCATCAGGTACGCCAGACGCTCGCGCGGGTAGCTGGTATCCAGCGGCACATAAGCACCGCCGGCCTTGAGCACCGCCAGCAGCGCGACGATCAGGCCTTCGCTGCGCGGCATCGCCACGCCGACCCGCACTTCCGCGCCAACACCACGGGCCACCAGTTCATGGGCCAGACGGTTGGCGCGGGCGTCGAGTTCACCGTAGCTGTAATGCTTGCCATCGAAGATCACCGCCGTGCGCTCCGGTTGCTGCGCCGCCAGGCGAGCGTAGCGCTGATGCACGGCGATGTCGGTGGCGTAAGCCTGTGGATGGTTTTGCGCCTGTTGTCGCGTATGTTCCTCAGCGCTGGCCAGGGCGATTTCACCCAGGCGACGCTCGGCGGATGCGGCGAACTGCTCCAGCAGGTGCAGCAACTGCGCGCTCAGGCGCTCGACCGTGGCAAGGCTGAAATGCGCCTGATCGAAACTCATGTGCAGCGCCAGGGTGTCACCCAGCGTCACGCCGAGAGTCAGCGGGTAGTGGGTCTGATCCTGGTTGGCGACCTCACCGAACACCACGCCCTCGGCGGTGCCGTGTTGCAGCGCTTCGGAAATCGGGAAGTTCTCGAACACCAGCAACGTGTCGAACAGCGACTCGCCGCCCTGCCCGGCCCAGCGCTGGATGTTCGCCAGCGGCGTGTGCTCGAACTCACGCAGGCTGAGGTTCTGCGCCTGCACGGCGGCCAGCCACGCGGCGACGGTCTGATCCGGACGGCTGCCGGCGATCACCGGCAAGGTGTTGATGAACAGGCCGACTTGCTGCTCGATGCCCACCAGCTCCGCCGGACGCCCGGCCACGGTGGTGCCGAACGCCACGCAAGCGCTGCCGGTGTAACGCTGCAACAGCAGCAGCCACGCGGCCTGCACCAGGGTGTTGACGGTGACTTTCTGCTCACGGGCGAACTCGTTCAAACGACGGGTACGCGGTGCATCGAGGTCGTAGTGCTTGAGGGCGTGCCCGCTTTCGACGCGCACCTCGCCACCGCCGGCAGCGGCTTGCGCCAGCACGGTCGGCTCGTGGAAGTCCGCCAATTGTTGCAGCCAGAACGCTTCGCTGACGGCGGCGTCCTGACGTTGCAGCCACTGAATGTAATCGGCGTAGCGACTCAGCGGACGCGGCGGCTGTTGCCCGGCATAACGCTGCAGGACTTCGCCGAGCATCTGCGCACTGCTCCAGCCGTCCATCAGGATGTGGTGGTTGGTGAAGATCAGGTGATGACGCTTGTCGGCGAGGCGGATCAGCGTCACCCGCAGCAGCCCGGCCTGGGTCAGATCGAAGCCCTCAGCCAGATCGGCAGCGGTGAACGCCTTCAGGGCCTGAGCGATGTCGTTGCGCTCGCGCCAGTCGAGCAGCGTGTACGGCAGCTCCAGGCGACGGTGGATGATTTGCAGTTGTTCCTGCAATTCACCCTGCCAGATGAAGCCGCTGCGCAGGATGTCGTGGGCGTCCATGGTCGCTTGCCACGCCGCGCGGAAGCGCTCGGGATCGAGGCCGTCGACGTCGACGCACAACTGGTTGATGTAAGTGCCGGTGCCTTGTTCGTACAGGGTGTGGAACAACATGCCCTGCTGCATCGGCGACAGCGGATAGATGTCTTCGATGCCGGCGGCCGGCACCGGGATCGCGTCCAGTTGCGCCTGAGCGATGCGCGCCAACGGGAAGTCCGACGGCGTGACGCCCATCGATTCCGCCAGGCAGCAGTGGTTGATCAGGCCCTGGAGCTCACGTTCGTACTCTTCGGCCAGACGGGCGATGGTCGCCTCGTTGAACTGCTCGCGGCTGAAGGTCCAGCGCAGATCCAGTTCACCGTCGTAGACCTGACCTTCGACACCCAGCCAGTTGTCCAGCGGCGCATCCAGGCTCTGTTCCAGGCCGGCGCTTTCGCCGGCCGGACTGAACAGCGCACCGTCCTCGGCAGCGAAACTGCCGTCGAACTGGCCGAGGTAGTTGAAGGTGATGCGCGGCATCGGCAGCGCCTTGAGGCTGTCCCGGGTCGCCGCGTCAGCGAGATGGCGCAGCACGCCGAAACCGATGCCCTTGTTCGGAATCGCCCGCAGTTGTTCCTTGACCTGTTTGAGGGTCGCCGCCACCGATTGCACCGGGGTCAGACGCACCGGGAACAGGCTGGTGAACCAGCCAACGGTGCGGGTCAGATCGATGTCGTCGAACAGGTCTTCGCGACCGTGACCTTCCAGTTGAATCAAGGTGTCGGCGTGGCCGGTCCAGCGGCAGATCACCCGCGCCAGTGCGGTCAGCAGCAGGTCGTTGACCTGGGTGCGATAGGCCGCCGGTGCCTGTTGCAACAGTTGCTGAGTGAAGGTCTTGTCGAGACGGCTGTGCAGCACCTGGGCGTGACGACTTTGCCGGCTGCCCTGCGGGTTGTCGCACGGCAATTCCAGCGCCGCGCCATCGAGTTGCTGCTGCCAGAACGTCAGCTCGGCGCGCAGCGCATCCGTCGCGGCATAGGCTTGCAGATGCTCGCCCCAGGCCTTGTAGGCACTGGTTTTCGCCGGCAATTTGATGCCCGCGCCTTGCAGCGCCTGTTGATAAGCCAGTTGCAGGTCTTCCAGCAGAATCCGCCAGGACACACCGTCCACCACCAGGTGATGCACCGCCAGCAACAGCCGCTGACTGCCATCGGCAACGCTCGCCAATACCGCGCGCAACAGCGGGCCGGTTTGCAGGTTCAGGCTTTGCTGGGCCTTGGCGTACAGCGCTTGCAGTTCGCTGTCGGCCAGCTTGTCGGCGGTCCACAACAGTTCCGGATCGTGCGCAATTGGCGCGACTTCGGCACGCCAGCCCTCGGTGCCTTCAACGAAGCGTGAACGCAGACTGTCGTGATGCGCAATCAAGCCGTTCAGCGCTTGCAACAGCGCCTCGGCGTTCAGGGTTTGATGGCTGCGCAGCAGCACCGCCTGGTTCCAGTGGTGACGCTGGGGAATGGCGTCTTCGAAGAAGATTTGCTGGATCGGCAGCAACGGCAACTCACCGCTGACCGGTCCCTGATCGATGCTCACACCGCCGGTGCCCTGCTGCGCCACGCCGGCCAGACCTTGCACGGTCTGGTGCTGGAACAGGTCACGCGGGCTGAAATGAATCCCGGCCTGACGCGAACGGCTGACCACCTGGATCGAGATGATCGAGTCGCCGCCCAACTCGAAGAAGTTGTCGGTCAGACCGACCTGTTCGAGCTTGAGCACGTCCTGCCAGATCGCAGCGATTTTCTGCTCCAGCTCACTGCGTGGCGCAACGAACGCCTGCTGCATCTGGCTGGCGTCCGGGGCCGGCAAGGCCTTGCGATCCAGTTTGCCGTTGGGGCTCAGCGGCAGTTCGGCGAGGAACAGCAACTGCGTCGGCACCATGTAATCCGGCAGGCTGTCCTTGAGCTGCGCCTTGATTGCTTCACGCGCCGCGCCTTGTTCGTCAGCCGACGCTGCGACCAGCGCGGCATTGTTCGGCACCACGTAAGCCACCAGTTGCAGGCTGCTGCCGCCCTGCACTGCCAGCACCACGGCTTCGCGGACGTCGTTCAGTTCCAGCAGGCGCGCTTCGACTTCGCCCAGCTCGATGCGGAAACCACGGATCTTCACTTGATGGTCGACCCGGCCGACGTATTCGATCTGGCCGAGGGCGTTGTAGCGCGCCAGGTCGCCGGTGCGGTAGAGGCGCGCGCCGGTGGTGGAAAACGGATCGGGGATGAAGCGTTCGGCGGTCAGGTCAGCGCGCTGGAAGTAACCCCGCGCCAGCAGCTCGCCGCCGATCAGCAATTCACCGACCACGCCAATCGGCGTTGGCTGACCATCGGCGTCCAGCAGATAGGTGTGACGACCCGGCAGCGGCTGGCCGATTGGCAGCGTCAGCGGCAACGGCTGGCGACCGAACACGTAGTCACTGCAATCGAGGGTGGTGGCGGTGACCGTGGCTTCGGTCGGGCCGTAGGTGTTGAGCAGTTTGACCTGTTCGAGCCCGGCCTGACGCCAGGCCTGCACGCCTTCCGGCGGCATCGCTTCACCACCGCTGTGTACCTGACGCAATGCGGCGTAATCACGCGGGCCCGCGGCGGCGAATTCCTTGGCGATCATGTTCCAGTAGGCGGTGGTCAAGTCCATGACCGTAATGCCCTGCTCGACGATATGGCGGTACAGGGTTTCGCTGTCCCACACCTCATTGCCACGCAGCACCACCGAGGCGCCGCAAGTCAGCGGGCCGAACAGTTGCTCGCCGAAGGCATCGAAGTTGAACGTGGCGAACTGCAACGCACAATCGGCGGCGGTCAGCCCGTAGTAATGCTGCGAGGCGAACGCGTGCTTGCTCAGCGCGCCGTGACTGATGCCGACGCCTTTCGGACGCCCGGTGGAACCGGAGGTGAACATTACGTAAGCCAGGTTATCGGCCCACATCTGGCATTGCGGATTGCTTTCGTCGGCGTGCGCCCAGACCTCGGCCTGATCCAGGCACAGGCTGCGCACGTTCTGCGGCACCGGCAGGCGTTCGAGCAAATGACTCTGGGTCAGCAACAGACGACTGCCGCTGTCTTCAATCATGCACAGCAGGCGATCACGCGGGTATTGCGGGTCCAGCGGCACATAGGCGCCGCCAGCCTTGAGCACGGCGAGAATCGCGACGATCAGCTCCAGCCCCCGGTCGACGGCAACGCCCACCAGCACTTCCGGGCCGACGCCCTCGGCCAGCAAGGTGCGCGCCAGACGATTGGCCCGCGCATTGAGCTGGGCGTAGGTCAGTTGCTGGCCGTCGAAAATCAGCGCGACGGCGTTCGGCGTCTGCTCGGTTTGAGCTTCGAACAGCTCATGCACCGGGCGCTCGCTCGGCCAGGTGGCGTCGTGTCGTCCCCAGGTCTGAGTCAGTTGCGCAAGCTGTGGCGCATCCAGCAAGGCGATTTCGCCGACGCGCTGCTGCGGGTCATTGACCAGGCTGTGCAGCAACTGCGTCCAGTGCCGCGCCATGCGCTCGATGGTCGCGGCGTCGAACAGGTCGCTGGCGTAGGTGAACGCGGCGTGCAGTTGCCCGCCCTTCTCGTAAGTGTCCAGGCTCAAATCGAACTGGGTGCTGCGGCTTTCCCACTCGATGACACCCAGCTCCAGACCGCTGCCAACCTTGAGCGTGGTGACGTCGGCGACTTCCGGCTGGTGGTTGTACATCACCTGGAACAGCGGGTTGTAACTCAGGCTGCGCTCCAGTTTCAGCGCTTCGACCAGACGCTCGAATGGCAGGTCCTGATGAGCCTGGGCGCCGAGGGCGGTTTCCTTGAGGTCACGCAGCAGATCGGCGATCGGCGTCTGGCCGTCCAGTTGCACACGCAGCACCTGGGTGTTGACGAAGAAACCGATCAGCCCTTCGATTTCCCGGCGGTTGCGGTTGGCGATCGGCACGCCGACACGCAAGTCGGTCTGGCCGGTGTAGCGGTGCAGCAGAATATTGAAGGTGCCCAGCAACAGCATGAACAGGGTCACGCCGTGCTGACGGGCGATGCCCCGCAACTGCTCGACCAGCGCCGCGTCCACCACGCTTTCCAGACGCTGGCCCTGATTGCTCGGCAGCACCGGGCGCGGACGATCCAGCGGCAGCTCCAGCACCGGATGCTCGTCACCCATTTGCGCCAGCCAGTAATCGAGCTGCCGCTGCTGCTCACCCGCTTCCAGCCAGCGCCGCTGCCACAGCGCGTAGTCGCTGTATTGCACCGGCAATGGCGGCAGTTCGGCGGCGAGCCCCTGATCGTGGGCATCGTAGAAGCGGCAGAACTCGTCGATCAGTACGTTCATCGACCAGCCATCGGAAACGATGTGGTGCAGGGTCAGCAGCAGCACGTGTTCCTGCTCGGCCAGTTGCAGCAGGACCACCCGCAGCAGCGGGCCGTTGGCCAGATCGAACGGCAGCAAGGACTGCTCCTGGGCTGCCGCCGCGACACGGCTTTCGCGTTCGGCGGCCGGCAATGCGCTGAGGTCGACGCGCTGGATGTCCAGTGGTTGTTGCAGCGGCACTTGCAGCAGGCTGTCGTCGGCCTGCTGCTGGAAAACAGTGCGCAGGGTTTCGTGACGTTCGATCAGGCTGGCGAACGCCTGCTCCAGTGCCTGCTGATTCAGGCGACCGGTCAGGCGCACGGCCGCCGGCAGGTTGTAGGCGCCGCTTTGCGGGTCCAGATGCCAGAGAAACCACATGCGCTGCTGAGCGTAGGACAGCGCCTGCCGATCCTCGGCCTCGACCCCGGCCGGAATCGGAAACCGGGAAAAATCCACGCCTTCTTTAGCCAGGGCGGCCAGGAACATCTGGCGTTTTTCCAGGGGCAGTCCGATAAACCGGCGAGCGAGTTTCAAGGAGTCTTCTGCATTCATTTCTAGGCATCCGGATCAGTAGGCAGGCAGCACAAAGGCGCGTCATCCCTATAAAACGAATGCAGACCGGAAAAATTAGCGATTGAGAAGAACTATCAGAAAGGACCTGAAGAGCGATTTTTCAGGCACTGGAAAACCCGATTGCGGGAGCGGGCAAGGCCGCTCCCACAGGACTTTCTACAGCGGGTCAGGCTGTCGCGGCCATGGCGTGGCGCCGGTGATGAGTTTCCAGTTGATCCTTGATCACCTTCAGCACCCTGGCCTCGTGCTCATGGATGAAGAAGTGCCCACCCGCGAGCATGTCCACCGAGAAACTGCCGGTGGTTTCCTTGCTCCAGCCAATCAACTGTTCGGTGGTGGCCTTGTCGGCCTTGCCGCCGAGCACGTGTACCGGGCAATTGAGCAACGGCCGCTGCAACGGCTGGAACTTGCCGCACAGGAGAAAATCGGCGCGCAGGATCGGCAGGGTCAGGCTCATCAACTCTTCATTGGCGAGCACTTCCTCACTGGTGCCGTTGAGCGTGCGCAGTTGCTCGATCAGCTCGGCATCAGTCTTCGGGTCGGCAAAACCCCGGTCATAGTCGGCGCGCATCGTCGGCGCGGCGGTGCCCGAGGCGAACAGAGCCACCGGCTCCGGACAACCCAGCGCGCGCAACGCGTGAGCGATTTCGCAGGCCATCAGCGCGCCCAGGCTATGACCGAACAGCGCGTAAGGCGTCTTGAGCGTCGGGCGCAATTCTTTCGCCAGTTGCATCGCCAGCACGCGCATGTCGGTGTGCAGCGGCTCGTCGAACCGCGCACCGCGTCCCGGCAACTCCACCGGTTGCAGTTGCAGCCACTGCGGCAGCTTGGGCCGCCAGCGGCTGTAGACCATGGCACTGGCGCCGGAATACGGCAGGCACAGCAGGGTCAACTTGGTCACCACGCTTCCCTCGAAAAAATGTCTCTGCACAGGGTACGGATCAACGCCCCGGCAAATTAGTCGGCGGCCGGTAAATTTCCGCGTCAGAGCCTCGTTAACTGTTCAGGCCAAAAATCAATAACGAGGACTCACCGTGGATCTGCAGACCATCCTGGGCAAACTGTTCGCCAATGCCGGTGCCGTCGGCATCGAAGGCGTTTTCCAATTCGTCTTTGGTCCGCAGCAGGCGTACTGGTCCGAGGTCAAGGCCAGCAGCCGCACCGAAGCCGGGCGGCATGCCAGTCCCGACGTGACCATCGAAGTCGCGGAGAAGGACTTCCTCGGGATCATGGGCGGCATGGCCAACGTCGAGGAACTGTTCGCCAGCGGTCGCCTGAAGATCGGCGGCAACATGGGGCTGGCAACGCTGCTGCCCCAGATCATCGACCACGCCCGGCATGGTGGCGGTGCAGCGGTGGAAAAGGTCGACATGAACAAGCGCTACCCGACCCCGGCGCGCTTCAGCGAAAAACTCACCGCCAGCCTGCCGACCCAGGTCAGCGTCGAGCGCCGTCCGCGCAGCGAGCTGTCGGTGACTGAATTCAAGAGCCGCTACCTGCCCCACGGCGTTCCCGTGGTGATCAGCAATGCCCTGCACGACTGGCCACTGTTCAACCTCAGCCGCGAAGAATCGCTGGTGCATTTCGCCGAACTGCAAGGCATCACCCGCCACGGCGATTACGTGAAGAAGACCTTCTCCACCGAACGGGATTTCCGCTCGACCTCGATGGCCGATTTCATCGCTTCGCTGGACAGCCCGGCGGTCAAGGGTGCCGACGGTGAGCCACCGGCGTACATGGGCAACAACATTCTGCCGGCGCAATTGATGGAGCAAATCAAGTACCCGGCCTACTTCGATACCTCGCTGTTCATCCCGCCACGGATCTGGATCGGCCCAAAGGGCACCCTCACTCCGCTGCACCGCGACGACACCGACAACCTGTTCGCCCAGGTCTGGGGCCAGAAAAAATTCACCCTCGCCGCCCCCCATCACCGCGAAGCGCTGGGCACCTGGTCCACCGCGCCCGACGGAGGCCTGGACGGCTGCGACTTCAACCCCGATGCGCCGGACTACCAGCGCTTCCCCAAGGCCCGCGACGTGACGTTCATGCGCGTGACCCTGGAGGCCGGGGATTTGCTGTTTCTGCCGGAGGGCTGGTTCCATCAGGTGGAATCGGTGTCCACCTCACTGTCAGTGAATTTCTGGGTCAACTCGGGCCGGGGCTGGTAACCCCGGTTTGCTTTACCTGAGGGCGCTTCATTTCAAATGGCGATAGCTCTGCACGGCGGAGCCGAGTACCACAGCCCCCGCCGCTATCGCCAGCCAGAATCCGCTGCGCGCGCCAAAGGCATCCACCAGCGCGCCTGAGCCGGCAGCACCGATCGCCACGCCGATACTCAGACCGGTCACCAACCAGGTCAGACCTTCGGTGAGTTTGGCCGGCGGCACGATGCGCTCGACCAGTGCCATGGCGACAATCAGGGTCGGCGAGAAGAACAGCCCGGCCACGAACACCGCCACCGACAAGCCGAAAATATTGCTCGCCAGCAGCAGCGGCAACGTGGTCACCGCCGTCGCCATGCCGCCATACATGAACAGTCGCGGCAGCGGCAGTTTCGAGCGCATTGCGCCAAACGCGATGCCCGCCAGACACGAGCCGATGGCGTACACCGACAACACGATACTGGCCGCTGCCGGTTGCCCTTGCTGTTGGGCGAACGCGACGCTGACCACATCCACCACGCCAACGATTACGCCCATGGCGAGCATCAGCGCCAGCAGCCATTGCACGTCCGTCGAGCGAATGATCGAACCTTGATGATGGGATTCGTGCGGATGCACCGGCGGCTCGGTGCTGCGCTGGGCAACGAATGCGGTCACGCCAATCGCCAGCATCACCAGCGCGGCCAGCGGTCCGGCCTCGGGAAACACCGCCACGGACAACCCGACCGACAACGGCGGGCCGACAATGAAACAGACTTCGTCGAGCACCGATTCCAGCGCATAGGCGGTCTGCAATTGCGGCTGGCCACGATAGATCTCGGTCCAGCGCGCCCGCACCATCGCCGACATGCTCGGCAGGCAACCGGCCAAGGCCGCGAAGACAAACAGCGTCCAGTTCGGCGCCTGCAACCGGGTGCAGAGCAGCAACATCAACAATGCCCCGCCGCCGAGCAACGCCGCCACCGGTAAAACCCGCCCTTGGCCATACCGATCCACCAGCCGTGACACCTGCGGCGCACAGAACGCCGAGGCCAGCGCAAACGTCGCCGCAATCGCCCCCGCCAGCGCATAACCGCCCTTCAACTGCGAGAGCATGGTGATCACGCCGATGCCGGTCATGGAAATCGGCATGCGCGCAATCATCCCGGCCAGCACAAAGGCACGGGCGCCGGGAGCGTTGAACAATTCGCGGTAGGGGTTTGCCATCGGATACAGCCTCATCAGGGGCCGCCAAGTTGCCACAAAGCCCGACGGGCCGGGAAGCGTGCAATTGTTGGTGGAGTG
Source organism: Pseudomonas botevensis (assembly GCF_019145475.1). Classification (GTDB taxonomy): domain Bacteria; phylum Pseudomonadota; class Gammaproteobacteria; order Pseudomonadales; family Pseudomonadaceae; genus Aquipseudomonas; species Aquipseudomonas botevensis. The sequence continues at coordinate 300,069 of NZ_JAHTKI010000004.1, forward strand.
TGAAGGCGGCGATCTTTTCATGATCGCGGATGAACTCTCGGCTTCGACCGTCAGTCAGCTAAGTAAGCCCTCGACCGCAAGGTGCTGCACCGCATGCAAATCTCCCTCGCCCGCCAGGTCGCGCTGATCACCGGCGCCAGTTCCGGCATCGGTCACGCCAGCGCCAAAGCCCTGGCCGCTGCCGGCGCTACCGTGGTCATCAACTACAACCGTCAGGCCGAACCCGCCGAAGCGCTGGCCCGGCAGATCATTGCCGACGGCGGCCAGGCACTGGCGATTGGCGCCGATGTGTCAAAGGAGGATGACGTCGAACGGCTGTTCCGGCAGACCCTCGATGCCTTCGGTTCGCTGGACATTCTCGTCGCCAATTCCGGCCTGCAAAAAGATGCGCCCGCCGTCGACATGACCCTGGACGAATGGAACACGGTGATCGGCGTCAACCTCACCGGCCAGTTCCTCTGTGCCCGTGCCGCGTTGCGGATTTTCAACCGCCAGGGCATCCGCGAAGGCGTATCCCGGGCGGCCGGCAAGATCATTCACATGAGTTCGGTGCACCAGCGCATTCCCTGGGCCGGGCATGTGAACTACGCGGCGTCCAAGGGCGGCGTCGACCTGTTGATGCAGAGCCTGGCCCAGGAAGTCAGCCCGCAGCGGATTCGCATCAACGGCATTGCGCCGGGGGCGATTCGCACGGCAATCAACACCCAGGCCACCGAGGGCCAGGCCGGGCAGGAGCTGCTCAAACTGATTCCCTACGGCCGCATCGGCGATGTCGAGGACGTGGCCAACGCGGTGGTGTTTCTCGCCTCCGATCTGGCCGATTACATCGTCGGCACCACCCTGTTCATCGACGGCGGCATGAGTCTTTATCCGGAGTTTCGTGGCAATGGCTGAGCATCCTTCCGAACGACAAAGTCCGATCGACGCCCACGGCATCATCGGCGACCTGCGCAGTGCGGCGCTGGTCAACGACAAGGGCAGCGTGGACTTTTTCTGCTGGCCGGAATTCGACAGCCCGTCGATCTTCTGTTCGCTGCTGGACACGCCCGATGCCGGGATTTTCCAGCTCGCACCGGACCTGCCCGATGCCCGGCGCGAGCAGATCTACCTGCCCGACACCAACGTCCTGCAAACCCGCTGGCTCAGCGAACGCGCGGTGGTGGAAATCACCGACCTGCTGCCGATCGGCGACAACGACGATGCCTTGCCGCTGTTGATGCGCCGGGTGCGGGTGGTCAGCGGTGAGGCGACATTCAATATGCGTTGCGCGGTGCGCCACGACTACGCCCGCGCCACCACCCACGCGCAGATGGACAAGCAGGACGTGACCTTCAGCGCCAGCGGCCAGCCATCGTTGCGGCTGGCGTCGGATCAGCCGTTGCGGATTGACGCGCACGCAGCGGTCGCGAGTTTTACGCTCAAGCAGGATGAAACGGCGGCATTCATGCTCGGCGCCAGCGACGATCCGCGCTTTGCCGAAGGCGCCGGGGACTTGTGCCTGGAGCGCACCCTGAAGTTCTGGCGCGACTGGATCGGTCAATCGATCTATCGCGGACGCTGGCGGGAAATGGTTCATCGTTCGGCCCTCGCCCTGAAGCTGCTGACCTCGCGTCAGCATGGTGCGATCCTCGCCGCCGCCACGTTCGGTCTGCCGGAAACCGTCGGCGGCGAGCGCAACTGGGACTACCGCTACACCTGGATCCGCGATGCCTCGTTCACCGTCTACGCCTTCATGCGCCTGGGTTTCGTCAACGAAGCCAACGATTACATGCGCTGGTTGCGCGGGCGGGTCAGCGACTGCACCGGCAAACCGATGAAATTGAACATCCTGTATGCCGTCGACGGACGTCAGGAACTGCCGGAGGTCGAGCTGACGCACCTGTCCGGCCACGGCGGCGCACAACCGGTACGGATCGGCAATGGCGCCTATGACCAGATCCAGCTCGACATCTTCGGCGAACTGATGGACGCGGTGTATCTGGTCAACAAATACGGCGACGCGATTTCCCACGAGGGCTGGCGCCATGTCGGGGAAGTCGTCAATCAAGTCTGTGAGACGTGGCAGACCCAGGATGTCGGCATCTGGGAAATGCGCGGTGAGCAACATGACTTCCTGCACTCGCGGCTGATGTGCTGGGTGGCGCTGGACCGGGCAATCCGCCTGGCCTCGAAGCGCTCGCTGCCCGCCCCGTTCGCCCGTTGGGACCAGACACGCCAGGCGATCTACGCCGACATCTGGGACAACTTCTGGGACGAGGAACGCGGGCATTTCGTGCAATACCAGGGCGGCACCGCTCTCGACGGTTCGATGCTGCTGATGCCGCTGGTGCGTTTCGTCAGCGCCAAGGACCCGCGCTGGCTCTCGACCCTGCAAGCCATCGAAAAACACCTGGTGCGCGACGGCATGGTCTACCGCTACCGCAACGACGACACCGGCATCGACGGACTGAGCGGCACCGAAGGCGCCTTCGCCGCGTGTTCGTTCTGGTACGTCGAATGCCTGGCCCGCGCCGGTCAACTGGACAAGGCCCACCTGGAGTTCGAACAACTGCTGCGCTATGCCAACCCGCTGGGGCTGTATGCCGAAGAGTTCGACAGTCATGGCCGACATCTGGGCAACACGCCGCAAGCGCTGACGCACCTGGCGCTGATCAGTGCGGCGAGTTTTCTGGATCGCAAGTTGAGTGGGGAGAAGAATTACTGGCAGCCGTAGTCATCATTCTTCGCCAGAGCCTGTAAGAAAGATCCCCACCCCAACCGCCGTTTGTAGGATGGCAACCTACGAACGGTAAACACTCTCGCCCCTTGCGATTAAAGGGCTGGCCCACACAATCGATTACCTTCGATACAACTTGTTGATGGCGAGGCCTACAACAACCTGCCAGACCCCGTGTAACGCTTGGCTCACAACTCGCACTTACACGCCGAAATACCTTGTTGCCAGCTGTTACATCCCCCCCTACCATCCACCGCAACGGGCACAGCGGAGCTGTCCAATAAAACCCGATTCAAGGAACCAGAATGAGCCAACGCATCCACCGTCAGATCGACACCCCACTGCGCACCGGCCTGACCCGCGACGAACTGTGGGAAGCCGCCGACAAGGGCCTCATCAAATGCTGGGAGATCGGCCGCCAGCGCGCCGCCCGCTTCCCCGACCTCGCCCAACGCTGCAGTGCCGATGAACTGCCGGTACTCGGCTGGAAAGGTGGCGTGAGCCGCAGCCTGAAGAAGAATGAAAAATACGGCTCGCTGAAATACCTTGCGCAGTGGCAGGGGTTGCGTGGGGAGGATCTGGATATTGATCTGGGTTCCGAGCGGGTCATGACCTGCTCACGGACGAAGATGGTGGTGACGTTTACGCCGGATCGGGCGAAGTATTTCAATCAGGTGGCGGAAGCCGAGGCTTAAAACCTCATAAACCAGACGGTTTCCTCAGTAGCAAACTCACCTACCCGTACCCTCCTAAAATCGAGAATCGAATTGAACAACTTATCGGCAAATGTCCATGTCGTAATGGATATCTACAAAAAGTACCGGCTTTGGGTTTTATGGATGTGTTCTATCGCAGGCGGTGTCGTCGGCTACTTTTTGATTGGGCCCTTTATCGTATCCGACGCTTATCAATGGATTGCCGAGCTCGTCAATACCAATAAGCTTGTAGCAGACCTTATCGATATCAATGGCATGGTACGCGACAAGTTGCTTGCCAGTACCTTGCCGTTCTTTATCGTGTGGTCTTGCATGCTCACCATCTACGTGTGGGATAAAGGTTCCGTAGACACCATCAATCAGGTTTCGAAAAACTTGACGTTCCTTACCGGTGGGACCGCTTTTTTTACGATAGTACTGGGGTTCACTTTACTCGGTACGTTCAGCTCCGCCCTACAAAGGGTCGCGTTCTCGGGGTACACCATCCTCCTGATCGTACTTTCGATTCTCCTCATAATAATGGGGTTCGTCCTTCGGCACGTCATGAAGCCCACCATCACCCCTGCCTCTTTTATTAACCAATTTGCTCCTTGTTTACTGGCGCTGTGCATGGCGATCAGCCTCGCTCTATACGTCTACGGAATCCTTAATGACCCGATCAAGTTGTATGGAACCATTCTGAAACATCACGCCCTTCTCAAACCCATTTAATGACCATGCAACAAACCCTCAAGGCATTGCTGGATCTGTTGCTGCACTAACCGAAAACCGCTCCCGATAAGCCTGCGGCGTCACCCCCATGGCCCGCAGGAAGCTGCGTCTTAACGTCTCTTCGCTGCCAAATCCGCAATTGGCCGCGACCCGTTTGATCGGCAGACCGGTATCGCTGAGCAGACGGCGGGCGGTTTCGACGCGGATCAGTTCGATGGCCCGGGCCGGGGTCTGGCCGGTGTCGGCGCGGTAGTGACGCACGAAGCTGCGCTCGCTCATACCGGCCTGCTCGGCGAGGGTCGGGATGCCCAGGTCGCAGGTCAGGTTTTCCGCGATCCAGGCGTGCAGGTCGTCGAAACGGTTACCTTGTTTTTGCAGGGACAGGGTCACGCTGAACTGCGATTGCCCGCCGGGGCGCTTGAGGAACACCACCAGTTGCCGGGCAACGTCCAGGGCCATGTCGCGACCGAGGTCGTCTTCGACCATGGCCAGCGCCAGATCGATGCCGGCGGTGACGCCTGCCGAGGTCCACACCGGGCCGTCGTTGATGAAGATCGGGTTCGGCTCGACCTGCAAGCGCGGGTGTTTCTGCGCCAGTTGCTCGCAACGAGTCCAGTGAGTGACGACCCGGCGACCGTCGAGCCAACCACTGGCCGCCAGCAGAAACGCGCCAGTGCAGACCGAGGCCACACGCCGGCAGCCGTTCGCGTGTTCACGCACCCAACTCACCAACTCGGCGTCTTCAGCAGCGGCATAGACGCCCCAGCCACCGGCGATGATCAGGGTATCGCTGGGCTGCTCCGGCAGCGGCCCGGCCAACATCGCCAATCCGGCGGACGAATTCACCGCCCCGCCACCGCTGGCGATCACCGCTGGCGCGTAAGGCGCAGGCAAACCCTGCTGGCGGGCAATGTCGTTGGCCGAGGCGAATACCTGCAACGGCCCGGTAACGTCGAGCAATTGCACATTGGCGAACGCGAGTACGTGGATGATTTTCGGCATTTGGCGTAATTCGTGGGCTTATTGGCGTATGCGCCAAAACCTACGCGCCTACAGTGAAGCCGTCCACCCCTTTTGACGGAGTAAAGCCATGACGTTGCAGATCGGTTTTCTGTTGTTTCCTCAGGTGCAGCAACTCGACCTCACCGGCCCATACGAGGTGTTGGCCTCGCTGCCGGGTGTGCAGACGCATCTGATCTGGAAGGACCTGGTGCCGGTCACCGCCAGCACCGGTCTGCTGCTGAAACCGACCACCAGCTTCGAGGATTGTCCGGCCCTGGATGTGATCTGCATTCCCGGCGGCGCGGGTGTCGGGGCGCTGATGGAAGACGCGCAGACCCTGGCGTTCATCAAATCCCAGGCCGAGCAGGCAAAATACGTGACGTCGGTGTGTACCGGTTCGCTGGTGCTCGGCGCGGCTGGGCTGTTGCAGGGCAAGCGCGCGACCACGCACTGGGCCTACCACGATTTGCTGGCGACCCTCGGCGCGATCCCGGTCAAGGATCGGGTCGTGCGTGACGGCAATCTGTTTACCGGCGGCGGCATCACGGCGGGGATCGATTTTGCCCTGACCCTGGCGACGGAACTGTTCGACGCCGACACCGCACAACTGGTGCAACTGCAACTGGAATACGCCCCGGCGCCACCGTTCGATGCCGGCAGCCCAGACACCGCGCCGGGCCGGATCATCGAACAAGCCCGACTCAAGGCTGCGCCTTCGCTGAAGTTGCGGACCGAGATCACTGAGCGTGCGGCGGCGAAACTCAATCTGCGCTGAACCCTCGCCGAACAGAAACCGGGATTTGTGAGCCGTCCCGGTTTTCCCCGTCACCTTCACTTGTCCCCACGCGTCCAGCCGTGTAGAAAGCCCTCCCACAAATTGTGCTCAAGGACTTTCCATGACGGCTTTGCCATGGCTCTACCTCGCCCTTCTCAGCCTCGGTTACGGACTGGCGCTGAGCTTCGGTCAGCTCGGTTGGCTGGCACTGATTTCCGTGGCCTTGCTGCTGTTCGCGGGTTTTGCCGTGCGCCAGCAGAAGTTGCCCGTGGCGCGTTTTCTCGGTCACGGCCTGTTCGTCGTGCTGGCCCTCGCGCTGGCCATGCATTGGCTGCCCGGCTTCTATAACGGGCGGGCCATCGAACCGCAGCGTTTCACCGACAACGCCGTGCCGTTTTCGATGTACCTGAACCTGGACAAGCCGCTGATCGGCTTCTGGCTGCTGCTGGTGTGCCCGTGGATCGTCGCACGCCGCTCGTTGCGCCTGACGGTGTACGCCACCGCGCTGGCACTGACGTTGAGCGTGATTCTGGCGCTGGGCGGCGCTGTGTTGCTGGGCATGATTGCCTGGGCACCAAAATGGCCGGATCAGGCGTGGCTATGGGTGCTGAACAATCTGTTGCTGGTGACGCTGGTCGAGGAGGCGCTGTTTCGCGGCTATATACAGGGCGGCTTGAGCCGTAGCTTCAAACACTTGCCTTACGGCGACAACCTGGCGCTGCTGCTGGCCTCCCTGCTGTTCGGCCTGGTGCATCTGGGCGCGGGCTGGCAATGGGTACTGCTGGCGAGCCTGGCAGGCGTCGGCTATGGTCTGGCCTATCGTTTCGGCGGGCTCGGCGCGGCGATCGCCACGCATTTTGGCCTGAACCTGCTGCATTTCGGCCTGTTCACCTATCCGATGCTTGCTGGCTGAAGCAAGACCCGTTTTGCGACGCCGTACTTATTACTGAAAAAAAACTTCAATAATTTCCTGCGACCGCCGACAACCTTTCAAAGCCTTGCGGATTGAAAAACCATGCGTAATAACCAGCCCATTACACAACGCGAACGGACATTCCCGGCTCAACAGCGGTTGATTTCCACAACCGACGCCAAAGGCGTGATCACCTACTGCAACGACGCTTTCGTCGAGATCAGCGGGTTTTCGCGTGAGGAACTGATCCGTGCGCCGCACAACCTGGTCCGTCATCCCGACGTCCCGGCGGCGGTGTTTTCGCACATGTGGGGCACACTGAAACAAGGCTTGCCATGGATGGGCATTGTCAAGAACCGCTGCAAGACCGGTGACCATTATTGGGTCAACGCCTATGTGACACCGGTGTTCGAAGGCAGTCAGGTGGTCGGTTACGAGTCGGTGCGGGTCAAACCCACCGCCGAACAGATCCGCCGTGCCGAAGCGCTCTATCAACGCATCAACCAGGGCAAGTCGGCGATTCCAAAAGCAGACAAATGGCTGCCGGTGCTGCAGGACTGGCTGCCGTTCATTCTGGTCAGTCAACTGAGCTTCATGATCGGCGCGACCCTGAACTCGCAGTGGGGCTTCGCCCTCGCCGCCGGTCTTTCGGTGCCGCTGGGCCTGATGGGCCTGCAATGGCAGCAACGCGGGCTCAAGCGCCTGCTGCGTCTGGCCGAGCAGACCACGTCCGACCCGCTGATCGCGCAGATGTACACCGACAGCCGTGGCGCGCAGGCACGACTGGAGATGTCGATTCTCAGCCAGGAAGCGCGTCTGAAAACCTGCCTGACCCGTCTGCAGGACACCGCCGAGCACCTGACCGATCAGGCCAAGCAGTCCGATGCCCTGGCGCACAACAGCTCCAGCGGCCTGGAACGCCAGCGCGTGGAAACCGAACAGGTCGCCACCGCCGTCAACCAGATGGCCGCCACCACCCAGGAAGTCGCCAGCCACGTGCAGCGCACCGCCGACGCCACCCAGGAAGCCAATCGCCTGACCGGTCGCGGCCGCGACATCGCCGGAGAAACCCGCGAAGCCATCCAGCGCCTGTCGGTAGTCGTGGGTGAAACCGGCCTGACCGTCACCCAACTGGCCCGGGACAGCGACGAAATCGGCGGCGTGGTCGACGTGATCAAAGGCATCGCCGACCAGACCAACCTGCTGGCCCTCAACGCTGCGATTGAAGCAGCGCGTGCCGGCGAGATGGGCCGCGGCTTTGCCGTGGTGGCCGACGAAGTCCGCCAACTGGCACAACGCACCAGCGAATCGACCGGGCAAATCCACGCCCTGATCGCCAAGCTGCAGCAAACCGCCACCAGCGCCGTACAGACCATGGAAGCCGGGCATCGCCAGGCCGAAGAAGGTGTGTCACGAGTTCTGGAAGCGGATCAGGCCCTGGTGGGGATCAGCGAAGCGGTGGCCAACATCACCGACATGACCACCCAGATCGCCGCTGCGACCGAAGAGCAAAGTGCGGTGGCTGAAGAAATCAGCCGCAACATCAGCAACATCTCGGAACTGGCGGACCAGACCTCGGAACAGGCGCATAACTCGGCGTTGCTGAGTGAAGAGCTGACCAAGACGGCCAATACGCAGTATTCGTTGGTGGAGCGGTTTAACCGCTGATTGGATTGGCAAAACAAAAAACCCGGATTGCGAGAGCTTCCGGGTTTTTTATTGCCTGTCTGAAATTGATGTGGCCAGAACCGCCCTCTTCGTGGGCAAGCCCACTCCCACAGTCGTTTCGCATTGACCACAAAACCTCGCAACACCACCATCATTGTGGGAGCGGGCTTGCCCGCGAAGAGGCCCAGCCTGCCGGCGAAAATCTCATTCGAAAAGCGCGGATAGTGCCTACAACTGAATCAGACCCGACTGACTGGCACGCGATGAAGTCCGTCTCTACTTTGTCGTTCAAACTTATTCACACGGGCTAGCCAACATGAATACATCACCTACGCAGGATCCGATGGTCAGGACCGACAAACCTGTGAGAAAGGAGGTCCGAGGTGAACTGACATTCCTTGATGTGCAGCGAGCGGCCCGTGATGGACAGAAAGCGTTCGATAAATTTGTGATCACTGGCCGGCTGCTTCCCGATTATTGAGGAGCATCAATCTCGTGATTTTGAAAGCCCGGAACGTGAAAGCGTCCGGGCTTTTTATTACCCCGCTGAAACGTACAACGTCAGAGCTGGCGATTACTGCGGCAAACGCAGCCTGTCCAGCAGTCGATTCACCAACAGCTCGTTCAGCATGATTAACTGTTGCAGCGCCAGCAGCGGTTTGCGCTCCGGGCCGTTCACCGAGTTGGCGATATTGCCGGCCATGGCGTTGGCTGATGACAGGGATTCACAGGCTTCGACCAGCAGCGTTTCGTCATCCAGCGTGGGATCGACCATGTAAATGGGGCGGGTCTTGGGTGGGAAGCACTTCGGAGCTTCCGGGCCCAAGTAAAAGTCGAGTGCGCGGTCAACGGCGTCTTTTGTCTTTTGAGACTCAAGCGCGGGGTCGTGGGGGACTGGATCGGTTTCTGGTGGGTTTGGCGTGATTTTGAACATAAGGACTCTCCATCTTGAAAAAATTGAAGAGCCGACACTTTCGCTACCAAACGAAGGGTGGCGGCCATACGTGGGTTGGTAGACCGGTCAAGACAGAGAAACCCCCGGCGCCCCCGAGGGAGCCCCACGCATGGCCACCATATAAAGCGCAGCCCAAAAAATGAGACTGCATAAGGTGACGCCACACAGCTGTCAAGAAAGCGGGCTACCAAACCCGATCACTGTTTTTCAGTGACAGGGAAACGATATAGCCCTCTCCAAGCCGCGTAAGCCGGCGGATTCTGGCGTAGCCGTAGGCAACGACGCAAGGTGTTGTAGCCCTTATGGCGTAACGGTTTGTGTGCTTTAAACATCGTCACGCATTGGTGTTTATGCGCTGAAAATGCTGGGCTGGAAGAGCTTTCAGTTTTTGTGGCGTGTCAGTGAAATCTTCCCCCTCACCCTAGCCCTCTCCCCGTGGGAGAGGGAACTGACCGAGGTGTTTGGGAGAAGTACGCCGACGTGGGATACCGAGTTGAACTCACGCTTGAAAGCTACCCATTCGGCTCCCTCTCCTTGGGGAGAGGGGTAAGCTCGACACTGAAAGCAAACCGTTCGCCAAACCACTCAACACGATGAGCGTTAGCTCGAGTACCGCTTTTGATCTTCGGGCGACGTCGGAAGGCTGAGTGGAGGGATTCGTCCGGGGGTGGGAGCGCAGCGACCGTTTGGCGAAGCCAAACACATCGAGAGGAGGTGCAGCGAAGCAAACCGTAGGCGATGCCTCCCGGATGAATCCCGGAGCGAAGGAACCCCGAGCCCCAGCGAGCGGGCCGAACGCAGGAGCCGTAAGCGTTTTTTTGCTTACTTTTTTGAGGCGTTTGTCAAAAAAGTGAGTCGCCGTAAGGGCGAAACCCTAAGTAGCCGTTACCGCAGCAACGGATATGCCCCCCAAAAAAGCCTCACCGAAGAAACCCGGCAACCTTCTCCGCCGCCGAAGCCAAATGCTGCTCATGCGTAAACCCGGAAACCTTGAGCGGCTTCAAATCATGATCCCCCGCCCCCAACCAAAACACCTCAATCCCCGGCGATAACGAATACCCCTCAACCGCCTCCCGATTGCCAAGCGCATCCCGCTCACCCTGCACAATCAGCGCCCGCGTCCTCAAAGCAGCCAGATGTTCGACCCGAGGCTTCTCCGGTTTCCCAACCGCATAAAACGGATAACCCAGGCAAACCAACGCATCAGCACCAAGCTCATCCGCCAGCAAACTCGCCATCCGCCCACCCATCGACTTGCCGCCAATCGCCAGTGGCCCAGCGACATGAAGTCGCACCAAGCCATACACCTCACGCCAGCATTCCAGCAACTTCGGCGCAGGATTCGGCGGGCGCTTGCCGCCATCAACCCGCCGCTGCGCCATGTACGGAAACTCAAACCGCAACACATTGACGCCAAGCCCGGCAAGGCGCCCAGCCACATCCGTCATCCACTCGCTGTCCATCGGCGCACCCGCACCATGGGCGAGGATGAGGGTCGCCGAAGCCTCCCCGACAGCCGCATCCCAAAGCCACCCATGATCCCGCACGCACTGCGCCCATTGATCCCCGTCAATACTGGCCTTGTGCTGTTTGTCCATGCTTGCCTCGCTTTTAGTCTGCCTATAACTCCAGGCGAAGGGCGCGCTGCTTTTAGCGGGCGCGCTCGCTTCGGCTGAACCGTGGATGGGGAACCATGAACACTTCTATCAGTACCGCCTACAACTACAAGGTGGTCCGCCAATTCGCCATTATGACGGTGGTGTGGGGCATCGTCGGCATGGGGCTCGGGGTTTTTCTCGCGGCCCAATTGGTCTGGCCCGAACTCAACTTCAACTTGCCCTGGACCAGTTTCGGCCGCCTGCGCCCGCTGCACACCAACGCGGTGATCTTCGCGTTCGGCGGCTGCGCGCTGTTCGCCAGTTCGTTCTACTCGGTGCAGCGCACCTGCCAGACGCAATTGTTCGCGCCAAAAATCGCCGCGTTCTGCTTCTGGGGCTGGCAACTGGTGATCCTCCTGGCGGCCATCAGCCTGCCGCTGGGTTACACCAGCTCCAAGGAATACGCCGAGCTGGAATGGCCGATCGACATCCTGATCACCATCGTCTGGGTCGCCTACGCCATCGTGTTCTTCGGCACGATCATGCAGCGCAAGACCAAGCACATCTATGTGGGCAACTGGTTCTTCGGCGGGTTCATCATCACCGTGGCGATTCTGCACATCGTCAACAACCTTGAGTTGCCGGTGAGTTTCACCAAGTCCTACTCGCTGTACGCCGGCGCGACCGACGCAATGGTGCAATGGTGGTACGGCCACAACGCCGTAGGCTTTTTCCTCACTGCCGGTTTCCTCGGGATGATGTACTACTTCGTGCCGAAACAGGCCGAGCGTCCGGTGTATTCCTATCGCCTGTCGATCGTCCACTTCTGGGCACTGATCACCCTGTACATCTGGGCCGGCCCTCACCACCTGCACTACACCGCGCTGCCGGACTGGGCGCAGTCGCTGGGCATGGTGATGTCGCTGATCCTGCTGGCGCCAAGTTGGGGCGGGATGATCAACGGCATGATGACGCTCTCGGGCGCCTGGCATAAGTTGCGCAGCGACCCGATCCTGCGCTTCCTCGTGGTGTCGCTGGCGTTCTACGGCATGTCGACCTTCGAAGGCCCGATGATGGCGATCAAGACCGTCAACGCCCTCTCCCACTACACCGACTGGACCATCGGCCACGTCCACGCCGGCGCCCTCGGGTGGGTGGCGATGATTTCCATCGGCGCGCTGTACCACATGATCCCGAAAGTCTTCGGCCGCGAGCAGATGCACAGCATCGGCCTGATCAACACTTCTGCGCACTTCTGGCTCGCCACCATCGGCACCGTGCTCTACATCGCCTCGATGTGGGTCAACGGCATCGCCCAGGGTCTGATGTGGCGTGCGGTGAACGAAGACGGCACGCTGACCTACTCCTTCGTCGAAACCCTGGTGGCCAGCCACCCAGGCTTCATCGTGCGGTTGATTGGCGGGGCGATCTTCCTCAGCGGCATGTTGCTGATGGCTTACAACACCTGGCGCACCGTGCGGGCCTCGCAGCCTGCTGATGTCGTTGCTGCCGCGCAGATGGCCTGAGGAGTTCGCCATGAAACACGAAACGATTGAAAAGAACGTCGGCCTGCTGATGCTGCTGATGGTGTTCGCCGTGAGCATCGGCGGCCTGACCCAGATCGTCCCGCTGTTCTTCCAGGACGTGACCAACAAGCCGGTGGAAGGCATGAAGCCCTACACCGCGCTGCAACTCGAAGGCCGCGACATCTACATCCGCGAAGGCTGCGTCGGTTGCCACTCGCAGATGATCCGGCCGTTCCGTGCCGAAACCGAACGCTACGGGCACTACTCGGTGGCCGGTGAAAGCGTCTGGGACCACCCGTTCCTGTGGGGCTCCAAGCGTACCGGTCCGGACCTGGCCCGGGTTGGCGCGCGTTACTCCGATGACTGGCACCGCGCGCACTTGTACAACCCGCGCAACGTCGTCCCGGAATCGAAGATGCCGGCCTACCCGTGGCTGGTCACGCAAGCGGTCGACAGCAGCCACACCGAAACCAAGCTCAAGGTCATGCGCACCCTCGGCGTGCCGTACACCGACGACGACATCAGCGGCGCCGTGGCCAGCCTCAAGGGCAAGACCGAGATGGACGCCCTGGTCTCCTACCTGCAAGTGCTCGGCACTGCGATCAAGAGCAAGAGGTGAGCCATGGTCTTTGAAATGAGCGCGGGGCTGATTCGCGGCCTCGGCACGGTCGTGGTGTTCGTGGCCTTCGTCGGCCTGACCCTCTGGGTGTTCAACCGCAAGCGCACGCCGGAATTCGCCGAAGCGCGCCTGCTGCCGTTCGCCGACGAACCACAACCCGACACAACCCTAGCACCTGAACCAAGGAGTACCCGGCCATGACCACCTTCTGGAGTACGTGGATCTGCGTACTGACCATCGGCAGCCTGATCGGCCTGACCTGGCTGCTGATCGGCACCCGCCGGGGCGAAACCAAGGGCAGCGTCGACCAGACCATGGGCCACAGCTTCGACGGCATCGAGGAGTACGACAACCCGCTGCCGCAGTGGTGGTTCATGCTGTTCGCCGGCACGCTGGTGTTTTCCGTGGGCTACCTGATCCTGTATCCGGGCCTCGGAAACTGGAAAGGCATCCTGCCCGGCTACGAGGACGGCTGGACCGGCGTCCACGAGTGGGAAAAGGAGATGAGCAAGGCCGACGCCAAATTCGGGCCGATCTTCGCCAAATTCGCCGCCATGCCGGTGGAAGAAGTGGCGAAGGATCCGCAGGCGCTGAAAATGGGTGGCCGCTTGTTCGCCTCCAACTGCTCGGTGTGCCACGGCTCGGACGCCAAGGGTGCCTTCGGCTTCCCGAACCTGGCCGACAAGGACTGGCGCTGGGGCGGCAGTGCCGAGACCATCAAGACCACCATCATGGGTGGCCGGATGGCGGCCATGCCAGCCTGGGGTGAAGTGTTGGGCGAAGCCGGGGTGAAGAACGTGGCGGCCTATGTGCGTCACGAACTGGCCGGGTTGCCGTTGCCGGCTGACAGTAAGGCCGATGTGCAGGCCGGACAGCAAGCGTTCAGCACCACCTGCGTAGCCTGTCATGGGGCAAACGGCCAAGGCACTGAAGCCATGGGTGCGCCGAATCTGACGCATCCGGCCGGTTTCATCTACGGCACCAGCCTGACCCAACTCGAACAGACCATCCGCCATGGTCGTCAGGGTCACATGCCAGCACAGAGCGAACTGCTCGGCAACGATAAAGTGCAATTGCTGGCGGCTTATGTATACAGCCTGTCGCACGGATTGAATACAGAAAATCTGCAAGCCGAAGGCCAGAAAGAGTAACCCTCCCGCGTTTCCCTGCCGCATTCGATCGAATGCGGCAGTCCCCTTCCCCTTTGCGACGCATTGTCGCACCCCCTCTGCAACCTGCCTTTCGTATCCCCGGATTCGGGTCTACGCTTGCCCGATGCGGACTGGCATGTGCCGGTTCCAGGTCGACCCCGGGCACCGTGATCGACGAATCGGCTGACCGATCAGGCTGCAAGCGCCGGTAGATACCGGCTGTCGCGCAAATGACCGTCCGTCTCCGATCTCGCCTTTCCCGCCCACCCGGTTGCATGCGATCCGGACCCTGCATTTTTTTCATCCGCCGAACGATTTTTTTCGAGGCCGATTTTGTCCTTACGCGGCGCATGGAAAGGCCGCAGAATCAGCGCTGGAACGCATTGACCCAGGTCATGGCGCGTTGCAATGACCCCCTGCTTTCTCCATACTTGCGGCCGATTTTAATCCTAATAAAACACCCAAACCGTGGAACCTTAGAATGAGCACAGCAATCAGTCCGACTGCTTATAACTATAAGGTAGTCCGCCAGTTCGCCATCATGACGGTGGTCTGGGGGATCCTTGGCATGGGGCTCGGTGTCTTCATCGCCTCGCAACTGGTCTGGCCGGAGTTGAATTTCGGCCTGCCGTGGACGAGCTTTGGACGCCTGCGCCCGTTGCACACAAACCTGGTGATTTTTGCCTTCGGTGGATGTGCACTGTTTGCCACTTCCTACTATGTCGTGCAGCGAACCTGCCAGACGCGACTGATTTCCGACAGCCTCGCGGCCTTCACCTTCTGGGGATGGCAAGCGGTGATCGTCGGCGCGATCATTACCTTGCCGCTGGGTTACACCACCACCAAGGAATACGCGGAACTGGAATGGCCACTCGCCATTCTGCTGGCCATTGTCTGGGTCACC
>NZ_JAHTKI010000050.1 GCF_019145475.1 Pseudomonas botevensis
AGTTACCACCGCTCACGTCGGTGATCGCGTTGGTCAACGGAGCATGACCAGTCAAAGCGTCGTTTGGCGCAGTGGTAGTCACGGTGCCAGTGGTTTTACCCACTTCGATGGTGATGTTCTGGCCGTTTGCCAGGGTCACGGTCACTGGCGAGCCAGTTACCGGCGCGCCGACGGTCGCGGTGTAGGTGACGGTGCCACCCTCGGCCGCCGTTTCTGAAGCGGTCAACTTAACGGTGGTGGTGTCGATTGTGTCGGTGACCTGAGTCACTGCCGGAACGGTGCTTGGTACCAGATTTTCGAAGTTGCCGCCGGTTGCGGTCGAAATGGTTGCTTCGACTTTGCCGGCGTCTTTATAGACGTCATCGGCAGGGGCCGGAACGGTGACGGTGCCGGTGGTTTTGCCGGCGTCGATGGTGATGACGGCGCCATTCGACAGAGTCACAGTTACTGGCGAGCCAGCAGCGTTGGTCAGGGTCGCGGTGTAAACAATCGAACCACCTTCGACCACGGTGCCGGTTGCACTCAGCGACAGGTTGGTCGTGTCGACGGTATCGGTGACAGTGGTCGAAACAGGGGTTTTGTCGGCAACCAGATTTTCGTAGTTGCCCCCGCTCACATCGGTGATCGCATTGGTCAGCGGCGCATGACCAGTCAGCGCATCGTTCGGCGCGGTGGTGGTCACGGTGCCGGTGGTTTTGCCCACTTCGATGGTGATGCTCTGGCCGTTAGCCAGAGTCACGGTCACTGGCGAGCCGGTGACGGGAGCGCCGACAGTCGCGGTGTAAGTGACGGTGCCACCTTCCGCCGCCGACTCTGTCGCGGTCAGTTTGACCGTGGTGGTGTCGATTGTGTCGGTGACCTGAGTCACTGCCGGAACAGTGCTCGGCACCAGATTCTCGAAGCTGCCGCCCGTGGCGGTCGAAATGGTTGCTTCGACTTTGCCTGCGTCTTTGTACACATCGTCAGCAGGGGCTGGGACGGTCACCGTACCGGTGGTTTTACCGGCATCGATGGTGATCACTGCGCCGTTCGACAGAGTCACGGTGACTGGCGAGCCAGCAGCGTTAGTCAGGGTTGCGGTGTAAACAATCGAACCACCTTCGGCTACGGAACCGGTCGCGCTCAGCGACAGGTTGGTGGTGTCGATGGTGTCGGTGACGGTGGTGCTGACCGGCGTCTTGTCGGCGACCAGATTCTCGTAGTTACCACCGCTCACGTCGGTGATCGCGTTGGTCAACGGAGCATGACCAGTCAAAGCGTCGTTTGGCGCAGTGGTAGTCACGGTGCCAGTGGTTTTACCCACTTCGATGGTGATGTTCTGGCCGTTTGCCAGGGTCACGGTCACCGGCGAGCCAGTTACCGGCGCGCCGACGGTCGCGGTGTAGGTGACGGTGCCACCCTCGGCCGCCGTTTCTGAAGCGGTCAACTTAACGGTGGTGGTGTCGATGGTGTCGGTGACGCTGGTCACGGCCGGCGTGGTACTTGGCACCAGGTTTTCGAAGTTGCCGCCGGTGGCGTTGGTGATCGTGGCCTGCACATTGCCAGCGTCTTTGTAGACGTCATCTGCCGGTGCCGGAACGGTCACCGTGCCAGTGGTTTTACCGGCATCGATGGTGATCACGGCGCCGTTCGACAGAGTCACGGTGACTGGCGAGCCAGCGGCGTTGGTCAGGGTGGCGGTGTAGATGATCGAACCACCTTCGGCCACGGTGCCGGTTGCACTCAGAGACAGATTGGTGGTGTCGACGGTGTCAGTAACAGTGGTCGAAACCGGCGTCTTGTCGGCAACCAGATTTTCGTAGTTACCACCGCTCACGTCGGTGATCGCATTGGTCAGCGGCGCATGACCAGTCAGCGCATCGTTCGGCGCGGTGGTGGTCACGGTGCCGGTGGTCTTGCCCACTTCGATGGTGATGCTCTGGCCGTTAGCCAGAGTCACGGTCACTGGCGACCCGGTCACTGGAGCGCCGACAGTCGCGGTGTAAGTAACAGTGCCACCCTCAGCCGCCGTTTCGGAAGCGGTCAGCTTCACGGTGGTGGTGTCGATGGTGTCGGTGACCTGAGTTACTGCCGGAACAGTGCTTGGCACCAGATTTTCGAAGTTGCCACCGGTAGCGGTCGAAATGGTCGCTTCGACTTTGCCGGCGTCTTTGTAGACGTCATCTGCCGGTGCCGGAACGGTCACCGTGCCGGTGGTTTTACCAGCGTCGATGGTGATCACGGCTCCGTTCGACAGGGTCACGGTGACCGGCGAACCTGCGGCGTTAGTCAGGGTCGCGGTATAAACAATCGAACCACCTTCGGCTACGGTGCCGGTTGCACTCAGCGACAGGTTGGTCGTGTCGACGGTGTCAGTAACAGTGGTCGAAACCGGCGTCTTATCAGCCACCAGATTTTCGTAGTTACCACCGCTCACATCGGTGATCGCGTTGGTCAGCGGCGCATGACCGGTCAATGCATCGTTCGGCGCAGTGGTGGTCACGGTGCCGGTGGTCTTGCCCACTTCGATGGTGATGCTCTGGCCGTTAGCCAGGGTCACGGTCACTGGCGAGCCGGTCACTGGAGCGCCGACAGTCGCGGTGTAAGTAACAGTGCCACCCTCAGCCGCCGTTTCGGAAGCGGTGAGCTTCACGGTGGTGGT
>NZ_JAHTKI010000051.1 GCF_019145475.1 Pseudomonas botevensis
GGGTAGGCATGTTATATTTTGGTGCTCTAGATAGATGGAGCTTACTATGAGTACTTTTAACGGCTTTGATATTGTTGAGCGATGGTTCCTCCGGTGTGGCAAGAAAGGTATTGCATTCGCTACAAAAAATGCCGCCGAGAAACGGGCAAAAACAAGTGATGCTTGCGTTGAAAATAGCGGTCCACTGAATGGTTTTAGTGTTGGTAAGGGATGGTTTGTTTATTGTAAGGGCAAAATCAAAAACGGCCCCTTGGAAACAGAGGATCTTGCAAAGGAGGCAGCCAGAAAATTGCCCGAGTGCGGCGGTGACGATCCTTCATGCGAACTTCCCCCGCCCAATGAAAATGGTGGTAAACCTGTAAATCCACTAAAGCCAGTGAAGTTTAAAATCGGTAATTAGCTTTTTCACTCGCCTTATCCAAGCCTCTGCATTTGCAGGGGCTTTTTCGTTTTCAGCTCCAACACTCCCTTTGCTCCGAGCTGGGTGTGCTGTTGGCGCTGATTCAAATCTGCACGTTCTGGAGCTGAGTATGAAGAGCGAATACCGCCAGGCTGTTGAGTTGGTCATTGCACAAGAAGCGAAGCTGGCAGAGGCGAGGGAAATTCATGAAGAAGCTGTTGCTCGTGTTACTCAGACCGCTGAGTGGATCAGCCTAAATGAGGCCAGCCTGAATGCTTGCGAAGACAGGCTGGCGAAGCTTGAGGTGAAGCTCGGTTTAAAACCCCAAGCAAGCGGCTAAGGTGTTCGGGTACATGTCAGGGCCTCGCAATGCTTTTTCGTTCTTCTCTAGATCAATCACCAACATCTGATCTTTCGACTCGACGAAGTCTGTTTCGAAATACAGCTTATCGCATACGCTTTGCGCCGTGCCCGCAGCTTTGATCGCGTAAAAGGAAGAGGTTTCTTCCCAGAGTTTTTCCGAAATATCTCTCACTTTTTTTGTAAATGACTCATATCGATCCTGGTAGGTCTCATCACTCTTGATGCGAAAGGTGATTACAAAGTGTCCCATGGTTCCGTCCATCGTTTTGCTGTAGGGCTGT
>NZ_JAHTKI010000052.1 GCF_019145475.1 Pseudomonas botevensis
CGGTGTTTTCCTTGTGGTACAGGCAGCCGCTGATCAGCGGCTGGTCGGGATCGCCTTCAAGGAAGGTCACCAGCACTTCCATGCCGATGCGCGGGATGGCGATGCCGCCGTACTGGGCGCCGGCCCAGGCGCTGGAGACGCGCAACCAGCAACTGGTCTTGTCGTCGGCCTGGCCTTCGCGGTCCCAGTGGAACTGCACCTTCACCCGACCGTATTCGTCGCAGTGGATTTCCTCGCCCTTCGGCCCGGTGACCACGGCGCTCTGGCTGCCGAGGATGCGCGGTTTCGGGTGGCGCAGGGGCGGGCGGTTGGGCACGTCCCACGGCGTGGCCTGGAAGCGGTTGCGGTAGCCCTGGTGGAAATCGTCCTTGAGCGCCGTGGTGTCGCTGGACACCGATTCTTCCAGCACTTGCGGCTGCTTGCCTTCGTGGAGGACTTCGGTGAGCAGCCACAGGTCGTTCCATTTGGCCTTCGGGTGTTCGCTCAGGGCGAGAAAGTGCCCGCTGACCAGCAGCGGCTGATCGCTCTTGCCCTCGGCGAGCTGGAAGTCGCTGCGGTGACGTTCGAGGGCACGCTTGGCCAGGTGCTTGCCGCGCTCGCGGTCCACGAAGCGGCCTGGGTAGTCGTAGTCCTCGAGGTCGGGCAGGGCGTCGCCACGGTTTTCGCTTTCGAGGGTGATGCGCGGTTTTTCGAAGTCGTAGTCGCGGCGGGTGGTGCGGCTGGTACGGGTTTCCAGGCGCAGGTCGAAGCGCTTGATCACCGGGTTGCTGGCGACCATGCCGGAGTCTTGCTGGTAGGCCACGGGCGCCAGTTTCGGGAACACCGTCTGGTCATCGCCGAACACCAGCTTGTGGGCCGTGGCGCTGTGCTGGAAGTGGTAGTGGATCCCTTCTTCCTCGCACAGGCGCTGGATGAAATGCAGGTCCGATTCATCGTATTGCACGCAGTAGATGCGCTCGGGATAAACCGAACCGGTCTTGAATGCGTAGGCGTTGCTCTGGATGCCGTGCTCTTCCAGGACCATGCCGATGATTTTCGGCACGCTGAGGTTCTGGAAAATACGCTGGTTGACCCGATGCGCCAGGTACGCCAGTTGCGGGCGCAGGGTCACCGAATAGCGCGTCAGGCGCTTGCCGGAATCGCCTTGCGCGGCGCGGTAGATCAGGCCATGGATGCCGCTGCCGTCAGGCGACAGTTGCAGGAAGGCCGGTTTGTGCAGGAGGGTTTCGAGATCCAGCGACGGCTGCTCACTGACCAGCTCCACCTCGAAGACGAACGGCTGGCTGACGGCTTCCCGACCTTGCAGGGATAACACCTGAAAGTCGCTGGAAAGCCCTTCGATGGTCAGGGCAAAGTGGGTTTCATTGGCCGGCGCGAACATCCCTTGTTCCTCGTGCGTACATGCTGCGCTCGTCGACCACCGCAAGGTGCCAACGCACGCGAAATTCTGGAGGGGCGTAAACAACATCGACCAGCAGGGCTGGTCGATGCTTGTAACGATCAGCCGTAATTAAACGACTGGAGCACGCCAGTCATCGGAACCCGAAGTACCGGATACTTCGTGGGTCCAGGTGATTTTGCGGTAGGTGAACTGCACTTCTTCCAGGTGGGTGAAGTGCGCGTTGCCTGGATCCTGGCAGTTGTGCATTTTGTTGTTGATGGCGACGATGATCGCGTCTTCCAGTTTGGTGGTGTAGTAGTGCTCTTGGGTGCCTTGCGCCGAAGTGCGATACCACTGGATAACGATTTCGCTCATGCGCTCGCCGGAGGTCAGAGCGGCTTGCAGCAGAGGCGAAGCCTTGTCGTAGACCTTGGTGATCACGACTGGCTTGTGCACGCGCTGACCGGTTGGCTGACCGGATTGTGGGTCACGCGGGATGATCACGTCGTGGGTGAAAGCCTGAACCATGACCTGGTCTTCGTGACCTTCCTGGTAGGTGTTGCCCACGGAGTCGGCGGTGAAGGCGCCGGCAGTGATCAGACCTTGTTTTTCGCCGGTAACCGACATGTACGCTGGTGTTGCCATGGGGTGCTCTCCTTGCGGAATAAA
>NZ_JAHTKI010000053.1 GCF_019145475.1 Pseudomonas botevensis
TTGACCCCGTCGCGCACCGTTTGCCCGCCGATGTCGACCCGCAGCGGCAAGGTGTTGATGAACATCCCCAGCCCCCGGTCGGCACCCGCCCCGCCCTGCATGCGGCCCATCAGCACGGTGCCGAACACCACGCTCCGTTGCCCGGAGGTCACCGCCAGCACCTGCGCCCACGCCAGATGAAACAGGCTGGCGACACTGATGCCCATGCTCCGCGCCTGACTGCGCAGACGCTGGGCAAGGGCCTCGGACAATGGCAGGCAGACTTCCTCGACATCACTGGCGGTGCCGCTGACGTTGCGCAAGCCGAATGGCAGCGTCGGCTCTTCGATGTCGCCAAGCATCTGCCGGAAGAACGTTTCGTGCTCTTCCTCGCTGATGCCCCAACGCGCCTGGGCCACGTAGTTGCGGTACGGCACAGCGGCCGGCAACGCTTCGGCCTGGCCCAGCAGACAAGCCTGCATTTCCTCGCGCACCACGTCCAGCGCGGTGTGATCCAGGGCGATGTGATGGAACACCAGCGTGCCCAGCACCCGGCCATTGGCCGGATCACGGGCATACAGCAGGCGAATCAGCGGCGCCTGACTCAGGTCCAGACGCTGCTCGGACAACTGCCCCGGCGCGACCTCCCGAACCGGCAGTTCGGCATGGCGCCAGACCACTTGAACCGGCGCGGCCA
>NZ_JAHTKI010000054.1 GCF_019145475.1 Pseudomonas botevensis
TTACGACTTCGAAAAACCGAAGATCCTGCCCGAAGGAGCGGTCAAGTCCCCGTTCATGCCGGATCTGGAAGACTACGACTACCCTGGCCGCTTCACCACCCGCGAGCGCGGCAAGCTGCTGTCAACCCGAGCCCTGGAGCGCCATCGCAGCGACTACACGCTGGTCGAGGGCAAGGGCGACGAGCCGACCCTGACCAGCGGCCACTTCATGACCCTGGCCGAACACCCGCGCGCCGAATGGAATGATTTGTGGCTGCTGCTCGAAGTCCTGCACGAAGGCAAACAGCCGCAGGTACTCGGCGAAAACGTCACCAGCGACGTCACCGACAACAAAAGCGATTTCCACCAGGGCTACCGCAACAGCTTCCTCGCCACCCCGTGGGACGCGCACTACCGCCCGGCCCTCGAACACCCGAAACCGAAAGTCCTTGGCAGCCAGACCGCCATCGTCACCGGCCCGGCCGGTGAGGAAATCCACTGCGACCAGTACGGCCGCATCAAAGTGCAGTTCCACTGGGACCGCGACGGTCAGGCCAACGACCAGACCACTTGCTGGCTGCGCGTCGCCAGCGGCTGGGCCGGCAGC
>NZ_JAHTKI010000055.1 GCF_019145475.1 Pseudomonas botevensis
GTCATCGGCGAAGCCCGGCGGCTGCTGGCGCCGAAAGCCATCGAGGCCAATCAGGGCGCTCTCGATCCCGATCTGGCGCAGGTGCGGGTCGAGATCCCGTTCGATGACTCGTTCGCCGCCGGTCAGGTGATTGTGCTGTTCTGGCTCGGGACCCGTCCCGACCTGAGCATCTACCTGCCGGATCTGCCGCAGCATCCAATCACTCAGGGCGAGGTCGACGCCAAACTGCCGATCGTGATCATCGTCCCCGGCTCGCACCTCAGACCGATCAATGGCGGCACGCTGGTGTTGTACTACCAGTTGCTGAGCGAAGACCAGAAGCTGCGCACGATGAACCCGTTCCACGCCCTCCATGCCGTTCGCGAATCGCTGCGCGCCGCGCCCTTGCAGATCGGCGAGCCGTTGCA